>CAYUNM010000058.1:32337-54064 GCA_964446175.1 uncultured Kofleriaceae bacterium
CGGGCGCCACCGGCTCGGGCGCCACCGGCTCGGACGCCATATGGAAGGCCGGCGACGTCGTGCTCGACACCGACGCCGTCAACGACGTGCTGCGCACGCTCGAGGCCGCGACCTGGCACCGGCGCGGCGGCACGCCGGGCGCGATCCACGCGACGCTGGAGGTCGGCAAGACGCACATCGGCATCGCCGACGCGCTGCCCGGCGCCGAGCAGACGTGGATCGTCGTCGACGGCACGCCGCTGCTCGTCGATACGTGGGTCGCGCGCGCGCTGGTGCCCGACCCGCTCGCGCTGTACGTGCGGCATCCGTTCGCGGGCGCCGCGCGCGCGGACCGGCTCGTCATGCATGACCCGGAGCTCGAGCTCGTGGGCCATCCGCGTCGCCTCGGCGGCAAACAGCTCGCCGATACTGCCGCCGTGCGCGAGCTCGAGCGCGCGCTTGCCGAGGTCGGGACCGGCGAGGTCGCGCGACCGAGCGCCGGTCCGAGCAGCGTCATCCTCGACGGCCAGACGACGCTCGTCGGTGGACCGTGCCTGGACGACATCGCGACGATCGGCCCGTACGGCCAGCAGTGCATCGGCCGCGTCGACTGGAACCACGTCGTCAGCGCCGCGGAGGCGGTGCACGCCGATCTGCATCCCGTGATCGGCGCGCCCAAGACGATCGTGCTGCCCGACGGCACCGTCGATGCGCGCGATGCCTCCGCCGCGGCGCTCGTGCACGCGCTGGTCACGCCGGGCACGATCGTCGACCGCGACGCGAGACCGCTGCGCACGCTCACGATCGACGGCGCCGCGCTCGACGTGCTCCCCGCGGACGCCGTGCGCCGCGCGCTCGACGGCACCGTGCTCCAGATCGCGCACGACGACTGGCTCGCGCTGCAGGAGCCGGCGAGCGCGTGGGCCGACCCGACACGCTGGAGCGAGGATCCGAGCGCCGTCACGGCGATCGCGATCGCGGCCGGATCCAGTCCCGCGGTCACGTATCGGCGCGGCGCCGTGCTCGGCGAGTGGGCGCCGAAAGGGCCGCTCGCGGCCCCGCAGCTCGAGGCGCTCGCCTCCGCGCTCGCGCACGTCCAGGCGCGCGACGTGGCGGCGGTGCAGGCACGCGATGCAGTTGGCGCGCAGGCGCCCGCTCCGGCGCAGCACACGGTCACCGTCACGCTCGCGCCGCCGGTCGGCGCACCCTCGACGCACACGCTCGAGCTCGGCGCGCACTGCGCCGGCCGCATGGACACGCAGCCGGTCGTGTTCGAGCCGCCGACCTGTCGCGCGCTCGAGGCGGCGGTTCGCTAGGCATGGCGGTTGCTCCTCTGGGGGCCGTGCTGCGAATCCCCACGCTGGTGTGGCTGGCCGTTCTCACCGGCTGCACCAGTGTCGTCGAGCAATCCAACATCTCGTACGACGAACGCCATTCCGTCGATGTCCTAGACGTGTACTCGCCGCCGCCGGCCGGCGTGCCGCGTCCTGCCGTCCTGGTGATCCACGGCGGTGGCTGGACCGAGGGCATCTACCGGTCGAGCATGGCGCCTCACGCAGAGCGGCTCGCCGAGGCCGGCTACGTCACGGTGAACATCGAGTACCGGCTGACGCCGCACGGTGGCCAGTTCCCCGGCGCGGTGCAGGACTGCTTCTGCGCGCTCGCGTGGCTGCGCGGGCACGCGGAGGAGCTCGGCGTCGATCCGACGCGGATCGCGGGGCTCGGCTACTCGGCGGGCGGTCACCTCGTCTCGATGCTCGGTACGGCGGCCGCGGATCCCGGCGTCGCGCCCGACTGCGCCGCGGGGCCGGCCGCGCCGCTGAACGCGGTCGTCTCCGGTGCCGGTCCGCAGGACATGACGCTCTTGACCGAGGCGAGCGCGGTCACCGACTTCCTCGGCGGCACGAAGGACGAGGTGCCCGCGGTCTACGCGGAGGCCTCGCCGATCAAGCACGTCGCGCCGGGCGATCCGCCGTTCCTGCTCGTCGCCGGCGATAACGACTGGTTCGTCAACATCGATCACGCGCACCACATGCAACGCGCGCTGCAGGGCGTCGGCACGGAGGCGCGGCTGTTCGAGATTCCCGGCGGCGGTCACATCTGGAACGGCGCGGACGGGCAGTGGGAGCTGCCGCTGACCTCGATCGACACGCCCGAGGCGCAGGCCGCGATCATCGACTTCCTCGATCACACGATCGGACCGCCGCCATGAGCACGCCCGCGATCCTCCTCTATCACGCGCTGTCGCTCTCGATCCCGTCGACCGACGGCGCGCGCGGCGCTCGCGTGCTGGCCGAACAGTTTCTCCCCGAGCATCACCTCGCGCTCGGCCTCGGCGCGGAGCTCCGCGAGTCGGCGATGGGCGACTACACCGGCATTCGCACCGGCGTGTCCGCGACCGCGCGCATCTTCTGGCGCCGCTCGACGATGACCGGCTGGTACGTCGGTGGCAGCGCGTACGCCGACGGCGACTTCACGCACGATGACGTCGACCATCGCTGGCTATCGAGCGCGCTCACGCTCGGCGTCGGCGGCGAGGTCGGCTATCGGTTCCAGCCGTGGCGCGAGCTGATCGTCACGCCGTGCGCGGGCCTCGAGGTCCATCGCGACTTCGCCACTCGCATGCCCGACTGGACGCGCGGCGGCTTCACGGTCGGGCTCGAGGTCGGCTGGCTCTTCTGAGCGCTCGCCGCCGAGCCCGCAGAGACTCAGCCGTGCTTCGGCTTGACGAGATCGTTCGGCGACGGCTTCGTCGCGGGCGGCAGTGCGCCACCCGGCGCGGCGCCATCAGCGCCCGGCGGCGGCGCGATATCCGGCGTCTCCCAGTTCTGGGTGATGTTCTTCATCTTCTTGTAGACGAGGAGGCCGTCGGAGTTGCGCTCGCTGTGCGGCGACGACGTCTTGAACGTGCCGGTGATCTCGACCTCATCGCCGACCGCGTAGGGCCCGCAGATGTTCTTCTTCGGATCCTTCTCGCCGGGCTCGCAACGGTCGGGCAGGTTGCGCTCCGGCTTCTTCATGCGCTCCATCTCGAGCTTGTTGTACGGACGCGGCACGTCGACGATCCACAGGCTCTTCTCGACGGGCGTCGACTTGTCGTCGCCGATGTAGAACTTCGGGCGCTCGCACAGCGTCGGATCCTCGTCGATCCGCTTCTGCACGTCCTTGTCGGTCTCTTCGGGCTTGCGCACCGCCGTCGGACAGTCGTAAGCCCACGTGATGAAGCCGTGCACGGTCAGGTCGGTGTCGAGGAGCTTCTTGCCCTTGACCCGCAGCTCCTTGATCGTGTGTCCGCCGTCGGCGGGCGCCGGCGGCAGCGCGAAGTCGGGCACCGCGGGAAGATCGACTTTGATGTCGCTCTTCTTCACTTCGGCCTCGGGGCCTTTGAGCTTGTCCTTGTCGCATGCCGCGCTCGCGACGAGCGACGCGATCAGGCATGCAGACGCAACCGTGCGAACCCCGGCGAAATGCGACATGGTGCGGTCTTAACATGGTGCAAAGGGCCCCTCAAGTCGGCGTCGTCATTGCGATCGCGCTGATCGCGTGCGACTCGCCGGCCCGCGTGAAGCCGTGGCGGCATGCACCGGACCCGACGACCGAGGCCCAGAACGCGCCGCCCTCACCGGTCCTGTCCGCGGAGCCGACCGAGGCCGACGTTCATGCCGCGCGCGGTCATACCCTGCGCATTCACATGGATGCAGAGCCGGGCCGGCTCACGCCGATCCTCGCGCCCAGCGTGTGGGCCCGCCGCATCACGCTCGGAACGATATTCGAACCGCTGCTGCGCTACGCGCCGCCCGATGCGCCCGGCGGTCCCGGCCACTACGCACCGAGACTCGCGCGCAGCTGGCGTGTCATGCCTGGTGGGCAAGAGATCCGCATCGAGCTGGAGCCGGGCGTGACGTTCCACGACGGCCGCCCGCTGACGACGAGCGACGTGCAGTTCACGCTCGACAGCGTGCGCACGCCCGGCAAGGGCGTCGATCACCTGCGGCCGCTGCTCGACGACGTCGAGGCGATCGAGCTGATCACCTCGCACGAGATCCGGCTGCGCCTGAAGCGCCCGAGCGGCACCGTGCTGCGCGCGCTCGCCGAGATCCCGATCCTGCCGATGCACGTCTACGACGGCTCGCTGCTCGCGGGCGGCGCGCTCGTCGGCACCGGGCCGTGGAAGTACGTCAGCAACAAAGGCGGCGTCGTCCACCTGACGAAGAACGACAAGTACTGGGGCGGCCCGCCCGCGATCAGCGACCTCGAGTTCGTCTACCAGCCCGATGCGGCGGTCGCGCTGACCGCGGCCAAGCGCGGCGAGATCGACCTCGTGCCGGCGCTGATCCCCGCGCATTGGCCCGAGCAGGCGACGGCGCCCGGCGTCACCGCGTCGTTCAAGCCGCTGCAGCTCGCGCCGCCGCGCCTGCGCTACCTCCAGTTCAACGCGACGCACGCGCCGCTCGACGACGATCGCGTGCGCCACGCGGTCGGCCTCTTGATCGATCGCCGCGCGATCGCGAAGCGCGTCTACGACGGCCTCGCGCGCCCGGCGCTGTGGCCGGTGTGGCCGGGCGGCCCCGTCGACGGGCCCGAGGCGACCGTGCCCGAGTTCGATCCGGCCGCCGCCGGCAAGCTGCTCGACGCCGCCGGCTGGATCGACAGCGACAAGGACGGTATCCGCGACAAGGGCGGCAAGCAGCTGCGCCTCGTCATGGTCGGCACCGAGAAGCCGCCGGCGAAGGATGCGAGCGGCCCGCCGGTGAAGACGGACCGCGACTACATCATCGAGGCGGCGCGGCGCGCCGGCGTCGTGATCGAGGTGAAGACGGGCGGCGAGTCGTGGGTGCAGAAACGGCTCGACGAGGGCAACTACGACCTGATCGAGGTCGCGTGGGGCGGCATGGTCGACGGCGATCTCGCGCCGATCCTCGGCGGCAAGGATCCGCGGATCGATCGCGCGCTCGAGGAGATGGCGGCGGCGTGGGATCCGGCGGAGCGCAGCAAGCTGTCCAGCGAGCTCGTCGCCGCGCTCGCCGAGACGTGGCCGATCGCGGGCATCGTCGCCGATGCGCCGCAGGGGCTCGTCCATCGCCGCGTGCAGGGCGTGAAGGTCTGGGACGGCTGGCTCGATCTCTCGGCGCTTCGCCTAGACACTTCCCCGTAGGAAGCGTTCCCAGAGCGCGTAGCCGAGCGCGGCCGCCGACAGCATGTAGACGAGCACGACGAGCCACGCGCCGGTGCGGCGCTCGGGGGCCGTCGGCAGCGGGGCACGAACGGGCAGCCCGGGCACGGGATTCGACGTGCCCGCGCGCGCCATCGGTGTGACGATGATCCGGCCTGACTCGACGCGGCGATCCTCGCTGCGCGCTGCGGCACTTTCGCCCGAGACGACGGGCTCGTCCTCGCTACGACGCGGGCCAGGCACCGTCGGATGGTATACTGCCCGTTGGGGATGGCGCACCTGCTGTTGATCGACGACGACGCGTCTGCCGACGGCGTCGTCAAGGCACTCGCGCAGCGCGGTCACGAGGTGCGCTGGGCGCGCTCGATGGCCGAGGGGCTCAAGCAGTTCCGCGCCGACCGCGCCGATGTCGTGCTCGTCGATACGGATCTCCCCGATGGCTCCGGCGAGGACGTGCTGATCCAGGTGCGCCTCGAGGATCCGACGACGATGGTCGTGATGACGTCGGCGCGCGGCACGATCGAAGAAGCGGTCGATGCGATGAAGCAGGGCGCGAGCGACTTCGTGCGCAAGCCGCTCGACCTCGCCGATCTCGAGCTGCGCCTCAGTCGCGCCCTCTCGAGCCGCCGCCTCGCGACGGAGCTCGAGTACCTCAAGTCACGGCAGGCGAAGGGCGCCGCGATCTCCGGTCTCGTCGGGCAGTGCCCGGAGATGCGGAAGGTCTTCGGCACCGTGATCCGTCTCGGTCAGAAGACCACGCGCCGCGCGGGTCCGACCGTGCTGATCCTCGGCGAGACCGGCACCGGCAAGGGCGTGATGGCGCGCGCGCTCCACTACAACAGCCAGCGTCGCGACGGGCCGTTCGTCGAGGTGAACTGCGCGTCGATTCCGGAGAGCCTGATGGAAGCCGAGGTGTTCGGCGCCGAGCGCGGCGCGTACACCGGTTCGGTCGCGTCGCATATCGGCTACGTCGAGACGGCGGAGGGCGGCACGCTGTTCCTCGACGAGATCGGCTGCCTCTCGCTGCCGATGCAGGCGAAGCTGCTCACCGTGCTCGAGTCGCGCACGTTCCGGCGCGTCGGCTCGTCGGTCGAGCGCCACGCGGACGTCCAGACCGTCGTCGCGACGAACATGGATCTGCGCGCGGCCGTCGAGCGCGGCGCGTTCCGCGAGGATCTGCTGCACCGCCTCGAGGTCATCGTGCTGAAGATGCCGCCGCTGCGCGAGCGCGGCGACGATCGCATGCGCCTCGCCGAGCACGTGCGCGACGAGATCTGCCGCGACTACGGCCTGCCGCCTCGGCCGTTCGCGCCCGACGTCAAGGCGCTCGTCGAGAGCTATCACTGGCCCGGCAACGTGCGCGAGCTGCGCAACGCGCTCGAGCAGATCCTGCTGCTCGAGGACGAGCACGTGATCGAGGCGCGCCACTTCCACCTGCGCGGCCGCGCGAAGAAGGCGACCGTGCCGCCGACGCCGGTCGCTCCGCCGAGCGACTCGCAGCGCATGCCTCGGCTCGGCTCGGAGAACGGCATCATCGACGTCGACGTGCCGCAGGAAGGCCTCGCCCTGCAGGCCGTCGAGGACGCGCTGATCGATCGCACGCTCGCGATGTGCGAGGGCAATGTGTCCCGTGCCGCACGCATGCTCGGCGTCAGCCGCGACCAGCTCCGCTACCGGCTCGCCAAGCGCGGTGCGTAGGATTCCCCAATTGGGGATTCTCACCCTGTGCGGTGATGGGACAGTCGTTGCAATCCGCTGCGTTACGGCAGGACCCGTTCTTGAAACAGTAACGGAACACACGTGGAAAATCGAAAGCTCTGTGTAGTCTGCGGGAGCATCTACAGGGAGGAGCTGCGTACATGTCCGGAAGACGGCTCGATGCTCGTGATCGAGGCCGACCAGGGCGAGCGGCTTCGCCTTGGCCACGTGCTCGGCAACTACCGGCTCATTCGCAAGCTCGGTGAGGGCGGCGTCGGCTCCGTGTACGAAGGCGAGCACGTGCGCCTCGGCCGCAAGATGGCGCTCAAGGTCCTGCATCCCGATGTCGCGAGCGCGGAGACGATCGCGCGCTTCTTCAACGAGGCGCGCGCCGTCAACGAGATCAAGCATCCGAACATCTTGGACGTCGAGGACTTCGTCACGGCAGAGACGGGCGAGCACTACTTGATCATGGAGCTCCTCGTCGGAGAGGATCTCCGCACTGTGATCAGTCGCGATGGTCTGTTGTCACCCGCTCGGGTGACGAAGATCGGCGAGCAGGTCGCGAGCGCGCTCGCCGCGATCCATCGCGCCGGCATCGTCCATCGCGATCTCAAGCCCGACAACATCTTCCTGATCCAGAAGGACGGCGAGGAGCGGGTGAAGCTCCTCGACTTCGGTATCGCGAAGTTCCTCGACGAGAAACAGGGCCTCACGCGCGACGGCATGACGATGGGCACGCCGGAGTACATGGCGCCCGAGCAGATCCTGACGAGCGGCAAGCCCGGCTCGCAGGCGGACCTCTACTCGCTCGGCATGATGCTCTACGAGTGTCTCGCCGGCGCGCCCGCGTTCACGGCGACGACGACGGCCGCGATCCTGCGCGGTCACATCAGCGATCCGGTCGTGCCGCCGTCGCAGCGGCGCGGCGAGCAGCTGCCGGCCGTGCTCGAGAGCGTCGTGTTGAAGTGCCTGGAGAAGGATCCGGCGAATCGCTTCAAGACGGCCGACGAAGTCATCGCGGCGCTCGGCGCCGACCGCGCCGTCGAGGTCGTCAGCGTCACGCGCGCCGCGGCCGCCGCGCCGCCGAAGCCGAAGAAGCGGACGAGCCGCGCGCTGCAGATGCTGCCGGCGTTCGCGATGGCGGCGGCCGCGCTCGTGCTGCACATGCTGCCGCGCGAGGCCGAAAAGCCAGCCGTCGCCGCGCCTCCGCCGCCCGCGCCGGTCGTCGCGGCCGTCGTGCCTGCCGAGCCCGAGCCGCCCGCCGCGCCGGCAGCCGCGAAGATCGACGTGACGCTGATGAGCAAGCCCGCCGGCGCCGACATGTACCTCGGCGACGAGCCGCTCGGTCAATCGCCGGTGACCGCATCGATCCCCGTGTCGTCGACGCCGATCGCGCTCGTCGCGCGGTTCGCCGACGGCGTCGAGGTCACGCAGACGATCGTCCCCGATCGCCCGCTGCCGACGATCACCTTCGACAAGCCGAAGGCCGGCACGCCGGTCGCTCGTCCGCGCCCGAAGGCGCCCGCCGCTCCATCGCCGGCGAAGCCCGCCGGGCCGCTCAACCGCGAAGGCACGATCGACCCGTTCAAATGAAGAGCTGCCCTTCCTGCCAGCGCCGCTACATCGACAGCGAGGTCACGTGCCCGCTCGATGATGCGCAGCTCGTGCCCGCGCCCGGCGAGATGCCGCCGGTGCTCGGCCGGGACCTCGGCGCGTATCGCCTCGTGTGCCTGCTGGGCGAGGGTGGGATGGGCAACATCTACGTCGCGCGGCACACGGCGCTCAACCGCCACGTCGCGATCAAGGTCCTGCGGCGCGAGCTCGCGTCGAAGAAGGAGGCGGTCGCGCGCTTCTTCCAGGAAGCGAACACGATCAACCGCCTGCATCACCCGAACATCGTCGAGTCGATCGATCTCGTCGAGGACGTGGTCGATGGCGCGTACTGCGTGCTCGAGCTGCTGCGCGGTCCCGATCTCAAGCGGCGGCTCGCGCAGGGCGAGATCCCGACAGCGAGCGTGCTGTCGATCGGCGCGCAGATCGCCGACGCGCTCGCGGCCGTGCACGCGCTCGGCATCGTCCACCGCGATCTCAAGCCCGAGAACCTGATCGTCATGAAGGGCGACCAGGTGAAGCTGATCGACTTCGGCGTCGCGCAGATCGGCCAGGAGGGCGGGGCGCTCGGCACCGCCGCGTACATGGCGCCGGAGCAGGCGGCGGGCAAGGCGGTGGATGGCCGCGCCGACGTCTACGCGCTCGGCGTGCTGCTGTTCGAGATGATCACCGGGCGGCATCCGTTCCCGTCGGAGACCGATGCCGAGTACCTCGTGCGCCACGCCGAGGAGACCCCGCCGCGTCCCGGCAACGTCGCGCCGCGCTGCCCGCCCGCGCTCGAGGCGTGCATCCTGCGCTGCCTCGCGAAGGATCCGGAGGATCGCTATCCCGATGCGGCGAGCGTCGCGAAGGTGCTGCGCGCGATCGATCCGAGCTCGCGCACGAGCCGCGGAGTCGCCGGCAAGGTCGCGGCCGGCATCGTGATCGTCGCGGCGGCGAGCGCCGGCGCGTTCTACGTCGCGACGCATCGCCCGGTGGACAAGGCGTCCTCGCGGCCGCCCGTCGCGGCACCCGTCGTGGCCGAGGCGAAGCCCGCACCGCCGCCGTCGCCGCCGCCGCCGGCCGAGTCGGGCACGCCCGCGGTCGTGTCGATCGATGTCGTGTCCACGCCGCCGGGCGCGAGGGCCTATCGCCTCGGCGAGACCGTGCCGCTCGGCACGACGCCGTTCACCGTCGAGCTGCCGCGCTCCGACACGCCGATCGAGATCCGGTTCGAGCGCACTGGCTACGAGGACAAGCAGGTCCAGGTGCCGATCGCCGCGTCGATGGAGATCGACGTGACGCTCGTGCGCGAGCCGCAGAAACCGACGGTCGCCGTCGATCACAAGAAGGTCACTGCGCCGGACAAGCCGAAGGCCAAGGTCCAGCGCGAGGGCGTGATGGATCCGTTCGCACCATGAGGTACCCGATGCGAGCCCTGCTCCTGCTGCTCTCCGTCTGCGCGCTGGCGTCGCCCGCGCTTGCTGGCAACGATGTCGTGCTCGGACCCGTCGCGACGGGTGGCTCCGCCGCGCAGCTCAAGGCGGCCGCGAAGGCGCTCGCGTCGCTGTCGCCCAAGGCCGTCGAGCCGACGTGCTTTCTCGACACGGCATGTCTCGCGAAGACGGGCGAGGATGCCGGCGCGCGGCGCGTGATCGCGGCGAGCGTGCTCAAGGGCGGCGCGGTCCGGCTCGCCGTGATCGACGTCGAGGCCCAGCTCGAGCTCGGTACGAAGGACGTCAAGGTCAAGGAGCTCCCGGGCGCCGTCGCCAAGGTCGCCGAGGCGGCGACGATCGCGAAGGCGAAGGCGCTGTTCGCCGAGGGCAACCAGCACTACAGCCTCGGCGAGTTCGACCGGGCGATGGCGAGCTACTCGCTGGCGTACCGGCTCAAGCCGCTGCCGGCGTTCCTGTTCAACATCGCGCAGTGCCACCGCAAGCTCGGGCACTTCACCGATGCGATCGCGATGTACCAGAACTACCTCGTCGGCGTGCCCGATGCGGCGAACAAGGACGTCGTCGAGTCGCTGATCAAGGAAGCGAAGGACCGCCAGGCCGAGGAGCAGGCGCGCGCCGCCGCGCAGGCGAAGCTCGACGCCGACCTCGAGGCGAGGCGCATCGAAGCCGACAAGAAGAAGGCCGAGGACGCGCGCAAGGCCAAGGAGGCGGAGGCACGCGCCGCCGAGGAGCAGCGCCAGGCCGAGGCGCTGCGCATCAAGCACGAGCAGGAGACGTACGACCGCCATCCGTCGCGCAAGTGGATGGTGGCGACGGCGGTGCTCGGTGCGGCGGGCCTGGGCGCGGGCGGCTACTTCGCGGTCGCCGAGCGCGACGAGCAGCAAAAGTTCGACGCGCAGAAGTGCGGCGACGCGACGCAGATCCTGTCGGCCGCGCAGCTCGCGACGTGTCGTACCGAGCGCGATGACGGCCAGCGCGACGCGACGCTCGCGACGTCGTTCCTGATCGGCGGAGGCGCGGTCGTCGCGGTCGCCGCGATCATCTTCGCGATCGATCCCGGAAACGTCGAGCGACCGCGCGCGCAAGTCGCGGTCACGCCTAGCTCCATTGGCCTGGCGGTGCACTGGTGAAGTCCCTCGTCCTCGCACTGCTCGTCCTGTTCACGGCGTGCAAGTTCGATCAGGAGAACTTCGGCGACCGCGTGTGTACGATCGATCAGGACTGCAACCGTCCTGACCTCGCGTGCATCGATGGCGCCTGCGCGCCGCGCACGTGCTCGACGGCGGCCGATTGCGGCGCGGACTACGCGTACGCGTGCACCGAGCTCGGCTGCGTCGCGCAGGGCTGCACGTCGAACGATCAGTGCGCCGTCGGCTACGCCTGCAACAGCAGCCAGCTGTGCCAGGCCTCGTTCAATGTCGCGAGCGCGCGCTCGACGAGCAACACCTCCGTCGAGGTGACGTTCGACGGCGCGCCCGAGCCCGCGGCCGCGACGACGCTCGCGAACTACATGATCTCCGGCCTGGCGCTCTCGGGAACGCCGACGTTGTCGGGCAGTACGGTCACGCTCACGACCTCGTCGCAGGAAGCGACACCGTACACCGTCACGGTCACGAACGTCACGCGCGCGGGCGACCACATCCCGCTCGGCGCCGCGACGGCCGTGTTCGGCGGCCGCGCCGCATTCGACGTGACCAGCGCCGTGTCGACGAGCGCGAACACGGTCGTCGTCACGTTCGACGCGCCGCCCGATCCGGTGAGCGCGGCCGCGCTCGCGAGCTACTCGATCCCCGGCCTGTCGATCACCGGCACGCCCCAGGTCAACGGCAACACGGTCCTGCTGACGACCGCGCAGCAGGCGGCGCAGGCCTACACGGTGACGGTCTCCGGCGTCCATCGCGCGAGCGACGGCGAGGCGCTGACGAACGCATCGGCGACGTTCGGCGGCCGCAACGCGTTCGACGTCGCGCACGCCGTGGCGCTCCACACGAACCAGGTCACGGTCTCGTTCGACGCCGCGCCGAACGCCGCGCAGGCGACGAGCCTCGCGAGCTACTCGATCCCCGGCCTGACGCTGTCGGGCGTGCCGGTGCTCAGCGGCTCCGACGTCATCCTGACGACGTCGACGCAGACCGCGACCGCGTACACGGTGACCGTCTCCGGCGTGACGCGCGCGAGTGACGGCGAGCCGCTGACGATCGCGAGCGCCGGGTTCACAGGCATCGCCGCGTTCGATGTCGCGAGCGCGATCTCGACGAACACCCACACCGTGCGCGTGACGTTCGACGCGGCTCCCGATCCGACGCTCGCCGTCGATCCCGCGAACTACGACATCCAGGGCCTGACGATCGGCGGCACGCCGACCCTGTCGGGCAACACGGTGACGCTGACGACCTCGCCGCAGACCGCGGCGACCTACACGGTCAACGTCTCGAACGTGACGCGCGCCTCCGATCAGGAGCCGCTGACGACGAGCTCGACGCAGTTCCTCGGCCGCGCGCCCTTCGATCTCAGCGGCGCGGTCTCCGCGACGAGCACGCGCATCATCGTCTCGTTCGACGCCGCGCCGGATCCGACGCAGGCCCAGACGCTCGCGAATTACTCGATCCCCGGCCTCACGCTCAGCGGCACGCCGCAGCTCGCGGGCAACAGCGTGACGATCTCGACGTCGCCGCAGTCGAGCACGAGCTACACGGTCACGGTGGCGAACGTGACGCGTGCGAGCGACCAGGAGCCGCTCACGGCCGCGACCGCGAGCTTCACGGGGCGCGCGCCCTTCGATGTCTCCGGCGCCCAGGCGGCGACGAGCACGACGCTCGTCGTGACGTTCGATGCGCCGCCGAACGCCGCCGAGGCGACGCAGCCCGGCAACTACAGCGTGCCCGGCCTCCAGCTCACCGGAGTGCCCGTGCTTTCCGGCAGCCAGGTCACGCTGACCACGGCGCCGCAGGCGAATCAGACATACGCCGTGATCGTCACCGGCGTGACGCGCGCCAGCGACGCGGAGGCGCTGACGATCGCGAGCGCGAGCTTCCAGGGCCGGCCGCCGTTCGACGTGCAGAGTGCGACCTCGGTGAGCAACGTATCGATGACGGTGACGTTCGATGCGGCGCCGGATCCGGTCGCGGCCGTCGACGTCACGCACTACAGCGTGCCGGGCCTGACGCTGTCGTCGCCGGTGCTGAGCGGCAACACCGTGACGTTGACGACGACCGCGCAGGCGGTGCAGCCGTACACGGTGACCGTCACCGGCGTCGCGCGCGCGAGCGACGGCGAGGCGCTGGCGACGAACCAGGCGAGCTTCACCGGCCGCACGGGCTTCAACGTGTCGAGCGCGAGCTCCGTCAACACGACGACGATGAGCGTGACCTACGATGCGGCGCCGAACGCGGCGCAAGCCGTCGTGATCGGCAACTACTCGGTCCCGGGCCTCACGCTGACCGGCACACCGACGCTGAGCGGCAATACCGTCACGATCACGACCTCGACGCAGGCCGCGCAGACGTACACGGTGACGGTCAACGGCGTCACGAGCAGCACCGGCTCGCCGCTCGCGGTCAACCAGGCGAGCTTCACGCACGTCGCGTTCAACGTGACCGGTGCCGCGAGCGTGACGAGCCACTCGATCAGCATCACGTACGATGCGCCGCCGAACACGGCGCAGGCGACCACCCTCGCGAACTACTCCGTCGTCGGCCTGACGCTGTCGGGCACGCCGGTGCTCGCCGGCAACACGGTGACGATCAGCACCTCGACGCAGGCCGCGCAGACCTACACGGTCAACGTCGCGAACGTCACGCGCGCGAGCGACGGCAGCACGCTCTCGGCGAGCAGCGCGCAGTTCACCGGCCGCACGCCGTTCGACGTCGCCGGCGCCGCCTCGACGAGCTCCGGCTCGATGACGGTGACGTTCTCCGCGCCGCCGAACAGCGCGCAGGCGACGACCGTCGCGAACTACGCCGTGCCGGGCCTGACCTTGTCGGGCACGCCGCTGCTCTCGGGCAACACCGTCACGCTGCGCACCTCGGCGCAGGCGAACCAGAGCTACACGGTCACGGTCTCGGGCGTCACGCGCGCGGCCGATAGCGAGCCGCTCGGCATCGACAACGCGAGCTTCACCGGCACCGCGCTCAAGCCACCGACCGTGACGAACGTGCAGATCACGTCGACCGCGCCCGATAACGGCACGCGCTACTACAACACCGGCTCGGCGACGGTCGTCATCACGGGCACCGACTTCACCGGCGTCAACTGTCCCAACGGCGTGCAGCTGAACGATACGAACGGCAACGGCGCGCTGATCAACACGAAGCCGACGAGCTGCACCGTCGACAGCGGCACGCAGATCACGGCGACGTTCGGCCCGGGCATCCTGACGAACGGCACGCTCGGCTGGGAGGTCCAGGTGACGAACGCGGTCGGCCAGAACTCGTCGAGCTCGGTGAACCTCGTGCCGTACGCGGGCGTGCTCGTCAGCGAGGTCATGCAGGCGTCGGGCAACTTCTCGACGCAGCACGAGTTCATCGAGCTCTACAACCCGACCGCCACCGCTCTCGTCCTCTCGACGCTGCCGCTGCACGTCCACGTGCGCACCGGCATGTCGACCGATACCGACCTCGCGCTGACGTACCGCAACACGGCGATCCCGTCGCACGGGTTCTTCCTGATCGCCACGACGCAGTCGAGCCAGGAGAGCTGGTATGGCTCGCGCGACGCGACGTACGATGCGAATTCCGGCGAGCTGAGCGGCAACGACGGCATGTACGTCAGCCTGTCGGCGGCTGCGCAGGCGAAGGTGCTCGACAAGGTCGGCTGGGGCAACCAGCAAGCGCCGTTCATCGAGAGCTCAACGACGAATAACCTCAACAACGGCCAGAGCATCCAGCGCAAGCCCGCGGGCGGTGCGGGAGCGGCGACCGACACCGACAACAACAAGAACGACTTCAATTCGCCGAGCAACTCGATCACCCCGCTCGGATCCTCGGCGCCGCCCCAGCCCTGAGGTACAAAGGAGCGCCGTGGGTCTCCGCGCTGCTCTCGACGCCACGTTCCAGACGCTGCCCGCACAGCTGACCGCGCCAGGCAGCGGCGGCGTGGTGTGTCGCGCGATCAGCGACCTCTACGATGCGGCGCTCGCCGAGCGCTTCGCGGCCGCGCGCGAGGGCGTGAAGACCCCGCTGGCGCTCGTCGCGACCGGCGGCTGGGCGCGCCGCGAGCTCGCGCCGTTCTCCGACATCGACTTCATCGTGCTGCACGACCGCGACGAGGCGGCCGCGAAGCAGGTCGCGGACCGGCTGCTCTATCCGCTGTGGGACGAGAAGCTGGCGATCGGCCATGCGATCCGCGAGGCGAGGGCGACGGCCCGGCTCGCGCGCGACGACCTCGCGACGGCGACCGCGCTGCTCGACGCGCGCCACATCGCCGGCGACCGCGCGCTGACCGCGGAGCTCGTGCGCGCGACGCTCGGCGTCCTCGCGCCCGGCGGCAACCCGAACGACTTCATCGCGATGCTCGCCGCCGAGCAGAAGGGCCGACACGAGCGGTTCGGCGCGTCGCTCTACCTGCTCGAGCCGAACCTCAAGCAGGGCATCGGCGCGCTGCGCGATCTCGCGACGGCGCTGTGGGCCGCGCAGGTGCGGTGGCATCCGCCGCGGCCCGACGCGGACAACGAGACGACCGAGCAGCTGATCGCGGATCTCGTCGCGCTCGGCCACCTGACGCGCCGCCAGGGCGACGTGCTCACCGGCGCGCGCGACTTCATGCTGCGCGTGCGCGCGCTCGTCCAGCTGACGACGAAGCGCCGCTTCGATCAGCTGACGTTCGAGATCCAGGAGGCGCTCGGTCCCAGGCTGTTCCCGGGCGCGAAGCCGCACGAGGGCGACATCCGCAGCGCGGTCGCGCCCGCCGTCGAGGCGTTGATGCGCGAGTACTACCTCCACGCGCGCGAGGTCGTGCAGGTGACCGATCGGCTGCTCGAGAGCGCCCGCGTGCCGGCGCGTCGCAAGCCGCGCATCGCGCAGGTCGACAGCTCGTTCATCACGTTCAACGGCGAGCTCGCGATCAAGGATCCGCACCTGTTCGCGGATCGCCCGAGCGAGATGGTGCGGCTGTTTCGCGTCGCCGTCGATCATCGCATCTCGGTCTACGGCCACACGCGCGAGCTCATCGCGGACGCCATCGCGCGCGATCCGCATGCGCTGGCCAGCGACCCGCTCGCCGGCCGGCTGTGGCTCGAGGCGCTGTGCGACCTCCGCGACAGCGCGCAGCCGAGCGCGCTCGAGGTCATGCACCAGCTCGGCATCGTGTCGGCCATCATCCCCGAGTGGGCGCCGTGCACCGCGCGCGTGCAGCACGACCTCTATCACGTGTACACGGTCGACCAGCACCAGCTGTATGCGGTCGCGATGCAGAAGCGAATCGCGCGCGGCGAGCTCGCGGCGGAGCATCCGGTGGCGACGGAGCTGTGGAAGGACATCAAGCGGCCGGCTGCGCTGCTGCTCGGCACGCTGCTGCACGATGTCGGCAAGCCGCTCGGCAAGGGCCACGCGGAGAAGGGCGCGGTCGTCACGCGCGCCGTCGGCGAGCGCCTCGGCATGCCGGAGGCCGAGGTCGAGCTCGCCGAGTTCCTCGTCCGCCAGCACCTGACGATGTCGCACATCTCGCAGCGCCGCGACCTCAGCGACCCGGACGAGATCGCGCGGTTCGCGGAGAAGATCGGCGACGACGAGCACCTCGTCCAGCTGTATCTCGTCACGCTGTGCGACACCGCGATGACCGCGCCCGACAACCTCAACGCGTGGAAGGACGGCCTGCTGCGCGACCTCTTGCTGCGCACGCGCGAGCACGTCCGCGGCAACGCGCCCGGCGCGGCCGACGACGCCGAGAGGAAGCTGCGCGCGAAGGCGGTGCAGATCGCGGTCGAGGGCGAGGAGATGGAGCCGGAGGTCGCGCGCGCCGCCGTCGACGGCATCGATCCGCGGCTGTTCGCGCAGCTCTCGCCGCGCCAGGCCGCACGGCAGGTCCGGCTCGCGCACGGCGTACAGGCGAAGGCGCCGCCGGTCGCGCTCGAGGTCCACTGCTATCCGCTGAAGGGGCACAGCGAGCTCGCGATCGTCGCGCCGGATGCGCCAGGCGTGCTCGCCGCGATCGCGGGTGCGCTCACGGCCGCGCGCGTCGACGTCCTCGGAGCGGTGCTCGGTCACGTCGACCTCGACAAGCGCCTCGTGCTCGACACGTTCTACGTGCGCGACCTCAAGGGCGAGGCGATCCCCGACGACGACGCGCGCTGGACGCGCCTGCTCGGCGATCTGCGCGAGCTGCTCGGCGCCTCGCCGGATCCCGGTGCGGTCGCGTCGCTGATCGCGAAGCGCCGGCCCCGGAGCGGCCTTCCGAAGCGCGTGACGCCGGACGTGCCGACGGAGATCAAGCTCCACGACGACTCGACGCAGGCGACGATCGTCGAGGTGTTCACGCGCGACCGCGTCGGCGTCCTCTACGCGATCACGCAGACGCTCGCGGACCTCGGCCTCGACATCTCGCTCGCGAAGGTCTCGACCGAGGGCGAGAAGGTCGCCGACGTGTTCTACGTGACGCGCGCCGGCAAGCGGCTCACCGATGCGCACGAGCGCAGCGTGCTCGTCGAGCGGCTGCGCATGGCCGTCGAGTCGCCGGGGCTGACCGGCGGATAGGCGATCGATGAGCGTCGTCGACATCCCGCCGGGCATCGGCCTGCAGGGCACGCCGCTCGGACAGTTCAGGCCGCCGGCGAGGAGTCGCCGCCTCTCGACGATCGCGCTCGTGCTCGTCATCGGCTTCGGCGCGCTGACGTGGGCCGCGGTCGCGCGCCACCCGTACCGCTATCACGCGTCGACGCAGGTCATCCTGCCCGTCGCGTTCCTCGCGATCGCGCTGCTCGGCTTCGCGATCCGCCGCGCCCAGCTCGCGATCACGCGCGACGGCGTGCGCTGGGGCTGGGACGCGCTGAGCTTCACGCAGCAGGCGTCGCGCATCGTGACCGCGCACGCGTACGAGGACGGCGTCGCGCTCGAAGCGAAGCGAGGCTCGTGGTGGTTCCTCGCCGCGCGCGACTGGGACCGCTTCGACGCGATCGTGCGCCAGATGAAGCGCGCCGAGCTCCCCGTGCGAGAGCACACCGGCCGCGCGCCGCTGCGCGCACGCCTCCAGAGCTACGGACGGTTCCTCGATGCGCTGCTCGTCGGCGCGATCGGCGGCGCGTTCGCCGTGATGCTCTGGAGCGCCTGACGCAGCTCGTCCGAGGAAAAATCGCGCTTGCCGCCACTTTCCGCCTCGCGCACGAGGCGTACGAGCGCAGCATTGACGGGCGCGTGCGTGCCGAGGCGCTCGGCGAGCGCGACGACCTCGCCGTTGATGTAGTCGATCTCGGTTGGCCGCTTCGCCTCGAGGTCATCCCACATCGACGATCGCGCGTACGGATCGATCGCGACGACGCGCCCGGCGAGCCGGCGAAACAGCGGATCGGGCAGCGCGAGCAGCCGCGGCATCCAGCGCGGCGGCACGAGCGTGACGCGCGCGATCTTCACGTTCGCGGCGCGCAGCAGATCGAGCGCCTCGCGCTGCGCCTCGGCGAGGATCTGGCGATACCCGCGCTGCGCGAGCTCGGTCGCGAGCGGCTTGCCCGACAGCGCGTTGATCGCGTTGTTGAGGTTCATCACGAGCTTCGCCCACTGCACGGCGAGCATGTCGTCGCGCAGCTCGAGCGGCAGGTCGGCGCGCACGCAGGCCTCCGTGAGCGGCGCGGCCGCATCGCGGTTCTCGACGGCGAGCGTGCCTCCCGAGCCGCGGTGATAGCTGCCGGGCCCTCGCCGCACGACGTTGAACGGCACCATGCCCGCGAGCACGGTGCGGCCGGGCAGGGCGTCGCGCAGCACCGGCACGTTGCGCACGCCGTTCTGCATGCTGACGATCGTGCCGGTGGTTCCTGCGAGCGCGCGCGCCGCATCGGCAGTCTGCGCCGACTTCGTGCACACGAGGATGACATCGCCGTCGCACGCCTCGGTGGCGAGCGTTGGATGCACCGTCCACTGCCCGCCGCCGAGCTCGCTGACCTGCAGCCCTCGTTCGAGCTCGCCGAGCACGCGCGGCCGACCGACGAGCGTGACGTCAGCGCCCCCGACCGCGAGGCGTCCGCCGATCCAGCAGCCGATCGCGCCCGCTCCAAAGATGACGATGCGTGGCACGCGCGCACGTTACTCCCCGAGGCACGCGCGCTGCAAAAGCCCAGAGCATGACGAATACAGCTCTTACCGTTCGCAACCCTCAGTCTGGCAAGGCCGGCTATGCGCTGGCGTGGCTGCTCGGCGTGCCGCTGCCGATCCTGCTCGTCGTTTATCTGATCAGCCGCTGCTGAACGACGACGCCGGTCTGGATCTCGTCGAAGTCTTCGGGCGCCTCGAGGCGCGCGATGTACGGCTTCACGTCCGGAATCGTGTCGCCCTCGAACGGCTCGGCCGGCTTCGGTGCGCTGATCGCGCGCTTCGTTCCCGTCGTGCTCAGCGCCTCGGAGACGTAGCCGTCGATCAGCGACAGGATGCCGGTGTCGAAGTCCATCAGGGGTTCGCTCCGGCGGTGATCCACGCGAGGAACCGCTGGTAGTCGGGGTCGTTGATGTCGAGGAACGTCGCGTTCGGGTGGTTCTGCGGCGGCGTCGGCTCGTAGAGCGGCTTGGTCAGGAACAGCGAGTTCGCGGGCGTGGTCGTGTCGATCACGCCGGTGATCGCCTTCATGTTCGCGAGCACGGTCGCGGGTGCGTCGTCGTACGGCAGCACGGCCGCGGTGCCGCCCGCGGTGTGGCAGTTCGCGCAGCCGAGGCCGCCCGCGCCCGCGCGCTGCAGGCGCGGATAGATGTCGGTCGCGAACGACGCGGAGCCGCCGCCCGAGCCGCTGCCCGAACCCGAGCCGCTGCCGGAGCCAGAGCCCGAACCGGTGCCGTTGCCATAGCTGCTCGGCGCGATCGTCGCGCCGTCGGCGGTCACTGACACCGTCGTGTTGTCCTGCTGGTTGCCGCCCATGCCCGTCGTGTAGGTGACGGCGAGCGTGTAGTTGCCGGGCGGGACATCGAGGATCGCGGCGCGCGCATGGTTGTTCGGGCCGATCACGGAGGTCGTCTGCGTGGTGTCGAGGCCTCCCTGCGCGTTGAAGAAGTACGTGCCGCCCGCGGTGACGGGCTGGTTTGCCGCATCGAGCAGCTGGATGCCGGTCAGCGGGATGCCCGTGAGCGGCGTACCGTTGTGACGAACGAGCTCGACTAGAAGGAACGCGGTGCCGGGCGTCGGATCACGCCCGAGCACCGTCCGGTACTGGGTCTTCACGTCCTGCTCGGTCATCGCGTACACGTCCTGCGTGACCGGCATGTCGGCGATCGTGACCGCCGCGCTGCGCGTGATCCGGTAGCTCGTCTTGCTCGCGAGCAAGAACAGCTTGCTGCCGATCGGCATGTCGAACGCGTAGCTGCCGTCCGAGCCGCTGTTCGTCATCAGCGGTGGATCGACGCCGTCGGTCGCCAGCATCACGCCGTCGACCGCCTGGCCGCCGAAGAAGTCCATGACCTTGCCGCTGAGCGGCGCGGTGGACGCGGACGACGGCGCGTCGGCGGCGGGCGCATCGGCGCTGCCCCCGGGATTCGGCGGCGCTTTTCCTGCGCAAGCCACGGCGATGACAAGTGGAAGAGCTTTGCGCATGGCGATACCCCGCGCGTAAGAGATCAACGTCCATGCCAGCGTAACTGATGAATTTGTGGCGATCTGTGCAACGCAGATCCGGGGGTGAACGCCCCGCACCTGGGGGTCCTGTCCCATGGCGGGGGTTGCCGGCGTCAGACCGCTTTACTAAGGTGCGCCATGGCACTCGAGGACCAACTTCGCGAAGCGCTCACCTTCGACGACGTGCTGCTGGTCCCGGCGTTCAGCGAGGTGATCCCGCGTGACGTGGATGTCACCACGCACCTGACGCCGGCGATCCGGCTGCGCATGCCGCTCGTCAGCTCGGCGATGGACACCGTCACCGAAGCTCACACCGCGATCCGGATGGCGCGCGAGGGCGGCATCGGCTTCATCCACAAGAACCTGACGATCGAGGAGCAAGCGCGCGAGGTGAATCGCGTGAAGAAGGCGCAGTCGGGCATCGTCGTCGACCCGCTGACGATCGCTCCCTCGCGCACGCTCGAAGAAGCGCTCGCGATCATGCGCCATCACCGGATCTCCGGCCTGCCCGTCGTCGATGGCGACAAGCGCCCGGTCGGCATCCTGACCAACCGCGACGTCCGCTTCGAGAAGCGGCTCACGCTGCAGGTCGGCGAGGTGATGACGAAGAACCCGGTGATGGTGAAGGCAGGCGTCTCGCTCGAAGAGGCGAAGGACCTGCTGCACAAGCACCGCATCGAGAAGCTGCTCGTCGTCGATGCCGCCGGCAAGCTCACCGGCCTCATCACGATCCGCGATATCGAGCAGGCCGAAGAGAACCCGACCGCGGTGGTCGATGATCTCGGCCGCCTTCGCGTCGGCGCCGCGGTCGGCGTCGGCCCGGATCGCGACGCGCGCATCGAGGCGCTGATGGCCGCCGGCTGCGACGTGATCTGCGTCGACACCGCGCACGGCCACTCCGCCGGCGTGATCGCGGCCGTCCGCGAGACGCGCAAGAAGTTCCCCAAGCTCCAGCTGGTCGCGGGCAACGTCGCGACGACCTCCGCCACCAAGGCGCTGATCGAAGCGGGTGTCAACGCGGTGAAGGTCGGCGTCGGCCCCGGCTCGATCTGCACCACGCGCATCGTCGCCGGCGTCGGCGTGCCGCA
>CAYUNM010000059.1:0-52093 GCA_964446175.1 uncultured Kofleriaceae bacterium
GCGCGGTGCGATGCGCAAGCGCCGAGCCGGGCGAGAGCTCCGAGCGGAGGGCACGGGGACCGCGCGCACGACGCGCTCCCAGATCGAACCCCAGTGCTCAGCGGTTGGAACGCGCGAGCGTCCCCGTTCCCGCCGCCGTTCCCGTTCCCGCTGCCGTTCCCGTTCCCGCTGCCGTTCCCGTTCCCGCTGCCGTTCCCGTTCCCGTTCCTGTTGGCTTTGCCTCAGAAATGCCTGCGACACGGTTCTTTCTGAGGCAGAGGCGGCAATTTAAAGGCAACGGACCACAGAAGCCGACGAGCGAGTTCCCAGTTCCCACAGGGTGAGTCAGCCGTCCAACACGCTCGATCAGTGCAACGAGACCGCTTCACTCCTCGTGGGTGACAGCCTTTCGCGGCTTCGCGAAATCCCGGATGGGTCAGCGCGATGCTGCGTTACATCACCACCATACTGGGGGCTTCGGGACTACGGCGTCGAAGGCCAGCTCGGGCTCGAACAGTCGCCGTACGAGTACGTCGAGAACCTCGTCACACTGTTCCGCGAAGTCCGTCGCGTGCTCGCACCCGACGGTACGCTGTGGCTGAACCTCGGTGACAGCTACTTCAATGCCTCACCTGTTCGTCAGAGCACCGCGAACATGAGGGAGAGCAAGTACACCGGTGGCCTGATTTCGACGGGGGCGCGCCGCCGTCGAAGTAACGACCACGACCTGAAGATGAAGGATCTCGTAGGCATTCCGTGGATGACGGCTCTCGCGTTGCGCAAGGACGGCTGGTACCTCCGCAACGATGTCATCTGGGCGAAGCCGAACCCGATGCCCGAAGGCAGCGTCACAGACCGGTTGACGAGGTCCCATGAGCACGTGTTCCTGCTCAGCAAGGCTCCCAAGTACTTCTTCGACCAGGATGCCATCAAGGAGCCGTGCGCCATCCAGCCTGACCCGAACGCCACCTCGACATCGGAGCGCGCACGCAACCGGAAGTCGTCGGCTAGCAACAACGGTCGTAGCCAGCAGGTCACTAACTCCGAGGCAGAGTGCCGAGATCAGCCCGGCAACTTCAACAACAACCCTCGGCTGCGCACGGCGACGCATCGCAACAAGCGCGACGTCTGGACGATTACGCCCAAGCCGTTCAAGGGGGCTCACTTCGCCGTGTTCCCGCCTGCGCTCGTCGAGCCGTGCGTGCTTGCCGGTTCGCAAGTCGGAGATGTCGTGCTCGATCCGTTCACGGGCAGCGGTACGACGGGTGCGGTCGCGCGTGCGCACGGACGTCGCTTCCTCGGCATCGAACTGAATCCCGAGTACGCCGCAATGGCGTGGAGCCGGATCACGGGCGCCTGATCTACTTCTTCCCACCGTCGATCACGGTGAGCTTGTGCAGCTCGCCACCGACGACGGTTTCCTCGTCCTCGAAGTCGTCCGGCGGGTGACCGCAGTGACGGCAGATGCGCGGCGAGAGCCACTTCCCGGCGAGCAGATCGTCCAGTGACACCTCGACGAGCCGCGCAAGCCGGAACGCGAGGGACGCGGTGACCGTGCCGCCGTTCGCGATCTTGTGGATCGAGTCCTCGCCCATCTTGAGCGCCTGCGTGATCGGCTTCCACCGGCCGATTCGGTAGTGCAGGAACTTGAGCGCCGTGCGCACGTTCCGCTGTTCCTTGTCCGTCAGGTCGCTCACGGCTTCACCAGGGTGAGGGTGGGCTTCGCGAAGTCCACCTCGACGCCAAACTCGGCAATCGCGTGGACGATGCAGGTCAGGTTGTGGAGGAGCACCTTGGCGAGCACCTCGTTCGTCTGCGCGACCGGCAGCTTCGAGCGCACCGCGCCGCCGAACTTCCGCTTGATCATCGAGAACGTCGTCTCGACGTTGCTACGACGGTGGTAGTGCTTCAGGAACTCGTCGCTCTTGAGGGTGAACTGCGCCCACATCTTCTTCCAGTGCGGCGACTTGTTGCCGCCGACGCTGTTCGACTTGAACGGGATGTAGGGGACGGCGCCCACGGCGTCGATTGCTTCGAGGTTCTTCGCCGAGAGGTACGCCTTGTCGGCCGAGACTTCCTTGATCCCAAACCGCTTCGCCGTCTGCGCGAGCAGTTCCGGCAGCACCGGGCAGTCGCCCTGGTTCGAGATCTTCACGCCGGTCACGACGTTCGTGACCGTGCCGACCATCACGTGGAGCTTCACCCACGCGTGCTCGGCGGCGAGCTTGCCGTGCTTCTGATCGAACCAGCGGTCGTACGTGACCGTCGAGAAGCCCGTCGAGTCCTGCGCGAACTGACCGGCAGCGTTCTCGATCTCGGCGAGCGGCGCCGCCGACTCCTCGATCAAGCGCATCAGGATCTCGGTGGTCGCCGCGCTCTCCATCGTGCGGAACAGGGTGTTGTGGTGCGGCGCCTTGGTCATGTGACCGCGCTCGGCGCAGGACTGGATGTCGCACGTGGCGCGACGGCCCGAGAACGTCGTGTAGACCTTCATCACGGTGCCGAACACCGCGTCGCTGAGGCGGACGGGGTTGCGACCGGGGCCAGGCTTGCGAGCCGGTTGCTCGATGCCCTCGCAGAGCGCCTTGAGGAGCCGCTCTACCTGCGACTTCTCCGTGGTCTGCGCCTCGTTGTACGCAGGCCAGTTCTGCGTGTACGTGGCGCGACCGACGTCAGCCGCGATTTCCCCGGTCTCGCTCACCGCACCGTCCCACGCGAGCCAGAACAGGACCGCTTCCTGGTGCTTGCAGACCGTGCGACGCAGTTCGTAATCCGGGCAGGTGCAGGTCTGCTCGACGACGTCCACGACGTACGTGGGCGCGTCAGAGCGCGTCGACTGCGACGGGACCGCATAGCCGGACCCGAGCTTGCGAATGCCACCGCACTTCGCGATCTGGCGACCGCGCTCCTCGCGCGTGGTGCGGAGGGGCTTGAAGTCGTCCGTGGCGACTGCGCTTTCCATGGACTAAACATAGCCATATTAAGTACGGTGGTCAATGGTCTTGTGTCTGGTATTTTTATGGCTATGCTTAGTGCCGTGACTTCCAAGGTAAAAAAGGGCAAGAAACTGGGGCGCCCCCCGGTCGCAGACGCAGATCGGCGGGACACGCTGGTGCGCGTCCTGGCGACCGAGAGCGAACACGAGGAGCTTCGGCGCGCAGCCGAGGCGGCGAGCATGAGCGTCTCTACGTGGGTTCGGGCGGCGGCTCTGGAGAAGGCTCGGTCGGGTCGCTAGGCGCGTCCTCGACCACCTCCAACAACCCGTTCTCCCCGTCGCGCAGGATTCCCTTCTTCCGAAGGCTCCTGATGAGGCTGCGAACCATCCCCCGGTTCGTCGGCGTGTCCTCACCGTAGAGTTGGATGGCGCGGACGCCGGGCGGCGCGTCGGGGTGGGCGGTGATCAGGTCGCAGAGCTTCTGGCCCGTGCCGCGCTTCCGGTTCGACGTCGGTGTGACACGAGGCATGGCGCCTTGCGTCAGGGTCGCGAGGTCTTCCCTGGCCTGGCGAATCTTCGCATCGATGTCAGCGACGAGCGCCGCGCGCTCGGCTTCCAGTGCATCGATGCCGTGCACCAGTTCGATTACGAGTTGGATCCTGTCAGTCACCACTCCGGTAACTGTTTGGAGGGCACCGGACGTCCATGAATTTTGAGGCGACGGCGTTTTTATTCCGAGGCAACCCCGGTCATTCAGAGGCAGGAGGGATTAACGGGGCAAAGCCGTTCCTGTTCCCCTTCCCGCCGGCGCGGGCCGCGGCCGCGCGTCGCCCGCCGGCGCGCCGGGGGCGCCGGTCGGACCTGGCGGCGTTTGATCGCCGCGGCGCGGCGCGATACCGTTGGCCAATGGGTCTCAAGCCGTGGGGCGCGCTCTGCGTGGCTCTCGCCTTCGCGTTCGGGTCAGCAGGGTGTCAACCGTTGTACGGCGGCAAGCCGGAGCACCTGAAGAACCCCGAGAAGAAGCGCAAGCCGCCGGAGGCGGATGCCGCGACGGTTCCGGTCGTGTACATCGAGGACTGCAGCGCCAGCTTCGGGGATGACCCGAAGAAGCACCATCCGAACGGGGTGGCGTCGCGGCAGATGGTCGATGCGGGCGATACCGCGCTGTCGACCGCGGAGCACAGCAAGGACGATCAGCAGAAGGTCGGCCTGATCAAGGAGGCGATCGCGAAGTATCGCGAGGCGCTGATCAAGGACAACTGGAACGTCGATGCGACCTTGAAGCTGGCGGTCGCGTACGACAAGGCGATGCGGAAGGGCTGCGCGATCGCGATGCTCAAGCGCCTGTCGCAGATGGCGGGCCACAAGCTGTATACGAGCGAGGCGACGCGCAAGCTCGATGACATCGACGCGAACGGCGCGTGGTTCAAGGGCTATCGCAAGGACGCGATGGCAGCGGTGGGTCGCTGATGAAGAAGTGGCTGTTCGTCCTCGCGCTGATCGGGTGCCACGAGAAGCAGGAGCTGACGCCGCCGCCGCCGCCGCTGCGGCCGCAGCCCGAGCCGAAGCCGAAGACCGAGGCGACGCAGAAGGACTGCGATCCGACGGATCCGCAGACCGAGCTCAAGCCGTACTCGTTCGACGAGCGGTCGATCCCCGAGAGCTTGAAGCTCGCCGATCAGGCGTCGAGCGAGCTGAAGACCGCGAACGGCGGCGAGGTCGACCGGCGCACCCACGAGGAGATGATCACCAACGCGGTGAACCACTTCATCGATTCGCTCAAGGCGGATCCGTATGACGTGAAGGCGACGTACGGGCTCGCGGCCGCGTACGCGAAGATCGGGCGGACGCAGTGCAGCATCAACCTGCTGACGCGCATCCTCCAGATGCGGCCGCACCAGAGCAAGCACGCGGAGGTCGAGGCGGTCCTCGACAAGCTGCTCGGGCGCAAGCAGGTCCTCGATCCCGATTTCGCGGACATGCGCGGCGATCAGCGGTTCCGGGAGCTCATCAAGAAGATGTGCGAAGGGACCAACGATCCTAACTGCGTGTACGGCGGGCAGAACGAGGGTCGCGAGCGCTAAGAGGAGGTCGCAGGCTGACAGGCCTGATAGGCCGTTTGGCTTGAGGTCGGCCGGGGGGCCGGGTATGACTCAGACCTCATGCGTTTCGCGCTGATCGCCACCGTTCTCGTCGCCCCTGCCCTCGCGTTTGCCGGCCCCAAGAAGGCATCGGCGCCCGCGGCCGGCGGCGGCCCACCGGTCGGAAAGGCCGCCCCCGCGTGCGGCGTGAAGATCCTCCCGCTGGTCGAAGGCAACTCGTGGACGTACATCAACGTCGCGGCGCCGCAGCCCGCCGAGGATGCGATCCGTCGCATCGCACCGGAGCCCGCGAAGGAAGTCACGATCACCGTGAAGTCCGTCGACGCGAAGAAGGGCGCCGATACCGTCGTCACGCTCGAGGAGAAGGTCACGCGCGACCTGACGAAGGATCCGAAGAAGCCGATCCTCGACGAGCATACGTTCACCACGACGATCACGTGCAACGACAAGAAGTTCGTGATCTCGCCCGATAGCTTCTTCTTTGCAGGCGAGCCCGGCGGCTATCTCGGCATGAAGATCGACTCGATCGATCATCCCAAGCCGACGATGGCGAACAGCTGGGTCCTGACGAAGGGCGGCATCGGCGACGCGCAGTGGCGCGAAGAGATGGTCATGCACTGGACGCGCGTGCCGACCGAGGGCACGGACGCCAAGCTCGGCAGCGGCAAGCTCGAGCTCGAGCGCAGCTACACGCCGGAGCAGCCCGAGCCGGTGACGACGAAGCTCGGCATGTACAAGACCGACAAGCTCGGCCTGATCACGACCGGGCGCGTGACGCTCGACAACCCGCGCGCGCCGCAGGACAAGCCCGCCGAGCTGCCCGCGAACTGGCTGACGACGCAGTGGCTCGCTCAGGGCGTCGGCGTCGTGCAGTCGCTGAACAGCTACGCGCACGAGTACCAGCTGACCGCCGCGACGCTGAAGTAGTGGCGACGAGGCGCGCGAGCTGGCGCGTCACGAAGCCGCTGCGCGATCGCGTCGCGGCCGGGCATCCGTGGGTCTACGACCGCGCGCTCGGACCGCCCGGCGACGTCCGCGGCGGCGAGGTCGTGACGCTCGTCGACGAGCGCGGCCCGCTCGCGGCGGCCCTCGCCGATCCGGCATCTCCGCTGCGCGCGCGCGTGCTCGATCGCGATCCGACGAGCACCTGCGACGAGCGCTGGGCCAGCGGACGCGCGGAGGCGGCGGCGGCGCGGCGCGTGCGCGATCCGCTGCTCGTCGGCTGCACCGGGTGGCGCGTGATCCACGGCGAGGCCGATGCGCTGCCCGGCCTCGTGATCGATGTCTACGCGGGCTGCGCCGTCGTCGTGTTCGACGGGCCGGCCGCGAGCGCGTTCTGGCGCCCTCGCCTGCCCGGCGTGCTCGCGGGGATCGAGCGGGCCGGCATCGCGCTACCGCACGTGTGGCTGCGTGGCGAGCGCGGCGCGCGCGCCGACGGCGAGGCGATGCGCGGCAAGCCACCGGCGGAGGTCGTGATCTCGGAGGACGAGGCGCGGTTCGGCGTCGACGTGCGTCACGGCCAGAAGACCGGCTTCTTCCTCGACCAGCGCGACAACCGCCGCACGATCCGCCGGCACGCGGCGGGCGCGAGCGTGCTCAACCTCTTCTGCTACACGGGCGGCTTCTCGCTGCACGCGGCGCTCGGTGGCGCGACGCGGGTGACCAGCGTCGATCTCGCGGCGCCCGCGATCGCGGCGATCGAGCGAAACCTCGCGCTCTCGCAGCTGCCGGCGGAGACGCACGAGCGGATCGTCGGCGACTGCTTCGACGTGCTCGCGCGCGCGAAGCGCGAGCGCCGGCGCTGGGATCTCGTGATCGTCGATCCGCCGAGCTTCGCGCCGAACGAGCGCAGCAAGCCGGCCGCGCTCAAAGCGTATCAGCGCCTGACAGACGCCGCGCTCGAGGTGGTCGAACCACAAGGTCGCTTCGCGCTCGCATCGTGCTCGTCGCACGTGACCGAAGCGGATCTACTCGCGATCGTTCCGGGAGATCTGCGCTTGCGACACGTCGCGGGCGCCGCGAGCGATCATCCGGTGCTGCCCGCGTTCCCCGAAGGTCGCTATCTGAAGTTCTTGCTGTTCGACCGTGGCTAATGCAGTAGCCACCGCCCACAGCAATTTGCGGGTAGAAATCGCCAGTTGACCGCAGGTCGTACACTTGGATACAGGTGGCGCCTATGCGCGCGATCCGGTGGCTTCTACTAGCTTCAGCAGTCCTCTCGTTCACGGCCTGCGGCGGTAGCGCCGGCCTCAGCGGCAAGACGCAGTGCAACGACGGCAAGGACAACGACGGCGACGGCAAGATCGATTTCCCCGACGACGAAGGCTGCACGAGCATCGAGGACAACAGCGAGGACAGCCCGCCGGCGCCGCAATGCGATGACGGCCGCGACAACGACGGCGACGGCAAGATCGACTACCCCGATGATCCGGGCTGCTACGCGCCGAACGTGAACGACGAGACCGATGACTGCCCCGACGGCCCCAGCTGTCCGCAGTGCTCGAACGGCAAGGACGACGACGGCAACGGAGTCACCGACTATCCCGCCGACAACGGCTGCTCGTCGGCGGCCGATAACGACGAGTACCCGAGCAACCCGCAAGCGTGCGGCGCGAACGTCCACATCCTGTCGATGCCACCGAGCGGCAAGATCGACGGGATGCTCATGAGCATGATGACGTCGAACCTGCAGTCCGCGATGTGCGGTGGCAGCGCCGGCACCGAGGACGTGTACGAGCTGCGCATCCGGCAGCCGACCGTCGTCGTCGCGTCGACGGATACGGTCGCGACGAGCGCCGACACCGTTCTCTACATCCGCAGCGCGCAGTGTGCGCAGGCCACCAGCGAGCTTGGCTGCAACGACAGCGCGGCCCCCGGCGATGCGCGCGCGGCGCTGACGCAGTCGATCACGATGCCGGGCACGTACTACCTCGTCGTCGACGACCGCACCGGCCAGGGCGGCACGTACGAGCTGACGGTCGCGACGTATCCCGGCGAAGGCGTCGCGTGCACGGCCGACGAGTGCGGGCCCGGCCTCGTGTGCCGCGTGCCGATGGGCGAGACCGCCACGGTGTGCTCGAGGCCGGTGTGCTCCGACGGCGTCGACGACGACGGCGACGGCAAGGCCGACTACCCCGACGACCCCGGCTGCAAGGCGCCGAGCGACGACGATGAGACCGACCATTGTCCGAGCGGCGCCGACTGCCCGAAGTGCTCGAACAACGTCGACGACGACAACGACACCAAGAAGGACTACCCGGCCGACCCGAGCTGCAGCTCGGCCGCCAGCGATGGCGAGAGCTGCCACACCACGGAGGCGGTCGGCGAGATCGTCGGTCCGACGACGCTTGGCACGACCGCCGGTTCGACCGACGACTACAACGGTGGCTGCGGTGGCGGCTCCGGTGTGGGTGCGCCCGACGTCGCGTACGAGATCGACGTGCCGCGATTGACGTCGTTCACGTACCACGTCGCCGATCCCAACGATAACTTCTACGCGTACTCGGCACTCGTCGGCGCGACGTGCGGCGGCACCGAGCTCGCGTGCGACAAGTACTACAACGATCCGACGACGACCGCGGCGCTCGCGGCCGGCGCGTACTTCATCATCGTCGACGGCGACAGCAGCAGCGACCTCGGCCCGTTCACGATCACCGTCTCGGGAACGATCGCGGATGGCCAGAGCTGCGAGAGCCCGCTCGCGCAGTCGGGCGCGCTGACGTGCGCTGTCGGCTACGTGTGCGGCGGAACGCCCGGCGCGCGGACGTGCATCAAGGCGCAGTGCAACGACGGAATCGACAACAACGGCGACGGCAAGAAGGACTACCCCAACGATCCGGGCTGCACGTCACCGTCGGATGACGCGGAAGACACCGTGTGCCCGGGCGCGAGCTGCCCCGTCTGCAGCAACGGCAGTGACGACGACAACGACATGAAGACCGACTTCCCCGCCGACTTCGGCTGCAGCTCGGCCGCCGGCACGACGGAGGTGTTCTGCTCGCACGACACGGATCCCGCGGTCGAGATCACGGCCGCGACGACGACCGGCACGCTCGCGAGCGCGCACGCCGACATGGTGATGTCGTGCAGCAGCTACGCGGACGGGAACGATCTGACGTACGCGCTCGTGCTACCGGTGCCTGTCGCGACGCTGACGCTCGACACCGAGGGCTCGACGGCGACCGATACCGTGCTCCAGCTGTCGGACTCGCAGTGCAGCGCGGCGATCGCGTGCGATGACGACGGCGGTACGGGCAACCTGTCGCTGATCTCGGCGACGGGCCTCGCCGCCGGGAACTACGCGGTCACGGTGAAGGCGTACGGCACGAGCGACAACGTCGCGTTCAAGCTCGACGTGCACGGCACCGTCGCGAGGGGCACCGCCTGCACCGGGCCGCTGTTCACGGCGAACGTGCTCAAGTGCGAGACCGGCTCGACCTGCACCGCCGGCAAGTGCCAGTAAGGGCCTAGGCGGCGCGGACGCGGCCCGTGCGACGGGCCTCGCGGCGAAGCGCCGCAGCACGGGTGTTCATCTCGCGCTCTTCCTCGTCGTCGCGGTGGTCGTAGCCGAGCAGGTGGCAGAGCCCGTGCGACGCGAGGTGCACGAGCTCGGCGTAGAGGCCGCGCTTGGCCTGGCGGCGGGCGGTATCGAGCGAGATGACGATATCGCCGAGCAGGCCGGCATCGGCGGCGGCCGCCTCGCGCTGCGCGAATGCGAGCACGTCGGTCGGCTTGTTCTTGCCGCGCCAGTCGCGGTTGAGCACGTGGATCGTCGCGTCGTCGGTGATGCGCAGCGCGACGTCGAGGTCACGGCGGCCCTCCGCGAGCGCGGCGGCCTTGACCATGCGCGCGACCTCCCGACGCACCTGCGCGCGGAGCTTGGGCGGCAGCGTGACGCCGGGATCGATCGCGAGGTCGAGGGCCATCAGCGCTGCGTGACGAGGTAGACGCGGGCCTGGATGAACACGTCGAACAGGTCCTGGTCGAGCTGACCGCGCTTGACGTCGGAGGCGAGGATGTCGAGCGCCTTGTCCGCGGGCATCGCCTTCTTGTACGGGCGGTCGCTCGCCGTCAGCGCGTCGTAGATGTCGCTGATCGCCATCATGCGCGCGGGCACCGGAATCTGCTCGCCCTTGAGGCGGCGTGGATAGCCGGAGCCGTCGAGCTTCTCGTGGTGGGCGCCGGCGATCTCCGGTACGTCGCGCAGCGTGCGGCTCCACGGGATGCGGTTGAGGAAGTTGTACGTGTGAACGACGTGGCTGTTGATCTCGACGCGCTCGCTCTCCGTCAGCGAGCCGCGGCGGATCTGCAGGCAGGTCGCCTCGTCGTGCGTGAGAAACGGGAGCTGCTGGTTGTCCTCGTCGCGGTACGTCATGCCCGCGATCTCGGCGATGCGGTCGAAGCTGCCCTGCTCGAGCACGGTCGGCTCGTTCGCGGCGAGGATGAACTGGATGATGTTGTCGACCTCGCTGACGCGGTCGGCGAGCTGCTTGTCGATCGCGGCGAGCTCGGCCTGGACCTGCTCGCGGGTCGACTCGACGAGATAGCGGACCTTGCTCTCGAGGCCCTCGATCTTGTAGCCGCGCTTGATCAGCTGGAAGCGCTGCAGGATCAGCTCGCGCTCGTGCTCGTAGAGCTTCTTCGCCTTGACGAGGATGTGCTCGCGCACGCCGACCTTGCCGAAGTCGTGCAGCAGCGCGGCGTACTGGATCTGCGTCAGCGTGTCGTCGGAGAACTTCACCGGACGCAGCGTGCCGGCGTCGACGCGATCGACCGCGCGTGCGAGCCCGACGGTGAGATCGGCGACGCGCTCGGAGTGACCGGACGTCGTCGGATCGCGCGACTCGATCGCCGTGACGGCGGCCTTCACGAACGAGTCGAACAGCGTCTTCACTTCCTCGTAGAGCAGGACGTTCTCGAGCGCGATGCCCGCCTGCGACGCGAGCGCCTGCACGTACGTCTCCGAGACCTGGTCGAACGGCACGACGCCGTCCTCGAAGTCCGACGGATCCTTCAGCTCGATCCAGCCCTTCGCGCGCTTGTTGATCAGCTGGATCACGCCGATGACCTCCGAGCGCGCCGAGATCATCGGCACCGCGAGCACGGAGCGAGTCTGGTAGCGGTACTTGTCGTCGAACGTGCGGTCGTGGACGAAGCCCCACTGGTTGTTGCCGGTGCCGGGCTCGTCGAGGTTGTAGAGGTCGGGGACGCTGATGCGCTCGCTCGAGATCACGCAGCGCCCGACGATCGACGTCTCGTTGACGGCCATCGTGAAGCCGGCCGGCGCGATCACGCGCGACTCGTTCTGGCTCGCCGCGAACTTGAGCTTGCGCTCCTCGACGGCCTCGTCGTGGCCCTCGACGATGTACACGCTGCCCGCATCCGCGTTCGTGACCTCGCACGCGCGCTTCAGGATGATCTCGAGCAGCTTCTCGATCTTGCGCTCCTGCGAGAGCGCGCGGCCGATCGAGATCAGCATGTCGTTCTCGTGACGCGAGCGCTCCAGCTCGAGCTCGATCGTCGCGGCGGCCATGCGCATCGCGATCGACTCCGCGCGGTTGCGCAACAGCAGCAGCAGCCGCACCATCGAGATCGGCGAGCTCAGCGCGGTGAGGTCCGCATCGGCGGGCGCCGCGTCGAGACGCGCCTCCTCGAGCTCCTGATCCGTGCCGACGAGGATCAGGCCGTAGTTGCCGGCGCGCGCGCGGATCAGGTGCGGCGCGAGCGCGGCCTCGTCGCGCCAGACCTCCGGCCACGCGAGCACGAGCAGCACCGGGCTGCGCGCGCGCTGCGCGACGACCTCCAGCTCGATCCAGCCCTCGCCCTGACGCCGCACGCGGTACCCGACCATGCGCCGGTCGCGAGCGACCGCGCTGACCAGGTCATCCGGGCTGGCCACCACCATCTGATCCCATCCTATCACGAGCCTCGGACCGGGCCCGGTCGCGGGCATCGTAGGCGCGGATCAGAGCTGCGACGAGCGGATGCCGCACGACATCGGCGTCGGTGAAGTGAATCAGGCCGATGCCGCGGATGCCCTCGACGAGCTCGACGGCGTCGCGCAGGCCGCTGCGCTGGCCGGGCGGCAGGTCGGTCTGCGTGATGTCGCCCGTGATCACCACCTTGGCGCCGTAGCCCATGCGCGTCAGGAACATCTTCATCTGCGCGGGGGTCGTGTTCTGCGCCTCGTCGAGCACGATGAAGCTCTCGTTGAGCGTGCGGCCGCGCAGGAACGCGAGCGGCGCGATCTCGATCGTGTGGTCCTCGACCAGACGCTGGGTGCGCTCGAGGTCGAGCATGTCGTACAGCGCGTCGAACAGCGGACGCAGGTACGGATCGATCTTCTCCTCGAGCGTGCCGGGCAGGAAGCCGAGCCGCTCGCCGGCCTCGACCGCCGGGCGCGTCAGGATGATGCGGCGGATCTGCTTGTCGAGCAGCGCGCGCACGGCCATCGCCATCGCGAGGTACGTCTTGCCGGTGCCCGCCGGGCCCGTCGCGAACACGATGTCGTTCTGGCGGATCAGATCGACGTACTTCTTCTGCGTCGCACCCTTGGGCGCGATCGGCCGGCCGATGCGCGGGGTGACGATCGTATCGCCGAACACCTGCGCGACCGTCGGGCCGCCATCGCCGCCCTGGACGAGCTTGACGGCGCGCACGACGTCGTCGCTCGACAGCGGCTTGCCCTCGAGTGCCATGTCGTACAGCTGCTCGATCGCGCTCTTCGCGGTGTCCGTCGCCGCCTGCTCGCCCTCGATCGTGATCTCGTTGCCGCGCAGGTGCACCTCGGCCCCTGCCGTCCGCTCGATGAGCTTGAGCCGGCTGTTGTTGCTCCCGCAGAGCGCCTGCAGCGCCTCGGGATCATCGAATGCGAGTTTCTCGCGAACTAGCTGCTTGGCCACGTCGAGGACGGCGGTATAGCACGTGACATGCCCGGAGCCTCCCTGCCCCGCCTGGTCGAAATCATGGACCGCCTGCTCGCCCCCGGCGGCTGCCCGTGGGACCGCGAGCAGACGCTCGAGTCGCTTCGCCCGTTCCTCGTCGAGGAGACGTACGAGGTCCTCGATGCGCTCTCCTCCGGAAGCGCGGAGCACCACTGCGAGGAGCTGGGCGACCTCCTCTTCCAGATCGTCTTCCAGTCGGCGCTGCGCCGCGCGGCGGGCGAGTTCGACATCGACGCCGTGATCGCCGGCATCTCCGACAAGCTCGTGCGCCGCCACCCGCACGTCTTCGGCACGACCGAAGGCGTCGACACCGCCGACAAGGTCCTCAAGCAGTGGGACGAGATCAAGGCGGCCGAGAAGCCCGCCCGCAAGCGCACGCTCGACGGCATCCCCGCCGGTCCCGCGCTCGCCCGCGCCCAGAAGGTCGGCTCGCGCTGCGGCAAGATCGGCTTCGACTGGCCCGGCTGGCAAGGCTCCTTCGACAAGGTCGAAGAAGAAGTGCGCGAGGTACGCGAGGCCATCGCGGCGAACGACGCGCGCGAGATCCACGCAGAGATTGGCGACCTGCTGCTCGCGGTCGTCAACCTCGCGCGCAAGGTCGGAGTCGACGCCGAGAACGCGCTGATCGACGCGACCACGAAGTTCACGCGCCGCTTCGAGCAGGTCGAGGACCGCCTCGCCGCCGCCGGCAAGACGCCCTCCCAGTCGACGCTCGACGAGATGGACGCGCTCTGGAACGAGGTGAAGAAATCCGCCGCGGGAAAGTGACGCTTTTTTGAGCAGCTAAGATCGAGTGGCAGAGATCTCGCCCAGATCGGGCGCGTACTCACCACTCTGCCCGCAACTTATCCACAGGACGCGTGTGTACTCCCGCAATCATCCTGGGTGAATGCGATGCATCCGGGCTACGAACCACCCTCAGACGCCAGCGCTTGACAGGGTCTCCACGACCGGGGTAAACGCTCCTCCCTCCAGGAGAATTCTGTGGCCAATATCAAGTCGGCGGAGAAGCAGAACCGCAAGATGATCAAGCACCGCGCGCGTAACCGCACGGCGATGGCATCGCTGCGGACCGCCGTGAAGTCTGCCCGCACTGCTGTCGATTCCAAGGCGAACAACGCGTCGGAGCTCGTGAAGAAGGCCGTGTCGATCATCGACTCCGCCGTCACGAAGGGCATCCTCAAGCGCGAGACCGCGTCGCGCTACGTCTCGCGTCTCTCGACGCGCGGCCGCGCGTAGTCGCCGCCTGCTGCTCCGCTCTGCCCGCGCGGCCGACGCGCCCGCACTCGCGCGCGTCTACACAGCCGCCGAGAACGCCACCCGCGCGTCCCTCGGCCTGCCGCTCACCCGCGAGCCACCGCCCGCGTGGTTCGACGAGTCGCGCCTCGCGACGATCACCGTCGCCACGCCCGCGGGCGACGCCGCCGGTCCGTGCGAGCCGATCGGCTTCATCGAGCTCGCCGGCCCCGAGCTGCGCGCGCTCTACGTCGCCCCCGCGTTCTGGGCCACCGGCGTCGCGACCGCGCTGCACCGCCGCGCCGCCGCCTGCACGCGGCTCGAGGTGATCGCGGCGAACGCGCGCGCGCGGCGCTTCTACGAGCGCGAAGGCTGGACGCTCGCCGGAGACGGCGAGCCGCACGACTTCGCCGGCACGCCGGTACCGTTCGTCCGCTACGTCCGCTGACCGGCGCCGCGGCGCGCGTTGAGCCCTCGCAACCGCAAGGCGAGCTACGAGATCGCCTGCTCACAGAGTGCGGAGGTCGAGCCGAGACCGGCTGCGGATCGCGGCGGCCGCGCGCTACGCGCCGCGGCCGAGGCGCCAGCCCGCGCCGCTTTCGATGCGCACCCACGGCGATGTCGGGTCGTTCACGAGGCAACCACCGACGTAGAGCGGCGGCGCATCGGCGACGCCGTCGAGGCCGCGCTCGAGCAGCGCGCGGCTACGAGCGGTGGCTCGAAATCGATCTTGCTTCCAGGGGTTGACGTCGTCGAGGCGCTCGCGCGCGAGCACCCCGCGCTCCGCCCATTCGCGCAGGCGGTCGACCGAGACGAACGCGTCGAACACGCGTGCGACGCGCGCGAGATCCTGCGGCGCGAGTGACCCGAGCAGCTCGGAGGTCGTGCGCCACGAATTGTCGACGCACGCGAGGAGAACTTCGTCGAGCTCGGAGAGGCGCAGATGCCCGTCGATGAAGCGCGGGAACCATGCACCGTGTAGCTCGGCGCTGCTCGTCAGTTCGGGGAACGCGCGAGAGCCATGGCGGCGCGCCTCGTCGAACGCGAGTGGTGACGCTGATGCGTAGGCGGCCCAGAGCTCGCGGCCTTCGCGCCACTCGTCGTCGGTGATCGGCCCGGCAGCCGTCAGCGCGCCACGGGATTCTTCCGGCGAGCAGCCGCCTTGGGTCTCGAGCGGATCGGCCGGATTCGGCCGTGCGAGGAAGAAGCGCGGTCCGTCCGCTCCGACGCGGCGCAGGCCGTCGAGGGCCCACCAGATCCAGACGAGGTCGGCGAAGGCGCGGGTTCCCCAGAGGATAACTGGCTCGTCGCCGGCGAGCGCCGCGCGCAGGTCTTCGAGACGGAGGCGCGAGCGCCAGCCGGGCATGCAGCCCTCGCGGTCCCACGCCTCGCGCAGCTGCTCGTGACGCGCGGGATCGGCGTCGCAGGGACCGCTCGTCAGCTCGTCGTCCGAGAACCGGATGCGCGCTCGCGTCGCACCAGCGCCGAGCAGGCCCCCCGCGGCGGCCGCGCCGGGTACGAGGTGAAGCGCGTCTGCGAGGCTCGGCAGATCAGTTCTCCGGCTCGTCGTCGCCGCCGGTGATGCCGTACTTCCGCAAGAGCTTATGGAGGTACTTCCGATCCATGTCGGCGTCGCGCGCGGCCTTGGAGATGTTGCCGTCGGCGCGCTTGATGAGCCAGGTCAGGTAGCGGCGCTCGAACAGCTCGTTCCACTTTTCCTTCGTGTCGCGGAACGAGACGCCCGGCTCGAACTCGATCGCGTCGCGGAGCTGCACGCCTTTCTGGACGTCCGTCGTGGCGCCGAGCGGGGCGACCAGCATGCCCGGGTCGGCGCCGAGGGCCAGGGCGCGCTCGATGACGTTGCGCAGCTCGCGGACGTTGCCCGGCCAGTCGTGGGCCATCAGGGCGGCGCGGGTGGAGTCGGCGAGCGCGGTGGTGCTGTCGGGCGCGAGCTTGGCGAGCATCGCGTTGATGAGGAGCGGGATGTCTTCTCGGCGCTCGCGGAGCGGGGGCGCGGTGATCGGGACGACGTTGAGGCGGAAGTAGAGGTCCTCGCGGAACTTGCCCTTCTCGACCTCGGAGCGGAGGTCTTTTCGGGTGGCGGCGATCACGCGCAGGTCGACCTTGATCGTCTTCTGGCCGCCGACGCGGCGGAGCTCGCGCTGCTCGAGCACGCGCAGGAGCTTGGGCTGTAGATCGAGCGAGAGCTCGCCGAGCTCGTCGAGGAAGACCGTGCCGCCGGAGGCGAGCTCGAAGGCGCCTTGGCGTGCGGTGTGAGCGCCCGTGAACGCACCTTTTTCGTGACCAAACAGCTCGGACTCGATCAGGGTGCCGGCGACCGCGCCGCAATCGACGACGATGAACGGCTTGTCGGCGCGCGGCGAGAGCTGGTGGAGCGTGCGGGCGATCATGTCCTTGCCCGTGCCGGTCTCGCCTTCGATGAGCACGGTGGCGTCGGTCGGGGCGATTCGCTCCACGAGGCCGAAGATCTCGCGCATCGCGGGCGACTTGCCGACCATCTCGCCCAGGGCCTCCTTTTCGGAGGGCAGGATCTCGATGCGTTCTTCGAACGGGGTGAACTTGAGCTCGGTGGCACCGACGCCGATCACCGAGCCGGCGCGGAGGTAGGCTTCCTTGACCTCGGCGCCGTCGAGGAACGTGCCGTTCGTGCTCTTGAGATCGCGCACGAGGTACCCCTTGGCGTCGCGCATGATCTCGAAGTGGACGCGCGAGACGGTCTCGTCGACGAGGACGAGATCGTTTTCGGGGGCCTTGCCGATGCGGATCACATCGCCCGCGATCACGAATTCGGTGCCGCGCTGGGCCCCTTTGATGATGACGAGCTTGCAGCGCCGGAGGTTGACCGTGGCCGGCGTTGCTTCGCGCCGGATCCTGGTCCCCGTCAGGTGCTCCATCGGTGGAATCGTACCATGCGCTCGTTGTACGCTTCAGGCGGTGCTACGCACGCTCGGGGGAATCGTGCTGGCCATGTTGGTGGTCAGCAGCATCGCGCGCGCACAGCCTGCGCCGGCGAAGCCATCGGACGCGCCGCTGCCGTCGTGTCTCGATCAGACGATCGCGGGCCAGCTCGGTGAGAACCACAAGCCGCGCGGCGTGCAGAAGAAGAACTTCCTCAAGCGTGGGAAGCTCAACCTCGTCGCGCACGGCGGCCTGTACGGCGGCGATCTGACGAGCAGCAGCTGGATCGCGGGCGGCTCGCTCGGCTTCTTCTTCACCGAGGATTTCGGCTTCGCGGCCGAGTTCGACATGACGCCGCTGACGCTCGATCTCGACCAGCCGCTGAACAAGTTCTTCGGCGACAACCGGTTCAAGCCGGGCATGGCGTATGTCGGGCTGGGCAACCTCGTGTGGTCGCCGATCCACGCGAAGATGAAGATGGGCGGCGGGATCGTCCACGCCGACATCATGCTGTTCGGCGGCGGCGGGCGGATGGTCCACGATGCGGTGCAGGGGCTGTCGTTCGATGCGGGCGGCGCGATCGACTTCTTCGTCAGCAAGGTCATGACGATCCGCATCGACGCGCGCGACCTGATGGCCGTCGAGGAGATCGCGGCCGAGACGCGCTACACGAACAACTTGATCGCGACGGCGGGCGTCGCGTTCTGGATCCCGACGGGCCTATGAAGTCGCTGCTGATCCTCCTCGCGCTCGCCGCGGTCGCTCATGCCGACCCGGAGAAGAAGGTCGCGGCGGTCGACAAGGACAAGCCGGCGGCCGAGCGCACGACGGAGATGTGCATCGACCAGGAGATCGCGGACCGGCTCGCGATCAAGCGCAAGCGGCGCGGCGCGGTCGACCGGCTGTTCGTGAAGCAAGGGCGGCACGAGCTGTCGATCGACGGCGGGTACTACGCGAGCGATCTGCTCAGCGGCACGTACATCGCGGGCGGCTCGTACACGTACAACATGACGGACGAGACCGCCGTCGAGTTCGCCGGCTGGTGGACGCACGCGAACGCCGACATCGTGCGCGCTCTCGAGGACAAGCGCGGCGTCGTGCTGACCGATACGTACGCGCGGATGATCTTCGCGGAGTCGTTGCTCGTGTGGTCGCCCGTGTACGGCAAGCTGCGACTCGGCGGCACGATCGTGCACTTCGACCTTCACGCCGATGCCGGCGTCGGCGTGATCGACTCGAAGACCAGCCGCGGTGCTGCCGGCATCGTCGGGTTCGGGATTAAGCTCTTCATGGGTCAGGCCGTCGCGTTCCGCATCGATGCGCGGGACCGGACGTTCCGTCAGGACTTGCTCGACGAGCGCTTCCTCGTCAACGACCTCGCGATCACCGCCGGTTTCTCCGTGTTCTTGCCGTTCCACAACTGATCGGAGCCTCGTCATGCTGCGTCGCGCTTCTTGGATCCTGCTCGTGCCCGCCCTGGCGCTGGCGGCGCCCAAGAGCCATCACAAGCCGAAGCCGAAGCCGACGACGACGAAGCCCGAGCCCGAGACGACGACGCCGGCCGACGCGGGCTCGGCCGCCGGCTCCGGCAGCGCGGCTCCGATGGCGCCGCAGACGGCCCCCGCGACGCCCGCCCCTGCCGCCGGCAGCGCCGCGCCTCCGCCGCCGCCCGAGGTCAAGGCGGAGCCGACGCCGGAGACCGGCCCCGACGTCGACTCGCTCCGGCAGGAGTACCTGAGCCTGCGCGACGAGCTGTTCAAGAGCCGCGCGCGCGCGAATGCCGTCGCGAGCCAGCTGTACTCGACGCGGATCACGATCAAGCTCACGTGGACGAGCGCGCGCTACTACGGCGTCAGCAAGGCGAGCGTGCGGCTCGACGGCGCCACCGTGTACGAGGACGCGGGCGGCGCGATCGCCAACGACGACGGCGTGCGGTTCGACGGCTACGTCGCGCCGGGCCGCCACCTCGTGACGTTCCACGTCGAGGCGACGGGCAAGGACGATGACTCGTTCACGTCGACGACGGAGTCGCAGATCGTCGTCAAGGCGGTCGCGCAGAAGGACCTCGCGGTGACCGCGAAGGCGCACGACAACGGCGACATCGCGTACGCGTGGAAGCGCGGCGAGCACGGCAGCTACGGGCTCGGGATCGATGTGGCCGTGAAGTCCGTCGCGCAAGCGGGGGCGAAGAAGTGAGGAGCCTCGTCGCGCTCTGCTTGCTCGCGAGCGTGGCGCACGCGGACACGACCGATCCGCTCGCGAAGTACTACGACGAGCTCGCGAAGGCGAAGCTGATCGACGTCGAGAGCGGCACGCTCGAGACGCTGAAGCGCGAGCTCCAGGTCGGCGAAGGCCTCTTGCGTGACGGCGCGTACACGAATGCCGCCGTCGCGCTGTACGCGATCGTCGAGTCGCCGCGCTACGCGAGCTTCAAGGACTTCGTCGAGTTCGAGAACGCGCAGTACGATCTCGCCGTCGCGCTCGAGCGCAGCGGTGCGTACGGGGCGGCGCTCGAGGTGACCGATGCGCTGCTCGCGCGCGGCCCGGGGTCGAAGTACTGGGGGCCGGCGCATCGCGTGGCCGTCGACATCGGCATCGAGACGCGCGACTACGCCGGCGTGCTCGCGCGCATCGAGAGCATCAAGACGAGCGATCCGATCCCGCCGAGCGCGGCCGGCGAGCGCGCGTACCTGCGCGGCCGCGCCGCGTACGAGAAGGGCAAGCTCGCGGACGCTGAGGGCGAGCTCGTGCTGATCAGCAAGAAGAGCCGGCTCTACAGCTCGGCCGTCTATCTGCGCGGCGTCATCCGCGCGCGCCGCGGCGAATACAAAGATGCGGCGGAGGCGATGTGCGAGGTCGCCGGCACGAGTGACGCCGACAAGATCACGTTCGTCGTCGACGATCGGTACTTCACGATCAAGGACCTCGCGCGCCTCGGTCTCGGCCGCATCGCGCACGAGCAAGGCGAGTACGACGACGCCTACTACCACTACTTCCAGATCCCCGACGACTCGGCCTACCTGCCCGACGCGCTGTTCGAGGCGAGCTGGTCGATGTACCAGAAGCGCGAGCTGGCGACGTCGCGCGACCTCGTACACGAGTTCATCAACACGTTCCCGAGCTCGCCGCTCTGGCCGGAGGCGTCGCTGCTCGCGGGGTACGTCGAGCTCGCCGACTGCAAGTTCGACGACTCGCAGGCCTGGTACGACAAGCTCATCGGCAAGCTGCAGCCGATCGTCAACGAGATCGATCGCGCGCGCAAAGACCCCGAGGAGCGCAAGCAGCTCGTCGAGAAGTCGATCGCCCGCTATCACGAGGTCCGCGACAACGCGGCGAAGGACAAGCCCGCGACCACGTTCGACGAGATGGCGGCGCTGATGCGCCTCGATCCGAAATTCCTGCGCCTCGACGACGCGGTGACCGGCAGCAAGGAGCTCGCCGATTCCGCGGGCCAGACCGTGCGGCTGTGGCAAACCTTGGCGAGGCAGGTGAGCGAGGAACACGTTGCGAAGGTTGCGACGGGGCGCACAATCGACCAGGAGTCGCTCGCGGACGCGAACTCGCTCGTCGAGGATCTGCGCCGGCTCGGCCAGCAGGTCGCCGCGCAGAAGGGCGAGATCGCGCGCGCGCGCCGCGAGGGCACGATGCCCGCGGATGCCGCCGCCGAGGAGCTCAAGCGCCTCGACGCGCTGCTCGAGAAGGTCCACACCGCCACGACGAACGCGGTCGCCGCCGCCGACAAGGCCGCGAAGGCCGCCGCCGAGGCCGCTGCGCCCGGCATCAAGCCAATGATCGAGGCGGACCTGGCCGACGCGCGCCGCCTCGACAAGGCCGCCCACGCGCTCAACGCCAAGCTCACCGATGCGGGCGCCCAGCTCGCACAGGCTGCGCTCGAGACGCTCTACAACGACACGCGCCGCGTCCTCGACAAGGCGAAGCTCGGCAAGGTCGACGCCGTGATCGGCCAGAAGCGCAAGCTCGACATCGAGGTGCAGGACCTCGCGGCCGGCCGCTTCCCCGAGGAGCTGATCGGCAAGATGTGGAACGCGTCGATGATCGGCGACGACGAGGAGTACTGGCCGTTCCAGGGCGAGTACTGGGCCGACGAGTACGAGGGCTGGCGATGAAGAAGCTGCTTCTTCTGCTCGTCCCCAGCGTCGCGCTCGCGCAGTCCGCGCCGGCGTCCAAGGAGATCGACGTCCAGCGCGGCCCCGCCGCCGAGCTGTACATCCGCAAGCGCCCGCCCGCGCCCGAGGCGCCGGTGCTCGACAAGGAGCTCAAGGACCTGCTCGCCTCGACGGAGAAGAAGCGCGACGACAAGCGCCTCGAGGCGATCGGCATGCTGCGCCAGTTCCTCGCGAGCAACCCCGGCCCGGATACGCGCGCCGACGGCACGTTCAAGCTCGCCGAGCTGCTCTGGGAAGAGGCGCGCCGTCTCTATCTCATCAAGATGGACGACTACTCGCGCGCGCTCGAGAAGTGCTCGCAGGCCAAGGGCGACTGCGACCAGCCGAAGGAGCCGCGCATCGACCTCAAGGAAGCCGAGGCGCTCTACCGCGAGCTCCACGACAAGTTCCCGACGTTCAAGCGCATGGACCTCGTCACGTACCTCATCGGCTTCGCCGCGAAGGAGGACCAGCGCGAGGACGAGGCGATGGACAAGTTCCAGGAGGTCATCACGCGCTTCCCGCAGTCGCCGCTCTACGGCGATGCGTGGATGATGATCGGCGAGCACTACTTCGCGAACACGCAGTGGGAGAAGGCGAAGGAGGCGTACTCGCACATCCCGGCGGATGCGGCGACGAGCGACCTCGCGACGTTCAAGACGGCGTGGTGCGAGTGGAAGCTCGGCAACACGGATACGGCCGCGAAGGACTTCAAGCTCGTGCTCGACAAGGCCGTCGAGGCGGAGCGCACGGGCACGGAGGCGCAGCGCCGCCGCAGCGCGTCCTTGCGCGACGAGGCGCTCGAGTACCTCGTCGTCGTGTTCACCGAGGACAAGTCGATCTCGGCACAGGAAGTCTTCGACTTCCTCGCGTCGATCGGCGGCGAGCGCTACTCGCGCGACGTCATGATCAAGGTCGCGGAGAGCTACGGAGCGCAGGCGGAGTGGGAGCGCAGCAACGAGGCGTACCGGTTCCTCATCAAGATGGATCCGCAGTCGATCAAGGCCGCGGACTACCAGCGCGACATCGTCGCGAACTGGAACAGCGCGCTCGATCCCGAGAAGGCGCAGGACGAGATCAAGATCCTGCTCGAGGCGTTCGGACCGAACAGCGGCTGGGCGAAGCAGCAGAAGAACCGCGAGGCGCTCGACCGCTCGCTCGCGACGACCGAGGAGCTCGTCCGCGTCACGGCGACGAACCTGCACGGCGAGGCGCAGCGCCGCGAGAAGCTGCTCAAGCTGCCGGCGCAGAACGGCTGCGCGACGACGCCGCCGGTGCCGAAGGATCTGCTCGCGCTCTACACGCGCGCCGCCGATGCGTACGGCGCCTACCTCGACGCGTTCGGCGCGAACAAGGCCGCCGCCGAGAAGGCGATCGAGGTCCGGTTCTTCCGCGCGCAGATCCTGTGCTTCAAGACCGCGAAGCCGGAGGCGGCCGGCGACGAATTCCTCGCGGTCGGCAAGAGCGCGCCGGTCGGCCAGTACCACAAGGAAGCGCTGCTCGCGGCGATGAACGCGTACGAGCTCGCGCGCCCGAAGGACACCGTCGGGCACACGCAGCTCTACCCGGTCGACAAGAAGTTCGCCGAGGCGGTCGACCTCTACGCGACGCTGTTCCCCGCCGACCCGACGATCGTCGGCGTCATCTTCAAGAACGGCCAGCGGTTCTACGACTACGGCGAGTACGACGAGGCGATCAAGCGCTTCGGCCTCATCGTCACGAAGTACCCCAAGGATCCGAACGCGGGCCCCGCCGGCGACCGGATTCTTTCGGCGCTCAACAAGGCGCAAGACTACGAGAACATCGAGAACTGGGCGCGCAAGCTCAAGAGCGCGCCGAGCTTCGCGACCAAGGACCAGCAGGATCGCCTGACGCGCCTGATCGTCGAGTCGATCCAGAAGAGCGGCGACAAGTACTTCGACGCCGGCAAGTTCGAGCAGGCCGCGACGTTCTACCTGCGCGTCCCGAAGGAGACCTCCGACGGCAAGGTCGCGGCGCAGGCGATGATGAACGCGGGCGCGGCGTTCGAGAAGGCGCGGTTGCCCGAGAAGGCAGCCGGCGTCTATCTCGATCTCGCGGAGAAGTACGGATCGGCCTCGCCCGACATCGCCGAGAAGGCCGCCTTCGCGGCAGGTGCCGTGTACGAAAAAGTCATCTACTACGATCGCGCGGCGAAGGCGTACGAGCTCGTCGTCGACAAGTTCGGCAAGGGCAGCAAGGCCGCCGACGCGCTGTTCAACGCCGGCGTGCTGCGCCAGGCGCTCGGCCAGAACGACAAGGCGATCGCGCACTACAAGGAGTACGCGAAGCGGTTCGCCGAGCGCAAAGATGCGCCCGATGTCGCGTTCAACATCGGCGTCGTCTATCAGGAGGCGGGCCAGGAAGGCCCCGCGTACCAGGCGTTCACCGACTACGCGCGCCTCTACCGGTCGACGGGCAAGCGCATCATCGAGGCGCACACGCGCGCCGGCCTGATGAGCTTCCAGCTCGGCCAGTTCAAGCGCGCGAAGGAAGACTTCGTCACGGCCGAGAACCTGTACAAGCACGCGAACAAGGACGAGAAGGCCGCCGGCAAGACGTGGGCGGCACAGGCGCGCTACTACGAGGGCGAGCTCTTGTTCCGCGAGTTCGACAAGATCTCGCTCGACGTCAAGCCGAGCCAGCTCTCGAAGGCCCTCAAGCAGAAGGCGAAGCTGCTGACCGAGGCGAAGGCCGTCTACCTCTCGGTCGCCGACTATCAGGACGCGCGCTGGGGCGATGCCGCGCTCTATCGCATCGGCCAGATCTTCGACGGCTTCGCGGAGTCGCTCGTCAACGCGCCGGTGCCGAAGAACCTCCCGCAGGACCAGCAGGACGCGTATCGCGCCGCGCTCGACGAGTACGTCGTGCAGTACCAGCAGAACGCCGTCGACGCGTACAACTTCGGCTACCAGACGGTCTTGAAGAACCAGATCTACGACGAGTTCACCGCGAAGATCCGCGCCGCGCTCGGCAAGCTCGACGCCAAGAACTTCCCGCCGGAGAACGAGGCGCGCACGAAGGACCGCCAGAGCGACCGCGCGCCGAACCCCGACCTCGTGACGGAGATCGTGCGATGAAGCGCGCCCTGCTCTTCCTCGCGCTCGCCGCGTGCGGCGGCACCAGCGGCAAGCGCAACGTCGCCGGCACGGGCCCGGCCGCGAAGCAGCACCACGAGCCGGTGAAGCCCGCCGCGCAGAAAGAATTCGAGGCCGCGATGCGCGCGATCCGGCTCGGCGGTCCCGAGGCCGACGAGACCGCGCGCGCCCGCCTGCGCTCGGCGCTCAAGATCGACAGCACGATCTGGGAGGCCTGGTACGACCTCGGCGCGATCGCCTGGCGCGAGGGCGACGACGACGAGGCGATCGACGACTTCAACAAGGCGCTCGCGATCGATCGCAACCACACGAGCATCCTGCTCGCACGCGCGGAGGCGAATCGCCGCGCCGGCCACAAGAAGGACGCGCGCAGCGACTACGAGACCGCGCTCAAGATGATGGAGGAGGACGATCCGGGGCGCCGCGATGCCGCCGCGCGGCTCGCCTCGCTGCTCCGCGACAACGGCGACTTCGACGACGCCGTCGAGATCCTCCGCGACACCGTCCGCACGAGCGGCACGAACGCGAAGATCTACACCGAGCTCGGCAATATCTACATCGCGCAGAAACGGCTCGAGCTCGCGCAGCTCGTGCTCGCGAAGGCCGTCGAGCTCGATCCCAAGGATCCCGCGGTCTACAACGCGCTCGCGCTGCTCGCGCAGAAGCAGGGCAAGGCCCAGGAAGCGTTCAACCTGTTCGACCAGGCCGTCGCGCTCGATGCCACGTACCTCGACGCGCGCTACAACAAGGCCTCGGTGCTGCTCGATGCGGGCGACTACGCGCGAGCCAAAGTCGAGCTGGCGGCGATCGTCGAAAAGAGGCCGGACGACTTCCAGGCGCAGGTCGCGCTCGGCGTCGCGCACCGCGGCCTGAAAGAGTTTCCCGAGGCGAAGAAGACGTGGGAGCGCGTGATCAAAGAGGCCCCGAAGCGCAGCAACGCGCGGGCGGACGCCCTGTGGAACCTCGCGCTGCTCGAGCTGGATTTCTCGGGGGAAGACGCGGCCGTGCAGAACCAAGGGAAGGCGGATCTGGTGCGCTATCTGCAGGAAGCCCCGTCGGGCCATTCCAAACGTCAGGAGGCCGAGAACAAGTGCAAGGACGTCAAGTGCAGGTAGGGCTCCGAGCCCCCGCATGGGGGTTATTGCCCACGCTCATTCTGGCGCTGATGTGCGCCACGGTGAGTGCTCAACCCAAGAAGACTGACAAGGCGCCGGCGGCCGCGAAGGAGTCGAGCAGCAAGAAGGAGAAGGTGAAGAACTTCGACTTCAACGCCCTCGACCTCAACGGACGCATGCGCACGCCTCAGCTGCTGTACTTCCTCGAGCGAGCCAACGAGGAGCTCGAGCGCGCGAGCCTCGAGAAGCGCTCGTTCATCCCGCACATGGTGCGGTCGGTCGAGGAAGAGAAGCTGTAATGGCAACGGTCGCCCTCCGCGCCGCGTTGATCTGGGATGACGAGGTCATGGATGACGTCGTCATCCACAAGCCGACGAAGATCACGATCGGTTCCATCGGGAAGCCGACGTTCGTGGTCCCCGATGTCGGCTTGCCCAAGAACTTCGCGATCGTGCGGCCGGGCAACCGTGGCTATCTGCTGACGCTCGGCGAGCGCATGCGAGGCACGATCTGCCTCGACGGAGAGCAGAAGAACGTCGAGGACTTCGTCCGCCGCGGCGGTGAAGGCGAAGGCCCCGGCGGCTTCCGCGCGACGCCGATCAGCGGCAAGGACTGGGGCGTCATCGATCTCGACGAGAGCGGCCACTACAAGCTGTTCTTCCAGTTCGTCCCCGTCGACGACCACACCGTCCCGTTCCTCAGCAAGCAGATGATGGTCGCCGGCGGCGCCGGCGGCAGCATCATCGCGGGCGCGGGCATCATCTTCTCGCGCGTGTCGCGCTTCGCGTTGCTCGGCCAGCACCTACCGATCGAAGAGGCGATCTTCCGCAGCGTGCTGCTCGGCGCCGGCGCCGTCGTGTTAACGCTGCTGATGTACTGGCTGACGCGGCAGGATGCGGAGTCGCAGGCGTCGTTCGCGTTCAGCGTCGTGCTGCACGCCGCGCTGCTGATCATGACGTACCAGCTCTACGACGGGACGAACCCGTTCGTGTGGCCGGGGCCGCGCGCGCTGACCGGCAACTACCTCGTCACGCGCCTCGAGCCCGAGAAGCCACCGGAGCCGGTGAAGCCGACGATCAGCTCGGTCAAGCAGGACTCGGGCGCGGCCGCGCCGAAGACGCCCGAGAAGCCGAAGAACACCGCGACGAAGAACGACGAGGGCAAGTTCGGCGGCGAGGGCAAGGTCGAGCGCGCGCGCGATCCCAACGCGAAGGACGTCCCGCCGACGCCGCCGAAGGTCGCGCTGTTCGAGGACAAGAACCGCAAGGTCCTCGACAACATCATCGACAACAACCTCGCCACAAACCTCGGCAAGTTCAGCGGCGTCAAAGGCGACGAGCTGAAGAAGGGCGGCCTGGGCTTCGGCACGGGCACCGGCACGGGCGTCGGCGAGGGCCTCAACGGCACCGGCACCACGCGCGGCAGCAACAAGAGCGGCACCGGCGGCGGCGGCAACGTCGAGGGCGACTTCGTCTCGAACAAGGGCAAGATCGACACCGGCAAGGAGCGCCCGGGCGGCGGCAACTGTGCGAAGCCGCCGTGCGGCACGAGCCCGCACGAGGTGAAGGTCGCGCTCAGCGATCCCGAGGGCGACTTCGCCGGTCTCACCGCCGAGGAGATCAACCGCGTCGTCAAGGCGCGCGCCGGCATCTTCAAGGCCTGCTACCAGCACGAGCTCAATCGCTCGCCGGGTCTCGGAGGCAAGATCGTCGTTCACTTCGTGATCGGCGGCGACGGCGTCGTCAAGAGCGCGAAGACCGCCGGCGGAAGCACGATGCGCAACGATGCGGTCGAGAGCTGCGTGACCTCGAACATCATGCGGCTCAAGTTCCCCGCCAAGGGCGGCCAGGCCAACGTCAACTATCCGTTCCTCTTCCAGCCAGGAGGGTAGTCATGAAGCGGCTCCTCGTTCTCGTCGTCGTCGTCGCAGGTTGTGCCAACGATCCGCAGTACGTCCCCTCCCCGACCAACATCGAGGCGGGCATGGACGACGGCATGGGCGGCACGACGGTCGGCTCCGGCTCGATCCACGTGCCGGTCAAGCCCGAGAGCAAGGACGACGCCGCGCTCCGCGCGCAGATCCAGAAGACCGTCGATCCCGCGGTGATGGTGCCGACGTATCGCGTCGACGAGTACGACCTCTCCGTCGAGTGGACGGTGAAGAACCTCGACTCCGTGCCCGGCCAGTTCAAGATCGAGCTCAACGGCGCGAACGAGATGTTCACGTACGACCCGTCGATGATCGTCCTCGCCCCGGGCGACAACGAGGCGCCGCCGACGCCGGGCCTCTCCGGCGACATCCCGACCGACATCCCCGCGAACGGCGAGGTCTCCGGCACGTTCCGCGAGGACCAGCTGCTCGAGGCCGCGATCGACCTCGACCAGATCTCCCGCGGCAACGTCAACCCGTTCGCCGCGATGCTGACGGTCAACAAGAACGACAACCAGTTCCAGCCGATGACGCCGCTCATGCCCGGCGTGATGAACTACATGCAGACGCCGACCGGCCCGGCCGTCCCGCGCAGCGCGTTCCGGCAACTCGTGCGCGTCGACCTCGTGTTCAAGCCCGACCACCACATGGTGCTCGACTACGTGCTGCGCGTCCGGCCGCATCGCGACGTGATCAACGACATGGGCCTCGATGCCCCTGCCGGGAAGATCATGATCATCGATCCCGCGCCGTTCGTGCCCTGAGCCGCACAGCCGTAGTACGATGACCACGGATGAAGCGGGGGCTTCTTATCGTCTGTGCGCTCGGTGCGCCGGCCGCTGCGCGTCCCGCTTCGACCGGCTTCTTCGCCGAGGGCGGTCTCGGCGCGGTCGCATTCCTGCCGTCGGCGGATGCCGATGCGGCGGTCGGCCCGGCGATGAACCTGCGCGTCGGCCGCGACCTGTTCTCGTTCCTGTCGCTCGGCGTGTATCTCGCGGCGTCGTCACACGAGGCGACCGTGCCGCCGCCTCCTCAAGGCCAGTGGTTCCAGCTCTACCGCGGCGGCGCCGACGCGCGCCTCGGCGGCCGGCTCGACAGGCTGGCGCTGTTCGTCGAGGGCGGCATCGGCGGCTCGATGATGTCGAGCAACGTGCTGCAGAAGGTGAAGATCCTCGACCCGGGCGAGCACTTCTCGATCACGTTCCACGCGGGCGCCGGCGCCGAGTACCAGCTCGAGAACCGCCACTACGCGGTCGGCATCGCGGCCGATGCGTTCCTCGAGCCGCAGTTCGCGAACATCCGCGCGCTCGATACGCGGCTGTACCTTCGCTACACGTACGGCGGTGGCTAGCGAAGAGCCCGGCGACCGGAGCCGATCAGGTCGAGCATCACGCGGCGAAACGGCGCGTGCGCGTCGAGCATGCCGATCACGGCCGCGACGCCGAGCCGCTGCCGCCACAGCAGCAGCAAGCGCGCCGGGAGCTGCATGCCGCCGGCGGCGAGCACGCGGCGCGTCGCGTCGGCGAAGTCGCTCGCGTAGGCGGGCGTCCAGTGGAAGTCGCCGTGGCTCGCGAGCGGCAGCGCGAGCGCGCGCTCCCAGTCGCGATGAGCGGTGGTGGCGAGCGTATCGGCGCGGCGGAGGAGGCCCGTCTTCGCGAGCGCCATGCGGAAGCGCTCGGCGGCCTTCACGGCATCGTCGTCGAGGAGCGCGTGCCAGACGTCGCGGTCGGCGTCGCGGACCTCGGCCGGGATGTCGAGCGCGCAGCCGAAATCGAGGCACCACACGACGACGTGGCCGTCGGCCTGCGTCTCGACGAGGAAGTTGCCCGGGTTCGGATCGGCGTTGAGCAGGCCGTGCGCGAGCGGCGAGCCGAACGCGAACGCGTAGATCGCGGCGGCGGCCTGGCGGCGGACATCGGGTGAGGCGTGCGTCGTGTCGACGATCGACGCGCCCTTCGCGCGCACCGTCGTCAGCACGCGCTCCGACGACAGCTCGCCGACGACGCGCGGCACGCGCACGCTCTTGTGATCCGCCCACGCCTCGACGAAGCGCTGTTGCATCGCGGCCTCGCCGCGGTAGTCGAGCTCGCGACGCACCGCATCGGCGAGCGTGGTCAGCGCGTCGTGCTCGAGCGCGCCACCGACCTCGGCGCCCGCGAGCTTGCGCAGGAAGTCGGCATCGTCGAGGTCCGCGCGCAGCGCGTCCGCGACGCCGGGGTACTGGACCTTGACGACGACCTCGGTGCCGTCGTGGAGCGTCGCGGCGTGGACCTGGCCGAGCGAGGCGGCGGCGAGCGGGTTGTTGTCCCACGTCGCGAACAGCTGCTGCGGCGGCTTGCCAAGATCCTTCTCGACGACGCGCGCGATGTCGCCGGCCGAGACCGCGGGTGCCTTGTCCCACAGGCCGCCGAGCACGGCGCGCGCGGCCGGCGATGCACCGCGACCACGCCCGAGCGACGCGCCCGGGTCATAGGCGGCGAGCTGCGCGACCTTCGCGAGCCCGCCCTTGAGGCGGCCGGCCTGCGCCGCGAGCACGCGCGCGGCCTCCTCGTCGACGACGTGGTCGTCGTCCTCCGAGCTGCTCGGGTCGGTCGTCACGATCTGCTTCGCGCGCGCCCACAGCCGCGCCAGTCCGATCTTTCGCTCCGCTGCCTTACGCTCGCTCATGGGTTCCTGGGGAATGCGGGAGAGGCATGGGCTGCGCGAGGATCACGGGACCTCGACGAGGCGAGCCGGCCCGCTCTCGTCGCTCCAGAACAGCTCGACGCGGTTCTTGCCGGTCTTCTTGGCGCGGTAGAGCGCGCGGTCGGCGCGCCGCACGAGGTCCTCGCCGCTCGCCGCCTTCGACTCGGGATACGCGGCGATGCCGAGGGACGCGGTGACCGCGAGCGCCTTCGGCGGATCCTCGTCGGTCGTGATGCGCAGCTCCGCGATCGCCTCGCGGATGCGCTCGGCGAGGTTGTATGCGCCGACCATCTCGGTGCGCGGCAGGATCATCGCGATCTCCTCGCCGCCGTAGCGCGCCGCCGTGTCGACGCCACGCATCTGTGCCTTCACGACATTGGCGATCGCCTTGAGCACGCGGTCTCCGACGAGATGCCCGTAGGTGTCGTTGAGTTTCTTGAAATCGTCGACGTCCATCATGATCACGGAGAACGGCGACGTATAGCGCCGCGACCGCTCGATCTCCTCGTCGATGCGCGCGTCGAAGTAGCGGCGCACGAACAGGCCGGTGAGGCCGTCGACCATGGCGAGCTCGTAGAGGTGCGCGTTCTGCAGCGCGGCCGCGATCTGCAGCGCGAGCGACTCGAGCAGGCGCTGGTGCTCCTCGCCGAACGCCGCGATGCGCGTGGACTGCACCGCGACGACACCCTCGCACTCGCCGTACATGAACAGCGGCACGCCGAGCCAGCTGCGCATGCCGTGGCCGCTCGCGACGTCGGTCTCCGTGAGGTCGTCGATCCGCCGTGGCGCGCCGCTCTTCATCACGGAGCCGGCGGCGCCCTCGCCTGCCTCCATCCCGCGGCGGAAGAACTTGTCGGCGCTGCGATCGAAGCCGTCGATCACGAGCTCGCTGTCGCGCCCGGCGCGGCGATGCACGAACGCCACCGCCTCCGCCTCCGGGATCGCCTTCGTCGTCTCGCGCGCGACCGCCTCCACGAGCTCCTCGAGCTGCAGCGACGAGCCGAGCCGGCGCGCCGTGGCGTTGAGGATCTCGAGCTCGTGCACGCGGCCCTGCAGCTCGTGGCGCGCGCGCGACAGCCGCGCGAACACGAAGTTGATCAGCAGGTACGTCAGCGACAGCAGCACGAAGCCGAGCGGCTGGTCCGGATCGTAGAGCAGCACGAGCACGACGCCGATCGGCATCAGCGAGGCCTCGGCGATGATGCCGGGCACCGCGAGCTGCCGCAGGTACACCGGCCAGCTCTGACCGAGCAGGCGCAGGCGCAACCCCTGGATCGTGTAGTGCGACAGCAGCAGCGAGCTCGCGACGGCGACGACGCGCCACGCCACCTGCGACGGAGCCAGCACATTTCCGACGGCGCTATCGGCGCCGAACAGCACGCCGCACGCGACGAGCAAGCCGCCGCTCATGCCGCCGAAGTACACGACATAGGCGAGCTCGGCGAACGGCCCATCGGCGCTGACCTCACCTCGCCTGCGCGAGAGTGCAAGCCGTGCGCTGGCATCGAGCGTCAGCGCAAGAGCGACGAGGCGGCCGGCCTCGACCGAGCCCACGCACAGCGCCGCCGCGACGTAGTACGCCGAGTCGAGCGACAGCACGCTGCCCTCGACGAGCCGGAACGCGAGCACGCGCGCTCCGAGGATCACGAGGATGAACAGCGTGACGCTGAGCATCCCGGCGGGCGGATCTTTCGGAAGAATGCCGAGCGCAGGGAACGCGAGGACGACCGCCCAGCCGAGCAACCCCAGGACGATCGTGAAGACGTGCCCGGGCGTATGCGACGGCGGCGGAGGCGCGATCGAGTCGGTGCTCACGCGCGTCGCCACGGCGCGGATCTAACACTACTGAGGGCCGAAAGCGCGAAAGCCCTCGCCACGAGCGTGGGAGGGCTTTCGGGTTAGATGTGGGATAGTTAGATGTCGATGATCATGACACCGCGTTCGGACTCCTGAGCCGGGGGGGTGACCGACGGTTTACGGTCTTCCCGGTAGGGTTCGACAGGCAACTCCGCCCGACCCCGCTCTTCTTCGCGGCGCCGTTCCTCTTCTTTCTTGAGGATCTCTTCGATAATCCAGGGATCCAACATGGCGGACCGCCTTTCAGTGCAGAGTGACGAGGCCTAACTAGTGATCAGTCTGTAGCTCCTGCCCTCCGGTACTGCAACCCACGGGCCTTTGGATACTGATTCCCGCACCTTTATTCTAACGCATGTGAAATCGCAGGGCTCCACTTCCTGAACGCGAAATCGTACGCATCAGAGATCGGCGTCACTAGGGCCTGGTGTGCGCTCCTACGCAAGCTGACGCACGACGACAACGCCCGTTTATCCAGCACCATCACGCGCTTGGCACCACTCCGCGCACCCTTACTTTTTTGCGGGGTGTGGTGACATAAAGCGCCGGTTCAGGTGGGCAAATCCCCACACCTGTCGGCAGACCGACTAGCCACTAGTCCAGGTCTTTGAGCTTCCAGACGCCGTCTTCTTTGACGAACTTCACTTCGTAGCGATCGCCGTAGGCCATGCGCGCATCGTTGCCGCGCTCGACGATCGGCTCGTCGACGTTCGCCTCGAGCGTGTTCATCAGCGTCTCCATCTGGTCCTTGGAGCCGCCGGTGAACTGCGCCTTCATCTTCGCCGGGTCCATCTTCTCGCGATACGCGTTCGGCACGAAGCGCAGCATGATGTCCCAGCGCTCGAGGCGATACGCGCGCAAGAAGGACCGCAGCGCGGCCTTCGGCGTCGACTGGTCGTAGAACGCGAGCGGGTTGCTCGCGACGCGCCACGTCCCGTCCTCCTGGACGAGCCGCATCTGATCGCCGAGGCCGTACTCGAACTCGGCGGAGACCTCGAGGTTGCCGTGCTTGCCGCGCAGCCGCTCGGCGGTCTCGTCGACCTCGCGCGGGTTGTCGCGCATCATGCGGACGTAGTCGTCCTTGCTGACCTTCGCGCGGAACTGCGAGGACATCAGATCGTACGCCTGCGCGAAGTCGTGATTCTTCAGCGCGAGCCCGTAGCGATCGAGCGCCTGCGAAGGACCCTTGCCGTGCGCGCACGCGGCGAGCAGGAGGCTGATCAGGGCAAGGCGCATCGCCTGCGGTTATAGCCGTCCGGCCAGGGACGTGCCACTGCGGGCGCGTGCGTGGTCACCGGCGAACGTCGGAATCGCCACGAGCATCGCGAGCGCCGCGATCACGAGTGCGCCCGTCGGCACCCACATCGCCGTGTAGAGTGACGTCTTCTCCGAGACCAGCCCTACGACCCACGACGACGGCGCCGTGCCGAGCAGGTGCATCGTGAAGATGACGAGGCCCTGTGCCGCGACGACGCGCTCGGGCGGCGCGAGGTCATCGACCGAGACGGCCATCGGCGCGTGGTACCAGGAGATGAAGAACATCGTCGCGATGCCGGCGATGGTGAGGCCGATGCCGACCGGCGCCTGGATCGCGGTGATCGCGGCGGGGATCGTCAGCGACATGCCGGCGACGATCACGAGCAGCCGGCCGTTCGGGCGCTGGCGGCGTAGCTTGTCGGCGAGGCGGCCGCCGACGAGGATGCCGGCGATCGCGCCGAACATCGTCGTGACGAGCAGGTTCGTCGCCGCCTGCTGCGACATGCCCTTGTCGCGCTCGAGGAAGTCGACGAGCCACGCGTTGTAGCCGCCGGCGGCGAACGCCATCGCGGTCGTCGACACCATCAGCCAGCGCAGCGTGCGGATGCCGAGCAGGATCTTCGCGTCGCCGTAGAAGCCGCGCGCGAGCGCGCTGAAGTAGCCGGAGTTGCTGCTGTGCCCGCTGCCCGGAAGCTGGCCGGGATGGCGCGGCGCGGGCAGCGCGAGGATCACGAGCGAGAGCAGCGCGCCGGGGATCGCGAGCGCGTAGACGACGCCGGGGAAGCCGAGCCAGCCGCCGGCGAGGAAGCCGGCCGCGCCGCCGAACAACAGGCCGAGGTTGAAGATCGCCATCCGGCTCGCCTTCGTCGGGCCCTCGTAGAGCTGGCCGAGGATGGAGTTCGCGACCGGCACGATCGCGGCGGTGCCGAGCCCGACGAACGCGCGCGAGATCGAGAACGTGACGACCGAGGTCGCGAGGCCGCCGAGCGCACTCGCGATGCTGGCGAGGAGCATGCCCGTCGCGATCACGCGGCGGCGATCGAAGCGGTCGCCGGCCCAGCCGAACGGCAGCGTCGCGACCGCATGCGGCACGAGGAAGATCGTCGTCAACAGGCCGAGCTTGGCGTCGTGGAGCCCGAAGCGCGCGCGCAGCTCGGGATAGACCGCGAACAGCTCGTTGCGCATCGCGTACGCGACGAGGTTCATCAGCGCGAGCGAGATGAGGATCGTCGGCGCCCGCCGCCGCGCCTCGATCGTGCGCAGCGACTCGCCAGCGTAGGGCTCATTCTCCATCCGCGACGGAGACATCGTACGCGCCTTCCTGCGCGCCCTCACCCTTGATCCGCACGATCGCGTGCGCGCCAGCCGGAACCTGCCCGGTTAGCTTCTCGGCACCTCCCCGTCCGGCGTGGTTCACCGGCGGCACTGGCTTGCCCTTGGCATCGACCGCGGGCTTGCCATCGATCAGCAGCTCGGCCGTCACGTCGAGGTCGCCCTTGGGCTCGATCGTCACCTCGACGTTGCGCGGCTGGTCGCTCGTGCCGAGCGCGTAGCAGTCGACGTCGCCGGGCGTCCACGTGCCGTGCACGATGGTGCGATCGGCCGGGAACGCGTACGGCTTCTCGGGCGTGTCGTCGGGCTCGATCTCGCCATCGGTCGCGAGCACGTGAGCCTTGACCACGAGCTGGTACGTCGTCTCGGGGTTGCTCGGCGCGCCGGAGACGGTGACGTAGTAGAACGGCGCCCCGCCCTGCGGCACCACCGGCAACAGGTCGCGGATCGCGAGCGGCGCACCCTTCGCGCCCTTGCGCGTGACGAGCGGCTGGCCGAGCGCATCGGCGACCTCGAGATCGAGCGCGACGCCCTCGACGGCCGACACCTCGACGTCGATCGCGTTCTTCTCGCTGAGCGTCTCGACGGAGAGCTTCCACTCGTCGGCATCGCCGTTCCACCCGACGTAGCCGGTCACCGTATCGCCGACGATCAGGTCGTTCGCCGTGCCGCGGTCGTCGTCGGGCTCGATCTCCTGGCCCTTCACCGGCGCGACCAGCTGCGCGGAGAGCTCGTACACGGCGGCCGGCGCCGGCGCTGGCTCGGGCGCGGCCCTGCCCCGGCGCGTGGGCGGCTTCTTCTTCGGGACCTGCCGCACGACGAGCGTGTAGCGCCCCGGCGTCACGCCGAGGTTCGGGATGCCCTCTTTGACACGGCTGCCTCCCCTGTCGCTGCGCGCGATCACGATGCCGCCGGCATCCTCGACCTCGAGCACGAGGTCCTGGCCCTCGACGCCGGTCAGCATGACCTGCAGCGAGCCCGGCTTGTCGACGTCGATGCGCACGTGATCGACATCCGCCTCCGGCTCGATCTTGCCGCGCAGCGTGCGCGATGTGGCGAGCGGCAGCGGGGTCGCGACCTCGTCGGCGTCGTTCGGCTCGACCTCGTCGATCGTGCCGGCGTGGCCCGCATCGGGCGGCTTGACCTCGTTGACGATCTCGACCGGCGCGGCCGAGCCCGTACGATGGCTCTTCGTGCCGCCACCGCGACACGCGCTCACTGCGAGGAGAACGGGGATCCAGCGCACGGAGGGATAACGCCTCAGGCGACCTTGCTCTTCTCGGCGAGCCCCGCGAGGAACTCCGCCTGCGAGACCACCTGGTTATCGACCTTGATCTCGCCCTTCATCTTGAAGATCTTGCCCTTGCGCAGCGGCACGACCTCGATGTGGAGCTGGTCGCCCGGCGTGACGGCCTTGCGGAACTTCACGCCGTCGATCGCCATGAACAGCATGACGTGCGTCGTCGGGTCGAACGACACGGCGCGGCTCGCGAGGATGCCGCCGGCCTGCGCCATCGCCTCGATCTGCAGCACGCCCGGCATCACCGGGGTGCCCGGGAAGTGCCCCTGGAAGAACGGCTCGTTGATCGTGACGTTCTTCAGGCACAGCACGCGCTCGTCGGTCAGCTCGAGCACGCGATCGATCAGCAGGAACGGATAGCGGTGCGGCAGCAGGCCGAGCACCTGCTCGATGCGCATCTGGCTGCTCTCGGGCTTCGCGGGACCTTCCATCCCCGCGACCCTATCACTACGCGGCGGCGGAGCTACTTCATCTGGGCGTTGAGCTGCGGCGTCAGATCGACCGCCGAGTCCGCCCACACGACCGCTTCGCGGTCGACGATGATGTTCACGCCCTCGGCCTTCGCGATCGCCTCGATCTTCGGGCTCGCGAGCTTGAGCAGATCCTGGATCAGCTTCGTGCGCTCGCCGGCGAGGTCGCGCTCGAGCTTGACGTACACCTGCTGGAGGTCGACGAACTTCTTCTCGAGCTCCTGGCGCTTCTGGTTGTAGACGTCGGGCTTGAGCACGGCCTTCTGCTTCTCGAGGTCGGCATCCGCCGCCTTGAGGTCCTGCTGCTGCTTGTCGAGCTCGGCCTGCTTGGCCTTGCGGGTCTTCTCGAAGGCGTCGTTCGCGCGCTTGCCGGCCGGCGTGGTCGACAGCGTGTTGTCGAGATCGATCACCCCGATCCTCGGAGCGGGCACCGCGCCCGTCGACAGGCCGCTGAGCAGCGGGCTCACCATCAGGCCGAGACCGAGACAACCAAGAGCTAGATACCGGTTCATGGGGACCTCTTTACGACGACTTCGACGCGTCGCAAACGGATTTATTTAGAAGAAGTTGCCGATCGTGAACTCGAAGACCAGCGGATCTTCGCCAGGTTGCGCGTCGAGCGGGATACCCCACTCGAACCGCAGCGGGCCGATCGGCGAGATCCAGCGGAACCCGAAGCCGACAGACTTGCGCAGGCCGCTCGTGATCGAGTCCGGGAACCGGAAGCACGGGTCGAACTGGATCGAGACCGCCGAGTTCTTGCGCTGCAGGCCCGAGCAGTAGCGGTCCTCGAGGTTGTACGCGTTGCCCATGTCGAAGAAGACGACGCCCGAGATGCCGACCTTGCGGAACAGCGGGAATTCGACCTCGTTGTTGATGATGACCTGCATGTTGCCGCCGAGCGGCAGGCTGCCGAGGCCCTGGCCGACGTCGCCCGGCGTCTGCGTCAGCAGCTTGGGACCGAGCGAGAGCGGCGCGTAGCCGCGGATGTTGTAGATGCCGCCGACGAGGTAGCGCTCGGAGATGGGCACGCCGAGCGGGTCGGTCGAGGTCGTCAGGCCGAGCTCGAAGTTGCCGTGATAGACGAACGGGCCCCACACCGGCTGGTAGTGGCGGACCCAGCCGCCCCAGCGCCAGAACCGGTTCTCCGAGCCCGTGTACTGGCTCGCGTACTCGACGAACAGCGAGTGGTACCAGCCGTCGGTCGGGAACAGGCGGTTGTTGCGCGAGTCCCACGACACGCTGGCGCGCAGCGAGGACGTCACGCCGCCGCGGAACAGGTTCGCGACGCTGGTCGCCGCGATCGGCGCGCTGGTGGCGCCGAGGTTCGCGAGGCCGCCCGAGCCGGTCGTGATGCTGACGTCCTCGAGCTTGTAGGTCAAGAAGGCGCGCACGTCGCGCACGCCGGCGTTGACGATCAGCGGATAGCCCCACGTCAGCGTGCCACCGGACGCGTTGCGATAGAACGTACCGAAGCCGCGGCTCTGGTTGTAGAGGTCGAACGCGAACGTCCAGTACGTGTCGAGGAAGTACGGCTCGACGAAGCGCAGCAAGAACAGCTGGCGGAGCGAGCTGATCTGCGCCTGCAGCGCGAGCGTCTGGCCGCGGCCGAACAGGTTGTTCTGGCTGATCTGCGCCTGCGCGATGAAGTTCTCGACGCTGGAGAAGCCGGCGCCGATCTGGAACGTGCCGGTGGGCCGCTCGGTGACCTCGACGTTGACCTCGACGAACTCGTCGGACGAGCCGCGCTTCGTCGAGACCACGACGTTCTCGAAGAAGCCGAGCGCCATGATGCGGCGCTTGCTGATCTCGAGGTTCGTGTTGTTGAACAGCTCGCCCTCGGAGATCTTCATCTCGCGACGGATCACCTTGTCGCGCGTCTTCGAGTTGCCGCGGATGTTGATGCGCTCGAAGTAGGCGCGCTTGCCGCGCGCGACCTCGAACGTCAGGTTGATCTGCTTCTTGTCGAGGTCGACCTTCGTCAGCGGCAGGACGTTCGCGTACGCGTAGCCCTGGTCCTGGTAGTAGTTCGAGAGCGCCTCGCGGTCCTCCGCGATCAGCGTGCGCGAGAACTTCATCCCGGGGCGGATGTGCACCTTCGCGAGGTTCTGCGCCGCCGAGCCGATCAGGTCGCCCTTGAAGTTGATCGCGCCGATCGTGAAGACGGGGCCTTCATCGATCGGGATCGAGAGGTACATGTACTGCTTGTCGCGGCTGAGCCGGAGCTGCGGCGTGCCGACCTTGACGTTCGCGTAGCCGCGGTCCCAGTAATGCGCGCTGACGAGCAGCAGATCGCGCTCGAACGCCTCCTGCGAGTACACACCGGAGTCGTTGAGGAACGACAGCGCGTTCGCACGCTGCGTCGCGATCGCGCCGCGCAACTCGTCGTCGGGGATCGAGTTGTTGCCGATGAACTGGACGTCGCGGATCTTGACCTTCGACTTCTCGTCGATCTTGAACCACACGTCGACCTCGGCCTCGTTGACCGGCTTGATCTCGTAGTCGACGGTCGCGAGGTAGAAGCCCTTCTGGACGTACAGGTCCGAGATCTTCTCGCGGTTCTTCTTGACCTTGCTGATGTCGACGATCGCGTCGAGCTCGAGGTCGAGCACCTCGTTGATCTTCGACAGCTCCATGTCGCTATTGCCGGCGATCAGGACCTTGCGGATCGAGGGCTTCTCCTTGACGGCGAACGTCAGGATCAGGCCGCCCTTGTCGGAGACCTCGCCCTCGACGTCGATGTCGGCGAAGAAGCCCATCTTCCACATCGCGCGCAGGTCCTCGCGCAGCTTCGCGGGATCGAGCAGCGTGCCGGGCTTGCTCAGCAGCTGCACGCGAATCGCATCGTCCTCGACCTTGCGGTTGCCGCGGAACTGCACGCGCTCGATCGGCCGCCCCGCCCATTGCGTCGCGACCGCGGCGCCCATGTTCACGGGCGCGCCGCCGCCAGCCGCGTTCGCGCCGGCCGAGCCGCCCGCGCTGCCCGCCCCGCTTCCGGCCGCATCGCCCGCATCTGCCGGCGTCGGCGCCTGCGCCGGACCCGCGGCCGAGCCGGCGCCCGCGCCCGAACCAGATCCGCCGCCCTGCGCGAACGACGCGGGCGCGACGAGCGCGACGAGCGCCAGCGTCAGTGCAACGACGAGCGCCTTCACGAGCTCGCTCCTTCACCGGCGACAGGCTCGCCGACCTGATCCGCGGTCTCCGTCGACTGCGTGCCGCGATAGCCGTGCTCGGTATCCTCGACGAGCCGCCCGCGATCGACCATCCGCAGCCGCCGCGGCATCAGCCGCGCGAGCTCGGGGTTGTGCGTGACGACGAGCAGCGTCGACCCGCGCTCCTGGTTGAGCTCGAGGAACAGCTGATGGATCGCCTCGCCGGTCGAGCGATCGAGGTTGCCCGTCGGCTCGTCGGCCAGCAGCAAGCTCGGCTCGAGCACCATCGCGCGCGCCAGCGCCACGCGCTGCTGCTCGCCGCCACTGAGCTCGCTCGGCCGGTGCGTCAGGCGATGGCTCAGCCCGACGCGGCCGAGGATATCGCCCGCCATCTTGCGCGCCCGCGGGATCGGCGTGCGCTGGATCAGCGCCGGCATCATCACGTTCTCGAGCGCCGTGAACTCCGGGAGCAGGTGATGGAACTGGAACACGAACCCGATCCGCCGATTACGGAACTCGGCGAGGCGCGACGCACTCATCCGCGTCAGCTCCTCGCCGTTGAACTTGATCGATCCCGACGTCGGCAGATCGAGCGTCCCGAGGATCTGCAGGAACGTCGACTTGCCGACGCCCGACGCACCGACGATCGCGACCATGTCGCCGGGCGCGAGCATCAGGTCGACATCGCTGAGCACCTCGAGCGGCTGCCCGTTGTGGATGTACGCCTTGCCGAGCTTGCGGACCTCGATCCGAGCGCCACGCCCCGTCTCGGTGGAAGGCACGATCTGGGGCTGCTGCTCGGGCGTGTCGGTCACGGGAAACTCTAAGGAGCGCAGGACCTTACTTACGGTGCCTGCAACTGTCAACGCGCGTAGGACCTATGCAGCGCGCGTTGGGTTGCCCGAGAGATCCGCTACCTGACGGGAGTCAGATCGCGAGCGTGACGCCGGCGGTCCACAAGCCGATCGTGGCGTCCTGCTTGAGGCTCATCTGCGACGAGGTTTCCAGCGTCGAGGAGCTGTGCTCGTAGTCGACGAACAGCGACGCGCCCGTGAGCCCGAGGTTCAGCCGGTACTCGAAGCCGGCGCCGAGCAGCCAGCCGTTCCCCGACCACTCGCGCGCCTGCGCGTCCGTGGTGAGCCAGGTTCGCTGCACGCCGCCGCGGCCAAACAGCTCGAAGTTGTTGCCGAGCGGCAAGCTGTACTTGAGCGCGCCGGCGAGCATGGTGCCGTCGTAGGGGATCGCGAGCGAACGGTTGAAGAGGCTGTAGCGCGACGCGGCGCCCTCGATCGAGAGGCGACCGAACCGCGTCCCGAGGATCAACCGACCGCTGCGATTGCCATCGCTCGACATCGCCGCGACGTCGCCACCCGGCGAGGCCGCGGTCCCGATTCCCAGGCCGAGGTACGTACCGGCCGAGGCGGCAGACGCGGAAGCGGCGACGAGGGCGACGGCGAGCAGCGGCAGCGAGCGCATGATGGGCCGGGGATGAGCATCCGGCGTGCCATCGGCCAAGGGTGCGATACCTGGAGGCCTGAGCGGCCGGAGAGTGGCCGCACCTTCACATACCCGGGCGCTAGTGACGCATTCCCGCCGCCGGTCGAACGCGGGCGGCAAGGAGTGCGGGGTAAAAGGTGGCAGCCATCGAGATCAGGATGCCGGCGGCGGCGGTGAGGATCACGGAGTTCGCCTCGACGTTCACCGGCATGCGATCGATGTAATAGACGTCGGGGTTGAGCGGGATGCCGAACGTCTTGCCCGCGTAGCAGGCGGCGAGGCCCGTGCCGATGCCGAGCGCGGTGCCGATGAAGCCGATCAGGAGGCCCTGGATCGCGAAGACCTGCATGACGGAGACGTCGCTCGCGCCCAGCGTCTTGATCAGCGCGATCTCGCGCCCCTTCTCGACGACGACCATGATCAGGTTGCCGACGATCGAGAACGACGCGACGAGGATCACGATGCCGAGCACGAGGAACATCGCGATCTTCTCGAGCTTGAGCGCGGAGAACAGCGAGCGGTTCAGCTCCTTCCAGTCCTGGACGCGGTAGGAGGGGCCGAGCATCTGCGAGAGCTTGGCGACGTAGGCGTCGGTGTCGTCGGGCGAGCCGATGCGGACCTCGATGCCGTCGACGGTGTCGCCGCGGTCGAGGAAGTCCTGCAGCGAGTCGAGCGACACGTAGACGTACTTGAGGTCGTACTCGTACATGCCCGTGAAGAAGACGCCGGCGACGCGGTAGTCGCGGTTGAACGGGATCGGCGTGCCGGTCGCATCGGGGTTCGACGGATCGGAGAGCGGCGAGACGACGCGGACTTCTTCGCCCGTGTAGAGGTGCGTTTGCTTCACGAGCTCGCGGCCGACGAGGATGCCGGGCAGCGACTGCGTGCGCTGCGAGAGCGACGGCGAGTCGGCGAGGTCGGCGTCGGGCGAGATGTGGACGACCTGCGAGGCCTCGTAGTCCGAGCCGCCGGAGCCGGAGTAGTCGATCGGCGGCGTGTCGACCGTCGCGAGATCGGGCGGCGGCGGATCGATGATGTCTTGCTGGTCGACGAGGTAGTCGCTGCCCGGGATGGCTTCGTCGCTGCCGGCCGGGAGGTCGGGCGGCGGCGGCGGTGGTGCCATCCGCTCGTCGACGGCGGCCGCGGAGCCCGAGCCTTGCGGCGTCGGGACGGAGAAGTCGATCGGCTCGCCGCCGGCCGGCATGTCGGACGGCGGCGGATCGATGACGGCGCCGGAGCCGCGCTCGGTGGGCGTGACGCGCAGATCGTGGACGTCGGCGACCTGGGGATCGAGGCGCTTCATCGCGTCCTTGTCCTCGAGGTCTTTGACGAGCTCGGTGACCTTGCCGACGCTCTTGGGATCGATGCCCTTGATGATGACGTTCTGGCCGTTCTGGTTCGCCGCGATCACGACCTCGGAGACGGCGTACGGCGTCGACGCGACGATGCCCGGTGTGTGATCGATCTTCGCCTTGACGTCACGCCACTCGGTGAAGTCGCCGTCTTCCTTGGTGACCTGGATGTGCGCGTTGCTGCCGAGGATCTTCTGGCGCAGGTCGCTCTCGAAGCCCGACATCACGGAGAGCACGCAGACGAGCGCGCCCGTGCCGATCCAGACGCCGACGAGCGGCACCGTCGTGAAGAACGTGAACACGTAGCGGAGCAGCGCGACGAGCGCGAGCATCAGCAGCAGCGCCCACGAGCCGATCTTCGCGCCGGAGGCGGCGCGCTGGATGTTCTCGAGCAGCTCGGGATCGAAGTGCAGCGGGTTGCCGCGCGAGAGCAGCGTGTGCTCGGCGATGACGGCGAGGACGCCGATGAAGACGTTCGCCATGCCGACGTACGCGACCGCGCGAGAGACCTTGTGCGAGCGCGCCATCAGGTAGCGGTACGCGACGAACGACTTGAAGCCGACGGCGAGGATCGGCGCCGCGCGGTGCTCGGGCTCGCCGGGCGCGTGATGCGAGCTCGCGACGAGCTTGAACAGGAGCATCGTCGCGCGCAGCGTGAGCCCGAAGCCGATGAATGCGGTGACGAGCGGCGACAGCGCGAGCGTCAGCGACAGGTGCTTCATGTGGTACATGCGCACGGACGCGACGACCGAGCCGACGAGCAGCACGAGGCCGATCGCGAGCTCGATCCACGCACGCTTGCGCAAGCGGCGGTGGCGGGCGAGCTCTCGTTCGACGTCGTTCATTGACGATTCACCGTACTCATTCCGCACGCATCAGGGGGAACAGGATCACGTCGCGGATCGACGGCTGGCCGGTGAGCAGCATCGTCAGGCGATCGATACCGATGCCCTCGCCTGCCGTCGGCGGCATGCCGACCTCGAGCGCGCGGCAGTAGTCCTCGTCGTAGTCCATCGTCTCCTCGGCGCCCGCGGCCTTCGCGGCGACCTGCGCCTGGAAGCGTGCGCGCTGGTCGTCGGGATCGTTGAGCTCGGAGAAGCCGTTCGCGATCTCCTTGCCGTTGATGAACAGCTCGAAGCGGTCGCAGAACGCGGGGTCCTTGTCGTTCTTGCGCGCGAGCGGCGAGACGGCGAGCGGGAACTGCGTCAGGAACGTCGGCTGGACGAGCTTGGCCTCGGCCGTCTGCTCGAACAGCAGGTAGCCGAGGTGTCCTGCCTTGATGCGCGGCTCCACGTCCCCGGTCATGACATGCTTGATGTCCTTCGGCGAGACGCCGTGCTGGGTGGCGATGTCGGCGGCGACATGCGGATCCTCGAACACGCGGTCGGCCTCGGCGATGCCGCCGAGCTCGCGCACCGCATCCTTGATCGTCAGGCGGCGCCACGGCGCGGCGAGCTCGATCTCGGTGCCGTCCCAGGTGACCTTCGTGCCGCCGAGGACCGCCTGCGCGAGCTCGCCGACCATCTTCTCGGTGAGATCCATCAGGTCGGTGTAGGTGGCGTACGCCTGGTAGAACTCGAGCATCGTGAACTCGGGGTTGTGCTGGCGAGACAACCCTTCGTTGCGGAAGTTGCGGTTGATCTCGTACACGCGCTCGAACCCGCCGACGACGAGGCGCTTCAGGTACAGCTCCGGCGCGATGCGCATGTAGAGCTTCATGTCGAGCGCGTTGTGGTGCGTGATGAACGGGCGCGCCGCGGCGCCGCCGATGATCGGGTGCATCATCGGGGTCTCGACCTCGAGGAAGCCGCGGTCGTCGAGGAAGCGGCGGATGCCGCGGACGATCGCCGAGCGCTTCTTGAACACGCTCTGGACCTCGGGCGAGACCGCGAGATCCAGGTACCGCTGGCGGTAGCGCTGCTCGACGTCGGAGAGGCCGTACCAGGTCGTCGGGAGCGGGCGCAGCGACTTCGTCGCGATCCACAGCCGCTTCGCGAGGATCGACAGCTCGCCGGTGCGCGTCCAGAACGCGGGGCCTTCCGCCACGACGATGTCGCCGGCGTCCATCTCGGGGAGCACGGTCTTGAAGTCGCTGGCATCGAGGTTGTCGATGTTGAGGAACAGCTGCAGCTCGCCCGACGAGTCGCGGATCGGCGCGAACACCGTCTTGCCCATGCCGCGCTTGGCGACGACGCGCCCGCCGACGCGCAGCATCTCGCCGTCGATCGGCGTGATGCCCTTCTCCTTCGGAGCCTCGGTGGGCTTGGTGCCTTCGTAGCGCTGGCGGACCGCGGCGAGCGGCGTGCTCGGCGCGATGTCGTTCCGGTACGGATCGGCCCCGGCGGCACGCAGCGTCGCTGCCTTCGCACGCCGCTCCTGGATGATGCGGTCGAGCGTGTTCTCGGGCTGGTCGGACATGGGGGCGGACCTTATCACTTGTGCTATGACGCGCCCATGGTCAGGCCCTGGGTCCTCGCCGTGCTGATCGCGTGCAAGAACGACCCGGCCCCGCCGAAGGCGCAGCCGGTCGCCCCCGCGGTTCCCGATCCCTGCGCGAAGACCAAGCCGGTCGGCCAGATGCAGTGGATCGACGACGACTACGCGGCGGCCGTCGCGTGCGCGAAGCAGCAGAAGAAGCCGATCGTCGTCGACCTGTGGGCGCCGTGGTGCCACACGTGCCTGTCGATGCAGACGACCGTGTTCACCGATGCGTCGTTCGCGGGCGAGCGCGACAAGTTCGTCTGGCTCGCGATGGATACGGATCGCCCCGAGAACGCGGCGCCGCTGCAGAAGCTCGCGATCTCCGCGTGGCCGACGTTCTACGTGCTCGGCGCGGACGAGAGCGTGCTCGCGCGGTTCGTCGGCGCGGCGAGCGTGCCGCAGTTCCATCAGTTCCTCGCGGCGGGCGTGGCCGCGCAGGCAGGCGGCGGCGCGGCGGCGGATGCGCGGATGCTCGGCGCCGAGCGCGCGCTCGCGCTCAAGGACTACGACACGGCAGACAGCGAGCTCGCGGCCGCATTGACGGCGGCGCCGAAAGACTGGGCGCGCCGGCCCGAGCTGCTCAACTCGATGATCCTGACGAAGTACAAGAAGCACGACGACGCCGGCTGCCTCGCGATCGCCGACGAGCACATGGACGAGACCGGGCATGCGGCGGCGGCGAGCGACTTCCTCGTCACGGCGATGAGCTGCGCGGACGACCTCGAGAAGGACAAGCCGGATCGCGTCAAGGCGCTGCGCGAGCGCGCGGTCGCGCGGTGGAAGCAGCTGCTCGCGGATCCCGCGGCACAGCTCTCGGTCGACGATCGCAGCGACGCGATGGCGAGCCTGCGCGAGACGCTCGACGCGCTCGGCAAGAAGGACGAGGCGAAGCAGATCGCGGAGCAGCAGCGCGCGCTGCTCGACGAGACGGCCGCAAAGGCGCCCAACGCTCTCGCCGCGATGACCTACAACTGGCCGCGCGCCGAGGTCTACGTGTATCTCGGCAAGCCGCTCGAGCTCGTGCCCGCGCTCGAGAAGAGCGCGAAGGACCTGCCGACCGAGTACGACCCGCCGGCGCGCCTCGGCTGGATCTACCTCAAGGCCGGCAAGCTGCCGGAGGCCGCGCAGTGGACCGACAAGGCGCTGACGATGGTCTACGGCCCGCGCAAGGGCCGCCTGCTCACCCAGCGCGCCGACATCGCGGCCGCCGCCGGCGACAAGGCCGCGGAACGAGGGTTCCGCGACGCCGCCGTGAAACTCTACGAGTCCCTGCCCGCCGGCCAGCAGTCGCCCGACGCGCTCGCGAAGGCGAAGCAGGCACTTGCGGATGTAGGCTCGGCGGCGCCGTAGCCGTCGGTTCACGCGACAGCCCGCCGGATTTCGCCACACCGAGGCTGGTCCAGCCTTTGAAGAACGGCTGGGCATGACGAAGCTCAGCCTCGCTTATCTGATGGTTCCCGTCCTGCCGTTCGTCATGGGCGCGCAGGGAGATGGATGCGCCGCCGGCTCGACCTCGCCGGCGCCCGACGTCCGCGGCACGTGGGGCATCACCTACGACGACACGATCGGCGTCGAGGTGAAGATCGGCGGCGCCGTCTACAACGCCGAGCTCGGCGCCGCCGGCGGCAGCTTCACGATCAACCACGACGGGCAGCCGTACACGTTCGACCTCGACTGTAGCCGTCCCGACATCGTGTGCCCGAGTGAAGCGTGGCCGCACGCGGTCGTCGTCGAGCAGCGCGACGTGCAGCACCAGCACCAGATGGTCGTCGACCTGCCGCAGGCGACGTGCAGCGGCGCGCTCAGCGAGCCGGCGCCCGGCACGTGCGGCGCGGGCACGTCGAACCCGAACTGCGACCTCGTGTGCGGCTCCGACATCACCGTGAAGACCGCGCAGGCGTTCGGCGTGATCGGCGAGGCCGGCGACTCGTTCCGCCTCTACCTCGGCGGCGGCATCGTCACGAACGGGATCAACTGCGCGATGCTCGGCTACTCGGTCGCCGATGCCGACCTCGTGACGACGGGCACGAAGGGCCAGGACTGGGAGGCGACGCAGATGCAGAGCGGCCTCGTCACGATCGGCTACTCGGGCGCGTGCCTGTTCGCCGGCCAGATGAACGGCACGAACCAGGCGCTGCTCGTCGGCGCGGAGGTGAAGTTCACGACGGGCTTCACCGGCACGAAGGAATAAGCCGCCGCGCGGCGCCGGTTGGCAGCCGCATGAGAACCCGCGTGGCGTCGGTGGCGGCGCTCGTCGCTGCAACGGTCGGCCTTGGCGCGAGCATCGCGAGCCTGGTCGACTACCTCGCGCCGCAGGCCGCGTTCTGCGCCGAGACCGGCTGCGAGACCGTGCGCGCGTCCGCGTGGGCTCACCCGCTCGGCATCCCGATGCCCCTGCTCGGGATCGCGTTCTTCGTGACGATGATCGCGCTCTGCTTCGTCGACCGGCCACGCGTCCGCGTCGCGCTCGCGGCAACGGGCGCGGCGTGGGCGGTGGCACTGATCGGGCTGCAGGCGTTCGTGATCCACGCGTGGTGCAAGCTGTGCCTCGTCGCGGATCCGGCGGCGATCCTCGCGGGCGTCGCGGTGCTCGCGGGTGCCCGCACGCTGCGCGCGCGCTGGCTCGCGCCGGCGGTGCCGGTCGTCGGCGCGACGGTGTTCGCGCTGTCGCTGTTCGCGCATCGCGCGCCGGAGCCGATGCCGGCGGGGACGCCGGAGAGCGTCGTCGCGGCGCAGGTGCCCGGCGAGGTGACCGTGGTCGAGTTCGTCGACTTCGAGTGCCCGTTCTGCCGTAGGCTCGCGCCGAACCTCGCGGAGGCGCTGCAGCAAGCGCACGTGCCGGTGCGCGTCGTTCGCAAGATGGTCCCGCTGCCGATGCATCCGCACGCGATGCCCGCCGCGCTCGCGTGGTGCTGTGCCGCCGCGCAGGGCAAGGGCGACGCGATGGCCGACGCGCTGTTCGCCGCGCCGCCCGACGAGCTGACGACCGAAGGCTGCGAGAAGATCGCCGCGCGGGTCGGCTGCGACCTCGACCGCTACCGCCGCGACCTGCCCGCGATGGTCGGCATCGTCGCCGGCGACATGCTCGACGCGCTCGCGGCAGACGTGCACAGCCTGCCGACGGTGTTCGTCGGGCCGCAGCGCGTCGTCGGAGCGAATCACTCGCCGGCCGACTTGCTCGCGATGATCGAGCGCGCCGCGCGCTAGTTGCGCTGTACGTCGGCGGCCTTCAGCAGGTACGTGCGGATCAGATCGTCGAGGTCGCCGTCGAGCACGCCGTTGACGTCGCTCGTCTTGACCTCGGTGCGGTGGTCGTTGACCTGCTGGTACGGGAACAGCACGTAGCTGCGGATCTGCGAGCCCCACTCGATCTTGAGGCGCGCCTTCGCGTCCTCGGCGGCCTTCGCCTCGCGCTTCGCGATCTCGTAGTCGTACATGCGCGCGCGCAGCAGCTTGAACGCCTTGTCCTTGTTCGCGTGCTGGCTGCGCTCGTTCTGGCACTGCACGACGATGCCGGTCGGGAGGTGCGTGATGCGCACCGCCGAGTCGGTCTTGTTGACGTGCTGGCCGCCGGCGCCGCCCGCGCGATACGTGTCGATGCGGAGGTCGGCGTCCTTGATATCGATCTCGATATCGTCGTCGATATCGGCGGTCACCTGGACGGCGGCGAACGAGGTCTGGCGGCGGCCGTTCGCGTCGAACGGCGACACGCGGACGAGCCGGTGCACGCCGCTCTCCGCCTTGAGCAGGCCGTAGGCGTAGTCGCCGTCGACGGTGAACGTCGCGGTCTTGATGCCGGCCTCTTCGGCCGGCGTCTCCTCGACGACCTCGACCTTCCAGCCCTTGCGGTCGCAGTAGCGGATCAGCATGCGCATGAGCATCTGCGCCCAGTCGCTCGCGTCGACGCCGCCCGCGCCGGCGGTGACCTGCACGATCGCGCCGCCCGCATCGAGCTCGCCCGAGAGCATGCGCTTGAACTCGATCTCGTCGAGCTGCTTGCGGATCGAGACGACCGAGCCGGCGGCCTCGCGCGCGCTGTCCTCGTCGCTCGCTTCCTCGGCGAGCTCGAGCAGGACCTCGGCGTCGCTGATCGCGCGCACCTGCGAGTCCCAGCCGCCGACGATCTGTTCGAGCTGCTTCTTGTTCTTGAGCAGGCCCTGCGCCTTCTTCTGGTCGTCCCAGAAGTTCGGGCGCGCGGCGATCGAGTCGAGCTCCTCGATCTTCAGACGCTTCTGATCGACGTCAAAGTAACCTCCGGAGCTCGCCCGCCTTCGCGGAGAGCTCCTTCAGCTGTGCGCGAACCGCGCGCACATCGGTACCTTCGATCGCCATAGGGGCGCCTTATACCCGGGCGCGGCGCAGGGTGACAAGCTGGTCGTTGCCGAGCGCCACCGGGTACTTGCCGGTGAAGCACGCCGAGCAATAGCCCTGCCCCGTCTTCTCGTTGACGCTGCCGACGGCCTGCATCATCCCCTCGTGCGAGAGGTACGACAGCGAGTCGCTCGTCACGTACGTGTTGATCTCGTCGATCGTGTGCGAGGCCGCGACGAGCTCGCTGCGCGTCGGCGTGTCGATGCCGTAGTAGCAGGGGTGCGTGGTCGGCGGCGCGCTGATGCGGAGGTGGACCTCCTTCGCGCCCGCGCCCCGCAGCATCTTGACGATCTTGCGGCTGGTCGTGCCGCGCACGAGCGAGTCATCGACGACGACGACGCGCTTGCCATCGACGACCGAGCGCACCGGCGACAGCTTCAGGCGCACGCCGAAGTGACGGATCGAGTCCTGCGGCTCGATGAACGTGCGGCCGACGTAGTGCGAGCGGATGAGGCCGAGCTCGAACGGAATGCCGCTCTGCTTGCTGTAGCCGACCGCGGCGGGCACGCCGGAATCCGGCACCGGGATCACGACATCGGCCTCGACCGGCGCTTCCTGCGCCAGCTTCATGCCCATCTTCTCGCGCGCGCGATACACGCTCTTGCCGTTCACGAGCGAGTCGGGCCGCGCGAAGTACACGTGCTCGAACACGCAGAACGTCCGCTCCGCGACATCGGGCAGCTTCTGCGACGTCATCCCGCCCTTCTCGATCACGACGACCTCGCCGGGCTCGATCTCGCGCAGCAGGTCGCCCTCGATCAGATCGAACGAGCAGGTCTCGCTCGACAGCACGTACGCATCCTTGAGGCGGCCCATGACGAGCGGCCGGAAGCCATTCGGATCGCGCACGCCGATCATCTTGCCGTCGCTGGTCAGCAGGATCAGCGAGTACGCGCCGCGCACGCGCTTCAAGGCGTGGACGAGCTTGCCGACGATGTCCGGCTGCGGCGCCTTCGCCATCAGGTGGACGATGACTTCCGTGTCGCTCGAGGTCTGGAAGATCGAGCCCTGCGCCTCGAGCTCGGCGCGCAGCTCTCCCGCGTTGACCAGGTTGCCGTTGTGCGCGATCGAGACCGAGCCGCCGGCGTACTCGAACAGGAACGGCTGGGCGTTGCGCAGCTCGGAGCTGCCGGCGGTCGAGTACCGCACATGGCCGATCGCCGCCGTGCCTGGGAGCTTGGCGAGCACGTCGCGGTTGAAGGCGTCGCTGACGAGGCCCATCGCGACGTGGCGCCGCAACTTGCCCTCCTCGGCGGCGACCAGGCCCGCGGATTCCTGTCCGCGATGCTGGAGCGCGTGCATGCCCAGGTACGCGATGTTGGCCGCTTCGTCGTGGCCGTGAATTCCGAACACCCCGCACATGGGCACGGACTTACCACGCGAGGGTGATCGGCGGCACCGCTAAACTTGAGTGTTCCAGCCAGTTCACGTACCTTTTCGGGGACGTGCCACGTCTTCTCTGGCGCGATGCGCAGGGCATCGAGGGTTCTCTCGACCTGACCTCGGCCGAGATCAAGGTCGGTCGGGCGATGGACTGCGCCATTCGCACGGACGATGCGATGGTCTCTCGGCATCACGCCCGCATCTTCTGGGGAGGTGGCGGCTACGTCCTCGAAGATCTCTCGAGCGCGAACGGCGTGTACTTCCAGGAGCAGCGCGTCCAGAGCCACCTGTTCAAGCACGGCGACGCGGTCCGCTGCGGAAGTCTCTGGCTCCGCTTCGTCGATCCGAACCAGCTCGGTGCAACTCCGAGCGCGAGCGGCGGCACGCCGTCGCCGATGATGCAGCACCCCGGCATGGGAGCCGCCGCCCCGTCGGGCCCGACCGGCCACGTCGCCGCCGTGCAGCCGCAAGCGACGCCGGCCCAGCCCGCGCCCGCCGCGTCGTCGGCGGAGTCCGATGCCGAGATCCGCGTGCTCCGCCGCCGCGTCGAGCAGCTGCAGACCGAGCTCCGCGTCTATCGCGGGCAGAAGTTCAATCAGGAAAACGCGCGCCGCATGGAGGATCTCGAGAACGACCTCTCGATGATCGAGATCGAGCGCGACACGCTCAAGGCGCGCCTCGAGGCCGCCGAGCGCACGATCCAGACCGAGGCTGGCAGCATCAAGGTCAAGCGCGCGCTCGAGATCGCGGCGATGACCGCCGAGACCGCGGCGTCGCTCAACGACCTCTTGTCCTCGCTGCGCATCGAGGTGATGGCCGCCGAGGGCGAGTTCGAGCAGTTCGCGCACCAGCTGCCACGCGCGAGCTTCGAGCTGATCCGCCAGTCGCTCCGGGACGCCGCCGGCCACTGCGACGAGGCCCGCGAGCTGCTCCGCAAGCTGCGCGAAGTCGCCGAGTAGCTCCGCGCCGGGATGTCGCCGAGCGACAGCCGTGGTGCGCCGCGATCGGCGAAACCCGCATCATTTCAACAGGTTAAGCGCAGACACTTGTAATTGCGTGATTACAAGCACTCGACAACTGTCACCGAACTATTACAATCGAGGTGAATGGGTGAAGCTGTACGGCGGTCGCACCGCCATACCGTCGCGCTCTCGCGCCGACGCCGCGATGACCTCTGGGTCGCCTCGACGGCGCTCGTGGCCGCGATGCTCGCGCTGCCGCTCGCACCGTCGTCGTGGCATGGCCCCGAGGTCGCGTCGGTGCTCGCCGTCTCCGCGACCGCGCTGCTCGCGGGCCAGCGCTGGGCCGTCGCCCTCGTCGTGATCGCGGAGCTGCTGCTGCTGCCCACGATCTGGCCGCGCGCGTTCTTCGGCGGTGTCGACATCTGGCCGGGCCGCATCGCCGCGCTCGGCTCGCTCGCCGCGATCGTCCCGGGCCTGCTCGCGAACCGCCGCGCGGCCGCCGCGCTCGTGCTGATCACCGGCTGGCGCCGCACGGGCGAGACGTGCCGCCGCGTGC
>CAYUNM010000060.1:0-44354 GCA_964446175.1 uncultured Kofleriaceae bacterium
CCGGCGACGTTGTCGCCGCTGGCGTCTTCGAGCGCGTACGTGTGCGAGGTCAGGTCTGCAACGATGCGGAACTGCATCGGCCAGCTCGCCGAGTACGCATACGACGCAGACGCGCGGTAGGTGTCGCCGTCGCGGGCGTCGACCTGACCGCTCGGTGCGAGGCGCGCCGAGATCGCGAAGCTCGAGAATGCGGTCGGCGCCCCGGCCGAGAGCCCGACGACAGCATCGATCGGCGCCGTATCGGTCGTGATCGTGTACGAGACCGTATCGAGGACGGTGGCATTCACGATCGGGATCGACTGGAAGCCCTGGCCAGCGCTGACCGTCATGCAGTCGTACGTCGTCGCGGGCGCTACCGCGGTCTCGGTAGGCGCCCCTGACTCGTCGACTCCGCATCCGACCATCAAGAGCACGACGGCTGCTGCAGCGCGCATGACCGCGCGAGATGCGACGCGCGAGCCAAGCTGCCCCGACCTGTACTTTCGGCCACGTTTCGATCACGTGGCGTGCGCCCACGAGACGTCGAGCGCCGAGGAGAGTGCGCTCGCGCTACCAGGAATGTTTCGAGGTCATCAACTCTCTCTCGTCGCGCTCAGCAGAACGCCCGCGAGCTCGGTGCGGTTGCACACGTCGAGGCGCTCGAAGACCTGCTTGAGACGAACCTTGACCGTGTTGATCGAGATGCCGAGGTGCGCCGCGATCTCCGCGTTCGTGTCGCCGCGCGCGGCGAGCTGCGCGATCTCGAGCTGGCGCGGGGTGAGCTGCAGCTGGGGGGCGGAGCGCGCGATGCCGTGCTCGGTACACCAGACCGACAGGTACGTCGCGAGCAGCGCGACCTCGCGCTCGAGGTCTGGTGTGACCGCGTGGTCGGTGCTGCACACGAGCGTCGCGAACCAGCCGCCGGGGCCGAGGACCGGCAGGGCGATGCGGTTCGTGTCGGTCACCGAGATCATCTCGAACAGCACCTCGCACTCGGGGATCCCGATGCGCGAGAGGGCTTCGCGGACCACGCGCACCGCGTCGTCGAGGCGCTCTGCGAGCGCGAGTCTCTCTCCCGGCGACGGCTCCCCATGCGTCATGGGCGACAGTGCAGTTCACTTCGCGAGCCAGCGGAATTCGTAGAGGTCGAGTTGTCAAACCAGGCAAGCGCCGGCAGCCGTGCGGTGAAGATCGAACGCATCGACGAGCTTCTGTCGCCGGGGGCGGTGAATTCGACAGCTGCGCGCGACGCGGGTACCCCGCTGGGTACTGTGCGCGCGCGATCGCGTGTGGTGTCGTGCGTCATCGTGCGCAAGTGGATCGTCGGTGGGTGGTTCGTGGCGGCGGTCGCGCTGTTCGTGCTCGTCGTGACGCGGCAGCCGATGGGGCGGATCGCGGCAGCCTGCGTCGCGATGGGGCCCGCGGCGCTGCTCGCGCCCTGCATCGCGGCCGCGTGGCTGGCGACGCGTACAGCGACGCTGGAGCGCGTTCTGGTGCGCCGGGTGCCCTGGCGCGTCCTCGTCGGGGTGCGCGCGATCGGCGACGGCTACAACGCGCTCGTGCCGGCTGCCGGCGTGGCGGGCGAGCCGTACAAGCTGCGACGCCTCGCGGCATGGCTGCCCGTCGACCAGGCGGTCACCGCGCTCGTGCGCGACCGGCTGTTCGACAACGCGGTGGGCCTCGTGTTCTCCGCGGCCGGCATCGCCGTCGGATTGCCACGCCTTGCCATCCCGCACGCGATCAGCGGTGCGCTCTGGACCTACGCGGCGATCGCAGGTCCGGCGGGCCTCGCGATGCTCGCCGTCGCGGCCGGCCGCGTGCCGGCGAAGCTCGGTGGCTTCGCGTCGCGGTGGACGCAAGCAGCGCCGCACGCCAGCGAGCGGGTGCCGGTCGCCTCGATCGTCGCGTGGTCGCTCGCGACGCGCGTGCTGCAGACGTTCGAGACCGCGCTGCTGCTCGCGTGCATCGCGGCGCCTGTCGACGTGTCGTCGGTGCTCGTCGTCGACGGCGCGCTGAACGCGGCGGGGTTCGTCGGCTTCGTCATGCCGCAAGGCCTCGGTGTCGTGGAGGGGGCCGCCGTCTACATGCTGACCGCGCTCGGCAGCCCGGCCGCTGCGGCGACGGCGTTCGCGCTCGCTCGCCGTGGGCGCGTGCTCGCCGTCAGCGGCGCCGGCGTCGCGGTTCACCTCGCGGGTCACCTGCGGAGCCACGCGCGATCGCTGCTGTCGCGGCCGGTGGCCTCGTCACGCGTATCGACGCCGCGCGCGTGATGCCGTCGGGGAAGCCGTCGAGCGGCGCGAGCCGGCGCAGCACGTTGGCGAGCTCGATGCGGTTGTTGACCGCGAGGCGGTCGAAGACCTGCTTGAGACGCACCTTGACGGTGTTGACCGAGATGCCGAGCGCATCCGCGATCTCGGCGTTCGTGCGGCCGGTCGCGGCGAGCTGCGCGATCTGATACTGGCGCGGTGCCAGGCGCGGACCCGGCAGCTCGGGGAGCACGCCGATCCCGCGATCGGTGCACCACACGCTGAGCTGCGTGACGAGCATCGACAGCTCGCGCTCCAGCTCGATCTCCAGCGGCCATGGCGCGGCGAACACGGTCGTACCGAACCAGCCGCGCGGCCCGATCAGCGGGACGACGAACAGGTGGCGCTCGGCCTTGGTCAGCGTGAACACGCCCGGACGCTTGCGCAGCACGGCGAAGACCGGGTTGTCGCGCCAGTTGTCGACGCCAAGCGTCGCGAGCCGCTGTTCGTCGCTGACGTCGAGCAGGCTATCGACGGCGAGCCCGGGCGGGCCGCTCGCGCTGTGCAGCACGACGATCGCGCCGTGGAGCCCCACGCACCGCGCGCTCTCGCAGACCACGGCTGCCGCGTCGACGAAGCTCGCCGCCGCCGTCAGCTTCCGTACCCTCTCCGCACCTGACCGCCACAGCTCCATCGGAAGGCCTCAACGCAGCACCGGCAGGAGCTGGCTCGCTCGCCGCTTGACCTCGAGCTTGATCAGGTCCGTGCGGTTCGAGAACGGCAGCGACGTGTGAACGACGCAGTCGACGCCGCACTGCGACTCGCACCCCTTCTTGCCGCGATTCTTCGCGAGATGGTCGCGCGTGACGTCCATCAGCGGCAGCGTCGACGGCACGTGATAGCAGAGCTGGAAGTGGCCCTCGGCCGAGACGTAGAAGCACTTGCTGCCGGCCTGGCACGTCCACTCCATCGGACGGCCCTCGAGTGCGCGCTCGTAGTAGTCGATCAGGTAGAACGGCGTCGAGATCGGCTGGCCGGCTTGCTTGTGATCCTTGAGCCAGCGCACGCGCTCGAGGAAGCGCGGGTCGAGGTTGTTCAGGCGCCCGCGATCGTGGACGACGGAGAAGTTGATGGCGATGCCGAGGTCCCAGCACGTCTTCGCGACCTCCTCGACCTCGTCGATCGTCTCGTCGCAGATCACCGTGTTGACGCGAAACCAGATCGGGTAGCTCGCGACCAGCTCGAGCTTCTTGCGGAGCGTCTTGAGCGACTTGGGGATCCCCGGCTTGGGGCGGAGCGCGTCGACGGAGATCTGGATCCGCCCCATGCCCGCGTCGATCAACCGGCGCAAGCTGTCGTCGGTGAGCAAGAAGCCGTTGGTCGTCATGCCGGTCGTCATGCCGAGGGCGACCGCCTGACGCATGATCGACTCGAGCTCGGGGTGGAGCAGCGGCTCGCCGCCGATCAGATCCGCGTGGAGCGCGCCGAGCTGCTTGACCTTCTCGAGCCGCGCCACGAGCTCGGCGAGCGGGACGTGCCCCTTCGAGTTGTCGTACTCGCTGCAATACGCGCAGTCGAGGTTGCAGCGGTACGTGATGTTCAGCTGCGCCCACAGCGGCAGGTCATCGAACGCGCGGGGCAGCGAGCGCAGGATGACCCCAGCCGATACCGGATCGTTGACGCGTGCCATCCGACTTGACTCGCATCACACCGCCGACCTCGTCGAGTACCCGAAAGGGTACCCGGCTACCGACGGCGAAGGGCCCAGAGGGCCGGAACGACGAGGATCGCGACGATCACACACGTGATCTCGCCGATCATTGCCAGCACGCCGAACGATGACAGCGCTTGTGAGTCGGCGGGGATGAGCGAGGCGTAGCCGATGATCGACGTCAGCGACGCGAGCACGACGGCGGGGCCGGACTCGGCGAGCGCGTCGGCGAGGTAGGCGCGCCCGCGCTGGCGGATGCGTTCCTCGATGTTGATCGCGTAGTCGATGCCGATGCCGAACGTGGTCGGCAGCGCGACGAAGTTGAAGAAGTTGAGCTTCTGGTGGAGCAGCACTCCGACGCCTGCCATCACGACGACGCCCGCGATCAGCGCCCAGCCGACGCGCAGGAACGAGCCGAAGTGCAGCGTGATGCCGGCGAGCGCGAGCAGGACGAGCAAAGCGGCCGCGATCGTGAGGTAGGTGGCGTCGCGCCGCATCGCGCGCAGGACGTCGGCGAACACGACGAGCTCGCCGCTCGAGTGAATCGTCTTGCCGTTCGCGAGGTGGATCTCGCGGATCGCGTCGGTGAACTTGTAGAGGTTGTCCTCGATGTGCTCGTTGCGCGGCCCGACGAACGCGAGGTTGCCGATCGTGCCGTCGCGCTCGACGAAGTAGGAGGAGAGCGTGGGCGGGAGGTCGGCATCGGTCGGCAACGGCTGCGCGAGCGCGCGGCGGAGCTCCTCGAAGTCCTTGCGGTCCTTCGGATCGACGTCGGACTCGTCGACGGCGTCGAGGTCGTGGCGGAGCTTCGCGATCAGCGGGCCGCGGCGATCCATGTCGCGCGGGTAGAAGTCGGCGATCGAGTGGCACTGCCACATCAGGCCCTTGAGATCGGTCTCGGCGCGCGCGGTGAGCTGGTCGCAGACGGCGGCGGCGTCCTCCCGCGACTTCGTCGCGATCACGGCGGGCGAGGAGGACTGGTCGTCCATGATGCGCAGGCGGTTGTCGAGCTTCTCGATGCCCGACGACGCGGCGGACTTCGTGCCGAGCTTGCGCAGGTCGGTCTCGATGATGCGGTGGCGCGCGGACAGCGCGAGCACGCCGGCGCCGAGCACGAGCAGCGTGGTCGCGAGCGCGATCAGGCGCGGGGCGCGCTCGCAGGCGTGGCCGAGCCAGCGGAACGCGCGCGCGATCGGCGCGTAGCCCGACGAGGGCCGCGGCGTGTGGTTGCGATCGAACAGCACGATCGCGGCGGGCACGATCGTGTAGGTCGCGATCCAGCACGTGAGGATGCCGATGCCGCCGATCCAGCCGAACTGGTGGAACGACTCGACCTTGCCCGCGGCGAGCACGCCGAAGCTGATCGCGGTCGCGAGCGCGGCGATGCCGGTCGGCTTCATCGACTCGGCGCACGCCGCTTCGAGCGCGTGCTCGAGGCCCTCGACGCGCACGCGAGCCTGGCGGTAGCGATCGAGGAAGATGATGCCGTAGTTGATGCCGGTGCCGACGATGATCGCGCCGAGGAACGCGGTCTGCGCGTTGACGTGGCCGATCCACAGCTGCGCGAAGCCGAGCGCGACCGCCGCTCCGACGAGGACGGCACCCGACATCAGCGCGAGCTCGCGGATGCCGCGGAAGTAGAGGCCGACGACGAGCCCGACGCCGAGCAGCACGATGATCGCCGTCGACACGATGTCGTGCTTGATCGCCTCGACCTCGGTGAGCGCGAGCGGGATCGAGCCGGTGTAGCCGAGCACGTGCACGCCGGCCTGCTCGGGACTCGTCGAGGCGACGATCTCCCGGATCTTGCGCATCATGCCTTCCGAGCCGCCGAGGTTGAGCGAGTTCGAGGCGGGGCGGACGAAGATCGCGGAGAGGTGACCGTTCTCGGTCATGTAGAGGCCGGACTCGTCGTCGGCCTGGTTGCGCGGCTTCAGCTCCTTGTCGCGCGCGGCGCGGACCTCGTGCGCGAGCGCCTGCAGCGGATCGCCCTCGTCATCGCCGAGCTCGATGTACGCCGGGTTCTGCTTCGACAGCGCGACCGAGAGATCGTGCGACCACTTCTCGAGATCCTCGAGCTTGACGTAGTACGCGGCGTACTTGCGGAAGTAGTCGACGACGTCGTTGCGCGAGTACTTGAGCAAGAGCAGGTCGTTGCCGAGGCCTTGCTTCAGCGCCTCCGCGAGCTTGGGCACGTAGGCTCGCAGCGCCGCGGGGCCGCTCGGCGACTCGACCGCGATCGTGACCTGGCCCGTGCCGCCGACGCGCTTGTTGAGATCGTGCAGCGCCACGACGCTCGGCGCATCGGCCGGCAGCAGCTCGGAGAGATCCGTCTGCAGGGAGAGCCGCGTCGCGAGCACGATGCCGGCGACCGCGATCGCGATGCCGAGCGTGAGCACGAGCGCGGTGTGGCGCAGTGCCAGCTTCGTCAACGCGCGGGCGACGGCGTTGGAGCGCACGGCGGCCGGCCCGTTCATACCGCCGCGACGGTTGGATTCTCGGCGCCGTCGACGGTGCGACCGCGCTGCGCGAGCGCCGCGACGTACTGCTCGCGGACCTGAGCGACCAGGTGGTCCCAGCCGAACTGGCGCACGCGCTTGTGATTCGCGGCGCCCATCTCGGCACGCATCTCCGTGGCCGTGGCGAGCGCCTCGATCTCGCGAACGAGACCGGCCGCATCGCCCGGCGCGACGAGCCGCGCACCCGAGCCGGGGCCTTCCCCGACGGCGAAGCGGTAGCCGGCGATATCCGAGCACACGATCGGACGCGCGGCGGCCATCGCCTCGAGCAGCACGATGCCGAACGACTCGCCGCCGAGCGACGGCGCGACGAACACGTCGCACGCCGCGTACATCTCCGCGAGCTTGCCTTCGCCGTTGATCGGACCGTGATAGGTGATGCCCGGCATCTCGACGCGTGCGCCATGGCTGCCTTCGCCGACGATATCGAGCGTGAACTGCACGCCGCGCTCGCGCAGCGCCTTGCACGCGTCGAGCAGGACCGGCAGGCCCTTGCGCGAGTCGCGCCAGTGGCCGACGAACAGCAGCTTGAGCGGACCTTTCGTCGGCGCGGCGCCGGCGCGATACAGCTCGGGGCGGATGCCGTTCGGGATGATCGCGAGCTGCTTCTTGAACGCGACGCGCGCGTACTCCTCGGCGGCCGGCGACACCGCGATGCCGCGGTCGTACGACGGGAACGCGATCGAGCCCCAGAACTTGCGCGCGAGCCGGAGCTTCGTGCTCTCGGTCTCCATGAAGCCGTGGAACGTGCCGACGCGCGCCGCCTGGCGACCGACGGTCCACAGCGCGTAGTAGTTGATCGACGGCTGCAGCGGCTCGTGGACGTGCAGCACGTCGTACTTCTTCTTCTTCATGTGGCGCCACACGCGCCACGGGCGGACGAAGATGCCGAGGTAGTTATCGCTGCCGTTCGCCGGGATGTTGATGACGCCCGGGAACCCGTACGTGTGCTCCGGCAGGCCGGGGCCGCGGCCGGAGTAGGGGCCGATGACATCGACCTCGTCGCCGAGCGTGCGAAGCGTCGCGGCGAGCTGCATCGCATGGCGCTTGACCCCGCCTTCTTCGGCGAGGTCGTACGGGACGACCATGCAGATCTTCACGAGCGGAAGCCTAGCTCAGGTTGCCGTGCGGAGAAGAGCGGCCGGCGAAACTTGTGCGGCCAGCCACTCGGCACACGCGCTTGCGATCTTCTCGCCTGCACGGCCATCTCCGTACAGGTGCGGCGAGGGACGCGCAAACGTGTCCCATTCCGTCAGGATGCGGTCGATCGCGGCAAGGATCGCGGTCTTGTCGGTCCCCGCGAGCAGGCCGACGCCTTCCGCGATCGTCTCCGGTCGCTCGGTATTGTTGCGAACCGTAACAACCGGCGTTCCCAGGATGGCAGCCTCTTCCTGCACGCCGCCCGAGTCGCTGATCACGAGCTTGCTGCTCGCGATCTTGCCGAGGAACTCGGTGTGGCCGAGCGGCTCGCAGACCTCGATGCACGGCGGGAACACGAGGCCCGCCTCGGCGACCTTCGCGACGGTGCGCGGGTGCACGGGCCACAGGACCGGGATCTCGCGGCTGATGCGATCGAGCGCGGCGAGGACCTGCGCGAGCTTCGCGGGATCGTCGACCGTCTCCTGGCGGTGCAGCGTGACGAGCACGCCCTCGCGCTCGGCCGGCACGTGCGGCGGGTGGGCGCGCAGCGCGTCGAGCACGGTGTTGCCGGTCAGGATGACCTTGCCGTTGACCTGCTCGCGCGTGAGGTTCTCGACGGCGATGCGCGTGGGCGCGAAGAGCAGATCGGCGAGCGCGTCGGCGCAGATCCGGTGCTCTTCTTCCGGCAGCTCGCGCGAGAACGCGCGCAGACCCGCCTCGACGTGACCGAAAGCCGAGCCTGTCTTGCGCGCGGCGATCGCGGCGGCCATGACGGTCGTCGTGTCGCCCTGCGCGAGCACCATGTTCGGCTTGTGCTCCGTGAAGAGCTGGCCGAGCCCCGCCACGATCTCGACGAAGCTGCCCATCAGGTCGCGGCGCTCGAGCGTGAGCTGGTGATCGACCCGGAGACCGAACGTCTCCAGGAAGCTGCCCATCATCTTCCAGTTGTAGTGCTGGCCGGTGCCGACAATCCGGACCGGGATGTTGCGCTTGTGGAGCGCGGCGATGACCGGCGCCATCTTGACGACTTCCGGGCGCGTGCCTAGGACTGCGAAGATCATGCGGTAGGCCGGACGGGTAAGGCTGTGCAGTATCGCGTATCTGGCGCCCTGTCGAGAGTCAAACTGACCCGAACCGAACGTTGCCGGACAATCGCCCCCCGGTTGCGGTAAGAGATGAGGCTTCCATGCCGCAACCCGCGAATCAGAACCGCGTGATCAAGACCGCGATCCCCGGCCCGAAGAGCCAGGCGATCCGTGCTCGGGAGGATGCCCATCTCGCTCCCGGCGCCCAGGGCTACGCATTGATGTCGGGCGTGGTTGTCGATCATGCGGAGGGCACGGCGGTCACGGACGTCGACGGCAACGTGTTCCTCGACTTCATCGGCGGCATCGCTGTCGCCGCGCTCGGTCACTCGCATCCGACGTGGGTCTCCGCGATCCAGCAGCAGGTCGCGAAGGCCTCCGCCGGCACGTTCACGAGCGAGGCGCGCGTCGAGCTGCTCGAGCGCTTCTCGCGGCACGCTCCCGCAAACGGCGTGCATCGTTTGCAGCTGTACTCGGGCGGCGCAGAGGCAGTCGAGAGCGCACTCCGACTGGCAAAGTCCCACACGGGAAAGTACGAGTTCGTCAGCTGCTGGGGCGGCTTCCACGGCAAGACGATGGGCGCGCTCTCGCTGATGGGCTCGACGTTCAAGGACAAGCTCGGCCCGATGGTCCCCGGTTCGCACCAGGTGCCGTACGCGGACTGCTATCGCTGCCCGCTGAACCAGTCGTATCCGAGCTGCGGCGTCGCGTGCGCAGATGTCGCGCGTAAATATTTGAAGGTCGCGACGGCCGGCTCGGTGGCCGCGATGATCATCGAGCCGATGCAGGGCACCGCCGGCAACATCACGCCGCCGAAAGAGTTCCTGCCCGCGATGAAGTCGATCGCGCAGGAGATCGGCGCGCTGTTCATCGCCGACGAGATGATCACGGGCCTCGGCCGCACGGGCGCGTGGTGGGGCATCCACCACACGGGCGTCATCCCCGACATCGTCACGATCGGCAAGGCCGTCGGCGGCGGCTTCCCGCTCTCCGCGCTCGCCACGACCGACGAGATCTCGCGCGCGAAGCCGTGGTCGAACGCCTCCGGCTCGTCGTCCTCCTACGGCGGCAACGCGCTCGCGGCGGCCGCGGGCGCGGCGTCGCTCAAGATCATCGAGGAAGAGAAGCTGGTCGAGAACTCGGCGCGCGTCGGTGCGCTGATGCTCGCGGAGCTCGAGACCTGGGTCGATCGCTATCCGTTCGTCGGCTACGTCAGCGGCTCGGGCATGTTCATGCGCGTCGAGCTGGTCAGCGACAAGAAGACGAAGGCCGAGCTCCCGCGCAAGATCACCGAGCGCATCTTCAACGAGTGCGTCCGCCGCGGCCTGATGACGATGAGCTACTCCGCTCACTTCCGCATCCAGCCGCCGCTGACGACGGACGAAGCCACCGCGATGAACGGCCTCGCGATCCTCAAGGAGGTCTTCGACCTCGTCGAGCGCGAAGGCTGGTGGCGCCCGTAGCCAGCTGGTCTGCCGCCGCGCCGGCGGTACACTCTACGTATGGACCGCCGCGACGAGCTCGAGCGCTGGATCGCCGGCACCCGCGCCACGCAGCGCAAGCTCCGCATCGGCCTGCTCGCCGCGCTCGCGCTCTCGTTCGTCCTGCTCGTCGTCAACCGCGCCGCGGGCGGGATCTCCCTCGCGATCACGGCGCTCGTCGCGGTGAGCGGCTTCTGGATCACGGCCGGCCACCTCGCCGACTGGGAAGAACGCCTCGACAAGCTCGATCATCCGGATGCGGCGCGCCCGCCGAGCGGCCGCCGCTATCAACGCGACTGATCGACGTACGCGCGCTAACGCACCGCGCGAACGAAGCGACAACCGAACCGCGTTTCGCGCGATCGATTCTCACACCGCGGTAGTAGGATGCGCCGCGATGTCGGGGTCGCAGCTCGCACTCGTTCAGACCGTGCTCGCCGGAGCGCGCGGTGAACCGAGCGTCGAGTGGAAGCTCGCGCTCCTCGAGCTCAAGACCTACGCCCCCGACGCCACGTGCGCCGCCGCCGTCGTCCACGCCTACGAGCACGGCCAGTGCGAGCCCTGGTGCGCCGCCGCCCTTCTCGAAGCGATCGGCCACCCCGACGGCTACGCGACCGCCCTCGACATCCTCCACCTCGCGCCCGGCTCGCTCGCCGAGTCGTACGCCGGCCCCGCGCTCGTCCGCATGCGCGGCCCGGACGCGCTCGACGACCTCGCCGCGATCATCGACGACGACCGCCTCCCGCAGCGCGCCCACGAAGGCGCCGCTCTCGGCCTCGCGGCGATGGCCGACCCGCGCGCCGACGACGTCCTCGTCCGCGCGGTCGACCGCGGCCGCATCCGCACCTCGATCGCCGGCAGCGTCGCCAGCGAGCGCGGCATCCCGGCCGCCCGCCTGATCTCCTGGCTCCGCGGAGCCGACTCGCGCCGCCGCAACCTCGCCGCCTGGACGGTCTTCCACCTCGCGGCCCAAGGCCCGCTGCTCAAGGAGCTGGAGATCGCGATGCACGCGGCGCTCGCCGACGCCCCGCTGCCGTTCACGGCCGCCCAGCGCACCGCGCTGCGCGAGCGCCTCGCGAACTAGCCGCGCGAGCTCGGCGCGAGACGCGAGTCGCGAGCGCGTTGCGAACCGAGTCTCGCGTGTGCGTCGCTAGCCGCTAGGCACGCGTCGACCTCGCTGCTCGTCTGACGTCGCCGGCCGTACACGCGCCGCTCGTTCCCGCGACGACGCTCCGATGGCAGCAAAGCTCTCGCGTGCCTCGAGCAGCGACATCTCGTTCGCGCCGCCGCGATACGTCGGCTTGTGGAACTGCACGTTGTCGTCTTCCCAGCCGCACACCTCGCAGATCTCGAAGGTCCCGGGCGGCTCCTCCGAGAGCGTTGGGTACCAGCAACACGGACACGCAAACGTGCTCACAAGAGGAGCGTGTGGCCGATCGCGAGGGCATGCAAGCCGAACGTTCGTTTCGTCGCAACGCGAGACGACTGGTCGCTGCCCGCGGCGTGGGCGACGATCTCGAGCTCGAGCGAGCGTTCTGCAGAGCATGAGGCGGCGCTGGTCGATTTGTGACCGGCCGCGCCACGGCGGCCCGCGCGACGGCCGCGCACGCGTCGAGCGCGCCGCTCACAAGCTCGACAGCGCCCGACCCTCGAGCGGTCTCACCTCGAAGAGAAGACTTCGTTTTCGAGAAGAGCAGAGAAGAGCGGCTTCACGCGCGCGCGCGCTAACCGACAGCTGCACGCTCCGCCAGCTGCCGCGAGCAGATGTCATTCGGATCCGACCGCGGCCGCGATTGCCTCATGGGCGCACGCCCACAAGCGCGAGACCCCGCGAACCACCCCCGCGAACCGGCCCCGCGAACCGACCCGCGAACCAGCCCCGCGAACCGACCCCGCGAACCGACCCGCGAACCAGCCCCGGCGAAGTACGACGCGCGAACGCGGCGTCAATTCCGCGCCGCGCGGGCCCCAGGCACCTCGTTCACGCTGACCGCGCCGCCACCGCGCCGCCAACCCTCGCGCAGTAACCACGTCTGCGGATAGGCCGTCAGCATCGGTGCGTAGGTCTCGCGCGTCTTCCACGCGAACGGCGAGTCGCCGCGCTCCATCCAGCCGCCGAACGCCCACGCGGACGAGAACGGATCGATGCGCCAGCCGGCGGCATCGCCGCGCTGGTCCTCGCGGTGCTTGCGCCAGTTGTTCAGCACGTAGCAGAGCGCGTTCCGCGCCTGGCGCGGCGTCGTGATGATCTCCTCGTGATAGCGGTCGGGAAACACGGCGCCCTTGCGACGCCCGGCGACCCAGCGCCTCGTCCTCGCGTTCCACCAGCGTGCGACGCGCTCGAGTCGTGCGCTCGCCGGGACCTGCGCAGCGGACGAGGGCCGGCGCGTGTTCGACTCCCACCATCCAGCATCCTTCGAGCGGCCGTTCGAGATCGCGACATTGATGCGGCGCGCGGCGCTGATCTGGAACGCCTGCATGCCACGCGCGAGCGCCATCTTGTCGTCGGCCTCGACAAGCAGGTGCACGTGATTGTGCTGGATGCTCAGGTGAACGATGCGACAGCTCGAGCGCTCTGCGATCGCGATCGTGGCCCAGCGAACCGCATCGTAGACGTCGCGCGTGCGCATGCGCGCGAGCTCGTCCGACGCGCGCAGCGTGACGTGCACCGGTTGGTTCGCGCGCAGCTCGGGCCGCACCTCGTGGCGCTCGCTCGAGCGCAGGCCCTTGGGCGGACGGCCGAGCTTCACGCCCGGCCGGCGGCGGCGCTTGCGTCGGTTCGGAGCGCCGCGGCGCTGGCCGTTCTTGGCGCCGAAGTACAGCGACTGCTGGACGTGGCGCTTGCGCGGGCGAGCCATGAAGAGATGGTACTTCACCCACAACTAATTTCGCCGATAATAGTTGTAATTGATTGTCATCGACGCTCGGAGATCGATGATCACGACCTTCCTCTGCTCTGGTTTGTCTTCTAGCTCCTCGAAGGGGCGCGCGCTCGAGCGTCGTGCGCGGTGGCGCGCGCGGGGGAGTTGCTTGCGCCCGCGTCCATGGCGCGGCGAAACTGGCGGCGCCCATACCCCTGGGCCTTCGCCAGCCACACGCCCGGCCTTCGCCGGCTACACGCCCGGCCTTCGCCGGCTACACGCCCGGCCTTCGCCGGCTACACGCCCGGCCTTCGCCGGCTACATGCCCGGCCTTCGCCGGCTACACACCCGGGGCTTTCGCCGGCCTTCGCCCGCCACACCCCCGGGCCTTCGCCGGCCATCGCCCGCCACACTCCCCGGGCCTTCGCCGGCCATCGCTGGCCGTCGCTGGCCTTAGCCGGCCTTCGGGGCGACGCGACCTTCGGCGAACGCGCGGTCGAGCTCCGGCAGCAGCTCGGCGCGGGCGCGCAGGATCGAGCGTTCGGTGTCGAGCTTGGCGATGAAGATCCAGATCGCGGCGCCGAGGGCGAGGATGGCGAGGATGATGTGGAGCGCGGGGTTCGCGTGCTGCGAGATCGCGAGCGCGGCGCCGCCGATCGTGAGGGCGGTGGCTTTTTTGGCGTGGCCGAAGAGGGACTTCCACCTGAGCGCGAGCATGGTGATCGTCGCGTCGAAGCCGGGCTTGGTCGTCTGGCCGAGGATGTTGAGGTCGGTCGTGCCGGCTTGATAGCCGAGCTTGATCGCGGCGCCGATGGCGTCGAAGAACGTGCCGGGCACGCTGCGGCAGAGGAAGTCGGCGTGCTGGACGGACGTGCGGAGCGCGTTGAGCATCGCGAGGCGGGCGCCCGGGTAGGTGAGGTTGATCTTGAGCGTCGCGATGACGGCGTAGATGGCGAGGCCGAAGCCACCGACGGCGAGCGCGTAGCTCAGGAACACCTTCACGCGGCCATGATACACCCGCGGGCATGATCGGGATCGTCGGCGGTACCGGCCTGTACGACATCGAGGGCTTGACGGATCGTCACTGGCGTCATGTCGGGTCGCCCTTCGGGCAGCCGAGTGACGAGTTGCTGTTCGGGCGGCTGGGGACGCGGCAGGTCGTGTTTCTTCCGAGGCACGGGCGCGGGCACCGGATTCCGCCTCACGAGATCAATTTTCGGGCGAATGTCGATGCGCTGAAGCGGGCGGGGGCGACGTGCGTGATCAGCGTGAGCGCGGTCGGGTCGCTGAAGCCGGAGCTGCCGCCAGGGACGTTTGTTCTTGTCGATCAGTTCATCGATCGGACGCTGCGCGGGCCGAAGACGTTTTTCGGGAAGGGGTTGGTCGCGCACGTGTCGATGGGACATCCGACGTGCTTGCGGCTCGTCGACCATCTGGTCGAGAGCGCGGAGGCGTTGGGGCTGCCGCACCAGCGGGGCGGGACGTATGTCGTGATGGAGGGCCCGCAGTTCTCGACGATGGCGGAGAGCGAGCTGCATCGCAGCTGGGGGGCGGACGTGATCGGGATGACGAACATGCCGGAGGCCAAGCTCGCCCGGGAGGCGGAGCTGTGTTATGCGACCGTCGCCATGGTCACGGACTTCGACTGCTGGCATCCCGATCACGACCACGTCGAGGTGGCGGACGTGATCCGCGTGATGAACGCGAACGCGGGGAATGCGCGCAGGCTGCTGGTCGATGTGATCCCGCGGATCGGCGAGGGCGCGTGTGCTCGCGGGTGTGACCGCGCGCTCGAGCACGCGATCCTGACCGCGCCGGCGGCTCGTGATCCCGAGCTCGTCGACAACCTCGATGCGGTCGCCGGGCGCGTGTTGCGCAACAAGGCATGAAGGTCGACGGTCGCTGGCGCAGGACGATCGAGCGCGATGGCGATGGCGTCATCGTGCTGGATCAGGCACGGCTGCCGTTCGAGGTCGCGTGGCTGCGGCTCGAGACGCTGGAGGAGGTCGCGCGCACGATTCGCGAGATGCACGTGCGAGGCGCGCCGCTGATCGGGGCGACGGCAGCGTGGGGCGTGGCGCTCGCGCTCCGCGAAGGGCACGCGCTCGATCATGCGTGCGAGGTGCTCGCCGCGACGCGCCCGACGGCGGTCAATCTCCGGTGGGCACTCGAGCGGATGCGGCGCGCGCGCGATGCGGAGGCCGAGGCGCAGGCGATCTGCGACGAGGATGTCGCGGCGTGCAAGGCGATCGGGCAGGCGGGGCTGCCGCTCATGCGCGATGGCATCAACGTGCTCACGCACTGCAACGCGGGCTGGCTCGCGACGGTGGACTGGGGAACGGCGCTCGCGCCGATCTATGCCGCGCACGAGGCGGGCATGCGCGTGCACGTGTGGGTCGACGAGACGCGCCCGCGCAACCAGGGCCTGCTCACCGCGTGGGAGCTCGCGCAGCACGGCGTGCCGCACACCGTGATCGCGGACAATGCGGGCGGGCACCTGATGCAGCACGGGCGCGTGGACCTGTGCATCGTCGGAACGGATCGCGTGCTGCGCACGGGTGATGTGGCGAACAAGATCGGCACGTACCTGAAGGCGCTCGCCGCGCGCGATAACGACGTCCCGTTCTACGTCGCGATGCCGGCGTCGAGCTTCGACGCGGCGAGCGATTCGGTCGAGATCGAGGAGCGCAGTGCCGACGAGGTGCGCGCGATCGCCGGCCTCGTCGACGGGAAGCCCGCGCGCGTCCGCATCACGGAAGCGCAGGTGGCGAACCCGGCCTTCGATGTCACGCCGGCGCGCCTCGTCACGGGGTACATCACCGAGCGCGGGGTCGTCGCGAAGGTATGACGCTCGCGCTGCGCAACGAGCTCGTCGCGACCGCGAAGCGCATGTCGGCGCTCGGGCTCACGCCCGGGATGTCGGGCAACGTCAGCGTGCGGAGCGAGCGCGGCCTGCTCGTCACGCCGAGCGGGATGGCGTACGACGAGCTGCATGCCGACGACATGGTCCAGCTCGCCGACGATGGCGCCGTGCGCGGCGGCCAGCGCACCCCGACGAGCGAGTGGCGCCTGCACCGCGACATCCTCGCCGCGCGCAGCGATGTCGGCGCGATCGTGCACACGCACTCGCTGTACTGCACGGCGCTGTCGATGCTGCGCCAGCCGCTGCCGGCCGTGCACTACGCGATCGTGCTCGCGAACACCGACGAGGTGCCGTGCGCGGAGTACGCGACGTTCGGCAGCGCGGAGCTGGCCGCGAACGTCGTCGGTGCGCTGCGCGGGGGGAACGCGTGCCTGATGGCCAACCACGGCATGGTCGCGCTCGGGGCGAGCCTGAAGGAAGCGCTGCGCGTCGCGGCCGAGATCGAGACGCTCGCGAACCAGTACTGGCACGCGTGTCAGCTCGGCACGCCGCACGTGCTCGACGCGCGCGAGCTGCAGAACGTCAGGGCGCGGTTCGCGGAGTACGGGCAGCCTCGGCGCCGTCGCTGAGCTAGCGGCTCGCGGTGACGTGGACGCCGATCGCGGGCTCCGGGCGGCCGAGCGCCGCGTAGACCGCGCGTGTCGATTCCCGGAGCGCGATCCGGACCGTCGCGTACTGATCGAGCAGCGGGCGGTCTGGATCGAGGGTGGCGGCGGCGTTCTCGACCGCATCTGCGGCTTCGCGCAGCCGCAGCGAGCGAATCGACGTCTCGTCGAAGCCGCCGGGGATCGGTGCTGTTCGCAGCGCGCGCGCGGCGGCCTGCAGCGCAGTGCGGACGAGCGCGGCGTGCGTCGTCGCGTGCTCGCTCGAGATGCGCAGCTGATCGACGGCCTCGCGCACGCGCAGATCGGCCTTCGGCTGATCCGGCGCGACGACGACGAGCGCATCGGCGAGGCGGTCGAGCGCCTCGACCAGCGCGGCGTGCGAAGCCTTCGGTTGCGCGGCAACGAGCTCGTTCGTCGCGTCGAGCAGCTTGCGTGCGGCGGCGGGCGGCGCGGTCTCGCCGGTGATCGTCGCGTCCGTTGCGGCGTGGTAGCTCGTGCCGAGCACGGGGTGGGGCGGCCTGAGCGGCGGAGGAGGAGACGTCGTCCGGTGCGCCCCACACCCGGCCAGCGCGGCGGTCAGGGTGATGGGTAGGAGCTTCATGCATCGAGGGAGATGCAAGCCGCGCGTCATTGCTCCATTTGCGTAGCTTCCGCCTCGCTCGGCCTCATGAACATCAGCCGGCCTTCCGTGAGGAGCGCGACGACGAGCAGCGGCAGGATCTGGAGCACGTGATAGAGCAGGGCGAACGCGAACGCCTGCGCGTCGTCGATGTGCAGGAGGCGTGTCGCGGCGAGCACGCCGGCCTCGAGCGCGCCGACCTGGCCGGGCGTCGAGGGCACGGCGATCGTCAGGTTGAGCGTGAACAGCACGAGCAGGCCGGCGCCGATCGGCAGGTGGATGCCGACGGCGTAGAGCACGAGGTTGATCATCGCGAGGTCAGCGAGCCAGGTCAGCATCAGCGCGGCCGCCGCGAGCACGAGCCGCTTCGGCGAGCGCACGACGTGCATGCCGCTGATGAAGCGCGTGAACCAGTTCGCGCCGCCGCCCGGCGAAATCTTGCCGACCGCGATCCACACCGCGGCGAAGATCACGACCGCGATCGCGCCGCAGATGAACATCGCGCGGCCGACCCACGACGGCAGCCCCGGCACGATCCACGGCACCGGCGCGACGAGCATCATCATCGTCAGGCCGTCGAGTAGCTTCTCGGTGACGGCGACCGCCGCGCAGTCGGTCACCGGCACGCCGTGGCGGTTCTTGAGCACCCAGACGCGGATCAGCTCGCCCGCGCGCGCCGGCGCGATCACGCTCGCCGCGAACGCCGCGATCGTGTAACGGAACAGCGCGGTCGTCGAGACGAGGTAGCGCGGCGCGAGCACGACGTGCCAGCACGCCGCCTTGCCCCACAGGCACACGAAGTTGAGCGCGGCGGCGAGGGCAAGCGGCCACACGCGCGCGTGCTCGATCGCCTTGCCGAGCTTCTTCCACTCGAAGTCACGCAGGAAGATGAACAGCCAGATCGCGATCGCCGCGATCGCGACGACGCGCAGCGCGAGTAGACCCCACTTCTTCATCCCGGGTCCTCGCTCCGCTCGGCCCGTGATGCAAGCCCACCCAACCCCAACACCCCGCTCGCTTTGCTCGCTCTCCTCACGAAGGCTTGTACGGCTGCATGAAGACGACGGCCTTCGCCTCGCGCTCCTCCCACGCCTTCATCCACGGCGTCGAGCGGTAGCGGTCCCAGAGGTCGGCGGCGATCGTCACGACCGGGCCCTTGATGTCGGGGCGTGCGGCGACGCGCAGCGCGGCGACGACGTTGACGCCCGTCGACCCGCCGACCGTCAGGCCCTCTTCCTTGCCGAGGCGCTCGACCATCGCGTAGGCGTCGGCGTCGGCGACCTTCTCCGCCCAGTCGAGCGGCTCGCGGTGCAGGTTGCTCGGCAGGCTCGCCGAGCCGATGCCCTCGACGGTGTACGGGCCGTCGGGCCCGAGCGTGCCGGTGTTGACCCACTCGCCGAGGCTCGAGCCGATCGGATCGGCGAGCACGATCTTCACGCCTGGAACGCGCTCCTTGAGGCGGCGCCCGACGCCCGTGATCGTGCCGCCGGTGCCGGCGGCCGCGACGAACGCGGCGATGTCGCCCTTCATCTGGTCGAAGATCTCGGTGCCCGTCCCGGAGAACTGCTTGCCGCCGTAGTGCGCGTCGAGGTTCGCCGGGTTGTGGAACTGGTTCGTCGCGAACCAGCCGTTCTCCTCGGCGAGGCGCGCCGCGACGTTGCGGAAGTTATCGGGCGATTTGATGCCCGCCGCCTTCGCGATGTAGACCTCGCTGCCGAGCTGGCGGAGCGCGACACGCTTGTCGACCGAGACGCGCTCGGGGATCACGCAGATGCAGCGGTAGCCGCGCGCGCTCGCGATCAGCGCGAAGCCCATGCCGGTGTTGCCGGCGGTGCCCTCGATGATCGTCTGACCCGAGCCGGGCGTGAGCACGCCGCGCGCCTCGGCATCGAGGATGATCGCGCGCGCCGTGCGGTCCTTGACGCTGCCGCCGGGGTTCAGGTGCTCGCACTTGATGAACACCGGGTTCGGCAGGCCCTTGCTGACGTGCTTCAGCTCGATGAGGGGCGTGTTGCCAATGGCCTCGATGACATCCATGCCCTTTCTTCTACCACTTGACTTGTGTCACGACGTGATACACGCTGTGTCACAAGGTGACACGCAAGCCCCCACCGCCCGACGACCCCGAGAAGAAGGAGCGCGTGATCCACACGCGCGTGCCCGAGTCGCTCGAGGTGCACCTGCGCGAGCGCGCGCAGGAGCTGGGGATGAGCGTGTCCAACCTCGTGCGCAACGTGCTCGGCCACGCGTTCGGGCTCGTCGGCGATGTCGTCGCGGACAGCCACGCGATCGCGCGCGCCGCACGTGGCGAGAAGCCGCCGCTCGCGACCGACGACGTGATCGGCTGGCAGTCGATCACGCTCGCGAAGAACGCGGTGTGCGCGCAGTGCAACGCGATCCTGGCGAAGGGCAAGCCGGCGTCGATCGGGATGACCGAGCGCGGCGCTGTCGGCCCGATCGTCTGCTCCACCTGCACGGAAGGACAAGACGTATGACCGAGATCCTCGAGATGATGAAGCGCGTCGGCCAGCGCATCGACGCGATGGCACTCGACCTCGCACGCGATGCCGGCATGGTCGCGCGCAGCGCGCGCGGGTTCGCCGATGCGTCGCGCGCGGAAGCGGATGCGGTCGCGAAGGATGCGCAGGCGTTCGCCGAGGAGACGCGCGAGGAGGCGAGAGCGGTCGCGCGCAGCGCACAGGCCTTCGTCGCGCAGGTGCGCGAGCAGGCGCAGACGATCTCGCGCGCGACGCCGCGCGTGATGTCGCTCGCGCAGGCCGCCGCCGCGGTGGTCGCGCGCTGGCGCTGGCTGCGGCTCGCACAGGCCGCGCGCACTGGCGATCCGTCGCTGCGCGAGGAAGATCACCGCGATCTCGCGCGCCGCGTGGCCGCGCACGCCGCGGAGCTGCGCGGCGGCATCGCGAAGCTCGGCCAGCTCGCGTCGACCCGGCCCGATCTGATCGGCGCCGTGTGGGCGAACGAGCTGCGCACGCTGCAGGACGAGGTCCCGCCGATCGAGGCCGCGCTGATCCGCGCGCGCATCGACGAGGAGCTCCCCGGCCTGCTCGCGAGCTTCGACGAGACGCCGATCGCGGCCGCCTCGCTCGCGCAGGTCCACGCCGCGACGCTCGCCGACGGCACGCCCGTCGTCGTCAAGGTCCAGGTCCCCGGCATCGACGACGTGATCGCCGCCGATATCGCGGCGCTGCGCGCGGTCGCCGGCGCGCTCGGCGAGCTGCCGGGCCTCGACCTGCAGACGCTCTCCGCCGAGCTCGGCCGCGCGCTCTCCGAGGAGCTCGACTACGAGCACGAGGCCAAGGCGCTGCGCGCGTATCGCGGCTCCGCGGTCGTGCCCGAGCCGCTGCACGTGACGAAGCGCGTGCTCGTGATGACGCGCATCGCGGGCGAGCGGCTCACCACGTGGCTCGAGCAGGCCACGCAGCCGGCGCGCGACCGGCTCCTGGGCGAGCTCGTCAACGAGGTCGCAGAGCAGATCCTCGCGCGCGGCCAGGTCCACGCCGATCCGCACCCCGGCAACTTCATGGTCACCGAGGACGGCCGCCTCGCGCTGCTCGACTTCGGCTGCATGCTCGAGCTCGGCAAGGCGGATCGCGCCGCGTACGCGCGGCTCGTCCTCGCGATCGCGGGCGGCAACACGAAGGCGGCCGCGGTCGAGCTCGAGACGCTCGGCTTCCAGGCCGACGATCCCGATCAGCTCGTCGATCTCACGGCCGCGATCATCACGACGCTGCGCCCCGGCGCGAACACCGCCGATGTCGACTGGCAGGCCGCGATGTCGACGCAGATCTCGCAGGCACGTCAGCTCGGCGGGCTCGTGATCCCGCGCTCGTTCGTGTTGCTCGGCCGCGTGCTCGCGTCGGTCGCGGGCCTGCTCGCGACGTACAAGCCGCGCCTCGAGCTGCACCCGCTCATCGTGCGGCACCTCGCCGCTGCAGTCGCCTAGCCAGCGCGACCGACCACGCCGCGACGGCCGTGCACAGCGCGAAGCCGCCGATGACATCGGACGCGAAGTGCGCGTGCGCCATCACGCGCGCGACCGCGGCGAACACCGGCACGGCCACGAGCCAGCGCAGCCGCGGGTACACGATCGCGAGCGGCAGCGCGATGCTCGCGAACAGCACGACGTGTCCCGACGGGAACGACGATCCGCCCATCAGCCACTGCGGGCCGCCGTGCCACTCGCTCGGGCGCAGCCGGCCGCTCAGCGCCTTGCCCCAGAACATCAGGTTGCGCGCGAGCAGGTGCGACAGCGTGACCGCGAGCCACGGCACGACATCGCGGCGCAGCGCGAGCGCTGCGAGCGAGCCACCGACGAGCACGCACACCCCGAGCCACTTCCATGGCTCGAGGCCGATCGCGTACTCGAGCACGTGCACGGCCTCTTCCCACGCGTGCGGGTGCGTGTCGCGCGTCGCGAGCCAGCGCGCGAGTGGCGCGTCGACGACCGCGATGCAGACGAGCGTCAGCAGCGCGAGCGCTAGGGCGAGTCGAGCCATACCTGCTTGTGCTTGTAGTCGAGCACGAGCACGAAGCGCCGCCACACGACCGATCCGATCAGGCCCGCGGATTCCGGGTCGGCGGTCGCGCCGGTCTTGTCGCGCGAGAAGTCGGCGACCGGCTTGTCGATCCGCTTCCCGCCGATCGTGAGCGCGGTGATCGTCGCCGACACCTGGTGCGTCTCGCCGCCCGCGCCGGCGGAGAAGCCCGCGTTGCGCGCGTCGGGCACGGCGAGCAGCAGCTCGTGCTGGTCGGTGAAGGGCGAGCTGACCTCGACCTCGCACAGACAGCCCGTGTCGAGCGTGAAGTGACCGGTGAGCGGCTTCCTCTTCGGCAGCTCGATCTGCGCGTCGACGAACGGCGTCGAGTCCTCGATCGTGATCGGCAGCGGCGTGCCGGGGCCGTGCCGGTACGTCGCGCGGTCGCGCAGCCGCAGCTGCTCGTGCGGATAGTCGAGCTCGACGACGAAGCGCGACAGGAAGTCGTAGCCGAGGATGCCGTCGAGCTTGCGGCCGAGCGGCTTCTCGAGGGCGTCGAGATCGATCGCGGAGACGATCTGATCGCGGATGACCGCGCCGCCGACGGCGTACGTGACGTGCGGGACGTAGCCGACCGTGACGTCGCCGCCACCGGCGCCGGCCGCGAACGTACCGGTCGCGTGCAGCCCGAGCGCGGGCAGGCGCGACGCGTTGAGCACGGTGGATTCGGCACCCGTATCGAGGACGAACGCCATCGGCACGCCGTTGACCGTCACGTCGACGAACACGAGCCCGTCGAACGCGAGATCGATCGGCACGCTCGCGGTGCCGGCCATGTCGGGCGCGCGATCGGGAGGTCGCGCGAACGCGGGCGGCGTGCCGCGCTCGATGCTCGTGATGCGCAGGTCGACGGCGTCGTTCGGATCGCCGTTGTCCTCGTAGAAATGCGTCGGCATCGCGACGCCCGCGAGGTCGCGCCAGCCGTCGAGCTTCGTCGAGCGCAGCTTCTCGCCGTCGCGGCGGAGGATCTCGACCGGGCGATGCTCGGCATCGAAGCGGACGATCTCGGGGCGATGCCCTCCATCGGCCGAGAGCAGCACGCGGTTCTTCGCCATCGCGATCGCGCCGCGCCGCTGCTCGGCGAGGAACCACGGCACGACGTCGCGGAACGCGAGCGCGCGCTGATCGTCGAGCTCGAAGCCGTCGAGATCGCGCACCTCGCCGTTGCGATCGACGAGCCAGCCGCGCGTGCCGTCGAACACGCGCACCTCGTGGAGGAAGCCGAGCGTGAGCTCCTCGCGGCGCTCGCCGCGCGCGGTCTCCCACAGATCGATCGTCCCCGCGATGCCGCCTTTCGTGTACGCGCCGCGCACGTGGATCGCGCCGAGCCTGCCGATGCGCTCGCGACCGCCGATCGCCTGCGCCCACGCGTCGACGAGCGGCTTCGCGCCCGGATCGACGATCTCGACCGGCGCCTCCGGTCCGCGCGCGGCCGGCGCACCGCTGCACGCGGCGACCAGCGACATCGCCGCGGTACAGACGAGCGCCAGCGTTTTCACGCGGTCAGCGTAGCCGATCTGCTAGCGGTGACGACCGCCGCCGCCGCCCGAGTGAGCACCGCCGCCGAACGAACGGCCGCCACCGCCGAACGACGAGCCGCCCGAGCTGTGCGACGGCGCGCTCCAACCGCCCGAGCTATGCGACGGCGCGCTCCAGCCGCCCGAGCTATGCGACGGCGCACTGAATCCGCCGCTCGGCCGCGACCAGCTGCTGCTCGGCGGGGCCGGCCGCGACCAGCCACTGCTCGGCGCGCTCGGCGCGCTCGGCCGCGACCAGCCGCTGCTCGGCGCATTCCACGTCGGCGCCGGGCGATACGGAGGCGGGTTGTACGCGGGGCGCGGGTTGTACGTCGGGCGCGAGGTCCAGCCCGGCTGCGTCGCGCGCGGCGCGTTCCACGCGGGCTGCTGCGTCTGCGGCGTCGTCCACGTGCGCGGCGGCTGACGCCAGCCCTGCTGCTGCGGCGGCTGACGCCAGCCCTGCTGCTGCTGCCACTGCGGGCGCGGCACCGTCACGGGTTGCCGCCATCCTTGCTGCTGCGGTGGGTGCCGCCATCCCTGCTGCTGCTGGAAGCCTTGCTGCGGTCGCACGGGGCCGCGCCAGCCCTGCTGCTGCTGCACGCCATTGGGCTGCCGCCATCCGCCGGCCGGCGCGTGCGCCTGCCGCCAGACCGCGTTGTCCATGCGTGCGCGCATCGTGCTCGCGATGCGAACCGGCTGCGTGGTGCCGCGAATGCCGGGGCGCACGACCGGCTGCGTGACGCGCAGGCCTTCCGCGAGATCGCGATAGAGGTGGCCGCGGATGTGGCCGTTGCCGAAGTCGCGCTGCGAGACGAAGCGCCACTGCGAGTCGTGCGCGCCGGTGCGGTGATCGTGGAACTCGGGGCCCTGATGCTGGCCGCGGTGATCGTGGAACGTCGGTCCGAGCGGACGCCAGCCGACGTAGCCGCCGCCGTTGCGCCACTCGACCCAGCCCGGTCCCCACTCGTAGCCGGGGACCCAGCCCCAGTAGCCGCCGTCGTCGAACCAGCTCCAGCGGCCGTAGTGGAACGGCAGCCAGCCCCAGTCCCAATCGCACGAGTACGACCAGCCCCAGTCGGTCCAGAGCCACTGGCCGCACGTCTCGTAGGGTGTGAAATCCACGCCCACGACCGTGGCGTACGGACGCCACACGCGGCCGTAGTCCGGATCCTGAACCCAGTCGCCGTAGTTGTTGAGTGTGCTGTCGATCTCGCCGTCGGTGACGGGGCCCATCGTGTAGCCCGGGTCCTGCGGATCCGCGGACGGCTCGGGCTCGACGGGCGCCGCTGCGTCGGCGCTCTGTTCGGGCGCGTAGCCCGGGTCGCCGTAAGCTTGCGGCGGCGCCTGGCTTTCCGACGGCTGGCTATCGGATTCGTACTGCGCGTACGTCGGTTGATCCATGCCGCCGCCCGGCGGACCCGAGACTTCTTCCTGCTCGGGATACTGCGGCACGGGCGTTTGCGTGTAGCAGCCGGCGAGCGCGATCGCGCACGCAGCCACCAGACGGAGCGTCGTCATGGGGAGAGGATGTGCAGCTGCCATGCCCACTGCACTCTAAGTAACGATTCTTCATGATGCATTAACGGAAATATTGCGGGGTCCGACAGCGGTTCGGCGGTCCGCTTGACACCAGCTTCCATCGCGCATACCAAAGCCCAGCGATTTTCCGTATCTGGAAGATCGCGTCGCGAGGTCACGGAATGATTCGCGCAACCAACGTCTCGAAATTCTACGGCGGCAAACGGGCGCTCGGGCCGGTGTCGTTCGAAATCAACCCGGGTGAAACGGTCGGCTTCCTCGGCCTCAACGGCGCCGGCAAGACGACCGCACTGCGCATCCTCGCGTGCGATCTGCGGCCGAGCGGCGGCACGGTCGAGGTCGGCGGCGTGGACGCGGTCGCGGACCCGCATGAAGTGCGCAAGCGCATCGGGTTCCTGCCGGAGAACCCGCCGCTGTACACGGACATGAGCGTCGTCGACTACCTCAAGTTCGCGGGCGAGCTGCGCGGCATGAGCGGCACGCAGGTCAAGAAGCGGATGAGCGAGGTCCTCGAGGTCACCGACCTGACGGACGTCTCGACCGACTTCATCGGCACGCTCAGCCACGGCTATCGCCAGCGCGTCGGTGTGGCGCAGGCGATCATCCACCAGCCGAAGTTCCTCATCCTCGACGAGCCGACGCGCGGCCTCGACCCCGTGCAGATCGTCGAGATGCGCAACCTCATCCACGATCTCAAGCAGAACCACACGGTCCTGATCTCGAGTCACATCCTGACCGAGATCAGCCAGACGTGTGATCGGCTGCTCGTGCTCGGCAAGGGCGAGCTGCTCGGCAAGGGCACGGAGTCCGAGCTCGCGTCGCACAAGGGCGACATCCGCGCGATCACGGTCACCGTGCGCGGCACCGAGAAGGCGGCGATGATGAAGGTCCTCGGCGCCGTCGATGGCGTCACGAAGGTCGCCGAGCCGTACGAGCAGGGCGGCGGTCTCTCGTTCGCGCTGTCGACGAACAAGGACTGCCGCGCCGAGGTCTCGCGCGCGGTCGTCGAGGCCAAGCTCGACCTCTTGAAGCTCGACTACTCGCGCAGCGAGCTCGAGAACACGTTCATTCGACTCGTCGGAGGTGCCGATGCGAGCAACTAGCATCATCTTCCGCCGCGAGCTCGGCAGCTACCTGCGGTCGCCCATCGGCTGGGTGATCATCGCGGTGCTGCTGCTCGTCGACGGCATCCTGTTCCAGGCGTTCGCGATGCGCGGCGAGCAGCTCTCGGCTGTCGTGCTCGAGACGTACTTCAACTTCTCCTCGATGTTCGCGGCGACCGCCGGCGTGCTGCTGTCGTTCCGCCTGCTCGCCGAGGAGCGGCAGAACCACTCGATGGTGCTGCTGACGACGTCGCCGGTGCGCGACACCGAGATCGTGCTCGGCAAGTTCCTCGCCGCGCTGACGTTCCTCGCGCTGTTCCTGCTGCTCTCGCTGTACATGCCGCTGCTCATCAAGGTCAACGGCAAGATCTCGGGTGCGCAGATCCTCGTCGGCTATCTCGGCCTGTTCCTGCTCGGAGCGACCGGTCTCGCCGTCGGCATCTTCGCCTCCGCGCTCACGCGCTATCAGCTGATCGCGCTGCTCGTCGCGGCCGCGCTGATGGTGATCCTCGGCAACGTCTATCAGCTCGCGACGCGCCTCGATTCGCCGGTGCGCGACGTGCTCGAGCAGGTCGACATCTGGTGGGTTCGTTTCCAGAACAGCTTCATGCGCGGGATCCTGAACCTGAAGGACGTCGTCTTCTATCTCGCGACCATCTACTTCTTCCTGCTGCTCGCGGTGAAGACCTTGGAGTCGAAGCGATGGCAATGAGAACCGCTTCCCCGTGGTGGGCCTCGCTGGTGTTCGGCGTTGGCCTCCTGTTCATGCTGCTCGGCGAGCGCATCTTCGGGCACCTGCCCGGCGTGCGCCTCGTCATGACCGGCCTCGGCGTGCTCGCGATCGTCGGCATCACCGGCATCCGCGCGTGGACGTTCGGCGCCACCCGCGGCGCGCGCAAGAACGTCGAGCGCACGCTGCTGCTGTGTCAGGTCGGCGTGCTCGTCGCGCTGCTGCTCTACCTCTTCACGACGAAGTGGGGCATGGGCCACTTCACGATGACCGAGAAGGGCGCCGCGAAGTTCACGACCGTGCTCACGGTCCTGTGGGCGCTGATCATGCTCGCGTCGCTCGTGCCGATGTTCATGATCGAGATGTCGCTCGGCATCCCGCTGCGCACGGCGTTCGACATCAAGGGCGGTAGCGACGAGGGCGTCGAGTACCGCCGCGTCCGCGAGATCGGCTGGTCGGGGCTCACGGTCGCGCTCGCGGCCGCGTTCCTGATGGTGACCTGCCAGGTCGCCTCGGAGCGCAACCACCAGAAGGACGTCTCGTACTTCAAGACGAGCGCGCCCGGTGACTCGACGAAGCACATCGTCCAGGCCGCGCAGGATCCGATCCGCGTGCTGCTGTTCTTCCCCGATCCGAACGAGGTGAAGGACCAGGTCCGCGGCTACTTCGAGAACCTCGCGTCGGCGGCCGGCCACATGTCGATCGAGGAGCACGACCGCTTCCGCGACGCCGAGCTCGCCGGCAAGTACAAGGTCACGAAGGACGGCGTGATCGTCCTCGTGCGCGGCACGGGCGACAAGGAGAAGTCGCAGACGATCGACGTCGACACCGACATCAAGAAGGCGCGCACCGGCGCGAGCAAGCTGCGCAACTTCGACCGCGAGGTCAACCAGGCGCTGATGAAGCTCGTCCGCGAGAAGCGCAAGGCCTACGTGATGACGGGCCACGGCGAGATCAGCGATCCGGAGAGCGTTCCGCCCGAGCTCAAGGGCAAGGTGCCGGAGCGCCGCACGAGCGTCTTCAAGAAGCGCCTCGGCGAGCTCAACTACGAGGTCAAGGACCTCGGCCTCATCGACCTCGCGAAGGACGTGCCGGATGACGCGACGATCGTCATCATGCTCGCGCCGACGGTGCCGCTGCAGCCGGCCGAGTGGGCCGCGCTCTCGCGCTACCTCGACAAGGGCGGCCGCCTGATGATCGCGATGGATCCGCAGGCGGAGCCGTCGCTCGGCGACCTCGAGGGCAAGCTCGGCGTGAAGTTCAACCCGGGCGATCTCACCGACGACCAGGCGTACCTGCCGCAGCGCGGGAATCCGTCGGATCGCCGGTTCGCGATCACGACGCAGTTCTCGGCGCACGCGTCGACGACCTCGCTGTCGCGCTCGGTCGACAAGGGCCTCGTGCTGATCGACTCGGGCGCGCTGGAAGACGCGCCGCTGTCGGGCTCCGCCGTCGGTCCGAAGAAGACGGTGACGATCCGCTCGATGGACACGAGCTGGCTCGACTTCAACAACAACTTCCAGTTCGACGGCGCGAGCGAGAAGCGCCAGCGCTGGAACATCGCCGAGGCGTTCGAGGGCCCCAAGCTCAAGGACGCGGAAGGCAAGGATCGCGATGGCTATCGCGTCGCGCTGTTCGCCGATGCCGACCTGTTCGCCGATGCGCTCGTTCAGGGCATGGGCGGCCGTGCGGCGATCGTGCTCGTCTCCGGTCCGCTGCTCGACGACACCGTCAAGTGGCTCGGCGGCGAAGAAGTCTTCGCCGGTGACGTCGTCTCCGAGGACGACAAGCCGATCCAGCACACGAAGAGCCAGGACGCCGTGTGGTTCATGCTGACGATCATCGGCGCTCCGATCCTGGTACTGACGCTCGGCCTCGTGGGCACGTGGGCCCGCCGCCGCAAGAGCGTGAAGAATGTCGAGGTGACGCCATGAGAGGCGCAATCATTCACGGCGTGCTGCTCGTCGTGATGCTCGTGTACGCGTATCGCACGTGGACTCGCGACAAGACGATCGAGCCGAACGTCGGCTCCGTCGTGCTGTGGGACAAGCCCGAGGCCGACATCAAGTCGATCGAGTACAAGTCCGAGCGCAAGATCGTGAAGCTCGAGAACCGCGGCGACTACTGGTGGGGCGCCGACACGACGATCGAGCTCCGCCCGAAGAAGAAGGAAGAGCCGGCGGCCGCGGGTAGTGGCGCGGGCTCGGCGGCCGGCTCGGGCGCGGGCTCGGGCTCGGCGGTCGCGCAGGCCGGTTCGGCCGCGGGCAGCGGCGCGGGCTCGGCGCACGCCGGTTCGGCCGCGGGCAGCGGCGCGGGCTCGGGCTCGGCCGCGAAGAAGCCGGAGCCGCCGGAGATGGAAGAGGTCAGCCGCAAGACGCGCGAGTTCCCGCTCGGCGAGGCCGGCGACAAGCTCGTCAAGAACTACGCCGCGGCGCGCGCGCTGCGCGACCTCGACACCCCCGACGCGACGAAGGCGAAGGACTACAAGCTCGACGACGCGAAGACGACGATCGCCGTGACGTTCAAGGACGGCTCGACGAAGACGTTCCTCGTCGGCGGCTCGGTCTACGGCGGCAGCGACAAGTACGTCCAGGATCAGGCGAGCAAGCGCGCCTACGTGTTCTCGCGCGACCTCCTGTCGTCGCTCGAGATCGGCGAGTCGGCGCTGCACCTGACCGATCCGCGCGGCTTCGACGCCGCCAAGATCGGCTCCGTCACGATCAACGCCGGCGACAAGTCGAAGACCGCGGTCCGCGTCACGACGCACGGCCAGGGCGAGACCGGCGGCGAGGTCAAGACGTGGGGCGAGCCCGACACGAAGAAGCCGAACCAGACGGTCGCGAACTTCATCGACAACGCGAACAACCTGCGCCCCGTCGAGTACGCGTCGAACCTCAAGGTCAGCGACATGAAGCAGGTCTTGAAGCTCACGTACAAGGAGGAGCGCGGCGCGACCCTCGGCACGCTCACGCTCTACAAGTACGAGAAGCCGGGCGAGCTGCCGCCGGGCGCGACGCTCGATCCGGCGAACCCGCCGAAGCCGGAGACCGAGTACTACATCGTGACCGAGAAGACGCGCGTGCCGGCGCTCGTCCGCAAGGACACCGCGCAGCGCGCCGAGCAGGACATCGACACCGTGTTCACGGCGAAGCCGGAGGACGTGAAGTCGGTCGATCCGAAGGGCAACCCGTTCGGCAACGCGCCGGGCGGTGGTGCGGGCTTCAACCCGCACGGCGCTCCGCCGCCGGTGCCGGGGATGGGCAGCGCCGCTCCGGTGAACCCGCACGCGGGGATGGGCAGCGCCGCTCCGGTGAACCCGCACGCGGGGATGGGCAGCGCCGCTCCGGTGAACCCGCACGCGGGGATGCCAGGCGTCGAGAAGCCGACGAGCCCGCACGCGGGTCCCGGTGGCGGCGCGCCGTCCGCGACGACGCCTCCGCCCGCGCATCCGCCTGGGGCCACCCTCGCGCCGAAGGCCGCCGGCAGCGCCGCTGCCGCGCCCGCGCACTGATCCGCGTTCGACGTCCGGGGCCTGCCAGCGCTTCAGATCGGAAGATCTGTTAGCGCTTGGCAGTGCTCGCCTGCCTGATCTTGCGGGGTTAACGCAGGAATACAGGCAACCACTTGCCCGGTCCAACGTTCGTAACCACGAACCGTCCTGGGAGTGAATCAATGAACGCAAAACGTCACCTGCTCGCCGCGTTCGCGGCGATCGGCTTGGTTGGTACCGGCGCCGCGCTGCGGTCGGGGCCGACCTTGGCTCAAGCGACGCCCGCCGCGGCCGCGATTCCGACCGACGGCACGATCGCGGATGTCTCGGAGCGCGTGATCGACTCGGTCGTCCAGATCGCCGTGCGCGGCGAGGAGAGCGCCGATGACATCGATCCAGCCAGCATGTTCTTCGGCGGCGGCTTCGGCCAGCCGCAGGTGAAGATGGGGAAGGGCTCGGGCGTGATCGTCACCGCCAGCGGGCGGATCCTGACGAACGCGCACGTCGTCGATGGCTTCGAGGACATCAAGGTCACGCTGCAGGACGGCAGCGAGTACGACGCGAAGGTGATCGGCAAGGACACGAAGGCCGACATCGCCGTGCTGCAGCTCAAGGGCAACGTGCCGCCGCTCAAGCCGATCGCGTTCGGCGACAGCAACAACCTGCGCCTCGGCGACATCGTGCTCGCGGTCGGTGACGGGCTCGGCGTCGGCAAGAGCGTCTCGATGGGCATCGTCTCGGCCAAGGGCCGCGGCAACGTCGGCATCGAGGAGTACGAGGACTTCATCCAGACCGACGCCGCGATCAACCCGGGCAACTCGGGTGGCGCGCTCGTCAACCTCAAGGGCGAGCTCGTCGGCATCAACACGGCGATCGCGTCGCGCAGCGGCGGCTCGCAGGGCATCGGCTTCGCGATCCCGAGCAACATGGCGCGCCCGATCATGGAGATGCTCGTGAAGGACGGGAAGGTGACGCGCGGCTACATGGGCGTCGAGATCGTGACGGACAACCCGCAGCTCGCCGCGAAGGAGAAGCTCGGCGCGCCGCACGGCGTGGCGGTCGGTCGCGTCGATCCGACGGGCCCGGCGGGCAGGGCGAACCTCAAGACCGGTGACGTCATCGTCGGCATGAACGGCCAGCCGATGACGCGCAGCGAGGTCCTGCGCAACACGATCGCGATGACGAAGCCGGGCACGGAGGTCGCGCTCGAGGTCGTCCACCGCAACGGCAACAAGGACACGCTGCGCGTGAAGCTCGGCCAGCTCCCCGACGAGCAGAAGGTCAGCCAGCAGAGCCAGCAGCTGCCGAACGGCTTCAAGGTGCCGCCGGGCTGGCAGTGCAAGCAGACCCGCAACGGGATGCAGTGCTACAGCAACGGCAACCAGGGCGGCGGCATCGACCCGTTCGCGCCCTAGCTAGAACACGCCGGCAGGGACGGTCCAGTACGGGCTGATGTTGTCGTTGCGCGTGTCCTGACCGGGCAGCCACACCGGCGGCGAGCTCGGATCGATCTGGCCGCTCGCGAGGGCGGCCTTGCTGATCGCGCCGATCCAGATCTGCTTGCACTGCTTCACGCCGTTCTGGATGCACGTCGTTCCCGTGCTGGTCGCCGCCGTCACCTCGTGGCCGTAGTCGCGCTCGCTCGAGAACACGATCCAGTAGTAGTCGCTCGTGGCGCCGGGAGCCCAGTGCGGCCAGGTGATGTCCTGGTCGCCGGTGCCGCCGTTGAGCGCGAGCAGATCGATCGGCGCGCCGCCGCCCGGCTTGACGACCATCAGCCGCTGGCCGGCGGTCTTCGCGTCGCTGAAGTTGCGCCAGGTCGTGCGCGCGGCGTTGAAGACGATCAGCTGCCCGTCGGGCGAGAAGCTCGGGAAGTAGAGGTTCGTGTAGCTCTGGCTGTTGACGGTGATCGGCTGCTGCACGAGCACGCTCGGCGTGCCGAACGTGTGCGCGCCGCCCGTGTACGCGTACGACATCATCGCGATCGAGCTGTTGCTGACATCGACGGACTGGTTCGGGTCGGAGCTCGCGAACACGACCTGCGTGCCGTCGGAGGACCAGTCCGGCATCGTCGCGGAGTGGCCCGCGATCGCGACGCTCGCGAGGTTCGACGCGACGGGCGTGCCGGTATCCGGATCGTAGAGCCCGAACGTGCCGCTCATCGACGTGACGATCGCGACCGATTGCGTGTCATCGGGGAACGGGTTGCCGACCGGCGCGAACGTCGTGTACGTGCCCTGGATCGCCTTCGCGTCGGCGTTGACGACCTCGCGCCACGCGTGCGCCGTGTCGTCGTACTTCATGAAGCCGATGTACTCCGGGCCGCACGAGTTGTTGACGCACCGGCTGTAGCCGATGCGCGACCCCGCGCGCGAGAGCGAGTGGCAGCCGCTGCAGTTCGCGATCACCGGGCTCGGCTGCGACGTCTGCCCGAACGTCTGCGTCATGATGCTGCCGGCCGACGACGACCACCAGTAGATCGCCGAGGTGTCGATCGTGTCGTGCGACATGTGGAACGCGACGGGCGTGCTCGCGTACTTCGTCGCCGGGCTCGCCTGCGCGAGGCCCTCGACCGTGATCGTCAGCGTGTCTCCGGCGGCGGTCCCCGCGATCGCCTGCCAGTCGCCCGCCGCGAACGTCAGCTGCGGGTTCGCCGTGTACGCGTCGATCGACGCGAACGTCGACTGCAGGTGCAGGTGGAACAGGTCGTTGCTCGCCGCGGCCCACTGCGCCTCGATCGGCGGCAGGTTGAGCGGGGCGACCGCCTGATCGATCGGGTACTGGATCGTCGGCGTGCGCGACGGATCGGTGCCCGCCGTCGCCGAGCCGAACAGCTGATCGGCGTTCGCGGGCGCGCCGGGATCGGTCACGGTGCCGGTGAGGTTGATCACCAGCTCGGCGGCGCCCGTCGACGAGCCGCACGCGGCGGCGATCATCGCCTTGCCGCCGTGGGCCTGCGCCGTCAGCGTCGCGCCGGCGAACGCGCCGAACTGGCCGTCGGAGACGGAGAGCGCGCAGCTCGCCGTGATCTCGTGCTCGCCCGTCGAGTCGGTGCCGAAGACCTGATAGTCCTGCGTCTTCGTCGAGCCGAGCGCGATCGTGAGCTGCAACGGATCGGGCGAGATGCGGATCGACGAGTACGCGCCGGCGTCACCACCGCCGTGATGGTGCGAAGCGCAACCGACAACCGACACCGCGAACAATGCGACGAGGCCCCTCATGGAGCCCACTCTACGAGTGTGTGCGCATGGTCGAAAGGGGACGCTTGTCCCCACTTACATGTCGCCTTGCCTAAAGTTGCCCCGACCTCGGTTACGATCGACGGTGAACCGTGCGCCTCGTCGTCGCTCTGACCCTGCTCGCCGCCTGCACCAGCCCGACGGGCACGGTGACCCAGGGCCTGTCCACGCAGACCAAGCACGACCGCTACCAGCTGATCCGCGACACCGCGTCGCAGATGGGCGTCTACAACGGCCCGCTGCTCGCCGGGATCGCGATCTCGGAGACCGGCCTCGCGCACTGCAACTCCGAGGTCACGTACGGCTGCCCGGGCCCCGCCTCGCCGTCGTGCAACGGCAACCCGATCCTCGCCGGCGGCGCCGACGGCCCGTGCTCCGCGATGCAGGGCGGCCTCGGCATGTTCCAGTTCGACGCCGGCACCTACGCCGACACGGTCGCGACCTACGGCCCCGACATCCTGACGATCGAGGGCAACTCGGCGCAGGCGGTGTGGTTCGTGATCGACAAGGTCGAGCAGGACATCGCGAACCAGACGACCTGGCTCGACGCAGCCGCGTGGATGAACGGCGTGCCGCTCGACGCCGCCGACCCGACGATGAACCAGTGGGCCGCGCTGCTCGCGTGCCGCTACAACGGCTGCTGCTCGACGTCGAGCCTGTGCACGTCGCGCGCGAACGGCTACCGCGACAACGCGCTGATGGCCTACTCCGACATGGGCGCCGACTTCTGGAACGCGGTCGGCTGCAAGGCGCTCCCCGCCGACGGCGTGATCGCCGTGCGCTCCGCCTGCTACGTCGCGGGCGGCGACCCGCGCTACTGGCACCACGACGCGCCCGAGTGGACGAAGACGAGCGCCGACCCGGCGCCCGCCAACTTCGGCGAGTGGATCGTGAAGGTGCCGCGCGCCGGCCGCTATCACGTCGACGTCGACCTCGAGGGCGGCACGTCGAAGCAGGCCGCGTACACGGTGGTGCACGGCGGCGCGAGCGACACCGTCGTCGTCGATCAGACGAGCGCGACCGGCTACGTCACGCTCGGCGACTTCGACTTCGCGGGCACCGGCGACGAGCACGTGCTGCTCGGCGACAACACCGGCGAGGACGGCGCGATGCTCGCGTTCACCTCGGTGCGCGTCGAGTCGCTCGATGCGCCGCCGCCGGCCTCGTCGGGCTGCGGCTGCCAGGCGCGCGGCGGCGGGGCGGCCGCGGCCGGCGGTGCGTGCGTCGTGCTCGCGTTGCTGCGGCGCCCTCGGCGGCGTCGCCGCTAGCGCTTGCGGCGCAGCATCCATCTCCGGAGAGCGAGCGCGCCCCCGGCCGCGAATGCGGCCCATTCGACGAGGACGACGGTCGCCAGTCCCGAGGCACCCGCGAGCATGCAAGCGAGGACAGTCCCGGCCAGCGTGGCCGCGAACGCGCTCGACTCGCCCGCAGTCACGTCGTTGCTCGCCACGCGCTTGACGACCGGCGCAGCGAGCGCGGCCTTGCGCGCCTCGAGCTCGGCATGGCGCACCTCGAGTGCGGCGTGCTCGCGCTCGAGCTCCAGGACGCGCAGGCGCGTGGCTTCGAGGTCGTCGCGATACGCGTCGGTCACGGCGTTGCCGAGGCCGCGCGCTTCTCGACGCTGCTCGACCGCCGCGACCGCGTTCGCCGCGGCATACGCGCGCAGCTGCTCCTCCTCGCGACGTGCACGCTCGCGCGCCTCCCGCTCCGCGCGTTCGCGGGCGCGGGCAGCCTCGAGCCGCGCGCGTGCGAGCTCCTCTTCGCTCTTCGGCGCGAGCTGCGCCTCGAGCTCGGCGTTGCGCGCGCGCAGCTCCTCGTTCGCGCGGTCGAGCTCCGCGGCGCGCCGCACGGCGACATCGAGGTCATCGCGATATGCGTCCCTCATCACAACCTCCTTGATTCGATGGAAGTCGCGCTAGCGCTCGCTCGCCGCTATCAGCGCGAGCAACGCGGCGGCCGCGAACAGCAGCACGCCGCCCGTCGGGAAGCGCGGCGCGACCATCACGGCGAGCGTTGCCGTGAACAGCGCGATCACACGAATCGTGATCGGCGAGACGGTGCCCGACACGACGACGCGCGGTTCGTGGTCCGCGAGCTTGGCCCGCAACATCTGGTTCTCGCGGTCGAGCGCATCGGCGCGTGCTTGCGCAGCTTCGAGCTCGTCGCGATACGCATTCCTCATCCTTCGCAGATCACCGTAATTCTCGGCGGCACGCGCGCAAGCTGGCGCGCCGGATGCACACCGCCGTCACAACAGGTTCTTGTCGTCGAGCCACAGCATGATCCGGCCCATGCCCACGGCGATCAGCCAGAAGACGGGCAGCATGAATCCCAGGGCCGCAAGCAGCTCGCAGCCGGGGATCATCGCGAGCACGGTCCCGGCGAGGACGGATGTCGCGGCGAGCACGTAGACCCCACCGCGACGGCGCTTCGCGATCACCGGCGGGGGCCCGCCCGCGACGAGCGCCGTATTGCGCGCGGCGAGCTCCGCGTTCGCTTGCTCGAGCTCGTCGGCGCGCCGCAGCGTCTCCTCGAGCTCGTCGCGATCGTCGCGATCGTCATCGGTCATCGCGTTCGCCATTCTTCGCCGTCGCCGTCGCCGTCGCCGTCGCCAGCGCACGCAGCTCGCGCTCGTCGCGGTCCGCGCGCTCGCGCGCCGCCTTCTCGTCAGCCTCGCGCTGCAGCGCTGCGGCGAGCCGGACCTCGTTTGCTTCCGCCTCCGAGAGCATGGCGGTGGGCGGAGCCGCGAGCTGGTGCTCGACCGGGGGCGCAGCGGCGATTAGGCGCCTGCGCAGCGTCATCAGGCCTTGCGTCCCCAACGCGACGACCGCGACAAACAGCTTGCCGAAGCTACGTGGTCCGCCGGCCGCAAGATAGATGGCGATGGATGCGCCGACCACCACGAGGTACACCACGACCTCGCCGGTGGTCAGCTTCGTCCTCGACCGCCGTGTGCGAGGCGGTGAGGGCGCGCGCACCGGCGCTGCTGCGAGCGCGGCGTTCTGCGCGAGCAGCGTCGTGTGCTCGCGTTCGAGATCGCGCAGGCGAAGCTTGGCAGCCTCGAGGTCATCGCGATACGCGTCCCTCAAGCCGCCCACGCATCCATGAGAACAACGTAATTTCGCGGCACACGCGCGCAAGCTGGCGCAGCGCATGCAACCGCGCGTGATGGCGCCGCTTTGGTCGCCGCGGAGGTAGCGGGCGAGGTACGGCGCGGTGCGACTGTCGCGAGCGCGCGCGACCTCGGCGGGCGTGCCCTGCGCGACGATGCAGCCGCCTTCGTCGCCCGCGCCCGGGCCGATGTCGATCACGTAGTCGCTCGCGGCGACGACGCGGAGGTCGTGCTCGACGCAGATCACCGTGTTGCCGGCGTCGACGAGCGCGTCGAGCTGCGTGACGAGGCGCTCGACGTCGGCGGGGTGGAGGCCCGTGGTCGGCTCGTCGAGGATGTAGAGCGCGTCGCCGCGCGCGCCGCGCTGCAGCTCGGTCGCGAGCTTGATGCGCTGGGCCTCGCCGCCGGAGAGCTCGGTCGCGGGCTGGCCGAGGCGCAGGTAGCCGACGCCGACGTGGCGGAGCGTGTCGAGCGCGCGCGCGATCGCCGGCTCCTCGATGAAGAACTCGAAGGCCTCGTCGACGGTGAGCGCGAGCACGTCCGCGATCGACTTGTCGTTGTACGTGACCTCGAGTGTCTTCGCGTTGTAGCGCGCGCCGTGGCAGGCGGGGCAGGGCGCGTAGACCGAAGGCAGGAACAGCATCTCGACGAACACGAACCCCTCGCCCTCGCACTTCTCGCAGCGGCCCTTCGCGACGTTGAACGAGAAGCGACCGGCGTCGTAGCGGCGCGCGCGGGCGAGCTTCGTCGAGGCGAACAGCTTGCGGACGTGATCGAACAGGCCCGTGTACGTCGCGAGGTTCGAGCGCGGTGTGCGGCCGATCGGCTTCTGATCGACGCGGACGAGCCGCTTGATGCCTTCGAGCCCGCCCGTGATGCGCCCGTCGGTCGCGATCGCCGGCTCGTCGTCGAGGGCGTCGCCGGCGTCGTCGTCGGCGGTGGTGTCTTCGTGGCCGAGGTGGCGCGCGACGAGATCGACGAGCGCCTGGCTGACGAGCGTCGACTTGCCGGAGCCGGAGACGCCGGTGACGGTCGTGAGCACGCCGAGCGGGAACGCGACGTCGAGGCGATCGAGGTTGTTGCGCGTGACGCCTTCGAGCGTGAGCAGGCCGCGCGGCTCGCGCGGTGCGTGCGGCGGTGGCGGCTCGTCGCGGAAGAGGAACTCGCGCGTCCGCGAGGCCGCGACCTCGGCGAGGCCGGGCAGCGGGCCCGAGTAGAGGATCTCGCCGCCGAGCGTGCCGGCCGCCGGGCCGACATCGACGATCCAGTCCGCGTGGCGGATCACGTCGAGCTCGTGCTCGACGACGAACAGCGAGTTGCCCTGCGCCTTGAGCTTGTCGAGCGCGGCGAGCAGCGCCTCCGTGTCGGCGGGGTGAAGGCCGGCGGACGGCTCGTCGAGCACGTAGACGACGCCGAACAGGTTCGAGCGGACCTGCGTCGCGAGGCGGAGGCGCTGCAGCTCGCCGGGGGAGAGTGTCGGTGTCGAGCGCTCGAGCGTGAGGTAGCCGAGGCCGAGCTCGAGCATGATCTCGAGGCGCGCGACGGCGTCGGCGGTGATGCGCTGGGCGACGAGGTTGTCCTTGTCCTTCGTGAACGGGCGCAGCACGCCGAGCAGCTGCTTGAGCGGCAGGCGCGACAGCTCGGCGATGTCGAGGCCGGCGAACGTGACGCGCAGCGCGTCGGGCTTGAGGCGCTTGCCGTGGCAGGTCGCGCACTCGCTCGCGATCATGTACTGCAGCACGCGGCGCTTCATCATCGCGCTCTGCGTGTTGCCGAGCGTGTAGAAGAGGTTGCGCTTCGCCGACGAGAACGTGCCCGTGTAGCTGGGCTCTTCCTTGCGCTTCTGCGCGCGGCGCGTCTCCTCGGGCGTGAGGCCGGCATAGACCGCGACCTGCGGCTGCTCGTCGGTAAACAGGATCCAGTCGCGCGTCTTCTTCGGCAGGTCCTTCCACGGGATGTCGACGTCGACGCCCATCGCGACGAGGATGTCGCGCAGGTTCTGGCCGCCCCACGCGAGCGGCCACGCGGCGACGGCGCGGTCGCGGATCGTCTTCGTCGGATCCGGCACCATCGACTGCTCGGTGACCGTGTAGACGCGCCCGAGGCCCGAGCAGCTCGGGCACGCACCCTGCGGCGTGTTCGGCGAGAACTCGTCGGCGTAGAGGATCGACAAGCCGCGCGGATACGTACCGGCGCGCGAGTACAGCATGCGCAGCAGGTTCGACAGCGTGGTGACCGTGCCGACGGAGCTGCGCGTCGAGGTCGCGCCGCGCTGCTGCTGCAAGGCGACCGCGGGCGGCAGGCCCTCGATGTCGTCGACCTCGGGCACCGGCATCTGATCGAAGAGGCGGCGCGCGTACGGCGACACGCTCTCGAGGTAGCGGCGCTGCGCCTCCGCGTAGAGCGTGCCGAACGCGAGCGAGGACTTGCCCGAGCCCGACACGCCGGTGAACACGACGAACGCGCCGCGCGGAATCTCGACCGCGATGTCCTTGAGGTTGTGCTCGCGCGCGCCGCGCACGCGTACGAAGTCCCCGGATGATCCCGGCGTGCCGAAGGCACGACGCTCCTCACGGGGACGAATCCCGCGAAGGCGGGGAAATTCCTCGCGGGAGTCGGGGCGAGGACGACGCATGGCGCACACACTCCGGAGAATTGCAGTCGCTATGCCATCGTGGCGGGATCCCAGCCGGTCACGAGGTTCTCCTCGAGCGCGTCGAGCCGGGCCAGCTGGGCGGGCGTGAGCGAGAAGTCGAAGATCGCGCCGTTCTCGGCGATGCGCGCCTCGTGGACACTCTTCGGCAGCACGACGACGCCCTTCTCCACGCCCCACCGCAGCAGCACCTGGGCCGGCGATTTGCCGAGATCCTTCGCGAGCGCCGTGATCACGGGGTGTGCGAGCCGCTTGCCGCGCGTCAGCGGCGAGTACGCCTCGACGACGATCTTCTCCTGCTGACAGAGCGCGATGGTGTCGCGGCGCTGCAAGAACGGCGTCAGCTCGATCTGGTTCACGGCCGGCTTCTCGTGCGCCTTGGCGAACAGCTCCTCGAGGTGCTTGACCATGAAGTTCGAGACGCCGATCGCCCGCGCGCGCTTGTCGGCGTGCAGCTTCTCGAGCGCGCGCCACGAGTCGAGGCGCTTGCCGGGGACCGGCCAGTGGATGAGGTAGAGGTCGACGTACTCGACGCCGAGCCGCGTGGCGCTCGCATCGAACGCGCGCAGCGCGGAGTCGTAGCCCTGGTCGTCATTCCACAGCTTCGTCGTGACGAAGATCTGGTCGCGCGGGATGCCGCTGTCGCGGATCGCGGCGCCGACATCGCCATCGTTGCCGTAGATCCGCGCCGTGTCGATGTGGCGATAGCCGAGGCGCAGGGCCGCCGCGACCGCCTTGCGGCACTCGTCGGGCGGGGCCTGCCACACGCCGAGGCCGATCTGGGGAATCGCGCCGCCGGAGCGAAGAGGGAGGGTCTGCACGCACGCACCATGTCAGACGGTCGGGCGACGATCCACCCGTGAAGCTCGTCGTTGTTGCCGCGATCGCGGGAGCGCTGCTCGCGCTGTGGCTGGCGGCGCGGCTCCGCGCGTGGCGCGGCTCGTGGCGGGCGCGGCGACGGGCGGCCCGCGCGGGAGCAGGTGAAGACGGCGCCGTCGTGCTGCTCGAGGCGGCGGGCTACACGATCGTCGAAAGGCAGGCGCGCGTGTGCTGGGCGCCGCTCGTCGACGGCGAGCCGGTGATGACCGAGCTGCGCGCCGACTACCTCGTCGAGGCGAAGGGCGAGCTGCTCGTCGCCGAGGTGAAGACGGGCGAGGAGGCGCCGAGCGTCGAGACGGCGGCGACGCGCCGGCAGCTGCTCGAGTATCACGTCGCGTTCGGCGCGGACGGCGTGCTGCTCGTCTGCCCGGAGCGCGGCGCGATCCATCGCGTCGTGTTCCCTAGCGGTCGGTGCACTTGATCGGTTCGCCGGCGCCGAGCACGCGATCCGCGCGGTCGAGCTCCGCCGCCGCATCCGGGTCTGGGCACGCCTGCACCAGCTCCGCGACGGTGCCCGCGCGCGGCGCCCGCACGACGCGCAGGTGACGCGGCTCGGCGGCCGCGAGCTCGCCGGGCGTCGCGGCGCGCAGCCCCTGCAACCAGCGATCGCGGACGATCGGATCCGTCCCGGGCGACAGCTCGAGCACCAGCCCGCCGCGCGGCCGATCGAGGATGACGACCCACGCGCCCGGGGCCGGCTGCGGCAGCAGGTCGTGGATCGACTGTTCGAGCCGCGCGAGCGGCGCCTCCGAACGCGCGGAACCGGGTGCCGTGCCGACGGTGATGCGCCCGAGCGCCGTCTCGGTATCGGCGCGCTCGTCGAGCGTCGCGGCGAGCTCGCGCGCCCACGCCACCCCGATCGCGTACGCGGTCAGCGACCACTTCGCGTGCCGCACGACGACCGCATCCCCGTCGACGTGCACGACATCGCGCGGCGACAGATCGATCGCCACCCCGAGCATCGCGATCACCCACGCGTCTCCGTCTCGCACGCCGAGCCTCGTATCGCGCCCGATCACCATGCCGCGCACGTGATCGAGGAGCTCGCGGCGTCCGTCGAAGCCTTCGATGCGCCCGCCCGCCAGCTGCTCGACGTGCGCGAGCCGCAGCGCGCGCGGCGGATGCTCGTCGTCGCTCGCGTCATCCTCGGGATCGAGCTCGGCCTCGAGCGCGTGCTGCATCGCGGCCGGCGCGTAGCCCGCGCGCTCGAGCAGCGTCACCGCGCGCTCGTCGGCGATCGCCTCGGCATCGCGGCGCGTCGCGAGCCACCGCTCGTCCGCCTCCGGTCCGAACAGTGACACCGTCGCGTGCCGCCCTTCGACGTGTACCAGCTCGTGCGCGACGATCGCCGCGAGCTCCGCCTCCGAGCCGAGCTTCTCGATCGCCATCCGGCCGATCACGATCCGATCGCCGAGCGCCGCGTACGTCCCGTCATGATCGCTGATCACGACACGCGGCGACTGCGCGAGCCGGCTGCCGCGCGCGAGCCGATCCGCGATGCCCTGCACGTAGCGCCGCAGCGCCGCATCGGGATAGACGTCGAGGTTGCCGGCGTCGAGGTCGCGCTCCGCCATCCAGCCCGCGCACGCCTCCGCATCGGTGCCGGCGCACGCCTCCGGCAGCGGCGCACCGAGGTAGCGCGGCCCGCCGCCGCACGCCGCGACCGCGAGGACGAGCCACGGCCTCATCGGATCTCCAGATCGATCGCGGCGCGCTCCGACGCCACCGACAGCCGCACGTTCAGCCGTCGCGCCAGCTGCCGGCGCGCGCGCGCGATCGCCGCCTTCAACACGTCTGCATCGAACCACTCGCCTCCGCGCAGCCCGAGCGCCGCGATCACGCTCGGCTTCGCCGACACCGTGCCGATCCGGTACCGCGCGCCGGGATGCAGCCGCACCGCGACCCGCACCGCGTGCGCGCCGCGATCCCACCGCGCCCGCGGCGCATCCGCGCTCGCATCGAGCCACCCCGCCTCGCGATACCGATCGACGAGCGCGGCGAGCGCCTTCTCCATCCGATCGGCGACGTACGCGCCACCGACCGCATTGACGCTGCCGAGCGCGTCCTCGAGCGCGACGCGCGGCTCGCCCGGCGGCAGCGGTGCATCGGTCGCGATGTCGATCGCGGCGATCGCATAGCGCGGGCCCTTGTCGACCGCGACCGCCAGCTCGACGCCACAGCCCGTCCGGCGCGTCACCCGGATCGTCGCGCGCGGATAGCCGTGCACGTGCAAGAGGTCGGTCGCGACCTCCGTCGTGCGCGCGGTTCGCGCCGCATCGTCGAGCGTGCCCTCGAGCACCGCCAGCGGCGCGACCTCGCGCGCGCTCGCACCGGTGATCGTGACCGCGCCGATCCGCCCGGCCTCGCAACCCTCGCCGACCGGCGCACGCGGCACGACCGCGCCATGACAGCCGGCCAGCAGGACGAGCATCGCGGGGCGCACGCCCGCCAGCACAGCAAGCCCCGGTCCACCGGCGCCCGCCGAAGGCCGCGGCCGCAAGTGCCTGTCGCCTCCCCGGATGGGCGCGCCCGCCGGGCGGCCTTCGCGCGTGATAGCAGCCTGCGGTAGGCGGCAACCCTCCCAGCCGGTTCGCGGCGCGGCCCGAAAACTTGCCCGGGCTCTCGGCCGCCCCGAACCTGCTTCCAGGCCATGTCCTATCTGCACTGCCCGACGTGCCAGCGCGCGTACAACCTCGCGACCGATCCGCTCTGTCCGTACTGCCCGGTCCCGGCGACCCTGGTCGATCCGAGCGAGGACATCGTCGCGGCGGCCGAGCAGCTCGCCCGCGCGATGGCGCGCGCCACACCGTCGGAGCGCAGCGCCGCCACGTCGCGGCTCGACATGCTCGCGCTGCCCGCTCCCGGCGCCAAGCCGGTCACGTTCCACGGCGGCATGCTGCGCGCGATCCGCGAGGCGATCGAGCCGGTCGAGCTGCCGCCGCCGCCGAAGCCGCAGCCGCTGCTCACCGCGATCGCATTCGCGGTCGTCGAGAAGATCGCCGCGCGCACCGAGCGCCTCGCCGCCCGCGCACCGCGCCGCCTGCGCGACATGGCCGCGCCGCTGCTCTCGCGCGTCCGCGCGCTGGCCGCGTAGGCGCTGTCGCCGCATCCAGACCGGTGTGCGCGGGTCCCCGCGCCCCCACACGCCGGCCCCCATCCGCGTGCCCGCCGCGACGCCTTGGGGGGCGAGCTTCGTGCTTCCCAACTGCACGCGCCCTCGGATAGGGTCGCCGCCCCATGCGTCGCGCGCTCGCCGTCGTCCTGTTCGGCACGTCCGTCCTGTTCGGCACGTCCGTCCTGCCGGCCTGCTCGTCCTCGCCGAAGGGCGTGGCGCCCGATGCGCCTGTCACCGGCGACGCGGCGAGCGACTCGGCCGCCGACGCGGCGACCGGCGATGCCGGCGGCTCGGGCTCGGGCTTCGGCGTGCTCTCCGGCATGTGCGGCGTGCTCGCGGTCGGCGACCTGACCGGCGCGTCGCCCGAGGTCGTCCGCGACACGTTCACGTTCGCGCGCGAGTACATGGATCCCGCGGATCGCCCGCTGCTCACCGCCGGCGGCCAGCGCCTCGCCGCGACGCCGAACGCGGGCGGCAGCTCGGGCCTCTCGGAGATCTTTGCGTACGAGCAGCTCGCGCGGTGCGAAGGCGCCGACCTGCTGCACACCGAGACCGAGATCATGTACGACGGCACGGGCAAGATCACCGACCTCGAAGTGTCGATCGATGGCCACAAGATCGGCGTGTCGGTCACGCGCGCGCAGACGTACCCGCTCGGCCAGCCGTACCCGCTCGACACCGCGACGATGCTGATCTCGCGCAAGCTGACGGACATCCAGGCGTCGAGCGCGCACGTCTCCGCCGCCGACAAGTGGGACAAGCAGATCCTCAGCGTGCTCGCCTACGACGGCCCGACGGCGGACACGGTCGTGCAGGCGTGGCAGGGCCTCGACGCGGCGACGAAGGCCGACACGATCGTCGTCGTCACGCAGACCGACGGCGCCGACACGTTCATCTACACGAACCAGTAGCTCGCTACGCGACGTCGAGGAGCGCGCGCAGGTGCTCGCCGAGCACGGTCTCGTAGCCGCGGAACGCACCGGTGTCGAGCGCGGCGCCGAGCAGCGTCGCGACGGCCGCGCGGGGGTGTCCGGCGTCGAGGAGCGCGAGCGCTAGGAACGCGGAGAGGGTCGGGTCGGGCGCGTCGACGACGGCCTGGGCGAGCAGGCCGACCGCATCGTCGGCGCGGCCTCCGGCGAGCAGGGCGCGCGCGTGGGCGATCAGCTCGTCGCGCGTCATCGCTTCGCGGGCTTCTTGGCGGCGGCGGCCGCCTTGGCAGCGGCGGGCTTCTTGGCGGCGGGCTTCTTGGCGG
>CAYUNM010000060.1:44454-51405 GCA_964446175.1 uncultured Kofleriaceae bacterium
GGCTTCTTGGCGGGGGGCTTCTTCGCAGTCGGCTTCTTGGCAGCGGCCGGGTTCTTGGCGGCCGGCTTCTTCGCGGGCTCGGGCAGCACGGGGGCCGGCTCGCGACTCATCGCCACGATCCGCTCGTACTCGGCCTGCGTGACGGGCTGGACCGAGAGGCGCATGCCGCGCCGCAAGAGCAGCATGTCCGCGAGCTCCGGCGTCGCGCGGATCTCGCCGAGCGGCACGTAGCGCGGCAGCTTCTCGACGAGCTCGACCTCGACGCAGTCCCAGGTCGGCTTGTCGCGCGTGCTCTTCGGATCGAAGTACTGCGAGTGGGGATCGAACTGGGTCTCGTCGACGACGCCGGTCTGCGAGACGCGGGCGAGGCCGGCGACGCCGGGCGGCTCCGTCGACGAGTGGTAGAAGAGGACGGGGTCGCCGACCGTCATCGCGCGCATGTGAAGCTTGGCGAAGTGGCTGCGCACGCCGGTCCAGGGTTCTCGGCCGAGGCGCACGAGATCGTCGATCGAGAACGTCTCGGGCTCGGTCTTCATCAGCCAGTACCGCACGCGCGGAGATTAGCGCGGCGCGAGCTGGAACTTGCTGTCGCTGACCGCGAACGCGAGCACGGGATCCGTGGAGACGCGGTCCGGGATCTGCGCGCCGAGGCGAGCGGACTCGGAGAAGGCGGCCTGGGCCTTGAGCAGCCAGCGACCGACGAGCGCGTTGCCGTCGCGGCCGGTCGCGCGCATCGCGACAGCGGCTCCTTGGTAGATGTCGCCGATCGCGTGCTGCGCGATGACCTGCGCGGAGATGTCGCCGGTCTGGATGACGGCGTCGAGCAGCTGGAGCGAGGGCGCGATCGCGGCGTCGACGGCGTCGACGGAGGCCTGCGAGGCGGTGAGCTTCAGCGCGTGGAGGTTCACCATCGCGGAGCAGCTCGCGGCGGAGATCGTCGCGTCGACGTGGACGGTGACCGTCGCGGCGTCGGAGGGGACCTCGGCGACCGTGCGGCAGGGCGCGGGCAGCGTGCGCGGCTCGACCGTGGGCGTGAGAGGGTCCGCACTCGCGACCGCAACCAGCGAAGACAACAAGATCAGAGAACGCATGACCGGAGAAATTGCACCGGTCGTGCCCGTCAGTCGGGGAGCACGAGGACGGGCAGGTCGCGTGAGGCGGAACGCACCTCGTCGACGAAGCCCGTGAGGTTCACGTTGAACGAGAAGCGGTGGTCGCTGCGCGGGCGGAAGAAGTCGTCGTAATGCGTGGGCACGATCGCCTGGGGCTCGAGCGCGCGCACGATGCGGTCCACGTAGTTGCGCGTGAAGCGCCGGCCGGAGATGCCGCAGAGAAAGAGGTCGACGCCCTTGTCGCGGATCTCGTCTTCGATCAGATCCGCGGAGCCCTGGTGATAGAGGCGCGTGCCCGCGACCTCGAGGTAGATGCCCCAGACCTGGCCGCACTTGTAGGCCTGCGGCGTGAGCGCGTCGAGGTGCTCGCACGTGAGCTCGCCGGAGTACGGGATGCCCAGGCCGAGCTGGAGCTTGGAGTGAATGCTCGGCACGAAGTGGAAGCGAAACGGGCCGACCTCGTAGTCGCGGTGCGGCTCGACGACGGTCGCGGCAAGACCGTGGAGGCGCATCAGGTGATCGAGCGAGGCGGAGCCGAACGCGCGCGCGCCGGTCGCGCGGACGATCGCGGGGACGTCGAGCGCGTGATCGAAGTGCGTGTGCCCGACGAGGACGGCGTCGGCGCGGTCGACCTCGCGCGCGATCGCGATCTCGTTGCTCGGCACGACGCGGCGGCGCACCAGGTCGCGCAGCGGGAGTCGAGTGACGTACGGATCGATCCAGAGCACCGTGCCCTGGTAGGCGAGGCGAAATCCCGCGGTGCCGATCCAGCGCAGCTCGAGGCCGGGTGGAAGCGGGAGCGGCGCGGCGAGCTGCTGAGCTGTTAGCAAATCGCTATCGTGTTGGCGGCGCGCCGTCGCGAGATACTTGAGGCCCGAGCCGAGATGCGCCAGCACGGGGTTACTTTACGCCGGTCTCGCGGTAGAACCGGCGGAACAAAAGGAGTCACCGATGGCTTTCGAGCTTCCTCCGCTTCCCTGGGCCAAGGACGCCCTCGCCCCCACGATGTCCGCCGAGACGATCGACTATCACTACGGCAAGCATCATCAGGCGTACGTCAACAACCTGAACAACCTCGTGCCCGGCACGAAGTACGAGAAGATGTCGCTCGAGGAGATCGTCAAGGCGACGAACGGCCAGGCGAGCGAGAAGAAGATCTTCAACAACGCCGCGCAGGTCTGGAACCACTCGTTCTTCTGGAACTGCCTCGCGCCGAAGGCCGGCGGTGAGCCGACGGGCGCCGCGAAGGCCGCGATCGACAAGGCGTTCGGAAACTTCGCCGACTTCAAGAAGAAGTTCGGCGACGCGGCCGCCGCGCAGTTCGGCTCGGGCTGGGCGTGGCTCGTCAAGAATGGCGACGGCTCCGTCGCGATCGAGACGACGTCGAATGCCGAGACGCCGTTCGGCGCGGGCAAGACGTGCGTCCTCACGCTCGACGTGTGGGAGCACGCGTACTACATCGACTATCGCAACGCGCGTCCCAAGTTCATCGAGGCGTTCTGGAACCTCGTGAACTGGAACCACGTCAACAAGCAGCTCGGCTAACGCCCGAGCCAGCGCAGGAGCTGCTCGGCGCGATCGTCGGGCAGCTCGACGCCGGGCTCGAACGCGGCGGCATCGTAGCCGTCGTCGGGCCCGTGCCAGTCCGAGCCGCCCGTGCACACGAGGCCGAGCTCGTCGGCGGTCTCGATCCAGCGCGCGCGCTCTTTCGGATCGTAGGCGCCGTAGTACGCCTCGACGCCCGTGATGCCGCGGTGCGCGCGGAGCATCGCCGGGTCGTACAGGTGCGGGTGCGCGAGCGAGAGCGCGGCGTTGGCCTCCTGGCCCAGTGCGACCGCATCGGCCAGCGTCAGCGCGCGGTGCGGGACATCGATCGGCCCGCCGTCGTAGAGGAAGCGGTTGAACGCGTCCTTCATGCTCGTGGCGACTCCGTGCTCGATCATCGCGCGCGCGAGGTCGGGGCGGCCGATCGTGCGGCCCGCGCGCTCGGCGGCCTCGATCAGCGGCTCGACATCGATGCGGATCCCGCGCTGCACGAGCTTGGCGCCCATCACGCGCATGCGGTTGCGACGCGCCTCGCGCACGGCCGCGAGCCGCTCCTCGAGTGCCGCGAAGTCGGCGCCGCGCGCGAACGCGAGCAGGTGGACCGAACGGCCGCCTTCGTCGCACGAGATCTCGACGCCGCGGATGCCGCCGGCCGCGTCGGAGCCCGCGCACGTGTCGTGGTCGGTCAGCGCGAAGACGGCGAGGCCGCGCGCACGTGCCCGCTCGCCGACCACGGCGGGCGCTTCCGTCCCGTCGGAGCACGTCGAGTGACAATGAAGCTCGCAGCGCATCGGGGGCACGCTAGCCGTGATCTGCTCGGGATGATAGAGTTACCAGCTGGATGCCAATCCCCGGCGTCGGTCCTGGCCAAACGCGCCTGGGTAGATACGAGCTCCTGGCGCGACTGGCGACGGGCGGGATGGGCGAGATCTTCCTCGCGCGCCTCGAGGGTGCCGCCGGGTTCGAGAAGCTGTACGTCGTCAAGCGGATCCTGCCGCACCTCGCGGACGACGCGCGCTTTCGCCAGATGCTGATCGCGGAGGCGCGCATCGCGGCGAAGATGGCGCACGCGAACATCTGTCAGGTGTACGAGCTCGGCGAGACCGACGGTCAGCTCTACATCGTGATGGAGTACCTCGAGGGCGTCAGCGTGCTGCCGATGCTGCGGCGCTCGTCGAAGGCGAACACGCCGCTCGAGCTCGGCCTGATCGCGGGCGTCATCCAGCAGACGTGCGATGGCCTCCACTACGCGCACGAGCTCAGCGATCGCGACGGCAGCTACCTCGGCATCGTGCACCGCGACGTCACGCCGTCGAACATCTTCCTGACCGAGAGCGGCATCGCGAAGCTGCTCGACTTCGGCATCGCGAAGGCGAAGGGCGCCTCGACGCAGACGCAGGAAGGCACCGTCAAGGGCAAGTACGCGTACATGGCGCCGGAGCAGCTGCGCGGCGCGAGCATCGATCGCCGCGTCGACATCTTCGCGCTCGGCGTCGTGCTGTACGAGATGCTGGCGCTGCGCCGGCTCTTCCAGCGCAACACCGACTACCTGACGTTCCGCGCCGTGCTGGAGCAGCCGATCCCCGATATCCGGCGCTATCGCCCGGATCTGCCGGAGCCGCTGGTCGCCGTGCTGATGCACGCGCTGGAGCGCGATCCGAGCACGCGCTTCGAGACCGCGCGCCAGCTCGGCACCGCGCTGCTCGATGCGCTCTCGCCCGCGCGCCCGTGGTCGCAGGGCGAGATCAGCGACTTCGTGCGCCACGAGTTCTCCGGCGAGATCGGCAAGCGCAGCCAGCAGGTCGCGAAGGTGATCGCGCACACCGGCGTTGGCCGCGCAACGATGCCCCTGCTCGCGCAGCAGGACGAGGAGATCCACGCCGACGACGAGGGCGACGAGGACGACTTCCCGCCCGTCGAGACCCAGGTCGACAGCGCGCCCGCATTCGTGCCGCAGCCGCTGCCGCCGAAGGCCGGGATGGCGGCCGACTTCGCGGTCGGCGGCACGCCTCCGCCGTTCGGCGGCGAGACGGACCCGAGCCAGCGGTCGCTCGTGCCGCTGAATCCGCTGCCGCCGGGGCTGCAGAGTGCGACGCACCAGGTCGTCGTGGTCAAGCGCGGCATGCTGTGGCCGCTGCTGGCGGTCGCGTTCCTCGCCGTCGCCGGTGGCGCGCTGTTCCTCGTCTGGCAGCAGATGCAGAAGCAGCAGCCCGCGGTCGTCAACATCACGTCGACGCCCGACAACGTGCCGCAGCATGTCGTGCCCGCTCCGGCCGATGCGGCGGTTGCCGTCGCGCCGGTGGACGCCGCGGACATGATCAAGCCGCCTCCGGTGCACCCGCAGCACAAGCGTGCCGCGACCTACGACGCCGCGATCGCCGAGAAGAAGCCCGAGCTCGCGACGTGCATCAACGAGCACAAGGACGCGCTGCCGACCGGCGTGTTCAAGGCCGTGATCAAGGTCGGCGCGAGCGGGCGCGCAAAGAGCGTCGGGTTCGAGCCCGAGAGCGTCAGCGCGACGCCGCTCGGCACCTGCATCCGTAACGTGCTGTCGGGCGCGGACTACCCGACGGCGCGTGCCGACGTCGAGCTCAAGGTGCCGCTGCAGGTCGGCGGCGCTTAGTCCGTCATGCGATCGCTCTTCACGTTCGCGAGAACCTCCTGGATCCGCGAGATCTCGGCGGGCTTGACGAGGTGCGCGTCGAACCCGGCCTCGCGCGCGGCCTTGACGTCGCTCGGTGCGCCGTAGCCGGTCAGCGCGACGAGCATCACGCTCTCGAGCGCCTTGTTCTGGCGGATGCGCTGCGCGACCTCGTAGCCGGTCATCGTCGGCAGGCCGATATCGATCAGCGCGGCATCGGGCCGCTCGCGCTCGATCAACTCGACGGCGGCGGCGCCGTCCGCGGCGTCGATCACGACATGGTCGAGCGACTCGAGCAGCATGCGCAGCATCTCGCGCGAGTCGTGCTGATCCTCGACGAGGACGATGCGCCGGCGCGGCGCCTTCGGCATCATGCGCGCGGGCTGCGCGGACTGCGCGTCGCTCGCGAGCGGGATCTTGACGACGAACTCGCTGCCGAGGTTCGGGCCGTCGCTGCGCGCATCGATCGTGCCGCCGTGCATCTCGACGATGCTCTTCGCAAGCGACAGCCCGACGCCGAGACCGCCGCGCGGACGATCGATGCGCTGCTCGGCCTGCACGAACAGCTCGAAGATCTTGTCGAGCATCTCGGCCTCGATGCCGAAGCCGCGGTCGACGACGCGCAGCAGCGCCTGGCCGTTCTGCGCGACGAGCTTGAGCTCGACCCGCGACCCCGGCGGCGAGTAGTTCGCCGCGTTCGACAGCAAGTTCACCGTGACCTGCTGCAGGCGCGCGGGGTCGCCGCGCACGCCGAGAGGCTCGGCCGGAAGCTGCAGGTCGAGATGGATCCTCCGCTCCGCGAGCAGCGGTCCCGTCGCCTCGACGGCGCTCTCGACGGCCTGGCGCAGATCGAGCGGCTCGTCGCGCAGCTGGAGCTTGCCGCGCGTGATGCGCGAGACGTCGAGCAGGTCGTCGAGCAGGCGGGCCATGTGCTTGGCCTGGCGCTCGATGACCGACTGGCAGCGGCGCGCGACGTCGGGCAGCGGCTGGTTCTGCAAGAGGCGCGTCGCGTTGAGGACGGCGGCGAGCGGGTTGCGCAGCTCGTGCGACAGCATCGCGAGGAACTGCTCGCGTCGGCGCGCGGCCTCGGCGGTCTGATCGAGCAGCGTGCGGATTCGCACCTGGCGCTCCTCGAGCTCGCGCTGCGCGGTGAGGATCGGGCCGATGTCGCGCGCGATCGCCGACACGCCGACGAGGTGACCGTCTCGATCGTGGATCGGCGAGTAGGAGACCGAGGTGTCGATGCGCTGGCCGTCCTTGCGGATGCGCACCGAGTGGATGTGGTCGACCTTCTCGCCGCGGCGGATCGTCGCGAGGCACCGCGCGAACTCGTCGTAGCCGTCGGGCGTCATCAGCATGCGGACGTTGCGGCCGATCGCCTCCTCGGCGGTGTAGCCGTACAGGTGCTCGGCGCCCTTGTTCCACGCCGCGATCTCGCCGCCGAGCGTCTTGGCGACGATCGCGTCCTCGCTCGACTCGACGATCTGCGAGAGCTGGACGATGCGCGAGCGCGCGCGCTCGAGGACCGAGATGTCCGTGAGCGTCAGCACGACGCCTTCGATCGGCGTCTGCTCGGCTCCGCGCTGCGCCGCGCGGGCGACGCGATACGGCAGGATGCGCAGGAAGTACGTCGTGCCCGTGCGGTCGCGGACC
>CAYUNM010000061.1:0-49495 GCA_964446175.1 uncultured Kofleriaceae bacterium
AGCGGTTGTTCGCGATGCGGACGCGGGCGATCAGCTCGCGCAGCTCGGCGTCGTCGACGGCCTCGGCCTCTCGCACGATCTGCTCGCGGGCGAGCCCGGTGGCGGGCTGCGAGGGCGGGCGCATCGGCGGGGCCGGGCGCGCGGGCGGGCGCACCGGGGCGCGCGTGCGGCCGCTGGCCAGCTTGAACTTCAGCTCGTCGAACAGGCGCGGCTCGCCGATGCGCTCGAGCAGGCCGGTCAGGATCTGCGTGCGCAGGAGGTTGAGCTCCTGCAGCCAGGCGCTCGAGGCGACCTCGATGACGAGCGTCCGGTCGACGACGCCAAACGGGCGCGTGCGCGAGCTGATCTTCGGACCGACGAGGTCGGCCCACTCGGTCAGCAGGCGGTTCTTGCGGATCTCGTCGGTGATGCCACGGAACTGCAGCGCGGCGCCGACGGCGGCGGCGGCCGTGCGGGGCTCGAGCGCGCGCGCGGGACGGCCGCTCGGGGTGCGCGGCGGGCGCTTCATCGAGGGGCCCCTGCACACGGGCCCGTCGTGCACGCACCGCGCGACGCGAAGCCCCGGGGGCTCACGACGCGCGCAGACGACGGATCAGCTCGCGCAGGCGGCGGTCGCCATCGCCATCGCGCGACACGAACCGCAGGCCCGAGCCACCCGACGGCACGTGATAGGACACGCGGCCGGCGATCGCGATCGGGGCGGCCGCGCCGGGCGGGGTGACCTCGAGCGTCAGCTCGGTATCGATCGGCAGCGGATCCGGCGTGGTCAGCAGCGCGCCGCCGACGCCGATCTCGCTGATCGCGGAGTCGACGAAGCTCGACGAGTTCGTGAGGCGATAGCGGCACGCGACCGAGACCGGCAGCCGATGGTGGCGGCGGCGCGGCACATCGGTCCGCTTTCCGGACAGCACCTCGTGCAGGAACGTGAGCTTGGTCTGCTCCTCGCCGTCGAGCTGCACGGTCGCGCCGGCGCGCACGCGCATGCGGGGCAGGGCCGGGCGCCACGACTGCACGGTGCCGCGGATCAGGACCTTGTTTGGCAACAGGTTCGACGAGATCTCCACGATCACGGACTGGCCCGCATGCAGCTCGTCCGTCGTCGGCACGAAGATCGGCTCGGCGACGTTCTCGCTGGGAGCGAGCTCGCGCCACTCCTCGGCAGACTTGATGCGCAGGCGGAGAATGACCATGGATCCCGAGCCGGAAAACGGTATCAGACTTCAACGTCGAAAGCGAAGCGACCAGACCTTCAGCAGCGCCTCCGCGACGATGGCGCGGTTCATCTTCGACTGGCCGACCCGGCGATCGACGAACACGATCGGCGTCTCGACGACCTTGAAGCCCTTCTGGATCGCCCGGTACTTCATCTCGATCTGGAAGCTGTAGCCGTTCGAGTCGATGCGATCGAGGTCGAGCGCCTCGAGCACGCGGCGACGCCAGCAGATGAAGCCGGCGGTGACGTCGCGGACGTCGATGCCGAGGATCGTGCGCGCGTAGAAGCTGCCGCCGCGCGACAGCGCCTTGCGGCCGATGCCCCAGTTCACCGTGCCGCCGCCGGGCACGTTGCGCGAGCCGACCACGACATCGGCCGAGCCCTCCGCGAGCGCGAGCATGTGGGGCAGGTACTTCGGGTCGTGCGAGCCGTCGGCGTCGAACTCGAAGAAGTACTCGTAGGTGCGCGCGAGCCCCCAGCGGAAGCCCGCGATGTACGCGGTGCCCAGGCCGAGCTTGCCGGAGCGGTGCAGCACGTGGAGCCGCGGCTGCTTCGCCGCCATCGCGTCGAGCAGCTCGCCGGTGCCGTCGGGGGAGTTATCGTCGACGAACAGGAGGTCGGCGTCGGAGATCGTCGCGAGCAGCCGGCCCGCGATCTCCTCGACGTTGTCGCGCTCGTTGTACGTCGGCACGACGATGAGCGCCTTCGCCACGCCTGCACGATAGCCCGACCGGGCTGCTATGCTCCACCGTGGTGCGATCCCGGCGCGCGTGGGTCACGGTGCTCTCGGTCCTGGCGCTGCTCGCGCCGGCGGCGGGTATCGCCTACCTGGGGGCGGTCAGCTACCGGGACGAGAAGGGCGCCGTCAACGCGCAGCAGGAGCGCCAGCGTCAGGCGGCGCTCGCGGTGGCGAGGCGAATCGACCGCGCGATTGGCGAGACGCTCGATGCCGTCGACCGCACGATCGACAGCGGCGGCGACCACGTCGATGCCCCGCTGGGGCGTTACTGGTTCTGGATCGACAGCGATGGCCAGCTCGAGCGGCCGCGCATCGTGCAGGCCAAGGAGCCGGCCGTGTCGCTCGAGCGCGGCTGCGCGGGCGGCCTCGAGGACTGCGTGCGCGAGCTGACGACGCGCCAGGGCCGGCTCGCCAAGCTGCACGCGGCGCAGGCGGCGGAGGGCGCGGGCGCCTGGAGCGACGCGAAGCGGCAGTACACGCAGCTCGCCGGCGCCGACGACACGGGCCCCGCGGCGCTGCTCGGCCTCGCGCGCGTGCTCGGCAAGCTCGGCGATGCGAAGGGCGCCGACGCGGAGCTCGCGGAGCTCGACCGCCGCTTCCCCGATCGCAACTTCGAGGGCGTGCCGGTGAAGCTCGCGACGGCCGTGCTGCGCGCGCAGACACCCGAGGCCCTGCTCGCGCTCGCCGATCAGCTCGTCGGCGGCGCGTACGACGTCGACGCGATCGTCAAGGTCGGCGTGCTGTCGCGGCTGCGCGAGCGGCTCGCGGGAGACCTGCCGCCCGCGCTCGCCGCGCGCCGCGCCGCGCTCGACGAGCACATGGCCGAGCTGCGGAACCTCGCGCGCATGGCGTCGGGGCTCGCCGACGATGTCCCCGAGCTCGTGCGCACCGCGACCCCGAGCTGGCGAGGTCACGCGGCGACGCACCAGGGCGCGCGCATCTTGATCTACCGGCGGCGTCCCGACAACACGGTCACCGGCATCGCGGTCGACGCGCACATGCTCGAGGCGGCCGCGGGACACGAGCCGAGCGACGACGTCGCCGTGCACGTGCGGCCGCTCGTGCTGCCGACCGGCGCGAAGGGCCCTGTCGATCAGCGCGAGCTCGAGCGCATCCCGCTCGGCGAGGCGCTCGGCGACCTCTCGCTCGCGCTCGTCAACCCGCAGGCCGACCCCGATCCGCTCGACGACATCATCCGCAGTCGCTCGCGCCGCCACGTCGTGTACACGAGCGCGCTCGCCCTCGCGCTCGGCCTCGGCCTGCTCGCGATGATCCGCGGCACGGCCCGCGCCCGCGAGCTGGCGCAGCTCAAGAGCGACTTCGTCTCGACGGTCTCGCACGAGCTGAAGACGCCGCTGACCTCGATCCGGATGTTCGCGGAGATGCTCGAGCAGGGCGTCGCGAAGGGCGACCAGGCGAAGATGCACCGCTACCACGGCGTGATCGTCCAGGAGAGCCAGCGGCTCGGCCTGCTGATCGCGAACCTGCTCGACTACGCGCAGATCGAGAAGGGCACGCGCCGCTACACGCCGACGCGCGAGCAGGCCGGCGAGCTGGCGCGCCACGCCGTCACGACGTTCGAGGCGCTGCGCGGCGAAGGCCCGCGCAATCCGATCGCGGTCGAGGTGTCCTCCGATGCGAACGTGATGGTCGATCGCGATGTCGTCGTGCAGGCCGTGTTGAACCTGATCTCGAACGCCGCGAAGTACGGCGGCGATCATCCGATCGAGGTGCGCGTCGGCGCCGGCGAGCAGACCGCGAGCATCAGCGTGACCGATCACGGGCCGGGGATCCCCGCGCACGAGCAGGCGCGGATCTTCCGCGAGTTCTATCGCGCGCCGGAGGCGTATCGTTCGGGTGTGGAAGGCACCGGTCTCGGGCTCGCGCTCGTCAAGCGGCACATCGAGGCGCTCGGCGGAACGGTCGAGGTCGCGTCGACGATCGGCGAGGGCGCGACGTTCACGATCCGCTTGCCGAAGGAGGCCGCGTGACGCGGATCCTCGTCGTCGAAGACGACCCCTCGATCCGCATGGGGCTCGAGGACACGCTGACCGCGAAGGGCTACGAGGTCGAGGTCGTCGGGCGCGGCGGTGACGGCGCCGACAAGGCGACCGGCGGGCGCTTCGACCTCGTCGTGCTCGACGTCATGCTGCCCGACATCGACGGCTTCGAGGTGCTGCGCCGCATCCGCGCCGCGAAGGGAGCCGCGCGCCGGCTGCCCGTGATCATGCTCAGCGCGCGCGGAGCGGAGCTCGATCGCGTGCGCGGCCTCGAGCTCGGCGCCGATGACTACGTCACCAAGCCGTTCTCGCTGATGGAGCTGCTCGCGCGCGTGTCGAGCGTGCTGCGCCGGTCGCAGGGCGAGCAGCTCGAGCCGGCCGGCCTGCGCTTCGGCGACATCGACATCGATCTCGTCGGACAGGTCGCGTCGCGCGGCGGCAAGCGCATCGAGCTGCCCTCGCGCGCGTTCGCGATCCTCAAGGTCTTCGCGAAGCGGCCCGGCGAGGTCGTGTCGCGCGACACGCTGCTCGACGAGGCGTGGGGCTACGAGGACTATCCGAACACGCGCACGGTCGACAACCACCTCGTCAAGCTGCGCAAGGCGCTCGAGGCCGAGCCCGACCATCCGCGCTACCTCGTGACGATCCACGGCGCCGGCTACAAGCTCGATGTTCCTCGGGAAGCCGTCCGGTGGGCTGGCGACGTGACGAGATCGTGACAACCTTTTGCGAGAGCGTGACACCGCGATGCGAACGGATGCGCAGCCGCGCCCGCTGCCTTGATACCAAGGTGATGGGCGAGGCGATGGCGCCGGCATCAGAGCTCCACTCATCCGGTGGGACACGTTCTGGTGCCGGCGCTGCGCCGACTATCCTGGCCCTGCTGCTGTTCGCGGCCTGTGGCGAGGACCCGCACGCGCCGGCACCCGCGCCGCCCCCCCACGCCGAGCAGGTGCGCGCCGCCGATCCGGCAGAGGGGGCGTCGAGCGACCTCGACAGTGTCGCGCCCGTGTTCTCCGCGGCCGTGCTCGCCGAGCTCGAGGGCGACACCACCGCCGCGCGCGCCGGCTTCGAGCACGTGCTGAGCGCCAGCGATGCGCCGCCGCCGCTCGCCGCGCGCGCCGCGCTGCACCTCGCGCAGATGGAGACGCGCGAGGGCAAGAACCCGCGCCACGCGCTCGATCTCGTCGCACGCGCGACGACGCTCGCTCCGGGTGATGCGGCGGTCGCGGAGGGCGTCGCGCAGGTCGAGGCGGATGTCGTCGCGGCCTCGGGGGCGGGCGATATCCGCGGCCCGAAGCTCGGCACGCCGCTCCCGGGAGTCGACGCGAAGATCGCCGATGCCTTCTCGGCCGCCGATCAGGCGCTCGTGCGCGTGCACGCCATCCGCCCGCGCCAGCGCCTCGACGTGTGGGCGAAGGAAGACGCGACCGAAGATGTCGCCGCGAAGTACCGCGCGATCGCGGAGCACGGCGGCCTCGCGCGGATCGCGGCGACGTTCCGGATCGGCAGCCTCTATCACGACCTCGCGCTAGGCCTGTTGTTCGAGCTGCCGCCGGGCCTCGCGCCGTCGGTCGCTGGCGAGCTGCGCCGCACGCTGCGAACGCGCGCGCTCGCCTATCTGAAGAAGGCGGCCGCCGCCTACGAGGACTGTCTCGCCGCGCCGAAGCTGCCCGACGGTGAGCTGTGGCAGCTCGCGGCCGAGAGCGAGCTGCGCAGCGCGCGCGACGTGCTCGGGGCCGAGGAACGATGATCGTGCTCATCGACGGCGAGCGCGTCGAGGATCCGCGGATCTCGATCTTCGATCGCGGCTTCCAGTTCGGCGACGGCCTGTTCGAGACGTTCCGTACGTGGGACGGCGTGCCGGCCGACGCCGACGAGCACCTCGCGCGGCTGCGGGCGAGCGCGGAGGCGCTGAAGCTGCGCGTCGGGGCGATCGAGATTCCGGGCGAGGGCGAGCGCCGCGTGAAGATCATCGTGACGCGAGGAGAGGGTGGTCCCGGTGTACCGTTCGGGACGGCGGGGCCGGGCCACACGATCGTGATCGTCGAGCCGCTCGCGCCACCGGCGGCGACCGCGACGGCCGCGATCGTCGACTGGCCGCTGCCTCGGCGCGCGGTCGTCCACAAGACGCTCGCGTACTTGGATTCGCTGATCGCGAGGGAGCTGACGCGCGCTACAGATGAAGCGATCCGACTCGATGCCGATGGGCACGTATGCGAGGGCGCGATGTCGAACGTGTTCATCGTGGAGGCCGGGCAGGTGATCACGCCGCCGCTCGGGACGGGTGCGCTCGCCGGTGTGACGCGGGCCCAGGTCATCGCGCTCGCGGGTGCGCGCGAGGAGGTCGTCACCGTCGAGAGGCTGCGCCGCGCCGACGAGATCTTTCTGACGAGCGCGATTCGTTCCGTGTGCGGCGTCGTCGAGTTGGACGGCGTCGCGCGCGCGGTCGGGCCGGTGACGGCACGGCTGCGGACCGAGCACGCCTCGGAGATGAGCCGCCGCGCGCAACAATTCCTCGCAAGTCGCCGCGATCGCCGTTGAGCGTCCACTGCTATAGTGGGCGGACTCAATGGCGCGGGACGCTCGCACATTGCGCACCGAAGCTTCCGAGGCCGCCGCCTCCGGCAAGTACAAGCGTGCGCTGCAGGCGTACCTCGAGCTCGAGAAGCTCGAGCCGCGCGACGCCCAGTGGTCCAAGCGTGCGGCCGAGACCTATCGCCGCCTCGGCAAGGACCGCGAGGCGATCTCGGCGTATGCACGCGCCGCCGACCGCTACGCGCAGGGTGGCTTCCTCGTCCAGGCGATCGCGGTCTGCAAGCTGATCCTGCAGATCGATCCGCGCAACGACGACGCACTCCGCCGCATCAGCGCGATGAACGAGCAGATCGGGATGGGCCCCACGCGAGCCGTCGCGATCGCGGACAACAACCCGACGCTCGCCGAGAACACGGCCGTGCAGTCGCTGCGCCGCAACCCGACGTCGACCGGCGGCCTCTACGGCGAGCGCAAGAAGCCGACATCGGCGCCGCCGCTCAACGTGCCGCGTACGAAGACGCCGCCGCAGCTGTCGCGCACGCCGACGCCGCAGCCGGCGATCATGCCCGAGGGCTCGAGCGAGGTTCCCGCGCTCGCCGTGCCGCGCACGAAGTCCAAGCCGGTCACGCTCGAGCCGGGCTCCGCGCTATCGAGCGTCTCGCTCAAGGACGAGGTACCCGCCGCGTTCGAGCGCGAGGACAACTCCGGCGTCTACGTGATCCCGATCGAAGGCGACGACGACGGCGACGACATGGACCGCCCGTCGACGCCGGTGATCGTGATCGAGCCGACCGCGGACTTCGAGCTGACGCCGGCGCAGGTCGACGACGCGACCGAGCTCGAGCTCGCCGACATCGAGGAGATCCCGCTGCCCGAGCCGCGCGTGCTCGCCGCGGCCGCCGCGCAGGCGCTCGCCGCCACGCCGCTGTTCGCAGGCATGTCGCAGGAGGCACTCGGCTCGCTCGTCGAGCAGCTGCAGCTCGTGACGCTGAGCGCGGGCGAGGTGCTGTTCTACGAGGGCGATCCGGGTGATGCGCTGTACGTGATCGTCGAGGGCGAGGTCAGCGTCTCGGCGGAGGGGCCGCCGCGCGTCGAGATGGCGCGCCTGGGCCCGGGCAGCTTCATCGGCGAGGTCGCGCTGATGACGGATCAGCCGCGCTCGGCCACGGTGGCCGCGGTCGCGGATGCGGAGCTTCTGCGCATCGATCGCAAGACGCTCTCGAAGGTGCTCGCCGAGCACGGCGAGGTGCTGCACGCGGTGCTGCGCTTCGTGCGCGACCGGCTCGTCGACCGCTGGACGCGCACGAGCCCGCTGTTCCGCCCGTTCGATGCGGGCGAGCGCAGCCAGCTCGCCGCGCGGTTCAAGTTCCTCGAGGTCGCCGACGGCAGCGTGCTGCTCGCGGCCGGCGATCGCCCCGACGGCCTCTACATCGTGCTCGCGGGCTCGTTCGTCGTGCGCCGCGCCCGCCAGGACGTCGCGACGCTGGGGCCCGGCGAGCTGATCGGCGAGACCGCGTTGCTCTCGGGCGGTCAGTTCAAGAGCGACGTCGTCGCGAAGGGCAAGAGCCTCGCGCTCTGCCTGCCCGCCGCCGACTTCCGCGACATGATCATGACCCACCCGCACGTGCTCGAGTACATCGGCGAGGCCGCCGAGCACTCGCGCAAGCTGCAGATCCTGTAGCCCTCGGCTGACGGGTCTCAAGCCTGGGGCTTCGGGCTCGCGGTTAGCCCGGCTTCTTCGACGGGAGCTGGTCGATCGGCACGCCCGACTTCGTCGGCGCCTGGTCCTTCGCGGGCGCCTTCGTGTCGGGGCCGAACGCGTTGCCGAGCGGGTTCCACCCGAACGACGTCGCGATGAGGCCGGCGCCGAGGAGGATGTACACGACGCCGATGAGCAGGTGCGTCCGCGAGCTCATCCGGTAGAAGCCGCGCCCCATGACGCCGGCGCTCCCCTGTGACTCGGGCTCGGGTTTCTTGAGCGCCAGCCGGATCCGGTAGACGCCGAAAATCAGGACGAGAACGGCCACGCCGAGCGTCAGCCAGATCGGAACTCTCACGGCCAAGGCATACCATTGACACCCGGGTACGCGCTGATGGAGAGTGCCGGGACTCCCGATGCACCGGGCCGGCGCGAAGTACAAGAATTCCGCGGCGTTCTACGACGTCGACGGTACGCTCATCAAGATCAACATCGTGCACGCGTTCGCGTTCTACGCGGCGCGGCACGCATCACTGATCGAGAGCGCCGGTCGAAGCGTGAAAACCGCGCTCTCGATCCCGGTGTTCTGGGCGGCCGACAAGCTCAGCCGCAAGTGGTTCAACGAGATCTTCTATCGCTCGTACGAAGGGCAGAGCGAGGACCGCCTCGTCGTGCTCGCCGAGGAGCTGTTCGAGGATGTCATCAAGCCGAACATCTACCCGCGCGCGAAAGAGCTCATCGACGAGAGCCGGCGCGCCGGCGTGCGGCAGGTGCTCGTCTCGGGCGCGCTCGACTTCACGATGAAGCCGCTCGCGCGCTACCTCGGCGTCGACGACCTGATCGCGAACCGCCTCGAGTTCGTCGATCACTACGCGACGGGCAAGCTGAAGAAGCCGTTCGTCGCGGGCGCCACGAAGGCCGACATCATGCGCGCCTACGCCAAGGAGCACGGCATCGATCTCGCCGAGTCGTGGGCCTACACCGATAGCTTCAGCGATTACCCGATGCTCGCGGTCGTCGGTCATCCGACGGCCTGCAATCCCGACTTCCGGCTGCGCTCGCTCGCGCGCAGCTACGACTGGCCCGTGCTCGACCTCGACGAGGAACCGAGCCACGCCGTGGCGCGACGTCCGCAAGGACTGGCTCGCCAGATCCGGAGACCCTGATGCGCGCTATCCGTCCCAAGCTGCGTTCGCACGCCCGCGAGCACATCGTCACGATCGACACCGACTCGGCGCCGCGCCTGTTCTTCTCCGGCGAGAACCTCGTGATGGAGGATCTGCCGGTCGGGACGCGCGTGATCTACCCGAAGCGCCCGATGACCCCCGTGGCGAACCCGGTCGCGGCCATCCGGTACGCGCTCAACCACCCCGAGGACAGCGAGCCGCTCCACGCGTTGCTGCGCCCGGGCATGAAGGTCACGATCGCGGTCGACGACATCTCGATGCCGCTGCCGATCATGCGCACGCCGGACGTGCGCCAGCTCGTGCTCGAGATCGTGTGCGAGATGCTCGCCGATCACGGCGTCGACGACGTCCACATCATCATCGCGCTCGGCCTGCACCGCCGGATGACCGACGGCGAGATCAAGCGCATGGTCGGCCAGAAGGTCTGGGACGAGTACTGGCCGGATCGCCTGTACAACCACGACGGCTGCGATCCCGACGGCATGATCGTCCTCGGCCACACGCCGCACGGCGAGATGGTCGAGATGAACAAGCGGGTCGCCGAGAGCGACCTGACGATCTACGTCAACCTGAACTTCGTGCCGATGAACGGCGGCAACAAGTCGATGGCCGTCGGTCTGTGCGGCTACGAGTCGCTCAAGGCGCACCACAACCCGGCCGCGATCGTTTCGTCGAACTCGTACATGGATCCGCCGAAGAGCTACCTGTCGCACTCGTTCAAGCGGCAGGGCGACCTGATCGAGAAGACCTTGAAGGTCTTCCACATCGAGACGGTGCTCAACAACCGCGCGTTCGACGGGCCGCTGTCGTTCCTCAACAAGAACGAGGACGACTTCACGGAGACCGACCGGCTCAAGTTCCAGGCGATGAAGTGGTCGCTCGACAAGCTGCCGTTCGCGGCGCGTCGCGAGATCTTCATGCGCACGCCGGCCGCGTACGAGATGATCGCCTGCTACGCGGGCGGCTGCGACCCGGTGCACGACAAGACGCTGGCGAAGCAGAACGAGCAGAACTGCGTCGAGGTCGACGGGCCCGCCGACATCCTGCTGATGGGCATCCCGTACATCTCGCCCTACAACGTCAACAGCAAGGCGCTCAACCCGCTCCTCGTGCAGGTGATGGCGCTCGGCTACTTCTATCACATGTACCGGAACCAGCCGATCCTGCGGGACGGCGGCGTCCTGATCCTGACGCATCCGTGCAGCGATCGTTTCGATCCGGTGCATCACCCGAGCTACATCGAGTTCTTCAACCGCATCCTGACCGAGACGACGGACGCGTACACGATCGAGAAGAAGTACCAGGACGAGCTCGCGTACAACCCGAGCTACATCGAGATGTACAGGCGCGGCAACGCGTACCACGGCGCGCATCCGTGCTTCATGTGGTACTGGGGCCAGCGCGGCCGCGAGAAGTGCAGCCGCGTGATCGTCGTGGGCGCCGATAACGCGACCGTGCCGGAGATCATGGGCTGGGAGACCGCCGGATCGATCGCCGAGGCGATCGCGATGGCGCGCGGGACGATGGGCCGCAGCGCTCAGATCTCGATGATGCACCACCCGCCGTACATGATCTGCGACGTGATGTGATGGGCGCGGGAAACGGACATAACGCCTCCAAGGGCGGCTACTGGCTCGACACCGAGCAGCGCTTCGGCGGCTCGCAAGGTCACACGATGTGGCCGGGCGCGGCCGACGAGCCGCTGCCCCCGCTGCGTACGCCGATCACGAGCAAGCCGCGCATCGACGTCGCGGAGACGCTCCGCGGCAAGCACGTCCTCTTGATCGGCACGACGGGCTTCGTCGGCAAGGTCGCGCTGTCGATGCTCCTGCATCGCTACCCCGACGTCGGGCGCGTGTACTGCCTCGTGCGTCCGGGCGCCGGCAACACCGCCGACGAGCGGTTCTTCCGCAAGGTCGCGACCTCGCCGGTGTTCGATCCGCTCCGGGATGTTCACGGCGAGGACTACGAGGCGTGGCTGCGCACGAAGATCGTCGCGCTCGCCGGCGATATCGGCCGTCCGCTCTGCAACTTCTCCGAGGAGCAGTGCGCGGAGATCAAGGTCGACGTCATCATCAACTCGGCCGGCCTGGTGTCGTTCACGCCGTCGCTCGAGAGCGCGCTGCGCATCAACGCGATGGGCGCGAAGAACGTGCTCGACCTCGCGCGCAAGCTCGGCGCGCGGCTCGTCCACGTGTCGACGTGCTACGTCGCGGGCCAGCGCGAGGGCGACGTGTGGGAGGACGAGCCGATCGTCGGCTACTTCCCGCGCAGCTCGTCGATCTCGCGCGACTACGGCAGCGAGAACGAGCTGCTCGATCGCGACTTCGATCCGGCCGCCGAGATCGCCGACTGCCAGCGGATCATCGATCAGGTCCGCGATCAATCGAACGACCGCGCGCACATCAGCGAGTTCCGCGAGCGCGGCGCCGAGTCGTTGCGCCAGCAGCGCCGCGATCCGGACGACGAGAACGATCTCAAGCTCGCCGTCGCACGCGAGCGCAAGATCTGGATGAACGACGTGCTGACCAAGCTCGGCATGGAGCGCGCGCTCCACTGGGGCTGGACCAACACGTACACGTACACGAAGTCGCTCGGCGAGCAGATCATTCTCTCGGATCGCACGGTCATGTCGACGATCGTGCGCCCCGCGATCGTGGAGTCGAGTGTTCGCTACCCGTTCCCCGGCTGGAACGAGGGCTTCAATACGACCGCGCCGCTGATGTACCTCATGCTCAAGGGCCACCGCGCGGTCCCGATGGGCGAGGACACCGCGCTCGATGTCATCCCCGTCGACTTCATCGCCGCCGGCATGCTGCTCGCGGCCGCCGCCGTGCTGCGCGGCGAGCACGAGCCCGTGTATCAGCTCGGCTCGAGCGACGCGAACCGCGTCTCGAGCAAGCGCCTGACCCAGCTGACGGCGCTCGCCGTGCGCCGCCACTACCAGACGAAGGCCGACGCCGGCGAGGACAAGCTCAAGAACACGCTGAAGGCGCGGCTCGAGGGCATGCCCGTCACGTACGAGCACTTCGAGCGCTGGTCGGCGCCGATGTTCAAGCGCGTCGCCGACAAGCTGCTGAACGTGATCGACACGAAGCTGCCGTCGTGGGGCGCGCCGCGCGTCGAGGCGTTCGCGGAGCGGGCGCGCGAGGAGCTGCAGAAGGTCTCGACGTTCACGGGGCAGATCAACGACCTCGTCGAGCTGTTCAAGCCGTTCACGACCGATCACGACATCGCGTTCCGCTGCGACAACATCCGCGCGCTGTGGGCGCGCTGCACGCCCGAGGACCAGGACCGCCTGCTGTGGGCGCCGCACCTGATCGACTGGCGACACTACTGGCTCGATAGCCACTTCCCCGGCCTCGAGAAGTGGACGTTCGACAAGCTCGACGAGGAGTTCGGCGCGAAGCCAAAGTCGGTCTACACGTACAAGGAGCTCGTCGAGATGTTCGACTCGACGGTCAAGCTCCACCGCAATCGGCCGGCGCTGCGCCTGTTGCCGAAGGACGAGGGCCGCGAGCCGATCTCGTACACGTACGGACAGATGGGCGAGGCGGGGTGGCAGGGCGCGGGCACGCTGCGGCAGCTCGGCATCGGCTTCGGCGACAAGGTCGGCCTGATGGCCGAGAACCGCCCGGAGTGGGGCATCTCGTACTTCTCGATCCTGCTCGCGGGCGCCGCGTGCGTGCCGCTCGACAAGGAGCTGACGCTCGCCGAGGTGACGAACCTCCTGCGCGTCTCGAGCGCGAAGGCGATCGTGCTCTCGAAGAAGGTCGCGGAGCGGCTCGCCGGCGAGGCGAACATCGCGATCCCCGTGACCGACGACGAGGACGATGTCTCCGTCGTGTGGTCGCCCGCGCACCCCGCGCTCGGCAACCACTTCGGCATCAAGGTGCTCGCATTCGACGAGCTCCTCGCGATTCCGGATCAGCCGGCGCCGGAACCGCCCGTCAAGGGCGATTCCCTCGCGTCGCTGATCTTCACGAGCGGCACGACCGGCACGCCGAAGGGCGTGATGCTCACGCACAAGAACTTCACGGCGATGGTCAGCAAGCTGTCGTCGCTGTTCACGCTCTACAAGCACGACAAGCTGCTCAGCGTGCTGCCACTGCACCACACGTTCGAGTTTTCCGCGGGCTTCTTGATGCCTCTGTTGCACGGCGCCAGCATCGACTACCTCGAGGAGATCGAGGCCGATGCGCTCGCGCGCGCGCTCCAAGACGAGGGCGTGACCGGCATGGTCGGCGTGCCCGCGCTGTGGCAGCTGCTCGAGCGCAAGATCTACAAGAACGTCAGCGATGCGGGCGTGCTCGTCGAGCGCGCGTTCGACTCGATCATCGATCTCAACCGCTCGCTGCGCGACAAGCTCCCGTGGGACCTCGGCACGGGCAAGCTGCTGTTCTTCCCGGTGCATCGCAAGCTCGGCGGGCGCATGCGCCTGCTCATCTCCGGCGGCTCGGCGCTGCCGGCGGATACCATGAAGGCGTTCCGCGGCCTCGGCTTCAACCTGTACGAGGGCTACGGCATGACCGAGTCGGCCCCGGTGCTGACGGTCACGCGCCCGGGCGACAAGGTGATCCCGGGAAGCGTGGGGCGCGCGCTGCCGGGCATCGACGTGCGCATCGACCACCCGGATGCCAACGGCGTCGGCGAGGTGATCGCGAAGGGCCCGAACGTCATGGCGGGCTACTTCGAGAACGCCGAGGCGACCAGCGCGACGATCATCGACGGCTGGCTGCACACCGGCGACCTCGGCAAGTTCGACGAGGACGGCAACCTCTACATCGTCGGCCGCAAGAAGGAGATGATCCTCGGCGCGAGCGGCGAGAACATCTATCCCGACGAGCTCGAGGACCTCTACGGCGACTCCGAGTACGTCAAGGAGATCAGCGTCGTCGGGCTGCCCGGCGAGGGCGGTCACGAGACCGTCGCCGCCTTGGTGGTCCCCGACTACGAGGACCGGCCCGATCGCGAGGCGGTCCGCGAGGCGGTGCGCGAGCACGTCAAGAAGGTCAGCAAGGGTCTGCCGCTGTACAAGCGGCTCAAGGTCTTCCACCTCTGGGACTTCGACTTGCCGAAGACGTCGACGCGCAAGGTGAAGCGCCGCGAGGTCATCAAGGAGCTCCAGAAGCTCGAGCGCGCCGCGAAGGCGGGCGCCGAGATCAAGCAGCTGGAAGGTGCGGCCGGCGGCGGCGACACCTGGCTCTACGACGTGCTCGCCGACGTCTCGCAGAAGAAGCGCGGCACGATCACCTCCGCGACCGTGCTCGCCGAGCTCGGCTTCGACTCGCTGATGTTCACCGAGCTGGCGGTCGCGCTCGAGGCCGCCGGCGTGAACCTCCCGGATCCGGGCGAGCTCGTCGGGCTCGAGACCGTGGCCGATGTCGAGAAGCTCGTCGCGCGTCTCGGCGCGAAGTCGAAGGCCGACAAGCCGCGCCGCGACCGGCTGCGCCGCGAGAAGGAAGCGGACGAGAAGGCGGCCGACGACGACATCGACGTGCCGCGCCCGCTCGTCTCGCTGGGACGGCGCGCGCTGCGCGGCGGCATGCGCGCCCTCTACGAGCGCGTGCTCGATACCGATATCTACGGTGGCGCGAACGTGCCGCCGTTCGGCGGCTACATCGTCGCCGCGAACCACGCGAGCCACCTCGACACCGGGTTGGTGAAGTACGCCCTGGGCGAGCAGGGCGAGGCGCTCGTCGCGCTCGGTGCGAAGGACTACTTCTTCGACGATCCGGTGCGCCGGATGTACTTCGAGAACTTCACGAACGTCGTGCCGATGGAGCGTCATGGCTCGCTGCGCGAGTCGCTGCGCCTCGCCGGCGAGGTCATCCGCGACGGCTACATCCTGCTGATCTTCCCCGAAGGCACGCGCAGCGAGACCGGCGTGATGGCGGACTTCAAGCCCTCGCTCGGCTACCTCGCGATGCACTACAAGTGCGGCATCCTGCCGATGTACCTGCACCGCACGCACGAGGCGATGCCGAAGGGCCGCTACCTCCCGAAGCGCGGCGAGCGCGTGGCCGCGTACGTCGGCCCGTTCCTCTCGCACCAGGATGTCGCCAAGCTCGCGCAGGACGTCCCGCGCAGCCAGCAGTACCGCAACATCACGTATCACGTCGAAGGCGTGATCCGCCGGCTCGCCCCGCGCGACGCCGCCTGGACGCTCGGCGACGCCGGCCTCACGCCGAAGGCCGAGTGGCTCGCGGCGCGCGGCGAATCCGTGAGCGACGAGGAGCGCGCATGAAGACCAGTGTTCTCGTCACCGGCGCGACCGGCTTCCTCGGCGAGCACCTGTGCGCCGCGCTGGTGCAGCATGGCCACATCGTCCGCGGCCTCGCGCGCACGCGCAGTGCCGTCCTCGACGAGCTCGGCGTCGAGCTGGTGCGCGGCGACGTGCTCTCGGCCGACGATGTCGACCGCGCCTTGGACGGCGTCTCCGCCGTCTTCCACCTGGCGGGTGCCGTCTCGCGCGACCCCGACGACGCCCAGCGCATGATGCGGCTCCACGTCGACGGCACGCGCCGCGTGCTCGACCGCATGGCGAACGCCGGCGTGCGCCGCATGATCCTCGCCTCGACCTCCGGCACGATCGGCGTCAGCAAGCGCGAGGAGATCCTCGACGAGAGCGCGCCGTACGCCGAGGAGATCGTCGCGGGCTGGCCGTACTACGCCTCGAAGATCTACCAGGAGCGGCTCGCGTTCGAGCATGGCAACGCGCGCGGCATCGAGGTCGTCGCCGTGAATCCGTCGCTCCTGCTCGGCCCGGGCGACCGCCGTCTGTCGTCGACGGGGGATGTGCGGCGCTTCCTCAAGAAGCAGATCCCGACGATCCCGGACGGCGGCATCAACTTCGTCGACGCGCGCGACGCCGCGCTCGCGACCGCCAACGCGCTCGACAAGGGCCGCGCGGGCGAGCGCTACCTGCTCGGCGGTCCGAACTGGACGACGAAGGAGTTCTTCGAGCGCCTCGGCCGCGTCGCGAACGTCAACCCGCCGCGGCTCAAGCTGCCCGCCAAGTGGAACAAGCTCGGCGCCTCGCTCGTCGAGGAGCTCTACCGCTGGCGCGGGAAGGAACCGCCGATCGAGCGCATCTCCGTCGAGATGGCCGAGCACTACTGGTGGATCGATTCGTCGAAGGCGGAGCAGGAGCTCGGGTTCGCGCAGCGCGACCCGCAGCTCACGCTGGTCGACACGGTCCGGTACCTCCGCCAGGGCATCGAGCCGTAACTCGCGCCGCCCGCGGATTTCGGGGGTAAGATCGGGCCGTGATGACCGATCAAGCTGCCCGGTACACCGTCGGCGAACAGGTCACGATCCTCGTCGGGAGCCACGCCGGCGATAGCGCGCTCGTCGAGCACGTCGTGTGGAGCGAGCGCGACCGCTGCCACTACTTCTACCTGCACCAGCCGCCGAAGAAGCTGTCGCGCGGCTACCGAGCCGACGAGATCGGCGAGCCGACGATCGACATCGACACGGTCGGGTGAGGGCGCCCCGCGCGTCGACCGTGATCACCATCTATTGCGATTCGGGTGACCACGTCCACCTATCCGTCAGCTCGCTGATCGGCGCTGACCTTCGTGGCGTCGAGTTGCACCGGGCTCGTCTGATGGGCCTCGACCTGACGCGCGCGAACCTGGCTGGCGTGAGCCTGCGAAACGCGATTTTGAACGATGCCATCCTCGTCGGAGCCGACCTGCGCGATGCACGCCTGATGGCAGCACACATGGACCGCGCAAACCTCGTCGACGCGAATCTGCGAGGTGCGTGGCTCAACTTCGCCTCCCTCGTGGAGGCCGATCTGGCTGGAGCGGATCTGCGCGACGTGCACCTCGAGGGTGCGAACCTTCGACACGCGAATCTCGCCCGGGCACGGGTCAGTCACGACGCGCTGGCGGTGATCCGCGGATTCGAGATCCGTGGCGGTGAGTCGCTCGTCGTCGGAGAATGACGTCGCGCTGAGGGAGTGGGTTGCGGGTGATGCTGCACACATGATGGGGAGCGGCCTCCGGCACCGGGCGGGGCTCGATTCGTGTGGCGAGAGCGAGCCGCCTGCAGCCTCGGCGGAGCTTCGGCTCCGCGCGAGAGCGAGGCACCTCGGGCCTCGGTCGGGGGCTCGACCTGCGCGCGGCTTGCGCACGCGTCGCGCCCCGCGCCAGTTCGTGCACGAGGCCCCTGTCACGCCACAATCGCGCGGGTCACGCCGCCTGCGCGCCGCGCGCGACGGTCGAGAGCCCCCCGACCTTCGGCAGCCCGAAGTACTTGGGGAACCACCACGCACGGGCACCAGCGCACGGGCACTGGCGGGTGCGGTTCGCGCGCACGGGCAATGGCGGGTGCGGTGCGCGCCGTCGGACAGTCTTGTGCAGTGCGCGTGCACGGGCAGCCGCGGTCCGCGTTCACGAGCGACCTGTTGGAATCGACCAGCGACCTCTTCGAGCCCAACCCCTTCTTGTTTCGCGCCGGCGGGCTGTTTCGCGCGCGTCCGTGCGCCCGCGCGCGAGCGTGAGGTGCGCGCTCGGGATCTGCCTCGACGCGCGCGGTGCACGCGTACATCGATGCGAGCACGCGTTCATGCGAGCACGCGTTCATGCGTTCGAGTACTCCGATCGGTGCGGGCGCCGTATGGAAAGCGAACGTGCCGATGTTGATTGTGCTTGACGAGATCCGGGACGACATCTCGCTCCCATCCCGAGTCGCTTCGATGTTCTCGTCGAGGAATGCATGCGCTGCGCTGTCGAGCACGTTCGCGGCGGCAGTGACTCGCGAAACGTTGCGAGCCTCGATCGTCGCGCAGAGCGCACACCAGAGCGCCGAAAACCTGCGTGATACACGTGGTCTTTCAACAAAGGAGCGTGTTGTGCTCGCAGTCGCGTACGAGTTTCCGAAGCTGGTGGCGTCGAGGGCGTGTGAGGTGGGCGAAGACTGGCAATCCGTGCACCGCCGACTCAAGCGCATTGCCAGGCGGCGCGCGGCGCTCGATCGCGAGGAGCTCGAGCTGATTCGCGAGGCGATCCGGATCGCGCTGTGGCGGCATCTCGGCATGACGTCGATCCGCGAGTACCTGGAGGTCGAGTGCGGATACGGGCCGCACGTGGCGTCGGAGCGCGTGCGCGTGGCGGACGCGCTGGATGCGATGCCGGCGCTCGAGCAGGCGCTGGGCGAGGGCGAGCTGAGCTATTCGGCGGTAAGAGCCATTTCGCGCGTCGCGACGAACCGGACCGAGGACGAGTGGATCGCGGCGTGTCGCGGCAAGAGCCAGCGCGAGACCGAGGAGCTGCTTGCCGAGCGCGAGGTCGGCGACCGGCCGGCGAGCCCGCGCAAGCCGGAGCTGCGCGCGAAGGACCGGACCTATCGGGGCATCACGCCGGCGACCGAAGCGGCGCTCGAGATCGCGCGGCGCGAGCTGCAAGAGGAGATGGGCCAGCGGCTGGATGATAACGAGCTGCTGATGCTGCTGGCGACGAGGGCGCGCGGCGGCGCGCCGCGGAAGAAGGCGGCGGCACAGGTCGCGGTGACCGTGTGTCCGTCGTGCCAGGTCGGGCGCCAGCTTGCGGGCAACCGGCAGGTCGCGCTGCGGGCGGACGAGCTCGCGCGCGTGTTCTGCGACGTGCAGTGGATCGATGTGAACGGCAGGGAGCGCTCGGTGCAGGACGTGACGCCCGCGCTTCGCGCGAAGGTGATGATGCGCGACCATGGGAAGTGCCGCGTGCCGGGTTGTCGAGCGGCGGCCAATATCGAGGTGCACCACATCGTGCCTTGGTCGCGCGGCGGCACGCATACGATGCAGAACCTGATCGCGCTCTGCGACGGGCATCACGTCGCGCTACATCGCGGCGACCTGACGATCGTCGGGCCGGCGGAGAGTGCTGTGATCTCGAACGTGGCGAACGCGAATGTCCACGTGGACAATCGGTCTGACCAGCAGTGCGAGACCCGCTGCGCGGATGAAGCGGGTGTCGCGCGCGGGACGGTCCACGCGCATCGCGCAGTGAGCTGCGACGACGATGTGCCTGTCCACGTGGACAATCGGTCAGACCAACGAAGCCTCGGCCCGCGCGCGCACGCGGATGCCGTGCTGGCGCTCACGGGGTTGGGGTTCGCGAAGGGCGAAGCGCGACGCGCTGTCGATGCGGCACTCGATGACCGGCCGCCGTCGCTCGAAGCGCTGGTGCGCGGTGCGTTGCGCCGGTGCCCGCGCGGCAGTGCGTGAATCGCCGGTGAGCCTGCGCGAGCAGCCAGGGAGCTCTCGCGCCGCTGGCTGCGAAATCCGCGCTCGGACGCGAGCCCGCTCCTCGACCGGCGCGCTCCGGATCGGATGCGCGCGCTGGGGCGCGGCGCAACGGGGCAGGCTGTCCACGCGCTCGGCTCCGCGCGATCCTCCAGCCATGCCACCCGCACGCGTCCGCCGTATCCTCCAGCCATGGAGCCCGGCCGCGACGACGAGCCCGGCAGCAGCGAGTCCTGCAGCAGCGCGCCCGGCCGCGACGACGAGCCCGGCAGCACCACGCCCGGCGGCGACGACGACGTGCGCGTCCCGACGCCGTGGGAGAGCCTGGCGCGCTGGCTCGGGCCGCCGCGCAGCTATCAGCTGACGCGCACGTTGATCTTCCGGCTGCTCGGCTTCGTCTACGTCTTCGCGTTCCTCGGCATCATCGAGCAGGGGCCCGCGCTCCTCGGCTCGCACGGGCTGACGCCGGTCGGGACGTACGTCGCGCGGCTGCACGCGGCGGGGGCGTCGTTCTGGGACGTGCCGTCGTTGTTCATGCTCGGGTCGAGCGATAGCGCGCTGCAGACGTGGGCGTGGATCGGGCTCGCGATCTCGCTCGCGGTCGCGTGCGGGTACGCGAACATGCCGATGCTGGTCGTGCTGTGGGCGATCTACGGCAGCTACGAGCGGGTCGGGCAGCTGTGGTTCGCGTTCGGCTGGGAGATCCAGATCCTCGAGACGACGCTCATCGCGGCCGTGCTCGCGCATCCGTGGGATCCGCGGCCGTTGGCGGCGCGGCCGCCGCCGGTGACGCCGATCGTGCTGATGCGGTGGCTGGTGTTCCGGATCATGCTCGGCGCGGGGCTGATCAAGCTGCGCGGCGATCCGTGCTGGACGCACCTGACGTGTCTGGACTTTCACTTCGAGACGCAGCCGCTGCCCAATCCGCTGTCGCCGCTCTTCCATCACGCGCCGCACTGGTTCCATGCGTTCGGCGTGCTCTACAACCATCTCGTCGAGGTGGTCGCGCCGTTCTTCGTGTTCGGGCCGCGGCGCCTGCGACTGATCGCGGGCGCGCTGATGTTCATGTTCCAGGGGATCCTGGTGCTCAGCGGAAACCTCGCGTTCCTCAACTGGCTGACGCTGGTGCCGATCCTCGCGTGCTTCGACGACGACTTCTTGCTGCGGCGGCTGTGTCCGCGTCGCGTGCGCGCATGGCTCGTGGCGCGCATGGCGCCGGTGACGCCGCGCTCCGGCCGCGAGCTCGTGTGGACGATCCCGATCGCGCTCGCCGCGATCCTGATGTGGAGGCCGCTGTTCGGCTGGCTGTCTGCGTGGCAGGAGGTGCTCGTCGGGGCGGTGCTCGTGGCGGCGGCACTCGCGTGCCGCTGCGATCGCCACCAGCGGATCGCGGGGATGTTCGCGGCGCTCGTGATCGCGAAGAGCTGGCCGGTCGTCGACAACCTGACGTCGAAGCACCAGGCGATGAACACGAGCTTCGATCGACTCGAGCTCGTCAACACGTACGGCGCGTTCGGGTCGGTCGGCGACGTGCGCCACGAGCTCGTGATCGAGGGCACGATGGATGCGGACCCGGCGCACGCGACGTGGAAGGCGTACGAGCTGCCGTGCAAGCCGGGGGCGCTCGACCGGCGGCCGTGCATCCTCGGGCCGTACCACCGCCGGCTGGACTGGCTGATCTGGTTTGCCGCGATGTACGACCAGCCCGAGGACCCGTGGATCTTGCACTTCGTGTGGAAGCTCCTCGACGGGGACACGACGATCCGCCAGCTGCTCGCGATCGATCCCTTCGACGGCAAGCCGCCGAAATGGGTGCGCATCCGGCGGTTCGTGTACCACCTCGCGCCGTACGGGGCGCCGACCTGGTGGACGCGCGACTCGGAACAGCTCTGGCTGCCGCCGGTCAGCAAGGACACCGACGCACTGCGTGACGTCCTCGCGCAATACGGCTGGCCGTCGCCGAGCGCCCACGAGTAAGATCGGGGTGTGCGGTGGCTCGTGCTCCTCGCGGGATGCGGAGTGAGCGCGGGTGCGCCGGGAGATGCGCCGGCGCCGCTCGTGCCGCCGCCGCTGACGGGTGGTGGGGTCGCGTTCATGGATGTCGCGGTCGCGACGATGGACTCGCCGACGCTCGCGCAGCACCAGACCGTGCTCGTGCGCGAGGATTCGATCGTGGCGGTCGGCAGCGACGTCGCGATTCCGGTCGACGCGACGAAGATCGATGGCCATGGCAAGTTCCTGATCCCGGGCCTGCACGACATGCACGTGCACCTCGACGGGACGCGCGGCATGCTCGCGCTGTTCGTCGCGCATGGCGTGACGACGGTGCGCAACATGGCGGGTAGCCCGCGCACGATCGCGCTGCGCGAGCACGTGCTGAAGGGTGATCTACTGGGGCCGAAGATCGTGACGGCGGGGCCGTTCGTCGACGGGCCGCGCCCGCGCTGGGAGTCGAGCGACATCGTCGCGACGCCCGCGGATGCCGCGCGCGTGATCGCGGAGCAGGCGGCCGCCGGGTACGACTTCGTCAAGGTCTACAACGGGCTCTCGGTCGAGAGCTACGACGCGGTGCTCGCGGCCGCGAAGGCGCATGACCTTCGCGTCGTCGGGCACGTGCCGTTCGCCGTGCCGCTCGCGCACGCGCTGCAGGCCGGGCAGGCGAGCATCGAGCATCTGACGGGCTACGCCGAGGCGATCGAGCGCGACGACTCGCCCGTGCGACGCGCGAAGCGCAGCGCGACGACGCTGATCCAGCGCTGGCTCTACATGGATCCGGTGAAGCTCTCGCAGGTCGCGGCACTGACCGCGCGCTCCGGCACGTGGAACGTGCCCACGCTGGTCACGGCGGCCGTGTACGACGAGCTGTGGCGCGGCCAGACGCCGACCGCCGACGACCTCGATACCGTGTCGCCCGACTGGCGCGCGCGCTGGGATCCGAAGCACTCGCCGAAGCACCTCGCGGCCGCGGTGAAGGCCGTGGCGAAGAAGGCGGGAGACAAGTCGCTCGGGGCGGAGCTCGCCGTCGTGCGCGAGCTGGTGGCCGCGGGGGCGCCGCTGCTCGCCGGCACGGACACGCCGAACCCGTATGTCGTGCCGGGCGCGTCGCTGCACCAGGAGCTCGCGCTGTTCGTCGCGGCCGGCCTCACGCCGTACAACGCGCTGCGCACCGCGACCGTCGACGCCGCGGACTTCTTGTGCGACCCCAAGGCCGGCCGGATCGCGCCCGGCATGCGCGCGGATCTCGTGCTGCTCGAGGCGGATCCGTTCGCCGATATCCACGCGCTCGATCATATCGCCGGCGTGATGGTGCGCGGCAGCTGGCTCGGCCCCGATCGGCTCAAGGCGCTGCACGCCGAGCTCGTCGAGCGCTATCGCGACCCCGCGTGGGAGCACCCGATCGATCTCGGCGAGCCGCACACCGTGCAGTACGTCGTGAGCGACAACGGCGCGCCGGTCGGGGCCTACGCGATCGCGCGCGTGCCGGGCGGCTTCATCGAGAAGCAGACGCTCGAGGACGAGACGATCACGGCGCGCGTGCGCGGTCACCACCTCGATCTCTCCGTCGAGCGGCCCGACGGGGTGACGCACGTCGAGTATCCGGCCGCGCTCGACTACTTGACGCCGGCCACCGCGTTCGCGCTCGTCGACGACAGCCCGCTCGCGATCACCGACAAGTCCACCACGGGCATCGCGCAGCCCGACGTCGACGCGCCCAGGCTGCTACGCAAGGGCACGCTGCAGATCGAGCGCCTGCCGGGCGCAAGCGATGCGCAACGCGTGTACCGCCTGCGGCTGTCGATCGATCGCGTCGCGGTGGCGGCGCGGATCACGCTCGACGGGCCGGGCCTGCCGAGCACGTTCAAGATCAGCTCGACGACGCGGCCGATCATCCGCACCTACGCGCGCCGCCGCTAGGGCGTCGTCGTCGGTGGCTGGCAGCCGACGCCGAGCGGGTGCGGCGAGAGGCTCGGCAGCACCGTCTCGTCGGGGAAGCTGTACGCGCCGCCCTTCGCCGCCGAGTGCTCCTGCATCGCGAACCACGGCAGCAGCGCCTCGTTCGACGGGTGATAGGTGCGGTCGTTCATCGCGGTCGGGTAGGTCGGCGTGCTGAGCACCTCGATGACGTCGCCGGTCTCGAGGTTGTTCTGGCACAGGCCGGTGCCGAGGACCGGGTCGCTCGAGAGCCACCACGGCGTCGCGTTGTCGACGAACGGGTCGGCGAACAGCTCGGCCATCTCGTGCGAGAACGCGGTGACGTCCTGGAAGCCGAAGCCGAACAGGTTCGGCGAGATGTAGCTCGAGTAGTTCATCACGTAGCGGCGCTCCTTGTTGCCGTTGGAGGCGTCGCCCGGCTCGCTGTCGTACGAGTGGAAGCCGAGGATGCAGCAGTTCGAGATGTCACCGGCGTAGAGGTAGACGTCCTTGAAGAGCAGCGTCGTGATGTCCTTCGTGACGATCTGACGGTTCGTCTCGAGCGAGCCGAGCACGGTGGTCGTGTCGTCCGGCGTCGGCGGGAACAGCTGGTTCGCGAACGCGTCGATGTCGACGACGGTCGCCTCGGGCACGCCCTGCGCGTTGACGAAGAAGTACCAGCTCCCGAACGGGATCTGGATCGTGCGCGCGGGCAGGACCTGCGGGAGCAGGACGTCGTGATAGAAGTCGCTGAACGGGCGGTGCGGGAACTTGTCCCAGAACTGCGTCCGCATCATCTGATCGGTGAACTGACCGAAGCCCGAGTTGTACGAGAACGGCGAGAACACCGGCGAGCGCACGGTGGCGTCGACCGTGTCGGGGCCGGCGGAGAAGCGCAGCGGCGTGCCGTTGTACTGCGCGACCGCGCCCGTCGAGTCGAGCAGCTCGACGCTGATCGGGACGATCGGCGCGCGGAAGAACGTCGGCTCGTTGCGCGACGGATCGCGCCCGACCATCGAGTACGGCCAGTCCGTCTGCGGATTGCCCGCGCCGTCGAAGCCCGGCGTCGAGAACGTGCCCGTGAAGTTCACGACCGAGTCGACGTTCGGCACGCCGTGCGCGAGCTGCGCGTGATGACCGTGGTCACCGAGCGCGCCTTCCCCGTGCATCGCGTTCGCGTTCTGCAGGAACGTCGTCGGGAGCTTCACCGAATCGATCGATCCCGCGACGGCCTGCGACTTCGATGCTGTCGCGGGTTCCGCTCCACCCACGCAGGCACTCACTCCCACTACACAACAAGCCAACACTGCCTCTTTGATTTTCATCACCAGCCTCCGACGTGGTCACTACACGTCTGGTTGCACGGTGTGAAGACCAAAGAAAATTCAGATCGCGATTTGCCGTCTCTTGAGAGAGATCAGCTCCTGAGAAGAAAGTACGCGGGCTCGCGGTCCTGTCGGCACCACACCACGCGCCTCGAACGCTTTCTTGTACGCCGCAAAACTTCCACCGGCGTGAAACGCGTCCATCACCGCGAGGCCCGCGATCGACTCGGCCTGCGCGATCATGTACTCGACCCACGCCCAGCGCGCGCTCGTCGGTCGGACCTCGACCTTGCCGCCGAGCCCGGCCTTGCTGAGCCCCTTGCGCAGCCGTGCGAGGCGCGCCTCGACGACGTCGATGCCGGCGAAGTCCGTGCCGTCGAGCGGCGTGTTGCGCTTCGCGACGAACGGCGCGAGGCCGTATGCCACGCGCGGATGGATCGCGGCGAGCTGCTTCGAGAGCTCGACGAGCTCGTCGACGTCGTCGTCGGTCTCGCTGGGAACGCCGAGCATCATGTAGATCTTCAGCGTGTGCAGGCGGTGAGTGCGCGCCAGCTCCGCCGACCGCAGCAGGTGATGGGCCTTGGTCGAGCGCTCGACGACCCGGCGCATGCGTTCAGATGCGCCATCGGCCGCGACGGTCAGCGTGCGATAGCCGCCGCGCGCGAGCAGGCCGACGAGGTCATCCGTCAGCTTGTCGGCGCGCAGCGACGAGATGCCGACGCCGCAGCCGCGCTCGACGACATCGCGGACGATCTCGATGATGTCCGGATGATCAGTGACCGCGGCGCCGACGAGGCCGACCTTCGTCGTGCCGGCGGGGATGCCGGCGATGATGTGCTCGCGATCGACGATGCGCATGCCGCCGTTCGTGGAGCGCCGCATCACGCAGTACGTGCAGCCGCGGGAGCAGCCGCGCGCGGCCTCCGTCATGAACATGTCGGAGAGCTCGGTGTGCGGCGTCGCGATGACGGAGCGCGCCGGGAGCAGCGCGTCGTCGACCTGCGCGACCTTGGGCACGGTCTCGCCATCGAGGTAGTAGCCGGGCTTGCCCTGGAGCTGCGCGCGCAGCTTGTCGCGGTCGAAGCCGACGTCGCGCGCGATCGTCACCAGCTCCTTGACGAGCTCCTCGCCTTCGCCGACGACGATGACGTCGCAGAACGGGAGCAGCGGGGCAGGGTTCGAGAACGTCAGCGGGCCGCCCGCGACGACGAGCGGATGATGGCGCTCGCGATCCGCGCGCAGCGGCGGGATGCTCGCGCGCTCGAGCGTCTCGACGACGCCCGCGATCTCGATCTCGTACGCGACGGAGTACGCGAGCATCGGATAGCTGCCGACGGGTAGCGCGGTCTCGAGCGTCTCGAACCGGCCGCCCGGCTCCTCGGGCAGCATCGCGCGATCGGCGGCGACGCCCGGCATCCCGTGCAGCGTGCGATAGATCTGCTGGTAGCCGAGCGACGACATCGCGATGCGATACGGGCTCGGATAGACGAGCGCGATCCGCGTCTCGGCTTCCTTGAACAACGTGCCGCGCTCGGCAGCTAACAGCTCGCGACGGTCCATCAGAAGCAATTCCGGAAGCGGTCGACGCGCGTGCGCTCGAAGTGGAGCGGCGTGGTCTGCTGCCAGACCTCGATACACGAGCCGGTGGCGTTCGGCGAGAGCACGCCGGTATCGTCGCACGCGAACTGCACGAACTCGATGTCGGCGCCGCCATCGCCGTCGGTGTCGAGTGCGTAGACCTGATCGTTGCCGAATGGGTGGCCGGTCGGCGAGCGATCGATCTGGACGAGCCGGCCGCCGCGCGGATCGATGCCGCCGTCGAGCACGCCGATCATCGCGCCGTCGGGACGCGAGAGATCGCCGCTCTCGAGCGCCCACTGGATCATCCACACCGTGTTCTGGTTGCAGGCATCGGGCAGCACCGTGACCTGCGTCAGCCGCACGACGCCGAGCACGTGCTGGTTGTCGACGACCTGCAGGCGATCGCCGACATCGGGAGCCTTCGTCGTGATGCAGAACCCGCTGCCGTCGCCCGCCGAGACCGTGCACATCCGCGGGATCCCCGTCGGGCCGTGCGTCCGCCGCTCGACGCGCACGACCTTGCCCGCACGCGGCGCGGCCCCGGCGCTCGAGATGAGCGCCGCCGTACCGACGAGCACGAGGGCATGCCGCACCTCGGCAGCATAGCAGCTATGGTAAGTCCGACCCATGTCGTCGCTACGCTACGTCGTCCGTCTCGACGCGCCTGCCACGCACACCGCGAGCGTCGAGCTGCGGTTTCAGCCGGACGCTGACTCGGTCGACGTGACGATGCCGGCCTGGTGCCCGGGCAGCTACCTGATCCGCGACTACGCGCGGTTCATCCGGGACCTCGCGGTGGCGGGCGACGATGGCCAGCCCCGCCGCGCGACGAAGCTCGACAAGCAGACCTGGCGGATCGACCGGGCCGGCGCGAGCGAGCTGACCGTGCGCTACACGCTGTACGCCCACGACCTGACCGTGCGCACGAACCACATCGATCACGATCACGCGTTCCTACACGGGCCGGCGACGTTCCTGTACCCGGTCGCACAGCGCGACGCGGCGATCGAGGTCGAGCTGCGCGGCTATCCGGCGCCCTGGACGATCGTCACGGCGATGCGGCGCGAGGGCGAGCGCTACACGGCTGCCTCGATCGACGAGCTCTTCGATCACCCGATCCACGTCGGGCCGACGCGCACCTACGACGTCCGCGCGCAGGTGCCGGTGAAGCTCGCGGTCTGGGGCGAGAAGGCGCCGGGCGGCGCATTCGACGAGCCGCGCCTCGCGCAGGACCTCGCGGCGATCGTGGACGATCACGTCGCGCGCCTCGGCGAGGCGCCGTTCGACTCGTACACGTTCATCCTGATGCTGTCGCACGACGCATATGGTGGCCTCGAGCACCGCGCGTCGAGCGTGAACCTCTTCAACCCGCACTTCGGCGCGAGCCGCAAGTCGTACGAAGGGCTGCTCGAGCTGCTCTCGCACGAATTCTTCCACGCGTGGAACGGCAAGCGCATCGCGCCCAGGCCGCTGCTCGACTTCGACTACGCGCACGAGGCGTACACGCCGTGCCTGTGGGTGATGGAGGGCATCACGTCGCACTACGATCGCTGGGCGCTGCGCACGAGCGGCCGCATCACGGCGAAGAGCTTCCTCGACAAGGTGCTCGACGACTGGGCGCGCCTGCTCGCGACGCCGGGGCGCGCGCACCAGAGCCTCGAGCAGTCGAGCTTCGACGCCTGGATCAAGCTGTACAAGCCCGACGAGTCGAACCTCAACACGACCGTCAGCTACTACCTCAAAGGCGGGCTGACGATGCTCGCGCTCGACCTGCAGATCCGCCGCCGCACCGAGGGCCAGCGCTCGCTCGACGACGTGCTGCGCGCGCTCTGGCAGCGCCATGGCAAGCCGCGCATCCCGCACCCCGACGATCTCCAGCCGATCTTCGAGGAGGCGAGCGGCCTCTCGCTCGGCGACGTGTTCGACCGGCAGATCCGCGGCACCGCCGATCCAGAGCTGGCGGCCGAGCTCGCGCACGTCGGGCTCGAGCTGCGCACGAGCGCGGATCCCGCGACCATGGCCGACGGCGCGCAGCCGGTGTGGCTCGGCGTCACCGCGCAGGGCAACAAGGTGACGGGCGTGATCGATGGCTCGCCAGCGCAGCTCGCGGGCGTGTCACCGGGCGACGAGATCGTCGCGGTCGATCGCTTCCGCGCGACCAGCGACGGCGATCTTCGCAGCCTGTTCGCGGCCCGGCGCCCCGGCGACCGCGTGCAGCTCGCGCTGTTCCGCCGCCACAAGCTCGTCGAGCTGACCGCCCAGCTCGCGGCCGCGCCGCCGACGCGCTACGAGATCGCCGGCGTCGCCGACCCGGGCCCCGCCGCCGCGCGCTACCAGGCGTGGCTCGGTGACGCGCACCCAGGTGCGCAAACATTGGCCACCGTCACCGCGACCTCCCGCTGGGTCTGATCCGAGCGGTTCGCGCGCCTCGCACGGCGGGGGAGCGCTGCTATGCTCCACGCCATGGGTCGGACTCTCGCGTTGGCACTCGTGCTGTGCGCAGCCGCGTGCTCGAAGAAGAAGAACGAGTCGGAGGGCCTCCCTCCGGCGCAGAACTGGAGCGGCGATCCGTCGGGGGTCGCGCAGCCGGCGCAGCAGCCGGCGAATCCTCACGGCGGCACCACGCCCGACATGCCGAACCCGCACGGCGGCGGCGATCCCGCGAATCCGCACGCGGGGGTCGATATGGGCGGCGGCGGCGATCCGTCGAACCCGCACGCGGGCGTCGACATGAACAACCCGCACGCGGGCGGCGGCGGCATGGGCGCCGACGTCAGCCAGCTCGGCCTCCCGCCGCCGGATCCGAACCGGCCGATCGATCCGAGCCACCACGTCAAGGGCGTCGTGAAGATCCACCCCAAGGCGAAGGACCGCGTGAAGGCGGGCGCGGCCGTGTTCCTGATCGTCAAGCGCGCCGACGACAGCGGCCAGCCGACCGGCACGCCGCTCGCCGTCGAGAAGCTCACTTGGGGCTCCGGCGACGAGGTGCCGTTCGAGCTGACCGAGAAGCAGGCGATGATCGCGGGCACGCAGCTGACGGGCGATGTCGTCGTGATCGCGCACTACGATCAGGACGGCGACGCGATCAGCAAGCAGCCCGGCGACGTGATGGGGCAGGTGAAGGTCAAGATCCCGGCCGACAACGTCAACCTGTTCCTCGACGACGTCCTGCAGTAGCGGCGTGGCGGCTAGTACGAGCCGCCGACCGCGAGCCCGGCGCCGTTCGGCGTCAGCACGGGCGCGATCGAGACGTGCTCGCCCGACGACGCACGCGCGTGGCCGATGAAGTACAGGACGCCGCCCGCGACGAGCGCGACGCCGCCGCCGATCAGGAAGGCGACCTGCTTGTCCTCGTCGGCCTGGCCGTCGGCCTCGATCTGCTTGATGTTCGCGGGCCACGGATCGGTCGCCTTGTGGTTCGTGATCGTGTCGCTCGCGTTCTTTGCCTGGATGCCGAAGTAGACGCCGGCGCCCAGGCCGATCGCGCCGACCGCGGCGATGCCGAGGCCGGTGTACTCGAGGCCCTTGCCATGCTCCTCGGGCGCGGGCGCCGGCGTCGTGCCGAGATCGACCGTGCCCGTGACCTGGCCCGAGCCCTGATCGGGCGGGACGGCCGCGCTGCCGGTATCCGGTGGCGGGGAAGGCGGCGCGGGCTCCGCCTTCGGCTTGCAGACGTCCTTGTCGTCGACCTTGTTGCCCATCTGCAGCTGCAACGTCTTGGCCTGCGCGGTCGCATACGAGACGTTGGAGCCGGTCGGATCGGCGTCGAGGTACTTACAGAAGTACTTCAGGGCCTCGACCGGCTTGTTCTCCTGCTGGTACTCGCTGCCGATGTTCGAGAGCAGGAGCGGCTGCGGGATGAGCGCGTAGGCCTGGAGGTAGAGCTCGATCGCGGTCGAGTGATCGCCGGCCTGGCTCTTCGCGATCGCCTGCTTCACGAGGCTCGAGGCCTGCTGCTTCTGCGCCGCCGACGGGGCCGGCTGCGCGCTCGCGACCCCGGCCACGAGGAGCAGCGCAGCCGCATGGAGCTTCCCCATGCTCGGATCGTATCACCGTTGCGCGGCGAACAGGGGCGCGAGCTTCGCGACGACCTCGTCGTGGACGTGCCCGTTCGACGCGATCAGGCCGCTGTGGTGCGCCAGATCGCCGGTGTACTGGATCGGGGCGCCGTGCAGGTCGGAGAGCCGGCCGCCCGCGCGGGCGAGGATCGCCTCGGGACCGCAGCTGTCCCAGGCCTTCGTCTTCGCGGCCGGATTCACGTAGAGGTCGCGCACGCCCATCGCGATCAGGCACAGCTTCACGCCGACGGACCCGACGTTGAGCTCGTTGTCGATGCCGAGCGACTGCTTCACCGCGTCGAGCGTCGCGCTGCGGTGGGACTTGGAGGCGACGAGCCGGATCTGCGAGGCGGAGGCGACGTCGCTGACGGCGAGCGGCTTCGTCTCGCCGGCCGTCGTGACGAACGCACCGGCGGGCGTCGCGTAGAACATGCGATCTAGCACTGGCTGGTACACGACGCCGAGCGCGGGGCGGCCGTCGACGACCAGGCCGATCATCACGGAGTAGCCGTCCTCGCCGCGGATGAAGTCCTTCGTGCCGTCGATCGGATCGACGAGCCACTTGCGCGACGACGCGATCGCCTCGGGTGCTGGCGGCAGCTCCTCGGAGATGATCGGATCGCTCGGGAAGGCCTTGCGCAGGCCCGCGACGATGAGATCGCTCGCGCGCTTGTCCGCGATCGTCACCGGCTCGTCGCCGGGCTTCATCTCGATGTCGAGCTCGCCGCGCTGCATCTTGCGGACGAGCGTGCCGGCCTCGCGCGCGAGCTCTTGCGCGCAGCGGAGCTCGGCGTCCACTAGTTGTTGCCTCCGCGCGGCCACAGCAGCTGCTTGGCCTCGTCGACGCTCGCGACCGAGCGGCCCGACAGCTTCACCAGCTGCGCCGCCGCCGCGACGAGCTCGCCGTTACTCTTCGCCATCTCGCCGCTCGGCAGGTAGAAGTTGTCCTCGAGGCCGACGCGCACGTCGCCGCCGAGCGAGAGCGCCGCCATCGCGAGCGGCCACTGCTCGCGGCTGATGCCGATCACCTTCCAGCGCGAGCCGGCCGGCACCTGCTCGGCCTGGAACGCGAGGTGGCGCGCGCTCGCGGGGATGCCGCCGAGCACGCCCATGATGAACGAGAAGTGGAACGGCGCCTCGATGAGACCGAGGTCGGCGAGCACGCGGTGCGAGTTCGTGTGGCCGACGTCGAAGCACTCCATCTCGGGCTTGATGTTGTGCTCCTTCATCGCGCGCGCGAACGCGAGGATGTCGTCGAAGGAGTTCGAGAACACGAAGTTGAACGCGAACTGCTTCTTCGCGTCGTTCCACTTCGCGTAGTTCATCGAGCCCATGTTGAGCGCCGCGATCGCGGGGCGCTGCGCGAGGTGATGCACGCGCTCGCTCATCGGGCCCGCGCCGCCGGTCGACCAGTTGATCAGCACCGGGCAGCGCGCCTTCGTCTCCGCCATGATCTTGGCGAACGTGTCCTTCGACCACGTCGGCGAGCCGTCGTCGTTGCGCGCGTGGATGTGGACCACGGCCGCACCGGCGTCGTACGCGCGCTTCGCCTCCTCGGCGATCTCGACGGGCGTGTACGGGATCGCGGGGCAGTGCTTCTTGGTCGTGACGGCGCCGGTCAGGGCGCAGGAGATGATGACCTTGTCGGCGCTCACGCCCGGAACTTACCCGAAAGCGAACGCCGGAATCTCGGTCAAATCGTTGATGAGCTTGGCTCGGGGATGCGCGGTGACGAATTCGCGCTCGTAGGCAGGCGTGCGGGGCCCCAGGACGAGGCCGACCCGGGCGCCGAGCGCCAGCGGCATCGCGAGGTCGAGCTCGAAGATATCGCCGACGACGACGAGGTCCTCGAACGTCTTGCCGGCCTCGTCGAGGACGGACTTGAGGATCTCGAAGTACGCGCGGCGGCGCAGCAGGACGGCGCGGTCGAGGCCGGGCAGGGTGAGCGAGTCGGGAGCGTGAGCCCAGGCATCGTCGACGTCGAACTTGCGCGCGAAGCCGCGCACGCGCGAGGTCAGCCACGCGACGCCCGGCGTGTCGCGATCGAGCGCGGCGACCTTGCCCGCGACGGCGTGCGTGTCGCTGTTGGTGACGATCCACGTCGAGCTGCCGCCGAGCGCACGCAGCACCTCGCCGGCGTGCGGGCGGAACACGGGATGCCCGAGCGTCTTGGCGTAGTTGTACTTGTAGAGCACGCTGCCGAGCAGGCGGCCGCGATCGACGGCATCGGGGAACACGCCGTAGCGATCGAGGATGCGATGCGCGATCGGCACCATGCGCAGGTACGGATCGACGGTCGCCGGCGCGACCGCGCGGCCCATCCACTGAAACGGGTGCTTGTGCGGCTCGTCCGCGATCAGCGCCTCGGTCTCCTCCGCGATCGCGAGGACCTCCGGGTCACCGGTCGGACGGCCGACGAGCATGCAGAGGTCCTCGAGATAGCCGTCGCGGAACGGACGACCCTCGGCCTCGGCGTCGGTCATCGTGCCGTCGAAGTCCAGGCACAAAACTGGCACGCGCGGACACTACTACTTCGAGCGCTGCTCGTACACCCCGTCCCAGTCCGCGGGTGGCGGCTCGGCGGCCAGGTGGGCGCAGCGCTTCGCCATCGCCTCCGCGACGGGATCGCCCGCGAGGGCCGCGAACTGGCGCTGGGCCTCGTCGAAGGCGCGCCGCCGATACGCGGAGAGGGCCTCGCGGAAGCGCTCGATCTCCTGCGTGGGCGTGCCCGCGCGCCCGACCAGCTCGAACACCGGCGCCGCACCCGCGCGCCCCTTGACGCGCACGACATCGACCTCGCGGAACACGAACGCCGGGCCGGCCGCCTTCGCCGTCGCCTCTCCGACGAGGATCCCGACGCCGTATTCCTTCGTCAGCGCCTCGAGCCGCGCGCCGAGGTTCACCTGATCGCCGAGCACCGTGTACTCGAAGCGTGCCGCCGATCCCATGTTCCCGACGGCCATCGCGCCGGTGTTGATCCCGATGCCGATCGCGATCGCCGGCTTGCCCTCGCGCTGCCACTTCTCGTTGAGCGAGACGAGCGCCTCCTGCATGCGCAGCGCGACCTCGCACGCGCGCGCCGCGTGATCCGGCATGTCGACGGGCGCGGCCCAGAACGCCATCACCGCGTCGCCGATGTACTTGTCGACGGTGCCGCCGCTGTCGAGCACGAGCTCGGTCATCGGCGTGAGGTACTCGCCGAGGAAGCTCGCGAGCGTCTCGGGGCCCATGCCCTCCGCGAATGCCGAGAAGCTGCGGATGTCGGAGAACAGCACCGTGAGCTCCTTGCGCTCGCCGCCGAGCTTCATCCGCCCCGGATCCTCGACGATTCGATCGACGACCGTGCGGCTGACGTACTGCGAGAACACCGCGCGCAGGTGCGCCTTCTCGCGGCCCTCCGTCGCGAGCCCGCCGACGGTCGCCGCGCCCAGCACGACGAGCGACAGTACGCACGGCGCCGCGACCTGCACGATCACGCCGTGCGCGAACACGACCTGCGCGGCGATCACGTACAGCACGATCGCGCCGAGCGCGATCACCGGCGGCAGCCACGACCGCCGCCGCACGCGCCGCAGCTGCGCCGCGATCACGATCCCGCACAACAGCGCCGTCGCGATCACGGCCCACGCCGGCCCGGCGAGCCGCAGCAGGTGCCCGGTCAGCACGTTCTCGGCGAGCGTGGCGTGCAGCTCGATGCCGTCGGCGATCGCGTCGAGCGGCGTCTCGATCTTGTCGTACGCGGCGTACGTGAAGCCGACGAACACGAGCTTGTCCTTCAGCGCGGCCGCCGGCGCGGTCCCCGCGAGCACATCGGCGGCGCTGACGCGCGGCAGCTGGTGACGCCCGAGCACGTCGAGCGACAGCGACGCGGCCGGCCCGATCGGCAGGCGCTCGCCCATCGCGAGCATCGTGTCGTCGCCGGCGATGTAGCGCGTGTCGCCGGGCTTGTCGGCACCGGCGAGCGCGACCGCGAGGCCGAGCGGCATGTACAGCGCGCCGCCGTACTCGATCGCGAGCGGCATCCGCCGCACCGTCCCGTCCGAGTCGCGAAAGTTGTTGAGCGCGCCGGCGCCGACCGCGCCCGCGCCGATCGCGGGGATCGTGAAGTCGACGTACGCCGCGTGCATCGGCCGCCGCTCGCCACCGCCGCCGCTATCCGCCGCCTCGCCATGCCGCGCGAGCTCGAGCCCCGCCGGCGCCGGCCGGCTCTCTGCGCGGCCGCCGTGAAAGAACGCGCCGAGGAACACGCGGTGGCTCGCACGGATCGCGGCCGCGAGCTTCTCGTCGCCGCGCAGCTCCTCCGCGACATCCTGCACGACCCGCACGAGCTCGGGACTTCCACCCTCCGGCGGCGCCTCCGCCAGCATCTTCACGCGATGCGCGAGCGCATCCGGCAGCAGCACCTCGGGCGCGCTGAAGAACAGATCGAGCGCGACCACCTTCGGCTGATACGCCGACAGTGCCGTGACGAGCCGTGCCCACCCCGCGCGTGTCTGGAAGACCTCGGGGTAGCGAGCGCGCGTCTTGTCGTCGAGCCCGACGATGACGATCTTGTCGGTCGCGGGCGCGCGCGGCCCCCGCACCGCGAACCGCGCGTCGATCAGCATGTGCTCGAACGCATCGAGCCCCGCGATCGGCTTGGCCCACGCGTGAACCGCCACGAGCGCGACCGCGAGCACGCTCGCGACGATCGCCGTCACCAGCGGCACGTTGCGTCCCCGGCTCACGCTGCGAGCATATCGTACGTGCGCGTCGGAACGTGCGGCGTGGCGCGCCCGCGCGTGCCCGTTCCCCAACCTCCCGATCGACCGACGAGCGACGCGGCGCATCGCTTGCTGCTACCCACGCCATGAACCTACGAACGCTTTGGTTGGCAGTGGCGCTGGGCGCATCTCCGCTCGTGGCTCATGCCCAGATCTCGGCGGATGTGTCGTTCAACTGGTCCTCGGCCCCGCCCGCGGACCCCGTCGACTCGGTCGACGTCTTCTACGATCAACTCTCGCCATACGGCGTGTGGGTCGACGATCCCGTCGTCGGCCAGGCGTTCATCCCCGACCAGCCCGACTTCGTCCCGTACACCAACGGGCACTGGGAGAACACCGACGTCGGCTTCGTCTGGATCTCGGACGAGCCGTTCGCCTGGGCGACCTCGCACTACGGCCGCTGGTGGTTCTCGAACGACTACGGCCGCTGGGTCTGGGTCCCCGACACGACCTGGGGCCCGAACTGGGTCGACTGGTACGACGCCGGCGGCGACCTCGGCTGGGCGCCGCTCGCCCCGCAGGTCGTCCTCGACGAGGGCTACCAGATGCCGTACACGGCGTATCACTACGTCCCGGCGGATCACATCTTCGACGCCGACGCGCGCCGCTACTACGAGCCGCGCGACCGCGTCGAGGTCATCCAGCGCCAGGCGCGCCCGATCACGCACCGCGCGAGCATCGGCTCGCACCAGGTGATCGCGGGCCCGGCACCCGACCGTCTCGCGGCGCACCACGTGCGTGCGGAGGTCAAGCACGTCGCGCCCCGGCAGCTGGGCCGCATGAGCCCGACGGAAGTGCACACGGCCCAGCAGCGCGCCGAGCAGCGCAAGCCGCAGCTCGAGCAGCAGAACGCGCGCCGGCTCCAGGCGCACGCGGAGATCCAGAAGGTCGTGCAGCAGCGGGCGACGAAGTTGCCGGCGCGCCCGGACAAGGTGCGGCGCCCGGAACCGGCGAGGACCGAGCCGACGCGGCCGGAGCCGACGAGGGCCGAGCCGACGAGGCCCGAACGGACACGGTCCGAGACGAATCGCGCGGAGCCGAGCCAAGCGCCCGCGCGACCGACCATGGAGCGCCCGGCGCGCCCGGAACCCCAGCGCGCCGAGCCACCACGTGCCGAGCCGCAGCGCGCAGAGCCCCAGCACGCCGCGCCCCAGCACGCCGTGCCCCACGGGGAAGCGCGCGGCCACGACAAGGCCGATGACAAGCGCCGCCCGTAAGCACGATGGAACGCCGCGCCGCCCGTCGGCTCGCGCTACCATCGGCGCGTGATGGCGATGGCCTGGAGGCGATCGTGACGGCGCGGTTCGCGCCCGCCGTCGTGCTGCGCACCTCGTGGCCGTTCGATAGCCGCGGCTTCGTGCTGCGGTCGCCGATGCCGGAGCCGTCGAGCGCGCGCTGCATCGGCGACTGGCTCGTGCGCTGGGCGGGCGAAGCGCCCGACCGCACGTTCCTCGCGGAGCGCGCGGGCCGCGAGTGGCGCCGCGTCAGCTACGGCGAGGCGCTCGGGCGCGTGCGGCGGCTCGCGCAGGCGCTGCTCGACGCGGGCCTCGGTCCGACCGCGCCGCTCGCGATCCTCAGCGGCAACTCGATCGATCATGCGCTGCTCGCGCTCGCGGCGATGCACGTCGGCGTGCCGGTCGCGCCCGTGTCGCCGGCGTACTCGCTCGCGTCGCAGGATCACGGCAAGCTGCGCGCGCTCGTCGGGCTGCTCGCGCCGGGCGCCGTGTGGGCGGAGGGCGCGGCGTTCGAGCGCGCGTTCGCATCGCTCGGCGTGCGGCGCTTCGAGATCGCGGAGGTCGAGGCGACGAGCGCGGTCGACCACGCGTTCGCGCGCATCACGCCCGCCACCGTCGCGAAGATCCTGTTCACGTCGGGCTCGACGGGCACGCCGAAGGGCGTCGTCAACACGCATCGCATGCTGTGCGCGAATCAGGCCGCGATCGCGGCGGGGTGGCCGTTCCTCGACGACCGGCCGCCGGTGATCGTCGACTGGCTGCCGTGGAGCCACACGTTCGGCGCGAACCACAACTTCAACATGATCCTCGCGCACGGCGGCACGCTGTACATCGACGGCGGCAAGCCCGCGCCGGGCGCGTTCGACACGACGCTCGCGAACCTGCGCGAGGTGCCGAGCACGCTGTACTTCAACGTGCCGCGCGGCTTCGACATGCTCGTCGGCGCGCTCGAGACCGACGACGCGCTGCGCGAGACGTTCTTTCGCGATCTCGACATCGTCTTCTACGCGGCGGCCGCGCTCTCGCCCGCGACGTGGGAGCGGCTCGCGGCGGTCGCGCGGCGCGCGGGAAAGCAGCCCGCGATGGTGTCGGCGTGGGGCTCGACCGAGACGTCGCCGCTCGTGACGCAGGTCCACTTTGCGATCGATCGCGCGGGCGTGATCGGCCTGCCGGCGCCCGGGCTCGCGCTCGCGTTCGTGCCGAGCGGCGACAAGCTCGAGATGCGCGTGAAGGGGCCGAGCGTCACGCCCGGCTACTGGATCGCCGGTGGCGGCATCGAGCCCGCGCCGCGCGACCCGCACGGCTTCTATCCGATGGGCGATGCCGGCCGGCTCGCCGACGAGCACGAGCCCGCGCGCGGCGTCGTGTTCGACGGGCGCACCGCGGAGAACTTCAAGCTGTCGTCGGGGACGTGGGTGCACGTCGGCGAGCTGAGGATCGCGCTCGTCGCGGCGTGCTCGCCGTTCGTCGCAGATGCCGTGATCACCGGCCACGATCGCGACGAGGTCGGCGCGCTCGTGTTCGCCGCGCCCGGCCACGCGATCGACGACCGCCAGCTCGCCGAGGGCCTCGCGCGCTGCAACGCGAGCCGTGAAGGCTCCGCGGCGAGGATCGCGCGCGCACGCGTGCTGGGCGAGCCGCCGTCGATCGATCACGGCGAGATCACCGACAAGGGCTACATCAACCAGCGCGCGGTGCTCGCGCGACGCGCCGCCGACGTCGAGGCGCTCTACGCTGGCGACTGCGTCGTGGTCGCCGACGGCAGCCGCACGTAGAACGTCGCGCCTTCGCCGAGCCGGCTCTCCGCCGCGATCGATCCGCCGTGGCGCTCGAGGATCCGGTGCACGGTGGCGAGCCCTACGCCCGTGCCCGCGAAGTCCGCGGAGCTGCCGAGCCGCTCGAACGGCGCGAACAGACGCGCGTACTCCGCCATGTCGAAGCCGATGCCGTTGTCGCGCACGAACAGCGCGGCGGCGCCCTCGCGCTCCGTCGCGCCGACCTCGATCCGCGCCGGAGATGCCTTCTGCGTGTACTTCCACGCGTTGCCTAGCAGGTTCGCGAGCACCACCCGGAACAGCATTGGATCGGCGGTGCAGCGCAGCTCGGAGGCGACGACCACCGTCGCGTCGCGGCTCGGGGCGCCGGCGCGCAGCTCGCCGATGATGTCGTTGCACAGGGCCGTGACGTCGAGCTCGCGCGGCTGGAGCGCCGCATCGCCGAGGCGCGCGAACGCGAGCAGGTCGTTCATCAGCTGCGACATCGTCGCGACCGCGCGCTTGATGCGGTCGACGTACCCCGTGGCCCTCTCCCCATCGACCTTCGGCAGCATGTCGGCGGCCATCTGGATGACGGCGAGCGGCGCGCGCAGGTCGTGGCTGACCATCGAGTTGAACGCCTCGAGATCGCGCAGGGCGGCCTGCAGCTGACGCGTGCGCTCGGCGACGCGGCTCTCGAGATCGACGTTCGCGCGGTACAGCGCCTCCTCGGCGAGCGCGCGATCCGTGATGTCCTGGCAGACGCCGATCAGGTGCGTGAGCGAGCCGGCCGCATCCTTCACGGGGAACGCCCACGTGTGGAGGTAGCGCATGGTGCCGTCGGGGCGGAAGATGCGCTCGTCGTGGGAGTAGGGGATGTGATCGCGGAACACGCGGTTCGTCGCGTCGATGACGCGCTGGCGATCGTCGGGATGGACCATCGTCAGGTACTGCTCGTAGCTCGGCGTGTACATCTCGGGCGTGAGGCCGTAGATCCGGTAGAGCTCGTCGGACCACGTCGCGTTCGGCTGGGTGATGTCCCACTCCCACGTGCCGAGGTGCGCCACACCCTGCGTGTCGACCATCATCTTCTCGGTCTGGCGCTGGCGTGCCTTGAGCGCGCCGATGTCCCGCGCGATGCACAGCGCGCCACCTTCGTACGGCGAGAGCTCGGCGATGTAGTCATCCCACTCGAACGACGCGGGCACGCCCGTCGACAGGACCTGCACGAACGTCGCCGGGAACGATTCGGGCGGCCAGCTGGAGACAGCGCGGGCGGCGGGATTGCGATAGCAGACCTCGCCATCCGCGGTCACCGCGATCACGACGTCGCGGCTTCTATCGAAGACGCGTTCGAGCACGGATCCACGCTAGCCGATGCGCGGCAGCGCGGGAAGCTCGAAATGGAACGTGCTGCCGCGTCCCGGCTCGCTTTCGGCCCAGATCCGCCCGCCATGCGCCTCGACGATCGCCTTCGCGATCGGAAGCCCGAGCCCGGTGCCCTTGTACGCGGCGTGCGGGCTTCGCCAGTACCGGTCGAACAGGTGCGGCAGCTCGTCGGCGTGAATGCCGGGCCCGGTGTCGGCGACCGAGAAACGCACGCACTGCGTGGTGCAATCTGCCACGAGCGTGATGCGTCCACCGCGCGGGGTGACGGCGAGCGCGTTCGAGACGATGTTCGTCAGCGCCTGCACGACGCGCTCCTCATCGGCGTGTATCGGCGGGCACTCGTTCGTGACCCGCGCCTCGATCGCGATCTCGCGCTCCGCCGCCGGCGCCAGGAATGCCTCGAGCGTCGCCGACACGATGTCCTCGGGCTTCGTGTCGATCCGGTCGATCGAGAAGTGGCCCGCCTCGATGCGCGCGAAGTCCATCAGGTCGCTGATCAGCCGCGACATCCTCGAGGTGAGCCGGCGGATGCTATCGACGGAGCGCCGCACGCGGTCGCCCATCGGCGCCTCGATCGGCAGCCGGTCGAGCAGCTCGGTTGCCGTCAAGATGCCGCCGAGCGGCGTGCGCAGGTCGTGCGAGACGACCGACAGGATCTGCTCGCGCGCGCGCATGCCGGCCTCGAGCTGCCGCGTCGCCTCGCGCTCGCGCGCCACCGCCTGCTGCCGCACGACGCTGCTCGCGACATGCGACGACAGCGCCATCGCCAGTCGCACCTCTCGCGCTGACAGCTCGCGCGGGACCTCGCTGTAGGCCATCAGCTTTCCGAGGAGCCGACCCTCGTGCGCGAGCGGGAAGAACGCGAGGGCGCCGATGCCCTCCGCCTCGAACGTCCGCCCGAACGCGGCCAGCGAAGGCTCGCGGCGCACGTCACCGACCACGACCGGCGCCGGATCGCGCTGCTCGGGGCGCCAGGGCGAGTGGCCGTCGACCGCTGCGCGATACGCCTCGGAGAGCCCACGCCACGCCTTGAAGCGCATCACGCCATCGGCGTCGAACAGCAGCACGGCGGCGCGCGGCACGACGAGCGCGGCGCACGTCGCATCGAGCGCCGCATCGTAGACGGCCTCGACGCTCGTCGCGCTCGCGGTGCGCTCGGCGAGCGCGAGCAGCAGCGCCACCTCCGTCTGCGACTGGCGCAGCTCGGTGATGTCGGCGAACACGCTGAGCGCGCCCGTGATCGCGCCACCGACATCGCGGATCGGCGCGCAGCTCCCGAGCAGCAGCGCGCGCGTGCCGTCGAAGCGCTGGATGCGTAGCTCCTCGTACGGGATCGTCTCACCGTTGCGCAGGCACCGCGCCATCGACCAGTCGTCGGCGGCGAACGCGCGACCATCGGCGTGGAACGCGCGGTACTGACCCCAGCCGGCGGTGTCCTCGGCGGTCGCGCTGCCCGCCCAGATCTGCTCGGCCGCGCGGTTCTGCAGGATCAGCTTGCCGGCCGCATCGCACACGATGATGCCGTGCGGGCTGTGATGGAGGATCGCCTCGAGGATCTCGAGGTGCGGACCGCCGAGCGCCTTGAGACGCTCGATCTCGCGGCGCAGCGCTTCGATCTCCGCGAGCGTGGGGACGCGAGCCGTGTTAGCGACGTAGTCGCGCTCACCCTCGGTCGTCGCACCCATTGCCGCCACACTATCATCACGGACTCGCACACCGACGAGAACCGCGCAGCTTCACGGCACTCCCGATCCCGTGCGCGCGCGCACGCGTGCGGAGATGTCACGCTGACGCGCCTACATGCAGCGCGGCGCGGCAGTACTCGTCGCGGCGGTCTGCAGGGCAGGGCACGCGGTCGGATCGAAGCTGCCGGTGAGGTGGTCGCCGGTGTTGAGCGTCACGTCGAACGAGCCCTTGTACACGCCGGCCGTCGCGGCGGTCAGCGTCACCGTGCCGCTCTGCGCGGACGCGGTCTGCGCGTCGACGGACTGGCACGTGTTGTCGAGGCCGATCGTCGAGAGCGTCGCCGACTTCGGCGGCTCGCTGCCGGTGTTCGGATAGATCGTGTACGTGCCGGCCGCGGCGGGCGCCGTCGATTGCGAGCCGGCGACGTCGCGTAGCTCGATCACGATCGCGCGCGAGCCCTTGCGGTCGATCGGCGGCGCGGCCGCGGCATCGCTGCACAGCCCACTCGTGCTGCCGATCACGATCTGCGCGAAGCTCGACGTGCCGCCGGTGCCGTCGTCGGTCGTGATCGTCGCGGAGATCGTGTCGGCGAAGTCGAAGCCGCCGCCGGGCACGGTGCCGGAGACGCTACTCGACGACGAGGTGCACGCCGCCAGTGCAAGTACGTAAGCGAATCGCATGCGACGTGACCCAGCAATGCGCGCGCCAGCACGCGTGCGTGTGCTTGCGCGGTGTTAGCGCCAGCCGGGGGCGGGAGGCCTACCCACCTCGGGGATCGCCGCGTTGCCTCTTGACGACATTCAACCATCGGGTTAAGCAATGTCTGTGGAAACGCTCTCCACCACGCTCCAGGCGATATCGGACCCCACGCGACGCGCGATCGTCGATCGCCTCGCACGCGGTCCGGCCCGGATCACCGACGTCGCGGCCCCGTTCGCGATGTCGCTGGCCGCCGTCTCCAAGCACGTGAAGGTGCTCGAGCAGGCCGGCCTGGTCCGCCGCACGCGCCAGGGCCGCGAGCACACGCTCGAGCTCGATGCCGCGCCGCTGCGAGAGGTCGCCAGCTACGTCGCGCACTTCGAACAGTACTGGACCGAGCGCCTCGATCGCCTCGAGGCCTACTTCGCGAACAGGAAACCCAAATGAAGCTCACCACCCTCGAATTCACCCGCCAGATTCCCGCCGCGCCCGACGAGGTCTACGACGTCTGGATCGATCCGCAGTGCCCGGGCGGTCCGTGGTTCAGCCCGCAGACCGAGCACCAGCAGTCGAAGATCATCTTCGACGCCAAGGTCGACGGGCTCTTCTATCACGCGGTCACCGCCGGCGGCCAAACGTGGACGCACTACGGCCGCTTCACGCGCCTCGATCGCGGCAAGCTCGCCGAGCACACGTGGGTCTGCGAGGCGACGAAGGGTCGCGAGAGCATCGTGACGACGACGTTCGTCGCGCGCGACGGCGGCACGTGGGTGACGATCACCCAGACCGGCGTCCCCGACGACGAGGAAGGCCGCGCGCAGAAGGCCGGCTGGAGCTGGATCCTCGGCGCGCTCGCCGACTCGATGGCCAAGCGCACCGCAACCCGCTGAAAGGAACACGCCGATGAAGACCTCACTTCTCCTCGCCCTCGCGCTCGCCGCGTGTGCAAGCAAGCCCGCACCGCCGCCCGTCGCGCCCGCGTCCGCTCCGCTGCAGATCAAGCTCGCGAGCATCTACGTCGATGATCAAGACAAGGCGCTGCACTTCTACACGGAGGTGCTCGGCTTCACGAAGCAGGACGACGTGACGAAGGGCCCGTACCGCTGGCTGACCGTCGCCGCGCCGGGCGCCCAGGGCGCCGCGCTCCAGCTCGCGCCGAACGGCGATCCGGCCGCGAAGGCCTATCAGCAGGCGCTGTTCGACAAGAAGATGCCGGCCGCGATGTTCTTCACCGACGACGTCAAGCGCGAGTACGAGCGCATCAAGGCCAAGGGCGGCGAGTTCACGATGCCCCCGACGCCCGTTACCGGCTCGACGATCGCGCTGCTCGAGGACACCTGCGGCAACCTGATCCAGCTCACGCAGCTCGACCACTGACGACATCTTCCGAGCCGATCGAAGGTAAGATCGGCCGATGTCCGCCGTGGCCGCGAAGCAGGAAGGGCGCGGGTTCGAGCGCCGCCTCGCGCTGACGTATCAGCAAGCGGTACGCGCTCGCGCGGAGGCGGAGCAGATGACGGAGCTCGCGGCCGACGCCGCTCGCGAGCTCGCGACGCTGCGCCGCGACGCCGACGAGGTCCCCGCGATGGCGCGGCTCGCGCGCCGGCTCGAGCTCGAGCCCGAGCAGGTACAGCTCGTGTGGGCGATCGTCGCGTGCTCGGTCGATGGTCGCCTGCTGCCGCACCTCGAGACGCTCGGCGGCGGGCACACGCGTCGCGGCCTCAGCATGGCGGTCTACGCGATGCTCGCCGAGCTCGCCGACGAGTCGGTCGCGCGTCTCGCGCACTGGCTCGCCGCCGGCAACCCGCTCGTCGCGGCCGGCCTGCTCGTCTCGGCGGAGGCTGTCTCGCCGGCGGCGCGCGCTTACGTCGCGTCGCCGCGCCTCGTCGCGTACCTGCGCGGCGACGAGCACACGATCGCGCCGCTGCGGATCGTCACGGCGCCGCACGGCCTGCTCCACGACGAGCACCAGCTCGCGACGATCCGCGAGATCGCGGGCGCGCTCGGCCGCAGCAGCCGGGCGATGCTCGTCGTCGAAGGGCCGAGCGGCTCGGGTCGCGTCACCGCGTGCGCGCAGGCCGCCGGCCGCGAGCTGATCGTGCTGGATCTCGCGCGGCTCGCGCCCGACCACCTTCGCGATGCGCTCGTCGCGCTGCGCCGCGAATCGCTGATGCGCGACGCGGTCCCCGTGCTCGCGAACGTCGATCACATGGTCAGCGACGAGCAGCGCGATGCCCGCCGCATGATCGCCGAGGTCGCCGACCACATGCCCGGTCCGCTCCTCGTGACGAGCACGGTCGCCGGCGTCGATCTCGGCACGCAGCGCGCGATGGTGCGCATCCCGTGGGACGTCCCGACGCTCGCGATCCGCCGCGACCTGTGGATGCGAGCCGTCGCCGGCATCGGCGCGCGCGTCGACGGCGACCTCGCGACGCTCGCCCACCGCTACCGCGTCGGGCCCGGCGCGATCGAGCGCGCGGTCGCCTCGGTGCAGCTGCTCCATCCCGCGGGCGCGACGCTCGAGGAGAAGGACCTCGTGCTCGGCCTGCGCCACAACATCGCGGAACGGCTCGCCGGTCTCGCGCAACGCGTCGAGGTCACGCAGTCCTGGGACGATCTCGTCATCGCCGACGACATCCGCGACCTGATCTCGGCCCTGATCAGCCGCGTGCGCCACTCCCACCAGGTGCTCGAGACCTGGGGATTCCGGCGGAAGATCGCCCGCGGCACGGGCGTACCAGCCTTGTTCTCGGGACCTCCGGGAACCGGCAAGACCATGGTGGCGGGTCTCATCGCGCGCGAGCTCGACCTCGAGCTCTATCAGGTCGACCTCAGCAAGGTGGTCTCGAAGTGGGTCGGCGAGACCGAGAAGAACCTCGGCCGCGTGTTCGACGCCGCGGAAGAAGGCCACGGCCTGCTGCTGTTCGACGAGGCCGACGCGCTGTTCGGCCAGCGCACGAACGACGTCAAGGGCGCCAACGATCGCTACGCGAACCTCGAGGTCAACTACCTGCTCCAGCGCGTCGAGGCGTTCGGCGGCATCACGATCCTCACGACGAACCTCGAGACCGCGATCGACACCGCGCTCAAGCGCCGCCTCGCGTCGCACATCGTGTTCGCGGCGCCCGAAGACGACGAGCGCACGCGCCTCTGGCAGCGCCAGACCGCCACCGGCACCGCGCCGGTCGCGAGCGACGTCAACCACGAGGAGCTCTCACGGCTGTTCCCGAAGATGAGCGGCGCGAACATCCGCAACGCCGCCATCTCGGCCGCCTTCCTCGCCGCCGCCGAAGGCGCCGCCGCGATCTCGCAAGCACACCTCATCCGCGCCGCGCGCGCGGAGTATCGCAGCATGGGCCACGTGATCGCCGACATGACAAGGAGCCTCTGATGTCTCGAGACCCACTGGCGCTCGCCGGCAAGCTCGGCGAGGCGCACACCCTCCTCGAGGCGCTCGGGAAGTGATGCGCATGCACGGCCGCCACGTGCTCGCGCTCGCTCTGCTCGCCGCCTGCGGCCGCAAGACCGCGCCGCCGACGTCGAGCACCCCTGCCGCTGCGCCTGCTCCTGCTCCTGCTCCTGCCGCGCCCACCGCGCCCACGCCCGTTCCACCACCGGCGTCCGCCGGCTCGGGCCACGACATTCACCAGGCGTGCTCGATGATCACGGCGGCGGAGGTCTCGACGATCGTCGGCTTTCCCGTCACCGCGGAGGACGACGGCTTCCGCTGCAAGTTCGTCGACGCCAAGCAAGGCTGGCTCCAGGTCGAGCTGATGGAGGCCTCCTCGCGCGGCGCGCACGACATCTGCGAGTACGCGCCCTCCAAGCGCACGGTCGTGCCCGGCGTCGGCGACTCCGCGTCCTACCTCGGCGCGACGGCGTGCGTGAAGCTCGGCGACGTGGCGATCGTCGTCGACTCGTCGAACCTTGCCGAGCACTCCGCCGAGCTCGGCCGTTCCGGTGCGGATAGCCCGTCGATCCGCGTCGCGAAGCTCGTCGCGTCGCGCATCCCGTAACGTCAGCCGCGCCCGGCAGCTGCCGCGAGTGCCTCGAGCTGCAGCTCGCCGACGACGGCGGTCGGCGCGGCATCGCGCACGAGCAGCGCGACCGGGCTGATGCGCTCGCCCTCGGGGGCCTCGTCGTGCTCGCGTCGCACGTGCGCGACGAACGCGCGCATTCCCTCGACGCCCGCGCCGACGCCGCCGACGAGGAACCGGCCGCGCCGCGGTGCCCCCGCGAGGTACACGCGGCTTCCCAGGATCGTGTGGAGCGCCCCCAGGTGGTCGCGGTCGAGCAGCAGCTCCGCGGCGAACCGCCCACTCGTCGCGAGGTTCACACCAGGCAGCGCGTCGAGCGACTCGTTCTCCAGCTCGCCGTCGAGCATCGTGACCATCGCGTACCCGCGCATCTCCTCGAGCTCTCCACGCTGCGACGCGAGCACGGAGACAAACTCGCCATCGCGCTCGATCATCCACGCGACGTCAGGAATCAGCCGGTGCTCGCCGAGCGGCGATGCCGGCGGGTTCGCGATCAGCGGCTCGACGAGAGCATCGGCCGGAGCACTCCCCGCGGGGACAAGTCGTGGCGCATAGCGGAGCATTGCTACGCGGCGAAGGATGCCAGCAATCGGAGCGCGCTCACCAGTCCAGCTGCAAACACGAGCACGACGAGCACGGTGAGAGCGATCGAAGTCACCGCGTGTGCGTCGGAGAAGCGCATCGCCCGAAACACCATGCGCTTCATGAATGTGCGCGGGCATTGCGCGCGGATATCGCCGCGCTGGATCGCGGCGAGTGCCGCGATCATCTCCTTCACCGACTGGTAGCGTTCCTCCGGCGCCTTCTTCAAACCCTTGGCCACGAAGAACGAGAGCTCCGGTGGAACGTTGCGCTGATGCGGATTCGACACCATCCGAGCAGGAGTCGGCTCGTGGCTCTCGACGTTCGCCATGACCTCGAGCACGCTGGTGGCGGCGGGGAGATAGTGGCGGAGCGTGAGCAGCTCGTAGAACAAGGCGCTCGCGGCATAGACGTCGGAGCGCTCGTCGCCGAACCTCTCGCCGCGCACCTGCTCCGGTGCCATGTACGCCGGGGTGCCGCTGAGCGACTCGGGTGGGTCCACCCGGGTCTCCGCGCGCGCAGAAAGGCCCCAGTCCATGAGCATGACCTCGCCGAGCGGTCCCACCATCACGTTGGCGGGCTTGATGTCGCGATGGATCACGCCACGCTCGTGCGCGTACGCGAGCGCCTGCAGCACGCCAAGAAACACTCGCGCGCGCGCTTCGAACGTGTAGCGTGCGTGCGCCTCGGCCTCGCCCGCCGCGAGCCGCCCGACGATCGCCTCGAGCGTCTCGCCTTCGACGTGCTTCATCACGAAGAAGTACTGCCCCTGATCATCCACCCCGACGTCGTGGATCGGCGTGATGTTCGGATGCTCCAGCATTCCGACGGTGCGCACCTCTTCCGCGAACCGCAGCACGTCGCTGGGACGCGACGCCTCCGGAAGCAGTCGCTTGACCGCGACGCGACGACCGATGTCGTTGTCTTGCGCGAGCTCCACGATGCCGACACCACCGGTTCCGAGGTGCTGCAGCGCCTCGTAGCGTGGACGTTGCGGGCTGACGAGCCCACCGGACTGCGGCTCGACGAGCGGCAGGACACTCGTTCGCGGCATCGACGGCGCCGCCGTCGTCATGGGCGGCGGCAGCGTGTCGCCCGCTCCGAAAAGATCCCGGGCCCGGCGACCGCGCTCGGACTTCGATGTCATTGCCGCCCATCTTACCGTCGCGTCGCCGGTAGGCGCCGAAAATGCGAAACCCGCCTGAGCAGGAGGCGGGTTTCTTTCGTAGCGGGGGCACGAGGAGCCAAGTGGCGAATACCTCGTCGACGCGATATCGGCTCAAGCTGTTGTTTCGCATCCTTCGGGCCGCATAGCTTCTGGTTCCGCCGTAGCGGGTCGTTTCTGACAGCTCCTGCTTTCCCTGTGATCATGCCCGATCTTTGGTGGGTACGATCGCGCCCGCGATTTCACTCTTTCTTTTTCACGAGCTTCGTCGCGACGCCGGGCGATCACGCTGCGTGGACTCACGAGAACCGCGACCGGACGTTCGGCAGCTCTCCCCAGCGGCGATCTGCGGATTGTTGAGACGTTCCGGGGTTGGCCGCGATGCGCCGCATGCCACACTGGTCTGATGCGCGCATCGTGCACGAGTGTTCCCCTACGGGCTCCGGTTGCCGCCGGGTCCTGTGGGGCAGGGGGCTCGTCTCACTGCGGAACGGTGGGCACTGCCGCTACGCTGGCGGACCTTGTTCACGAGTACATCAACGGTGATCTCAGCGAGAAGCTACGTGAGCGACTCGCGTGGCGAGCGCTGCCGTTCGATATCGCCCTCGCGCGCGCCGCATATGGGCGTGACGCATCAGGCGTGAAGCACGCGCACCAGTGGCGACTTAGAGACCAAGCATTGAGTGAGGCGCGAACGCGTGCGATCGCTCAGCGTGACGCGTTCTCCGACGCAACGGATTTTGAAGCGCTGTTGCGGCTCGCAGGCGACATAAGGGGTGAAGTTTTCGGTCTTGGCGCTATGTGGCGTTACGACTTCGCAGAGCGTATCGGCGCGCACCTCAACATCGGTCCGACACACACCGTTTATGTGCAGCGCGGTGCACTCGTCGGTGCTCGCAGGCTCAACCTTCGCGTGCGAGCGGGGCGATTGGTCCACGACGAGCTTCCTGATGCTCTTCGAGCGCTCGATGCAGCCGACGTGGAAGACTTCCTCTGCATCAAGAAGTCCGTTCTCAACACGGGGATGTTGGTCAGCAAGCTGTAGCGGTAGCCGAGGGCGCCATCGCGCGCTTCCGACGGGCACGTTCGTGCTCGCACGGCCTGTAGCCGATGCCGTAGACTGGCTCGCATGCCGGTGCAGGTTCGCTTCCAGCTCGCCCATGGCGAGCCAAAAAACTTCGCGCATCCAACGACCGTCACCCTCTCGCGCGTTCCGTGCATTGGTGAGCAGGTCTACGCCGTCGCGCTAGATGACGTTACGTGGACCGTATCGGAAGTAGTTCATCGTGACTTTAGCGAAGACCGAGTGGATGCAGTGGTCACGCTGCGGCGGTCGTGACGTCCAAGTCAAAGCGTCGATCGTCGCGACAAGAAGCGGCCACGCTTCCGCCGTCAGACAGCACCTCGGTGCTGCCCGTCCTGACGGGACTTGCCGATGACTCGGCGCGCAGCAATCAGCGCACCGCGAAGCATGCCGCACAAATCCTTATTGAGGACCGTGCCGATTTCGTGGTGCCCACGGCCCGCCAGCGCGTTGCGATCTTGCAGGCATTTGCTCGCGATGAGCAGGTCGTGTACGGGAAGGCGTTCGACATCGTGCGGAGACCACCGGACATGGATCTCGACAGCGCTGAGTCAATTTACGAGCGCATCGACGACCTGCTCGTGTGCGAGATCAAGTCGACCAACAATCCTTCTGTGA
>CAYUNM010000062.1:0-16194 GCA_964446175.1 uncultured Kofleriaceae bacterium
GCGCCCCCGCCTACCCCCCCGCCCCCCCCGCCCCCCCCTCCCCCGCCGAGCCACTCGCGCCGGCAGAACCGCTCGCGCCCGCCGAGCCACTCGCGCCGGCAGAACCACTCGCGCCGGCAGAACCACTCGCGCCGGCAGATCCACTCGCGCTTGCCGAGCCGCTCGCGCCGGCAGAACCGCTCGCACTCGCCGAACCACTCGCACTCGCCGAACCACTCGCACTCGCCGAACCGCTCGCACTCGCCGAACCACTCGCACTCGCGCCAGCCGGCGCCGGGCCTTCGCTCGCAGCCGATGCACTCGCGCCGCCACCGCCGCCGCCGCCGCCGCCACCCCCGCCAGCCTGCTGCGACTGCACCTGGTCCTTCGCCGCCTCCTCGCCGATCGCGCCGAGCTCACCGGCGCCCGAGCCGGAGACTTGCGTCGCGGCGCCGTTCGAGACGTTCGTCGTGATCTGCGAGCCGCTGATCGTGATCGTGCCGGAGGCCTTGAGGCCGAACGTCGATGTCGCGTGCGCGAGGAACTGCTGCGAGCCGCCCGTGATGCCTTCGGTCGTGCCGACCTTGAGCGCGTTCGAGTGGAAGATGACGTTCTGCTTCGCCTTGACCTCGATGTCGCCCGCGGACTCGATCTGGACGAGCTTGTTGGCGGAGTCGAGGACGATCTTGTTCTTCTTCGTCTTGTCGACGATCGTGACCTTTTCGGAGCCCTGCTTGTCGTCGAAGATGATGCGATGGCCGGAGCGCGACTTGATGAGCTTGGTGTTGTTCTTGCCCGACTCGTTCGTCTCGACGATCTCCTGCTTCTTCGACCACAGCGCGCCGATCACGATCGGGCGGTTGATCTCGCCGTGCTCGAAGACGACGAGGAGCTGGTCGTCGGCGTCGGCGAGGAAGTACGTACCGCGCTCCTTGCCACCCATCGGGACGGCAATGCGCGCCCAGTACGTCTGGTCCTGCTCGAGCAGCCAGGGGAACTTGACCTTGACGCGATAACCGGGATTGCCGTCGCCTTCCTTGTTGTCGACGACGATCGCGAGATGCACGCCGCGCAGCTTGGCGGCGCGCTGCGCGGTCTTGTGCGGTCGATCGAGCGGGAAGAAGGTCATCCGATCTTCATCTGGGACGCATCCCAGTTCGAGGGCGAGCCGGCGGTGACCTTGGCGGCCGACGAGCCGTCCATCTTGATGTCCTTGCCGGCCTTCACGTCGATGGTGGTCTTCGCGTTGATCTTGATGTGCTGCTGGGCGTCGACCTTGAGCGTGCCGGCCTTGCACGTGATCTCGAGCGTGCCTTCCATCGTCGAGATGGAGACGCCCGTGTCACCCGCCATCGGCGGCTTGTAGACCGCGCACACGTTCGGGCCGGCGCCTTCCTTGGCAAAGTTCCCGACGCCGACCATGTTCTTGCCCGTCTTGTCGGCGAGCACGACCTTCGTCTTGGCGCTGTCGTCGAGGATCAGGCGCGCGCCGCTGCGCGAGCGATAGCCACGGAAGTTGTTCTTGCCGTCTTCGTTCGGCTCGGGCGAGCTGTCGGCCTTCGACCAGACACCGCCGAGCAGCACCGGATGCTGCATCTCGCCGTCGATGAACGCGACGACGACGACGTCGTCGACGTCGGGCAGCGTGTACCAGCCGAACTTCTTGCCCTCCATCGGCGAGACGAGCTGGCACCAGTGGCCCTCATCCTTGTCGCCGCCATCGAGCCACGGGAAGCGGACCTTCACGCGGCCGAGGTTGTCGGGGTCCTTGTTCTGCGTGACGACGCCGTAGTGCAACCCGAAGTACAGGTTGCCGTGCGAGTCACGTGCAGGACCACCGGGACGCATCGATCACGCGTCCTGCGCATCGCGCGCGAGGCGCAGATCGGTGGTGAAGCCGTCCTTGCCGCCGTGCGCGACAAAGGTGTGGGTGAGCCCCATGATGTAGTACTTGCCGGAGAACGGGTCCTTCGTCTTTCCGTCTTCGGCATCCACATCCACGGCGATGACCTGGCCGAGATCGAACTTGTTCGAGCCGAACGTCCTGGCCGTCCCGGTGACGTAGGTCAGCGACAATTCCTTGAGGTGGGCGTCCGCAAGCAGCTGCGCCTCTTCCTTGCTCCAGATCGGCTGGTCGACGCTGAACGTCTCTTCGTTGCCGTGAGCGCCTGCGCCACTCGATGCGTTCGTCGAGCCGAGCTTGCTGCCCTGCGCATCGGCAGTCGCGGTGATCAGCTCCTTCGTCTCCGGGTTCCAGCCCTTGACGGTGACCTTCTTCACGACGAGCGCCGAGCTCATGCGCGGATGAAACTCGAGCAGGCCCAGGTTGCCCTTGCCGGGATTGACCGAGAGCTTGATGCCCGAGTCCAGCTGGAAGTCAGGCCACTTCACGAACACCTTCGTACCGACGCACCACAGGTGTGCGCCCAGCCGCCCGATGCGCGTGCGCGCGAACTCGAGGGGGCTCTGGTTGTGCTGGTACACGTGGTCGTACTTGATGCTGACGGCCTTGGGGTGCGAGAACTCCAGGTCGAGCCCGGTGAGGACCTCCTGCAGGATCTCCTTGTCGCTCTTCTTCGCGTACGTCTTCGAGACCTTGCCGCGGAGAAGCCTGTGCAGCTTGTTCATGCCGCGCAGGCCGACGGTCGTCTTCTCCTTGCCCGAAAACCTGGGCTCGATGCCCACGACCTCGCCCTCCCAGATCGTCTTCTTGTCCTGCTCCGAGCCGACTTCGATCTTCAGCGAATGCGCGATCTTCACCTTCGACGTGTAGACGGCATTCTGGTTCGTCAGAACGACCGTGCACATGTCCGGCTGGTTCACGTCGCGTTCGACCGTGAACCGCTGGATGTGATCATCCTTGACGGGCTCGCCGTTGATGGTGATGTCGACGTTGATCGCGCCAGCTGCCACGACGGCCTCCTAGTGCCCCGAAGAGCTGTTGGCGGTACTGCTCGGCGCCGGATGGCCGCCAGCATTCGGGCCCGCGTTCGCGTCGGGATCCTTGTGCTCCGCGTCTTTCGTCGAAAGCAGGTCGGCCTCTTGCAACACGACCGTGCACTGCGCGCGCAGCGGCTTGCCCTTGGCGTCGAACATCAAATACTTCGTCGTCAGCTGCGTGATGACGCACGTGAACCGCTGCGTCTTGAAGAGCTCTTCGCCCCAGACAACCAGGCACAGCGGGGGGCGCCGCTCATCTTCGTTCGCACTCGTCGGGTGCTTCACGGCGGCGAGCTTCTCCAGGTCCCTCACGCACTGCATGACGTCGACCGTGCGCTTCGGGTCACCGAAGGCATCGAACAGGAGCTCGACGGACATCGTACGACCCTCGGCGCCCGTGAACTCGTAGGCGATGTGACCGCGGCCGTCCTTCGCCTGGTCCGTGCCCTTGTTCGCGTAGCTATGCTTGCTCCACGGGACCTTCCTGTCGACCGTGAGCTCTTTCGGGTTGTACTGCGCGATCACCTTTATGTCCTTGACCTCTGCATCGGAGTCCTGCGCAGCGATGTAGAGCTTTCCGGCGTCCGGTACGGGATTGGCAGCAGTCATAGGAAGGGGTCCCCGTTTCGAGAGCGAGTCACGTCCATGATCATGAGAATCTGGCGATAGACGTCGTTGGCCAGCGTCTCGACGTCGACGTGGCCGCCGGCTTGCGCGGGCGAGGTCTGCGGCGCCGGTGCCGCGGGCATCGCACTCGGCGCACCACGTGTCGATGCGGCGATGTTCGCGGGCGCGGTCTGCACGAGCGTCAGCTCGGAGAGCTGGATGTTCTCGGCGAGGCCGGTCCTGTCCTCGAACATCTTCTTCGCGGCCTGCTCGAACCACGCGGGCAGCTCGACGTCGCCCCCGCCGAAGCGCGGACCGGTCTGCACCAGCTCGGGCGCGGCGGTCGGTGCGCGATGCACGGCGCCCATCTCGCGCGACGTGCTCGTGGCGGCCGACGAGCTGCTCGCCGCCTCGGACGACGACGGGGTCGTCGCCGACGCTGCGACGAAGCTGCCGAGCGCCTCGCCCGCACGCGACGACAGCGTCGACAGTCCCGGGCGCACCTCGACGAACTTCGACAGCTCGGCGAGCTGGCGCTGGCTCGCGGCGCGCTGCGCGACCTGGCCGGTAGACATCGACGCGCGCTCGCCATCGGGCGCGAGCTCGCCGACGGAGACGACAGGCAGCACGTCCCACGCGATCTCGGCGCGCTCGCGAGCGCTGATCGTCTCGTCGCCGCGACCGGCAAGTGCGAGCGCACGTGCGGCGCGTGCGGCCGGCGACCAGGCGCGCGTCGAGATCGACTGACCGAGCGCGACGTACATCGCCTCGAACTTCGCGCGGCGCGCACTGCCGACAAGCGAAGTCGCCGTCGACAAGACCGTCTGCTCGTCGGCGTCGGCCGGCAGATCCGGCGTGGCGGACGTCGTGGCCGACTCGCCCGTCATCGTGACCGCACGAGCCTCGCTCGGTGCGAGCGCGGCGAACGTCCCGAGCTCGGCGACGGCCTGCGCGGCGAGCAGCTCGAGTGCGGCGACGGACATACCGTGATCGCCGTCCGGCGCGCTAGCGTGAAGGCCGAGCGCGGCGACCGCTGCCGACGGCCACAAGAACGCGCCCCGCGGCGCGCGACGCGCGACTCCGAACGCGGTCCCCGCGAGCGACGACGAAGCGGTGCGCGCAGCCGGCGCCTCGTCCGCGCTCGGCGTGGCCGTACTCGCCGTCGTCGTGTTCGACGTCGCCGTGCTCGACGCCGTCGGATACGCGGTGACGGCCTTGCCGGTGCGCCGCTCCTGCTCGATCGCGAACGCCTGCACGAACGTGCGATCGACGGCGCCCGCCATCGCCGACAGCTGGCCAGGGCCGGCGAGCGCGAGCCGGGCGGCCTGCGCGGCTTCCGCCGGGCCGAGACCGTAGACGCGCGCCGCGAGCACGAGCTCCGGCGGCACGAAGTCGAACGAGAGGTCGGCCGAGGACCGCTCCTGAGCGACCGACCACGACTGCGCGCGGTCCGCGAGTGCACCAGGCGCCGCGTACGACGACGCGTGCGCGGTCGTGCCCGCCAGATCGATCGCGCCGAGCTCGCGCAGCGCGGCGGTCTCGCCGAGCGTCGGCATCGCCATCGATTCCATCGCGGCGTACGCGGCCGGCATCCGCGCCGGCTCGGACATGCTGACGGACGGTGCGCTGACGCGCGTCTCGCTCCGTCCGCCCATGTCGACGGACTCGGCGGTCCACGACAGCAGCGCCGAGCGCACGGTCGTCAGCTGCTCCGCGAGCTGCTCGCCTTCGCCGGCAATGGCGGGCTCGACCGGCGCGACGACCGGCATCGCGAGCTCGGGTACCTCGCGCGCGAGCGACTCGGCGGCGGGCGCATCCCAGCTCGGCCATGTCGGCAGCGCGTCAGTGATCGCGATCTCGCGCGTCGCGGGCGCGAGCAGGCCGGCGAGGTACGTCATCGAGAGGCCGCCGCCGAACAGCGAGCGGACATCGAACGACGGCGAAGCCGCGAGCGGCATCACGTGGCGCAGCGCGGGCGCGAACGGTGAGCTCGCGAGCTGCGCGGCGAGGCCGGCGCCCGGAGCGCCGGGAACGGCGTGCGCGACGAGGTCGGCGAGCGTGTCGCGCTCGAACGCGCGCATCGCATCGGCGGCGGCAGCGGCGGTCGGCGCGGCCTGCGACGGCATCGGCGCGGGCGTGGCGGGCGCGCTCCTCACGCGCGTGGCGGCCTGCGAGATCGCGGCGAGCAGCTCGTCGGGCGTCTCCGCGTCGTCATCGATGCGAACGACCGGCGGCGCCTCGGCGGGCGCGACGATCGGCATCGCGGCGGACGGCAGCTCGCGCGCAGCGAGTGCGCCGGCGGCCGCAGCGCCCGGCGAGAACATCGCGGGCAGCTCGGTCGCCGCCGCGGCACGCGCGAATGCGGGCGCGACGAACACGGCGTTGGGCGCCGCCGACGCGAGCGCCGCGAAGCGAAGCTCCGGCGTGCCGGCAGAAGCAGCGGCGAAGGCGTCGAGCGACTGCGACTTCGCGCCGGCGAAGCGGCCGAGCCAGCGATCCGCCCACGCGACGTGCTGGAGCGCAGCCGGCTCCGCAGCCGCCGTCGCGCCGAGCGCGGTCGTGGTCGCCGCACGAGGCGCGACATACGAGAGCTGAGGGACGCGAACGGCTGGACGCGCCGCCTCGAGCGCGCGCAAAACTTCCGGCGCGAAGCCGGCGGCACGCGCGGCCTGCGCGGTCATGCCGCTCGCCTGCGCACGCGCGAATTCACCGCGGAGCTGCTCGGCGCGCGCGGCATCACTGGAGAGCGCGGCGCGCGCGGCGACCGACGACATCCCGCGCGTCGCGGCCGATTCGGCGCTCGTGTGCTCGATCGTCGAGACGAGACCGCCAAGACCGGCCGGCATCATCAGACGCGGACCGTGCGACGACTCGAACGAACCACCACTCGCGGCCGTGCGCGCCATCAGCTCGATCGTGCGCAGCGACTCGCCGAGCTCGGCGATCGCTTCGGCGGCATGCTCGGGGCGTGCCGCGATCCTCGCCGCGACCATCGACTGCAGCTGCGGCGGCAGCGCGGCGAGCGCAGCGGTGACTTCGGGAGGCAGCGTACGCGGAGCTTCGGCGCGCGCGGCCGGCGCTTCGACCTCGCTGCGGAGCGCGGCCATGCGCGCATCGCGCGCGGCGGCCTCGCGCGCCGTCTCGTGCAGGCGCTGGACGTCCGCCTGGCGCTCGGCGCGACGCACTTCGGCCTGACGCTCGGCGAGCCGCTGCGCGATGCGCTCCTCGAGGCGCGCGCGCTCGGCCGCGACCGCCGCATCGCCCGACGCGGCGCCCTCGGCGCGCGTGCTGAGCGCAGCCGCCCGGGTCGCCTCGCTGACCGCCGGCGTGGCCGGCGCGACGGGTGCCTGCACGCGCGTGGCTTCGCGCGCGACGACCTCGCGCTGCGTTGCGACCTGCGCCGCGCGCTGCAGCTCGACGATCCGCGCGTGCTGCTCGGCGTACGAATCGGCGACCGAGACTGCCTGTTCGTCGGCGGGCGCGGCCGGCGCACGCGGCGCGGGCGGCGTCACGAGCTCGGGCGCCGCGAGCGAGACGCGCGACGGCGCGGCGGCAGCGCTATTCGCCGTGCGCTCGAGCATCGTCGTCAGCACTGCGCGAAGGCCGGGGCTGAGCGCGCGCGTCGGCGCGAGCGGTGCCATCACGCGAGCCATGATGCTCGCGGCCTGCGTCGCGGCGTGCGGCACGAGCGTCGAGTACGCGTCGCGCGCCATCGGCTCGGGACGCGCGACGGAGAGCGACGGCGCGACGAACTCGTACAGCGCCGCGGGCATCACCTGCGGCTGCTGAGCGGGCGCGACGTACGTGCCGCGCGTCGTCAGCATCGCGTCGGTCGAGCCGTACGGCATCGCGGCCTGCTGGCGTGCCGCGGCCATCCAGTCGAGCTCGTCCTGGTACCACGGGCGCGGGAATACCCACGACACCTGGCTCGCCGGCCGCTCCGGCGCACCGACGCTCTGATACGAGCTGAACATCCGCAGCGACGCGGAGCGCTGCGCGGCTTCGAGCCACGGCGCGACGAGGCGATCGACGAATCCGAGGTTGCGCAGCGACCGCACGCGGTTCGTTCCCGCGGGAGTCTCCGGAGCCCACCGCTCGACATGGCGGTCGGCGACGTGCTGGGCCATGCCGCTTGTCTTCGTGACGAAGGCAGGCGACGCGAGGGCCGCAGACAGCGCGCGAGGCTCGGACGTGGAGGCCATCGTCTAGCCAGCCCTACTTCGACTTCTTGGGTGGATTGTACGCGTTCACCGCACCGCTACCATCCGAGTACAGCAGGCCGTCGATCGCGAGCTCGAGCGTCTCGATCGCGAGCTCGCTCTTGCTGGCGTCGAACTCGCTGAGCTCCCACTTGCACGGCCACGCGTTGAAGAACGACCACATCGCCATGGGCTTCCGGGCGGTGTTCAGCTGCGTGATCGTGCCGTTCGCGCGAATCATGTTCTCGGGCTGGCAGGTCATCCACGCCTCGCGCCAGTTCATCAGCGCGCTCGATCCGGTGAAGCCCTGCTTCAAGACGATGTTCGACCACTTGGTCGCGCCGGGAAGCTGGAACGTCGAGTTGTTCACGCCGCCCTCGCGAACCGGCACGACCTCGGTCTCGTAGCGGATGCCGCTGACCGACTTGAAGAACGCCTGCGCCGGCGCTTCGCGCGCGTCTGCGATATCGATCGAGACGAGGAAACAGAAGACCGGTAGCGGGTCTCTGCGGTTCCCGGGATTGTTTCGATCGTTAGCCATGCTCGCTCCTAGGTCGCCTCGGTCGGTGCTTCCATCGTCTGGACGAGGGAGATCATGATGAACTCGGCGGGGGTCACCGGCGCGACGCCGATGTCGCAGATCATCAGGCCAGAATCGATCTGCTCCGGTGGGTTGTTCTCAGCATCGCATTTTACGAAGAACGCCTCGCTGGGATTCCCTCCGACCAGCATCCCCCGCACGTACAGATCACCCAGGAATGACTCGATCCGGCGGCTGACCGTCTTCCAGGTGTCAGGCGTGTTCGGCTCGAACGTGACCCAGGAGAACGCAGCCTCCAGAGTACGCCGTAACATGATGAAAATACGGCGAGTTGGGATATATCGCCATTGCGGGTCCGATGACGCGGTGCGTGCTCCCCACGGCCGTACGCCCCGCTGGAGGCGAAACGTGTTCACGGAATCGCTGTTGAGTATGCCGATGTGGTCCTCGGTGACCCGCAGCGACACATCGATCGCCGTCTCGATCTCGACGTTCGCGGGAGCGTGGTGCACGCCCTCGGTGTCACGCCGCGCATAACACCCGGCGAGGAAACCGGACGGCGGCAGGACACGCTCTCGCTCGTCGGGACCTACGACGCGTAGCCACGGCCAGTAGTACGCGCAGAACGAGCTGTCCGTGCGGCGGCGCCACTTGCGGACCCACTCGACGTCCTTGCTCTGCGGGATGTCGAGGATCGCGAAGCGGTCCTTCTGGTTCTCGCAGATCGTGATCATCGTGTCCTGGAGGCGCTGCGCCTTGAGCTCGCCGCCGGGACCCGGCTCGCGCTCGTAGAACCACATCGCATCGGGCATCGCGAGCAGCGCGATCTCCTCGTTGGTCGCGAGCGCCATCAGGCCGGTGCGCTCGCCCGGCCCCGTGTCGAAGCCGACGAAGTCTTCCGGCGTGACGTGGTCGACGCCGTCGCGGCCGCCCGCGAGACGCGTCAGCGGCAGCGTCTCGGGCATGTTGTGCGGCACGGGCGACTTCGTCGCGAGATCCTCGAGGCGGACGAGGCGGCTGCGCTGGCTGATGACCTGCGGCGCGTAGTTGCGCGACGACGGGTGCATCTGCAGATTCTTGAACACCTCGCGGCGGTCGCGCATCGCGACGTGGAGCTCGAACGTCATCACCTCGAGGTGCGTCGGCGCGGCGGCGCGGTGCCGCCGGTTGACCGGCGTCTCGCTCGACCACTTGATCAGCTTGTCGCCGACCTCCGTGATGACGATGTAGTCGCTGTTCTCGCGATCGTAGATGCGGACGAGCGCGCCGACCTCGAAGCCGCGCGTCGAGTTGATGTGTGCCTCACCGGAGCCGATGTCGAGGTCGCGCGTGAGCAGCGCGCTCGCGCCGGGCTCGTGCACGCACTTGAACCAGATCGCGTTGCCCCACGAGCCTTCGTTGAGCGCGCGGATCTTGAGGGACGGCTTGTCCCAGTCGTCGACCTGCACGTGCTCGGCGCACGCGGCGTGCTCGAGCTTGGGCAGCTCGCCCTTGGGCGCGTTGTGCGCGACGCGCACGACCCAGCAGTCGGTACCGCCGTTCTTGAAGAAGCCGTAGACCGAATGTGCGGTGTAGGACTCGGGGACGGGCACGCCGAACGTCTCGACGAACTCGTCCCAGTTCGAGAGCCGGACCGGCTCGTTCATCGGGCCCTTCTGCGTCAGCCCGACGAAGCCCGTGATGCGCGTGTTCGCGATCGAGATTGGCGGCGGCGCGACGGCATCGAACGACTGATAGATGCCAGGAGCGCGTGGATCAGCGGACGGTCGCATTCGCATGGCCATGAACAGAACCCCTTACCGACGACGAGCTTCGTTGATTTCGCGGTTGATTCGAGCGATCTCGCGGAGCCACACGTGACGTTCTTCGTGCTCCATGTCGAGGATGTCGTCGACCGCCCAGTGGAAGTGGTACGCGATGTAAGCAACCTCTTGGTACAACTGCTCGCGCGGGTAGGTAGCGACCGCCGCCCAGGTCACCCCGGGCCAGACTGGCCACTACCTCCGTCCTCGGTGATCAGGGCACCGGTAACCATGTCGACATCCATCTCGTGCTGGCACTTCGGGCACGTGACGTGGTGCTTTGGCGTGCCGCCCTCTTCGTTGATCTTGCGATAGAACTCTTGGAGGTACGCGAGGTCGGTCGAGAAGAGGTTCTCGATCATGTCGACCGTGACGCCCTTGATGTCGCCGAGCTGCGTGATCACACGCGAGAGCAGGACGATGACGAGGTACGCGCGATTGCTCTGCACGCGATAGTCCTGCAGCGGCAGGATCTCGTCGCGCGCGGTCGCGAGGCGCATGACGCCGTCACGATGAACCTTGCCTTCATCGTCGACGTAGCCGCGCGGCAACTTGAACGAATATTGAGTCTTGAAAGCCACCTAAGCCTCCGGAGCCGAAAACGAAACACCCTGCTCCGTTTCCACACGAAGCAGGGTGCATCGTATCGCAGTTACACGAGCGAATCAGGCGTCGTACTGATCGATCTTGAACTTCATTTCCTCGACGTAGAGCTCGACGTTGAAGCGCTTGATCTTCTCCGAGTTCGCTTCGAGGTCGTCGTCGGTAAACTTCTTGAAGCCGACCTGAATCAGCGAGACCGAGCCGAGCGGCTTGCCCGGATCCATGTTCGGATCGAGGAACTTGATCTCGCCCTGCATCTCGTTGCCTTCGAGGTGGAAACCGTCGACGAACCACTTCTTCGCCGCCTGCGACCACGGATCGTGATCCGCGTGCGAGATAGCGAGCTTGATCTCGGGGACCGTCACCTTCGCCGGGTGCTTGGTCGGCTCGCGGTGGATACCGATCTGGTCCGAGACGACCGAGCACTTCCACGTGAACGAGTCGACGCTCGCGACGCGCTTACACGGCGTCGAGCCTTCGTCGCCGATCGTCACCATGAAGTTCGAGCACAGCCACGCCTTCTGCTTGGGACCGACCTTGCCCTTGATGTCCTTGTCGTCACCCTTCGCCCAGCGCACGGTCTCCGCTTCGAACTCGATGTCGAAGTAGGCCGCGTCCTTGCTCGAGCCGTCGAGCTTGGGGACGGTGACGCTGGTGATGAGGCCGCCCGAGAACGTCAGCTCCGACTTCGACTTGTAGTTGAAGTCTGCGGCGGTGAGCGTGCCCGACTTGGTCAGGAAGTTCTTGTCGAACGCTGCCTGGATCCACTCGTACATGCCCTTGCCCATGCCGATACCGAAGGTCGCCTTGCCCGGCGTCCACTTGATATTCGCCACATGCTTCTTCTGGATGTTGAGGGTGCCGAGATCGTTGTTAACGACGTCAGCCTCCATGCCCAGACCGCTGAACTTCTTCAGAAAGCCGACGTTCCACCCGTCGATGTCGAGCGAGAAACGTCCTGAGGTGTGAGAGCGAGTATCAGCCATTTGATCGTGTTCTCCAGTTCCTAGTACCTACGCCGGCCCGACACGGAGAGCGTCGGCGGCCACAACGCTACCTTCCAACCCCGCGAGCCCCTCTGGACTCGCCCGCCCTACTTTGTGGTCACCGAAGATCTCCCTAGCGTTTGAAGCAGTTCTCTCTCTTCAGCCGTCGGGTCACCCCACCGCGGTAGTGCGAGTGGGGCCCCGCTTGTTTCGTGTGCCTGTTACGGCGAACGCAGGGAAATCTTCCCTGCGAAACTACTCTTCGACGCCGCCGCCGCTGGCCATCTGGCCGATGCGGAAGATGACGAATTCCGCGGGCTTCACCGGCGCGAGGCCGATCTCGACGACCAGCTGACCGGCGTCGACGACCTCGGGCGGGTTGGTCTCCTCGTCGCACTTGACGTAGAAGGCCTGCTCGGGCGACGTGCCCATGAGCGCGCCGTTACGCCACAGGAGCGTGAGGAACGAGCTGATCGTCCGCTGCACGCGCTTCCAGAGGCGATGGTCGTTGGGCTCGAACACGACCCACTGGGTCGCGCGCTCGATCGACGACTCGACCATGATGAACAGGCGGCGGACGTTGATGTAACGCCAGCTCGGGTCGCTCGACAGCGTGCGGGCGCCCCAGATGCGGATGCCGCCGTTCATGAAGCGGATCGCGTTGATGCCCTTCGGGTTGAGCAGATCCTGCTCGCCCTTGCTCACGTTGTACTTGAGACCGAGCGCGCCACGGACGAGCTCGTTCGCCGGCGCCTTGTGGACGCCGCGCTCGCTGTCGGTACGCGAGTAGACACCCGCGATGTGGCCCGACGGCGGAACGAAGATGTTGCCCTTGTCCGGGTCATAGACCTGGATCCACGGGAAGTAGTAGGCACCGTACTTCGAGTCACGGGGCTTCGGCAGCTTGTCGACGCCGCCCGTGATCGTCTCGGGCGAGTCGAGGATCGCGAAGCGATCCTTGCGCGTCTCGCAGTGCGAGAGCAGCGCGTCCTGCACCGCGGCCGACGTCTGGCCAGGCGCGGCGACGATCGCGATCTCGTCGACCTCATCGAAGCACTTCAGGCCGGTGCGCGCACCGGGGCCACCGTCACGGCCGATGTAGAAGCCGTCACGACCGCCGCCGGTCTGAACCGGAGCTGCAGCCTTCTCGTCCTTCTTGTCGCCCGCGGCAGCCTTGGTCTCGACCTTGTGCTGCTGATCGGGCGCCCCCACGTTCACGACGAAGCAGCGCGAGCCGCCATTGTTGAAGAAGCCGTAGACCGCGTGAGCGAGGTGCTCGCTGCAGTCCTTGAAATCGCCGAACGTCTTCACGAACTGCGACCAGTTCGTGATCAGGACGGCTTCGTTCGTCGGGCCCTTGCTCGACTCACCGAGGAAACCGACGGTGTTCGTACCGACGGCCTCGATGGGCTTGGATCCGCGATCGACTTCTTCGACATACACGCCAGGTGACAGGTAGCTGGTAGCCATGTGTTCTCTGTTCTCCGTTTCTTGACCGATCGCGGTGGTCTTCACCCGCGCATCGGTGGTTGCCGTGCCTAGTACGTCTTACTTCTTCGCGGTGCCCCCACCGAGATCGAGGCGGCGCGCGCCGAGGAACGGATTGCCCGAGGGCCCCGACTCCGCGATGCGTGGATCGGTGATCGACTTGTACTGGAGCTCGCGCGTCTGGACCCGCTTGAACTCCTCGAGGCGCTCCGGGAGGATCGGAATCGCCGTCCACGCCTGCACCGCCGGACGCACCGGCTGGTTCAAGCTTCCCCAGAACCGAGCGAGCGTGCCTTCGTCGAGGCGCGCCGACATCAAGAAGTTCAGCTTGAAGTCGTCCTCGAACGAGCTGCCCTTGAGCTTGTCGCGCGTCAGCTCCGCGTTCTCCATGATCGTGCGGATCATGAGGCCGAGCAGCAGCTGCTCGTCTTCCGGCGTCTGCGCCCACGCGCTCATCAGGTAATCGAGCCGCACCCACAATCGCCGCCGCCGCGCGTACTCCTTGATCGTGCCATCTTCCTGCGGAACCTCGACGAGCTCCGCATGCGGCGTCGAGTCGTACCCCTCGGGATCGATCGACAGCTGATACAGGTAGACGCTGACCGCGGGTAGCTTGCCCTCGATCGCGTCGGGCTTCGGCGCCTGCTCGACGATGTGGACGCGCTTGTACCCGTTGCGCTTGAACTCATCCTGAAGGAGACGAGACAGCGTCTCGGACGTCTCCTTGATGATGTGATGCTGTGGCGTCACGTCGACCCGAATCCCCGGACTGCGGATGTTGACCGAGCGGTGCCCATGCACTCAAGCGGTGCGTCGCGCTTTTTCATCGGCGCGTCGCGGCACGCACATTCTCGGGCATAGTCTTTCGCAGATGCGTCACCTGTTCGTGTGCACGAACGCCACCGCCAGCGGCAAGCCCGCGTGCGGGAAACGCGGAGGCCACGAGATCCTCACCGCCGTCCAGGCCGCCCTGCTCCGCCGCCGCGCCACCGGCGTGATGGTGACCGCCTGCGCCTGCCTCGGCCCGTGCTTCGACGGCCCCAACGCCGTCCTCTATCCCGACGGCGTCTGGTACGGCGCCCTCACTCCCGACGACGCCGACGCGCTCGCCGCCCACCTCGTCGACGGCACGGTCCACGACGCCAAGCGCGTCGACCCGCCGGGCGAGTGACGTCAGTAGCGGCGCCGCCGCTTCCTACCCAGCGGCGAGAATGAACGGGAGCCGCATCGACAGCCCGGCCGACAGTCCGTTCGAGCCGAGCTCCGCGGGCAGATCGCGATGCACCGCCTCGACGTAGACGCCGAGCGCGAACGTCCCCGCGCACAGCACGCCGCCTCCGCCGCCGCCACCGCCCGCCGCGCCCGCGACGAACACCTCCGTCGAGATCCGCAGGGCGGCGCCGAGCGCGTTGAAGCTGGTCTGGTTCACCGACGCGTGCAGCGTCTCGACGCGCGCGTCGAGCCACGTCCGCCAGTAGCGGTGCGACTCGATCGCGTAGCCGATCGAAAGATAGCCGCCGTCGAGGCGCAGGATGTTGTCGGCGCTCGTGTCCATCGTGCTGCGCGCCTCGTAGCCCGGCAGCACGGGCCGGAAGCTGCCGACGTAGCCGATGCCGACATCGACCTTCGTCGGGTGCCAGTACAGCGACGCCCAGTGAATGCCGGCGAGCACCTCGGTCGAGGGGCCGGCGACGGCCGCGCCGATCGGCGAGCCCGCGCCGACATCGACCTCCATGGGAGGGACCGCGATCGCCCCACCGCCAGCGTGCGCAGTCGATGCGGCGAGCAGCACGGCGAGGACGGCGAGCTTCATGGGCGCGCCGGAAGTGCAACGGCCGCGCCGCCGCTAAGGCCGCGATTGCCAGCGCGCTGCGCGTGGCGCGGGCACCACAGGGTTGCGGCGGCACCACGGCGCCGGACCACGGTGCGCACGGAACGAGGCGAGATCGCGGTCCGCGATCGCGAAGGCAAGACGACCGCCGAGTGCGCCGGGTGACATTCGTGCGCGCTGCCCGCGGCTGCGACTGGGCCTTTAGCCCGGGGGTGATCCCGAGCGCGCGCGAGGAGACGCAGCCGCGAGCGCCGATGACGACCGCGAGCATCGCGCCGACCGGCGGTTAGAGAGCTGGGCGCGAGTGAAGTCAGCGCGTGGGGCCGCGGACGGAGGACGAGTCAAGACGACGAGCCAAGACCACGCGCCAAGACGACGAGCACGGCACGACGCGAAACACCTAACGCGCTCGTGCTTTGCGGCTATATTCGGCGTTTTCAAGTTGCTTGCTTGCGCGGCGATGCTTACGGTGACCTCGTGACGAGGGCCCGCAAGCGGCATCCGCAGCAGGAGCTGTTCCGGCACGGCGGCAAGCGGCGGGGCGCGGGTCGGCCGATCACGCCCGGGCGAACGCGTGCGAGCGAGCGCCACCTCGCGCGGCCGCGGCTGGCGAAGCACCAGGCGGCGCACATCACGCTGCGCGTGGTCGACGAGCTCGCGGCGCTGCGCGATCGCGACTGCTACCGCGCGATCCGGCGCGCGATGACGCGCGTGTATGCGCGGCGCGACTGTCAGATCAGCGGCGTCAGCGTGCAGGGCTCGCACATCCATCTGCTCGTCGAGGCGGAGAACGCGCGGGCGCTCGCGCGCGCGATGCAGGCGCTCCAGATCTCGGCGGCGCGCCACCTGAATCGCGCGTACTCGAAGCGCGCCGGGCTCGCGCAGGTGCGGCGCGGGCGCGTGTTCGTCGATCGCTACAACGAGGAAGTGATCGATAACCCGCGCCAGGCGCGTCACGCGTGGAGCTACGTCCTCAACAACTGGCGCAAGCACGGCGAGCAGCGCGGCGCGAACGTGCGCGCATTCGCGGTGGATCCGTTCTCGAGCGCGCTCGCGTTCGACGGCTGGACGGAGCCGATCGACGAGCACTGGCCGGCGACGTACGAGCCGCTTCCGGTTCGCGCGCCGCGGACATGGCTGCTCGCGAGGGGATGGCGACGCTACGGGCTCATCGACCCGCGCGAGGTGCCGGGTCGTCGCCGCGCCGCGCGCCACCGCT
>CAYUNM010000062.1:16294-35585 GCA_964446175.1 uncultured Kofleriaceae bacterium
ACGTCCGTGCCGTTCCAGGCTTCGAGCGCGCGGTCGACCGTGGCTTCGACGTCGTCCGAGATTTCGGCCGTGGAGACCCAGGGGAACGAGTCGGAGACGAGGGCGCGCAGCTCGGCGGTCGACTGGCCGAAGGACGGGGCGAGCAGGCAGACGTTGACGTGGAGCTGGGTGCGCGTGAGGAGGTCGATCGCCTCGAGCGGGGTGCGCGGGGCGAGCGGGGTCATGCCTCGGGCGGCGAGGCGGGTGACGAGGTCGTGGCGGCGCGGGATGCGGTCGTCGATGACGAGGATCGGGCGGCGCTGGGCGGCGCGGATCGCGTGGGTGATCGCGTTGTCGATCGCGGCGGCGACCGCGGGGTCGACGTTCTCGAAGGCGACGGCGATGCGGAAGCGCTTGGCGGCGCGTTCGACGCGGACGGTGCGGGCGGAGACCCAGCCGCTGTCGAGGCCGAGCTTGAGCTCGACGTCGAGGTTGCCGTCGGTCGGGACGCCGGAGACGGAGACCAGGGCGCCGGTGATCGAGAGGTTCTCGATCGTGCCGTGGGTCGCGCCGTCTTCCGCGTAGAACACGGCGACGCCGCGGACCGGCACTCTCAACGCGCGACGACGCTCCGACCATCCAAGATCCATGGTGCCCTCCATGGTCGAGCGTAACGCGGGCGCCGTTAATCCGATCGCGCTTTTTTCGGTTACACCTGCAGTGCAAAAGTCTGCGCTACCGACGAGGAATGGCGCAGATGGCGAGCGTACGCGTCAATACGTCAGGAGGGCGTCGAGGTGGCGGCGCTCCCAGGACTTGGCCTGGTCGTAGTGCTCGTACATGGCCTCGTCGGCAAGGAATTCCTTCGAGTGGAACTCGCGGCGGCCGTTCTTCACGCGGATGTCGTGCACCTGGTGGAGCATCTCGTGGAAGACGATCCATGCGACGAAGAACCGCGGCACGAACGAGCGGTCGAGCGAGCGGTGGATGCGGATGAGGCGATCTTCCACCGAGTAGCTGCCCATCTTGATCGAGTTGCGGCGGCGCGGGCGGCCGGTGCGCTGGCCCCACGTGATCGCGGCGTCGATCTTGTTCGCGAAGTAGCGCGCGTTGAGCTCGTCGTAGATCTCGCGCAGGTCGTGGTGCTCGCCCGCGGTGAAGATCACCTGCGTGGGCTGGCGGCGCGCGCGGCCGCGCACGTGACCGGCGTTCTGATCGATGAAGTCGCCCAGGACGCGCGAGGCGTCCGCGTCGTTGTCCGCGATGTAGCGGGCGAGCGCGCGCGTGATCACCGGATCGGCATCGACGAACATCGCGTGCAGACGGACTTCGTAGCGGCGGTCCTTCGCGACGCGCCGGACCGAGATCATCGTGTAGCGATTGTCCGTCAGGGTGACGGTGACTCGGCCTCGCGCGAGATGTGCGCGGATGCGGCGCTCCAGGCTGTCCTGGGCATCGAGGATCTCGCGCGGAACATCGGAACCTTTGCGCTTGCGAAGGGCTTCTGCCAGGACCGCCGCGTGACTCGCGCTCTCGCTGTCGGGCTCGACAGCGCTGCACGGATCGACGAGGTGCGCGGGGGTGGCCGGCATATGCAACGCGAGCCCACGGTCGGGGAACGCTTCACTCAAACAGAGTCTCCATTATTTAAGCAGACATCGAAGCACGGGCATACCTGTGGCCCTGCAGGTCGGGACCTGCCGTGCCGCCAGGCGATGCGTAACCCCGCCACCAGCGACGAGAAAAATGCTATCGCGCCGCTTCTGCATGGATCAAATTCCTGGCGTGCGGAGGGATCGGATCTGATCGCAACTGCTATGGTTTCCGCCTCATGAGCACGTTCCTTTCGACGCACACGCGGACCCATAGCTGCGGCCAGCTGCGCGCTGGCGATGTCGGCAAGCAGGTCGTTTTGACCGGCTGGGTGGCCAATCGTCGAGATCACGGCGGCTGCGTGTTCATCGATCTCCGCGATCGCGATGGTTTGACGCAGCTCGTCTTCGATCCGGAGTTCGACAAGGCGGCCCACGCCGTCGCCGGCGATCTGCGCAACGAGTGGTGCATCGGCGTGACGGGCGAGGTCCGGTCGCGCGGCGAGAAGGTCAACGACAAGCTCGCGACCGGCGCGATCGAGGTCTGGGTGAAGGGCATCGAGGTGTTCTCGAAGAGCGAGACGCCGCCGTTCCAGATCGAGGACAACGTCGACACGAACGAGGCGCTGCGCCTGAAGTATCGCTACCTCGATCTGCGCCGCCCCACGCTGCAGAAGAAGCTGATGACGCGCTCCGCGATCACGCGGGTCACGCGCGAGTACCTCGGCAAGAACGGCTTCCTCGAGATGGAGACGCCGTTCATGGTGAAGTACACGCCGGGCGGCGCGCGTAACTTCCTCGTGCCGTCGCGGCTCAACCCGGGCCAGTTCTACGCGCTCGCCGAGTCGCCGCAGATCTTCAAGCAGCTGCTGATGGTCGCGGGCTACGAGCGTTACTTCCAGATCACGCGCTGCTTCCGCGACGAGGACCTCCGCCTCGATCGCCAGCCCGAGTTCACGCAGATCGACATCGAGATGTCGTTCGTCAACGAGCAGATCCTCCAGAACATGATGGAGGGCCTGATCGCCACGCTGTGGCGCGAGGTGCTCGGCGTCGAGCTGACGCTGCCGCTGCGCCGGATGACGTACGCCGAGGCGATGGACAAGTACGGCGTCGACAAGCCGGACCTTCGCCTCGACCTGCAGCTGTGCGAGGTTACCGCGCCGTGCAAGGAGAGCGGGTTCCGCGTGTTCGAGTCGGTGATCCAGGCCGGCGGCATCGTGAAGTGCCTGCGCGTGCCGGGCCCCGCCGATCGCCTGCCGCGCTCGCTGCTCGACTCGCTGCAGGACTTCGCGAAGCAGTTCAACGTCAAGGGCATCGCGTGGGCGCGCGTGCTCGAGGGCGGCGCGTGGCAGGGCATCAAGGGCTTCAACGACCACGCGCGCGCGCAGGTCAACCACATCGCGGGCGCCGCGCCCGGCGACACGCTGCTGTTCTTCGCCGAGAAGGCGAAGGTCGCGAACACGGTCGCCGGCGCCACGCGCCTGCACATCGGCGACAAGCTCGGCCTCATCCGCAAGGGCGAGTGGCAGTTCATGTGGCTGACCGACCCGCCGCTGTTCGAGATCGAGGACGGTCAGGTCGCGGCCGCGCACCACCCGTTCACGTCGCCGCGCGTCGAGGACGAGCCGCTGCTCGAGAGCGATCCGGGCAAGGTGCTGGCGCGCGCGTACGACCTCGTGCTCAACGGCGTCGAGCTCGGCGGCGGGTCGATCCGTATCCATCGCAGCGAGCTGCAGGACCGCGCGTTCAAGGCGCTCGGCATCTCCGAGGAGGAGCGCCGCGCGAAGTTCGGCTTCCTGCTCGACGCGTTCAAGTACGGCCCGCCCCCGCACGGCGGCATCGCGTTCGGCCTCGATCGCATGGCGATGCTGATGAGCGGCGCGGAGTCGCTGCGCGACGTGATCGCGTTCCCGAAGACGCAGAAGGGCTCGGACCTGATGACCGAGTGCCCCACGCCGGTCGCGAAGAAGCAGCTCGACGAGCTGTGGATCCAGGTCAAGCCCGAGTTGCCACAGAAGTGAGCGCCGCGCGCAGCGCTGCCTCCGTGAACGGCTTCTCGAGCAGCGGCCGGCCTTCCGGCGCGCGCACGCCCGGCGCGCCTCCGCTCATGAACACGACGCGGCTCGCGAGCGCGGGCGCGGTCTGCTCGAGCATCCGGTAGAGCTCGTCGCCGGGGAGCTCCGGCATCGCGAGGTCGCACAGGATCGCGTCGAACATCTCGCCGCGCCGGATCCGCTCGAGCGCGTCGCGCGCGCGCGTGACGGAGACGACCTCGACGTCGGGCGCGAGCAGCGCGCCGATCGAGCGGCCGACCGCGAGCTCGTCGTCGACGAGCAGCACGCGCGCCTTGACGACCGGCACCGGCAGGCCGCTCGAGATCGCAGCGGAGCGGCGAGCGACGGGCAGCGCGATATGGAACACGGTGCCCGCGCCGACGGTGCTGTCGACCCGGATCGTGCCGCCGAGCGAGCGGATGATCTCGTGGCTGATCGCGAGCCCGAGCCCGGTGCCCTGCCCCACCGGCTTCGTCGTGAAGAACGGATCGAAGATGCGGCCGAGCAGCACGTGCGGGATGCCCGCTCCGGTATCGGAGATCTCGACGTGCACGAACGCGCCGTCGGTGTGCGCGGCGACGCGGACCACGTTCGCCTCCGCGGCCCCCTCCGGGATCGCGTGCGACGCGTTGACCAGCAGGTTGAGGAAGACCTGGCTCAGGCGCGAGCCGTTGCCGGTGACCGGCGGCAGGTCCGGCGCGAAGCTCTCGACGATCCGGGCCCGCACGCGGAGCTCGGCGTGCATCATCTTGAGGCACGACTGCAGCACCGGCACGACGTCGATCGAGCTCGTGCGGCCGTCGTCGTTGCGCGACAGCGCGCGCAGATCGCGGACGATCGCACCGACGCGGACCGCTCCATCGCGCGCATCGGACAGCAGGGCCTCGACCTCGCGCATCGGGAGCCGCGAGGTCCCCGCGACGATCGCCGGCAGCTCGCGCGCGAGCAGCTCGATGTTGCCGATCACGAACGCGAGCGGGTTGTTGATCTCGTGCGCGACGCCAGCCGCGAGCGTGCCGAGCGACACGAGGCGATCCGCGATCGCCATGCGCGCGTAGAGCTCGCGCTCGGCGGTGACGTCCGTGCAGAACACGACGTGCGCCGGCGCGCCGCCGAACTCGACACGCACGCCCGCGCACCGCACGACGATCGGCGCGCCCTCGCGCGGGAGCATGCGCACCTCGACGCTCGCCGAGTCTCCGCCGGCGGTGCGCATGATCTGCTGCACGATCAGGGCGCGATCGTCGGGATGGATGTACTCGAGCGCGTGCAGCCCGATCACCTCGTCGGCGGGAATTCGGAGCCGCTCGGCGATCGCGGCGTTCGCGTACAGCACGGTGCCGTTGCGGTGGACGAACGTCATCGTCGGCGAGCGCTCGATCACGCTGCGAAAGCTCGCCTCGGACAGCGCGAGTGCCTGCTCGGCGCGCGTGCGCTCCGTGATATCGACGACGTAGCCGACGATCTCCGCGGTGTCGGCGTCGCGATGCAGGCGTGCGCCGTCGAGGATCCAGCGGTACGTGCCATCGGCGTGCTCGAACCGATAGCGCAGCGCGTGCTCGCCGTGCTCGAACAGCTGTGCGAGGCCGGTCTCGACCATCGGCCGGTCGTCGGGATGGACGCGGTCGCGCCAGAACCTGCTGTCCTGGAAGGCGGCCGGATCCCAGCCGAGCACGTCGCGGACGTTCGGACTGACGTAGGTCGTCGAGAAGTCGCCGAACGCGCGCGCCGTGTACGTGATCGCCGACGTCGCCGACAGCAGATAGCCGAGCCGGTGCGTCGCCTCTCGGAGCGCGCGCTCGACCTCGACGCGCGGTGTGACATCGCGGAACGCGCTGATGAAGCCGCGGATCGCGGGATCGAGGCGGTGGTCCGTCGTCGTCGACTCGATCCAGATCCAGGTGCCGTCCTTCTTGCGCGAGCGCGAGACGACCGTCGCCGTACGGCCGGAGAGCATCGCCGCCGCGAAGTGCTTCGCGTCGTCGGGGTGCGCCAGATCGATCGCCTGCGTCGCGGTGAGCTCGCCCGGGCCGTAGCCGAGGATCCGCTCACCGGCGGGGTTGATGAACGCGAAGTGCCCCTCGGCGGCGACGACGGCGAGACCGTCTCCCGACGTCTCGATCAGCATGCGTGCGCGACGCTCGGTCTCCGACGCCGACGACACCTCGAGGATGACCGCGAGCGAGCACGGCACACCGTCGAACATCACGCGCCGGATGTCGATCTCGACGTCGAACACGCGCCCGTCGCGCGACATGTGCCGCGACATCCGCGTGAAGTTGCTCGGCACGTCGCGACGCTGCGCGACGATGTGTTCCATGCGAGGCAGATCCTCCGCGGGCCGGATCTCGCGCAGCGTCAGCTGCAGCATCTCGTCGCGAGACCAGCCGTAGAGCGCGCACGCCGCCGGATTCGCGGCGACGATCTTCAGCGACTGGCGCTCGAACACGAAGCACGGCTGCGGATTCCTGTCGAACAACGCCTCGAGGAGCGTCGACGAGTACTCGATCACGCCGGCTCCGTGTCGTGGATCGGCGCGAGGTCGATGTAGCGCGTGCCGTCGGCCTCGACCTTGAGCATGTCGACGAAGCGCTGATCGAAGACGATGTCGTTCCACGTCCACATGTACCGGGCGTGGACGGTCGCCGCGAGCGAGTCATCGATGCCCGTGAACGTGACGATGATGTTCGTGCTGCTCTCGCGCAGCGCGGGCGCCGTGACGCCGTACAGCGGGCTCTTCTCGTCGATCGGATGGATCGCGAGGAACGACAGCTGGAACACGGGCGACGTCGCGCGTCGCAGGTGCAGGTCGTGGATGCGGCGCATCGACTCGCCGTTCGCGAGCTTCTCCTCGCGCACGAGGTATGCGCGCACGGTCGCCTCGAGGATCGCCGTCGCGCGCTCGTTCGCCATGCGGAACTGCAGCGCCGGCTTGCCGTCGTGATCGGAGATGATCATGACCTTGCTGAACACGACGCGGGCGCGCGGCGTCGAGAAGCGCGCGAAGATCAGCCCCGTGAGCAGCGCCGCGTAGAGGATCCCGACGAAGCTCTCGACGGCGACGATCGCGTTCGCGAGGTGATCGGCGGGCGCGAGATAGCCATACCCGATCGTCGCCATCGTCTGGACGGAGAACGACAGGTAGTCGAGGAACCCGTGCGCGTTCATCACGACGGCGCCGCTGGCGTCATAGGCGACCGCGAACAGCAGGTTGCCGATCAGGAACGCGCCGGCGGAGATCCCGAGGATCGCGGACCACGAGGTCGTGCGCAGGAAGTGATAGGCGTCGTGCGCGAGCCCGCTGCGGCGCACGCCTCGCCGCTGCATGAACGGCCGGCCGCGCGCATCCAGGATCGGCTGAACGTCGCGCTTGGCCACCGTCTCCGGACTATGCCGCCCAGACCGGCGTGATGTCGAGATCGAGCCGCGTGCCGCGGCGGATCACGACCATGCGCGCCGTCGTGCCCGCCTGCCAGCCGCGCAGGATCTGGTGCAGCTCGTCGACGCTCTCGACGGGTTTCTCGGAGAACCGGACGAGCAGGTCGCCGTCGACGAGGCCGGAGCGCGCCGCCGGGCTGCCCGGCTCGACCGCCTGGATCTCGACCGCCGCCGCTCCGAGGCCGTGGTGATACGCGAGCCGCCGATCGAGCGGACGCCGCGCCGCGCCGATGCCGAGCCACGCGCGCCGCACACGGCCGTGCTGCAGCAGCTGGCCGAGCACCCACGCCGCCGTCTCGACCGCGATCGCGAAGCCGAGGTTCTGCGAGCGCGCAATGATTGCGGTGTTCACCCCGATCACGCGCCCCGCCGTATCGAGCAGCGGCCCGCCCGAGTTGCCCGGGTTGAGCGGCGCGGTGTGCTGGATGACGCCGTCGATCAGCCGGTTCGTGCGACCGCGCAGCGAGCGTCCCAGTGCGGACACCACGCCGGTCGAGACCGTCGACTCGAAGCCGAGCGGGTTGCCGATCGCGACCGCGAGCTGCCCGACGCGGGGCGCGAGCGAGCCATCGACGGGCAGCGGCGTCACGGTGCCGAGCTCCGCGCGCACGAGCGCGAGGTCGGTCGCCGGGTCATCGCCCATGACCTGCCCCTCCGCGACATCGCCCGACGGCATCCGCACCTTGATGTGCCGCGCGCCGTGCACGACGTGGCTGTTCGTCATCACGTAGCCATCCGGCGTGACGACGAAGCCCGAGCCCGCACCCGCCGGGCCGCGGCCGTGCCCAGCGCCGACCTCGAGCGACACGACAGCCGCGCCCGCCTTCTCGACGACGCCGATCACCGCCCGCGAGTACGCATCGAGCAGCTCGTCGTCACTGCGCGCACGGAGCGGCAGGGCGCTCACGACTGTGCCCCGAGCGTGACCTCGAGCTCCTGCCGCTGGCCGGCGCGAATGATCGCGACCTTCACCTGCTTGCCGGGACGGCTCGCGAGCACGCCGCGCAGCGTGTCGGGCCCGCTGACCGCCTCGCCGTCGAGCTCGGCGATCACGTCGCCGACGAGGATGCCCGCCGTCGCTGCCGGCCCACCGTCCTCGACGCTCGCGACGAGCGCGCCCTGCCCGCTCGGATACGCGCCGACCCCGAGGTAGCCCTTGCGGATGCCGCCGTGCGCCTGCAGCTCGGCGACGATCCGGCGCAGCGTCACGACCGGAACCGCGAGGTCCGCGCCGCGCAGCAGCGTGCGCGTGTTCATGCCGACGACCGCGCCATCGACATCGACGAGCGGCCCGCCCGCGAACCCGCGCGGGATCTGCCGGTCGCTCTCGAGGTAGCGCTCGAGCTTCCCGCCGTGCGGGGTCTCGACCTCGGGGCCGAGCACGCCGACCGCGCGCAGCGATGCGCGAGCCGTGCGCCCCGGCCGGCCGACCGCGAGCGCGAGGTTGCCGACCGCGAGCCCGTCGAGATCCCGCAGCGTCGCGGGAGTGAGGCCGCCCCCGGAAACTCGCAGGAGCGCGACATCGGTCCCGGGGTCGCGTCCGATGACCTCCGCGTCGCGGTAATCGAGGTTGCCATCGCCGGTCGCGATGCCCACCTTGGTCCTGTCGGGGGTATGGAAGTTGGAGGTGACCACGAGCTCTTCCGACCAGGCGATTCCGGTGCCGCCGGTATGCCCGCGCGAGACGTGGACGACCGACGGAGCCACTGCCTGCACTGCCGCAGCGAGCCCTTGATCCAGTGCGTGAAAGACGTCGAGTTGCGCCATTTGCAAAAGTCCTTTCAAGAAGACTCTGCGTCGACGCCCTAGAGACGAACATCCGCTGATCGGTTGGGCTTTTCGCGAATAATCGGCAGGGCCCGTGGATCCCCCTACCCGTGTGGGCAGGGTTGACCTGCACGTTCTGCGTGACCATGTTGCTCCCACTGGAGATCCGATGACCCGAAATCCACAACTCTCGATCACGCCGGTCACCGCGCCCATCAAGGTCGCGCTGATGACCGACGATCCCCTGCTGCGCGCCGGCCTCTCGAGCCTGCTCGCGCAGGCGGGCTCGATCAGCGTCGTCGAACCTGGCGACGCCGAGGTCGCGCTGTGGGACGCCGGCATCGACGGCGAGAAGACCCTCGCACGCCTTGCCGAGCTCCGTAACCTGCCCGTTCCCGCCGTCGCTGTCGTCGGCGATCAAGCCCACGTTGCCCCTGCGATCGCCGCCGGCGCGCGCGGCGTCGTGCTCCGCGACCAGGTCGGCCCCGGCATTCACGCCGCGCTCACCGCGGTGCGCTCCGGCCTGACCGTCATGGACGCGAACCTCGCCGAGTCCCTCGTCCCGAACGCGCCGAAGGGCCCCACGCCCGGCAAGGGCCGTGGCGACCTGACCGAGCGCGAGCGCCAGGTCGTGCAGCTGCTCAGCGAAGGTCTGTCGAACAAGCTGATCGCGGACCGCCTCGGCATCAGCGATCACACGGCGAAGTTCCACGTCAACGGCGTGATGATGAAGCTCGGCGCTTCGACGCGGACCGAGGCTGTCGTCGAAGCGATGCGCCGCGGCCTGATCCGGCTGTAGAGCTGGTCGGCTGCGCGCGGCCCTCGCGCGAACCCCGCGCACTGCTGGACGCGCGCACACCGATTGGACGATCTCCGCGCGCCGCGCGTGCGGAGCTCGCGGGCAACCAACCGTAGACATCGAGGGCGATGAGGCCGGACTCCCCGATCTCGACGCCCTCCGCCTCGAGCAGCTGGCGCTGGATCGCGGCGCCGACCGGGTCGTGAATCGCGATCCGGCCGCGCAGCTTGCTCGCCTTGCCGATCACGCGCTGCCACGGCAGCTGATGCTTCGGCTTGCTGACCTTGAGCGCCGCGCCCGCGACGCGCCCACCGCCGGGGATGCCCGCGAGCTCCGCGACCTGACCGTACGTCGCGACGTGCCCCTCGGGGATCCGCTTGATCACGTCGTAGATCAGCCGGTACAGGCGCTCGACTTCGCTGGACGGCATCGCGGCCGACGCTACCACCATCGCACGCACGCGGCGCCCCTGGACCACCCGCCCGCCGGGCTGGACGTCGACGCATGCAACGGGCTACGACTCGTGCGTGCGGATCTCGGTCCTCTACTTCGCGGTCTTCCGCGAGCGCCTGCGCCGCGATCACGACGAGCTCGAGCTGCCCGCCGGCGCGACCGTCGGCGATGCGATCGCCGCGCTGGCCGCGCGCGAGCCCGCGATCGCGCAGCTGCGCGGCAAGTTCCGGTGCGCCGTCAACCAGGACTTCACCGACGACGCGCACGTGCTCGCCGATCGCGACGAGCTCGCGCTGATCCCGCCGGTCGCCGGCGGCAGCCGCCACGTGGTGCTCACCGACCAGGCGCTGTCGCTCGACCGCTGCCTCGCGGCGGTGCGCGGCCCCGGCATGGGCGGCATCGTCACGTTCACCGGGATGGTGCGGCTGCACAGCCACGGCGCGACGATCGATCACCTCGAGTACGAGGCGTACGGCCCGATGGCGGTGAAGGAGATGGCGCGGCTGTGCGAGGAGATCGAGCGCGAGGTCACGGGATCGCTGCTCGCGGTCGAGCATCGCGTCGGGCGGCTCGAGATCGGTGATGTCGCGGTCGTGATCGCGGCCGCCGCGCCTCATCGCGCGGAGGCGTTCACCGCGTGCCGCGCGATGATCGATCGGCTCAAGGAGCGCGTGCCGATCTGGAAGAAGGAGATCGGGACGCAGGGCGAGGAGTGGGTCGGGCTCGGCCCGTAGCCCGCCGTCGTCGTTCCCGCGCGAGCCGTGCTTCTTCGTCCGCGAGCCGTGCACGCCGCGGCGCTGCTCAGGCGGCGCGGATCTCGTCGACCGTGACCAGCTCGTCGACGAGCGCTCGCACCGCCGACACCTCGAACGGCTTCTCGAGCACGCGCGGCTGCTGGTCGACGAACTCGCGCGCTTCCGGCGTGAACGCGCCGCCGGTCATGAAGATGATGCGGCGCGCGAGCGCGGGGCGCGTGCGCAGCAACTCCGCGTGCAGCTGCATGCCGGTGAAGCCGGGCATCATCAGGTCGCAGAGCACCGCATCGATCGACGCGTCGGTGGCGAGCAGCTCGAGCGCGTGCGGGCCCGACGCGCACGGCGTCACGTCGTAGCTGCGCTGGAGCATGCGGCACAGCGAGCCGAGCAGGCGCGCGTCGTCGTCGATCACGAGCAGGTGTGCGCGGCGCGCGGGCCTCGACGCGGGGGCTCGTGCGGGAGCCTCGCGCGCGGCGGGCGCGGCGGCCGGCAGCACCACCGTGAACGTCGCGCCCTGCCCCGGCGCCGACGACACGGAGACCTCGCCGCCGTACGACGTCACGATGCCGTGGCACACGGCGAGGCCGAGGCCGCTGCCTTGCCCGACGTCCTTCGTCGTGAAGAACGGCTCGAACACGCGGCGCACGACCTCGGGCGACATGCCGCTGCCGTTGTCGCGGACCTCGATCACGGCGCGGCCGTCGGGTGCGGTGCGCGTCGCGAGCGTCACCAGGTTCTCGTCGCGCGACCGCGCCGGCATCGCCTGGGCCGCGTTGATCAGCAGGTTGATCACGACCTGACCGATGCGCGCCTCGTTCGCGCTCACGAGAGGCGTCGCCGCGAGCTCCGTCTCGACGCGGCAGCGATGATTGAGCTCGGTCGACACGACCCGCAGCGCGGCCGTGATCGCGCGCGGAAGATCGACTGCGGCCTGCTCCCTGGCCTCCACGCGCGAGAACGTGCTGACGCTGCCGACGATCGCGGCGATGCGCTGCGTGCCGTCGAGCGCGTCGTCGAGCGCGCCGCGGATCGAAGGCGCCACCGCGCCGGCCTCGCTCGCGATGTGCGCGAGGCTCGCCTTGACGTAGGCGAGTGGGTTGTTGATCTCGTGCGCGATACCCGCGGCGAGCGTGCCGATCGACGCCATGCGGTCCGAGAACATCAAGCGCGCCTCGATCGCCTTGCGCTCGGTCTGGTCGCGGCCGATCGCGAGCACGGCGGGCTGGCCGTCGAAGCTCACCGGCATCGCCCAGAACTCGACGTGCACACGCTCGCCCTCGACGGGGAGCCACACGTGATCGTCCGACGTGGTCAGGATCTGCTCGATGCGCTCGCGCCCGAACCCGGCCGCAGCGCCGAGCACGCGCCACGAGCCATCACCGCGTCGCTGCGCCAGGTCGCGGTCTCGCCCGGCGACGACGGATCCGTCGGACATCACGTAGAGCGCCGCGCTCGCGCCGCCAGGCCAGCGCGCATCGGCGACGAACGCGAAGTACGCGCGTCGCACGAACACGCCGGCGTCGGTCGCGAGCCACACGCTGCCATCGGGCGCCCGCGCGATCGCCAGCACGCGCTCGGACGGCACACCGAATCCCGAGCCGGGCACGACGTGCGCGCGAGAGAAGCGCGCGACGCCGGTCTCCGTGCCTACCCAGAGCTGATCGCCGTCGGCGAGCAGCGACAGCACCTCCGCCGAAGGCAGGCCATCGGCGACCGCATACCGGATGAAGCGCGCGCCGTCGTACGCGTAGAGCCCGTCCTCGGTCCCGACCCACATCAGGCCGTCGCTCGTCTGTGCGAGCGCGTTGATCGTCAGATCGTCGAGCCCGTGCTCGCTCCCGTAGCCGCGGAACACGCGCCGCGTCGGCGGATCCGCGGCGGCCGTCGCGACCAGCGACGCGAGTAACACGGCGATGGCCCACGGTTTCATCCATCGACCACCATCGACCACAACCGGGTTTCGTCGAGGGCGAGCCGCTGCCACTGCCGCCGACATCGGCGGACATCACGGGCGCGAGAAGCTCCCTGCGGCTAATGCTTACGCGACGGCTCGTTCGGCGCCGAGCCCGCTGCAGGCGGCGGGGGCGGTTCCTTCTCGCCCGGCGGCACCGCACCGCTCGCGGCGCCCGATCCGCCGACCGGGCCCTCGCCCTCGGGTCCCGGCGGGCGCGCCGTCATCGGCTCCTTGGCGGTCGCCGAGCCCGTGACCGACGGCTGCACGGGAGGCGGAGGAGGCGGCTCGTTCGCCGGCGGCGTCTGGAGCGGCGGGACGACAGGCTTGTCAGGCATGACCGTGAGCCGCGGCGGGGCCGCCGGCGCGCTCGGACCTCCGAAGTTCTCGCCGTTCGTCACGTTCTTGACGTTCGGCCCGCACTCCAGGTTGAGGCGCTTCATCATGCTGAAGCGATCCGTCAGCTTGATGTGGAACAGGCCGTCGGAGCGCAGCTCGGCACCGGTGGTCTGCAGCGCGGCGAACGTCTTCGGCTCCTTCTCCTCGAGCAGCTTGCTCGCCTTGAAGCGCAGGCAGCCCGCGACGACGGAGTTGCCGAATTCCTTGTCGAGCGTCATCGCGTAGTCGACGTGCAGCTCGCCGTCCTTGGACTTCGTGTCGAACTTCGTGAGCTCGAGCTTGCCGTTCTTGATCTCGACCTTCGCCACGAGCGAGTCGATGTCGACCTTGCCGAAGTCGATGCCCTCGCCCACCATGGCCTGCTGCGACGTGTTCTTGACGAGCGGCTTGAGCTTCGTCTTGCCGTCACCGACCGTGCAGCCCGCCGGGCACGCGAGCGAGAACTCGCCGACGGCTTTCGGCCAGTTCGGGACGGGCTTGCCGGCCTTCGGGTGATCGTTCGGCAGGTCGAGCGAGGCGGAGAAGTCGATCTTGCCGCTGACCGGCAGGCCGACGAGCGCGCGCATCGGCAGCCCGGTGCCCGGTAGGTCGTCGCCACTCGCGCTGACCTTGAAGCCATCGCGGCCCCAGCCCTTCAGCGCGACGCGTGCCTTGAGCGTGCCGCTGCCGATCTTCGCCTCGACATCGACGCGGAGCGTCTTGCCGAGCAGCGGCAGGATCCCGACGTCGACCTCGAGCCGCTTGATCAGCATCGTCGTGACGACGTCGTCGGGCTTGGTCGGCCGCGTGCGGATGTTGACGTCGTTGAAGTAGACGCGGCCCGGGATGATGCCCCGCTCGACGTCACCGACCTGGATGTCGTACTTGTCGGCGAGCTGCTCGGCGAGCTTGTCCTTGATCCGCTTGTACGGGAACGACATCTGCAGCGCGAACACGAACACGACGAGCGCGAAGAACCCGATGCCGACATAGCGCAGGATCTTGCGAGCGCGTGGGGAGAGGTTGATCGCCATCAGCTGCCCTTCTGGTCCGCGGAGCCGCTACCCTGAGCGCCCGCCGGTGGTTCCTTCGAGTACGTCGAGACCTCGAGGTTGACGTCGATCTTGTCCTTGTCGCGGAAGTCGCGGCGCATATCGAGGTGCGTGACCGCGACGACCTTGCTGCCGGCCTCGATGTCCTGCAGGAAGTCGCGCAGCTGATCGATCGTCAGGTTCTCGATCGAGAGCGTCGACGTGTTCGTGACGAACCCGTTCCGCGACACCGGCTGGCGCGGCGTGATCGTGCTCTTGAGCTCGAACTTGGCCTTCTTCGCGGCGTTCGACAGGTAGGTATCGAGCGACAGCGGCTCGGTGCCCATCGTCGCCACGACGTCGTCGACCTGCTCGTGTGTCTGGCCGCGCGCGCGCATGTCGGCGAGCGCGTCGAGCGCCTTGCGGGTCTTGTTCGTGCGCACGGCCATGTTGTCGAGGCCGTCGCGGATCGCGAGGCCGAGCCAGATCGCGATCGTGAGCGGGACGGCGACGAGTGCGATGACGACGAGGCGGCGCTCGCGTGGCGAGATGCGCGCCCAGAAGTCGGAGGCTTTGTCGGTGAGTGCTGACATGGGTTACCTCACATGCACTTGACGGGCATCGTCAGTCGGAACTTGCGGATGCCGCCTTCGAGCGTGTCGGTCGGGCCGCGCTGGATGTCCTTGAAGCAATCGCTCTTGCGCAGCTCGGTGACGAGCGCATCGAGCTCCTCGGGCGTCTTGACCGTGCCCGACATGTCGACCTTCTCGTTGTCGATCTCGAGCTTGTCGACGTCGAGCGTGACCTTGTCCTTCGGAGGGATGTGCGAGTTGAGCTCGAGCAGGAGATCGTACGACGTCATCTTCGGGACCGGCGAGCCTGCCGCACCACCGCCGCGCGCGCCGGTCGAGTTGAGGACCTCGCTCGCGCTGCGCGAGGAGCCGTACATCTCGCTCGTCTCCTGCGCGAGGCGCGTGTTCAGCGTCTTCTCCGCCTTCTTCAGGCGATAGAGATCCGCGTACGCGGAGAACGCGGCGAACGCGCAGATCGCGAGCACGCTGACGCCGAGCGGCACCGCCTTCTGGCGGATGAACGAGAAGTCGAGGCTGCCGCCCGAGCCCGAGTGCAGGTCGAACAGCGGCCGGCCGCCGGCGGCGTCGTAGGCCATGCCGACGGTCATCGCCGCGCTGTCGATCGGGAGGTTCTGCGCGTTGCCGGCGAGCTTCGGGCCCGCGAGCGACGCGACGTCGTCGCCGGTGAGGCGCCACGCCGGGATGCCGAGGTGCTCGGTGAGGAACGAGCCGATGCCGCGGAGCCGCGCGCCACCACCGACGAGGATCGCGGCCAGCGGCGAGAACCCGGTCTTCGCGCGGCACGCGGCGAGCGTCTGGCGGAGGTCGCGCGCGAACGGCGACAGCTCCGTGACCGTCACCTGGTGGATGCGCGCCCACGCCTCGCTGGTGGCGGGCTCGGCCTGCGAGGCGACGAAGCCGTCGGCGTGCTTCGCGCGCTCGGCATCCTCGAAGCCCATCCGCCAGTGATTCGCGATCGCCTGCGTGACATGCTTGCCGGCGCGCGCGATCGAGCGCGAGAAGACCGCCTTGCCGGCGTGCACGACGACGACATCGGTGCGCTCGTGGCCGATATCGATCACGGCGACCGCGCCGTCGGTGCGCGCCTTCATCAGCGACGGCGTGCGCTCGACGAGCTTCGCGGCCGCGCCGCCGCACGCGAGGATGCCGCGCACGTTGAAGCCGGCCTGCTTGCCGAGCTCGAGCATCTGCTCGGCGCGTTCACGCCGCATCGCGTACGACAGCACGCGCATGCCCTCGGCCGGCGGTGCGACGCGGCCGCGCGCGCCTTCCGGCACGGCTGCCGGTGCGGCCGGAATCTGCTCGAAGCAGTAGACCATGTCCTCGAGATCGACCGGCACGACGCCCTCGAGCTCGCCGCCGACGGCCTTGTCGAGGTCCGAGCGGCGCAGGTGCTTGAAGCCGAACTCGAGGACCTGCGTGAACACCTGGTCGCCATAGACGCCGATGTAGCCGCCCTCGTCGCGCAGCCTGAGCTCGTCGATCACGCTCGCGAGCGCCATGCGGATGCGCTGATCGATCGGCTGATCGCCGGGCGGCACGAGGCGCTCGACGACGTTGACGAGCGTCGCGCCGCGGATCCCGGGGCTCGCGATCGCGAGCTTGACGCTCCACGCACCGAGATCGACCGCAAACATTCGTGACGCCATGATCAGTCTTCCTTCATGAACACCCACGCGCCCTTCGGCACGGGAGGTTTGCGAACGTTCTGCGGGACGACCTTCATGTCCCACACGCCGGTGATCGTCCTGCGAATCGGCGGATAGACGGGCTTGCCGTCCTTCGTCTTCTGCTTGCGCTCGATCTCGCCGTACGCCTCGATGCGATACGTCTTGCGCGGGCCGGCGGTCGCGATCTGCTTGACCTTCGCGAGGTCGAGCTCCATGCCGAGCTGCTCGCCGCCCTGCAGGCCCGGCAGGCCCGCCGCCATCGCCGTGCTCGCCGCGCTGCCGCCCATCGTGCCCATCTGGCCCGCGAGCATCGCGACCGACGCGGCCGGATCCTTGACGTACGACACGAAGTCTTCCGGCTTCTGGAAGTTCTCGCCGAACTGCTTCGCCTTCGCGACGTAGCTCGCGAGCAGGAACAGCCGCCGCTGATCGAGCAGCACCGGATCGTTCGGGTTCTTCGCGGTGAGGAACAGGATCGCCGCGATCAGCTGCGGGTTGTTGAGCGTGGTCAGGTTGATCGTGCAGCCGCCGTAGACGGTCAGCGCCGAGCCGAACAGCGTCCAGAACCGGTCGTCGACGCCGCGCGCCAGTTTGATCTCGCCCGGCGTGTCGATGTAGTTGTTCTTCGGGTAGTAGCGGTCCTTCAGGGACTCGTAGCCGTAGTCCTCGCTCGTGCCACGGTCGCGCGCGTGCATCGTGTTCGCGTCGATGTAGTCGAGGATCGATGCGACCTGCATGTCGCGATCGCGGTGCCAGCCCTCGGCATCGTTCTCGTCGAACACGGTGTCGTACGCGTTGAAGAAGATCAGCGCCTTCAGCGCCTGCTGCGTCACCTGCCACGCCGAGTCGACGTTCGCGCAGTTGACGTTGATCTTGTCGTCCTCGGTGCCGAACGGACCGTCGAAGCCGCACGTACCGATGTCGGCGCCGAGGCCCTTGATCGCGCTCGGCGACAGGCCGATCGCATCGCGCACCTCCGCGTCGCTGCCGCAGAACGGCAGGACCAGCTGGTCGGCGTAGTCGGTGATCTGCACCTGGCCGCGCAGCGCCTGGACGTTGTCGAGACGCTGCTGGATGCGCACGACGAGCTCGGCGAGGTTCGTCGCGCTGCGCGCCAGGAAGTGCGCGCGCATCTCGTCGCGATAGTTCGCGGCCGCGATCATGTCCGTCGAGGTCGACGTGCCGAACTCGTTCGAGATCACGATCGTGATCGCGATCGCGATCATCACGGACAGCAGCGCGACACCGCGTTGCCTATTTCGCTTCGAGATCTTCATGACGGTGAGAACAGCAGTGGCTCCTGCATCACGATCCGCGCCTCGGTCGACAGCTTGATGTCCTTGCCCTCGGGCGACTTCAGCGTGACGGTGATCCGCACGCGGCTCGGCAACATGTTCCTCTGGCCGTCGGACTGCGTCGTGTCCCACGTGTCCTGCCACTCGAGATTCTTCCAGTTCCAGAGCTCGATCTTGACGCTGTAGATGTCGTGGATGAGCACGTCGTAGTCGCTCGGCTCTTCTTCCGGCGGCTGGTTCGACTCGCGGCGCTGCTCGCGGCGGATCAGGTCGACCTGGCCCGCGTGCTCGGGGTTGTTGTGCGCCATGTACCAGATGACGGTCTGCTCGGACTCGTTCGCGTCGGCCCACAGCACGCGGTGGCCGAGCGTCGAGAAGTGGATGTCGGGCACCTTGCCGGTGTCCTTGACGATCATCATCGTCCGCGGGTGCGACGCGTTCTGGTCCTCGTTCTTCGAGAGATACGCCGCCTCGAAGTCCGCGACCATCCGGCCCATCGCCATGCGGATCTCGTGATTGCGCTCCTCGTACGCCTCGAACGTCTTGCGACTGTTCGACGTGTTCATGATCGTGCGCCACGCGAGCGCCATCATGATCACCATGACCGCGCTGGCGATCATGACCTCCATCAGGGTCATGCCTCTCTGAGGTGCGCGCGTCACTTGATCGCTCCTGGCGGGCGGCCGTTCGTCGGCGAGCGAGTGCCGGCGCTGCCCGTGCCGGTCCCGGTCGTGGCGCCCGAGCCCTGCGCGTCCTGGATCTCCTGCGAGCCGAGGCCGTTGAGGACCTTGTCCATCGCGGAGGCATCGGTGAAGAAGCACACGACCTTCATCGAGCTCTGCGTGCCCATCACGCTCCACGAGACCGTCAGCGTGACCTTGCGGACCGACGCCTTCAGGATCTGCTGGAACATCGAGTACTGCGACTGGATCAGCGCGCCCGCCTGCCCGCCCGTGACGCCGCCCGCGCCGCCGCCGAACATGCCCAGCATCGAGCCGAGCGCGCTGTTCTGGAAGCCGCCGAGCGCGTCGCTGCCGAAGCCCGAGCCATACGCGCTGCCGAACGCCGAGCCGTAGTAGCTGGCGCTGCCCGTGCCCGCGTACGCGCCGGAGCCCTGCCGGCCCTGCGCCATCGCCGTGAGCTGGTCGAAGTCCGGCATCTCGACCTGCTCGACCTTGTAGCTGTAGAAGATGTTCGGCCAGCCCTCGGCGTCGAACGGCTTGGCGTCGGTCTGCGACTGATCGGTGTCGGTGAAGCCGTCCTTGAGGAGCTGCTCCTCGATGTCGTACATCTTGCCGCGCGCGAGATCCGTCGCGATGCCCATCATGTGCGACTCCTCGGACGCACGGATGTTGTTCGCGGAGCTCTTGATCAGCACGACGAGCCCCAGGCCCATCAGCGCGAGCGCGACCATGACCTCGAGGAGCGTGAACCCCAGCGGAAGCCCCGAAGGGGCGTTCCCGCTGTGGGTCTCGGCCGCAGGCTGCGCGAAGCGCGGCGCGGGCGCGAAGCGCGGCGCGGGCGCGAAGCGCG
>CAYUNM010000062.1:35685-49486 GCA_964446175.1 uncultured Kofleriaceae bacterium
GCGCGAAGCGCGGCGCGGGCGCGAAGCGCGGCGCGGGCGCGAAGCGCGCGCGTGGCCCGAAGGGCCACCTGCGAGACGAGAACCCGCGCTGCCTCGGACCGGGACCTCGCTTCGCTCGGCCCGCCCCGCAAGCCCACCCTGCCCCCACCCCCCCGCTCGCTTCGCTCGCTCTCCTCATTGCTGGTCCTCCCGCTTCGCGTCGCGGTCGCCCATGATGTTCTTCATCATGTGGTCGTTGACGTCGCGCAGCGTGCCGTCGCGGAGCTCGACGCGCCCGGTGAGCCCGTAGACGAGGATGCTGAAGATCTCGTCGCCGTCGGTCACCTCGATCACGGCCTTCTCCGACGAGCCGAGCGGGAAGAAGTAGATCGCGATCTGCCCCTTCGTGACGGACTCGTCGCGATGCTGGACCCACACTTCCTTGAACTTGATGCCCTTGTTGACGCGCAGCTGGCGGATGAAGCCCTTGCCTGTCGCGTCGCCGCTCGTCGGATCGGGGACCGGCACGCACGTCTTGTCGGCGACGTGATGGCCCGCGATCGCGAGCGAGCGCTGCGCCGCCGTCTCGGGGTCGGCGCCGAGCAGCGTGTTCGGGCTCGTGTCGTTGCCGCCCTGCAGCTTGTCCTTGCCCTTCTGGAGCGCGCGCTTCTTCGCCTCGTCGTCGGGCCGGATCAGCTCGTTGCGCTGGATCGCGGTCTCGCCCTCGCAGACCTCGACGGAGTAGGCGCCCTTGTCGAAGTCGAGCACGACGCGGTGGAGCTGTGCATGCTCGACCGCGAGCTGGCTCGCACGCTTGAGGACGGCGGAGAGCTCGGTCGAGTTCTCGACGAGATCCGCCTTCGTCAGCGCGCGGAAGCCCGAGCGCATGAGGAACGTCGCGCCACCGATGATCGCGAGCACGATCATCAGCTCCATGACGGTCAGTCCCCGAACCCCGGACCGCGTCGACGAGCGACGCGAAGCGAGGGTATGTGCGCTGCGGGCGAGCATTGGCTACCAGCTCTTGACGTCGTCCTCGGTGCCTTCCTTGCCGTCCTCGCCCGCCGACATGACGGCGAGGCCGCCCTTGGCGCCGGCCGGGAGGTTCTGCCCGCAGAACATCTTGTACGGGTTGCCCCACGGGTCCTTGACGTCCTTGCTGTCCATGTACTGCGTGAGGTCCTCGAGCTTGTCGGGGCACGCCTTGTCGGGGTGCGCCTGCGACCACTCGCCGAACGCCTCGTACGCGTACTTCTTGACGGTGAGCTGGGCGATATCGACCTTCGACTTGCCGAACATGCGCATGACGCGCGGGCCGACGACGAGGCCCATGACGAGCGCGAGGATCGCGAGCACGATCATGATCTCGAGCAGGGTCATGCCGCGCTGAGCGCGAGCGAGGTTACGGGTGAGCTTCTTCATGACGATCTCCTTCACTTGGGTCCTGTGAGCGCGCCGAGGTCCATGATGGGTTGCAGGATCGAGAACACGATGAATGCGACAGCTCCGCCCATCAGCACGAGCATGAGCGGTTCGAGCAGAGCGGTGAAGCGCGACAGCTTGGTGTCGACTTCGGATTCGTAGGCGGCGGCGACGCGCTCGAGCATCTGCTCGAGCTGACCGGCCTTCTCGCCGACGGCGGTCATGTGGATCATCGTCGCGGGGAACTGACCGGACTTGCGCAGCGTGGTCGCGAGCGATTCACCCTCGGTGACCGCCTGCTTCGCGTCTTCGATCGCGCGCTGGAGCAGCACGTTGCCGACGATCTGCTTGCCCGTCTCGAGCGCACGCAGCATCGGCACGCCCGACTGCAGCATCGTGCCGAGCGTGCGGGCGAAGCGGCCGACGTTGATCGTGCGCACGAGCTCGCCGAGCACCGGCAGCCGCAGCACGAACGCGTGCCACACCGGCTTGCCCTCCTTGCTGCGGCTCCACTTCCTGAACAGGATGAAGCCGATGATCAGCGACAGGAAGATCCACAGGATGTAGTGGCCGAAGAAGCCGGAGACCGCGATGAGGATGCGCGTGTTGAGCGGCAGCGTGCGGCCGGCCTGCGAGAACATCGAGGTGATCTCGGGAATCACCTTGATCATCAGGACCGTCATGATGCCGACGCCGACGACGAGCATGACGATCGGATAGATCATCGCGCCCTGGATCTTCGACTTCAGCTTCTGGCTGCTCTCGAGGAAGTCGGCGAGGCGCGTGAGGACCTCGTCGAGGTTACCGGCGAGCTCGCCGGCGCGGACCATCGACACGAACAGCTCGTCGAACAGCTTCGGGTGCTTCGCGAGCGCGTCGGCGAGCGCCGAGCCTTCGTTGACGGCGGCGCGGACCTCGGCGAGCGGCGCCTTGAAGCGCACGTTCGTGACCTGCTCGACGAGCGCGCCGAGCGCCTCCGCGAGCGGGATGCCGCTGCGCAACAGCGTCGCCATCTGGCGCGTGAACGCCGCGATCTCGACCTTCTTGACGCCGCCGAAGATCGCGCCGAGGTCGACGTCCTTGTTGAGGCCGGCCTTGGTCTTGTTCTGCTCCTTCTGGGCCTTGCCGCCCTTCGAGAGCTCGAACGACGTGACGACCACGCCGTCCTTGCGGAGGATCTGACGCAGCAGCTTCGGCGACTCGGCGTCCTTGACGCCGGCGATGTTCTTGCCGCTCGGGCCGATGCCCTTGTACGCGTACATCGGCATATCAGTCGATGCTCTCCGCGGTCATCAGCATGACTTCCTCGGGGGTCGTCATGCCGAGAACGCACTTGCGCGCGCCGTCGAAGCGCAGAGTGACCATGCCCTCTTCCATCGCGGCGTTGCGGATCGAGCCGGCGTCCGCCTTGTCGAGCGCGAGGCGGCGCACCTTCTCGGTGACCATCAGCAGCTCGTAGATGCCGGTCCGGCCCTTGTAGCCGAGCATCTGGCACGACGGGCAGCCGACCGCCTCGAGCACCGTGCCGGGCGGAGGCGGACGCATGCCCTTCACGTTCGGGAAGTGATAGCCACCCGCGCGGAACGTGGCCACATCGAGGCCGAGCTCGCGCAGGACCTCATCGCTCGGCTTCACGGGGCGCGCGCAGTCCTTACACGGCCGGCGCACGAGGCGCTGGGCCAGGAGGCCGACGAGCGACGACGCGACGAGGAACGGCTCGATGCCCATGTCGACGAGACGCGTGATGCCGCCGGCCGCGTCGTTCGTGTGGACGGTCGAGAACACGAGGTGGCCGGTCAGCGATGCGGTGATCGCGACTTCCGCGGTCTCGCGGTCACGAATTTCGCCGACCATGATGACGTCCGGGTCCTGGCGAAGGAATGACCGCAGACCGGAGGCGAACGTCAGGTCGATCTTCGAGTTGACCTGCGTCTGCGAGATGCCCTCGAGCTGGTACTCGACCGGATCCTCGACGGTGAGGATGTTGATGTCGGGCGAGTTGATCTCGGAGAGGCAGGCGTACAGCGTGGTCGTCTTACCGGAGCCGGTGGGACCGGTGACGAGCAGGATGCCGTGCGGGCGCTGGATGATCTCGCGGATCAGCACGAGGTGGTCGTCGGCGAAGCCGATGTCGGCGAGGCCGAGGAGCACGGAGCTGCGATCGAGCAGACGGATCGTGACGGTCTCGCCGGCGGCGGTCGGGGCCGTCGCGACACGCATGTCGACGTCCTTGCCGGCCATCTTGCGGCGGATACGGCCGTCCTGCGGCAATCGCTTCTCCGCGATGTTGAGGCCGGCCATGATCTTGATGCGCGCGATGATCGACTGCTGGAACTTCTTCGGGACGCGCTTCACTTCGCGCAGCACGCCGTCGATCCGGTAGCGGACGACGATGTCCTTCTCGCCGGGCCGGATGTGGATATCGGACGCGCCTTCCTTGGCCGCCTGGAACATCAGCGAGTTCACCCAGCGGATGATCGGCGCCTCGTCGTTGGCGTCGAGGATGTCGACGAGCTCCTCGCTGCCGTACTCGCCCTCCTCGCCCGCCTCGTCGTCCTTCTTCGCGCTCTCCTCGAGCTCGGCGCCACCGCCGCGCAGCCGCGAGTACGCCTTGTTGATGTGATCCGTGATCTTCGACGCCGCGGCCACGACCGGCTCGACCGGCTCGGAGAGCAGCACCGCGACGGCATCGATCACGTCGACCGCGTGCGGATCGGCGATCGCGACCATCACGCGGCCACTGGCATCGCGGCCGAGCGGCAGCACGAGGCGCTGGCGCGAGAAGTTGATCGGCAGCTTGTCGATCAGCTCGGCCGGGATGTCGTCGGCCTTGGGCAGCTGCGGCAGGTACGACATGTCGAACTGCAGCGCGAGCGCCATCGCGAGCTGGTCCTCGTCGATCAGCTTGAGCGCGAGCAGCACCTCGCCGAGGAGCCCGCCCTCCTCGCGCTGCTTGCCCAGCGCGCGCTCGATCGACTCGGGCGCGACGCCGCAGTTGCGCACGAGGATCTCGCCGAGCAGCATCTGCCCGGCGTTCGCCGCTGGAGTCGGTGTCGCGAACGTCGCCATACTACTTCTTGCCTCCAGGCGCGGCCTTCGGCTGCTCGGGAACGGGCGCGCTCTCGCCCTGGCCATGCCCGGTCGTCTCGGGCGCCTCGATCGTCGAAGGACCGTACTCGACGGCGCCTTCCTGGACGTGCTGGCGACGGCCGGCCGCGCTCAGTGCCTGCACGTCTTCCTCGACGCTCTGGATCGACCGGTTGATCTCCTCGACGAGACCGCGCTTGCGGCGGTAGTCGACCTTCGGCTCGTACTTCGCATCGTTGAGGTTCGCGAACGAGGCCGTGAACTCGTGGTACTCGCGCTCCTTGCGCTCGCGGATGCTCTGCAGGTCGAGCTGGTCCTTGATGATGTAGGGCGTCAGCAAAATGAGGAGGTTCGTCTTCTTGCGCTGCTTCGTCGAGTACTTGAAGAGGTAGCCGAGCAGCGGGATGTCGCCAAGCAGCGGCACCTTCGAGACCGAGTAAACCTCGCGCTCCTGGATCAGACCGCCGATGACAACGCTCTCCTGATCGTGCACGACGACCTGCGTCTTCAACTTGCGTTCCGTCCACGTCGGACCGAGCTGAGGATCCTTGCCGCCGAGATCCTTCGTGTTCTGCTCGATCTCGAGGCGCACCGAGTCGGTGCCGGAGATGTGCGGCGTGACGTTGAGGTCGAGCGTCAGCTTCTCGCGCTGGATGTTCTGACCGATCGAGCCGACCGGCAGGCCGCCGGTGGCGCCGGTCGCGCCGGTGCTCGGCAGACCGAAGCCGCCAAACGAGAGGCCGGCCTGGTAGGGAATGTTGTTACCGACGGAGAACTCGGCCTTCTCGTTGTCGATCGCGATGATGTGCGGCGCCGAGAGGATGTTCGTGTTGTCCTGCGTCGCGAGCGCCTGGAACAGCACCGCGTACGACGGGATGCTCGTGCCGAGGAACGTCTGCGAGTTCGTCAGCGGCGAGCCGAGGATGCCGCCGATGAGGCCCGACAGCGACGCGAGCGACGCCGGGTTCAGCGACTTCGGGCCGTTCGCGGCCTGCACGCCACCGAGGATCAGCGAGTCACCGCCGTTGACCGGGAGGCCGCCGTGCGACGACGTACCGAGATCGAGCTCCTTGTTGAGCTGCACCTCGAGGATCAGCGCCTCGATGAAGATCTGGCGGCGCGGCTTGTCGAGGTCGCGGATGACGTTCTTGATCGCGAGGTAGTCGCGGCCCGACGACATGACGATCAGCGAGTTCGTCGGATCGTCGTTGACGACGCGGACCTGGCCCTCGAGCGCGGCACCGAGGTCACCGACGTTCGACGGCGGCGCCGGCTGCGGCGCGCCCGGCTGGCCCGGACGACCCGCGGCACCACCGGCCTGCTGGTTGCGGCCCTGCAGCGCGTTGTTGAGCGTCTGCGCGAGGTCCTTCGCGAGCGCGTTCTCGAGCGGGTACACGCGAATGGCCGACCCGCCTTCGGTATCGAGCAGGATATCGAGGCGATCGACGAGCGCCTTGACGCGCTGGTAGCCGGCCTCGCTCGCGACGACGATCAGCGTGTTCGTGCGATCGTCGACGAGGATCTTCGACGGCACCGCGCCCGACACGTCCTCGCCCGCCGCCGGGCCGCCGCCCTTGGCCTCCGGCGGACGGATGCCACCCGGGCGACCCGGCATCGGCTGCCCCGGAGCGCCCGCGCCGCCGGCCGTGATGCCGAGGATGTCGTTGAGCTTCTGCGCGAGCTGCGTCGCGTCGGCGTTCTTGACGGGAATCGTCCACACGCTGTCGCTGCCGCCCTGGACGTCGATCGTCTTCGCGAGCGACATCATGTCGCGAACCTGCGAGGCGTAATCCGTGATGATCAGGATGTTGCCCGCGGCCTGCACGTTGCCGGCCGGCGAGCGCACCGAGTCGAGCGCGGCGCGCAGCGTCTCGGTCTGCACGTAGCTCGGGCGCAGCACGTAGCGGATCATCTGATCCTCGTCGGCAGGCACGCCTTTCTTCAGGATCGGCACCGTCTCGCTCTTCGCGGTCGCGCTCTCGACGATGCGCAGCGCGTTGCCCTTCGGGACGACCGTCAGGCCCATCGTCGACAGCGACGCGAGGAACAGCCGGTACGCGTCCGTCGCGTTCATCTTGTTCGGCGCGATGACCGTGACCTTCTTGCCGGTCGACACGATGCGCGGATCGAGGATGAAGTTCTTGCACGTGAAGCCCATCGCCCACGTGATCAGATCCTTCAGCTCGCTCTCGGGCTTGAAGTTGACGGCGACCGTGCCCGTCGCGTGCTTGCACACGTAGACCGGCTGATCGTCCGCGGAGGGCGTCGTCGTGTTGCTGCCCGCGGGCTGCGCGAGCGCGCTCGCGCCGCCGAGCGAGACGAGCAGGAGGAGCGTAATAAGGCGAGTGGATTTCATCGTGTTCACCGAATCGTGTACTTGAGCGTCATCGGCTTGCCGCGACGCTGGATCTCGACCTCGAGCGAGGTGGCCTCGCGCAGCTTCGTGTAGACCTCGAGCGCCTTGTCGGCGGTCGTCAGCTCCATGCCGTTGATCGCCGACAGCGTGTCGCCGTTCGTCAGGCCGATCTTCGCGTACACGCTGCTCGGGCGGATCGCGTAGAGCTTGAAGCCGTTCGGCTTGCCGTTCTGGACGGCCGGTACGACGCGCGCGCCCTTCGCGACGCCCATCGGGTTCGCGAGGATCTTCTCGACGAGACCCTTGTCGATCTCGTACGTGTTGTCGTCGATCTTCTTGATGCCGCTGTCGATCGCGGCCTGCAGCTCGTCACCCTCGCCTTCGGGCGTCGGGGCCGCCGCGACCGGCGCCGCGACCGGCGCCTGCTGGCCGGCGAGCACGAGGCGCTCGATGTGGCCGCCGTTCTCGAAGTCGACGTACTTGTAGTGGATCTCCTTGAGCTTGCCGGTCGCGCCCGGAATCGGATCGCCGACGCCGAAGCTGCCCTGCCGCTGGTTCTCGGTGTTGACGATCGTCGCGTAGCTGTTCTCGGGCTTGGGCGCGACGTTCGTCGCGAGCAGCACGAGCGGCAGCGTCGTGTTCTGGATGTCGTTGGGGTTCGTGCTCGCAACGGTGACGGCCGGCGTGCACTCGCTGCAGAAGATGTCGCGCGTGACGAGGCCCGCGCCGTCCTTGCTGCGCGTCTGCTTCACGGCGACCGGTGCCTGCATCACCGGAATGATCCGCGGCGCGTGGTCGCTATCGCCGAGGAACTTGGCCTCGAGGATGTGGCTCGTCGCCTTCGCGGCGAACACGGAACACACCATCACGACGGCGCCGCCGAGGACCCAGAAGTAGCGTTTGATCAAGTCCTGCATTTACTCGTTGTCCTCGCCATCGGTGCCTTCATCGCCGGGGTTCTCGAGCCGGCGATAGATCGTGCGCGTCGCGATGCCGAGCAGCTTCGCGGTGAGGCGCTTATCACCGCGCGTGTGGCGCAGCGTCTCGTGAATGACGCGCATCTCGATCTCGGCGAGCGGCATGCCGATCGGGAACGTCAGGCTCGTCGCGGAGGCGGTGCCCGGCGTCGCGTCGCGAATCTCGCGCGGCAGCGCATCCTCGTCGATGACGGTGTGGCCGGCGCGGGTGAGGACGACGGCGCGCTCGATCGCGTTCTCGAGCTCGCGGACGTTGCCGGGCCAACCATACTCGGCGAGACGCTCGAGCGCGACCGGCGACAGCCCGGTGATCGCCTTGCCGTTCTTCTCGGCGTAGACCTGGACGAAGTGCTGGGCGAGCAGCGTGATGTCGTCGCGGCGGTCGCGCAGCGGCGGCACGCTCACCGGGATCACGTTGAGCCGGTAGTAGAGGTCCTCGCGGAAGCGGCCCGCCTTGACCTCCTCGGCGAGGTTGACGTTCGTCGCGGCGACGATGCGCACGTCGATCCGGCGCGGCTTGCCGCTGCCGCCGAGGCGCTCGATCTCGCCCTCCTGCAGCACGCGCAGCAGCTTGACCTGCACGTGGCGGCTGATCTCGCCGATCTCGTCGAGGAACAGCGTGCCGCCGTGCGCGGCCTCGAAGCGGCCGTCGCGCGCGGTGGACGCGCCGGTGAACGCGCCCTTCTCGTAGCCGAACAGCTCGGCCTCGAGGATCGACTCGGGAATCGCCGCGCAGTTCACCGCGATGAACGGGCCCTTCGCGCGGGCGCTGTTCTCGTGGAGCGCGCGGGCGAGCAGCTCCTTGCCGGTGCCGCTCTCGCCGAGCAGGAGCACGGTCGCCTCGCTCGGCGCGGCCTGCATCACGATGTCCATCGTGCGGCGCCACGCGAGGCTGGTGCCGATGATCGCGCGGCGGCGCTTCTCGGCGAGCTGGGCCTTCAGGCTCCGGTTCTCGACGAGCAGGCTCTGCTTCTCCAGCGCGTTGCGCACGATCCGCACGACGTGCGCGCGCTTGAGCGGCTTCGTCACGAAGTCGTAGGCGCCTTCCTTCATCGCGTCGACCGCGGTCTCGACCGTGCCGTACGCGGTCATCAGCACGACCTCGGTCTCGGGCGCGATCGTCTTGGCCGCGCGCAAGAGGTCCATGCCGCTCGTGTTCGGCATCATGAGGTCGGTCAGCAGCACGCCGACGCGGTGCTTGCGCAGGATGTCGAGGCCCGCCGTGCCGTCCGTCGCCGACAGCACGTTGAGGCCCTCGCGCCGGAAGATCTTCGTCAGCGACTCGACGATCGCCGGCTCGTCATCGACGACCAGCACGATCCCCGCATCCGCCGGGACATCGCGGAGCGCCGTAGGCTCGTCACTCGCCGACACGCCACTTCCCCCTTCGACCTGAGCGGCGGCGAACCGCCGGAACGGGCTCTGCGCAGGCTGGTTCCACATGACCCCCGTCGCAATAACAAGACCGAGGCCACATCGCATTCCAGCTAACCATCTGGAATTGCAGGATAGATTTCCTTGCTCGGGCGCGTTTTCGTGCCATCGTGACAGCTTGCCAGATCGGCGCTGACAAACTGGCAAAGGCACACGGGCTGCACTCCTCGCGCGCGTGACCTTGCTGGATAACCCCGCGCTTGTCTTCGCGCTCGCGATGTTCGTCGGCGTCATCGCGCAGGCGATCGGAAATCATCTGAGACTGCCCGGCATCGTCGTGCTGCTCGCCGCGGGCGTGGCGCTCGGTCCGGACGGCGTGAGCCTGATCCGGCCCGCCGCGCTCGGCTCGGCCGGCACCGCGATCATCGGGTTCGCGGTCGCGATCATCCTGTTCGAAGGCGGCATGCGCCTGGAGATCTCGCGCGTGCGCAAGCAGGCGAAGGTGATCCGCCGCCTCGTCTTCGGCGGCGCGCTGCTGACCGCGATCGGCGGATCGATCGCCTGCGCCACGCTCATGCACTGGGACCTGCGCCGCTCGATCCTGTTCGGCACGCTCGTCATGGTCACCGGCCCGACGGTCGTCGGCCCGCTCGTCCGCCGCATCCGCCTCGCACCCTCGATCGCGACGATCCTCGAGGCGGAGGGCGTCTTCATCGATGTCGTCGGCGCGACGATCGCGGTGATGGCGCTCGAGGTCGCGCTCTCGCCCCACGCCGACACCGTCGGCGAAGCCGTCTGGCACGTCGCGCGCCGCCTCGGCGTGGGCGCCGCGATCGGTGCGGCGGGCGGCCTCGTGATCGCGCTGCTGCTGCGCGTCCCGCGCGTGATCCCGCGCGGCATGGAAAAAGCCTTCGCGCTCGCCGCCGCGATCACGATCTACCAGCTCGCGACGGGCATCGCCTCCGACTCCGGCCTCGCCGCCGCGATGACCGCCGGCCTGGTCGTCGGAAACATGCGCGTGCACCGCATGAACGACCTCGTCGAGTTCAAGGAGCAGCTGACCGCGCTGCTCATCGGCACGCTGTTCGTCGTGCTCGCCGCGGACGTCCGGATCGCGGACGTCCTCCACCTCGGCTGGCCCGGTATCGGGGTCGTCGCGATCCTGATGTTCGTCGTGCGCCCGCTCGAGGTCCTCGCCTGCACGCCCGGCGCCGGCATGAGCTGGCGCGAGAAGCTCTACATCTCGTGGATCGCGCCGCGCGGCATCGTCGCCGCCGCGGTCGCCTCGCTGTTCGCCCAGCACCTGCGCGACGCCGGCATCGCCGGCGGCATCGAGATGCGCGCCCTCGTCTTCCTCGTGATCGCGGCGACCGTCACGATCCAGGGCCTCTCCGCCGGCCCGCTCGCCGGTCTGCTCGACCTGCGCCGCACGCTCGCGCGAGGCGCGGTCTTCCTCGGCGCGAACCCGCTCGCGCGCCACCTCGCCGCGCGCCTCGCCGCCGCCGGCGAGCCAACGGAGCTGATCGAGCAAGACGCCGACGACGCGCGCGCCGCTCAGGAAGCCGGCCTCAAGGTGACGTTCGGCTCCGAGCTAGATCCCCGCACGCTCGCGCGCGCGCAGGTCGAGGCGCGCTCGATCGCGGTCGCGCTGACGGCCAACCCGTCGATGAACGTCCTGTTCGCCCGCCACATCACGGACGACATCCCCGGCCCGCGCGTCCTCGCTCCGCTCGATCCGGACGTCGGCGACGTGCTCGGCGACCGCGGCGTCGGCACGCTGTTCGCGACCCCGCTCGCGATCGCCCCCTGGATCGCACGCTGGCGCCGCGACCAGGTCGAGATCGTGCGGCGCGTGTTCGTCGGCGACGCGGAGGCGCCAATGCCCGCCATGCCACCCGACCTGATCCTGCCGCTGCTCGCCGAGCGGGGCCCGCGCGTCATGCTCGTCGACGACCGCACGCGCCTGGCACCGGGGGACGTCGTGGAGATGGCCGTCGTCGCCGACCGCCGCGCCGAGGCCGACGCGTACTTCGCCGCCGGCCCCTGGCACGACGAGGCCGAGCTGGCCTGAGCGGAGGCATTCACCAAGCCTGAAGGGCGTCCGCCACGCGTGACCGGGCGAGACGTGCTCGTCGCCTGTCAGCTCGGTGTCTCGAGCTCGTCGCCCTCGCGGAAGAACGCCATCTCCGCGCTGGAGAACGGCTGCAGCGACACGCGAGCCGCGCGCCGCCGCATCGCCTCCGGCTCGAGCGGCACGACCTCCTCGTCGACGATCTCGGCCGGAGGCAAGCTGCGCGCACCTGCGCCGTTCGCGCCCGCGCTGCTCGCGGCGGCGCCCTCGCCAGGCGGTGGCAGCACGACGCCCGGTAGCGTGGTGCGCGGCGTCCGCTCGAGGGTAACGGCCGGCGTTCCGCGCGCGGCGCGCTCGTACAGAGGCGCCGCCGATGCGTAGACCGGCGCTGCCGATGCATGGACGTTCGCTGCCGCGCGATCGTCGACCCGCGATGCTGCGCGCTCGTATGCCGGCGCCGCCGCGCGCTCGTAGACCGGCGCCGCCGATGCTGGCACGCGTTCGTACTCCGGCGCTGCCGCTCGCCCGTACACCGGCGCGGGCGGAGCGACCTGGTCGTCCTCGCTCACGTCGCGCTTCGCGACCAGCGCGCGACCGACCCGCAGCGCGATGGCGAGCGCACGCGCGACGATCGCCGCCGGGATCGCCAGCACGATCGACACCGCGACCGACCACGCGAACGCACCTGCCGCGATCGCGACGATGGCATCGACTCCAACGGCGCTCGACGTGATTGCCGATCCGGCATGGCTCGTGATCGCCGACGCGAGCGCCGTACCTTCCTCGAGCCACAGCACACCGCCAAGCGCGGCAAACCCGAACGCACACGCGGTCAGCGCCGCCACGACGATCCGCACGAACGTCGCCCGCCCGCGCGCCGCGCGCCGCAGGCGATCGAACACGAACGCATGCACAACATGCGCGATGACAAACGCCCCCGCGAACGCGAGCGCTGCGCCCGTTCGGTTGCCCTCGCCGAGCACATCCCACAGCCGAACGAAGCCGGCGAGCGCGAGCACCGAGCCCGCTCCTGCCCACACCAGCGCCGTCGCGCGACGCCAGCCGAACAGGTCGCGCGCCAGCGCCACGGCCACCAAGCTGATCGCGAACGGCACGGCTCCGACCGGCAGCATCAGCGCAACCGGCGTCTCGATTCCGACGCTCGCGAGCAGCGCAGATACATCGATCACGCTGCCCGTACCGGCGAGCACGAGCACCGCCGCGGGCAGCACGGCAAGCACCGCGAGCACGAGGAACGTCGCCTCGCGACGCGCGTGCAGCGTCTCCTCGGGCAGCAGATCGCGCAGCGGAAACTCGGTCTGCCGGCGCGGCAACAGCCAACGATCGTGGGAGCTGGTCGACATGGGCTCGGTCCTCTCCTCGATGCCTTCGCATCGACCCAACAAGTCGACCACGTGATCGCCGATGCGCCCGTGCTCGTTGCCACTTGGCACGATCTTCGCGGCCGATCACCACCTCTGATCGCCATTCACGCAAATCAGCGTGAGCCACGCACGTACCGCCGCTCACGCGGATGTCGTTCGACGCGCGCGTGGTCGTTGCGTGCGCGCTGACGCGAATGCTGCCGCGCCGTCGCAACGCGCGCGTGGTCGTTGCGTGCGCGCTGACGCGGATGCTGCCGCAGATGTCGCACGACACGCGGTCACGCGCTCGTGCGTGCGACAAGCGCGAGCCTCCGTGAAGCGCACCGGGCGCTCGAGCGAGCGCGCCGCAGAGCGCGACACGGCGCTGCTGGCTCTATGAACGGCCGCGCCGCGCTCGACGGCTCGAGCGAGCTCCAGCAGGCGCGCGCACCCGCCCGCAAGCGCCACGCGCCAGCCCGCAAGCGCCACGCGCCAGCCCCCTCGAGGGTACGACCTCTTCATGGGCCGCCTGCGCAAGCGCCACCTGCAGCAGTCGCTGTACTTCGGCGACAAGAACGGCCAGCGCCGCGGCGATCCGAACCGGCGCAAGCGCCGACGCCGGCCGGGTGTGAAGCTCGGCCGACCGCCGAAGGGCCCGCGCTCGAGCGAGCGCCACGAGGTCCGGCCCGAGCTGCGCGCCAACCAGGCGGTGCATGTCACGCTCCGCGCGTCCGACGAGCTCGAGCGCATGCGCACGCGCGACGTCTACGACGCGGTCCGCTGGGCCACGATCGCGGTCGCCGAGCGCGCGAGCTGCCGCATCGTGCACCTGAGCATCCAGCACAACCATCTCCACCTGCTGGTGGAGGCCGATGACAAGATGGCGCTCGCGCGCGGCATGCAGGCGTTCCAGATCAGCGCGGCGCGCCGTATCAATGTCGCGGTCTCGAAGGGCCGCTCGAAGGATGCCGGCTGGTGGGACGCGCAGCGCGGATCCAGTGCGCGGGACGAAGCGAGCAACCCGCATTCCTCGACTGCGCGCTGGTGGAACGCGAAGACGAAGTGCTGGGTCGCGGGACGTCGTAAGGGCGCCGTCTTTCCGGACCGCTACCACGAGGAGATCATCGCGACGCCTCGCCAGGCTCGGAACGCGCTCTGCTACGTGCTCAAC
>CAYUNM010000063.1:0-20811 GCA_964446175.1 uncultured Kofleriaceae bacterium
GCGAGCAGGCGATCGAGGATCGCGCACGCGCGCGTGGGCTGCTCGATCCAGCCCCAGGCTTCGGCGACAGCGAGCGCGCCCTTCACCTCGTTCGCGCTGCCGTGCGCGATCTCGTAGTGGAGCCGCTGGTTGCCGCCGCCCGATCGCTGGCCTTCGCTGAGGTTGAGCGTGACGCTCGTGGCCGCGGTGCGGAGCTGCGTCGCGAGCTCGCGATCGAAGCGTGGATCGCGGGCAAGAGCGTGCGGAGCTCGCGGATGAGATCGAGAGAGACGTCGTGGGCGATGAACGCGGTTGCGGCTGCGGCTGCGGTTGCTGCTGCGGCTGCGGCTGCGGTTGCTGCTGCTGCGGCTGCGGCTCGCGGCTGCGGTTCGCGGCTCGAGTTGCGCGCCCGGCTCGCGGTCGCCGGCGCCGCTCGGGGCGCGCGGCGCGGGCCTCAGCGGCGGAGGCCGAGGAACGCGAGCGCCGGGCGCAGCCACGGAGTGGCGGCGCTCACGAGCAGCGCGCCCGCGAGGGCCGGCCTGAGCACGAAGAGGGTCGAGTGGGTGGCGGCGTCGACGGTGGCGAGCGTCAGGAGCAGGCCGCCCGCGGCGCCCAGGGCGAGGACGCCCCAGGTGCGGAGGCGGACGAGGGCGCGGAGGCCGAAGGCCGCGAGGACGAGGGCGAGGCCGGCGAGGGCGGTCTCGGCGGAGCCGGGCTTGGGGGCGAAGGCGTAGAGGAGCACCATCGGGAGCGAGACGCCGGCGCGGATGACCGAGCGGCCGAGTCGCTGGACGGCGTGGTCGTCCATGTGGAAGCGCTCGCGCCAGGCGGTCTGGCCGTCGTAGCCCTCGGACATCGCGTGGCCCCAGAGCATGAGCGTGGCGGCGAGGTGGGTGCCGCCGACGAAGACGAGGATGGGTTCCGGGCCGAGCTGCCACATGCCGACGGCGGTCGTGATCACGCCGTAGAGGCCGACGCCGACCGCGTACCAGCGCGCCCAGAAGTAGCCGGCGACGAGGGAGAAGAACGCGAGGCCGTAGACGAACGCGAGCGCGTAGAACGCCTTGTCGAGATCCGGCACCAGGGACTGGAGCGCGATGATCAGGTAGACGAGGAAGTAGAACGCGAAGATGACCGCCGACAGGGCACGGCGTTCGCCGACGAGCTTCATGTCTCCACTATAGCGCGCGGGCGAGCGCCAGCCAGGGGCCTAGCTGGGAGCTACTTCTGCGGCTTGGTGGGGAAGTTCTTCTGGACGATCAGTCGGAAATGTTTGTACCCGGCCTCTTTTTGCTTGGCCGAGAACATCACTTCGAGGAGGAGGCGGTACGGGGTCACGCGATCCGCGATGATCAGGAGCTCGGGGGGCGGCTGCTTGTTCGGGTCGCCGCCCGCCTTGACGGTCTGCTTGACCTCTTCCTCGTGGAGCTTGGCGAGGAAGTTGGTGAGGCGCGGGATCTTGACGCCGAGGGAGCCGCCTTCTTTTTCGGCCGGGTCGACGTCGCCGTTGGCGACCGAGACGATCGGCTGACCCTCGACGACGATGCCGTTCGGCGTGATCACGAGCGTCCAGGCTTTTTCGGGGAGCGGGGCGTCGGTCTCGGTGCGCGGGAGGTTGACGGTGCCCGCGGTGACCTCTAGCGAGCTGGTCGCCATCTGGAAGATGAAGGCGACCAGGAGGATCGTCATCATGTCCATCATCGGCATGATGTTGAGGTGGCGGATCGACTCGCCCTCGGGGACGCGGCCGACCGCCTTGCGAACGATGGTGCGCGCCTCGCGCTGCGTAAAGCTCACTCGAACCCCGAGGAGAAGAGGATCGTCGAGAACAGCGCCATCTTGTTCGGATCGTACTGCGCGGTCTCCGGGTCGAGGACCGTGTTGTCCGGCGAGACCGAGATCTTCTGCGCGCGCATGCGCTTGAGCGAGTCGTCGTCCTCCGTCGGGATCGCGCACGGCTTGGGCTCCTTGCCGAAATCGGGGAGCTTGCAGCGCATGGCGGCCATCGTGGAGGCGATCGTGGCGTAGGGCGTGGTGCCGTCGGCCATGAGGATGATCTGGTAGGTCTCGAGCTTGCGGATCTTGCCGTTGTAGTGGCGGTTCGCGATCTCGAACAGCGCGTTGGAGAGCGCGCGGTAGTCGTAGACGGGCGTGGGGGCGGGCGCGTTGTTCGCGCTCGGCGACTGCGCGCACTTGAGGCTCGCGTTGCAGTAACCGCTCTCGCACATGTACGGGCCGTCGCACGAGTCGCCGTCGTGGCCGGTGCGCGGGAAGACGGCCTTGGGCGACTGCAGCGTGCCCTCGATGCCCGTGATCGACCACAGGAGCATCTTGTCCTTGGTGATCGAGACGACCATCTTGAGCGGCTGGTCGTCGGGGTTGGTCTGCGGCGTCTGCTGGGTGACGTTCGTCGACGGCGGCGCCTTGTCAGGGAGCGTCGTGTCGATCTGGGTGAAGATGATGCCTGCGCTGATCGAGAACAGCAGGAACAGCATCAGGTTCGTGACCATGTCGAGATAGGGGATCAGGTTGAGCTCGCCGCTCTCGATCTCCTCTTGCTCGATCTGGTCCTCGCGACGCCGGACGGCGTTGCGCGTCTTCGAGCGAACTCTCTGTGCGGAGAGCTCCATGGAAGCTACTCGAGGTCCTCGGTCGGAGCCGCGGGCGCACGCGCCGCTGCAGCCGAACCGCTGTCCGCGAGCAGGTTCTCGAAGCGCAGGCTGAAGGCTTCGAGATCAGAGACGACCTTCTTCATGGCGGCCGAGAGCAGCAGGTGGCCGATCATGCAGAGGAGCGCGATCGAGAGACCGAACGCGGTGTTGTACATAGCTTCCGAGATGCCGCGAGAGAGCTTCTCGCGCTGCTCGGCCGGGTTCGCGTCGCCGATCGACGAGAACGTGCGGATGAGGCCGGTGATCGTGCCGAGGAGGCCGACCAGCGTGGCGATGTTCGCCAGCGACCACAGCGCGCCGATGCGGGTCTTCACCTCGGGCAGCGTGTCGGTCATCGTCTCTTCCATCGCCTGCGCGACGGCGGCTTCACCACGGTGCAGGCGGTTGAGGCCCGCCTTGGCAACGCGCGCGACCGGCGCGGTCGTCGCATCGCAGAGCTTCTTCGCGCGGTCGACGTTGTTCGCGCTCAGCAGCTTGCGCAGCTGCTCGAGGAACGCCTTCGCGTTGAGGTGGCCGCGGCCGAGGAAGTAGATCGCACGCTCGACGATCAGTCCGATGACCACCGCCAAGAAGAACGTGTTGACGATGAAGAACGGCCCGCCCTTTTGGAAAACGTCACTTAGCCAGCTCATCGGTCCTCGTTTCTATGCCTTCAATTTGTATCGGTCACAGTCGAGTCCCGTCAAGCAAACCAGGGACTTAGTGACCGGGATCGGCGTTTCAGTTGTTGGGTGCTCCCGCCGTGATCCAGCGCTGGATCGCGTCGAGCTTCTGGCAGCACAGCAGCTGGCCGCCGGTGTTCTGGGGCATCAGGCCGACGGATGCCGGCACGCTGCCCGGCTCGCTGCCGAGCATGACCTCGAGGTAGCTCGAGGTCGGATTCCCCGGGACGACGAGCTTGGCTCCGGGCATCACGGCGCTGTCACCGTTGACGAGCGTGGCAAAGCTCTTGCCCGTTCGCAAATCGATCTTGCCTTGCTTCGTGTTCTCGCCGTTGTGACAGCCCGAGAACGTGCACTGCTTGGTGAACACGTTGTCCTGGATCCAGGTCAGGTCCTGGTGGTTCACCGCCTCGACGCACGACGCGCTCGTGCTCATCTCGCACTTGCCGGTGCCGGCGTCGGGAGCGTGGTCGAGGTCGATCTTGCAGGCTGTCGCGAACAGCAGCGCGAGCAGCAGGGTCCCCTGACGCATGGCGCGAAAGCTATCACGGTTCACAAGCAATTCAGCGTGCTGCACTTCGCAGGAGCGCGCGGCGCGGGCGGTGGTGCGACGAGGTCGTCGAAGCTCTTCACGGGGGCGCCCGACAAGAACTTCGCGGGCAACGTGCCCCGCACGAACGGCATCCACACGGCTTCGGGCGACGGGCTCGCCGGATCGCCGCTCCACGGCTCGACGCGCGCAAAACTGACGTTCGGCGGCACCGGGAAGTCGCGGACCTTGGTGCGCGGGTGCGCCTTCTGCATGAAGTCGAGCCAGATCGGCACGCTGACGCCGCCGCCCGTGATCTTGTCGCCGATCGACATCGAGTCGTCGCGGCCGACCCACACCGAGCACAAGAGGTCCGTCGTGAAGCCGTTGAACCACACGTCCTTGTAGTTCGCGCTCGTACCGGTCTTGCCGGCGGTCGGGCGGCCGAGCGCGAGCGCGTAGCGCGCGGTGCCGCGCTGGACCACGCCCTTCATGAGGTTCACCAGGACGTAGTCGACCTCGGGCGAGATCACCTGCGGACCCGGCGGCGTGCTGCGCAGATCGTCGACGACGTTGCCGGCCGTGTCGGTCACGAGATCGAAGAAGCGCGGCGTGACGCGGCGGCCGCCGTTCGCGATGCCCGCGTAGCCGGTCGCGACCTCGAGCGGTGTGAGGTCCGGCGTGCCGAGCGAGATCGAGATGTGCCGCGGGATCGGCGACGTGATGCCGAAGCCGCGCATGATCTCGATGATGCGATCGAGCCCGACGCGCACCGCGATCTGCACGCTGATCGTGTTCAAGGAGAACGCGAGCGCGGTCATCAGCGTGACGTCGCCGAGGTACTTGTTGTCGTAGTTCGCGGGCGTCCACACGCCGGTGGCGGTCGTCACGCTGAACGGGCCGTCGTGCATCGGCTCGACGGGCGTGGCGCCGCTCTCGAGGAACGCCGAGTAGATGAACGGCTTGATCGACGAGCCGACCTGGCGGTGTGCCTGCGTCGCGCGATCGAACTGCGACGCGGTCCAGTCGTAGCCGCCGACGAGCGCGAGCACGCGGCCCGTGTGTGGATCCATGACGATCATCGAGCCCTGCAGCGACGGTCGCTGCGCGAGCGTGGCGGACGCACCGTCGGCGGCGAGGCGGACAGGCAGGAGGTCGCCGAGCGCGAGCGCCTTGCTGGTCTTCTCGGCGCGCCACGCGCGGACGTCGGTCGCGTCCTTGTCGGCGAGCGGCAGGCGCTTGGGGCCGAGGTCGACGATCACGCCGCCTTGCTTCGTCAGATCGACGACCATCGCGCCGTAGCGCTGCTCGGGCAGCAGCTGATCGGCGAGCGCGCTCGTGTCGTCGTTCGCGCCGGAGAGCGGGTGCGCGGGGCCGCCCGTCCACGCGCCGCGCTGCTCGACGGCGACCGAGCCGATCGGGCCGCGGAACCCGAGCTTGCGATCGAGCGCCTCGAGGCCCTTGCGCAGCGCGCCCTCGGCGGCGGCCTGCATCTGCGAGTCGAGCGTCGAGTAGAAGCGCAGGCCGCCCTTGAACAAGGTCGAGTTGCCGTAGCGCTCCGTCGCGAGGCGCCGCACGTGCTCGACGAAGTAGGGCGATGCGAGGTGGTTGACGTCGCTCTCGTCGACCAGCGCGATCGGCTCGACGAGCGCCGCCTGGTACTCGGCCTCCGAGATGTAGTGATCGTCGCGCATGCGCTCGAGCACGTGCGTCTGGCGCTCGCGCGCGAGCTTCATGTCGTGCGTCGGGGCGTACTTCGTCGGCGACGCGACGAGGCCGCCGAGCATCGCCGCCTCCGCGATCGTCAGGTCTTCGACTTCTTTTCCGAAGTACGCCTCCGCCGCCGCACCGACGCCGTAGGCGCCGTGCCCGAGATAGACGTGGTTGAGGTAGATCGAGAGGATCTGCGCCTTCGTCAGCTCGCGCTCGAGGCGAACCGCGAGGATCACCTCCTTGAGCTTGCGCTTCCACTTCTGCGTCTTCTTCTCCTGCGCGAGGCGCTGGGGAGAGAAGCCGAGGTCGGAGACGTCGCCTTCTTCTTCGCCGAGCAGCGTCTGCTTGATGATCTGCTGCGTGATGCCCGAGCCGCCGCGCCTGGTCCTGCCGGAGCGCAGGTTGTCGATCGCGGCGTGGACGATGCCGACCGGATCGAAGCCGTGGTGCACGAAGAACCGGCGATCCTCGGTCGCGATGAACGCGGCCGGCACGTGCGACGGCATGCGCTCGAGCGGCACGATCCGGCGGTTCTCGATCGAGAACGTCCCGATCTCGTCGCCGTCGCTCGACAGCACGATCGACTTGCGGTTCGGCTGGTAGTCGAGCAGCTTCGTCAGATCCGGCGGCAGGTCTTCGTTGATCGACGTGATCGCGTAGTAGAAGCACGCCGCGCCGAGCGACAGCCCGTACACGAGGCCGAGCACGACGAGGCGCAGCGGGACAATGCGCCCCAGCCCGCGGCGGTGACGCAGCAGCAGCGCGCGGCCGCGCAGCATCCCGACGATCCCGAGCACGATCACCGTGTACTGCACCGATCGCTTCGCGAGCGGGCCCTCGGCGTCGGAGTCGATGATCGATTTCGCGACGAGCAGGCCTCCGGCCGCGACGACGACGAGGCCGCCGAGGATCCAGAAGAGTCCGGCGATGCGATCGCGCCGCCTGCGCTTGGCCCGGTCCAAGGTAGACTCAGCATATGAGGTCTCGGGTCCTCGCGCACGCGTTCGTCGTGTGCGCGCTCTGCCGGCTCGCCGTAGCCGACGAGACCGGGGACATTCCGGACTGGCAGCCGGGACCTCCGACGCTCGCGGTCACGCCGTTCGAGAATCACGTCGCGAACGGGAAGTCGCTCGAGTGGATCGTCGCGGAGGCGCCCTTCGAGATCGCGGAGAAGTCGCAGGGCGTGCTCGGACTCGACGCGACCGGCGCGCCGCTGTTCGTGCCGGGAGAGGCAGTGCCGGCCGAGGCCGATACCGTCGCCGCGTACGGCATCAAGACCGGCGCCGACTACGTGATCACCGGATGGTTCGACAGGCCCGGCGAGGTGCTGCGCATCGCCGTGCTGATCTGGAAGATGGACAAGGGCAAGGCGACGATGGTCGCGCAGTCGCTCAAGGGCGGCCCGCCGGCGAGCTACCACCGCATCCTCGGCGACGCGATGGGCGAGGCGTGGCAGAAGGCCGGCGTCGTCGTCGATGTCGCGCGCGCGGAGCGGCTGGGGCGCACGCTCGCCAGCGATCAGTACCCGGTGTTCATGATGGGGCGCGGCCTCGGCTACTTCACCGGCGCGCTGTCGGCGATGGCCGACGACGGCAAGGGCCCCGATCTCAAGGCGGCCGAGCACGACCTCGAGCGCGCGGTCTTCCTCGATCCGAAGCTGTACGAGGCGCAGCGCCTGATCGGCGAGCTGTACCTCGCCGAGGCACCGACCGATCCGAAGATGGCCGCGAAGGCGGCCGGCAAGTTCAACTACGCCGCCGACCTCGCGCCCGAGGACATCGCGTCGCTGCGCGCGGCCGCGTACGCGACGACCGCGCAGGCGAAGTGGGAGCCCGCGCTCGAGCTGTGGCGCAAGCTCGTGCGACTGCGTCCGTGGGATCTCGACGCGCGCTACCAGCTCGGCGCGACCTTGTGGCAGCTCGGGGATGCGCACCGCGCCGAGAAGCAGCTCGAGCAGGTCACCGCGCATCAGCCGGGCTACCTGCCGGCGCGCCGCGTGCTCGTGCTCATTCACGCGTCGCGCAGCGACACGCCGAAGCTCGTGCGCGAGCTCGAGGCGATCGCGCTCCGCGCACCGGACGACCTCGAGGTCAAAGGCGATCTCGCGACCGCGTACGGCGCGCTCGGCCGCTGGCCCGATGCGATCAAGGCGCTCGAGCAGGTCGCCGACAAGCGGCCGAACGACCTCGCGCTGCTCGTCCGCATCGGCGATGCGCACCGCAAGACCGGCGATCTCGACGGCGCGCTCGGCTGGTACCAGCGCGCGGGCAAGCTCGCGCCCGAGTCGTCGCTGCCCGGCTTCGCGATCGCGCAGGCGTACTTCGACGCCGGCAAGCTCGCCGAGGCGAGCCGCGCGTACACGTTGCTGCAGAAGTACGTCGCGGATCTGCCGCTCGCCGAGCAGGCGCTCGGCGTGATCGCGCTGCAGCAGGGCCGCGCCGACGACGCTGCCTGGTACCTGCGCAAGGCCGTGCGCGAGGAGCCGCGCTCGCTCGAGATGCGCCGCGACGTGATCGCGACCGAGCTGATGCGCAAGGATGCGGCCGCCGCGCTCGGCCAGCTCGAGCCCGCGCTCGCCGCGTGGCCCGAGGACGCGACGCTCCACTACTTCGCCGCGCTCGCGCACCACCTCGACAACGACGACGTGACCGCGCGCGACGAGCTCGAGACCGCGCTCGCGAAGCACCCCGGGATGCCCGCCGCGCAAGCCGCGCAGGCCGCGCTCGCCGCCGGCTCGCAGCCGACCGTCGAGTACACGCCCGAGCTCGTGCGCCCGTGGGGCGACGGCGAGGCGCTGCAGGCCGCGCTCGACTCGTACGAGGTGCTCGCCTCGACGCTCGCGACCGTGCGCGTCGAGTACCAGGCACACCTGCTCGGCCTGCTCGGCAACCTCGGCTCGGGACCGCTCGCGAAGGGCAAGCCGCCGCGCGTGTGCCCGGTCGGCAGGCTCGCGCCGTCGTGGGCGGCCGCGCAGACCGCGCTGCAGCGCTACGAGAAGCTCGGCGTCGAGCTCGAGGCCGAGTACCGCTTCATCATGCGTCACGACGAGCTCGGCCTGACGCAGGGCCTATTGCCGAATGGCCGCACCGCGGTCGCCGACGCGAAGAAGAGCTTCCGCACCGCGCTGGCCGACATCGGCGAGCTGCGCGCGGAGTGGAGCAGGGGCCTTCAGCCCGAGCTGCGCCAGGCCGGCTGCACCGATCGCCTGCTCGCGGCGGCCGTCGCCGATCCGATGCGCTACCGCGTGATCGAGGAGGACAAGCCCGACACGATCCCGACGCACGCGCCTCCGCGCGCGAAGCCGCGCTCGACGTTCTTCGTCGACAACACGCGCTGCCCCGATCCGATCGACGTGTGGATCGACGGCGCGCAGATCGGCCAGGTCGCACCGGGCCGCCGCAGCGCGCTCGTCGCCGACGGCGGTGAACGCACGCTGTGCCTGCTCGGCCCGGGCGCCGCGCAGTGCGGCGATCGCGGCACCGTGCGCCAGGTCTACCTGCACGACGGCTGGAGCGTGACGGTTCACTGCCCGAAGTAGGTGGTACGGTTCGCGGAGTGCGTCTGCCTCACCTCGCGTTCGCGTCGCCGCGCCTGCTCCCGAAGGCCGAGAAGGTCCCGGGCCGCGTCGTCGTGCTCGACATCGCGTTCGCCGCGACGGTGGGGACGAGCGTCTCGTTCGAGGTGACCACGCTGCCGTTCATCCGCGGCCTCGGCGACCGGCTCGCGGCGTGGGTCGATCATCACGATCACGAGCGCCACGGCGACTTCGCGGGCGATCCGCGCTTCGTGCTGTCGACGAAGGCCGAGCACGGCGCGTGTCCCGAGATGGTCACGGCGGAGCTCGTGCGGACGACCGGGCCGATCGACTCGATCGTCACGCACGTCGATCTCGACGGGCTCTACGCGGCCGCGAAGTGGATCCTCGCTGGCAAGCAGCCGTACGCGACCGCCGACGACGACGCGCGCGCGGTCGACACGCGCATCGGCTCGCCGGGGCCGATCGCGACGCGCATCGATCGCGCGCTCCGCGCGAAGTTTCGCGACGACCAGCTCAAGCGCGCGGTCGTGCAGTGGCTCGTCAGCGGGATGGGCAAGGGCGTGCAGGACGATCTGATCGGCGAGGCGGCGGCCGAGTTCGAGCGCAAGGATGCGGTGACGCGCGAGCTGTCTCGGCGGTTCACGGTGCGCGGGCGCGTCGCGGTCGTCGACACGCAGGGGCTCGCCGGGCAGTTCGACAAGACCGACCTGTTGCTCGCGGGGCAGGAGCGGGCGCCCGTCTCGATCGTGCGCGACTCCGGGATGCTGACGATCGCGGCGAGCTTCGACTCCGGCTGGGACTTCGTGCAGCTCTTCGAGCTCGGTGGAGGCATGCCGACGCGCGTGACGATTCCGGAGCAGAAGCTCGACACGGTCATCGCGAAGATCAACGACGCCCCCGAGCCCACGCCTCGCTGATCCGTGCATATCGTCCCTTGCCGGGCGCGCCGTTGTCCGCTATAACGGCCGTCAAGACAACTATCACGGAGAACGTCATGTCACTGCGACTCGGAGACGAAGCACCGGATTTCACGGCGGAGACCACGGACGGCACGCTGCACTTTCACCAGTGGCTCGGCAGCAGCTGGGGCGTGCTGTTCTCGCATCCGAAGGACTTCACGCCGGTCTGCACGACCGAGCTCGGTCGCGTCGCGGCGCTCAAGCCGGAGTTCGAGAAGCGCAACGTGAAGGTCGCGGGCCTCTCGGTCGACTCGCTCGAGTCGCACAAGGGCTGGGTCGGCGACATCAAGGAGACCCAGGGTCACGCGCTCAACTTCCCGCTGATCGCCGACCCCGACAAGAAGGTCGCGAACCTCTACGGCATGATCCACCCGAACGCGAGTGACACCGCGACGGTGCGCTCGGTGTTCGTGATCGGCCCCGACAAGAAGATCAAGCTGACGCTGACGTACCCCGCGTCGACGGGCCGCAACTTCGACGAGCTGCTCCGCGTGATCGACTCGCTGCAGCTGACGGCGAAGCACAAGGTCGCGACGCCGTCGGACTGGAAGCAGGGCCAGGACGTCATCATCGTCCCGTCGATCAGCGACGCCGACGCGAAGGGCCTGTTCCCCGCGGGCTGGAAGACGCTGAAGCCCTATCTGCGCGTCACGCCGCAGCCGAAGTGAGGACAGCGCTCGTCGCCGTCCAGCTCCAGGTCAGCGCCGACGTGCTCGCCTCGAGCGAGGCGTATCAGCTGCACCTGCACGCCGCCATCGCGCGGGCCGTCGATGCGGCCGGTCCCGCCGAGGCGCGGCTCGTCGTGCTTCCGGAGGTCGCGGGACACCTCGCGCTGCTCGCGCTCGCAGGTGGGCGCGCGAAGAAGTCGAAGACGCTCGCCGGTGCGCTGGCCGCGGCCGCGATGCGCCGGCCGTTCGCGGTGCTGCGCGGCGCCGCGACGGCGCGCGTGCTCGAGCCGCGTCATGCCGTGCTCGCCGCGCTCGCGCCCGATGGCGAGCGCTGGTGGAAGAGCGTGTTCGCGCCGCTCGCGAAGCAGCACGCGGCGTACATCGTCGCGGGCTCGCACCTGCGGCTGTCGCCGGGCGGCGAGCTGCACAACGCGTCGCTGACGTTCGATCCGACGGGCCGGCTCGTCGCGACGACCGACAAGGTCAACCTGATCCCCGGCATGGAGGACGGCGCGAAGGGCGGGCTCGGCCTGTTCCGCGGCGACGCCGACCGCATCCCGATCGTCGACACCGCGTTCGGCAAGCTGTGCACGCTGATCTGCTACGACGGCTTTCGCTGCGCGCACACGAAGCTCGAGCGGTTCGTGCCGGTCGCTCCCGCGATCGCGGCGCGCGGAGGCGTCACCGTCGTCGCGAATCCGGCCGCGAATCCGTGGCCGTGGCGCGAGCGCTGGCCGTTCGACGATCGCGTGCGCGTCGACCAGTGGGAGGCCGAAGGGCTGCCCGGTACGTTGCGCGAGACGCCGTTCGCGCGCTTCGGCGTGACCGCGCACCTCGTCGGCAAGGTGCTCGACCTCCACTTCGACGGCGCGAGCGAGATCCTCGACGAGGCCGGGCGCCCCCTCGCGCGCGCCGATGCACCGGATCGGGGCACCAGCGTCAGCGCGACCGTTACGTGCTAGTTCTTTGGAGATGTCGGAACGGCGCACGCTTCGGGTCCAGAGCGAGGCCCGCGATCCGCTCGATGGCGTGACCGACGAGCTGCTCGACGCGTACCTCGATCCGGACGCGAAGGAGATGCAGCACATCGGCAGCTACGAGCTGCCGAGCGATACGCACGTCGATCGCATCACCGAGATGTGCCGCGCGCTGCTGTTCCCTGGCTACGCGGGTCCGGATGTCGCGCGCGTCGACGAGCGCGAGCTGCGCGACCTGGTACGCCTGCGCCTCCAGGAGCTGCGCGTCGCGCTGCAGCGCCAGGTGTATCGCGCTGCGCACCACAAGCGGCAGCAGGCACTCGGCCGCAACGAGCTCGAGTGCGCTGACTGCACGCGCCAGGCGAACGAGATCACCGACCGCTTCCTCGCGCATCTTCCCGAGCTGCGCTCGCAGATCAGCGCGGACCTGCACGCCGCGTACGAGAGCGATCCGGCGGCCTCCGGCGTCGACGAGATCCTGCTGACGTATCCGGGCGCGTACGCGATCACCGTGTATCGGATCGCGCACGCGCTGCTGCGCGAAGGCGCGGTCGTGATCCCGCGCATGATGACGGAGCTCGCGCACCGCCGCACCGGCATCGATATCCACCCCGGCGCCGAGATCGGCGTGCCGTTCTTCATCGATCACGGCACCGGTGTCGTGATCGGCGAGACCACGCTGATCGGCAAGGGCGTGCGCATCTACCAGGGCGTGACGCTCGGCGCGCTGACGGTCCCTCAGGGGGCCACGCGCCCCGAGCCCGGCAAGCGCCGTCATCCGACGATCGAGGACGAGGTCGTGATCTACGCGAACGCCACGATCCTGGGCGGCGATACGGTGATCGGCCGGGGGGCCGTCATCGGCGGCAACGCGTTCATCACGTCGTCGGTGGCGGCCGGGACGAAGATATCCGGTTCGAGTCGGACGCAGAAATAGGCTAAACTACACGCGGGAGCGATGGCCGAAGACGTCCAAGCACGTCCGCGCACGAACACGCGTCTCCGCGCCGAAGCGCCGCCCGGATTGGGGCTGGCCGGCGAGGAGGGGCGCAAGACCATCGGGCGCTACGAGGTCATCAAGACCATCGGCAAGGGCGCGATGGGCGTCGTCTACAAGGCGCGCGATCCGCTGCTCGATCGCGTCGTCGCGGTGAAGACGATCATGTCGCCGCAGCAGCAGGGGCGGCGCGTGCGCAGCGCGTTCCTCGAGCGCTTCCAGCGCGAGGCGAAGGCCGCCGCGAAGATGTCGCATCCGGCGATCGTCACGATCTTCGATGTCGGCGTCGATGAAGACTCCGGCGCGCCGTTCATGGTGCTGGAGTATCTGCCGGGCGAGTCGCTCGCCGACCGCCTCGATCGCGTGCGCCTGCCGCTCGCGCGCTGCGTGCAGATCGGACTCGATCTCGCGAGCGCGCTGTCGTTCGCGCACCGCCAGCGCATCGTGCATCGCGACGTCAAGCCGGCGAACGTGCTGCACGCCGGCGACAACCGCTGGAAGCTCGCCGATTTCGGCATCGCGCGCCTGCCGGACAGCGACCTCACGCAGGTCGGCATCTTCATGGGCACGCCGGGCTACTCGCCGCCGGAGGCGATCCGCGAGGGCCGCTACACGCCGCAGGCGGACGTGTTCGCGTGGGGCGCGGTCATGTACGAGCTGATGAGCGGCCGCATCCCCTACGAGGGCCCCGACACGAAGACGACGAACAGCTACGTCGTGCAGGGCAACGCACCGCCGCCGACGCGCCACGATCCGTCGATCCCGGGGCCGCTCGCGCAGATCACGATGACCGCGCTGCAGCCGAGCGACAAGTCGCGCTTCAAGGATGCGAGCGAGGCCGAGGCCGCGCTGCGCGAGGCGTGGGACGTCTGCCTCACGCAGGGCATCGTTCACCCCGCCGTGCTCGCGATGGACGAGATCCCGCACGACAAGGCGCCCGCGCGCATGCACGAGCCGCGTCCCGGCATGCAGCGCCCGGTCAGCGCCTTCTCGCAGTCCGCCGAGCTGACGACCGTCGATCCGGTGCCGGCCGCGCTCAAGCAGGCGCCGCCTCCGCCGCAGCCGGCGCCCGCGGTCATCGAGGGCACGAAGAAGCGCGTCGGCGACGATGATCCGACGCTGATGATGAGCCCGAAGTCGGGGCCCAAGGAGATCGTCAACGACACGATCCCCGAGAAGGCGATTCCCGACAGCGCGAAGACCGAGCCGCAGGTGACGTTCAAGGTGAAGGCGACGCCCGAGCCGAAGAAGTCGCTGCCGCTGCCGCTGATGATCGCGATCGCCGTCGTGCTGCTCGCCCTCGCGACGGCCGGCGGGCTCTACCTCGGCGGCATCATCCGATAAGTGCCGCGACGTCCTCGGCGCAGCCGCGCGCGAGCGTGAAGCCGGCGCCGCCGTGGCCGTAGTTGTGGAGGATCCGCGGGTCCTTCGGATCGCGCTCGAGGCGGACCTCCGGGCGATATGGCCGCAGCCCGACGCGCTCGCCGCGCACGTCGCCGATCTGGATCCCGAGGCGCGCCGCGTGCGCGACGATGCGCGCCTTGATCGCGGCATCGAGCTCGGCGCGCGAGCCGTACTCGCGCGGCAGCGAGCACCCGCCGAGCACGAGCTCGTCGCGGCGCGGGATGATGTAGAAGAAGCTGTCCGGATCGCGGTCGTCGGTGATGCTCGCCGACAGATCGGCGCCGCCGACCTCTGCGATCACGAGCTGCCCGAGCAGCGGGTACATCGCATCGTCGTGCGCGAGCTCGCGCGCGGCGAGCCCGGTGCAGTTGATGACGACGTCGCCGGGCACCTCGGCGAGCTCGCTCACGTGCTGCTGCTCGATGCGCGCCTTCAGCCGCCCCTGCAGCCACGGCAAGAACAGCGACGGCTGCGCGCGCGGCGCGGTGAACTTCCACGCGATCGGCGCGCCCTTCACCGGCGCGGGCGCCCGCGTCAGCTCGCGGACGCCCTCCGCCCACCACGGCCAGCTGTCATCGGGCGTGATCTCGTAGCCGGTGAGCACGTCGACGCCCGCCTCGGGTGTCGTCTTCGCGAGCTGCTCGAGCCAGTGGCGTGTCCGTACGGCCCATCCCACGACCCGCGCCGGCGGCCCGGCCTTGTACGGAAACCACACGGCGCCCGCGACCGCGCTCGTCGTCGCGCCGCCGACGTTCTCCGCGACGATCCGGACCTCGTGCCCGCGCTCTTCGAGAGCGAGCGCGGTCGACAGCCCGATCACTCCAGCGCCGACGACAGTGCACTGCACGGCACCAGCATAGCTGCTACGTTCGCCGCGTGCCTCTTTCGACCACGCTCGCGCTTGTCGCCGCGGCGTTGTTCGCAGGCACGGTCGATGCCATCGCGGGCGGCGGCGGCCTGATCACGGTGCCAGCGCTTCTCGCAGCGGGCCTTCCGCCCCACATCGCGCTCGGCACGAACAAGGGCCAGTCGACGTGGGGCTCCGGCGCGTCGCTGCTCGCGTTCTGGCGCGCCGGCCGCGTCGACCGTCGCCAGGCGCTCTACGCGTTCCCGCTCGCGCTCCTGGGCGCGATCACCGGCGCGACGATCGTCTCCGGCATCTCGACCACCGTCCTGCGTCCGATCATCATCGGCCTGTTGATCGGCGCCGGCACGCTGCTCCTCGTCAAGAAGCCGACGCGCGAGCAAGACGCCCCGAAGCCGCGCTGGTGGATCGCCGCGCTGCTCGCGTTCACGATCGGCGCGTACGACGGCTTCTTCGGTCCCGGCACCGGCACGTTCCTGATCGTCGGCTTCGTCGCGCTGTGCGGCCGCTCGCTCGTCCACGCCTCCGCCGACGCGAAGGTCGTCAACTTCGCCGCGAACCTCGCCGCGCTCGCCGTGTTCTCGTATCACGGCGTCGTGATCTGGGCGGTGTCGCTGCCGATGGCGCTCGGGCAGCTCGTCGGCGGCAGCATCGGTGCGCACTTCGCGATGCGAGGCGGCGCGCGCGTCGTGCGTGCGATGGTCTTGCTGGTTTCTGCCGCCTTGATCGCGAAGCTCGTCTACGACCTCGTGGGGTAGGATGCACGCGATGCGTGCGCTGTGGGTCGTGCTCGTTGCATCGGTCGCGGCCGCGGCCCCGGCGAAGCCGCCCCGGGGGATCACCGGCATCACGATCGCGTTCACGCACAGCGGCTACTTCGGACCTGACAAGGACGTGCGGTTCGCACTGACGTGGCAGCCGAGCGGCATCTACGCGGGCAGCGGCTCCGAGACGCTCTCCGCCGCCTCCGTCGACGCGCTCGCGAGCGCGATGACGGACCTCCACCCGAGCGAGCGCCAGCTCACCTGCTACGCGATGTCCGACAACAACGACGTCGTGACCGTGACGCTCTCCGGCGCGCACTCGATCACGATGAAGACGACGTCGAGCTGCGCGCATCACCTGCCGTGGAACGTCATCGTCGATGGCAAGCGGCTCTATCAGGCGACGAACGCGATCGACGCGCAGGTGATGAAGCTGCTCGTGCAGCTCGATCCGGCGTACTTCTCGAGGCGCGGCACGCCGATGCACGGCTCGACGTCGTTCGAGGTGGCCAGCGCGCAGTCCTCGGAGGCGAAGGCGTGCGCCGCGGACGTCGAGGCGACGGCGAAGAAGCTCGGTGCGCCGCTGACCTATCGCGCGGCGTCGCTGGTGTGCGATGCGCAGCAGTACGGCGATTGCACGACGCTCGCCGTGCGCGGCAGCCTGCAGTGGAACAGCGTCGCCGTGTTCGGCGTCGAGGCGTCGTGCACGGCGGGCAAGGGGGCGGTCTCGCCGGAGCAGCTCGCGGCGCTGCGGCCGCTGTTCGAGGGTGCTCTGCTGCCGGCGATCGTCGGGCTCGCGAAGGCAGGCCTGAACGTGCGCGCGTACCGGACGATGTGGAAGCTCCAGGGCGTGCCCGGGCTCGCCGATGTCACGTATGACCCGGCGACGAAGCGCGTGTACACGGCGGGGCTGCCGAGTCCGCTGTGGCAGGCCCTCGGAATCACGGACGTCCCGAAGCAGCCGGAGCTCACGCTCGACGGCAAGCTCGCTAACTGATCGGCGCGAGGCCCTTGGCGGCGCGCAGCTCGCGGACGAGCGCGGCCTGCCCGTCGGCGTGGTAGCTCGAGCGGACGAGCGGGCCGGAGACGACGTGCGTGATGCCGGCGTCGCGTGCGAACTGCTCGAGCTCGGCGAACTCCGTCGGGTGGACGTAGCGCTCGATCGCGAGGTGCTGCTTCGAGGGCGCGAGGTACTGGCCGAGCGTGACGATGTCGACGCCGAGACCGGCGAGCTCGCGCAGGACCTCGCGGACCTCGTCGAGCGTCTCGCCGAGGCCGAGCATCAGGCCGGTCTTCGTGACGGCGCCGCGCTTGCGGGCGTGCTCGAGGATCTTGTAGCTGCGCGGGTAAGACGCCTGCACGCGCACCTGGCGCGAAAGGCGCGGGACGGTCTCGAGGTTGTGCGCGAAGACATCCGGGTCCGCGTCGAGGACGATGTCGGCGTGCCCGGTCTTGCCCTTGAAGTCGCCGACGAGCACCTCGAGCGTCATCCTCGGGCACGAGGACTTCACCTGGCGGATCGTCTCCGCCCAGTGCGCGGCGCCGAAGTCGGCGAGGTCGTCGCGGTCGACGCAGGTGATGACGGTGTGCTCGAGCCCGGTGGTGGAGTAGATGCGGCCGAGCAGCTCGGCGACGCGGCGCGGCTCGTCGGGGTCGGGCGGCAGCGGGCGGCCGGTCGTGACGTCGCAGAAGCGGCAGCTGCGCGTGCAGATGTCCCCGAGGATCATGATCGTGAGCGCGCGGCGCGTCCAGCACTCGCCGATGTTCGGGCACGAGGCAGACTCGCAGACCGTGTGGAGCTGGAGCTCTTTCACCATCGCGCGCAGCTCGAAGTACTCGGGCTTCGAGGGGAGCACGGCGCGGATCCACTCGGGGTGGCGGCGGCGCGGCGCAGGCGAGTCCCCGACCACCGGAAGATGCAGCCGCTCGTCAGACATCCCCCGTGCTTTACCGCAGCGGGAGCGAAATGGCCAGGAGGCCGTCGCGCGCAGCGCGAACGGCCGGTATGAGCGGTTGGGGTTGGTGGGAGGGAAAAATGGCGCGCGAAGCGCGCACCGCGTTGTTATCCGGCCCTCTCCAGCTCGATCGGGCGGCGATAGGTGACCTGGACGTGGGCGACGTAGGCGTCGAGCTCGTCGAGGATGCGGTAGAGCGACTCGGCATCGCCGGCGCGGGCCGCGTGCTCGAGCATGCCCGCGAGCTCGGCGATCGTCTCGATCGAGTGCTCGCCGGCGGAGACGCGCAGGCGGCGCGCGAGCACGCGGATGCGGTCGAACGTGCCGGCGGTCGTCGCGTCGCGGAGCCGCGTGATCTCGTCGCGCGTGCTGGCGAGGAACGGCGGGATGCGCGCGGCGAACCACGGGTCGGCGACGACCGGCGGGAAGCGGCGCCACGGCGTCGACGCGAGGCGAGGGCGTTCGGTGCGCGTCGGCGCCTGGCCCTGGATGCGGTTGCGGCCGTCGGCCTTCGCGGCGAGCAGCGCGTGATCGGCGGCGTTGACGAGCGCCTCGGCGTCGCCGGCGAGGGTGGGGCGGCACGCCGCGAAGCCGACCGACATCGTGACGACCTGCGCGCACTCGGACTTCGCGTGCGGGATCGCGAGCGCCTCGACGGCGTGCCGCATGCGCTCGGCGACGATCGCGGCGCCTTCGGCATCGGTGTTCGCGAGCACCGCGATGAACTCCTCGCCGCCGTAGCGGCCGAGGAAGTCGGAGGGCCGGCGCAGGCAGCGCACCATGCAGTCGGTGACCTGGCGCAGGCAGCGGTCGCCGCCGAGGTGGCCGTAGTGCTCGTTGAACGCGTGGAAGCAGTCGAGGTCGACCATGACGAGCGAGAGCGGTGTGCCGTCGCGCGAGGAGCGCTTCCACTCCGCCTCGAGCAGCGTGAGCGCGTGGCGGCGGTTCGCGATGCCGGTCAGCGAGTCGACGCACGCGATCCGCTCTAGCTCCTGCTTCTGGCGCTGGAGCTCGCGGACCTCGTCGGTCAGGCGGCGCTCGCGGCGCGTGCGGCGCGTCGCGGGCGAGCGGCTGCGCAGCGCGGCGCGCAGGCGAGCGGTGAGCTCGGCGCCGCGGATCGGCGTGGCGATGCAGTCGGTCGCGCCCGCCTCGAACGCGGCCTCGAGCAGGTGCTCGGGCGCGATCGCGAGCAGCGGCGCGCCGCGCAGGCGATCGGCGAGCCGCGCGAGTGCGTCGGCGTCCTCGGCATCGGCGACATCGGCGACGACGAGCGACCGCCGCTCGTGGACGAGCAGCGCGATCGCCTCCTCGAGCGGCGCCGTGTCGACATCGATGCAGCCCGCATCGCGCAGGGCCGCCTCCAGCGCGTCCTGGCGGGCGGCCGCAATGATCAGGGCTGTGGACATCGGGCTAGTTCTCGCCTCCGAGATCGTCATACGGGTCGTCGGCCTGGTAAGGCCGCGCACGCTCCCAGCACTCGGTGCACATTGCCGTCGTGCCGGTAATTTCGCCGCACACAACGCACGGTTTCGGGTCGTGCGACGCGCTGAGCGCGCGCTCCCGTGCAGCGGATCCGCGGGTCCTGCTCGACGACGTATGCCTGACGACGCCCATGGCCGTGGAGCTGTTCAAGCCATGTGCCGACCACGCGAAATTACACGGGCACACATCGTGTGCTGCAAACAGAATCCATCACTTGAGCCGTGACGGTGCGCGCGTGTACGGGAATCGTCTCAGCGCGTTAACGCACGACGAGCGTTCGCGCTCCGGCACACGCGCTCACAGGTCGATCGCGTGACCGAAAGCCTCTTCGGACGCGCCCTTGATCGCCTCGGCGAACGTCGGGTGCGCGTGGATCGTGTAGACGAGTGACTCGGCGTTGACCTCGGTCGTCTTCGCGAGCGTCAGCTCGGCGATCAGGTCGGTGACGGCGGGGCCGATCATGTGCGCGCCGACGAGCGAGCCGTTGTCCGCGTGATAGATGACCTTGACGAACCCGGTCGTCTCGCCGGCAGCCATCGCGCGGCCGAGCGGGCGGAACGGGAACCGCCCGACCTTGATCGGGATGTTCTGGGCCGCCGCCTTCTCCTCGGTCAGGCCGACCGAGGCGATCTCGGGATGGCAGTACGTGCACGCGGGAATCGCGTCGTAGCGGACCGGCTCGGCGTGCACGTTCGCGATCTTCTCGGCGACGAACACGCCCTCCGCCGACGCGACGTGCGCGAGCCCGCGCCCGGCGACATCGCCGATCGCCCACAGGCCCTCGCCGCAGCCGCAGTCCTTGTCGACCTTGATGAAGCCGCGCTCGAGCTTGATGCCGTGCAGCTCGAGCCCGAGGTTCTCGGTGTTCGCCTGGATGCCGACCGCGACGAGCAGCACGTCCGCCTCGAGCGTCTGTGCGGCGCCGCCGGCGGCCGGCTCGACGGTCATCGTCACGCGATCGCCCGCGTTCTTGGCGCCGGTGAGCTTCGCGCCGGTCATGATCTTGATGCCGCGCTTGTCGAAGCTGCGCTGCAGCTCCTTGCTCACTTCCGGATCCTCGTTCGGCACGAGCCGCGGCAGGTACTCGACGATCGTCACGTCGACGCCGAGTGCCTTGTAGAACGAGGCGAACTCGACTCCGATCGCACCCGAACCCAGCACGACCATCGTCTTCGGCTGCTCCGGAAGCGTCATCGCGCGCCGGTACTCGATGATCCGCTTGTCATCCAGCTCGATTCCCGGCAGCGAGCGCGCGCGTGCGCCGGTCGCAATGATGATGTGCTTCGTCTCGATCGTGCGCGAGCCGCCGGCGTTGAGCGCGACCTCGATGCGATGCGGCTTCCACGCGCCGTCTCGCTTCGCGAGCTTCGCCGTGCCCGGCACGTGCTCGATCTTGTTCTTGCGCAAGAGGAAGCCGACGCCCTTGCTGATCTTGTCGCTGATGTCGCGGCTGCGCTTGATGATCGCCGGGAAGTCGGGGCGCGCGCCCTCGATGACGATGCCGAATTCCTTCGCGCGGTGCGCGTACTCGAGGACCTCGGCGGACTTCAGCAGCGCCTTCGTCGGGATGCAGCCCCAGTTGAGGCAGATGCCACCGAGCTCCGCGCGCTCGACGCACGCGGTCTTCAGGCCCAGCTGCGCGCAGCG
>CAYUNM010000063.1:20911-49457 GCA_964446175.1 uncultured Kofleriaceae bacterium
GGCTTCTCGATCAGCTCGGCGAACGCCTGCAGCCACTTCGCGCCGAGCGCGCCATCGATGACGCGGTGGTCGCACGACATCGAGACCGTCATCCGCTTGCCGGCGACGACCTGGCCGTCCTTGACGACCGGCACGTCGCGCACGGCGCCGACGGCGAGGATGCCGGCCTCGGGCGGGTTGATGATCGCGGTGAACCGCTCGATGCCCATCATGCCGAGGTTCGACACGCTGAACGTCGAGCCGGTGATCTCGTGCGCCTTGAGCCCGCGCTTCTTCGCGCGATCCGCGAGGTCGCGGACCTCGGCGGCGATCGAGCCGATGCCCTTCTGATCGGCATCGCGCACGACCGGCGTGACGAGGCCGTCCTCGATCGCGACCGCCACGCCGACGTGGACGCGGTGGAACATGCGGATCGCGTCGCCTTCCCACGCCGCGTTGCACGCCGGCACGCGCCGCAGCGCGAGCGCGACGGCCTTGATCACGAGGTCGTTGACGCTGACCTTGCCCTTGTCGCCGAGCAGGTCGTTGAGCCGCGCGCGGAAGCCGAGCAGCGCCGCCGCATCGAGCTCGCGCTGCAGGTAGAAGTGCGGGACGTCGCGCTTGGCCTCCGTGAGCCGCGCCGCGATCCGCTTGCGCATGTTCGACGCCGGCTGATCCGTGTAGTCGCCCTCGGCATCCGGCGTCATCTGGCGCGCGGTGCGCACGGCGATCGCCGTCTCCTTCGCGGGCTCGACGTCGGGCGCCTCGTCCATGCGGTCGGGCTCGCCGACGGGCTCGGCCGCGTGGCCGTTCGTGCCGCCGCCCTCGGCCGCCGCGCGCACGTCGCGCTCGACGATGCGGCCGCCCGGGCCGCTGCCCGTGACGGTGCGCAGGTCGATGCCGAGCTCGATCGCGAGCGACTTGGCGAGCGGGGAGGCGAGGAGCTTGCCGCCGGCCGCCGGCTTGTGGGTCTCGGCGGCGGGCTTCTCGGCCGGCTTGGGCGCGGGGGCCGCTGCCTTCGCCGCGGGCGCGGCCTTCGGCGCCACGGCAGGCTTGGCGGGCGCGGCCTTCGGAGCAGGTGCCTGCTGCGCGGGCGTCTCCTTCTTGGCAGCCGGAGCGCTCGTCGATGTCTCGGGACCCTTCGCGGCGGGCGCCGACGGCGGCGATCCACTGGCCTGCGACTTCGCCTGCTCGACGAGCTTGCTGACGTCCTCGCCGGCCTTGCCGATGATCGCGACGGGCGCGCCGAGCTTGACGGTCTCGCCTTCCTTGACGAGGAACTTCAACAGGACGCCGTCGTCCTCGATGTTGAAGTCCATGTTCGCCTTGTCGGTCTCGACCTCCGCGACGAGATCGCCGGGCGAGACTTTATCGCCCTCCTTCTTCGTCCAGCGGACGAGGACGCCTTCTTCCATCGTCGGCGAGAGCTTCGGTAAGCCAATGATTTGCGCCACGAGTCGCTCCAATCAGTCCAGGTAGAGAGCACGACGAACAGCGGCCACGACGTCCTTCACTTGCGGCTGCACTTCGTCCTCGAGGTTCTTCGCGTAGGGCATCGGCACGTCGTCGCTGGTGACGCGCTCGATCGGCGCATCGAGCGCATCGAGACACGCGCGCTGCACCTGATACGCGACCTCCGCGCCGTAGCCGGAGACCGGCCAGCCGACCTCGACGATCACGCAGCGGCCGGTCTTCGTGACCGAGGCCGCCAGCGTCTCGCTATCCAGAGGCCGCAGGCTGCGCACGTCGACGACCTCGGCGTTGATGCCGTCGGCCTCGAGCTGCTTGGCGGCGTCGAGGCACGTCCACACCATCTTCGACCACGCGATCAGCGTGATGTCCGTGCCCTCGCGCTTCACGTCGGCCTTGCCGAACGGGATCAGGAGCTCCTCGCCGTCGGGGACGTCCCAGGTCGTGTTGTAGAGCGTCTCGCCCTCGATGAACACGACCGGGTTGTCGTCGCGGATCGCGGTCTTGAGCAGGCCCTTCGCGTCGTACGCCGTCGACGGCATCACGACCTTGAGGCCGGGCACGTGCGCGTAGAAGGCCTCGAGCGCCTGGCTGTGCTGCGAGCCGACCTGCACGGCGGGGCCGCCGGGGCCGCGGAACACGATGGGCACGTTAAATTGCCCTCCGCTCATCTGATAGATCTTCGCCGCGTTGTTGACGATCTGATCGATCGCGACGAGCGAGAAGTTGAACGTCATGAACTCGATGATGGGCCTGAGCCCGACCATCGCCGCTCCGACGCCGACGCCTGCGAAGCCCATCTCCGCGATCGGCGCGTCGATCACGCGGCGCTCGCTGAAGCGCTGCAACAGGCCCTGGGTGACCTTGTACGCGCCGTTGTAGTGGCCGACCTCCTCGCCCATGATGAAGACGCTCGGATCGCGCTCCATCTCCTCGCGCATCGCCTGGTTGAGCGCCTCGCGGTAGCTGATGACGGTCACGCCATTACTCCTTGATCACGTACGGGAAGTACTCGTCTGCGGCCGGTGACTCTTCGGCGAACTTCACGGCGTCCTCGATCTCGGCCTTGACGTCCTCTTCGAGCGCCGTGATGTCGTCCTCGGACATGCCGAGCTCGACGAGCCGCGCGCGAGAGCTGTTGAGCGGATCGCGACGCTTCCACTCCTCGACCTCTTCCTTCGTGCGGTAGAGGCCGGGGTCGGACATCGAGTGGCCGCGGAAGCGGTAGGTGACGACCTCGACGAGCGTGGGCTCGCCGGTCGTGCGCGCGCGCTCGATCGCCTCCGCGACGCGGCGCTTGACCTTGATGACATCGTCGCCGTCGAAGCGGTCGCGCGCCATGCCGTGAGCGAGCGCGCGCAGCGAGACGTCCTCCACCGCGAGCGAGCGGTAGGTCGGCGTGCCCATCGAGTACTGGTTGTTCTCGCAGATCAAGACGACCGGCAGCTTCCACAGCGCGGCGAGCGCGAGGCCTTCGGCGAAGCCGCCGATCGTCGACGCGCCCTCGCCGAAGAAGCACAGCGCGACGCGGCCGTCGCCGCGGTACTTCGCCGCGAACGCGGCGCCCGCCGCGATCGGCACGTGGCCGCCGACGATGCCGTATCCGCCGAGGAAGTTCTTCTCCTTGTCGAACAGGTGCATCGAGCCGCCGAGGCCCTTCACGACGCCGGTCTTCTTGCCGTAGAGCTCGGCGAGGATCGCGCGCGACGTGACGCCCTTGGCGTACGCGTGGCCGTGCTCGCGATACGTCGCGACGATGTAGTCCTTTTCCTCGGTCGCGGCGACGGCGCCGACGCACACCGCTTCCTGGCCGATGATCAGGTGGAGAAAGCCGCCGATCTTGCCCTGCGAGTACGCCTTGGCGCTCGCTTCTTCCATGCGCCGGATCGCGAGCATCTGCCGGTACAGCGGCTTGAGCTCCTCGACGGTCGTCTGGACGATCTGCGGATCTTCGGCTTCGATCCGCTTGCTCGGATCGGGAGTGGACTTGGAGACGGTCGCCACGGGTGCAGACCATACCCAGACCGCCAACGAGGTCAAATGCTTAGGGGTACAGATCGAAGCTCGCGCTGCCGGCCGCGCTGATCGGCTGCGCATCGAGGAAGCGATTGTTCTCGCCGATCTCGACCTGTACGAAGCGTTTCGGCAGCTTGTCGACAAGGAACTGGCCTTGCTCGCACGGCACCGGCTCGTACCCGAAAGTGTCTTGCTGGAATTGCCCGTCGAACTGCAGGTAGAAGCTGGGGCTCGTCGCGCAGGTCTGCGCGTTCGCGGCCGAGCCGCGGATCGTCCAGCTGACCTTCACCGGCCACACCTCGGAGGCGGACAGGCACTCGCCGTCGCGCGCGCACACGTCGCCGCCGCAATCGCTGTCGACCATGCACACCGTCTTCGTATCGGACGACGGACAGGCGGCGAGCAACAGCAGGAGCGCGCGCTTCATCAATAGCTCAGGTCTAGCGCGACCGTGCCGTCGCTGGCGAACGTGCCGCTCGCGCCGCCGTTGTAGTCGCCGGTGCGCGCGAGCTGGACGGTCGTGTACCAGGTCGGCAGCTTGTCGATCGTGAACTTGCCCTCGACGCACGGTACCGGCGAGAAGCCGAACTGGCTGCCGGAGGTATCGAAGAACGTGATGTCGAGGTTCGGCGAAGCACCGCAGGTCATCGAGTCCGCCGCGGCACTTTGCAGCGTCCACGTCACGTGGATCACGCGGACCTGCGAGCTCGTCAGGCACTCGCCGTCGCGCGCGCACACATAGCCGCCGCCGCAGTCGGTATCGGCATGGCACCACGAGCCGGTCTGGCCGCCGGTGCCGCCGGGGCCGGTGCCCCAGCCGGGATCCGGACCGGGGCCCGGGCCGGGATCGGGCTGCGCGGGTTGAATGCAGCCGGCGAACAGCATCAACGCGAGCGCGATGCGCATGGGCCGATCATAGCAACCGATGGCGTGACGGATCGTTAAGACGATCACTGCGCGTAGATCGGCGACGCGTAAATCCACGGCACGGTCTGGTCGGCGTACGCCGTCCCCAGGTCCCCGAGGTAGGGGCCGAGGTGGTGCGGGATCATCGAGATCTCGACGCGATACGCGCCCGCCGACGACATCGGGACGCTGAGGTCGTTGCTGCTCTGCGCGACCATCGTCGGGCCGGTCGCATCGATCCGGTAAACGCTGGCAACGATCACCGGCGCCGGGAGCGACTTGTCGAGGTTGCGCACGTGCGGGACCGCGACCTCGAGCGTCGTGCCGACGGGGACCGTGTCGCCGAGCTCGCCGGCGCCGGCGTGGATGTCGAGGCCCTCGGGCGTGCCGAGCATCTCGAACACCGCGAACAGCCGGCCCTTGCCGAGCGCGGCCTCGACCTGCGCCGGATCCTGCGGGTCGTTGACGAGCACGATGTTGCTGAACCAGCGCAGCACGCGGCGGTAGGAGTCGCCGCGCTCGCCGTCGGCGAGCATGACGGGAAGCGCGTTCTCGTGTGCATCGCTGCCGGCGGTCGCGGGCATGTGACGGCCGTCGGCGAGCACCTGGTTCCAGCGATCGATCGCGGGCTGGTTCGGCTCGATGAACGACAAGAGCGCGAGGTCGGGCTCGGGATGGCCTTCGTTCGTGTCGGCGAACTGCACGGCCGCGACGATCGCGGCGTCGGGATCGAGCCCGAGGTACGGGCCGCGGATCTTCGGATCGATGTTCGCGTGGAGGTTGTAGACCTCGATGCCGTCGGGCTGGAGCGTGCGCAGCTGCGTGATGTCGTGCTGCTCGGTGTGGGCGATCCACACGAGGCCGCCCGCATCGCGGAACGCCTGCTCGGCGGTCGTGTCGACGGCGTTGTACGTGTCGTGGCGCTGCTGCGCGTCGCCGGGGACGTGGCGGTGCAGCATCACCGGCATCAGATCGTTCTCGCCGCCGACGGTGAACGTCACCTGGTGGCCGTCGTCGCAGGTCATGCGCGACGCGATCTGCGCGCCGCTGCCGTCGAGGACGGCCTGGTCGGTGCCGCGCATCGAGAACAGGGTCGGGAAGTCCTCGTCGGCCATCGACGCGTCGTGGTCGGTGAGCGCCGCGAAGTCGATGCGGTCGACACACAGCGCCTCGCGGAGGTCCTGCAGGCACGGCTCGTTGGGAACACCGTTCGCGTCCCTCGGCATGTTGTCGCAGGCGTCGTGGGAGTAGGGCGAGTGGAGGTGGACGATGCCGCGCGCCGGCACGAGGCCGCGCCAGGTCCCCATGACGCTGGCGTCGGGGAGCGACTTGTCCCACGTCGGCAGCGGCGGCTTGGACGAGCCACCGCAGGCGGCGACGAGCAGGACGGCGGGCCAGACCCTCACGCGGCGGAATCTATCGCCGCGCCATGCTAAGAACCAGCCCGGAATGCGCACCCGGCTGGAACGTCAGTATCGCTTCGAGGCCGCGCACTTTCTCCCGAAGGTGCCCGCGGGGCATAAGTGCGCACGGATGCACGGCCACAGCTACCTCGTCGAGGTGGCGATCGAGGGCGAGGTCGATCCCGAGCGCGGCTGGCTGATCGACTTCGCCGAGATCGACGAGCACGCGCTGCCGCTCGTCCGCGAGCTCGATCATCACGTGCTCAACGAGATCGACGGCCTCGCGAACCCGACGAGCGAGCTGCTCGCGGCGTGGTGGTGGAAGCGGCTCGCGGCGACGCTGCCGGGGCTCGCCGAGGTCGTGGTCAGCGAGACGCCGACGTCGCGCTGCGTGTACCGGGGTCAATGAAGGTCGTCACGCTGAACTTCTGGGGCGTCGAGGCGCCGCTCGAGAAGCGGATCGCGCTCGCGGTGCGTCAGCTCGCCGCGCTCGCGCCCGAGGTCGTGTGCCTGCAGGAAGTCCAGCCGTACGGCGATGCGACGACCGCGCACGTGATCGCATCCCAGCTGGGCATGCACGCCGAGTACGCGAAGGCCTGCGACTGGGAGGACGGCGCGTGGGGGCCGGGCAGCAAGGCGGGCGAGCAGGGGCTCGCGATCCTGTCGCGCGGGGCGCCCGCGCGCGTGATGGCGACGCCGCTGCCGGATCCGCGGCCGGGCGATGCACGGATCCTGTTGTCCGCGCTCGTCGGCGACATCTGGGTCCACACGACGCACCTGCATTACCGGCTCGACGACGGCGTCGCGCGCGAGCGCCAGGTCGTCGCGATCGACGACGTGATCCGCGCGAACCGCGACAACGCGAGCCCGCCGCAGATCCTGTGCGGCGACTTCAACGCGACGCCGGACTCCGACGAGATCCGCTTCTTGCGCGGCCTGACGACGCTCGCGGGGCGCCGCACGCACTTCCAGGACGCGTGGATGCGCGTGCACGGCAACGCCGACGGCATCACGTGGTCGAGCGAGAACGAGCTGACGCGGCCTCTGCGCTCGCTCGACATCGATCGCCGCATCGACTTCATCTTCGTGACGAGCCGCAAGAAGGACGGGCGTGGAACGGTGCGCGACTGCCAGGTCGCGCTGACCGATCGCGAGGACGGCATCTGCGCCAGCGACCACTACGCCGTGTACGCTGACGTGCAGGACCGTGTCTGAAGGCCACGACGACACCGTTGCCGAGACGCCCGGCGCCAGCCCGCCGCTGCGCGACGCGAAGCCCGACACGATCGGCCGCTATCGCGTCGAGAGTGTGCTCGGGGTCGGCGGCATGGGCACCGTGTACGCGGCGTTCGATCCGGATCTCGAGCGGCGCGTCGCGCTGAAGCTGCTGCGAGCGGATCGCGCCGGCGGCGAGCTGCGCGCGCGGTTGCTCCGCGAGGCGCGGGCGATGGCGCGGCTGCAACACCCGAACGTCGTCACCGTGTACGAGGTCGGCACCGAAGGGGGCCGGGACTACGTCGCGATGGAGCTCGTCGAGGGCGAGGCGCTCAAGGCGTGGCTCGAGGTCGCGGCGCGCGAGCCGGCGGCGATCATCGCGGCGTTCGTCGCGGCCGGGCACGGGCTCGCGGCCGCGCACGCGGCGGGCATCGTCCATCGCGACTTCAAGCCGCACAACGTGCTGCGCCGGCGCGACGGCCGCGTGATGGTGACCGACTTCGGCCTCGCGCGCGGCGTCGAGGCGAGCGCGCCCGTCGACGCGTTCGAGCGCACGGCCGATGTCGGGGGATCGCTCTCGGGCCTGACGCGCACCGGCTCGGTGCTCGGCACGCCGGCCTACATGGCGCCGGAGCAGTGGTCGGGCAAGATCGTCGGGCCGCGCGCGGATCAGTTCAGCTTCTGCGTCGCGCTGTGGGAGGCGCTGACCGGCGAGCGCCCGTTCAACGCGGCGACGCTCGACGAGCTCAAGGCGCTCGTCCAGAAGGGACCGCCGGATCCGGTGAAGCTGCCGCGCGCGCTGCGCGAGCCGCTCGTGCGTGGGCTCTCGCCGGATCCCGAGAAGCGCTTCGCGTCGATGGATGCGTTGCTCGCGGCGCTGCAGCCACGCAGCCGATCCGCGCTGCTCGTCGCCGGTGGCGCCGCGGCGATCGCGCTCGCGGCCGCGATCTACGTCGCGGTGCGGCCGGCCGGTGGCCCTGCGTGCCCGGCGCCCGCGATCGATCCGGCGACGATCGTCTATCGCGATCTCGATCGCGTGAGCGTGCCCGCGATCGCGGCGGACCTCGAGCGCATCGCGACGCTGCGCAAGTCCGCGTGCGAGATGGCACCGGAGGTCCGCGCGACGCGGCTGACCTGCCTCGATGGCGTGCTCGTGCACCTGTCGCTCGCCGCGGAGGCGGCGCACGGCGCGCCGGCGATGGCCTCGCGGCTGCCGCTCGACGGCAAGATCGACGCGACGCCGCTGCTCGTCGATCCGGACGTGTGCACGCATCCCAAGCCGCCGCGCCTGATCCAGCGCGAGACGCCGCTGCTCCGCGAGGCCGCGACCTCGTGGCTCGCCGACATGGGCGCGTCCGATCCGCCCGCCGCCGCGGGTGCGAAGGCGCTCGTCGCGAAGACGGCGGGCGAGCCGTGTGCGGCGGCGTTCGCGCATGTCTTCGCGGCCCAGGCGACGGCCGGGAACGAGCGCCACCAGCACATCGCGGACGCGGAGAGCGCGGCGCAGCTGTGCGGAGACGACTGGATGGCGGCGCGGCTCGCCGTCGCGGCCGTGCAGCAGGCGCTCAACGAGAGCATGATCGGCGCGGCGTCGATGGAGAAGCTGCACCGCGCCGAGGCGCTCGCCGACGTGCCGCGCGATCCCGGCATCGACGCCACGCTCGGCCTGCTGACGCTGCAGGTCGCGATCCTCGCCGACAACCTCGACCAGGCGGCGGCGGTCGCGAAGAAGTCCGAGGACGAGTTCGCGGGCCGCAAGATGCGGCACCTGCAGTTTCGCGCCGCCCTGACGCGCATCCAGATCGAGCGCATGCGCGGCAAGCCCGAGGATCTGGCGTCGCTCGGCAAGCAGCTCGCCGACGTGCGTGCCGCGGCCGTCGCGCAGCTCGGCGAGGACGATCCGACCGTCGAGAATGTCGACCGCACGGCGGCGGACTGGATGTTCGCGAGCGGCGACGTCGAGCACGCCCACGCGGAGATGGAGAAGCGGCGCAAGGAACGCCCGATCGTCAACGCGCGGCACATCACCGGCATCGTGCTCGGTCCGGACGGCCACCCGGTCGCCGATGCGCTCGTCGGCGCCGCCGAGCACCTGCGCGGCGACTCGATCTCCGCCGTCATGGGCATGGGCTGGTGGATCCGCACGACGCACACGCGCGCCGACGGCACGTTCGAGCTCGACGCCGCACCGGAGGGCGCGATCGTCGCCGAGCATGGCGGCCTGCGCGCTCCGTCCGTCGCGATCGCCGATCGCGTGACGCTGCGCCTCGCCCCGACGAGCCGGATCGAAGGCAAGGTCGACCTCCACGGCGTGGCGCCGGAGCGCGTGACGATCGTCGCCCGCGACAGCGCGATCTCCGTCGCCGACGTGACGTACGCGGTGCTCGCGCCGGTGCAGAAGGACGGCAGCTTCAGCGTGGATGGCGTGCAGCGCGGCAAGGTGATCGTGTCGACGGCCGTCGGTGGGCCGACGACGAAGATGATCGGCAAGACGGTCGACGTCAAAGGTCCCGTCGTGCGCGACGTCAAGCTGAGCCTCGCCGCCTCGAACCGCAGCGTCGATATCATCGTGCGCAGCACGATCGGCATGCCGCTGCCGAACGCCCAGATCGCGGTCGTTCCCGGCAACATGCCCGCGCGCGCGAAGGCGAGCACGATCAATATCGCCGCCGTCTCGGCCAGCTTGAAGATCGCGAACCACATCGAGGGCGCGACCGCCGACGAGCGGATCAAGCTCGCGGCGAAGCCCGGCGATCTGTTCGCGACGATCACGGATATTCCGGACGGCGCGCAGAGCGCGTGTGCGGTCGCGATGCCATCCGATATGTCGGACCCGGCGATGACACAGAAGATCATCGCGCACCTCGATCGGCTCGAGGTGCGGTGCGCCCCGATCAAGGACACGAACGAGCTGATCGTCCTCGAAGTGCCGCCGCTACCGCGACTCGACTGAGCACTGGCCGGTGCCGCTCGTCTCGCAGTTCGAGAAGCCGTTCGCGCACTGGAGCTTGCCGCTGTTGCCGTGGTCGTCGCTGCACTCGATCTCGAACAGCCCCGGCGTGACGCTCGTCGTCCGACACCGACCTTGCTGGCCGCTCGACACGCGGAACGTCTGGTCCCCGCACTTGCGCACGAGCTCGTCGGTCGAGCTCGCGTGGTGACGGTTCGCGAGATACACGCCGCCGCCCCCGGCGAGCACGAGCAGCGCGCCGAGCGCGATCCACAGCGGGGCACGCGAGCGCCGCGGCGCGGAAGGCGAGAGCGCATCGAGCAGCGGTGGCATGCTCGGCCAGCGTGCAGCCGGATCCGAGGCCAGGCCGCGCTCGAGCGGCGCGCGCAGCTGCTTGGGGATGCGCGTCGCATCGGCGGGCTCGCCGCGGGCGATCGACGTCGCGATCTCGCCGAGCGTCGTGCCGCTGTAGGGGCGCGTGCCGGCGAGCGCTTCCCACGCCGTCACGCAGAACGCGAACTGATCGGCGCGGGCATCCGCGGGCTCGCCGCGCAGCTGCTCGGGCGCCATGTACGCCGGCGTGCCGAGCAGCGCGCCGGTGCGGGTCAGCGGCGTCTCGAGGGCACCGCGCTCGCGCGGCGTGATCGCCATCGTCGCGGCGTCGCCGCGCACGAGCGAGACGGTGCCGCCGGCGGCCGTCGTCTCGAGAGCGGGCGGCAGCGGCGAGCCGGTGAGGCTCGCGAGCTCGCTCGAGCGCGCGAGGCCGAAGTCGGTGACGAGCACGCGGCCCTCGCGATCGACGAGCACGTTGTGCGGCTTGAAGTCGCGATGGACCATGCCGGCGGCGTGCGCGGCGGCGAGCCCGCGGCCGGCGGCGAGCAGCACGGGCATGATGTCGCCGGGCGTGCGTGGGGCATCGGCGAGCCACTGCGCGAGCGTCGTGCCGTCGACGAGCTCCATGACGATCACGTCGTGGCCGTCGAGCGTCAGCGCGTCGTAGACCGCGACGACGTTCGCGTGCCGCAGCCTCGCCATCGCGCGCGCTTCGCGCAGAAGCCGCGCTTGAGCGGTCGCGTCACCCGCAAGTCCTTCGCCGAGGACCTTGAGCGCGACCTTGCGATCGAGATCGACGTCGTGCGCCTCCCAGACCGCGCCCATGCCGCCCGTGCCGAGCAGGCGCTCGAGCCGGTACTTGCCGAGCTGCGCACCGGGCGAAAGCATCGCGTCAATCTAGCGCTGGCGCGGCGCTTGCTCCACCCGCAAGCATGCGGATCGTCGTGGCGCTGCTGCTCGGGTTTCTCGCACTCGACGCCTTTGGCGGCGGGATCTACGGCATGACGAGCTCGCGGTGGCACGGGTACTTCATCCCGAGCCTGATCCTCTGCGTGATCGTCGGAGGCGTGGCGGCGGTCGCCTCGGTGGCGACGTTCGCCGAGCACATCTTCTGGCGGCTGCTCGCATACGCGGCCGCACTCGTCACGCTCGTGTTCGTGCTCGTCGAGCTCGCGGTGATGGGCTACCAGTCGTGGCTGCAGCCGCTCGTGATCGCCTGGACGATCGCGATCGCCGTGCTCACCTGGGCAGCGCCGCTTCGACCGCGGCGATCACGGCTGGATCATCTGGCTTCGTCTTCGGCGCGAAGCGCGTGATCTTGGTGCCGTCGGCGCTGACGACGAATTTCTCGAAGTTCCAGCGGATGTCGCCGGTGTGCCCGCTCGCATCCGCGATCGGCTCGAGCGCCTTGTAGATCGGGTGCGCGCCCTCGCCGTTGACCTCGATCTTCTCCATGATCGGGAACGTGATCCCGTAGTTCGTCGCGCAGAACTGGCTGATCTCCTCGGCCGTGCCGGGCTCCTGGCCGCCGAACTGGTTGCACGGGAAGCCGATCACCGTGAAGCCCTTCGCCTCGTACTTCTTTTGCAGCGCCTCGAGCGTCGCGTACTGCGGCGTGTTCCCGCACTGCGACGCGACGTTGACGAGCATCAGCGCCTTGCCCTTGTAGGCGGCGAGGGTGGTCGGCTGGCCCTTGAGCGTCTTGATCGGCGCCGTCCACACGGCGTCGAGCTCGTGCGTGACCGGGGTCGGAGCCGGCGCGGTGCCGGGCGGGGGCAGGTTCGCCGGGTCGAACGCCGCGGCCATCGGCCCCTGTTCGACCTTCGGTTGCGCGGGCTTGGCCGGCTCCTTCGCGGGTTCCTTCGAGCAGGCGGCGGCGAGGGCGAGCAGGGCCAGGGTGCGCATGGGTGGAAGCTACCGCGTTTCTGAGGTAACCAGTCGGGTCCCATGCGCCACCTCTACGCCGACTTCATCGACCGCGTCGCGAAGCCGATGCGGTACCTCGGCGGCGAGTACCAGGCGGTCGTCAAGGAGACCGCGGAAGCCCGCGTTTGCCTCGGCTTCCCCGACGTCTACGACATCGGCATGTCCCACCTCGGGACGAAGATCATCTACTCGCTCCTCAACCGCGACCCGCGGATCGCGTGCGAGCGCGTGTTCGCGCCGTGGCTCGACATGGAAGAGGAGCTGCGCGCGCGCGACCTCCCGCTCGTCTCGCTCGAGGCGCAGCGCCCGCTGCACGAGTTCGACGTGCTCGGCATCTCGCTGCAATACGAGCTCACGTTCACGAACGTGCTCACGCTGCTCGACCTCGGCGGCATCCCGCTGCACGCCGCCGACCGCGCCGAGGATGCGACGCTCGTGCTCGTCGGCGGCCCGGTCGCGTCCCACCCCGAGCCGATCGCGCCCTTCATCGACGCCGCGTTCATCGGCGAGGCCGAGGAGTTGCTCCCCGCGCTCGTGCTCGCGTGGGCCGCGCTGCGCCGCGAGATCCGCGCCGGCACGCGCACGCGTCGCGATGCGCTCGCCGAGCTCGCCTCGCGGTTCCCGCTCTACGTGCCGTCGCTCTACGCGACGGAGGTCGACGCGGCGACCGGCATGACCGTCGTCGGCGCGCCGCTCGATCCGCGCGTGCCGGCCCGCGTCTCGCGCGCGATGGTCGCGAACCTCGACGCCTATCCGTTTCCGAGCGACACGCCGGTCCCCTACGCCGAGGCCGTGTTCGAGCGCGCGTCCGTCGAGATCGCGCGCGGCTGCACCGAGGGCTGCCGGTTCTGCCAGGCCGGCATGATCTACCGCCCGGTGCGCGAGCGCTCGCCGCAGTCGATCGCGGACTCGCTGCTCGGCGGCGTCGAGAAGGCCGGCTACGACGAGACGGGCCTCACCTGCCTCTCGACCGCCGACTTCTCGAGCATCACGCCCCTCGTCAAGCAGCTCGCGGCCGAGCTGCGCAAGCGCGGCGTCTCGATGAGCGTCGCGTCGCTGCGCGCGTACGGCCTCAACGAGGATTTGCTCGACGAGCTCGCGCTCACCCGCATCTCCGGCCTGACGTTCGCGCCCGAAGCTGGCACGCAGCGCATGCGTGACGTCATCAACAAGAACGTCACGGAGGCCCACATCGAGGAGAGCGCGCGCCGCGTGTTCGCCCGCGGCTGGCACCGCCTCAAGCTCTACTTCATCATCGGCCTGCCGACGGAAGAGGACGATGACGTCCGCGGCATCGTCGAGACCGGCCACCGCATGCTCGCGCATGGCCGCAAGCTCGTCGGCGGGCGCGCCGAGGTCACCGTCTCCGTCAGCTCGCACGTGCCGAAGCCGCACACGCCGCTGCAGTGGTGCGCCCAGGACCCGATCGACGAGATCACGCGCAAGCAGTCGATCCTCCGCCACACGGCCGCGCGCGACCGCAGCCTGCGGCTCAAGCACCACCACAGCGGCATCTCCTTCGTCGAGGGCGTGCTCGCGCGTGGCGACCGCCGCATCGGCCCCGTCATCGAGCAGGTCTGGCGCGAGGGCGGCCGCTTTGACGGCTGGGACGAGGTCTTCGACCTGCAGCGCTGGGAGCGCGCGCTCGCCGCGCACGGCGTGGACGTCCCCGCCTACATCGGCACGCGCCCGGTCACCGCGCGCCTCCCGTGGGACCACATCGACGTCGGCCTCGAAGACGGCTTCCTGCTCGGCGAGTACCGCAAGGCGCTCAAGGGCCGCGCGAGCCCCCCGTGCGGCAAGGTCGCCGGCCAGCTGATCCATCACACGAACCTCGAGGACGCCGAACCCGACCGCCGCAAGCTCGTCTGCTACGACTGCGGCGTCGCGTGCGACCTGACGAAGATGCGAGGCGACCGCCTCGTCGCGCTGCGCACGCTCGGCGCCACGCAGCGGCCGGCCGCGCGCGAAGCCGCGCACATCGATGTCGGCGGCGCGCTCGTCGACGTCAGCGAGCGCGGCGGCGGCTCCCCCGCGGAGCGGCCCGGCATGCGTCCCGACCGCGACGCGAGCCCCGCGCGCGAGGCTCATGCGCCGCGCGACCACGCCCACGATGCCCACAAGCCGCGCGACCGCGAGACCGAGCGCGCCGAGCGCGTGCGGCTCGCCGGCCACGTCGGCGCGGGCCTGCCGTACTCGACGTACCGCATCCGCTTCGCGAAGGTCGGGCGCGCCGCGTTCCTCGGCCACCTCGACCTCGTGCGGCTGCTCGCGCGGAGCTTCCGTCGCGCCGACCTGCCGCTCGCGATGACGCGCGGGTTCTCGCCGAAGCCGCGCCTCGTCTTCGGCCCGGCGCTCGGCCTCGGCATCCCGAGCCTGGGCGAGCTGATGGACGTCGACCTCGAGCACGCACCGCTCGGCGCGCGCACGTGGGAGGCCGACGCGAGCACGCCGCGCGTCGAGCTCTCGGCCGACGAGGTCCGCGACCGGCTCGCCAGCGTCTGCCCGCCGGGGATCGCGATCGAGAGCTGCACGATCGTGCGGCTCTCCGGCCATCCGCTCGCGAAGCAGCCCGACCTCGGCCTCGGCAAGCTGATCGACGCGGTCGATGTCCTGATCCGGCCCGCGCCCGATGGCATGCGCTTCGACGTCGCGCGGCTCGAGCGCATCGCCGCCGCGTTCCTCGCGAAGGACAGCGTGCTCGTCGCGCGCGGCGCGAAGGACGCCGACAAGCCGGGCGGCAAGGGCGAGCGCAAGGACGGCAAGCAGATCGACGTGCGCGCGCTGGTCAGCGAGGTTACGGTCGTCGACGACGTGCGGCTCACCGCCGCGCTCGACTGGCCCGACGGCCCGGTGCTGCGCGTTCGCGTGCGCTCGACGAGCGAGGGCTCGGCGAAGCCGGCGGAGCTCGCGAAGGCACTCGGCGTGTGGGGCACGGATGATCCGCGCGCGGAGCACGCGCTGCTGGCGCGCCTCGGCGTCGTCGAGGGCGCGGCGCCCGCGCCCGGTACGTACCCGGTACGTACGGCGAGTCAGGACCCCTCGCCCGACTCCGTGCGTACCTCGTAAGCACACGGTACATACCGACCGGTCGCTCGTGGAGGCGATCCCCCGCCGTCGTCGGCGGCGCGCCTGGTCTACGATGGCCCGCATGGCGGACCCGAAGGAGACGAAGGTGGAACCGAAGAAGGCGGAGGTCGCGCCTGCCGGCGATGCGAAGGCCGACGCGAAGCCCGGCGGCGACAAGCCGAGTGCGCCCGCGAAGCCGGCGCCTCTGCCGGCCCTCGACGAGCGGTTCGTCAGGCTCGGCGAGCTCGTGCCGCACGGCAAGGCGCTCGACGCGGGCGAGCTGGCCGGCATGCTCGTCGACGGACGCGCGATCGTGCGCGCGAACGCGGCGCTCGGGCTGGCGGCGGCGGGGCAGGCGCTTCCGCAGCTCGTGCCGCTGTTGCGGGACAGCGAGGCGCGGGTCGCCGGTGCGGTCGCGGAGGCGATCGCACATCTCGGGCTGGCGACGCGGCCGATGATGCCGGCGATCGTCGCGGCGCTCGACGGCGCGAAGCCGGAGGTGATCGAGACGCTCGTCGGCGCGCTCGCGAGCTGGATCGGTGCGGCGGATGACGAGCTGATCGCGGCGCTCGACGTGCCGGAGGGCGTCGCGCAGAAGACCGTGATCGAGGCGTGCGGGCGGCTCGGCGCGAAGGGCATCGCGTTCCTCGTGAAGGCGACCGGGCACGAGCGCAGCCGCATTCGCATGAACGCGATCGTCGGGCTCGGGCGGTGGGGCAAGGCGGATCCGGAGCCTGCGCTGCGCTGTCTCGAGGCGATCGAGCAGGGCGATCCGGTGCCGGATACGCGGACGGCGGCGAAGCAGGCGATGCTCGCGATCGTCGCGCGCGAGAAGACGGTGGCGGTGGACGCGCTACCGAAGAACATCCCGGACTTCGAGGAGCGGAAGCTGAGCGCGTCGGAGCTGCGCGAGTACGCGGATGTGATCGACGTCGATCAGATGATGGTCGCGCTGCAGGACGGGCGCGATCACGTGCGCATCAACGCGGCGCGTGCGCTGGCCGTGAAGGGCGCGAAGGCGGCGCGCGCGGCGAAGGCGATGGGGCTGTTGATGCGGGACAGCGTCGCGGCGGTGCGGCGCGATGTCGCGAAGGCGCTCGCGAAGCTCGGCGATGCGGCGGTGGACGCGGCGCCGGATCTCGTCGGCGCGCTCGGCGACAAGGAAGCGGAGGTCGCGGAGGCGGCGGCGGAGACGCTCGCGGATCTGGGCGAGAGGGCGCGCGACGCACTCGTCGAGGGACTCGGGACGGGCAGCGAGCCGGGCGGCTGGCGCGTCGGCGAGCTGCTCGCGAAGCTGCCGGGGGCGGCGGATGCGCTCGTCGAGGCGTTCGCGAGCCCGGCGGTCAACGTGCAGGTCAATGCGGCGCTCGCGCTCGGCATGCTCGGGGCGGACAAGGTCGGGCGCGGCATGCAGACGCTGCTCGACAACCGCACCGGCGGCGATGCGCGCACGCGCGAGGCGGTGCGCCGCGCGCTCGAGATGCTCGCGCCGAAGGGGCCGGTCGGACCGAAGGCGGTCGCGATCGACGGCTTCGAGGAGCGCGTGCTGACGGCCGGCGAGCTCGAGAAGGGAAAGGCGGCGATCGAGGCGGTCGGCGTCGGCGATCTCGCGCAGCACCTGACGGACGGGCGCGACAGCGTGCGCGCGAACGCGGCGACCGCGCTCGGCGTGCTCGGTCCGGCGGCGGCCGGTGCGGCGCGCTCGCTGGCGGTGCTGCTGCGCGATGACTCGCCGCGCGTGCGGGCGGCGGCCGCGGCCGCCCTCGACAAGCTCGGTGATGCGGCGGTCGTCGAGGTCGGCGATGATCTCGTGCGCGCGCTCGGCGATAGCGATGACAAGGTCGCGGATGCGTGCGCCGGCGTGATCAAGGCGCGCAAGGCGAAGATGATCTCCGCGCTCGTGCGCGGGCTCGAGACGGACAAGGTCGCGGCGGCGCGGCGCATCGGTCAGCTGCTCGGCGTGTTCGAGGATGCGGCCGAGATCCTCGTCGACGCGTTCGCGAGCCCCGCGGTCAACGTGCAGGTCAACGCGGCGCTCGGGCTGTCGATGCTCGGCAGCCGCGTCGGCAAGGGGCGCAAGGCGCTCGAGGGCGCGCGCACGGGCGGCGACGCTCGCACGCGCGAGGCGGTGCGCGCCGCGCTCGAGGTCCTCGACGGTCCGAAGGCGAGCGGACCGGAGGTGCCGGCCGTCGACGGCTTCGAGACGCGGTACCTCGAGGCAGCCGCGTTCACCGATCCGGCGAAGCTCGAGGTCGGCTCGCTGATCGCGTACACGCAGGACGGGCGGTCGATCGTGCGCGCGAACGCGGCGACGGCGCTGGGTGTGCTCGGCGCGGCGGCGCGCGGAGCTGCGCTCTCGCTCGGAGTGCTGATGCGCGACGACGATCCGAAGGTGCGCATCGCGGCCGCGCAGGCGATCGACAAGCTCGGCGACGACGCGGTGAAGGAGATCGTCGATTACCTCGTCGGGGCGCTGCGCGGGGATGCGGAGGTCGGCAGGGCAGTCGCGGGCGTGCTCGCGCCACGCAAGACGCGCGTGCTGACCGGGCTGCTCAAGGGCCTCGAGACCGATGACGAGACGCACGCGCGGCGCATCCTCGAGCTGATCAACGCGCTGCCCGATGCGTGCGAGATCCTGTGCGACGCGTTCGGCTCGCCGGCGGAGAACGTCCAGGTCAACGTCGCGATCGGCATCGGCATGCTCGGCGCGAAGAAGGCTGGTTCGCAGGGGAAGAAGACGCTCGAAGGCGCCCGCACGGGCGGGTTCGCGCGCACGCGCGAGGCCGTGTTCAAGGGCCTCGCGATGCTCAAAGAGATCCCGTAAGACCTGGCAACTGCCGGCGGCGTTCACCGTGCGCCACGGTTTGCCAGCCTGCTTCCGCGCGTTGCCGCTGATTCGCGTCGCGCGGATCGATGGTCCGGCCGCAAATGGGAACCATGACGCGTTGGTTCCTGATCCTGCTGTCGGGCTGCTCGATGGCGCTGTCCGGACCGAGCCCGGATCGGCCGCGCGCGAAGCCGCCGCAGTGCGACACGTCGAAGGGGCTGGTCGTCGTCGACGCGCTGGTCGCGGGGACGCTCGGCATCATCGCGGCGTCGGTCGCGTCGAATAGCGGCGGCGCCGCGGTCCTGCCGCTGATCGGCGCCGGTGTGTTCACGGCGTCGGCGATCCACGGCAACAACGTCGTCAACGCGTGCCACCGCGACTTCGAGAGCTACGACGCCGAGCTCGCCGCGCGCGCGCCTCTACCCGCGGAAGAGCCGCGGCCGCCGGCCGTCGCGATGCAGCCCGCCGTCGCGCTGCCGTCGCAGCCGGCACCGGCGCTGCAGCAGCAACCGCCGCCACCACCGCCGCCATCGGAACGGCCACGGCCGACCACGAGCAGCGAGCCGTGGGCCGCGTTCTGGAAGGAGACTCCGTGAAGCGCGCCATCCTCGTGCTCGCGCTGCTCGCGCCGGCGGCCGTCCGCGCCGACGACGAGATCGCGAAGGGCACGGTCATCAAGATCGAGGCGGGCGAGGTGTACGTCAGCATCGGCCGCGACAAGGGCGTCGAGCCGGGCAGCGCGCTTCGCATCAAGCGGACGATCGCGCTGCACCACCCGGTGACGAAGGCGGCCGTCGACGACTGGATCCCCATCGCGTCGGCGAGCGTGACCGACGCGGGCGCCGTGATGTCGCGCGCCGTGATCGGCGACGAGGCGGCGCAGATCCAGGTCGGCGACGTCGCCGAGATCTACATCGACCGGCCCGATCCTCCGCCGCCGACGCCCGAGCAGCAGCACGTCGATCCGCAGACGGCGGAGGTGCTCGGCATCTTCTCGTCGCAGGTCGGGCGCTCGCTCGACGAGCGGATCGCGGCGTGGGAGCGGTATCTCTCCATGCGGCCCGGCTCGCCGTTCGCGCCGGGCATCCGCCACGAGCTCGACGAGCTGCACGCGCTGCGCGATCAGCTGAGCCCGCCGAAGCTGTCGCGGGACGCGGCGGTCGTGCATGTCGATCACGCGGCGGCGACCTCGGCGGCCGCCGGCGAGCCGCTCGCGCTCGTGTTCGTGCTCGACCACCCGGAGCGCGTCGCCAGCGCGTATCTGCACTACCGGCCGCGCGGCGCGAAGACGTACCGCAGCGTGCTGCTCGTCCGCGAGCACGACATCTACCTGCGCGGCACCGTCCCCGCGGACGTGGTCGCGCCGCCCGGTCTCGACTACTTCGTCGAGGTGTCGCACCCCGACGGGCGCCAGGGCGTCGCGCTCGGCACGGCACGCGAGCCGCTGGAGGTCACCGTCGCGGAGCCGCCGCTGCTCGACAAGCTCGCGCCGCTGCCGATGCGCTCCGGCGTGCGCCTCGCATTCGACTACCTCGACTTCGGCAACCTCGATCGCCGCAGCGGCGACCACACCGATCGCCTCATCCACGCGACGACAGACTTCACGTACAGGTTGCCGGGTCACGTGGAGTCGGTCGGCGTCGGGTACGGCGTGTACGCGGGGCAGGGCGGCTACGCCGACGAGACGTGGACGCCCGACAACCCGATGCCGAGGAGCGGCTTCCACTACGGCTATGCCGACATCGAGGTCGGCGACCGCAGCGCCGACGGCGTGCACCTCGCCGCCGGTGGCCAGGTGATCGCGGGCGTGGGCCGCAACGGGTTCGGGATGGGCGTCGAGGGGCGGGTGCGCGTCGGCGAGCGCGAGGGGACGAACCTGGCGCTGATCGGCCGCACGATCGACTCGGTCGGCTGGCTCAGCGAGGTGCGCTTCGGCACGCGGCCGATCGAGCAGGCCATGATCGGCGTGTCGGTCGGCGCGACGAACCAGCCGAACGACGGCGACGTCGGCGTCCAGCTCGGCACCGAGGTCGAGCTGCTCGCGAGCGCGAACGCGTCCGTCCTCCTGCGCGGCTCCTGGCAGGGCCGCACGATCGATCACGGTGGCCTCGGTGCAGGCGCCGGACTGGGGTTCCGATGGTGAAGACGATGCTGATCCTGCTCGTCGCGACCGCGACGGCCTCGGCCGATCCGGTACGTCACGTGCCTCCCGCGAACGCGCTCGCCGGTGATGCGGTGGAGCTCGTCGCCGAGGCGCCGTCGTCGACGCCGACGCTCGTCGCGCACGTGCGTCCGCTCGGCGGCGCCTGGCAGACGCTCGAGATGGTGCGCCGCGACGACGATCACTGGGTCGCCGTCGTGCCCGCGACGCTCGTCGCGCCGCCCGCGCTCGAGTACTACCTCGACGCCGGCAACGACCACGCGTTCGCGACGCCCGAGTGGCCGCACCGCCTGGAGGTCGCGCTGCCCGAGGACAGCGCGCGCCGCATCCGCGACACGATCCGCGCGAACGAGCACCGGTCGCGCATCCACACCGCCGGCGAGTGGGTCGACTACGGCCACACGAACGTCATGGGCACGCGCCTCGCCGACCAGTACTACCGCTTCGACGCCGACTTCTCGTACCGGCTGTGGTCGTACCCGCTCGAGGAGATCCGCGTCGGCTACGAGCGCCTGCTCGGCACGACGCAGGCGACGATGTGTCCGTCGACCGCGCCGTGCACGAGCGACGCCGGCTTCAAGGTCGGCGGCTGGTTCGAGGTCGGCCTCGCGCCGATCGAGGGCATCCGGTTCGACGCGCGCGCGATCGTGTTCGCCGCGCAGGACGGCTTCAACCCGGGCGGCCGCCTCGAGGCGCGGCTCGGCACACTCGAGGGCAGCCACATCGCGGTCGGCGGCGAGTACCTCGCGTCGGTCGGCGCGGATGGCTACTTCCGCCTCGGCTGGGCGACCGTGCCGCACCTGCCGATGGCGGCGACGGTGGAGGTGACGAACCTGCCGGCGAGCAACCGCGACCCCGGCGTGCGCCTCTACTACGACGTCGGCCGCGATGTCGGTGGCGGTCTGCGCCTCGGGCTGCGCGTCGGCTACGCGGCACGCACGCAACAGGTCGCCGGATTCACGGGTGGCGCGGGCGCCACGGTGGAGTTCTAGATGCGCAGCCTCCTCATTCTTTGCCTGCTCGCCGCGACCGCGCATGCCGACCCGGTCGTGCTCGCTGTCGACGGCGGCAACATCTACGTCGACCTCGGCGCGAAGGACGGTGTCGGTGCCGGCAGCCAGCTCGAGCTGCTGCACGAGGTCGTCGCGAAGGATCCGCGCACGGGCGCGGTGCTGAAGGATCACTTCGCGCTCGGCACGCTGGTCGTCGATCGCGCGGGAGATGCCGTCGCCGTCGCGCACGCCGACAAGGACCTCGTGAAGCGGATCCTCGCCGGCGACAACGTGCGCCTCGTCTCGTCGCGCAAGCACTTCGTCGATCCGTGGGCGGAGGCGGTCGTCGCGAGCCGCGCGAACGTCATCCCGCCGAGCGCGCCCGGCGGGCCGGATCACGCGGCGCTCGCGCGCCAGGCCTGGCAGGACACGCTCGGGCTCGCACCGGAGCAGCGCATCGCGCGCTGGCAGAAGCTGCTGGCCGACGACGCCGAGTCGCCGTATCGCAAGGCGATCGAGGGCGAGATCGCGAGCCTGCAGGGCCAGATCCGCGCGCGCGACGCCGCGATCGAGGCGGCGAAGCACTCCGAGCCGGAGGGTCGCCACGTGCGCGTCGTCGATCTCGCGGCCGCGGTCGCGGCCGGCAACGATGCGCTCGTCGTCGGGCCGATCGATCGCGCGGTGCCCGATCAGGCCATCGAGCTCGCGTTCCTGCAGCGCGTGCCGACGGGGCAGGCGTGGCTGTTCGCGAAGCCGAGCGGCGCGGCCGGCTACCGCCGCACCGGGCTCCGCCGCGACGGCGACGCGTACCTGCGAGGCACGATCGGTGCCGCGCTCGTCACTGGCGATCGCGTCGACTGGTACGTCGAGGACGAGACGCAGCAGCGCCTCGCGAGCGGCTCGATCGCGATCGACCGCCCGGTGATCGAGCCGCCGCCCGCGCCGCATCGCTCGCACATCGACATGCACGTCGACTACGTCGACTTCGACGGCAAGCTGAACAAGGGCTTCGACCAGTACTACCTCGCGGAGGCGGACTTCCAGTACCGCTTCCTCGATCCGATCTACGCGGTGCGCCTCGGCTTCGGCACGCTGTCGGGCACGGGCGGGCCGAAGGACGTGATCAACGCCGACCCGACCGGCTGCATGGAGAACGGCGTGTACAAGTGCCGCCACGTCGAGTTCACGTACGTCTACACGGAATTCGAGCACGCGATCACGCCGAGCGTGCACGTCATGCTGCGCCCGCAGGTCGGTCACCTGACGACCGACACGATGCCCGGCTCCGACGGCTCGCGCTGCCACGGCCGCGACACCACCGGATGCGAGCTCGCGACCGGCTTCGGCGCCAAGCTCGGGCTGCGCCTAGGCGACGAGCAGGGCACGAACCTCGCGATCGGCGCCGCGTTCACCGAGCACGTCGGCACGCTACTCGAGGCCGCGTATCACTGGCTGCCCGCGCCGGTCGTCCCCGTGCAGGTGATGGTGCAGGTCACCGACGAGCCGGTGCCGCAGGATTTCGGCGTGCGCCTGATCGGCGACGTCGGCTACCACGCGGGCGGCTGGTTCTATCCCTCCGTGCGCGTCAGCTATCAGGCGCGCGACATCAACCACGCCGGCTTCTCGGGCGGCGCCGCGATGAACTTCGATTGGTGATGCCATGAAGACATTCCTCGCACTGCTGCTGTTGTCGTCCGCGGCGTACGCCGATGCGGTGCCGCACGCGCTCGTCGTGCACGTGCCGCCGACCGCCGCGGCCGCCGGCACGCCGATCGAGCTCGAGGCGATGATCGACGCGCCGTACGCGGAGAGACTCGTCGTGCACTACCGCGCGCTCGGCGAGCAGGCGTGGCACGACACGCCGTTCGACCGCTCGAGCGCGGGCGGCTGGTACGCCGAGCTGCCGCCGACCGCGCCACCGGGCCTCGAGTACTACATCGCGGGCACGGATTCCGCGGGCCACGAGACGGATCACTTCGCGTCGGCGGCGGATCCACACGTCGTGCACGTCGAGGCCGAGCTCGCCGATCGCCTCGAGACGCTCGACCGCGCGCGCCTCGGCAACCTCGACAACGAGGTCTCGCTCGACGTCGTCGGTCACGACTTCGGCAACCGCGACGGCCTCTCCGACGAGTACGCGCGCGGCGAGCTCGTCTACACCCACCGCGTGCTGCGCTCGCTGCACGAGGTCGGCTTCGGGTTCGGCGCGATCGAGGGCAAGACGCCGACGCCGATGGAGGACGCCTCGACGACCAAGGGCACGCGCTACGGCTTCGGGCAGGTGCGCCTCCGCCTGCATCCGTCGGTGTTCGTCGACGCGCGCGTCGGCCTCGGCGTCTCGCAGGACGGCTTCGGCGGCAACACGCGCGGCCAGCTGACGTTCGGCAAGCCGTGGCGCTCGTGCCTGCAGGTCGGCGCCGAGTACATGAGCGCGCTCGGGCCGACCGGCTGGGTGCGCCTGCAGTGGGACACCGCGCCACCGCTGCTGATGGGCGCGTCGATCGTGCGCACCGACCTGCCGGGTGCGGTCACGCAGGCGATCGGGCTCTACGTCGCGTACGACGTCGCCTACAAGATCACGGACCGCTTCACGGTGCGCGGGCAGGTGTCGTTCGGACCGCGCGACGGCGTCGCCCATCCGGGCGCCGGTCTCGGCACGGCCGTCGCGTTCTAGGCGGCCGCGAACCGCAGCACGAACGTCGAGCCGCGGCCCGGCGCGCTGTCGACGGTCGCCTCGGCGCCGTGCGCCTTCGCGATCGCGCGCACGAGCGAGAGTCCGAGCCCGAGGCCCGGTTTGCTGCGGCTCGCCTCCGCGCGGTACAGCCGGTCCCAGATCCGAGGCAGCGCCTCCGCGGGGATGCCTTCGCCGGTGTCCGCGACGGTGACGACCGCCGCGTCGCCTTCGCGCGCCACGCGCAGCGTCACCGTGCCGCCGCGCGGCGTGTACTTGATCGCGTTGTCGACGAGGTTGCCGATCGCCTGCCGCACGCGCATCGCATCTGCCTGCGCGAACACCGGCTCCGCATCGACGCGCAGCGCGATGCCGGCCTCCTCGGCGACATGCCCGTAGAGCTCGCCGACCTCGCGCGCGATCCGGTCGAGCCCGACGCGCTCGCGGTGCAGCTGCATGATGCCGGTGTCGGCCTCCGAGATGTCCATCAGCGCGCGCAGCATGACGAGGACGCGCTCCGACTCCTCGATCGTATCGGCGAGCGCCTCGCGGGCCGCCGCATCGTCGCCGCGCAGCGCGAGCTCGGCCGTGCCGCGGATGCGCGTCAGCGGCGTGCGCAGGTCGTGCGCGACGTTATCGAGCGCATCGCGCATCCCCGTGACCAGCCTCTGGTTGTGATCGAGCATGCGGTTGACGAGGTGCGAGACCTCGTCGAGCTCGTCGCGCGTGCCGCGCACGGGGACGCGCTGCGCGAGATCGCCGGACTCGACGACGCGCCGCGCGGTCGCCGCGAGCTCGCGCACCGGCTGGAGCCCGCGCTGCGTGAGCATGTAGCCGCCGACGACGGCGAGCACGAGGGCACCCGCCGCGAGCGCGAGCGCACCGGGCCGCAGCTCGCCGAGCACGTCGCGCCACGGCGCGGGCCGCGCGCCGTACTCGACCTGCACCGCGCCGGTCTCCTCGACCCTCATCATCTGCGAGACATCGCCGCGCTCGTACAGCATGCGCCCGGCGCGATCGCTGACGCGCACCGCGACATCGGGCCGGCCGCGGTTGTACGCGCCGCGCAGCACCGGCATCGCGAACGCGACGAGCGCCGCGATGCTGACGACGAACACGCCGACGTACCAGGCCGTCACCCGCAGCGCGAGCGAGCTACTCCGCGCGGAGGACATACCCCGCACCCCGCAGCGTGTGGATCAGCTTCGTCGGAAAGTCGCGATCGATCTTCGCGCGCAGCCGGCTGACGAGCACGTCGACGACGTTCGTCTGCGGATCGAACCCGTACTCCCACACGTGCTCGAGGATCATCGTCTTGCTGAGCACGCGCTCCGCGTTGCGCAGGAAGTACTCGAGCAGCGTGAACTCCTTCGCCTGCAGCGCGATCGGCTGGCCATCGCGTGTCACGCGGCGCGTGCGCAGGTCGAGCGTGATGCCGCCGTAACGCAGCTCGTACGTCGGCTGAGCCGCCGTCGCCCGCCGCTGCAGCGCGTGCAGCCGCGCGACGAGCTCCGCGTACGAGAACGGTTTCGTCAGGTAGTCGTCGGCGCCGGCATCGAGCCCGGCGATCCGATCGTCGACCGACGCGCGCGCCGACAGCGCGATCACGGGCGTGTGGACGTTGCGGCGTCTTGCCTCGCGCACGACGTCGATGCCGCTGCGCCCCGGGAGCATGATGTCGACGATCGCGGCGTCGTACCCGTTGTGCACGAGGTGCGACAGCCCGTCATCCCCGGTGTGCGCCCAGTCCACGACGTGCCCATCCTGCGCGAGGCCTTTCTGCACGAACGCGCCGATGCGCTCGTCATCCTCGACCAGGAGCAGCCGCATACCAGGATCGTTGCAAGCCGAGCGCCGTCAGCGAATCACCGGCTCGACCGCCTCCGCGGGGACCCAGCCGGCGCGCTCGCCGTCCCGCACCTGGACGAACCCGCCATGGCGTTGCGCGATCGTCAACGCCTCTCCCGCAGGCGCCGTGAACACCGCATCGGCGTTCGCGGCCGGGGCGATGTGCGCTTCGGTGCGCGCGAGCACGATCGCGCGGTCGCGTGACGGCGCGGTCCGCGCCGCCGCCAGCACGGCGCCGGTCGCGACGAGCGCGCCAGCAGCCGTGACGAGCACGCCGGCGCGGCGCCGCCACGCCCAGCCGAGCGCGACGATCCCCGCACACGAGAGCACGATGCCGGCGAGCGCGAGGTACGCCCAGTCGTCGCTGGTCAGCGGCGCGCTCGCGAGCATGCCCGGTGCGGGCGCGCCAATGCCGGCCTCCGCACGGACGCGCGCGAGGTTGTGCGCGATCGCCGCGTCGCGAGGCGCGAGCACGCGCGCGCGCTCGTACGCGAGGATCGCGCGGCCGCGATCGCCGGCGCTCGCATACGCGTTGCCGAGGTCGAACAGCGTCGCGGCGGACCACCGCGGCGCGCGCTCGAACGCGGCTGCCGCCGCCTTCGCATCGCCGTGCATCGCGGCCTGGTTGCCGGCGACGAACGCATCGTCGGCCGACGCGGTGCCCGCGACGAGCGCGAGCGCGAACAAGATCCGGAACATCATGCTGCCTCCAGGTGTGCGAGCTGGCGATCCGCGAGCGCCAGCCAGCGATCGAGTGGTTCGGACGCGGCGTTCCCCGCGTACGTGATGCGATCCGCGTGCTCGAGCAGCGCGATCAGCTCGTCGTCGTGCAGGCGCGCCGCGACGTCCGCGGGCGTCACCGCCTCCGGCGCGATTCCCCACGCCGCCCCGAGCCGCCGCTGCACGGCCGCGCGCGCCGCCGCGAAGAACGCCGGCGCATCCCCGCGCCGCGCCGCCGCCCGCATGACCTCGCGAGCCTCCCCGACCGCGCGGTCCACCTCGGCCTGCCGCGCCCGCGCGCGCCGCACCGAGCTGCGCCTCCACACGCCCGCACCCGCCAGCGCCAGCGCGACGAGCAGCGCGAACCCGGGCACCGCCCACGCCTCCGGCCGCAACACGAGCGGCACCAGGCTCGCGTGCAGCGCGCCGGGCATGGTCTCGTTCGGAGCCATGTCAGGCGCGGCCGTCGCGTCGAGGCCCGCCGTCGCCGCACCGGGCGCGACCTGTAGCGTCACCGGCTGCGTCTTCGCGACCCGATACTGCTTCGCGGCCGGATCGAAGTACGCGAGCTCCACGCCGGGCAAGGTCACCGCGCCCGCGCGCGTCGGCACGATCGTCTGCTCGAACACCTTCGAGCCATCCGGCTGCACGGTCGCCTTCACGCCGTACGTCTTCAGCCCATCGCCCTCCGGCACGCCCGCGACGTTCACGCGATCGAAGTTGCCGCTGCCGGTCACGCGCATGGTCAGCGTCACCGGCTCGCCGACGCGCGCGCCATCCGCCGGCGCATCCATCGTCAGCGCGAACGACCCGACCGCGCCGGCAAACCCGGCCGGCCGCCCCGCCGCCGGCGGCTCCGCCACGATCACGTTCCCCGCCGACGCCTCCAGATCCACGTGCCGCTGCTCGAGCGCGCCCTCGTCGAACATGTCCGCGAACGCGTCCTCCTGATCGAAGAACTGCGACGCGAACGGATCATCGGCAAACGGATCATCCCCGAACACGTCGCGCAACGTGCGATGCGGCCGCTGCACGCGCTCGCGATACGCGAGCTCGACCGGCAGCTTCACGCCAACCGCCCCATGCACCGCCTTCGCGGGCGACAGCACGCCGGTCCATACCGCCTCGAGCCACCGCTCGCCGCGCAGCTCCACCTCGTGCTGCGCCGGCTTGTCGCTCAGCTGCGACAGCGTGAACGCATCGGACGTGACAGCCGGCTGGCCGTCGAGGGTCGCAGCGGTCCCCGCGCGGAAGTACGCGCGGATGGTGACCGGCACCGCCTGGCCGACCCACAGCTTCTTCGCCGGCAGCTCGACGCGCAGCATCGCGTGCGCGCCATCCGCGCGCGTGGGTGCGCTCGCGCTCGCCGTCGTGCCCGCCGTCGTGCCCGCCGCCGCGCCCGCCGTCGTGCTCGCCGTCGCGCCCGCCGCCGCGCCGGTGGGCGTTCCCGCTGCCGTGGTCGCTGCGACCGTCGCGTGAATCGGCGCGGTCATCGCCACGCCGTGCGAGGTCGCGACCGGCAGTGCCGGCACATCGAGTGCGCCCGGCGCGGTCGGCACGACGCGGTACACGAACGTCTGCGCCTGGTGCGCGACTCCGTTGACGATCGTCGTCTGCTGCGACTGCCCGGCAAACCGGACGCGCGCGTTCGCGATCTTGACGTCAGGCGGCGTCGCCTCGTCGGCGACGGTCACCGACAGCGACGCGGGCTCGCCGACGTTCAGCTGCGATGCCGACAGACGTGCCTCGGCGGTGGGTGCCGGCGCTGTCGCGTACGACGCAGCGGGTACGGCCGCGAGCGCGGCGAGCACGAGAGCGGTGGAAGTGCGGAGTCTCATGGGTCACCAGTCCTTCGTCGTGGGGGAAGTGGGGGCGGCGCGACGCTCGCCGCGAATCGGCATGGGCCGCAGGTCGTGCGAGACTGCATCGAGCAGCTGCACGGCCTCGCCGCGCGTCAGCTGGCCGGCGGCGCGTCGCGCCGCATCGGCGCGAGCCTGCTCGTCGCGAGCCTGTTGGTCGCGAGCCTGTTGGTCGCGAGCCTGTTGGTCGCGAGCCTGCTC
>CAYUNM010000064.1:0-127 GCA_964446175.1 uncultured Kofleriaceae bacterium
ACGCAGCTGGCGAATGAGATCGAGCGCGACGGTGTAGGCGATTAGCATTGTGGTTCTCCTCACACGGGTTCTGGTTGGGGGGGGGCACGCGAGAGCTCGGCACCGGTCAGCACGGGCACTGGCAGCA
>CAYUNM010000064.1:227-40784 GCA_964446175.1 uncultured Kofleriaceae bacterium
CACGCCCTGGCAGCACACGCCCTGGCAGCACACGCCCTGGCAGCACACGCCCTGGCAGCACACGCCCTGGTTCTCTCCCCTGGAGTCCTTCGGGCCTCCCGGAGCGAGGAGCTCTCTCGCCCGAAGCGATGGCGCGCGCACGCGCCGTGACAGCGAGCGCACGTCGAGCGCGCGCTGATCATGTGGAGACCACCGCGCGAGCTGGCGCGGTGCGATGCGCAAGCGCCGAGCCGGGCGAGAGCTCCGAGCGGAGGGCACGTGGGCCGCGCGCACGACGGCTCTGTGGCTGCGGTTGCGGTTGGCATTCCCGCTCCTGTTCCCGTTCCCGCTCCTGTTCCCGTTCTCCCGTTCCCGTTCCCGCTCCTGTTCCCGTTCCCGTTCCCGCTCCTGTTCCCGTTCCCGTTCCCGTTCCCGCTCCTGTTCCCGTTCCCGCGCCCTGGCCGCCGCGGCGCCGCGAGCGCTACGCCACTTCCGTCCAGTCGATCACCGCGTGCGCCGCGCCCGGCGCCGTCACGCCCGCGCCGAGATCCGCGCTCGCGTCGAATGGCTGCGAGCCGCCCTCGCGCCACTGGCGCAGCTCGACCAGCGGCAGCACGCCGGTCCGCGGCTGGATCAGCACGTGGGTGAAGCTGCGGCGCAGGCCGGGCCGCGTCGCGGGCAGCCACGTGCCGCAGTTGACGTAGACGCCGCCGCCGCGCAGCGGCTGCCAGCGCGGGTCGTGCGTGTGGCCGAAGACGACCGCCGGCGCGTCGATCAGCTTGCGCAGGCGCTGCGGGACCGCGCGCATCGGCAGCTGGGACGTGACGAGGTGCTTGCCCAGCCAGCGCTGCACGCCGTGGGCGATCAGGAGGGCGCCGGCCGAGCCGAGCAGCGCGAAGGGGAGCGGCAGCGCGATCAGCATGACGAGGATCGCGAGCACGGTGAGGATGAGGTTCGCGAAGCGGTCGAGCTGCAGCATGCGGCCGAGGCGGCGCCAGCTGACCGTGAGCGGCGTGCGGGCGAGGCGATCGATCGCGCGTGCGGTGTCGACGGGGAGTCCGCCGTCGGCGGCGACCTGCGAGAGACGCTCGCGGTGCGCGCGGCGGCGGCGGTCGCGGCGGCGGAGCGACTGGTGGAGCGCGCGCGCCGCGATCAGCGACCACGAGAAGCGGGTGTAGGCGACGAGCAGGCGGCCGAACGAGCGCGCGCCCTGGTCCCAGGCGAAGCGCAGGTAGCCCCAGAACGACCATTCCTCGATGCCGTGCGGATCGATTTCGGGCACGGAGGCGGCGAGGTAGCGCGTGGCCGCGTAGTCGGCGTTGTAGACGAGCTTGCCGTCCTTGGGGTCGCACGGGGCGAGGTTGAACTCGAAGCTGCAGCCCTCGTCGTAGACGTGGCCGTGCTCGATCCACGCGACGCCCGGGACGTAGACGAACCAGGGGACGACGCGGATACGGGACGCGGCGCGGTCGTCGGCGCCGGCGGCGCGGAGGTGGCGGTCGAGCTCGGCGACCGTGCCCGGGTCGAGCAGCTCGATGTCGTGGTTGCCGACCACGATGTCGATCGAGTGGCCCGCGGCCGCGAAGCGGGCCATCTCGGTGAGGAGCGGTTTGTGGTTCTCGCAGATGCGCGCGATGCGCGTGACGCCGGCTCGGATGCCGCGCGAGAGGCCGAAGCGGCGTTCATCGGCCGAGCGGGCGGGAAGATCGCGGGTCGGGGGAACGACCACCGACATGAAGTCGAACAGGTCGCCCGCGATGACCAGGCGCCAGGGACGGCCATCGATGCGCCGGACCGCGTGATGGCGAAGGAAATCGCGAAAGGCCTCGGCGCCCAGGTCGACCGCACGGCGGCGCTCGGCCGTCGCGCCCGGAAGGAGCTCCTCCCCGAAGTGGAGGTCGCTCACGACCAGGATGTTGGCGTTGTCGGCCATTGCGGGTGGTCTTCACACCATGACGGGTTCGGAGCGCTGCGACAACGGGTCGCGATCACTACGTCAAGGGCTCGGGGCGCAATGACAATCCGCGTGTGCGCATGGTACGACTCGATGCGTCGTGACCCAGGTCATCTTCATCCTCCTGCTCGCGGCGTCGCTGGCGTTCTTCGCCCGCACGACTTGGATCTTTGGACGCGCGGTCTTCGCGGGAGTCGCTGACCCGCGACCGCGCCTCGATGATATCGGCGCGCGCATCGTCGATATCGGCGTCTACTTCTTCGGCCAGAAGAAGGTCGCCGAGGTCGGCCCGCAGCACCGGAAGAGCTGGCACCACCTCTTCATCTTCTGGGGCTTCCTGATCATCACGATCGCGACGCTCGATGTCTTCGTCAGCGGCGTGCTCCCCGGCGTGTCGCTCGCGCTGCTGCCGGGCGTCGTCTACAAGCCGCTCTACACCGCGATCGACGTGATGAACCTGATCGTCCTCGCGATGATCTTGTGGGCGTTCACGCGGCGCATCGTCGTCAAGCCGCGGCTGATCCCGATGAACCTCGATGCCGGGCTGATCCTCGGCGCGATCGGCAGCCTGATGCTGTCGCACTTCCTCATGCACGCGTACGAGATCGCGGGCTCGGGGCACAGCGCGAGCTACCTGCCGATCTCGAACATGATCGCGGGCTGGCTCCCGGCGACCCACGCCGCGCGCGGCGCGATGATCGCGTACTGGCTGCACGTCCTCATCCTGCTGACGTTCCTCAACTACCTGCCCTACTCCAAGCACATCCACCTGCTCGGCGCGCTGCCGAACATCGCGACGCGCAACCGCAGCGCGCGCCGCATGGATCTGCCGAAGCTGAACCTCGAGGACGAGAATCAGTGGGGCGTCGGCAAGTTCGAGCAGTTCTCGTGGAAGAGCCTGCTCGACACGTACGCGTGCACCGAGTGTGCGCGCTGCACGAACTACTGCCCGGCGTACAACACGGGCAAGAACCTGTCGCCGATGCAGCTCGTGCACGACATCCGGTACGAGATGCTCGATCGCGTCGAGCTGCGCGATCAGATCGCAGGCCTCGAGAAGGACATCGCGTCGCTCTCCGACTACGCGGCCGCGAACGGCTACGACGACGCGCACCCGCACCCCGACCTCGTGTTCGCCAAGAGCCAGCTCGAAGGCGCGAAGCACGAGCTCGAGAACATGCCGAAGATGACCGGCGGGCGCATCGCCGAGGACACGCTGTGGGCGTGCACGACGTGCGGCGCGTGCCAGGAAGTGTGCCCGGTCTTCATCGAGCACCCGCTGAAGATCCTGCAGATGCGCCAGAACCTGGTGCTCGAGCAGGAGAAGACGCCGGGCGAGCTGCAGCGCACGTTCCGCAACATCGAGCGCCAGAGCAACCCGTGGGGCATCGCCAACGACCAGCGCATGGACTGGGCGAAGGACCTCAACGTCCCGACGATCGAGGAGAACCCGGATCCCGAGTACATCCTGTGGGTCGGGTGCGCGGGCGCGTTCGACAGCCGCATCATCAAGCAGACGCGCGCGATGGTGAAGGTGCTCAACGCGGCGAGCGTCAGCTACGCGGTGCTCGGCCACAGCGAGGCGTGCACCGGTGATCCGGCGCGCCGCACCGGCAACGAGATGCTGTTCCAGATGCTCGCCGAGCAGAACGTCGAGACCTTGAAGGCGGCGAACGCCAAGAAGGTCGTGACGAGCTGCCCGCACTGCCTGCACACGCTGCGGCACGACTATCCGCAGTTCGGCGGCGACTTCGAGGTCGTCCACCACACGCAGCTGATCGATCACCTGTACAAGAGCGGCGCGCTCAAGAGTGACAAGTCGCCCGTCGGGACGATCACCTATCACGACAGCTGCTACCTCGGCCGCTGGAACCGCGAGTTCGATGCGCCGCGCGATGTCATCAAGGCCGTCGGCGTGCCGAACGTCACCGAGCTCGTGCGCAGCAAGCGCCACGGCTTCTGCTGCGGCGCCGGCGGCGGCCGGATGTTCATGGAGGAGCACGAGGGCCAGCGCGTCAACTTCAACCGCACGGACGAGATCATCGACGCGCAGGTGGAAGCGGTCGCGGTCGCGTGCCCGTTCTGCAACATCATGCTCACCGACGGCATGAAGCAGCGCAACGTCGAGGAGAAGATCCAGGTGCTCGACATCGCCGAGCTCGTCGCGCAGAGCCTGCCCGACGTCCCGGTTGGAAATCTGGTTCGCAAGAAGGATCGCGATACTATGCGATCCGATGAGAAGCCTTAGCCTTCTGTTGCTGCTGGCGGCCTGTAACGCCGGCGACGACACGACCGACGGCGCGCGGGCCAGCTGCGCGCAAGGCGGCGTGCTGACCGACTGCCCCGACGCTCCGCACACGAGCGAAGGCGCGTGCTGGCGGCTCGTCGACTGCGCGGCGATCCCGCTCGACTCCGCGAACAACTTCGACTGGAAGCGCTGTGTCGACGGCATCGACCGCCTCACCGCGGATCGCCAGGCCCTCGTGATCGACTGCATCGCGGCATCGAGCTGCGACGCGCTCAAGGTCGACGGCTCGCCCGACCAGCCGAACACGAACCAGATGCACTGCCTGCTCCTCGGAGATCAGTAGATGAAGAAGCTGATCCTCGTGGCGCTGCTGTGCAGCGTCGCGTACGCCGACACGGACGTCGCCGGCCTCGTGAAGCTGATCGAGAACCAGCCGTCCGACATGGACCGCCCGGCCTGGAAAGAGAAGCGCCGCGACGCCGCGAAGAAGCTCGCGCAGAGCAAGGACAAGCGCGCGGTGCCCGAGCTGATCAAGCTCGCGGAGAGCGAGACGTTCGACATCATCGGCGAGACCGCGATCGAGGGCCTCGGCAACCTCGGCGATCCGAGCGCGGTGCCGACGCTGCAGAAGATCGTCGCCGACCCGGCGCGCGATCCGCACCAGAAGGACCTCGCGAAGAAGGCGCTCGCGAAGCTCGGCGCATCGGCGACCGCGGCCCCGCCGCCGCCCCCGCCCGACAAGACGGCGCCCGACCTCGCGCCGCCGCCCGACACGACGACGACCACGCCGGCCACGACCACCACCACCGCGACGCGCGACACGACGAGCAGCCTGCTCGGCGCGGAGAAGGCGCCGACCGACGTGCCGCCGCTGCCCGAGCTGTCCGACGACACGCTCGCGAGCTACGAGCGCGTCACGTTCGCCGGCGGCACGGCCGCGTTCGGCTACGACACGCTCCGCAAGCGGCTGTCGTTCGATGCCGATGTGGCCGGCAGCTACGCCAGGCGCGTCGAGCGCGAGAAGATGGCGTGGGGCACGGACGCGGATGTTCACGTCGTCACCGGCCTCATCAACGCGCCCGGCAGCTCGCAGCAGCGCGGGGCCGAGGTCGTCGCGCAGGGCGACGGCGAGGCGCGGTTCTACTCGGGCCAGCTCTACGGCATCGGGCGCGCCGCGGTCGGCCTGCAGATGGACTACGTCAGCGACGTCGACCAGAACGGCAACGCCGTGAAGTTCACGCACACGTACGGCGACCTGCAGGTCGCGCTCGGCGGCGGCTACGGCCGCCTGCTCGACATCGGCGCGCAGATCCGCGTGCGCCGCCTCGCCCACGCGCTCGACAACAACCGCGCGCTCGGCAAGCCGATCGACGCCGCGACGTCGAAGAAGCTGCAGCTGACGTGGTGGGCGCTGCGCGGCGAGCGCAGTGGCTATCGCCAGCTCGTCGCGACCGTCGCGATCCTGCGCGAGGCAGGAATCCTCTTGTCGGAGCCCGACGCGGGCCTGACGTACGAGATCGTCAACGTGCTGCGCGACACGCAGCTGTTCGTGCGCCCGAGCGGCTTCGACGCGAACCTCACGTTCGGCGAGGGCTACCTCGATCGGCCCGATAACAACACGGCGAACGGCCGCGTCGAGCAGCTGCTCGCGAACGCCGGCTACGGCGCGCAGCTCGACGACGACAAGCTCGAGATCGCCGGCAGCGCGTACGCGCGGCTGCGGCTGTTCGCGCCGGATGGCGCGCCGTCGCCGTGGGCCGCGGGCGCGACCGCGCGCATGACGCGCTTCACGTACGGCGAGCATGGCGATCCGTTCGGCGCGCTCGACGTCGGTGCGGACGTCATGCTGTCGAGCGACGACCTGATGAACAGCGACAAGGAGCTGCGCGTCGACGGCGAGCTCGGCTTCACGTACTGGCTCAACCAGGCGAGCGGCGTGCGGCTCGCGGCCCAGGTCGCGGAGGACCGCGGCGCGCTGTTCATCGGCGCGCAACTCACGGCCACGTATGGACTTCTCGACGGCACGTTCGCTCGGTGATTCTCGCGGGTTGAATGGTCGGACCAATTCCGGTAGGGTGCAGGTGTGGGCAGGCTCTCCTCCAAACAGCACGACACCCTCGTCGCGATCGCCCAGACCGCGCTCCCCCAGGGGCGCTACATCCCGGCCGCCGGCGCTGACACGGTCGCCAAGGTCGAGAGCCTCGTCGATCGCCTGCCCTCGCCGCTCCAGCGCGGTCTCGGCGGCCTGATCGCGGCGCTCGACGCGCAGGCGTGGATCAGCGAGCAGCGTCCGTTCTCGCGCGTGAAGCCCGAGAAGCGGCTCGCCGTGCTCGAGAGCTGGCGCAAGGGCGATGCGATTCGCCGGCTGATGCTGCGCGCGCTGATCAGCCCGCTCAAGATCGCCCACTTCGACGATCCGGGGCTCTACAAGCAGCTCGGCTGCGTCTACGAGATCGCGAAGCCGAAGGCCGAGGCGAAGCCCGCGTACATGCGCGACCGCATGCACGACGGCGGCAAGCTCGGCGGGGACCTCGCGCTCGAGTGCGATGTCGTCGTCGTCGGGACGGGCGCGGGCGGCGCGGTCGTCGGGCGCGAGCTCGCCGAGCAAGGCCTCGCGGTCGTGTTCGTCGAGGAAGGCCGCTACTTCGATCGCACCGACTTCACGGGCAGGTCGTTCGAGATGCAGCAGAAGCTGTATCGCCGCGGCGGCTCGACGTTCTCGATCGGCAACGTCGGCATCCTGATCCCGCTCGGCCAGACCGTCGGTGGCAGCACGACCGTCAACTCCGGCACCTGCTACCGCACGCCGGATCGCGTGCTGCACAAGTGGCAGCACGAGCTCGGCCTCCACGAGCTCGGTCCCGAGGGGCTCGCGCCGTACTTCGACCGCGTCGAGGAGGTGCTGGAGGTCGCGCCGGCGAAGCAGGACCTGCTCGGCGGCAACGGCCGCGTGATCGAGCGCGGCTGCAATGCGCTCGGCTTCACGAAGCACGGCCCGCTGCGCCGCAACGCGCCCGCGTGCGACGGCCAGGGCGTGTGCTGCTTCGGCTGCCCGACGGATGCGAAGCGCTCGACGAACGTCTCGTACATCCCGCTCGCGCTGAAGGCGGGCGCCGAGGTGTTCGCGTCGGCGAAGATGACGCGCGTGATCGTCGAGGGCGGGCGCGCCCGCGGCATCGTCGCGCGCACGTACGATAATCACACGCTGACGATCCGCTCGCGGGCCGTCGTGATCGCGTGCGGCTCGATCATGACGCCGCTCGTCCTCGAGCAGAACAAGCTCGGCCTCGCGTCGGGCCAGCTCGGCAAGAACCTGTCGATCCACCCCGCATCGGGCGCGCTCGCCGAGTACGACGAGCAGATCCTCGGCTGGAAGGGCATCCCGCAGGGCTACTCGATCCACGAGCTACACGACGAGGGGATCCTCTACGAGGGCGCCGCCGTCCCGCTCGAGATGACGATGTCGATGACGCAGCTGATCGGCCCGGAGCTGGTGCGGCTCGCGGAGTCGTTCGATCACGTCGCGTCGTTCGGCCTGATGATCGAGGACACGTCGCGCGGCTCCGTCTCGTCGGTCCGCGGCCAGCCGGTGATCCGCTACTGGCTCACCGAGCGCGACGTCGCCCACATCAAGCGCGGCATGGACGTGCTCGCGCAGGTGTTCTTCGCGTCGGGCGCGCGGCGCGTCCACACCGGGATCGCCGGCTTCGAGGTGCTCGAGTCGCCCGATGACCTCGTGCGCCTGCGCCGGGCGAACCTCCGCGCGTGGGACCTCGACCTGTCCGCGTATCACCCGCTCGGCACCGCGCGGATGGGCTCGGACCCGGCCCACTCGGTAGTCAACGGCGACCACCAGGTCCACGACACGCCGGGCCTGTACGTCGTCGATGGCGCGGCGGTTCCCTCGTCGCTCGGGGTCAATCCGCAGATCACGATCATGGCGCTCGCGACGCGCGCCGCCGAGAAGATCGCCCACGCGCTCGCCTAGGTGGCACCGCGCCCTCCGGTTCCATGCGATCCGAGGGGCCAGCGGGACCGCCTCACAGTTTTCCGAGGAGCGCGCCCGGCGTTCCGCGGGGTTGCGCGGGCACGGCACGTGCTGTGCGCCAGGTGATGCGGCTCGTCCTGCTCGCCCTGCTCGTTCCATCGCTGGCCTCCGCGCGCCCGATCACCGTGGGCGCCGCCTACGGCATCACGCAGAGCAAGGTCGACGCGAACGCCGACCCGAACACGACGCTCAACATCTTCGGCCGCCTCGGCCTCAACCCGCGCCTCGGCGCGCAGCTCGAGCTGCAGCGCATCCAGACCGACTCGAGCGGCACCGATATCCGCACCGGCACGGCGCTGCTCGCGCTCGACCTCGGCGCCGGGCATCACCTCGTGCCGATGATCCTCGCCGGCGCCGGCTTCGACAACGCGAGCTCGACCTACGAGCAGGTCAGCGGCTACCACGTCGAGGGCGGCCTCGCGCTCGAGTACCGCGCGGATGGCGGGCTCGTCGTCGGCGGCGACCTGCGCATCGGCGGCCGCTCGCTCGATCAACCGAAGACCGTGCCGCTGACGGGCGCCGCGTACCTCTACGCGCCGCAGACGCTCTCCGACGGCGAGTACCGCAGCGCGCGGCTCTACGTCGGCGTCAGGTTCTGAGGCTGGCGGAACACCCACCAGCGGTTCAGCGGGTAGTTGAAGCCGAGCCACACGACGGCCTGCGAGCCGAGGAACGCGAGCACCGGCTTGAGGTGCAGCACGTAGCTGCCGAACGACGACAGCGCGGTGTTCAGCACGAAGCTCCCGCCGAACACGACGAGCGCGCGCGAGCCCTCGGTCACCGTGCGGCCGGTCTGTGACGCCTCGAACGCCCAGTACTTGTTGCCGGCGAACGTCATGATCGTGCCGAGGATCAGCACGACGACGTACGAGATCACCGGCTCGACGTTCAGCACGTCGAACAGCTGCACGAGCCCGAGCTCGATCGCGAGCGACACCAGCGACGCAATGCTGCTGCGGATCAGAGTTCGGAGGTGTCCGACCCAGGCTGGGCTCACGGCACCGGTGTTCTACCAGAACCCGGCTAGAGATCGATGCGCTCGTGCCAGGTCGCTGCAGTGCCGGCCCCGAACTGGATCTGAGCCAGTGCGTCGTGGATGCACGCCTGGGTGACCGAGGTGAGGTCGGAGTCGACGTTCAAGAAGCGCACGGCGCCGCTCGCATCGACGGAGATCTCGATCTGGACCGACAGGTCCTCGATGCCGGACTTCGCCGCCGCGCGCGTGCAGCGGGACAGCTTCGTGCGATTCGCGGCGATGCCGGTGGCGAGCTCCCGGCGGCGGGCGGAGGTCGAGGGCGTCGGAGCGGCCGGCGCGGTCGGCTCGGCCACCGCGACGTCGAGGCGCGAGGCTTCGGCGGCCTGCGCATCGACCCAGCCGGCGCGGTGGAAGCGGCCGGAGGCATCGGCCATCTCGACGGTGTGGCGGCCCGGCATCACGCGGACACGCAGCGGCGCCTCGCCGACCTCGACGCCGTCGACCCGCACGTCGCGATGCACGCTCGCCGCGAGCTCGAGGACCGAGCTGCGATGCGCGAGATCGTCGAGCCACAGCGGCGTGGTGACGGGCGTCGCCTCGGCGAGCTGCGCGAGCTCGGAGGTCGACAGCGTGGCGACCTTCGTCGCGTCGACGGCGCTCGTCACGTCGACCTTCCTGGCCGCGCCGACGAGCGCTTCGCCGGCGTGGTCGCGCACGGCGACGAGACCGTGGCGGCAGGAGACGCGCGTGCCGTTCGTATCGTGGACGACGCGGAACTGCGTGCCGCGGACCTCGACGGTCTGCGCGCCCGCCTCGACGAGGAACCGCTGACCGGCCGCCCGCGGCGCGACCTCGACATCGACCGTGCCGTCGACGACGAGCCGCACTTCCGACGCATCGAAGCGCCGCAGCTCGAGCTTGCTGCGCGGGCCGAGCGCGAACGCGCTGTGGTCGCCGAACTGGACGTCGATGCGGCCGTCGGCGGTCGCGATCACGGTGCCCGGGCCGAGCGCGCGATCGAACAGGTCGTTGCGGCGCACGCCGTCGATCATCACCTCGCCCGAGACGCGGCTGACCATGCCGGCGAGCGGCGCGACCGGCGCGGGAGCGGGCGCCGGCGCGGCGTGGGCGACGGTCGGAGCGGGCGACGACGGCGTCGGGACGACGGCAGGACCGGTGAGGAGCATCGCGGTGGCCGCGGCGCCGACAGCGGAGACGGCCGCGATCCAGCCGACGCGGCTCGTGCGCGGGAGCTTGGGAACCTTGCCGCTGCGCTTCGCCGACGAGACTTCCCAGTGCACCTTCGCGCGCACGGTGTCCCACGCGACCTCGGGGACCGGCGCGTTCTTGATCGCGGTGAACGTCGCCGACGAGGTCCGCGTGATGCGGTCGCGAGCCTTCGAGCAGCGCGCGCACTTCTCGGCGTGGCGATCCATCGCCGCGACCTCGCTCTCGGCGAGGCGGCCCTTCCAGGCGTCGGCCCACTTGTGAGGAGCGACGTGGCCCATCACTCGGCCGCCTCCTCGAGGGCCTTGTAGAACTCCTTGCGCGCGTAGAACAGGCGCGTCCGCACGGTGACCGGATTGCTCTCGACGAGGTACGCGATCTCCTTGAGGTCGAGGCCCTCGATCTCGTGCAGGTAGAGGACGATCCGCTTCTTCGGCGCGAGCACCTCGAGCGCGCGGTAGACGCGCTCCTGATCCTGGCGGCGCTGGAGCGACTGCGCGGGCGTCTCCGGGCGCTCGCTCAGCGACGGATCGACGGCCGCGCTGTCGAGATCGGCCATGCCGATCGCGGCCGGCCGGCGCTTGCGCGTGCGGATGCGGCCGAGCGCGACGTTGACGCAGATGCGGTACAGCCACGTCGACAGGCGCGCGTCGCCTCGGAACCGCTCGAGCCCGCGGAACGCGATGACGAAGACCTCCTGGACGAGGTCGTCGAGATCGCTGCGATCGCCGAGCACGCGGTAGAGGTTGCCGGCGACCTGGCGGCGGAAGCGGTGATAGAACTCGTCGTGAGCGGACCGCTCATCGGCGCGGCAGCGCGCGATGAGGTCGGCCTCGTCGGCCGGGTCGAGGGCCGCAAGGGTGCCCGTCGTGTCCCGCTTCACTCGCGTCAGCATAGCCTGGGGTTCGCAATTAGTGACCCAAGACCTGCGGGGCGTTCGAAAATCTACCGACGCGTGGGCAGCACCGTGAAATCGATGTCGTTACCGAGATCACAGTGCAGGCTGTCTTCTTCTCCCACCTTCGTAAGGGTGCACGGCGCCTCGTCCTTCGCGGTCGCGGCCTTGCCCTTCGCCGGGGGTAGCGCGAGGACGATCCCCCTGTTGTCCGGACCGACCTGCCACGTCCCCTTGAAGGGGATATCGAACCCCTGCCCTTCACACGTCGTCTTGACCCTGAGCTTGAAGCTGCGGTCGCGCGCGAGACTCAGGTGCACCTCGGCCTTGTCGCAGCTCGTCCCCGTCTGCTCCCACTGGCCGCCGAAGCCCATGACGTGCTCGTACACCGTCGCCGGCGGGCGATCGAGGCCGACCGCGTCGCGGAACGCCTTGTCGGCGCGCAGCGCAGCAAATGCGGGATCGAAGCGCGCCTCGACGAGCCACTCGATCGCATCGGGCCGCTTGCTCCTCGCGAGCGCCTGCAGCTCGGGCGTGCCGGCCTTGCCCGCGAGCGCGGCGAGCCGGTAGCGCGCCTCGCTGTTGTCGGGATCGATCGCGAGCACGCTGGTCCATGCCGCCTTCGTCTTGATCTTGCGCGCGCTCTCGACGGCCTTCGTCACCTTCGGATCCTCGGGCGGCGCCTGCACGGTCGGCTGTGCCGGCTGTTCGACGGGCTTGGGCTGCACCGGCTCGCTGCGGCCCGTCGTCTTGACGAGCTCGAACGCGACGACGTCGGTCACCTCCTTGCCGAGCCGACGCGTCGTGTAGACGACCGCGACGCGGTCCTCGTACTTCGACACGAACACGTCGACGACCTTGCCGATCGGATCGGGCGCGGTCCACGTGACGAGCGTGTCGCCCGCCTTGTTCGTGACGGTGAGCTTCGTGCCGGCCGCGCTCGCCTTGAGCTCGCCGCGCGCGGGCGGCTTGACGTCGAGGTGCGCGATGATCTCCGTCGTGCCCTTCTGGCAGCTCGGCGTCCCGGTCGCGACCTTGTCCTTGACCTCGAGCGGCGCGCACACGCGATCCGGGCTGACGAGGTACGGGCGATCGGCGCCCGAGAAGCCGCCGAACGAGTCGGCGTACGCCGGCGTGGCGAGGAGCAGGAGCGCGAGGTGCCGCATCTGCATGTAGACGGTGATAGCGCGATTTCCATTCAGATGCCCGCAGTTAGCTTTTGGGGTAGGTTCAATACGTGCGTTCCGTGCTGACCCGGGCGAGTGCCGCGATCGACCGCAGCGTCGTGCGGTTCATGGAGCGCCGGATGGCGCCGAAAACGCCGCGGATCGATCCGAGCGAGGCGCGCGCGCGGCTCGTCGAGCTGGCGGCGCAGTACGCCGGCGGCATGGGCCATCCGAGCCCGATGTTCCCGGAGCCGACGCCGGCGCGCATGCAGCTCTCGCCCCAGGGCGATGGTCCGCTGGGGACGCAGGTCGTCGACCTCGCCTGGCAGAGCGACTACGCGCCGTTTCACCCGCTCGCGCGCGATCCCTACCTCGCGATCACGGAGAACCAGACCGCGCACGCGCGCTGGTGGACGAGCGACCGCGGCCGCCCGACGATCGTGATGATCCACGGCTGGGGCGGCGGCAACCACTGGGTGACGTTCCGGACGTTCCTCGTGCCGTACTGGCTCAAGCACGGCTGGGATGTCGTCGCGTTCCAGCTGCCGTTCCACGGCAACCGCGCGCCCGGCAGCGGCATCGCGCGCAGCGGTGCGTTGTTTCCGTCGCCGAACCCGCTGCGCACGAACGAAGGCTTCGCGCACGCGATCTACGATCTGCGCGCGCTCGCGATGTTCCTGCGGTCGCGCGGCTCGAGCGCCGTCGGCGCGATGGGCATGAGCCTCGGCGGCTACACGACCGCGCTGTGGGCGAGCATCGCGGGCCCCGGCGAGGTCGGCGGCGCGGACTTCGCCGTCGCGATGATCCCGGCGGTCGCGATGGCGAAGGTCATGTGGAGCATCGGCGATGGCTCGGCCGCGCGCGCGAAGGCGTCGAAGGCCGGCATCACCGAGGATCTGCTCGGCGAGGCGTTCGCCGTGCACGCGCCGACGACGCGCGCCCCGCGCGTGCCGCTCGATCGCCGCTTCGTGATCGCCGGCAAGGGCGATCGCATCACGCCGCCCGAGCAGGCCGAGACGCTCGCCGCGCACTGGGGCGTCCCCGTGATGTGGTTCGACGGCGGGCACCTCGCGCAGATCGGCCGCAGCGACGCGCTGCGCACGGTGCGCCGCTCGCTCGGCGCGCTCGAGTTTTCGGGTCGGAAGTTCCGCGAATGAAACCACTGGCAGAAGCGATCGCCGCGGGCCCGCTGCTCCTCGACGGCGCGATGGGCTCGCTCCTCTACGAGCGCGGCGTCTTGCACACGCGCAGCTACGACGAGCTCAACCTCTCGCAGCCGGAGCTGATCCGCACCGTGCATCGCGACTACGTGCACGCGGGCGCCGAGCTCATCGAGACGAACACGTTCGGCGCGAACCGCATCGCGCTGGCGAAGCACGGCCTCGCCGACCAGGCACAGGCGATCAACCGCGCCGGCGTCGAGCTCGCGCGCAGCGCGGCCGGCGAGGATGCGTACGTCGCGGGCGCGGTCGGCCCGAGCGGCGTGAAGTTCCATGTCGCCACGGCCTCGGAGCGCCGCAGCGCGCGGTTCGCGCTCGCCGAGCAGATCGATACGCTCGTGCTCGCGGGCGTCGATGCGATCGTGCTCGAGACGTTCACGTCGATCCTCGAGCTCGAGGAGGCGATCCACGTCGCGAAGGAGCGCGGCCCGCGCGTGCCCGTGTTCGCGATGATGGTGTTCGACGCGCACGCGCGCAGCGATGGCGGCCTCGGCGCGGCCGAGATCGCGGACCGGCTCGTCGCGGCGGGCGCGGACGTGATCGGCGGTAACTGCGGCATCGGTCCCGCCGAGCTCTACAACGTCGTCACCGGGATGGTCGGCCACGGCCGGCCCGTGATCGCGCAGCCGAACGCCGGCATGCCCGCGTCGCACGAGGGCCGCACGCTCTACGTCGCGAACCCCGAGCACTTCGGCGTCTTCGCGCGGCGCATGCTGAAGAGCGGCGTGCGGCTTGTCGGCGGCTGCTGCGGCACGACCCCGGAGCACACCCGCGCGATGCTCGGCGCGGTGCGCATGCTGCGCGGCGAGACGACGAAGATCGAGAGCGAGGGCACGAAGTCGTCGCCGGTGATCAGCCTGCACTCGAGCGCGCCGGCCGCGAAGACGCAGCTCGCGTCGCGCAGCAAGCTCGGCGCGCGCATCGCGAAGGGCGAGTTCGCGGTCAGCGTCGAGCTCACGGCGCCGGCCGGGCTCGATCTGTCGAAGACGAAGCAGCAGGTGCAGCAGCTGCTCGCGGGCGGCGTCGACATCATCAACATCGCCGACGGCCCGCGCGCCTCCGCGCGCATGGCGAACGTCGCGGTGTGCTCGCGGCTCGCTGCCGAGACGCCCGTCGAGCCGATCCTCCACGTGTGCGCGCGCGATCGCAGCTTCCTCGGCCTCGTCGCGCACCTGATCGGCGCGCACGCGCTCGGCCTGCGCGACCTCGTGATCATCACCGGCGATCCGCCGAAGATGGGCGACTACCCGTTCTCGACGCCGGTCTACGACGTCGACTCGGTCGGCCTGCTGCGCATCGCGGCCGGGCTCAACGCGGGCGTCGACCCGGCGGGCAAGGAGTGCGAGCCGACGTCGTTCGTGCTCGCGACGGGCGCCGAGCCTGCCGCGCACGATCGCGATCGCGAGCTGCGCCGCCTCGAGGACAAGAAGCACGCGGGCGCCGAGCTCGTGATGACGCAGCCCGTGTACGACCCGCGCACGCTCGACCGCTTCCTCGACGACGTCGCGCCGCTCGGCCTGCCCGTCATGGTCGGCATCCTGCCGCTCGCCTCCGCGCGAAACGCCGAGTTCCTGCACAACGAAGTGCCCGGCATGAGCATCCCGGCGGAGTATCGCGAGCGGATGGCGAAGGTCGCGGCGGGCCCGGCGGCGCGCGCCGAGGGCATCAAGATCGCGCAAGAAGCTCTCGCAGCTGTGAAGGACCGCGTGCAGGGCGCGTACGTGATGCCGCCGTTCAATCGCGTCGACGCCGCGCTCGCGGTGCTCGAGGTCGCGCGCGATCGCTGGAAAAAAATCACTGCGTGATCTGCTTATTCGCGCGCTGAACGCGTGAGCGAGCTGACGCGCGATCGTGTAACGCGCGCGCACGCCTTCATGCGAATCGTTCGCATCCTACCCGGGCGGTGAGGTGGCGCGGTTTAGCTACCTGGACTTCGCACCCGTGTGGCCGATACAACCGTTCGCGGATGCGGGGAATCCATTGCTGTGCATTTGTATTTTCGGTGCTCGCGGGTTGCGTGACGGTGGACCTGGGCCAATCTTCCGGCCCCTACTACACGGGCGCGCCCGTCGGCAGCGACGGCGGCGATGACGGCCCGGGCCTCGTAGGCACCGTCTCGGGCACGCCGCGCGTCGGGCTGATCGCGCCGACCGACTGCGCGCCCTCGAACGCGAGCAGCACGTACTGGCCGTTCTCGAAGAACGGCGTGCAGGTGCTCGGCACGCCCGCCGAGTTCCCGTGGAAGGTCGGTTTCCACACGCTCGCGAGCGGCAAGGTGATCGAGTGCGGCAGCGACAAGAGCGCGCGCAGCGATCTCGACGTCACGGCCGGCTGCCTCGACAGCCAGATGTTCGAGACGAACACGCGCGGCCAGATCCACGGCACGACCGACGGCTACTACCGGTCGTTCGCGCTGCCGACCGATGCCGACGATCCCACGACCGCCGTGAAGTGGACCGATCAGGGCGGCGAGTACGACTTCTTCTTCACGGGCTGGACCGGCGACGTCTCGAACCCGGGCTTCAAGGTGTTCGCGCGCTACCTGACCGAGTACGACCTCTACGTCGCGTCGTGGCGCGAGGACGGCGTCGTGCAGATCCAGAAGAAGCAGTGCGGCGAGTACACGATCCTGAAGCGCATCGCGGGCTATCCGGCGCCCACGCCGAACCGGTGGCACCACATCCGGTTCGAGGTCGTCGGCGACCACCTCGCGCTCTATACCGACGGCAAGCTCGCGGTGGAGACGACCGACGACACGTTCGCGGCGGGCACGTCGGGCATCCGCATCGACGATGCCGAAGGTGCGTACCTCGACAACTGGCACGTCTTCGCGCCCTGATATGCTCGCCGCCGATGCGGCGAATCTGGGTGCTCGTAGCGGTCGCGGCGTGCGGCAAGAAGCAGGCGGCTCCGGCCGCGCAAGGTTCCGGAAGCACGCCCGGCAGCGGTAGCGCGGTCGCGGTGGTGGCGCCGGGCGCCGGCAGCGGCCTCGCGTTCGACGAGGCGACGGGCTCCGACGATGACGCGCCGGATGCGATCCGCTTCATCTTCGGCGGCAAGGTGCCGCGGCTGCCGGCGGTCAGCCCCGACGGGACGCTGTATGCCGAGCTCGACTCGCCGATCAGCGGGATGCCGGAGCCGCCGATGCCGTACGACCTCGTGCTGTACAAGGTCAACACCGACACGGAAGCCGAGCGCATCCACCTGTTCGACTACGACGAGGGCAGCAGCGCGCGCAGCGCGATGGAGAACGGCAGCGCCGGCTCGGCGTGGGTCAGCCCGCAGCTCGCGAAGTCGCTCGCGGCACGCGGCGCGACGGCCCTGAAGCGGCTCGCGGGCTTTCACTCGCTGACGATGGCGAGCGTCAACTGGGGCGACGACGACAAGAAGCCGCTCGCGTTCGGGGCCGCGACGCTCGTCGCGTACGAGGGCGACGACAGCATCGCGCTCGAGCTGCGCGACGCGAGCGGCCGCGTCCTGCACCGCGCCGAGGTCGGCGGGTACAGCACCGGCAGCGACGACATGACGAGGTGCGGCTACACGCCCAAGCTGTGGGCAGCCGGCACCGATGGGCCGATGCTCTACGTGACCGTCGGCTATCGCTACCGCGACGACTGCGACGCGCCGAAGCACACGATCCTCGGGTGGAGTCTCGATCCGGCGAAGGCCACGGCGGAAGACGCGGCCGCCGGCGTCGTCGCGCACCAGCTCGAGCAGCCGCCTCCCGCCGGCGTGGTCTCGAACCGCGCGGTGACGAAGCACGAGCCGCTGCAGGACGTCACGCTCGCGATGTCGGCGGATGGCAAGAGCGCCTGGGCGAGCGCCGCGAACAACGACGTCCGCGCGAGCGACGTGCTCGTCAAGACGCCGGCGGGCTGGCAGATCGCGGGCGCGGCGTGGACGCTCTGGTACGACAACGACAAGGCGAACGCGGACGCGAAGGCCGGCAAGCTCGCGCCGCGCACGCTCGACAGCGGGCCGGGGGATCCGGCGCTCGCCGATGCGTTCAAGAAGCTGACGACGAACGGACTCGATTCGAAGCGCGAGGATCTCGTCGCGATCGGTAGTGACTTCGGCGAGCGGACGGTCGGCGGCGCCGCCTTCGCGCGCGCGTGGAACGCGGCATGGAAGGGCAAGACGACGATCGACTCGCTCGTCGCGAAGACGACGCCGAGCGGCACGACGGGCTGGGTCACGGCCAGCGTGCGCCTGCAGAAGGCGGGCTACGCGATTCCGTTCCTCGTCTTCGCCGTCTTCGACAAGACCGACTCCGGCTGGAGCCTCGTCCACATCCACTTCGCCGTATGATGCGGCCGTGGCCCTGACGCTCGACGAAGCCCGCGCGCTGCACGCCGAGGTGCCGGTGATCGACCTGCACGCGGATACGGCGAAGCTGATGGACAAGCTCGGCTACGACCTCGCGGCGCGGCACGAGCGCCCGCTGCCGCGGTTCGCGAACTACCTCGGCCACGTCGATCTGCCTCGGCTGCGCGAGGGCGGCGTCGCGGCGCAGTTCTTCGCGTTCTGGACGTGGCCGTCGCGCATCCCGGGCGCCGAGAAGAGCCAGACGCAGAGCGTGCTCCACCAGCTCGACGCGCTCGACAAGGCGATCGCCGCGCATCCCGACGAGATCGCGTGGGTGCGCACGGGCGCCGAGATCCGCGCCGCGAAGGCGGCCGGCAAGGTCGCCGCGCTCGGCGGCATCGAGGGCGGGCACTGCCTCGAGGGCAAGGTCGAGCACGTCGAGATGTTCGCGCGGCGCGGCGTGCGCTACCTCGGCCCGCTGCACCTGTGGCCGAACGCGCTCGGCGGCACGAGCCGCAAGCCGAAGAAGGACGACGGGCTCACGGCACTGGGCCGCGACGTGATCCGCGAGTGCGAGCGCTGCGGCGTGATCGTGGATCTCGCGCACATCAACCGGCGCGGGTTCTTCGAGGCGCTCGACATGACGACCGAGCCGGTGATGGTCACGCACACTGGCGTCGCGGGCGTGCACGCGAGCTGGCGCAACCTCGACGACGAGCAGATCCGCGCGGTCGCAGGGCGCGGCGGCGCGATCGGCATCATCTTCGCGAAGCAGTTCCTCGGCGGCGCGACGATCGACGCGGTCGTCGATCACATCCTCCACGTCATCGACGTCGCCGGCGAGGACGCGCCCGCGCTCGGCAGCGACTTCGACGGCTTCGTCGTGCCGCCCGAAGGCCTCGAGGACATCGCGGCGATGCCGAACCTGACGGTCGCGCTGTCGCGTCGCGGTGTCGCGCCGCGCGTGCTCGAGAAGATCCTCGGCGGCAACGTGTGCCGCGTGCTCGATACGGTGCCCGCGTGGGGTAAATTGGCCGCGTGAAGCGACTCGCCGTCCTGCTGCTCCTCGCCGCGTGCCCGAAGCACGCCGACAAGAAGCCGAACGAGCCGCAGGTGAAGCGCGATGCCGCGCCTCCGGCGGACGCGGCGCAAGGCTCGGCCGGCTCGGCCGCCGTCGTGCTGCCACCCTCCCCGCCCGTGCCCGCCGTGCCGAACGGGCTGCCCTCCGCGCCCGCGCACGCCGAGGTCACGCCGGATGCCGTCGCGTTCGGCGCGCTGCTGTTCGCGGATCCCGCGCTCTCCGCCGACGGCAAGACCGCGTGTGCCACGTGCCACGATCCGGCGCACGGCTTCGCGAGCAAGGGCGTGCCGACGCTCGTCAACCTCGCGTGGGTGCGCGACCGCGACTGGCCCGCGTACGTCGCGAAGCACCTCGCCGACACGCTGCACGGCACCGTGCCGCACACGCCGCTCTACGACGCGTACAAGCTCGATCCGATCGCGGCGCTCACCGCGTTCGCGCTCACGCGGTACGAGGGTGACTCGGCGTGGGATCGCGCCGAGCGCTTGCCCAACCCGCCCGCGGAGCAGGCCGCCGGCTACAAGCTGTTCGCGGGCAAGGCGGGCTGCGCGCACTGCCACGCGCCGCCGCTGTACACCGACCTCGCGCAGCACGAAGGGGTGCGCACGCCGACGCTCCGCGGCGTCGCGAAGCGCCGCAGCGACCTCGAGACCGCGATGATGCACGAGTGGCTCGACGTCTCGCTCTCGCCCGCCGAGAAATCCGCGCTGGTCGCTTTTCTCCAGGCACTGTAGAGTCCGCCCGCCATGTGGTGGCGCCGCCTTCGCTGGATCCTCACGCTGACCGCGCTGTGCGCGATCGCGACGTGCCCGGCCGCGAAGCGCTCGTGCACCGCGAAGAACCGCGCGCAGGAGGCCGAGGACCTGCTCGACTACCTCGGCGATCAGGTCGCGAAGACGGTCGCGACGACGGGGCGCGTGCCTCCGGCGCCCGCGCCGCTGACGCCGGCCGCGACGTGCTGCGATCAGGGCGGCACCTGCCCGTCCGACGCGAAGACCTGGGACACGCCCGCGTGGCACGCACTGGGCTTCACGATCGACGGCGCGTATCGCTACCAGTACGAGTACGTCCCCGATGCGAGCGGGCTCTCGGCGACGATCCGCGCGGTCGGCGATCTCGACTGCAACACGAAGACGTCGCTGTACGAGCTGGAGATCCACGTCAAGGGCACCGGCATCACGCGCACGTGGCACCGCACCGATCCGTACGAATGATAGAGTCCGGCCATGCGCCGGATGTTCCTTGTCCTCCTTCTCGCGGCCGCCTGCGGCAAGAACAACGAACCGCCTCCGCCGTCGACCGGCTCGCCGAACGCACAGCCCGAGTCGGCGCCGAAGAAGAAGAACGCCGCCGATCAGGCTCGCGCGATGTTCGACACCGTGTGCGCGACCTGCCACGGCGGCGACGGCACCGGCAACGGTCCCGCGGCCGCGAACCTCAACCCGAAGCCGCGCAACTACACCGATCCGGCGTGGCAGGCCTCGGTCACCGACGAAGACATCCGCAAGACGATCCTCCTCGGCGGTCAGGCCGTCGGCAAGAGCCCGATGATGCCGGGCCAGCCGCAGCTCCGGGAGACACCCGAGGTCCTCGACGAGCTCGTGAAGATCATCCGCGGCTTCGGCAAGAAGTAGATGACGGCTCGGGTCGACCTGCGTGGGGGATCGTCGGGATGCGGAGCCTGACGACCGGCCCCGACGCGCAGTGGGCGGCCGCGCGCGACGGCAAGCGGGTCGTCCTGCTCGCGGGTGGCGCGGCGCCGCCGGTCGGTCAGCTCGAGCTCGCGTCCGAAGATTGCGACGTCGCGCTCGTCGGTCCGCCGAACGTGCTCGCGGTCGTCTCGCGCACGCCGCCACGGGTCACGCTGCACGAGCCGCCGTACCTCGAGGCGGTCGCGGTGCTCGATCTCGCGGCGCCCGCGCGCCTCGCGACGACGATCGGGCCGCGGCTCGTCCTCGTCGACGCCGACGGGCGAAACGTCGTCATCGTGCGCACGCAGGGGCGCGCGCTCAGCGTGCAGAAGGTCGATCCGGGGAGCCCGGTCGAGTTCGCCGTCGGGCTCGAGCGCAACCAGGTGCTGCTCGCGCTGCACAAGAAGCTCGAGGTGTGGGACGCCGTGTCGGGCCGGCCTCTGCTGCGGCCGCAGCTCGCGCTGCCCTCGCCGCCTCGCACCGTCGGGGCCGCGCAGGGGCACCTGTGGGCGACGCGCCCGAACAGCGACGAGGTGTTCGTGTACCGGCTCTCCGACGGGCGTCCGTTCCGGCATCGCGCCGGCGCGCCCGTCGAGGCTGTCGTGTCGCATCCGGCGTCGCCGCTGATCGTGCTCGTCACGGCGAAGGGCCTCATCCGCCTGCACTGCTTCGCCCACTCGCTGCTGCTCGTCGATGGTGCGCCGTACACGCCGGGCACGCCGCTGTCGCTGCTCGTGCACGGCGAGGAGGTCGCGCTGATCGGCGTGCCCGAGTCGGGCGATCCGTGGGCGGTCGCGCTCGGCGGCCACACGGTGCCGCAGATCGCGGAGTCCGAGCCGTCGCAGGGCGCGGCCGCGACCGACAAGCTGCGCACGATGCGCGCCGAGCCGAGCACGCCCGGTGACCTCCGTGCAGCGTCTCCCGAGGCTCGTGCGGCTGCCCGCGCCTGGCGCGACGCGCTCGCGACGTATGGCCAGGAGCTCGTGCGCGGCAACGACACCGACGTACCGGTCGTCGCCGTCGACACCGAGCTCGGCGAGCTCTCGCACCGGCTCGGCCTCTCCGCGACCGCGCGGCGCGCGCTGATCGCGCTGTACGCGCTGTACCTCGTCGGCGAGCCGGCGGTCTCGATCGCGCGGCTGGCGCGGGCGCTCGGCGACTGGGGCGAGCCGCTCGGCCAGGGCGACCTCGTCGCGCTCGCGCTCGTCGACAAGACCGGCGGCAAGCTCGCGCTGCGCCGCCCCGTGACCGAGCTGCTCGACGGCGCGGCGCCCTGCGCGGTGCGCATCGCCGGGGGCACGCCGACCACGCCGCGCGCGGGCACGTTCCGCGTCTCGCGCGACTCGCGGACCGATGCCGAGATCGAGACCGAGCTCGCGACGCTGCTCGGCCGGATCGCGATCGTCGAGGGCGACCTCGCGACCGGCGTGCTCGAGGCGCGCCTGCACGGAGCAACGGCGGTGTCGTTCGCGCCGCCCGGCGACAAGCCACGTCCGTGGCCGCGCGGCGCCGGTCTCGTGCTCGTGCTGTACGGCACGCAGACGGCGTGGGTCGCGGACCTGCCGGACCTTCGAGCTGGTCTGTGATGGCCAGGGATCGCGGAGCGGCGCGCGCGAGGCCGAGGCGCCGCCCCGAAGCGGTCCTGGGGGGACCGCGAGGTCGCGGCAACGAAGGGATCGCGCGAGCTGCCGCCGCGAGCCCGGTCATCGCGGGCCAGCTCGAAGGTCAAAGTTTCGTGACGAGCGCGGACTTCTTCGACGACTTCTCGAACTCGGCCTTCGCGTCGTTCGCGGCATCGACGCTCGAGTAGCTGCCCATCCGCACGCGGTAGTACTGCTTGCCGTCGACGTCGGCCTTCGTCATCGATGCCGAGAAGCCCTGCGCCTTGATCTGATCGAGGAACGCCTGCGCCTCGTCCTTGTCCTTGAACGACGACAGCTGGAGCGTGAACTTCTGCTTCTTCTCCGACTTCTCGGGCTTGGGCTCGTCGGACTTCTTGTCGTCCTTCTTCTCGGTCTTCCTCTCGGGCTTGGGCTCGTCGGCCTTGGCCTCGAGCTTCGGCTCGGGCTTGGGCTCCTCGCTCTTGGCCTCGGGCTTCGGCTCGGGCTTCGGATCGGGCTTCGCCTCGGCCTTCTTCTCGATCTTCGGCTCGGCCTTCGGCTCGGCCGCCTTCGGCGCCATCTGCTCGATCTGCTTCTCGACGTCGCTCGTGTGCGTCTCGCCGCCGCGGAGCGCGCCCTGGAACGACAGTCCGCTGCCGCCTTCGAGGCGGTCCAGCGCGGCGAGCGGATCGACCGTCGCCTCGACGTGCGCGCGCTCGACGTGACCGCGCGCCTCGACCCGCCGGCCGACCATCACGCCGAGCACGAACACCATGCCGACGATCACGGCCCCGCCGAAGAACAGGTAGAAGATCTGCCGACCGTCGAGGCTGACCTCGATCTTGTCCTTGTACAGCTCGGTCTCGCGCGCCATGCCACGAGCGTCTGCAACCTGACGCGATCGGGCAACTTATCGGCGGATACTGCTCATTCGAGCAGACTGATCGTCGAGATGTTCTGCGCCTCGAACCGGAACACCTTGCCGCGCGTCGAGGGCGTCACGATCGAGGTCGACAGGTAGTCGCCCTCGTCGATCACCCAGATGCTCTGGGTCGGCCCCGTGACCGCCTTCACGGGCAGCGACGGCGTGATCGACACGAGCAGCGGGTTGAAGCCCGCGGTCTGGCGGAAGTTGATCTGGAAGTCCTGGACGACCGTCGGAATCTTGCCGAGGTTCGCGCCGCGGTCACCGATGCACACCTTGTCGCCGGGGTACGTCGGATCGACGATCTCGAGCTGCATGCCGCGGTTGCGGAACAGGATCGCGTCGCGCGGGACGGTCACGAGGTTGCTCGCCGGCGAGCCGAGCGTGCACACGCCGCCCGGGAGGTTCGCGAAGTTCGCCTGGAGCTCGGTCTCGTCGGCCGTCTCCTCGCACGGGTTCGGCTGGTAGCCGCCGCCCGGCAGCTGGCCGGTCAGCGGGTCCGCGGTCGGATCGCACGCCGGCGCCGTCAGCGGGATGCGACCGACCTCGAACGAGCTCGCGTTCGGGTCCTTGATGCACGTGCCGCCCGCGTCCGCGATGATCGGATGGACATAGCCCGACTTCGTGCCGATGACCGTGAACGCGTCGTGCGCGCGGAGCTCGTAGCGCTGGGCCGCGTTGACGCACGCCTGCGGCGGAATCACGCTCTCCATGCACGTGCCGGCGTCGCAGACCGTGCCGTCGTCGCAGTCGGCGTCGGTCGAGCACGTCTCGATGCAGCTCTTGCCCGTGCCGGCGACCGGCGCGCGGCTCGGATCGAGCTGGCACGCCCACGCGTGGGTGTCGGGCGCGGTGTGGTCGTCGACGGGGTTCACGGAGCTCTCGAGCGTCAGCGCGTAGTTCGCGAGCGCCTTGCACTGGTCGTCGCTGGTGCAGCCGTCGACCGGCGACGTGCGCAGCACGTGCTTGCGCGGCAGCAGGTCGAGCTGGCCCGTCGTCGACTTCGCGACGGTGTAGCGGCGCAGCGACGTCAGGAACGGCTTGCACGCGTTCGCCAGCCGGTCGGCCTCCGCCTTGAGCATGCAGGCGCCGAGGCCGGCGACCTTGCTCTGCGGGTGGACGAAGCAGGTGTAGCCGAGCGCGCAGTCGGCGTCGCCGATCGACGGATCGCAGCCCTTGAGCTGCACGATGTCCCACGGCTCGACGCCGGCGGAGCAGAACGGCTTCGTCTCGTCGAGGATGTGGACGCCGCCGCCATCGACCGACATCATGCTCTCGCGGATCGACGGGCCGTCGATCTGGACGTTCGCGCTGTCCTGCGACAGCGGACCTTCCCACGTCAGCGTCCAGATCTCGTCGCCGCGCAGGCCGCGCAGGTCGGGGAACGTCGCGAGGCGCACGTCGGTCGGCGCCGCGAACTGCGTCTCGGCGACCGGCTTGTGGACCGGCTCGAGCGTCGCCGGGTCGACGCCGGTGCACGTCACCTGGCGGACGCTCGGCAGCGCGAGCACCTTCTCGTTCGCGATCGACGCCGTGGGAAGCACGCGGCCGGGATAGTCCGTCGAGCGCGCTCCGCCGGCGTTGCCGCCGGTCGCGTCGGGATCGGGGCCGTTCGTGTTGCAGACGGGGAGCGTGTTCCTGCCGGTCGGATCCTTCGGATCGGGGATCGTCGCGAGCATGCCGCGGCTCGGAACCGAGTCGCGGAGCTGATGCGCGATGTCGAGCGGCAGCTGGGTGCCGATCGGGTTGCCGGAGTCGATCGTGTCGGCGTAGTCGTCGTTGTCGATGTTGACGATGTAGGTCGCACCGTTCGCGGCGGTGACGAACGCGAAGTAGCCGATCAGCCGGTGTGGATCGCCCTGGAGCAGCGTCGTGTTCGGGACCGGATCGACCTTCGTGATCGCGACCGACGTCGGGATCGCGTCGCCGATCAGCTCGATGCCCGGGCCGCGCGCGAGCGGACGGCGCGGCGGCGTCGTCGAATCGCCGACCGGCAGACACGACAGCCGGCGCACGTTCGACTCCATGTTGAGGTAGCGCGGGTCGACCTCGGTATCGCACTCCTTGTTGAGCGTCAGGATGTCGGCGACGCGGATCGTGTTGTCGGTCGTGACCGCGTACACGTACTGGGCCTGGCCGCCGATCGACGCGTCGTCGTTGATGAGACCCGTCGAGCCGCCCATGCCGATCTGCGGCGAGACCGCGACGGACGTGATGCCGAGGTCGTTCTTCGGCGTCTGCTCGAGCGGGATGCGATTGGAGATCGACAGCGGCATCGCCGTGTCGGGATCGAGCTCGATGACGTTCAGCACGTTGGAGTTGTCCGCACCGATCGCGAGCACCGAGCGGCTGACGCGCGAGTCGAGCTCGAGCGAGAGCGTGACCGGGCGGAAGCCGGGGGTGACCGGCTCGCCGGCGCACTCGTCGGGGCACGACAGGTTGCCGCTCGTGTCGATCGTCGGCGTGCCCATGTTGTCGAACGTGATCGCGCGCTGGACCTTGCCGGTGGCGGTGTCGATCGCGGCGACGGCATGGCAGCTCGGGTACGCGACCCACGCGAGGCCGGTCGCGGTCGGGCCGCACTCGTTGCCGATCACGCCGCCGGGCGGCTGCATCTGCATCGCGGCGGGCTTCGCGCGGACCTTCTTGCCCGTCGCGTCGGTGACGTCGAGCCGATCGACGATCGCGGTCTGGCCGTTCGACATCGCGCTGTTGATGTCGAGGATCGACATGTCGCACGAGCCGGCGTTCGCGATCACTTCCTTGCAGCCGACCGTGTCGGTGCCGATCGCGACCGGGTTCTCGCCGACGCTGATGCCGTTCTGGCCCGGCGTCAGCGGATTCGCGTCGAGCACGGTGACGTCGCCGCCGGAGAACGACGTCGACGGCTTCGTGTTCCACGTCGAGATCGCGACGGTACCCGGCTCGCTCTGCAGGATGAAGCCGACCCACTGCGCCTCGGGGACGATCGAGAACCCGGTGGCGGTCTGGATCTTCTCCTGGCCCGGCGGTACCGGCGTCGGCGTGCCGATGTCATGCGGCTGGCTGCGCGTGTCGCAGCCCGTCGTCGGCTGCGCGCTCGTCGTGACCATCTCGTCGCCGGTCGCGGGCAGCACGCCGTGCGTGAGGCGCAGGCCGCCGTAGCACGCGAATGCGATGTCGATCGGCCGGTTGATGTTGAGCAGGTCGGTCGTCGTCGGAGTCGTGTCGCTACACGCCGTCAGGATCAGGAGAAACGCACACAGCCGCTTCATGGCGCCTTCGGCTCCCCGATGCGGAGGACGACGCGATCGTGCGTCGGCGAGGTCGGGTCGACGTCGATGACCGCGACCGTGTCTTCGAGGAAGTTCGTCACGTAGATTTTCTTTCGCGTCGGTGCCGCGACGACCGAGTACGGTCCGCGCCCCACGCTGATGATGTCTTCGACGGAGGACGCGCCCCGCGGATCGACGACGTAGATCTCGCCGTCCTGGAAGCACGAGATGTAGACGCGCTCGCCGTCGCCGGCATCGAGGAGCGTCAGCGTCGAGGCCTCGCGGCAGATGTCGGTCGCCGCGATGCCCTTGTTGCGCGGAGCGCCGCTCGGGTCGGGCGAGGTGTCGTAGATCTGCAGCGACGGTGGCCGACGGTTGATGATGTACAAGCGATCGCCGCTCGACGAGAACGCCATGCCGCGCGTATCGGTCGAGCCGCCCGCGTTGCCGCCGACGAGATCGAGGAAGAAGTACGCCTCGGGGACGATGAACGGCGGCGCGATGTCGCTGTTGACGGGACGGCCGACGGTGAGCGTCTGGATGCGGTCCTCGCTGCGGCTGCCGACGTAGACGAGGCCGTCGCTGCGGCCGGCGACGCCGGTCGAGCCGCGCAGGCCGGTCAGCGGATCGGCGCCGAACAGGCCGGTGACGACATCGGCGATCTGCGCGGCGCCGCCCTGCGGCGAGTCGATCAGCGTGATCCCGCCGGTCGTCAGGTGGGTGACGATGGCGAAGTCCTTGCCGGCCCAGGCGCCGAACGGCTCGTCGGGCAAGAGGCCGATGTTCGGATCGTTGTGCACGTACGACAGGCGATGCTCCTCGTCGCACAGGTCGAAGCCGGTCGAGCCGGTCTTGCACGACAGCTTGCTGCCGTCCCAGTCGATCCAGGCGATCGAGGGATCACCGCGCGTCGGCACGATCAGGCGCAGCGGACCGCCGCCGAAGTTCTGCACGGCGATGTCGGTCGCGAAGTTGCCGATCCGTGCGCCGGCGCCGCCGATCAGGAACTTCGACTCGCTGCAGATCAGCGTCTCGAGGTGATCGGCTTCCTGGAAGCAGCCGTCGGGCTTCGTCTTGCTCGAGGTCCAGGCGCCCGCAACCTGATCGACGACGCCGAGATCGAGCACGATGACGCTGCCCGAGTCGTAGCGAAGCTCGGAGTTGGCGTTCGCGAGGAACAGCACGGAGTCATCCGGCGCGACGCCCAGGCCGGTCGGATAGAAGATCGCCAGGTCGGGCTTGTCGGCCTCGTGCGGATGGACCTCGTTGGAGGATGCCGTGCACGCCGCCAGCGACGCGCAAACCAGCAGAAACACGGTCCTCATGGGTAGGCGCTTCGACCTCGAATCGCCCGAAACCGTTGCCTGTGCGATGTCGGTCACGGCTTCTCACCAGCGAGCGCGGCACGGGCGGCGGCGACCCGCGCGATCGGCACCCGGAACGGCGAGCAGGACACGTAGTCGAACCCGGCCCTGTGGCAGAACTCCACGGAGCTGGGCTCGCCGCCGTGCTCGCCGCAGATTCCGACCTTGAGGCCGGGCTTGGTCGAGCGGCCGCCGCGGACGCCGAGCTCGATCAGCGCGCCGACGCCGTCGGGGTCGAGCACCGCGAACGGGTCATTGGGGAGCACGCCCTGCTCGACATAGCTCGGCAAGAACCGGCCGGCATCATCGCGCGACAGCCCGAACGTCGTCTGGGTCAGGTCGTTCGTGCCGAACGAGAAGAAGTCGGCGTGCTGCGCGATGCGGTCGGCGACGACGCACGCGCGCGGCAGCTCGATCATCGTGCCGATCGTGAACGGGATCGGGACGCCTCCGAGCGCCTTCGTCATCGCCTTGGTGCACAGCTCGCGGAGACGGCGCAGCTCCTCGGGGACCATCACGAGCGGGATCATGATCTCGGGCTTCACGAGCAGGCCCTCGCGCGCGCACTGCGCGGCGGCCTCGCCGATCGCCTGGACCTGGATCTCGTAGATCTCCGGGAACGTGATCGCGAGGCGGCAGCCACGATGGCCGAGCATCGGGTTCGCCTCGGTGAGCTCGCTGACCTTCGCCTGGATCTGCGCGGGCGTCTTGCCGGTGTCGCGCGCGACCTCCTCGATCTCGGCCGGCGTGTGGGGCAGGAACTCGTGGAGCGGCGGATCGAGCAGGCGGATCGTGCACGGCAGATCCGCCATCACGCGGAACAGCTCGACGAAGTCCTCGCGCTGCATCGGCAGGATCTTCGCGAGCGCGGCGCGGCGGCCCGCCTCGTCGTTCGCGACGATCATCTCGCGCACCGCGAGGATGCGCTCGGGCTGGAAGAACATGTGCTCGGTGCGGCACAGGCCGATGCCCTCGGCACCGAAGCTGCGCGCGGTGCGCGCATCCGTCGGCGTGTCGGCATTCGTGCGCACGCGCAGCCGGCGGAACTGATCGACCCACTCCATCAGCGTGCCGAGCTCGGCGCCGAGCTGGGCCGGGACGAGCGGCGCGGTGCCGACGAACACCTCGCCGGTCGAGCCGTCGAGCGTCAGCACGTCGCCTTCCTTGAGCTTCACTTCCTTGCCGTTGCCGACGAACGACGCCGTCTTCTTCGGCGCATCGACGCGCAGCGACGTGCAGCTCGTGATGCAGCACTTGCCCATGCCGCGCGCGACGACGGCCGCGTGCGAGGTCATGCCGCCACGCGCCGTCAGGATGCCGGCCGCGGCCTTCATGCCGTGGATGTCCTCGGGCGACGTGTCGGTGCGGACGAGCAGCACCGTCTCGCCCTTCTGCGCCCACTCCGCCGCCGCGCTCGCCGTGAACACGACCTTGCCGATCGCGGCGCCGGGCGACGCGGGCAGGCCCTTCGCGACCGGCTGCGGACGCGCCTTCGGATCGATCGTCGGGTGCAGGACTTCGTCGAGCTTCTGCGGATCGATCCGCATGACGGCTTCCTTCGGCGTCAGCTTGCCTTCGCCGACGAGGTCGACCGCGACCTTGACCATCGCCTTGCCGGTGCGCTTGCCGTTGCGCGTCTGCAGCATGTACAGGCGGCCGTTCTGGATCGTGAACTCGAGGTCCTGCATGTCGCGGAAGTGGTCCTCGAGCAGCTTCGCGACGCGGACGAGCTCCGCGTGCGCCTCGGGCAGGCGCTTCGCGAGCTCGGTGATCGGCTCGGGCGTGCGGATGCCCGCGACCACGTCCTCGCCCTGCGCGTTCGTCAGGAACTCGCCGTAGAGCTCGGCCGTGCCGGTCGCCGGGTTGCGCGTGAACGCGACGCCGGTCGCGCAGTCGTCGCCGAGGTTGCCGAACACCATCGCCTGGACGTTGACGGCGGTGCCCATCGTCGCCGGGATGTTGTTCATCTTGCGGTAGGCATCCGCACGCGGATTCCCCCACGAGCGGAAGACGGCGCCGATCGCGCCCCACAGCTGCTCGTTGACGTCGTCGGGGAACGGCTTGCCGGTCGCTTCCTTGACCTTCGCCTTGAACGCGGCGACGACCTCGCGCAGCGCGTCCGCGCTGAGGTCCTGGTCGCGCTCCGCCTTGTGCTGGTGCTTGATCTCGTCGAGGATCGAGTCGAACGGATCGTCGGCCTCCTCGGACTCGGGCTTCATGCCGAGCACGACGTCGCCGTACATCGCGACGAACCGGCGATAGCAGTCCCACGCGAACCGCTCGTTGCGCGAGCGCTTCGCCAGGGCCGCGACGGTCGTGTCGTTGAGGCCGAGGTTGAGGATCGTGTCCATCATGCCCGGCATCGACGCGGCCGCACCGGAACGCACGCTGACGAGCAGCGGCTCGTTCTGGTCGCCGAAGCTCGTGTGCGTGAGCTCCTCGACGCGCCGGAGCGCCTGCGAGACCTCGTCGCGAAGCTCGGCGGGATAGTTCCCCTCGCCTTTCTCCATGACGATGCGGCAGACCTCGGTCGTGATCGTGAACCCGGGCGGCACGGGCAGCCCGAGCGACGCCATCTCGGCGAGGTTCGCGCCCTTGCCGCCGAGGAGAGACTTGTCTTTCGCCCGGCCTTCGGCCGAGCCGCCACCGAACTGACGGACGTACTTCACGACGCGCCTCCGAGCTTCCGGAAGTCGCCGATCTTGACGAACGGATCGTAGATCGCGTGGAGCAGCGCGAGCCGGTTCTCGCGAAGCTCGGGTTTGGGATCCATGACCATCACGCCGCCCTTGTCGAAGAATGCGGCGAGCTGCGGGCCGAGCGCGGCGAGGACCTCGAACGAGTCCTTGTAGCGCTTCTCGCCGACCGCCTGGAGCATCGCCTTCTCGCGCTGCGCGAACGCGCTCCACAGGTTGCGCTCGACCTCCGCGGTGAAGACGTTGGGCTCGGGCTGCGGCTGCGTGCCGAAGCCCTTCGCGCGTGCGTCGTCGAGGATGTTGCCGATGCGCTTGAACGCGGCGCGGACATCCGCGGGGACCACCGCGAGCGCACGCGCGCGGGCGCGTGCATCCTGCGGGTTCGCGGCGCCGACCGCGAGCGCGACGTCGACCGCCTGCGCGTCCAGGCCTTCCTCGTCGACGAGGATGCCGCGGAGGCGCGCGCGGAAGAACTCGTCGAGCTGCGTGCGCGCGTCGGGCGAGAGCGTGACGGCGCTGCCGTACGCGCTGACCGCGGCATCGATCAGCAGGTCGACCGACGCCGGGACATCCTCGCGCGCGAGCAGGATCGACAGCACGCCGATCGCGGCGCGGCGCAGGCCGAGCGGATCGGCGTTGCCGCTCGGGATGAGGCCGGTCGCGAAGCAGCCGACCAGCGTATCGACGCGATCGGCCATCGCGATCAACGCTGCGTCCGCGCTTCGAGGGAGGGCCGCGCCTTGTCCCTTCGGCCACCAGTGTTCTTCGATGCACGCGGCGACGTCCGCGGATTCACCCGCGATGACCGCGTAGTGCTTCCCCATGATCCCCTGGAGCTCGGGGAACTCGCCCACCGCGCCGGAGGCGAGGTCCGACTTGCACAGCTCCGCGGCGCGAACGCCGCTGGGCGAGCCGCCGAGCATCTCGACGATCGCCCGGATGCGGCGGACCTTCTGGCCGATCGTCTTCGCGGCGTCGCCGAGCTTCGTCTGGAACACGACGGCATCGAGCTTCTTGTTCCAGTCGGCGAACGAATGCTTCTTGTCCTCGCCGAAGAAGAACTTCGCGTCGGACAGGCGCGAGGCGAGCACGGTCTCGTTGCCCTTGCGGACGACGGCCGGGTCCTTCACCACCGTCGCCATCATCGTCGTGAACCGGTTCGCGAGCTTGCCGGCCTTGTCCTCCATCGCGAAGTAGCGCTGGTGGTTGCGCATCGCGGTGACGATCATCTCCTCGGGGACCTCGAGGAACGCGGGCTGGAACTCGCCGGAGACACCGACGGGGTACTCGCCGAGGTTGATCACCTCCGCGAGCAGCGTGTCGTCGGGGCGCACGCGCAGCCCGGTCTCGCCCTCGATGCGCTTGATCTCGGCGAGCACCTCGGTCTTGCGCGCTTCCGGATCGACGATCACGTGCGCGGCGCGCAGCGCGCTGGCGTACGCATCGGCATTCGCGATCTCGACCTGCGCGTTCGCGAGGAAGCGGTGGCCGCGCGAGCTGCGGCCCGCCGTCTGGCCGGCCCACGTCATCGGCACGACCTCGCCGCCGTACAGCGCGACGAGCCACTGCACCGGGCGCACGAACGTCACCTCGGTCCAGCCCCAGCGCTGCGACTTCGGCCACGCGATGCCGGCCGCGAGATCGCGGAGCAGCTCGGGGAGCAGCGCGCGCGTCTCGCCGCCGACGACGTGCCGCGACGCGACCGCGTAGAGGCCCTTCTTGCCCGGCACTTCCTTCTTGGCGATCTGCGACGCGTCGACGCCGTTCTTCGCGGCGAAGCCCTGCCCCGCCTTCGTCAGCGAGCCATCGGCCGCGAACGCGGCGCCGACCGGCGGACCGACGACCTCCTCGCGCAGATCGGGCTGGCGCTCGGCGAGGCCCCTGACGATCACGGCGAGCCGGCGCGGCGTGCCGAGGGCCTTGATGCTCTTGTGCTCGAGGCGCGCGGCGTCGAGCTTGGCCTTGACGGCGCGAGGCAGCTCCTCGAGCGCACGGGCGAGCATCTTGGCCGGAATCTCCTCGCAGCCGATTTCGAACAGCAGGTCTCCGGTCTTGCCATCAGCCGGCATGGGCCATCTCCTCAGCGTGAGCGACGATCGCGCGTGCGGCGGCGAGCGCCGCTGCATTCACGCCTGCTTCGCTCGCGGCGTCGTACGCGGCCTTCGCCTGCGCGCGCAGGTGCGGCGGCAACAGCGGGAAGCCGAGCGCGGCGCGGTTCTCGACGTACGCGTGGGCGCTCGCGCGCGCCATCGCGCGGACGCGGCCGATGAAGCGCTGGCGCTCGGTGACGCTGATCGCGCCGCGCGCGTCGAGCGAGTTGAACGCGTGCGAGGCCTTCATGCAGAACTCGTAGGCGGGCAGCACGAGGCCGGCCTTCAGGAGGCGCTGGTTCTCGCCCTCGTACGTGTCGAAGTTGCGGAACGCGATCGCGGGGTCGAGCTGCTCGAAGTGATACGTCGAGTACTGGACCTCCCACGGGTGGCGGATCTGGCCGTACGTGACGTGCTTGTCCCACTTCACGTCGAACATGTTGTCGACGTTCTGCAGGTACATCGCGAGCCGCTCGACGCCGTACGTGAGCTCCGCGGTGACGGGCAGCAGATCGATGCCACCGGCCTGCTGGAAGTACGTGAACTGCGTGACCTCCATGCCGTCGCACCAGACCTCCCAGCCGAGGCCCCAGGCGCCGAGCGTGGGCGACTCCCAATCGTCCTCGACGAAGCGGATGTCGTGCGCGGCGGGATCGAGGCCGATCGCGCGCAGCGAGTCGAGGTACAGCTCCTGGACGTGCAGCGGCGACGGCTTGAGGCCGACCTGAAACTGATAGTACGCGCCCGCGCGGTTCGGGTTCTCGCCGTAGCGACCGTCGCCGGGACGGCGGCAGAACTGCGCGAACGCCGCGTTCCACGGCTCGGGACCGAGCACCCGGAGGAAGGTCGCCGGATGGAACGTCCCCGCGCCGACCTCGACGTCGACGGGCTGCTCGATCACGCAGCCGCGATCTGCCCAGAACCTCTGGAGCGTGAAGATCAGGTCTTGCAGGTACATGCGCCGGCGGGACCCTACCGTCAGGGGGCGCCCCGGTCAAGCCGGGATCATGAGCTAAGTGCGCCAGATGACTTGACGTTCTTGGTATGTCGCGGCTAGCGTGAGGGCATGCGTCGGGAGCTGTGCCTGCTCGCCCTGATTCCGGGGTGCTCGCTCGTTCTCGATTTCTCCGACAAGGCGATACCCAAGGACGCCGCGATCGACGCGCCGTACACCGCCGACGAGTGCGCCTACAAAGAGCCGAACGACACGTTCGACACCGCGCAGATGATCACGAGCGCGGATACGGGCCCCGCCGCGATCTGCGCCGACGACGCCGGCGACTTCTACAAGATCACGATCGGAACCAACTCGAGCGTGACGTTCGCGATCCAGTTCACCAACCGTCCCGGCGGCGACCTCGATCTCGAGCTGCTCGACAGCGCCGGCACGCAGAAGGCGATCTCGCGCGGCTTCGGCGACGGCGAGACGATCGCGTGCCCCGGCAGCGCGCCTCCGTGCGGCGCCCTCGCGCCCGGCGACTACGTGATGCGCGTGTTCCCCGCCGTCCAGGGCGCGGTGAACGCGTACACGTTCAGCGTGCAGGTCGCGCCGTAAGTCGCGCCTCGATCGCGGGCGCGCCTACTCTTCGGTCGCGACCGAGTCGCCGATCAGCGACGCGACCTCGCGGACCTCGGCCTTGCCCGACAGCACGGCGGCGACGCCGGTGAGCACCGGCAGGCGCGCCTTGAGCTGCTTCGCGAGCTGCGCGCCGGCGAGCGCGGCGCGTGCGCCCTCGGTGCGCGCGCTGTCGGCGGTGATCACGCCGTCGGCGAGCCGCTTGCCGAGCGTGTAGTCCTCGCTGCGATCGCTCGCGCGCACGAGCAGGTTGCCCAGGCCCGAGAGCCCGCCAAACGTCTTCGCCTGCCCGCCCGCCGCGACGACGAGCCGCGCCGCCTCGGCGACGGCGCGCGTGATCAGCACGGCGCGCGGCCCCGCGCCCATGCCGATGCCGTCGCACAGACCGAGCGCGACCGTGTACGCGCCCGAGAGCGCGCTCGCGAGCTCGACGCCGGCGAGGTCCTTGCTGCCGTAGAGGCGCAGCACCGGCGGCGTGTTGAGCAGGCGGCGCGCCTCCTCGACGACCTCGTTGAAGCTCGACGCGCACACCATCGACGCGAACTCGCCCTCCGCGAGATCCTGCGGCAGCGCGGGACCGGCCAGCACGCCGATCTTCAGCGTCGGCAGGCCCAGCGCCATCACCTCGGAGACGCGCTCGTTCGTCGGCGCCGCGAGCGCGCCGATCGCGTGGACGACGATGTGGCTGCCGTCGAGGTACGCGCCGAATTCGCGCGCGCGGTCGCGCACGTCCGTCGAGCTGACCGCCATCACGAGGAAGCGCGCCTCCTGCGCGAGCCGGCGCGGATCGGCGGTCGCCTCGAGCGGCGCGGGCAGCGGCGCGCTCGGCAGGCGCGGGCACACGCGCTTCGTCTGGATCGATTCGACCACCTTGGGATCGCGCGACCACAGCACCACCTGCTTGCCGGCGCGCGCCAGCACGCTCGCGAGCGCGGTGCCGAACTGGCCGGCGCCGACGATGCCGATCGTGTCGGAGCGCTTCACGACGCGACGCCTTCCCCGGCGGTCGAGCGAAGCCCGCCCGCCTCCATTTCCGGCGGGATGTGCGCCGTGCGGTTCTGGTAGTAGTAGATGAGCTTCTTGTCGGCGAGCTCGAGGATCTCGCCGGCGCGCACGACGGCCGGACGCGTGTGATAGGTCGAGAGACCGCGCACGGCATCGTCGACCTTCTCGGCGTCGCTCTGGCTCGCGTACTGCGGGTGCTCGGCGCCCCACTCGGGATGCGCGGCGATCCGGGCGCGCAGGCGCGCCATGCCGGCGAGCGCCGTCTCGACGGGGACGTTGCACTCGGCGATCCGCAGCAGGCGATAGATGTCGCGCGTGCCGGCGCGGCGCGAGAGCTCGTCGTAGAGCACGCGCGCGAGCAGGTGCGTCGAGTGGAACACGGTCAGCTTCGGGTAGACCTGGACGAGGCGGCGGCCGAGCGCGCGCGTGTACTCGGCGTCGCGCTGGTCGTCGTCGGTGACCTCGCCGTCGGCGCCGCGCACGAAGCTCGCCGGATCGACGACGCGACCTGCGCGATCGATCGACTCGCCGTCGTCGGTGATGTCGTTGCCGAACGGATCGAGCGGGCGGCCGAAGCGCACGATCACGCTGCCCTCGTGCGCGAGGATCTTGCGGAAGAACTCGACGATGCGGCCGAGGCGGCTGAACTCGTCGTCGGTGATGATGTAGCGGCTCTTGCCGGTCTCGGCGAGGTAGTCGTCGATCAGCGTCTCGGCCTCGAGCACGAGCCGGTAGTTGATCGTCGCGGGCACGATGTAGAGGCGCTTGTTCGGCTTGCCCTCGCGGACGAGGTTCTTGTACGCGGTGACCGTCGTGCCGAGCAGGCCGAGCTTGAGGTGATTCTCGACGACGTTGCTGCGGCAGCGCGTGCCGCCCGGGAAGAACAGCGAGTGGTAGCCGTGCTCGAGCAGCACGGTCGAGTACTCCTTGAGCACGTCCTTGTAGAGCTCGAACTTGAGGCGGCGATCGACGCGATACGCGCCGAGGTTCCGCATGAAGAACGAGATGAACGGGTTCGTGAACAGGTTCTTGCCGGCGCCGTACGTCGTCGGCGGCAGGCCAGCGCGGAGCAGGCCAAAGCCGATCGCCGGCGAGTCCATGTTGGAGCTGTGCGTCGGCGTGACGACGATCGTCCCGCGCTCCGCGCACGCGCGCGCGATGTCGATCTCGCCGTCGGCCGCGATCCGCTGATCGAGGTTCGTGAGCGCGGCCCAGCCCTGGCGCACGGTCGTCATCGGCGAGAACACGAGGTTCAAGAGCGATGGGCCCACGCCGGTCGCGAACTTGTAGACGCGCGGATCGAAGTTACCGACGACGTCGCGCCCGTAGTGGCGCACGAGATCGCGCAGCTCCTGCTGCTTCTCCTCGTCGGACATTGTCATCAGGCGACGCGACAGATCGCGCCACTTGTCGGCCGCGCCGTTCTTATGCTCGAGGCGCTTGATCTCGCAGTATGCGACGTCGTTCAGCACGTACTCGAGCGACGCATCACCGCCACCGCGTGACTCGGCGACCCGGCGGGCGACGACCCGGCGTTCGACCTCGGCGAGCAGCCGTTCGCGGTCGGCGTTGAACCTCTCGAGGCGGTTTTCGGCTTCCCGGACCGGCCGGTCGCTCGCCATACAGATGACGTGTAACACACTGCAGAAACCCGAAGATCGCTCCTGGGGGCTTGCAGTCAGGCCCCATGCTATGGTCTTCATTAAGTGACGCGGCGGGCTCTACAGTCAGAGCCGGCCGGCGGCGAGCAGGGATGGTCCTTTGACCAAGCGTCCGGCCACCAAGAGTAGCCCGAAGAAAAAGACGGAGACCGCGCCCAAGGCGACGAAAGCCAAGGCCAAGAGTGCGGCTGCGCGCGAAGTTTCCGACGAGGATGACTCGGCGGAGACCGCTCCGAAGAAGTCGCGCTCGAAGAAGGCGGTGGCGGCGAAGGTCGACAAGCCCGATAAGAGCGAGAAGGCGTCGGCGTCCCAATCGGTGCGCCCCGCGTACGATCTCGAAGGGCCGGTGCCCGCCGAAGGCAAGGGCTTGCCGCCGAAGGTCGGCGCGCTGCTCGGCGTCGGCCAGAAGGCGCTCGGCATCAAGAACTTCCGGCCAGGCCAGGCCGAGGCCTTCGATCACCTGCTCGCCGGCGAGGACCTGCTCGCCGTCATGCCGACGGGCTCGGGCAAGTCGCTGCTCTATCAGCTGACGTCGCTCGTCGTGCCGGGCGTGACCGTCGTCGTCAGCCCGCTGATCGCGCTCATCAAAGACCAGCTCGACAAGATGACGAGCAAGGGCGTCGCCGCGTGCAAGGTCGACTCGACGTTGACCGTCAAGCAGCGCCGCGAGGTCGACGAGCTCGTGCGCTCGCCCGGCGGCAAGCTGCTGCTGACCACGCCCGAGCGCATGGCGGATCCCGAGTTCCGCGTGTTCCTGCGCGAGGCGTGCGGCGGCATCGGCGTGTCGCGGTTCGTCGTCGACGAGGCGCACTGCGTGTCGCAGTGGGGCCACGACTTCCGGCCCGCGTACCTCTCGCTGCGCAAGGCGATCGAGGACGTCGGCAACCCGCCGATCCTCGCCACGACCGCGACGGCGCCACCGCACGTCCGCGACGACATCCTGTTCCAGCTCGGGATGGAGAAGGCGACGATCGTCACGACGACGTTCGATCGTCCCAACCTCCACTACGAAGTGATCACCTTCTCGGACGAGGACGAGAAGATGAAGACGCTGGTCACGCTGCTCAAGAAGCTGCCCAGGCCGGGCATCGTCTACTGCGCGACAGTCAAGAAGGTCGAGGAGCTCTACGAGTCGCTGACGCGCTGGGGCGTCCCGACGGCGAAGTATCACGGCCGCATGAACAAGGGCGAGCGCGACGAGTCGCAGAACCAGTTCATGCAGTCGAGCGAGCTCGTCATGGTCGCGACGAACGCGTTCGGCCTCGGCGTCGACAAGGCCAACATCCGCAACGTCCTCCACTATCACGTGCCGGGCTCGCTCGAGGCGTACGCCCAGGAAGCCGGCCGCGGCGGCCGCGACGGCAAGCCCGCGCGCTGCGTGCTCCTGTTCTCGCCCGACGACGTCGCGATCCAGGAGTACTTCCTCAGCGGGACGTACCCGACCAAGCGCCAGGTCAAGATGGTGTTCGAGGCGCTCGAGTCGTTCGGCAAGGCCGTCGGCACGACCGTCGAGAGCGAGCCGAACGTCGCGAACGTCGCGCTCGCGAGCGGCGTCGGCCAGCAGCGCACGCGCACCGTGCTCTCGCTGCTCAAGGACGAGCGGTTCATCACGGAGAAGGAAGGCGGCCTGTTCTACGTCGCCGATCCGCCGCCCGAGATGGACGAGCTGATGGAGCGCGCGAAGCAGTACGAGGCGCGCCGCATCGCCGACCGCCAGCGCCTCGACGCGCTGCTGATGTACGTCAAGGCGCCGGGCTGCCGGAACCAGGTCATCCTCGAGTACCTCGGCGAGCCCGAGCCGCCGCGCTGCGGCCGCTGCGACAACTGCCTGCGCTCGCGCGAGGCCGCCCTCGCCGCCTCGACGGAGGCGACACGCCTCGGCGCCCGCCTCACGCGCGAGCTCGACGAGGATCAGGTCGAGCAGCCCAAGCCGCGCCGCGAGATCAAGGCGCGCGTCGTGCGCATCGATCAGCCGCAGCCCGAGGCCGCCGCCGCGGCAGCTGCGGCAGCTGCGGCATCCGCTGCTGCTGCTGCTGCGCCCGCGCAGCCGTCGACCGTGCTGCGCCGCCAGAAGCCGGGCGTGCCGACCGCCGCGGGCACACCGCCGAACGGCACGCCGATCGTCAGCAAGGGAGCGCCCGCTCCGGCGCCCGCCGCCGGCAAGCCGGCGGTCGAGACGCGCAAGCCCGCGGGCCCGGCCGTCGAGACGCGCAAGCCCGCGGCCCCGGCCGTCGAGACGCGCAAGGCCGCGGCGCCGGTCGTCGAGGCCAAGCAGCCCGCCGTCGAGGCCAAGCACCAGGTCTCGCCGGAAGACGAAGAGTACGAGGACGACGACGATCTCGACGACGACGACGACGAGGACGACGACGAGATCGAGGTCGACGAGCACGGCAACCCGATCGAGGTCGACGAGGACGACGACGACTTCGACGATGAAGATGACGACGACCTCGACGACGAGGACGACGACGACCTCGATGACGACGAGGACGACGACGACCTCGACGATGACGAGGACGACGACTACGAGGTCATCGACAAGACCGCCGCGCAGCTCGCCGAGGAAGGCCTCGAGGGCACGGGCGAGATCACGGTGCTCGCGCGCAAGCGCCAGCCGAAGCAGCCCAAGCAGCGCCCGCAGCGTCCCGAGGAGACGACGAGCGCGAGCGCGGCGGAGGCGCGTCGTCGTCGGCGGCGGCGTCGTCGCAAGCGTCGCGCGATGCTGCCGCCGAAGGCCGCGTTCGTCACGCCGGTGCTCTCGACGGCCGCGCCGATCCCCGAGGCGCAGCCGCGCCGGCCGGGCGGAGGTGGCGGCGGCGGCCCGGTGATCGAGTACGTGCGCGGTCCGATGCGGATCGCGGCCGCGCCCGTCGCGTCGGCGAACCCGAACGATGCGGGCGTCATGCGGCGCGGCAAGAAGCGCAGTCGCTGGGAGCGCGGCCCCGGTGGTCGCGGCGGCGGTGGCGGCGGCTACCGCGGCGATCGCCCGCGCTTCGATCAGCGTCCCGGCGGCCCGGGCGGCCCCGGCGGTGGTCCGGGCGGCGGCTGGCAGGGCGGCGGCCCCGGTGGCGGCAACGGCCAGCCCGGCGCGAATGGCGAGGCTGGCGAGCGGCGTCGTCGGCGGCGTCGTCGGCGTCGTCGCGGCGGCAACCCGCTCGGCATGCCGGGCGGAGCGCCGAATCAGCTCGGCGGACCGCCGAACGGCGACGCGAACGAGCCGGTGAGCTTCTTCCAGCCGACGGGCGGCGGTGGCGGCGGTGGTGGCGGCGGCGGCCCGGTGATGCTCGGCCCCGACGGGCAGCCGATCCGCAAGCGGCGGCGTCGCCGTCGGCGCGGTCGCGGCGGACGCAATCGCGAGTGGCGCATGCAGAACGGCGGCGGCGACAACGGCGACGGTGGCGGTGGCGGCGGTGGTGATGGTGGAAACGGCGGCGCCGGCCCCGGCGGTGGTGGCGGTCCGATGGGCGGCGGCGGCGGCGGTGGTGGTGGCGGCGCGAGCGCGGTGAGCGAGAGCTAGCCGCGACCAGCCGCGGTGCTCGCCGCGACCAGCCGCGGTGCTCGCCGCGACATCCGCGTCGCCGACCGTCCGCGGAGC
>CAYUNM010000064.1:40884-45379 GCA_964446175.1 uncultured Kofleriaceae bacterium
CGCGACCAGCCGCGGTGCTCGCCGCGACATCCGCGTCGCCGACCGTCCGCGGAGCTAGCCGCGACCATCCGCGTCAGCGACGATCCGCGCGGCACCTGCTACGCTTCCCATGTGCTCGACTGGCTCGGCTCGGTGCAGGTTCGCAAGCGCACGGCCACGCGCGTCGAGCTCGACCTGACGCGCGCGACGCAGTGGACCGGCTGGGCGATCAGCGGCGGTGGGCTGTGGCTGCTGACGATCGGTCATCTGTGGGCGCACCTCGGCGGCGTCGTGCTGATCGCGATCGGCGTGCTGCTCGCGACCCTGCAGCGCCGGCTCGTGTTCGACCGCGACGAGGGCCTGTTGCGCAGCGAGCAGCGCATCTACGGCGTTCGCCGACGCGCCGCGATCCCGCTATTTCACCTCAAGGCGGTCGTCGTGTCGGCGCGGCGCGGCGGGATCTACGTCGCGTACGTCGAGCGGCGCATCGGCGGCACGATCCACCTGGATGAAGCGCGCCGCCCTGCCCCGCTGCTCAAGCTCGCGGAGGCCATCGCCGATGTCGCCGAGTTGCGGCTCGTGTACGACGCGACGACGCGGATCGCGGCCTCCGACTGAGGCAGACGCACCCCGTTTTGAGCTACCGTTCGCACGTGCGCCGTTGGCTCCCGCTCCTGCTCCTCGGTTCGCTCGCCTGTAGCAGCGAAAGCTCGTCTCGCTCGGAGCAGCAGAAGCCAGCCGAAGCGAAGAAGCGCGCCGGCGTCGTGCCCGAGAAGTTCAAGTGCGACTCGATCGTCGGCAACGACCAGCTCACGCAGGTGCTCGGCGGCACGATTCGCCAGATCGACAACTCGATGCCGGTGCCGCGCGGCGTGCCGCAGCCCTGCAACTACGAGGTCACGACACCGACCGGCAGCGAAGGCTGGACATACGACATCGACTGCCGCGACGGCATGAAGCAGCGCGCGGACGCGCTGTTCGCGCAGTACGCGGCGGACTCGGCCGCGAAACTCGCCGCGTATCACTCGATCGATGCGGGCGTGAAGCCCGCGAAGCCCGACCCGGATGCGGGGCCGCCGCCGCGCGCGCCGGAGGCGTCGTTCGAGGTCGCGGTCGGCGCGAAGGGCCTCGACCACCACGGCCAGGGCATCCTGTTCATCGATGACGATGCGCCGTGCTACGTGCGCGTCGTCGGGAACGATCCGACGAAGCGGCTCGAGCTCGCGAAGCTCATCGCCAAGAACCTGACCTTCGCGAACGCGCCGATGACGCCTCGCCCGTTCCCCGGCACCTGAGCCCGAGCACCGCGAGCGCCACGTGAGCGAGCGCAAGGATCTGCTGCGGCTGGCGGCGCCGCTGGCCGCGCAGCAGGTCGGCTTCCAGCTGATGGGCACCGTCGATGCCCTGATCCTCGGCCGCTGGAGCGATGCGGCGCTCGCGGGAGCCGGCGTCGGCAACAACTTGCTGTTCTTCATCGTGTCGATCGCGATGGGGATCGTGATGGGCATCGACTCGATCGTCCCGCAGGCGATCGGCGGCGGGCGCCCCGGCGACGCGCGGCGGTCGGTCGGGGCCGGCATGCGGCTGTCGGTGATCGTCGGGCTCGTCGCGACGCTCGCCGTGCTGCTGATGCCGGTCGTGCTCGACCTCGCGCACGTCACGCCGGAGGTCGTCGCGCAGGCGCGGCCGTACACGTACATGCGCGCGCTCGGCATCGTGCCGTCGCTGCTCGCGATCCCGCTGCGCGCGTACCTCGCGGCGCGCGGGCACACGCGGCCGCTCGTCGTCGCGGTCGTCGCCGGAAATGCCGTCAATGTCGTGCTCGACCTGACGCTGATCTTCGGCGCCGGCCTCGGCGTGCTCGGTGCCGGCCTCGCGACGACGATCGTACAGGTGCTGACGCTGCTCGTCTACGCCGCCGCCGTGCGCACGCTCGACCGCGGCGAGCCGCGCGAGACGTCGACGCGCGCCGATGTCGTCGCGATCTTCCGCTTCGGGTGGCCGGTCGGCGCGCAGCTGTTCGCGGAGGTCGGCGTGTTCGGCGTCGCGACGGTGCTCGCCGCGCACCTCGGCGAGGTCCCGGCCGCCGCGCACTCGATCGCGCTCAACCTCGCGAGCTTCACGTTCTCGTTCGCGCTCGGGGTCGCGAGTGCGACGAGCGTGCGCGTCGGGCATGCGGTCGGCGCCGGCGATCTCGCGCTCGCGCGCCATCGCGGCCTGATCGGGTTCCAGACCGGCCTCGCGGTGATGGCGTGCTTCGCGGCGACGTTCCTGCTCGTGCCCGCGCTCGTCGCGCAGGCGTTCACCGCCTCGACGCCGGTCGTCGCCGCGACCGTGCCGCTGCTCCAGATCGCGGCGCTGTTCCAGCTCTCCGACGGCACGCAGGCCATCGGCGCCGGTGCGCTGCGCGGCCTCGGCGATACCCACGCGACGCTGTGGGGCAACCTGCTCGGCCACTACGTCGTCGGGCTGCCGATCTCGCTGACGCTCGCGTTCTCGGCCGCGCTCGGCGCGCCCGGGCTGTGGTGGGGCCTCTCGGCCGGCCTCACCGTGACGGGCGTGTTCCTGTTCGTGCGCTTCCTCAGAAGTACGAGGCAAAGCCCGCGAGGAAGTGCGGGCTGATCGGGTTGCCCGGGCTCGCGCGCAGTGGCATCGCCACGTCGAACCGGAACAGCTCGCGCGACGTCTGCGGGATCAGCATGCGCAACCCCATGCCGACGTCCTGGTACAGCGTGATCTCGTCGAGCGAGTTCGCGGCGCCGCCCGCCTCGTAGAACGCGACGAGGCCGAGCCGCAGCACCCACCACGGCAGCGGCTGCGTGCGCGCCTCGACGATCGTCGAGAACCGCCGCTGTCCATAGAACGCGTTGATCGGATAGCCGCGCAGGCCGCTGTCCGAGCCGATCGTGTAGTAGGCGTTCTGCGTGTCGTGCCAGCGCGTCTCGAGCGACGACGCGACGATGAACCGCACGAAGCCGATCGGCGGCGTGACCGCGCGCGCCGAGACCTGCGCGGTGTTGTCGATCGTGTCGTGGTTGTCCATCGGCTGGATGCGCAGCGACGTCCCCGCCGACGGCGTGATGTAGCCGAGGTCGCCGAGCGGGAACGTCCACGAACCGGAGATCGACGGCCGGGTGAACGTGTGCGTCGAGCCGAGCGGGGACAGCGCCTGCGCGAGGCTGATGTCGAACGTGGGCCCGAGCCGGATGTCCTCGGCGAGCTCGTACGTGCCGACGTTGCGGATCGTCTTGTACTTCGGCGTGAAGAACGAGTACTCGATGTACGGCTGCGAGATCACCTCGTCGTGCGGGAACACGTCGTGGATGAAGTCGGCGCGCAGCATCGGATCCGGCGCGAAGTTCGGCAGCAGCTCGGGATGCTGACTCGCCAGCGTGTAGCCGAACGCGAGCTGCTGCTTGAGCCACGAGCCCCACTGCCGCTGCGCACTCGCGCCGAACGACCACGTCTTGTAGCGAAACTCACGCGCGACCGTCTCGATCTGCGGCGTGTTCGGATCGTCCCAGCTGCGAATGCCGGTGCTGTAGTAGCTGCGCGCGATCGCGTTCGAGAACGAGAACGAGCCGCCGCCGCCCCACTCCGTCGCGAGCGACCACAGCGGGCGTGACAGTGAGATCGTCGCATCGCGTCCCTCGTGGCGATAGCCGCCGCCGTCCTCCCAGCCCTTCGGATCGCCAGTCGGCGTGTGGCCGCCCTCGGGCGACACCACATCGAGCGACTGGCGCGTCAGGATCTCGTCGACACGGCCGCGGAAGTCGAGGTGCTTGCCGAGGAAGTTCTTGTCGATGAACAGCGGGCCGACCGCGAGCGAGCCCTGATCCATCAGCGCCGCCGCCGACAGCACGTCGCGGTGGCCGAGGAAGTTGTTCTCCGAGATCGAGATCGACAGGTTCGTCAGCGATCCCTCCTGGTACGTGTACTGCGTGTTGAAGCGCAGGCTCCACACGTCACGCGTGACGACGAGCAGGTCGACCTTGCCCGGCTCGCTCGCCTTGATCGGCAGCAGCACGACGACGCTCGAGTAGAGCGGATCGCGCAGGATGCGCCCCGCCTCGGCGACCTTGTCGTCGTCCCACACATCGCCCTCGGAGATCGGGAGCTCCTCGCGGATCGCCGACTCGCGCGTCGTGTAGTGGATGAAGTTGAAGAACCGGAGCCAGTTCTTCTCCGCGAAGACGTTCTCGTTGTAGACGAGCACGCGCGCGACCGGCTTGCCCCATGGCTGCGAGTCGATCACGAGCCCGCGCGCCTCGAGCGCACGCGCGACGCTCTGCCGCTCGAGCGAGCTGAACGTACCGACCCAGTCGCACTGCGGATCGTGCGACTCGCACAGCTTCGCGGCCGCCTGCCGCTGCTCCGCCGCGCTCAGCGTCTTCTCGGGCGGCAGCGGCGGCTCGACGGGCTTGGGCGGCGGCTCGGGCGCGGGCATCGGCGAGACGTCGGCCGCGCTGCCCGATCCGGTCTCGGCGGGCGTCTGGGCCGACGGGCCCGCGGGCGG
>CAYUNM010000064.1:45479-47557 GCA_964446175.1 uncultured Kofleriaceae bacterium
GGCGCGGGCGCGGGCTGCGCGAACGCGCGTGCGCTCGCAACGGCAACAACCACGAGCAGCGCGCGACGCACGGTCCGAATCTACCCTACGGACTACGGCGCCAGGCCCCAGGTCACACGCGGATTCTTGGCAAGATCGTGCACGAGCGTGACGCCGATCAACCCGGCTGCCTCGAACCGCGCACGAACCGCGTCCGCCTGGTCGTAGCCGTGCTCGACGACGAGCGCGCCGCCCGCGGAGAGGTGCTCGCGCGCCTGCGCGCAGATCCGGTCGTAGAACGCGAGGCCACTCGCGCCACCGTCGAGCGCGAGCACGGGCTCTCGCTTGACCTCCGCCTCGAGCGTCGGGATCACCGCGCTCGCGATGTACGGCGGGTTCGCGGTGATCAGGTCGAAGCGCTCGCCCGCGACGGGCGCCCACAGATCACCGCAGCGCACCTCGATCCTGTCGCCAAATCCGTTGCGCTCGGCATTTCGCCTCGCGAGCGCGACCGCCGCCTCGCTGACATCGGTCGCGACGATCGTCGCCGGCGGCAATTCTTTCGCGAGCGCGACCGCGATCGCCCCCGACCCGGTGCACAGATCGAGCACGCGGCACGGCGCCTTGCGATCGGCACGCGTCGCGCGCGCGACCTCGACGACCGTCTCGGTATCGGGGCGCGGCACGAGCACGCTCGCATCGACATGCAGCGGCAGTCCCCAGAACTCGTGCTCGCTGACCAGGTACGCGACCGGCTCGCCGGCGAGCCGCCGCTTGATCAGCTCGCGATAGCCGGCAAGCTCCGCCTCGCCCAGCGGCTTATCGAAGCCGGTATAGAGCTGCGTGCGCGTGCAGCCGAGCACGTGCGCGAGCAGGACCTGCGCCTCGAGCCGCGCCGCGCTGATGCCGGCCTCGGAGAAGCGCTTCGTCGTCCAGTCGAGGACTGCCAGGGTGGTCCAGGTCGCCAACAGCCTCGTATAGCATCACTCCCCGTCAGCCTACGACGACGAGATCCGCGTGGTTGATCCCGGTCGGCCCGGTGATCACGAGCGCACCGACGGCGGCGAGCGCGGTGCCCGCATCGCAGCGCTCGAGCGCCCGGCGCGCGACGGACTCGCCGATCGAGTCCCAGGTCGTGCCGTCGACGTACGCGCCGGCTGGCGCGGCCCGGCCCGTGGGCGGCGGTCCATCAACGCCGTCGCTGCCGACGCAGAATGCGCTGCGATTGCTGCCGCGCAGCCGGTGGGCCAGCAGCAGCGCGAGGTGCTGCATCCGGCCGCCGTCGCCGTGATCGTCGGGCACGCGCAGCGTCGGCTCGCCCCAGTGGACACCGTCGACGAGGTGCGGCGCGAGGTTGGCGACGTCGCCCCACATGGGATCGGGATCGAGGGACAGCTGGAAGTTCCGGACGGCGAACGCGTGCCGGGCCGCCTCCGCGAACATCCTCATCGGGCCGATGACCTCGGCCTGCTTCGATCGATGCCGGTGGCCGAACGTCGGTCCTGACCCGATCACCGTCAGATCGTCACCGACGACATCGCTGATCGCGAGCGTGATGATCGGCGCCTTGCAGTAGCCGGCGAGCCCGCCATCCTTGATCGCGGACATCGACGCGCGCAGCCTGTTGAGCTCGCCGATCGCGATGCCGCTGCGCATCGCGGCTTCGACGCGCGCACGATACTCGGCGAGCGTGTATCCGCCATACAGCACCTCGATCAGCGCCGACGCGCCCCCGCTGATCAGCACCAGCACGAGGTCGTCGAAACCCGCGCTGTACACCAGATCGCGGACGGCCTCCCCCGCTGCCAGGCTGCGCTCGTCGACGAATGGATGGCCGGCGTCTCGCGCCGTCCACCCCATCGGCAGCGGCCGGCCGTCGAGTTGCGGCGCGACCGCGATGCCGCGCACGACCGGGCCCGCGCCGCGCGCCATCGCCAGCGCTGCCTTGCCCACCGCGACGCCGAGCATCGCGCGCTGCGGCGGGATCCGCGCCATCGCGCGCCGGACGAGCGCCTCCGGATCGCACGCGACCCACGCCGCGCGAAACACGTCCTCGCACAGTGCGCGCGGGATCACGGCGCGGCCAGCACCCGGTGGAT
>CAYUNM010000065.1:0-19661 GCA_964446175.1 uncultured Kofleriaceae bacterium
CAGGATGGCCTTCGCCCGAGGGCATCAGGCCTACGACCTACAGGCTCCTAGCGAACGCGCGCCAGCAGGCGCTCGCGCAGCAGGGCCTCGTAGTGCGCCGGCTCCGCCCAGATCCACATCGGCTCGTCGTGCAGCTCGAACGGCCCGCACATCCGGAACGGCGAGAGCACCTCGCCCAGCCGGGCATTCGCGGCGTCGATCCAGCGCGCGACGTACGCATGTCGATCCGCGGCCGGTGCGAGGAGCAGCCGCCGCGACCACCTCGGGCGGACCATGTGCGCTTCGAGCTGCGCCTCGAGCTCCTCGAGCCCGATCGCCGGGACGTCTTCCCAGAACGTCAGCGGATAGAGCTCGTCGCGCTCCGCGGCCTGAAAGAGAAAGCGGCCGAGCACGAACGCGCGCGGATCCCAGGCGACGTGCTCGTGCACGAGCGGCCGTCCGGCGGGCGCGGCGAGTCGCTCGAGCGCGGCGGCGAGCGCGGCGGGCGGATCCGCGATGATGTCTGCGTAGCCGGCGCGCGCGAACGCGGCGAGCTCGGCCTCGAGCCGCGCGAGGTCGGTCGGGTGGGGCGGCGCGAGCGGGCGCACGAACGTCGCGCGGCCGTCCTGGATGTCGACGAGCGCGAGCGGCCCGACTGCGGTGTCGGTGGTCGCGGCCGTGCCGGCGATCCGCAGCGGCTCGATCCCGGCCGACGCGATCGCGACGAGCTCGCCGCCCTCGACTCGCATCAGCTGCGTGATCATCCACGCTGTGTAGCGCGGTTACGTCGCGCGCGCGTTCGGCGACAGTGCCGGAAATCACCGACGAGAACCTCGAAAAGTGACCGAGAGCGACGCGCCGCGCAAGCACGAAGTGCGCGACGGTTTGGGGATCGCGGAGGCCATTGTCTTTTGTCATAGCGATCGGGTAGAAACCGCCTGGCGCACACCTGCTTTTTGCGCCGGAGAGGTTCTCAATGGCGCAGCAGACGAAGTTCGTGTTCGTGACCGGCGGTGTGGTGAGCTCCCTCGGTAAGGGCATGGTCTCCGCGAGCATCGGCGCGTTGATGGAGAACCGCGGCCTCAAGGTCGCGAACATGAAGCTGGATCCGTACATCAACGTCGATCCGGGCACGATGAACCCCACGCAGCACGGCGAGGTGTTTGTCACCGACGATGGCGCGGAGACGGATCTCGATCTCGGCCACTACGAGCGGTTCGTGTCGACGAAGATGAGCCGGCTCAACAACATCACGACCGGCCAGGTCTACTCGAACGTGATCGCGAAGGAGCGGCGCGGCGAGTACCTCGGATCGACCGTGCAGGTGATTCCGCACATCACGGACGAGATCAAGGCGCGCATCCTGCGGTGTGCGGAGGGTCTGGACGTGCTGGTGGTCGAGGTCGGCGGCACGGTCGGCGACATCGAGTCGCTGCCGTTTCTGGAGGCGGTGCGCCAGCTGCGCGTCGAGCTCGGCACGCAGAACAGCGTGAGCGTGCACCTGACGCTCGTGCCGCACATCCGCGCCGCGGGCGAGTTCAAGACGAAGCCGACGCAGCACAGCGTCCAGAAGCTGCGCGAGATCGGCATCCAGTGCGACGTGCTGGTGGTTCGCTGCGAGCAGAAGCTGCCGGAAGACGCGCTCAAGAAGATGGCGATGTTCTGCTCGGTGTCGGGCGATTCGGTGTTCCAGTCGATCGACGTCGACACGGTGTACCGGCTGCCCGTGATGCTGTGCGAGCAGGGGCTCGATCAGAAGCTCGCGAGCCTGCTCAACATCTGGTCGCGCGCGTCGCGGCTCTCCGCGTGGGAAGAGGTCATCAAGCGCGTGACCGAGCCCAAGCGCAAGGTCACGGTCGGCTTCATCGGCAAGTACGTATCGCTCGTCGAGGCGTACAAGAGCCTCAACGAGGCGCTGCTCCACGGCGGCATCGCGAACGACTGCAAGGTCGAGATCAAGCACATCGATAGCGAGGAGCTCGAGAAGACGGGCACCGCGAGCCTCGGGCAGTACGACGGCATCCTCGTCGCGCCCGGGTTCGGCGCGCGCGGCACCGAGGGCAAGATCGCGGCGGTGCGCTACGCGCGCGAGAACAAGGTCCCGTACTTCGGGATCTGCTTCGGCATGCAGATGGCGTGCATCGAGTTCGCGCGGCACGTCTGCGGGCTCGACAAGGCGAACTCGACCGAGATCGATCCGTCGACGCCGCACCCGGTGGTCGACCTGATGCCCGACCAGCGCGGCGTGACCGACAAGGGCGCGACGATGCGGCTCGGCGCGTATCCGTGCGTCCTCAAGGCGGGGACGAAGGCGGCCGAGACGTACGGCTCGACCGAGATCAGCGAGCGCCACCGGCACCGCTGGGAGATCAACAACAACTACCGGGACGCCCTGGAGCGTCACGGGATGGTGCTGTCGGGGCTGTCGCCGGACGGGCGGCTGGTCGAGATGATCGAGATCCCGCAGCACCCGTACTTCGTCGCGTGCCAGTTCCACCCCGAGTTCAAGAGCCGGCCCAGCTCGCCGCACCCGCTGTTCTCGCGGTTCATCCGCGCGGCCGTCGAGTACAAGGGCCGCCGGCCTCAGAGCTAGACCGAGCCTGGTTTCGAGGCGATCCGCTCCGCGCGGACCGAGCGGATCCCGGGGATTGCCGGCTAAGTCCGCGAGCTGCCTGCGCAGCTAGGTGAGGGTGTGGTTAGGCTCCGAGCAAGAGCCGGGCCACCAGCCCTTTACAGTGCCACCTTTCAGACGTACGCTTCCTTCAAGCGTCGTACCAAGGTAGAGCCGGTGCAGGAGACAGTGGGCCATTTGTCAAGCGCTAACAGCAAGTAGCTGAGGTCAAAGGAGAATCCCCATGGGCATGGAGATGCGCCAGGAACTGAAGCTGTCGCAGCAGCTGGTGATGACACCGCAGCTGCAACAGGCGATCCGGCTGCTCCAGCTGAGCCGCATGGAACTGGCTGAGCTTGTGCATGACGAGATGCTCGAGAACCCCATCCTCGACGACGAGATGGACCTCGAGAACGAGAGGTCCCGCGAGCGCGACGAGATGGGCGGGGAGGAGCAGCAGCTCCACCAGCTCGAGGCGACCGGGCAGACCGAGACGCCGCTCGAGGGCTCGGTCGTCGACGGTGTCGCGCAGACCGAGATCAAGGGCGACGCGGCGGCGGTCAACGAGATTGACTGGGAGAACTACCTCGACAACTACTCGATGGGCCCGCCGATGCCCGCGTTCCGCGGCGACGGCGAGGAGCTTCCCAGCCTCGAGGCCACGCTGACCAAGCCCGCGAGCCTGCACGACCACCTGGCCTGGCAGCTCAAGATGACGGACATGTCGCCCGAGCAGCTCGAGATCGGCATGACGATCCTCGGCAACATCGACGGCGACGGCTACTTCAAGGATCCGCCGCTCCACGAGCTCGCGGCCGACCTCGGCGTCGACCAGGAGCTGTGCGAGGAAGTGCTCGAGAAGATCCAGACGTTCGATCCGATCGGCGTCGGCGCGCGCAACCTCGCCGAGTGCATGCTGATCCAGGCGATGGCGTGCGGCCAGGACGACGACCTCGTCGTCAAGATGATCCGCAGCCACCTCGGCAACCTCGAGAAGAAGAACTACCAGGCGATCGCGCGCGACCTGAAGCAGCCGCTGGAGGAGATCTACGAGGCCGCGAAGGTCATCATGGACTTCGACCCGCGTCCGGGTCGCCAGTACTCGAGCGACGATCCGCACTACGTCACGCCGGACGTCTACATCCACAAGGTCGGCGACAAGTACTTCGTCGTGCCGAACGACGACGGCCTGCCCAAGCTCAAGATCAGCGGCTTCTACAAGAACGCGATGGGCAACAGCGCGGCATCGAAGGACTACGTCCAGGACAAGCTCCGCAGCGCCCAGTGGCTGATCCGCAGCATCCAGCAGCGCCAGCGCACGATCATCAAGGTCGCCGAGTCGATCCTGAAGTTCCAGCGCGAGTTCTTCGACAAGGGCATCGCGCACCTCAAGCCGCTCATCCTTCGCGACGTCGCCGAGGACATCGGCATGCACGAGTCCACCGTCTCGCGCGTGACGACGGCGAAGTACGTCCACACGCCGCAGGGCATCTTCGAGCTGAAGTTCTTCTTCAACTCGGGCATCTCGCGCACGAACGGCGAGGACCTCGCGTCGCAGGCCGTGAAGTCGAAGATCAAGGAGCTGGTCACGAGCGAGGATCCGAAGCGGCCGCACTCGGACCAGAAGATCGTCGAGCTGCTCAAGAAGAGCGGCATCGACATCGCGCGCCGCACCGTCGCGAAGTACCGCGAGCAGCTCGGCATCCTGTCGAGCAGCAAGCGCAAGCAAGTCTTCTGACATGCGCCCGCAGCCCCGCTTCGCGGGGCTCGCGACCTGCGGTCGCGTCGGCGCTCTCGCGCCGTGCGGGCTTCGTCAGACCCACGCGGGGAACGCGCCTTCGGCGTCTTCCCGCGGGGTTCTAGCTGCAGGTCATCGAGCCGGGCAGGGCGCACGCGCCGCTGACGCACTTCGCGGGCGTCTCGCAGAACGGCCCCGCGTCGCTGTTGCACGCGCCGCCGTCGGCCGCGGGCGCGATGCACGTCCCCATCGTCTCGCCGAGCGGGATCGAGCAGGTCGCGCCGCCGGCGCACGCGGTCCGCGTCGTGCCGATCAGGCCGCATGGCTGACCGGCCGCGACGACCGGCTGGGGCACGCACTGCAGGCTTTGCGTGTCGCAGGTCAGGCCCGCGTTCGGGTCGCAGTCCGGGCCGGTCATGCGCTTCGGATCACACGCGGCGCCCGCGGTCGCGACCTCGGGCTGACACGTGCTCGTGCTCGCGATGCACGCGAGCCCGGCGCCGCACGGCAGGTCCTTGCTGCAGGTCGCGTTCGCCGCGCCGGGCACCTGGCACGTCATCGTCGTCTTCACGCACGTCATCGTCGGGCCGCAGCCGCTCGTCGCGCACGAGGCACCGGCGGCCGGCAGGTCGGCGCACGTGCCGCACAGGGCGTCGTCGGCGACGGAGCAAAAGCCGCTCGCGCACTCGGCCGCGAACGAGCAGGCCGCGCCGTTCGTGCGCGGGCCGTGCTGGGGCAAACAGGCATCGGGCGGTGCGGCGGTCGTCAGGAAGGCGGGGCAGGTCTCCGCGGCGACCGCGTCGGCGCAGGCCTTGTCGGACGTCGGCGTGGCGGCGGTCTGCGGCGCGGCGAGTGCGTCCATGCACGCCAGTTTTTCGCGAGCTTCACAAGCGCCCACATCGGGCCATCGCTTCGTGAGGTCCGCGGGACTGCACGTCATCAGCTGGCCGCAGCGCGCCGTGGCCAGATCCGTACATGCCTGATCTCGGCTGAGGTCGCTGCCACATCCCACGCCAAGGATCGAGAACATGACGAGCCAGGCAACGCGCATGGCCCGAGGACTCGCGACTTCGGGAGCTGGTTAATGTAGACTACGCTCGCTCGCGAAAAGTCTCTGGTTACCGTCGGTGATCTGGGGCATGCAGGGCGGTATCATCGTTCTCGCAACCACTCTTGGGAGGCGACTCGATGCAATTCGCGGTGACGTTCCGCCACATGGAACCGACCGACGCCCTGAAGGCCTACGCCAAAGAACGGATGGAACGCGTACGGAAGTACCTGCCTGATCCCATCGCTTGTCATGTGGTGCTCTCCACGGAGCGCCATCACCACCGCATCGACGTCAACTTCCAGCTCCACAACGGGCTCTCGATCGCCGGTCACGAGACGACCGAGAACATGTACAGCTCGATCGACCTGTGCATCGCGAAGATCGAGCGCCAGGTTCGCAAGTACAAGGGCAAGCTGGAGGGCATGCGGGCACGCCCGCACGACGTGACACCGCTGCCGTGGTCGCACTCGATCATCGACGAGGCGTTCCACGAGCTCGACGGCAACGGCAAGGCTCACGCGAAGCCGCTCGACCAGCAGGGGCAGCGCCAGCCGGAGTTCACGGTCGTGAAGACCGAGAAGTTCCACGCGCAGCCGATGTCGGTCGCCGATGCGATCGTCCAGCTGAACCTGCTGCACGAGCCCTTCCTCGTGTTCCGTCACGACACCGACGGTCGCGTCGCGGTCGTGTACAAGCGCGAGGACGGCAGCTACGGCTTGATCGAGACGCCCACCGGCTCGTCGTAAACGCGCGGGGAGCGTGGTAGGGTCGATGCCATCGCTGTATGAAGATCGTCGACCTGATCAAGCGCGACATGGTCGTGCCCGCGCTCAAGGCGACCGACAAGCGCGGCATTCTCGAAGAGCTTGCCGCGTACATGTCCGCGCACCACACGCGCATCGATCGCTCGGCGCTGTCGCGCGTGCTGATCGAGCGCGAGCAGCTCGCGTCGACCGCGATCGGTGAGGGCGTCGCGATCCCGCACGGCAAGCTGGGGGCGGTCGGCGAGATCGTCGCGTGCCTCGGCCGCGCCCCGACCGGCGTCGAGTTCGACTCGATGGACGGCCAGCCCACGTTTCTCTTCTTCGTACTCGTCGCGCCCGAGTCGTCCACCGGCGCGCACTTGAAGGCACTCGCGCGGATCAGCCGCGTGTTCAAGGATCCCGAGTTCCGTCGCCGGCTGATGGCCGCCGGTGACGCAGAGACGATGTACAGCGTGGTGGCGGACGAGGACGCCAAGTACTAGATGGGCGTCGCGATCACGGTCGGCGAGTTGCTCGAACGGGCGGAGCTCGGCGTCACCGCGGTCGCCGGCAAGTCCGGGCTCACGCGCACCGTCACCGTTCCCCGGATCCAGAAGCCCGGGCTTGCCCTGACCGGCTGGCCCGAGCAGCTGCATCCCGGACGGGTGCTCGTGCTCGGCGGCACCGAGATCGACTACCTGCGCGACAACGCGTCGGCGCGCGAGCTCGGCATCGAGACGCTGCTCGGCAGCGAGCCCGCGTGCGTCGTCGTGTGCCGCGGGCTCGACGCGCCGGCCGAGCTGGTCGAGAAGGCCGAGGTGCGCGGCGTCCCCGTGCTGTCCAGCACGCTGGTGACGGCCGACTTCATCGCCCAGGTCACGCAGTGGATGACCGACGCGCTCGCGCCGACCACGCAGCTCCACGGCGTGCTGATGGACGTGCTCGGCATCGGCGTCCTGATGGTCGGCAAGAGCGGCATCGGCAAGAGCGAGACCGCGCTCGATCTCGTCATGCGCGGGCACCGGCTCGTCGCGGACGACGTGATCGTGATCCGCCGCCGAGGCAATACGGTGCAGGGCCGCTCCGGCGGCATCCTCGGCCACCACATGGAGATCCGCGGCCTCGGGATCATCAACATCAAGGACCTGTTCGGCATCGCCGCGGTCCGCGAGGCGAAGAAGATCGAGCTCGTCGTCGAGCTGCACGAGTGGGACGCGGCGGTCGAGTACGACCGGCTCGGCTTCGACGAGCACGTCGAGAAGCTGCTCGAGGTCGACATCCCGAAGCTGCGTGTCCCGGTTCGCCCCGGCCGCAACCTCTCGACGCTGATCGAGGTCGCCGCCCGTAATCAACTCTTGAAGCTCCAGGGGATTCACTCGGCCCGCGCATTCCGCGATCAATTGCATCGCGCGATGAACGAGGAGGCGGTCGAGTAATGCAGATCGTCATCGTCACCGGCTTGTCGGGCGCGGGGAAGTCGACCGCGCTGCGTGCGCTCGAGGACATCGAGTTCACGTGCGTCGACAACATCCCGGTGCCGCTCGTCGTCGACATGGTCGATCACCTGGCGCACGAGGGTGACCGCGACAAGCTCGCGATCGCCGTCGACGCGCGCCAGCGCCGCAACCTCGCGCAGTGGGCGCCGACGATGGCGAAGCTGCGCGGGGCAGGGCATCGCCTCGAGGTCATGTTCCTCGACGCGAGCGACGAGGTGCTGCTGCGCCGCTTCTCCGAGACGCGCCGCCGCCACCCGCTCAGCGGCGACGACCTGCTCGACGGCGTGCGCCGCGATCGCGAGCTGATGGGCGAGATGCGGCAGGGCGCCGCGATCGTCGACACGTCGAACCTCAACTCGCACCAGCTCAAGGCGATCATCCAGGACCGCTACGGCGGCACCGGCAAGCTCGCCGTGACGTTCGTGTCTTTCGGCTTCAAGCACGGCCTCCCCCTGGAGTTCAACCTCGTGTTCGACGTGCGGTTCCTTCCGAACCCGTACTTCGAGCCGACGCTGACCCACCTCGACGGCCGCGATCCCGAGGTCGCGAAGTTCGTCTTCGGGCCGGAGGGCACGGAGATCGTGCGGCAGATCGAGGGCCTCTTGCGCTTCTCGCTGCCGCAGTTCCAAAAAGAGGGCAAGCTGTACGTGACGATCTGCGTCGGTTGCACGGGCGGCCGGCATCGCTCGGTCGCCGTCATCGAGGAGCTGCGCCGGCGGCTCGCGGGCGAATGGGACATCCTGGTGCGTCATCGTGACGTGGAGCGGGGGCCGTAAGTGGCAGACGTGGTCGAGAAGACGATGAAGATCCAGAACGAGCTGGGCCTTCACGCGCGCGCGGCGACGAAGCTCGTCCAGCTCGCGACGAAGTTTCCGTGTGACTTCACGCTGACCAAAGACGGTCACGAGGTCAACGGCAAGAGCATCATGGGGGTCCTCATGCTCGTCGCGAGCAAGGGCTCGACGGTCACGCTCAAGGCGAAGGGCGACAAGGCGGCGGAGTGCATCGATGCCGTCGCGAAGCTGATCGACGACAAGTTCGGCGAGGATCGATGAGCGACCGCCAGGAGATCCGCAGGACGGGTCTCGGTGTCTCGCCGGGCATCGCGTTTGGCCGCGCGTACCTGATCGGCCGCGACACGCTCAAGGCGCCGCGCCATCACATCGAGCAGGACGACATCGATACCGAGGTCGCGCGGCTCTACAAGGCGATCGCGGCGAGCGACAAGCAGCTCGCGAAGATCAAGGAGAAGCTCGCGAGCGAGAACGAGAGCGACTACCACATCATCACCGCGCACCAGATGATGCTCCACGACGAGCACCTGGTCGGCGCGGCCGTCGAGTACATCCGCGACGAGAAGATCAACGCCGAGTGGGCGCTGCGGCGCGCCGTCGACGACATCCGCGGCGTCTTCGACTCGATCGAGGATCAGTACCTGCGCGAGCGGCGCAGCGACGTCGAGTTCGTGTTCGAGCGCGTGCTGCGCAACCTCCTGGGGCGCGATACGGGCCCGCTGCAGCCGCCGCCCGACGCGATCGTCGTCGCGTACGACCTGTCGCCCGCCGATACCGCCACGCTGCACAAGGCCGCCGTCTCGGGGCTCTTGACGGACGCGGGCGGCAAGACGAGCCACACCGCGATCATCGCGCGCGCGCACGAGATCCCGGCGGTCGTCGCGCTCGAGAACATCACCGAGCTCGTCGAGACCGACGACCTGCTGCTGCTCGACGGCGCGAGCGGCATCGTCATCGTCAATCCGAGCGCGACCACCGTCGCGTCGTATCGCGAGGAGCAGCGGCGTCAGGTCGCGGCGGGCGTCCACCTCGCGGCGATGCGCGATCTGCCGGCGCGCACGCTCGACACACACGACGTCATGCTGCTCGCGAACATCGACGGCCCCGAGGAGCTCGACGATGCGATCGAGTACGGCGCGCAGGGCGTCGGGCTGTTCCGCACCGAGTACCTGTTCATGACCGGCGCCGAGCTGCCGGACGAGGACCGCCACTACCAGACGGCGGTCGCGGTGCTCGAGAAGCTCAAGGGCCGCCCGGCGACGATCCGCACGTTCGACCTCGGCAGCGACAAGCTCGCCAAGTTCCTCAAGGACGCCGAGCTCGACGAGGCGAACCCCGCGCTCGGCCTGCGGTCGATCCGGCTCTGCCTCTCCGAGATCGGGCGCGAGCTGTTCCGCCAGCAGCTGCGCGGCCTGCTCCGCGCCTCCGCGCACGGCCCGCTGAAGATCATGTTCCCGATGATCTCGGGCATCGCGGAGCTGCGCGTCGTCAAGACCGTCGTCGAGGACGTCAAGGCGGAGCTCGATGCGGAGGGCATCGCCTACGACAAGCACGTCAAGCTCGGCATCATGATCGAGATGCCGTCGGCGGCGCTGACGGCCGACATGCTCGCGCAGGAGAGCGACTTCTTCTCGATCGGCACGAACGACCTCATCCAGTACACGATGGCGGTCGATCGCGTGAACGAGTACGTGTCGTACCTGTACGAGCCGCTGCACCCGTCGCTGATCCGGCTGATCGGCGATGTCGTCCGGGCCGCGCGCGAGCACAACATCCCGTGCACGGTGTGCGGCGAGATGGCGGGCGAGCCGATGATCGCGCCGGTGCTCGTCGGGCTCGGCGTGCGCGAGCTGTCGATGAGCGCGGTCTCGATCCCCGAGGTCAAGGCGACGGTCCGCCAGATGCACAGCGAGGACGCGGAGAAGCTCGTCGCGAAGGTGAAGAACCTGCCGACCGCGAGTGACGTCCGCGCCGTCGTCACCGATTACGTGTTCGGTCTGATGGCTCCGAAGCCATGAAGTGGTTGATCGTCTTGATGCTGCTCGCACGAGCGGCATACGCGGGCGACCCCCTCCGCATCTACAAGACGATCGAGACCGACCACTTCATCATCTATTACTGGGTGCCGCGAGGCGACGAGGCCGCGCTCGACGACGTCGCGCACCGCATCGGGATCGTCGCGGAGCGCGCGCACCAGGTCCTGGTGCCGGTGCTCGATCACGTCCCCGCGCAGAAGACGCTGATCTATCTCACCGACGACACCGACAGCGCGAACGGCTTCGCGAGCGTGCTGCCGCGCAACGCGATCCAGCTCAACGCTACGTCACCACCGGGCTCGTCGGAGCTCGACGACTACGACGACTGGCTGTTCGGCCTCGTCGCGCACGAGTACACGCACATCCTCCACCTCGACACGATGGAAGGCCTGCCGACGATCTACAACACGATCTTCGGCAAGACCTGGGCGCCGAACCAGATCATGCCGCGCTGGCTGATCGAGGGCATCGCGGTCAACGAGGAGAGCGATCGCAGCGCGGGCGGCCGCAACCGCGGCACGCGCTTCGACTCGTGGATCCGGATCGCGCGCCACGCGCACAAGGACCTGCGGCTCGACGAGGCGACCGGCTCGCCGCGCCAGTTCCCGCACGGCAACGCGGCGTACGTCTATGGCTCGCACTTCCTCGGCTACATCTTCGATCGCTTCGGCGACGAGGCGCTGCGCGGGATGAGCCACACGTCGGGCTCGTGGGCGCCTCCGTTCGCGGTCAACCGCCAGATCGCGAAGGTCGTCGGCAAGCCGTTCACCGAGCTGTACGACGACTGGAAGGACTACCTGCGCGACAAGTACGGCATGCAGGAGATGGCGGCGGAGCGGCGCGGCCTGCGCATCGGCCGCCAGCTCACGCACTCCGCCGAGTCGAACCTGTGGTCGCACTGGTCCGCCGACGGCAAGTGGCTCTACTGGACGCAGTACGACGGCTACTCGCTGCCGAAGATCCGGCGCATGCCGGTCGGCACCGATGTCGCGAGCGCGAGCGACGTCGTGCAGATCGACGCGATGGGCCCGTACGACCTCTTGCCCGACGGCTCGCTCGTCTACGAGCAGGGCAGGCTGTACCGCCGCGAGTACTCGTACCAGGACATCTTCTGGTGGGATGCGCGCTCGGGCCTGACGCAGCGGCTGACGAACGGCCGGCGCGCGCGCGATCCGGCGGTCTCGCCCGACGGCCGCCGCGTCGCGTTCTCGATGAACGAGCGCGACGCGAGCGTGCTCGCCGTGATGGACATGGCACCCGATGCGCCCGCGCGCGTGCTGTGGCACGGCGCCCGCTACGACAACGCGTACCAGCCCGCGTGGTCACCCGACGGCACGAAGATCGCGTTCTCCGCGTGGCGCACCGACGGCTTCCGCGACATCCTCGTCGTCGACGTCGCGACGGGCTCGACCGAGGAGCTGATGCACGACCGCGCGATCGATCAGTCGCCCGCGTGGTCGCACGACGGCAAGACGCTGTACTTCGACAGCGACCGGACCGGCATCACGAACATCTACGCGTACGACCTGACGACGAAGGCGACGTGGCAGGTGACGAACGTGCTCGGTGGCGCGTTCCACGCGAATCCGTCGCCCGACGGCACGCGCCTGACGTTCGAGGCGCTCGTCCCGGCGGGCGGCACCGACCTGTTCGAGCTGCCGATCGATCGCGCGAGCTGGCTGCCCGCGCGCGACTACTTCGACGACAAGCCCGCGCCGGTCCACATCCCCGACGACGCGTTCGCCGTCAGCAAGCCGCGCCCGTACCGGCCGCTGGAGACGCTCTCGCCGCAGTCGTGGACGCTCGCGCTCGACGCCGCGAACAACGCCGCGACGATCACGACCGGCGGCGGCGACGCGGCGGGCCTCCACGGCTACTCGCTCGCGGTCGGTCTCGATTACATGCACGGCTACACCGACGTCGGCGCGTCGTACTACTACGACGGCTGGCGCATCCCGTTCCACGCGGCTGCGTCGCGCTCGCTACTCACGCGCGGCGGCTGGCGAATCGACGGCGTCAGCAGGGCATTCGACGAGGAGGACTGGTCGGGCGTCGTCGGCATCAACGTGCCGTTCGAGTCGCGCCCCTCGACGCACTGGAGCGCGTCGCTCGACTACAACGTCGACTGGTACCGCCTCGTCACGCCGCCGATCGGCGCGTACATGCCCGATCCGAACGATCGCGTGCCGCTGATCCCCGCGACGAACTACGTGCAGACAGGCGTCTCCGCGCGCGTCTCGTTCTCGAGCGTGCGCAGCTGGATCTTCTCGCTCGGGCCGACGACCGGCTTCGACGCGAGCGTCGCGCTGCGCTACGACGACCCCGCGCTCGGCGCGACCTACCGCAACGTCACGCTGAGCTACGCGGCCGACCGCTTCTTCCGCCTCTGGGGCGACTCGCCGGTGCTCGCGGTGCGCATCCAGGGCGCGCTGCGCGCGGGCGATCTCGTGCGCGGCGGTGGCTTCGGGCTCGGCGGCGTCGGCGCGCAGGACATCGTGCAGTCGATCGTCAACTCGACGCGGACGTCGTCGATCGGCTACCTGCGCGGCTACCTGTCGCGCACGGTCGCCGGCAACCAGTACCACCTGCTCAACCTCGAGTACCGCCAGGAGCTCTGGCAGATCGAGCGCGGCCTCGGCACGCTGCCGATCTACTTCCGCCGCATGCACCTCGGCATCCTCTCCGACACCGGCACGGCCTACGACACGCGCTTCGACGCGTCGACGAACCTGCGCACATCTCTGGGGGCCGCCTTGCGCGTGGACGCCTTCTTCGGCTACTTCGTTCCCGGCACGTTCGAGATCGGCTACGCCCGCGGCCTGCTCGACGGCGGCATCAACGAAACCTGGTTCTTGCTCACGGGCTCGCTATGAAGGAAGACGATCTCGCGCCGCCGGCAAAGCCGCCGTCGCTCCATTTCGGGGGCGAAGTCGCGATCGAGGTCGCACGTCAGCTCGCGGAGCCGATCCGCGCGCTGCGCGATCGCCTGGGCCTCGTCGTCGATCACCTCGAGCGCCACGTCGCGACGTCGACGGGCCCCACGCCGTATCCCTGGCGCTCGCTCACGACGCTGCGCCAGGACCTCGCGGGCGCCTACCTCGAAGCGACCCAGCTCGCCCGCCGGCTCGAGGAGCTCGACCGCGCGCTCCACGACGATCCTCCCCACGCGTTCGACCTCGCGAGCGCCGTCGACCTCGCGCTCCGCCTCGCCGCGCACCACCTCGGCCCGGGCATCGAGCTGCTGTTCGACCTCGGCAACGTGCCGCCGGTGCGCGGCACGCCGGGCCCGCTCGCACTGCTCGTCGCCCAGCTCGTCGCGACGTGCGCCCGCTCGGCGCGCGCGGTCCCCGGCAGCTCGCTCAGCGTGCGCGTCTCGGGCGAGCCCGGCGTGGGCGTCGTGACGGTCGCCGACAACGGCGACGGCAGCGACAAGGTCATCACGCTCGGCGAGCTCGCGCGCTCGCTGCTCGCGCCGTGGGGCGGCACGGTCGAAGCCGCGTCCGCGACGGGGCAGGGCTGCGCGTTCGAGCTGCGGCTCGTCAGCGCGTAGCGTCGCAGCGGATCACCTCCGGCGCGATCGGGACGTGCGTGCCGGGTAGCTTCGCGAGGTCGGGATCGTCCGGTCCGCCGTGCCCGTCGTGCACCGCGTAGAAGCGCGGCAGCGGAGCCGGCGGCGACATCACCGCCTCGCAGCCGCTGTACCACTCGAGCTGCATCCGCTTGCGGCCCATCACGAAGCACGGTCGGCCGGCGGCGTCGGCGCGGATCGCGGCGGCCGCGGCGAGCGTCGGCGCGGTCTCGTCCGCGAGCTCCTGCTTGCTCCGCACGGCGCCGACCAGCACGAGCAGCCACGTCGCGGCGACGGCGGCGAGCGCGCGTCGATCGAGGTGCGCCTTCAGCGTGTCGAGCCCCACGATCACGAGCAGCACGAGCGCGAGGAACACGTAGCGCGGCTGCGCTTGCGTCTGCAGCCCGAGCACGACGACCTGGGCCGTGGCGATCACGAGGAGCATCCCGCGCGGGCCGCCGTACGCGATGCCGCCATAGATCGCGGCCGCGATCAGCGGCGGGCCGAGGAACCCGAACATCCAGAACGCGCGGAAGAGATAGTCGGCGAGCCCGTGCCCGGGCGCCGGCATCGCGGCGCTCGCGCGGAGGATGCCGAGCGCGCTGCCGTCGACGGCGCGCGACTGCAGCACGTGCGGCACGAGCAGCAGCGCGAACAGCGCGAGCGTCGCCGCGGCCGGCGCGAGTCGCAGCTCGCGGAAGCGAAAGACGAGCACGGCGCCGGCGATGATCGCGATCGGCACGCAGCTGCCGTAGCGCACGTAGAACGCGGCCGCGAACAGCGGCGCGACGACGACGATCCGCCAGTCGAGCGTGCCGAGCAGGACCGCGAGCCCGGCGAGCAGGAGCGCGGCGCTCGGGATATCCGAGAGCAAGTCGGTCGACAGCCGCACGAGCGGCAGCGTGCCGGCGAGCACCGCGAGCGTCCACCCGGCGGTCTCGCGCGAGAAGCGCCGCGCGACGCTGTATGCGGCCGCGAGCAAGCCCACGTTCAGCAGGAGCGGGACGAGGCGCAGCGCGCGCTCGCCACCGCCGAGCAGGATGCCGGGCACGCCGAGCGCCGCGACGCCCGGTGGCACGTAGTCCCAGCGGGGCAGGTGCCCGGCGACGAGGTAGCGCGCCGAGAGCGCGTAGCGGGCTTCGTCGTGACCGAGCGGCGAGCCGTACGCCCACCGGATCGCCGCCGCCGTGATCCAGACGCCGATCGCGGCGAGGACTAGCGTCCTGCCGTGTGGCCGCTCCACGCTTCGTACTCGGCGATGCGCTTGGACAGTAGGCCGAGATCCTCGCCCGCCGCCGCGCGCTCCTCCGCCGCGACGACGAGCAGGCCCATCGCCGCCTGCAGGAGGCGCCCGCCGGTCAGCGGCAGGTTCGCGCCGCGCAGCGCGTACTCGCGGACCTCGCCGATCTTGAACGAGATCTGGCCGACCTGCAGGTAGTCGCCCTTCATGTGCACGACGTCCTGGCCGACGAGCAGCGCGTGCTCGAGCTCGCGCCGCGCGCTCGCCTCGCCCTTGCCTTCGGCCTGCGCGCGCATCCGGCGCTTCGCGTCCTCGTAGACCTCGGGACGCGTGATCGGTGCGTCGCGCGTGTACGGCGCGAGCTGCTCGGCGATGCCCTTCGCGGCCTCGGGGCCATCGGCGACGTGCAGCGCGACCTCGAGATCGCCGAGCGCGAGCAGCAGGTCGCGCGACCGCGAGCGCCGCCGCGCCTCGCTGAACCGTTCGTGCGCGAGGTACGCGAGGCCCGCCGCCGCGAACACGCCGCCGGGGAGGATCGACAGCGCGGCCGCCGCGACACCCGCGGTCGCGACGCCGGAGGTGATCAGCGGCACGGTCGGCGACCGGCCGATCAGCTCGACGCGATCGAGCAGGCGCGCATCGAGCCGGATGATCGGATTGCCCGGCGGCGCGATCACGAGCCACGGCGCATCGACGCCGATGCCCGACCGCGGCAACAGGCGCTGGCGATCGAGCTGGGTGGTCGCCTGCGGGGGCGTCGGGGTGGCCACGAGTCCTTTACCCTAGCTCGACGACGCCGACTTCGGCGAGGTGCGCGAACGCCAGCAATGCTTCGGCTTCACGAATGTTGGCGGACTTGACGAGCGACAACAGGTCCCAGCGCCCGTCGACCCGTGACGCCAGCTCGATCTCGGCCGCGGAGAGCCCCAGGTCGCCGGTCGCGTCGCGAAGCCTCTTCGGCACGCGATGCCTCGCGAGCAGCTGCTTGGCGACCTCGGCGACCCGCGCCCGCTCGATCTGCGCGAACGTCTTGCGCACTTCCGGATCGCTCGGATCCTGATGGAGCGCCTGTGTCGCCATCGCGAGCGCGCCTGCCCGATCGCCCTGGCGCAGGCGTCCGCGCGCGCCGGCCGCGAGCTCGACCGCGCTGTTCGTGCGCTCCTTCTGCCGCCGGTCGACGACGAGCCGCCCCTGCGCGACGAGCTCTGCGAGCTTGTCGTACACCGCGAAGCGCTCGCCGCGAAACGCGGCAGCGACGTCCTCCGCGGCGTGCCGCTCGCCCGCGAGCAGCCACACCTTCGCGACGTCGACGACGTCCTTGTCGCTCAGCGGCGGCGGCATCGCGCTCGGCGGCACGTAGAACGTCGCGTCGTCACCGCCGAGGATGCTCATGATCTCGGTCAGCCGCTCGGCGCGCCGCCGCGCGACCGTGAGGCAGACGTCGACGCCGAGGTGCGCGACCACACCGGTCGCCGGCGACGTTCGCGGCACGACGTCGAACTGCCCGTCGTTCCACGTGATCACGTCGCAAACGGTCTCGCGGATCTTCGTCGCGAGAATATCGACGAGGTCAGCTTCGGTAATCAGACCAGACATGAGCAGCACTTTGCCCAGCGGCACGCCGGTCTCGGCACGCGCCTCGAGTGCATCCGCGAGCGCGCGCTCGACGACCAGCCCCGACTTCACCAGAATGACGCCGAGCTGCTCGTCGCGGCGGTTGCTGCTCGCCCAGACGATCTGGCCGTCCTCGATGACGAGGCTGCGCGCGAGGCCGCGGCGCTCGAACGTCACCGGAGCACTGACCTTGCGGCGGGCCATCCATTCGAGCACGTCCTCGGCGGACATGGTGCTCAGAGACCCGCGCAACGACATCGCTTTCAGCATAGCCGAACTTCCGGTACATTGTCCGTGATGGAGCGTCGGTCCCACATCGTCCTCGACGCGCGGGTCGTCCTCGCGGGCGCCGGTGTCGCGCTGATCGGCGTGGTCGTCGCCGCGCTGTTCTTGTGGATGGTGCCGAAGGCGGCCGCGCGCGAAGCGACCGCCGCGTGCACCGGCCTGCGCCCTTCCGATCCGAACCCCGCGCTGTGCCCGAACGGCGCCGCTGGCTGCCAGTTCCCGCTGATGGCGCCGGACTTCACGGCGATCGACAACAACGGCAAGCAGGTCCACCTCAGCGACTTCCGCGGCAAGGTCGTGCTGCTCAACTTCTGGGCGTCGTGGTGCGGCGTCTGCAAGACCGAGAAGCCGCAGCTCGACAAGATGGCCGGCGATCTCGTCAGCGATGACTTCGTCGTGATCGCGCTCGCGTCGGACCGCAGCTGGGCCGACGTGCTCGCCGCGATCGTCGATGCGCTCGCGCCGAACGTGAAGCTCCCGGGCGGTACGATCACGTTCCAGCAGGCGCTCGATGCCTACAAGCAGGCGCTGCCCTCGGGCGTGCCGTTCCGCGTGTTCCTCGATCCGCCGGCGGGCGACTCCAACATCGGCGCGATCGCGTCGAGCTGGGGCATCACGGCGGTTCCCGAGTCCGCGCTGATCGATCGCAAGGGCAACATCCGCGCGTACTTCGTCAACAAGCGGGACTGGCAGTCGCCCGTCGCCGAGACCTGCATCCGCTCGGTGATCGACGAGGACTGAATGGCTCGCGTCCTCGTGATCGACGACGAGCCGGATGTCGTGCGGCTGATCCTCAAGGTGCTCTCCGGGCGCGGTCATATCGTCCAGATCGCGCGCGACGGCGCGACCGCGCTCCAGCGCGTGAAGCTCGAGGCGCCCGACGTGATCCTGCTCGACAGCGACCTGCCGAAGATCGACGGCGCCGAGGTCTGCCGCCGCCTCAAGGCAGAAGCGACGACGCAGAAGATCCCCGTCGTGATGATGACGTCCGAGTACATCGACATCTTCGACGTCGCCGCCGACAACGGCCCCGACGCGTTCGTCGTGCGCCCGTTCGTGCGCGACGTGCTCGCGAACGTCGTCGAACGTGCTCTCTTCAAGCGACCGTGAAGGTTCCGTTCACGATCCTGAGCGGCTGGCTCGGCGCCGGCAAGACGACCGCGCTCAACCGCATGCTGGCCGCGCCGGGCGGCCGCCGCATCGCCGTGCTCGTCAACGAGCTCGGCCGGATCTCGATCGACACGCAGCTGATCGTCGGGCAGGGCGGCGACGTCCTCGAGCTCGCCGGCGGCTGCGTGTGCTGCAAGGTCGATATCAAGAATGATCTCTGGGAAGGCATCGCCGACATCGTCGAGCGCTCGCGTCCCGATCACGTCGTGCTCGAGACGACCGGCATCGCCGAGCCGGCCGCGATCCTCGACTCGCTGATCGCCCCGCTGAAGGCCGACGCCGACGCGATCGCCGCGAAGCGCGCGAAGGAGCAGGCCGCCGCGCGCGAGCGCATCCAGCCGGCGGGCGTGATCTGCGTCGTCGACGCCGAGTCCGGCGCGGCCGCGCTCGCCGAGCGCGAGGAAGCCGAGTCGCAGGCCGCCGCCGCCGACCGCGTGCTGATCAGCAAGCTCGACGTCGCCGCCGCCGATGCGGTCCGCCAGACCCACGCGCGGCTCGATCTGCTCGCGCCCGATGCCGAGCGTGCGTCCTTCCCGCGCGGCGAGGACCACGCGCTCACGAGCTGGCTGCTCGAGCCGCGCAGGCTGCGAGCCTGGACGACGCGCGCCCACGACCACGACGGCGATCATCACCATCACGGCGGCCAGCTCGTCGCCGTCACGTTCGCCGACGACGCGCCTCTCGTCGCCGAGCGCGTGCTCGCCGTGATCGACGCGCTCGGCTCGCGCCTCGTCCGCGCGAAAGGTTTCGTCGTGCTCGCGGGCGACGATCGCCGCGGCTTCCTCGAGCGTGCCGGCATCCGTACCTCGCTCGAGCGCCGCGACCCGTGGGGGGCCGCACCGCGGCGCACCGAGCTCGTCCTCATCGGCGACGATCTCGACGAGCCCGCACTTCGCCGCGCGCTCTGGGCCTGCCGCGCGGGCAAGTGACGCTACTGCCACGCCGCCGCGCGCAGCGATGACAGCGCGGCCTCGCCGGAGACGAGGCCCGCATCATCCGCATCGTGCACCGCGAGCCCGACGAGATCGCCGCCCGCCGGCGCCGCCGCGAAGGCCGCATCGACCGCGATCCATCGCGCGCCGGTCCAGCTGATCGCCCAGCGATGCCGCACGAGCCGGTCGCCGTCGACGCGGAACCCGGTCACGACGCGCGTCGGGATGCCGTGCGCGCTCGCGACCGCCGCATACGCGAGCGCGAACGTCGTGCAGTCGCCCGCGACCGCGCGCGCGTCGCGCGACCCGGCCGGCGCGCTCGCGAGGCTCGGCGTGATCCGCGCGCGCACGCGCCCGACGATCGCTCCGATCTCCCGCGTGCGATCCGGCCCCGGTTCGCCCGC
>CAYUNM010000065.1:19761-44852 GCA_964446175.1 uncultured Kofleriaceae bacterium
ATCCACCGGCGCGAACGGCGCCATCGCCGCCGCCTCGCTCGCGCGCAGCTCGATCACGCCCTCGCCGTCGACGACGCGCTCGGGCATGCCGTCCGCGCCGACGTCGATCGTCGCCTCCGCCGCCGTCGCATCGCCGGCGTCCATCCGCGCGACCATCCGTCCCGGCGCGACCGCCTCGACGCGCGCGACGCCGCCGACGAACCCGCGCGCGGCCATGAACACGTCGCCCGCGAACTTGCCGTCGCGCCGCACGAGCAGCGGCACCAGCTCCGCGGGCACCGCATCGCCCGCGAGCGGCGCGCGCGGCGCGTCCTCGGGTGCGTCGCCGGCGACGTGCCAGCCGCGCGCGTCGTGCATCGCCACGGCGCTGCGCGCCTCGCCCGCCAGCTCGGTCCAGCGCACGCGCGCCGGCACGAGCGCACTGCTCGCGTCGACGTCGATCGTCGTCGCCAGATCGACGACGGCATCGCCGCGCCGGAACCGCATCGTCTCGACGCGCCGCAGCTCCACGCCGCTCGCGGTCCACCGCTCCGACTCGCGCGCTGCACCGATGCGCGCGCCGCCGAGCCAGATCGTGTAGTGCCGCACGGCGTCGTGCGGCAGCGAGACCGGCGCATCCGCGGCGGCAGGAGGTCGCGCGGGGGCCGGGCGCGCGCAGCCCTCGCCCGCGAGCGCGCAACCGGCAACGACGAGCACGACGGCGCGCACCTGCCGATCGTAGCCGTCCCGCGCCGCGGATCGCAAAAATCGCGGAACGCAGAATCGCACCGCGCTGGCTGGCTCGCCCGCCGGGGTGGCGGCACAGTGCCTCCATGGCTTCCTGGCTCGTCGTCGGCGCCGGCTACACCGGCAGCGCGCTCGTCAAGCGCCTCGTCGCGGCCGGGCACGACGTGACCGCCACCCGCCGCACGGCCGGCGAGATCGCCATCGGCGACGCCCGGCATCCGGTGATCGCGCTCGACCTCGCGCAGCCTCCCCCAGACGAATACCCCGACGCGATCGTCGTGTGCTGCGCACCGCCCGGCGCGGACCCCGGCCGCGAGATGTACAACCTCGTCGCCCTCGGCGGCCGGCGCATCGTCTACGTCTCGTCGACCGGCGTGTACGCACCGGGCGGCGGCGCGTCGGTCGACGAGAGCTGGCCCCTCGCGCCGCTCACCGCGACCGGCCGTGCGCGGCTCGCCGCCGAGCAGGCGCTGACGACCGCCGTCGCGACGGTGCCAGCGATGGCCCACTTCACCGCGCCGATCGACGGCGTTGCCATGCTGCGCGCCGCCGGCATCTACGGCCCCGGGCGCGGGCTCGTCGAGCGCATGCGCGCCGGCACGTACCGCATCGTCGGCGACGGCCGCGCGCACGTCAGCCGGATCCACGTCGCCGACCTCGTCGAGACGATCGTGCGCGCGGGCGAATCGCGGGCCACCGGCGCGTTCAACGTCGCCGACGACGACCCCGCTCCCATCGGCGAGGTCGCCGATGCGGTCGCCGCCATGCTCGGCCGCCCGCCGCCGCCGCGCGTGCCCGCCGACAAGGTCGATCCGGAGGTCGCGGGCATGCTGACGGCGGATCGCCGCATCGCGAACGCGCGGATCAAGCGCGAGCTCGGCGTCGTGCTGCGCTATGCGAGCTGGCGCGATGCGCTCGGCGACGTGAGCTAGCTCGCGCGGCGGCCGCGACGCGCTCGGCGACGTGAGCTAGCTCGCGCGGCGGCCGCGACGCAGCCACAGCACCAGCGCGAACGCCCACAGCGCACCGACCGGCGCGCCCTCACCGGCGTCGCAGCAGCCACCGCTCTTCTTCTTGGGCGGCGGATCGCCTCCGGGCGGCGTGACACCGCCGGGCGGCCACGTGCCGCTGCCCGCGTTGGCGCCGCAGGTCGGGCCGTTCGCCGCGAACTGCGTCTTGAGGCCGTCCCAGTAGCCGAGCTGGCAGGTGTCGTGCTCGGCGGTGCCGTCGGGGCACTGCAGCGGGCCGTGGATCTCGACGAAGCGCCAGACCTTCTGCCACGCCTGGCCATCGGCGGACTTCGCGACCGCCATGAAGTCGGGCTCCCAGTTCGCGCCGCAGCCGATCAGGGTGCCGTCGGGGGCCTTGCCGAGACACTCGAGCTGCGGCGGCGCGTTCATCGGCGAGAACGAGATGCCGGCGTTCGTCGAGACGAACGATCCGCCCATCTGCGTCGCAGCGAGCACGGTCTGGGCGTCGCGGATGACGACGTCGCGAATCGGATCCGTCGTCGAGAGGACCTCGGTCCACGTCATCGCGCCGTCGGTGGAGCGGTACAGCCGGTCGCCGTTCGGCGGCGCCGCGCCGATCGAGATCATGTAGAGCAGGTCCGCGTTCTGCGGATCGACGGCCGCGACGATCACGACCGGCGTCGAGCCGTACATCACGCCGGTGAGCGGCGATGGCGTCCAGTGGGCGCCGTCGTCGTCGCTGCGCAGGAGGTGGGCGGTCGGTGGCATCTGGCCGCCGTCGGGGAGCGCGCCCGCGACCTGGTACCCGGAGATGTACACGCGCTGCGCGCTCGACGGCGCGACCTTGACGCTCTTCCACCAGATCGACGGCGACTGCATGCCCTTCGACGTGAAGTCGGTGCCGTTGTTCGTCGACGAGTAGATGTCGTTCGGCTGCCCGCTCTCCGCCGTGCCCATCCAGATCTCGCCGGTCGGGCCGATGTCGAGCGCGTCGATCCAGATCGCCGGGCCGGTGTTCGAGAAGCTGCAGCCGCCGTCGCGCGAGACGCGCAGGCCGGTGAAGGTCGTCGCGAAGATCGTGCCGTCGGTGGCGATCGCGTACTTCGGATCGAACATGCCGCCGTAGCCGACGTTCTGCTCGCACACCCAGTCGAACGTGCAGCCGTCGTCGTGGCTGATCAGCAGGCCGAACGTCGAGCGCACGTACAGCGAGTGCGGATCTCCCGGACGGAAGAACACACCGTTCGTCAGCGGCGGGCGGCCGTTCGCGTGCGCCACACCCGCCGCGAGCACGAGCGCCAGCACGACACTTCGCATGCGCCGACTATAGCCACGAGCGCGACTCACGGGCGCGCTTTCGCACGCCCGAGCGCCACGGCCACGTTCACGCTTCGAAACAAACGGGAGGCAGATCTTTCGACATGTTGGCGCATCGATGCCACCCTTTGACCATCGACCGATCCGCCGGGTCGTGATAACCGAAACTCGTGGTTCGCTTCTACTTGCTCGCACCCGCGCTCGCGCTGGCCGTGACCTTCGTGGTCGCGTTCATCGTCTACGCGGCGCTGTGCGCGCTGGGCCGCCCGCCTGCCGTCCGCGCGGTGAAGCATAACGAGCTGTTCGGCCCGTTCTTCGCCGGCTTCCTCGTCTGGATCATCTCGCCGATCGAGCGCCTGCTCGCCGGGCGCGTCTCGCCGAACGCGGTGACCTCCGTCTCGCTCCTGATGTGCGCGCTCACCGGCTTCGCGGCCGCGCTCGGCCACCTGCCGGGCGCGGTGTGGCTCTACGCGTTCGGCGGCATCCTCGACGTCCTCGACGGCCGCCTCGCCCGCCAGGCCGGCCAGCAGACCGCCGCCGGCGCCCTGTTCGACTCCGTCTCCGACCGCTGGGGCGAGCTGTTCGTGTTCGCCGGCTACGGCTGGCTGCTGCGCGACTCGGCCTGGCTGCTCGCCGTGTTCGCCGCGCTCGGCGGCTCGACGATGGTCAGCTACACGCGCGCGCGCGCCGAAGGCCTCGGCCTCTCGGTCGCCGGCGGCCTCATGCAGCGCGCGGAGCGCATCGTGCTCGTCGCGGGCGGCACGCTGCTCGCGGCCTGGTACGGCATCGACGACGTCGAGACCGCCACGACGATCCTTGGCGCGACCATGCTCCTCTGCGGCGTCGCCTCGACGGGCACCGCGATCAACCGCTGGGTCACCGCGTATCGCCAGCTCGCCGCTCGCGCCGCGAATGCGCCGGCCGGTGCCCGCGCGCCGAAGCCGCTCGCGCCGGCGCCGATCCGCGCCGTCGAGCACCACTGAGTCGCGGCGCGCGAGCTCGTCACTGGCGGGCGTGGACGTCGTCCTCGATGACGTACGTCATGTGAACGTCGCGATGACCGGCGCGTGGTCACTCGCGTCCTGGCCCTTGCGCGCGTTGCGATCGATCGTGCAGGCCGTCGCGCGCTCGGCGAACGCGGGTGACGCGAGGATGTGATCGATGCGCAGGCCCTGGTTCTTGAAGAACGAGACGCCGCGGTAGTCCCACCACGAGTAGACGCCTCCCTCGGGGTGGAGGCGGCGGAACACGTCGACGAGCGGCAGGCCGAGCAGCTCGGCGAGCGCGGCGCGCTCCGGCTCCGAGCAGTGGATGTGGCCGGCCCACTTGACCGGGTCGTGGACGTCCTTGTCGTCGGCCGTGACGTTGTAGTCGCCGGCGACGACGAGGTCCTGCGCTCCTGCGCGCTCGCAGAACGCGCGCAGGCGGCGGTACCACGCGAGCTTGTACGGGAACTTGTCGCTCGTCAGGTCGCCGCCGTTGGGGACGTAGACGCAGACGACCCGCACGCCGAACGTCGTGCCGGCGACCAAGCGGGCCTCGTCATCCGCGACGCCGTCGGAGAGTCCGCACACGACGTCGGTGATCGGCTGGCGCGAGGCGATCGCGACGCCGTTGTAGGACTTCTGACCGTAGATCGCCGTGTGGTAGCCGGCCTTCTCGAGCGCGGCGGCCGGGAATTGGGCGTCCTCGACCTTGGTTTCCTGGAGACAGAGGACGTCGGGTTGCTCGGCCGCGAGCCAGCCGATCAGGCGATCGGTGCGCGCGCGGATCGAGTTGATGTTCCACGTCGCGAGCTTCATCGAACCTGGAACCTACATCGGACTACCCGCAACGGAAGAGACCCGAGCGTGTCCTCGTGCGTGAGGATCCCCATGAAGACCGAAACCGATCTCTCGCTTTGGAGCATCATCGAGCGCCTGCAGCGCCGGCTGGAGCGGCAGGGCATGCGGCCGGCGGACGCCGACCGGGCCGTCGCGCTGGCGCTGCGCCAGCTAGCCCGTGGGTAGATCCGAGACCGCGTTCTTCGGATCGAGATACTTCTCGAGCTTGCCCTGGATGTAGTCCTTGGCGCGGTTGCGCCAGAGGAACCCCGGGTCTTCGCCCTTGAAGCGCGCGTGGCCGTTGCCGAGCGTCAGCTCGCCATCGATCTTCACGACGAGGTACTTGCCGGTGAACTTGGCGCGATTCGGATCGAGCCAGGACACTTTGATCCCGTGCTTGTTGGCTAGGTACTGCCCGAGGATGTCGAGACGGGACTTCGCATCCTGATCGGAGAGCGAGTACGGAAAGTCGATCTCCATTCGCTCGGAAGTCTTAGCACGGTCAGGGCGCGGGCGTCTCGCCACGCGCGGCAAGGTCGAGCGCACGACGCTGGTCGTCGGTCAGCTGCTGCTCGCACGCTTGAAAGGCCGCGTGATCGGGCGCTTGGACCATGCAGTCGCGGATCGCCGACGACCAGGCGCCTTCGGTGCACGCGCGTGTCAGCGCGGCCTGCAGGGCAGGGAGCGATCTCGCGAGCAGCTCGCGCGTCTGCGGCTCCACGGCGGCGCTGCCGAGTGCGGCCTCCGCGAGCGTGCGCTGGCGCGTCGCGACGGCGCCGCACGGTGCGCCCTCGCGCGGCGTCGTGCGGCACGCGAGTATCACGAGCAGGAGCAGCACGCGATGCACCGCGCGGTTGTCGGATCGCGCTCGTAGCTGTGTCAAGCTGCGCCCGTGCAAACGCACCGGCTCGCGTTCGCGCTCGCCACGCTGGTGATCGTGATCTGTGCGCGCCTCGTCGCGGGCGGCCAGACGTGGGACGACATCGCGTATCACACGCGCATCGCGCCACCGCGGCTCGCCGCCGCCGAGCAGGTGCAGGCGCGCGAGCTGCCGCTGTGGTGGGAAGGCGCGGGCCTCGGCGTCCCGCTGCTCGCGGAGCCGACGCACGGTGCCGCGTATCCGCTCGCGTGGCTCGCCGCGACGCCGCGCGCGCTCGACTGGCTCGTCGTCGCGCACCTCGCGTGGCTCGCGTTCGGCATCGCGATCTGGGCGCGCCGGCGCGGCACGGGCGACCTCGCGGCGATCGGCGCCGGCATCTTCGCGGTGACCGCGGGCGCCGTGATCGGCACGGGCCTGCGCGGCGAGCTGTTCGGCGTCGCGCACCTGCCGTGGATCTGCTGGAGCGCGGAGGCGCTGCGCGAGCGACGCGCGGCGGTCGTGCTCGGGGCGTCCGTCGGCATGGTCGCGCTCGCGGGCGAGCCCGTGCTCCTCGTCGATGCCGTGCTGCTCGCGTTTCTGCTCGGCCGATCGTGGAAGCGGCTCGTGCCCGCGCTCGCGGCCGGCCTCGCGATCGGCGCGTGGCAGTGGGCGCCCGCGCTCGCGACGGGGCTCGTCCATCGCACCGGCGGGCTGATGCCCATCTCGCGCCTGCTCGAGCTCGTCGTGCCGGGCTGCTTCGGCTCGCCATCGCACGGGCTCGCCGCGATCGGCGGCACGCACGCGGTGCTGCCGAGCCTGTACGTCGGCGCCGGCGTGCTCTCACTCGCGACGCTCGGCAGCACGCGCCGCCTCGCGATCGCGGCCGTCGCGATGCTCGCGCTCGGCTTCGCGACGAGCTTCGAGCTGCAGCTCGCCGTCATCGTGGTGCTCGCGATCGCGCGCAGCGCCGAGGGCCTCGACGCGCTGTTCGCCGGCCGCGCGTTCGTGCGCCTCGCCGTCGCGGCAGGCATCACCGCGATCGCGCTCGGTGCACTCGCCGCGTTCCAGGCGAGCCACGACGCGCCGGATCTCGCCGCGACGCTCGCGCACGGCAGCATCGGCGTCGTGTGCCTCGGCGCGGCCGCGCTGCTCGCGTGGCGTGGGCCCGGGGCGCCGTGGCGCGCCCCCGTACTGCTCGCGCTCGCGGTCGCACCGGGCGTCGGTGCGCTCGGCGTCGTCGCCCCGCTCGCGGAGCGCTCGGTCGTCGAGGATGCGCCGCCGTGGGTCGCCGCGATCGGCGAGCGCCCGCCGCCCTCGCGCATCTATCGCCCCACGCTGATGCCCGACCTGCCGGTCGAGCTGCCCGATGCGATCGCCACGCTCGCGGGCACCGTCGGTGACCGGTGGGGCCTCGCGCAGGCCGAGACGAGCGACCCGGCCCGCCCCGCGCTCACGCACGAGACGTGGTACGCGGCCGCGCACGATGGTGGCGCGCTGCTCGATCGCTACGGCATCTCGTTCGCGATCGTGCCCGCGCAGATGACGGCCGCCGTCAAGACGCTCGGGAGGCACGGCGCGTACTCGCTCGTCGAGCTCCCGGCGTCGCCGCCCGCGGCGGTCGCGCTCGACTGGACGTTCGAGACGGATCTCGGCCGCACGTTCGACGTGCTGTTCCCCGCGAAGCGCCAGGCGCTCGCGAGCGCGATCGTGCTGCGTGGCAAGGGGACCGGCAGCCAGGAGAGCAGTGGCGCGCTCGTGCCGTGCACGATCAGGCAGTGGCGCGCCGGCACGCTCGATCTGACGTGCACGAGCCCCGAGGCGGCGTACGCCGTCGTGTCGTCGTCGGCCGCGCCGGGCTGGGCCGTCACCGTCGACGATCACGCGCAGCCGTGGCTCGTCGCCGACGTGATCCGCCGTGCGACGGCCATCCCGCGGGGCACGCACCACGTCGTGTGGACGTACCGGCCGCCGGCATTCGTGCTCGGGTTGGCGCTCGCCGCCCTTGGCATCCTGCTCCTCGTCGCGCTATCGCTGACCGGTGGAGCTCCGGACCCAGCGCCTGGTCCTGCGCGCGTACGCGCTGAGTGACTTCGAAGAATCGGCGGCGATGTGGGCAGACCCCGTCGTCGTGCGCTACATCGGCAACATCCCGACCACGCGCGAGCAGGCCTGGCAGAAGGCGCTGCGCTACATCGGCCACTGGACCGCGTTCGGCTTCGGCATGTTCGTCGCGCGCGATCGCGAGGGCCGCTTCGTCGGCGAGGTCGGCGTCTGGGAGTCCAAGCGCGATACCGATCCGCCGTTCGAGGGGCTCGAGGCCGGCTGGGCGCTCGCGCCGTGGGCGCACGGGCAGGGGCTCGCCAGCGAGGCGCTCGCGGCGGCGCTCGCGTGGTTCGAACAGACGCACGGCCCTCGCGAGATCATGTGCATGATCGATCCGCCGAACGCGCCGTCGCGCCGGATCGCATCGAAGCAAGGGTTCGTCGAGACGCGCCGCACCGTCTACCACGGCGACGAGGTGATGATGTTCACTCGCCCGAGCACACCTGATCGAGCGTCTCGCGCGAGCTCTTGAGCTCGCCCTTCGCGATCGCCCACACGGTCTGCACGATCTTGTCGTTCACCGGCGTCGCGATGCCGTGCTTCTTGCCGCGCGACACGACCTCGCCGTTCAAGAAGTCGATCGCCGGCGTGCGGCCGCGCTCGATCGCGGCGAGCATCGACGACCGCATGCGCCGGTAGCGCAGCCCGACCGCGAGCAGCAGCGCGTGCTTCGCCGTCAGCGATGCCGACCCGCGCGACACGCGGTCTGCCTCCGACAGCGCGATCCAGTCGAGGTCGAGCGTGCCCGCGACCTTCTCCAGCTTCACGCCCTCGGCCTTCGCGACTGCCACGCACTCGGTCATCGCCTCGAGCGCGAGCCGGCGATAGCGCCGCACGCGCACCAGCGGTCCCAGCCGCTCGCCCGCGATCGTCCCGAGCGCCGAGACCGCGCAGTTCAGCGCGAGCTTGCTCCAGCGCGCGCCGCGCAGGTTCGTCGTCGTCGTCACGGGGCCGATCGCCTCGAGCAGCTCGGCGACGTGCTCGAGGTCCTTGTCGACCACACCCGACAGCCGCCCGACCGTGAACCCGCCGGCCGCCGTGCGCTCGTACTTGCCCGGCTCGGGCATCGAGGCGCCCCACGCGACGATCGCGCCGATCACGCGGTCCTGCCCCACCAGCGCCGCGATCCTCTCCTCGCACAGGCCGTTCTGCAGCACGACGACCTGCCCGTCATCGGCCAGGCTCGGCAGCGCGGTCCGTGCGGCCTCCTCGACGTTCGGCGGCTGCGTCGCGAGGATACATAAGTCGTACTTGCCCTCCGGCGCCGGCGAGATCCAGCCGCGCACGACGCGCTCCTCGCCCTCGTCCACGATGCGGAACCCCTTCTGGTCGACCGCCGCCCGGATCAGGTTGTTCGTCGACACCGCGGTCACCGGCAGGCCGATTTCCATGAGCGTGCCCGCCACGATGCCGCCGATTCCACCGGCGCCCATGACGAGGATCCGAGGTGCTTCCTTCACGCCCGTTTGTTACCAGACCTCACGGAATCCCGCAGACTTTTGGGTAAACCGCCTCCTCGGCGTAGAATTATCGGGAGTCATGCAGATCACCTTCTGGGGGGTCCGGGGCAGCTACCCGGTTCCCGGCGCGGCCACCGTGCGCTACGGCGGCCAGACGTCGTGCGTCGAAGTACGCACCGCGGGCGGGGAGTGCGTGATCGTCGATGCCGGCACCGGCATGCGCCAGCTCGGCAACAAGCTGCTGCGCGAGGCCAACGGCGCGCCGGGCCAGTACCACGTGCTGCTCTCGCACGTGCACTGGGACCACATCCAGGGCTTGCCGTTCTTCTCGCCCGCATACATCCCCGGCACGCGGATCTCGGTCTACGCGTTGCTCACCGCCGCCAACGAGCTCGATCAGGTGATCGGCGGCATCACGCGCCACGAGTTCTTCCCGATGCCGCTCGAGGCGGTGCCGGCCGCGTTCGACTTCCAGAAGGTCGAGCCGGGCGTCGACTTCGTCGTCGGCGGGTTTCACATCACGCCGATCGCGCTCAACCATCCGTTCGGATCGGTCGGCTACCGCATCGACGCCGACGGCAGCTCGGTCGCCTACGTCGCCGACACCGCGCCGTTCGACAAGGTCCTCCACAAGCAGCACTTCCTCTCCGGCCCCGAGCCTCTCTCCGACGACGACAAGGTCGCGCTCACGGCGATGCGCGAGGCGCTCGTCGCGCGGCTGCGCGGCGTCGACACCGTCATCTACGACACGCACTTTCTCCCCGAGGAGTACGAGCGCTTCCCGCACTACGGCCACTCGACGCCGGATCAGGCGCTCGTGATCTGCCAGGAAGCCGGCGTGCGCCGCCTCGTGCTCTATCACCACGCGCCGGGCCACACCGACGACCAGATGGATCAGGTCGCCGCGACGTACCTCGCGAAGGGCGCCGCGATCGGCATCGAGGTGCTGACGTCGTTCGAGGGCATGTCGCTGCCCATCGGTGCCGAGTGAAGATCCGCTTCTGGGGCGTCCGCGGCTCGTTCGCGATGAGCGGACGCGACTTCCTGCGCTACGGCGGCAACACGAGCTCCGTCGAGCTGCTCGCGAGCGACGGCCATCGCCTCCTCGTCGATCTCGGCACCGGCGCGACCGAATTCGCGAAGCACCTGATGGGCGCGGAGTTCGGCAAGGGGCAGGGCAAGCTGCCGATCCTGCTCACGCACACGCACCTCGATCACATCCAGGGCCTGCCGTTCTTCACGCCGTTCTTCATCAAGGGCAACGAGATCCGGATCATGGGTGCGGATCCGATCGGCGGCCTCTCGCTCGAGGCGACGCTGCAGAACCAGCTCGCGCCGCACTACTCGCCGCTCAACGGCCTCGAGAACCTCGCCGCTGGCGTCACGATCAGCTCGTTCGTCCCCGGCGGCACGATCGAGGTGCCCGGCTTCGTCGTCCACACGGCCGCGGTCCCCCACGGCAGCATGTGGACGACCGCGTTTCGCATCACCGCCGACGGCAAGACCGTCACGTTCCTCTCCGACGTCGAGTACCCGAACCTCGAGGAGCCGCTGCCGCAGGCGCTCGCGCTCGCGCAGGATGCCGACCTGCTGATCCACGACGCGATGCACTCCGATCTCGACTACGAGATGCGACGCGGCTGGGGCCACTCGCCCGCACGCGCCGGCGTGATCGTCGCGGAGCGCGCGAACGCGAAGCGCCTCGCGTTGTTCCATCACAGCCCCGACGCGACCGACGACATGATCGACGAGGTCGTCGCCCGCACCTCCGCGCAGACGAGCGTCCCCGTGCTCGCCGCCGCCGAGGGGGCGTACCTCGACGTGTAGCGTTCCGAACTGTCGCGATCTGATCCGGTACGGCGTACCAGCCACCGAAAATCGAACAGTCGCAGCTCGGTCGCAGCAAAGTCGCATGTAGACCGATCGATCGTCTCGTGGCTCATTGGGGACATGCGTTCTTTCTTCTTCGCTCTTCTCCTCGCCGCGTGTGCCACCACCAACACCGCCCAGCACCCGACCAACGTCGCGCACGTTCGTCTGGCCATCGCGTCCGCGATGCACAGCCAGGCCCCCGAGCGCACGATCGCGAGCATGGGCAAGACCACCGATGACCGCGCCGTCGTCTACACGAAGACGAAGGCCGGCTCGCGCCAGGAAGAGACCTGGGTCCGCGACACGAGCGGCTGGCACCTCGACCACGCGGTCGCCATCGACGGCGGCGCGGCGGCGGCCGAAGGCCAGCTGTGATCACTTCCCGGGGAACAGCGCGCGCTCGATGAACGCCGTCAGCGCGGCGCGGGCGCGCTCGCGATCGATCGCGGTCGGCACGAGGTGCACGGCGAGGCCGTACGCGCACTGCATCGCGCTGCCGTACAGCACGTAGGCGAACGCTTCCGGGTCGGGGACGTCTTTCGGATCGCTGATCAGCCGGATCAGCTCGGCGAGCCGCTGCGACGCGAGGATCTCGACCGCGCGGCGCAGCTCCGCGACCTGCGGATCGCGCAGCGACATCTCCATGAACGAGCGCAGCAGGTGCGGCTGCGCGAGCACGTGATCGAACAAGAGGCCGACGCCCTTGTAGATCGTGTCGTGTCGCGCGAGCCCGACGAAGCGCTCCGGCGTCAGGCTCTCGATCGTCTCGCGATACGCGGTGACCATCGTGCGCCGCATGATCTCGAGGTAGACCTCGTGCTTGTCGTCGAAGTAGCGATAGAACGTGCCGACGGAGACGCCGGCCTTCTGCGCGATCTCCGGCGTGCCGACGGCGTCGTAGCCCTGGTTCGCGAACAGCTCGGCCGCGGAGTCGAGCAGCGCCTGATAGCTGCGCCGCGCGCGCTCCTGACGGAAGTCGGGGATTTCCGGGTCGGCGAGCACCGCTTCCGGCGAACGACTCAGAGCGCGGCGAGCCACCCCTCCAGAATGCCCTTGACGGGGCTTCGAATCAAAAGCAGAATATGAAACAGTTTTCACTTTGGGGAGGCTCTGATGGTCGCCGCCGCCGAGAAGCTGACTGGCCCCTCGATCGAGACGCTGGAAGCGACGCTCGACGTCACCTACACGTGGGGGTACCAGGAGACTCGCCAGAAGCTCCGTGACCTCTACGACAAGGCCGTGCGCGGGCAGTGGATCTCCGACGACGTCCTGCCGTGGCAGACGAACGTCGACCTCGACCTGCCGATGGGGCCGGAGCAGCTGATGCCGCTGTTCGGCTCGGACATCTACAACAAGATGACGCCGCAGGAGCGCAAGAAGCTCAACCAGGAGACGTTCAGCTGGACGCTCTCCCAGTTCCTGCACGGCGAGCAGGGCGCGCTGCTCGCGACCGCGCAGCTCGTCGACAGCGTGCGCGACCTCGACAGCAAGCTCTACGCGGCGAGCCAGGTCGTCGACGAGGCGCGCCACGTCGATGTCTACAACCGCTACCTCCACACGAAGGTCGGGTTCAGCTACCCGGTCAACCCGCACCTCAAGACGCTGCTCGACATGATCCTCACGGACAGCCGCTGGGACATGAAGTTCCTCGGCATGCAGATCATGGTCGAGGGTCTCGCGCTCGCCGCGTTCGGCATGATCCGCAACAACACGCAGGAGCCGCTGCTGCGCGAGCTCACCGCGTACGTCATGGGCGACGAGGCGCGCCACGTCGCGTTCGGCGTGCTGTCGCTGCGCGACTACTACAAGGAGCAGCCGGAGAGCGTGCGCAAGGAGCGCGAGGACTTCGTCTACGAGGCGGCGCGGCTGATGCGCGACCGGTTCCTGTTCCAGGAAGTGTGGGAGAAGCAGGGCCTGCCCGCGAAGGAGTGCATGGAGATCGCGCTCCACAACCAGGGCCAGGTGATGTTCCGGCAGATGCTGTTCGCGAAGATCGTCCCCGCGATCAAGAAGATGGATCTGCTCAGCGAGCGCCAGCGCCAGAGGTTCGCGGACCTCGGCATCCTGCAGTTCGAGAGCTGGGCCGACCCGTTCGCCGACGCCGAGAAGTCGCCGGCGGGAGCGGTCTCCGCGCGCTTCTGACGTGCGCTCGCGGCCGCGCTTCGCGCGCCCCGCGTGCTTCGCACGCGATGCGGCCTTTGGCCGCATGCGAGCTTCGTCAGACCCACATGGCTAGCGCGCCTTCGGCGCTTGCCATGGGGTTCTAGGCTACGCTTGCGGGCATGATCCGGATCGCGCTCCTCTGCCTCGCTCTCGCTGCGTGCTCGAAGAAGTCGGATGACAAGGCCAAGGCGCCGCCGGCCGCGTCGCTGACGGCCGGCAGCATCGGCTCGGACGGCCTGCGCCACATCCCTGTCGAGGCGAACAAGCAGGGCTACACGCCCGACAAGATCGCGGGCAAGCCGGGCGAGAAGCTCGTGCTCGTGTTCACGCGCACCGCCGACAGCGAGTGCATCTCGCAGATCAAGGTCGGCAGCGCGGCGCCCGTCGACCTGCCGCTGAACCAGCCGACCGAGGTCGCGGTGACGGTGCCGCAGACCGGCGAGCTCGGCTTCGCGTGCGGCATGGACATGTTCCACGGCGTCGTCGTCGCGCAGCCCGGCGCGTAGTCACTTCACGCGCAGGCTGACGACGAAGCACGCGTTCACCGCGGTGCCCGCCTGCATGTACGGCGCGTAGGTCCACGTCTTCAGCGCGTCGGAGAGCTCGCTCGACGCCTGGCGGTCGAGCTTCGTCAGCACGGTGACGGCGAGCACCTTGCCGGCCGGATCGATGCACAGCTTCGCGTTGATCATCGCGGGCACGTCGCTGTTCTTGAACGCCTCGATGTTCGGCGTCGTGCCGGAGAGCTTCTGCACGCGCTGCGGCGGCACGATGATCGGCGCGCTCGGCGGCTGTACCGGCGGCGGCGCGGGCGGGGCGGGGACCGGCTGCGGCTTCTCGATCGCCGGCTGCATCGGCTTGGGCTGCTCGGCGCGCGGCGGCGAGGGCTCCTCGACGGGCGCCGGAGGCGGCGCGACGACCTCCTCGACCGCCGGGGCCGCCGGCTTCGGCGCGGCCGCACGCTCGGCGCGCTCGCGCTGCTTGTCGGCCGTGAACGACGGGCTGAACTCGTAGTCGCTGCTTCCCTCGGCCGAGAACTGCTGGTGCCAGACCTCGACGCCGTTCTGCTTGACGCTGATCGTGTGCGGGCCCGGCTTCACGGCCGTCTTCGTCGGCGTCTTCTGCGGCAGCGGCTGGCCGTCGAGCAGGGCCTCGAGACCGGCGGGCGTCGTCGAGATCGTCAGCGAGGCCTCGGCATTCGGCGCCGCCGCGGACAGCGGCTCGAGGACGACGCGGAGCGTCTGCGTCTCGCGCGCCGACAGCTCGAGCGACGTCAGCCATGCCTTGTAGCCGTGGCGATGGATCTCGATCTGGTGGATGCCGGCGGGCAGATCGATCTGCCACGGCACGCCCGTGTGCGGCGCGAGGCCTTCGATCTTGATCTCGGCGTCGGCCGGCTCCGTCACGAACTTGACCGTGCCGGTCGTGATCACCGGCTCGGCGGGCGTCGTCGTCGCCGTGACGTGTGCGCCCGCGTCGCTGGCGTGCTTCGACGTCAGGACGAGGAACATCGTGCCCGCCGCGCCCGCGAGCGCGACACCGATGCCGACCGCCATCCACGTGTGCCGGCTCGACTTCACGGTGACGCGCGCGAGCGGCATCGCCTGCGACGGCGACTTCGGCCGCAACAGGTTCTGCGGCGGGATCGACGGCGCGCGCGTGCCCATCGGCGGCGGCACGGTGCTCGACGGCGGCGTGTCGGGGATCGCGGGGACCTGGTGCGTCTTCGAGAACCGCACGACCGGCACGCTCGGCAGCTCCGGCTCGACCGGCTTCGCGGTCGGGTTCGTCGTGACGTCGAACTCGGTCTCCTTGCGCGCGGGCTTGGACGCCTGCGCGATCGTCGGCGCGTTGTCGGCGGCGGCGAGGTTGTTGTCGTCGTCGCCGAACAGGTCCTCGTGACGCAGCGCCGACGACGGCGTGTCGACGACCTTGACGGGCGCCGCGCTGTCGGCCGTGCGCTGCACCGGGAGGCGGTCGCTCTGGCGCTGCGTTGGCGGCCGCGGCACCGGGACGCTGCCGGTCTGCCGCCCCGGCGGACGCGAGATCTGGTGCGAGCCCGTCGTGCCCGCGGGCTTCGGCACGTTGATCATGCCGGTCTGGCGCACCGCGCGCTGCGGACCGGTCGGCATCCGCTTGGGCTGCGAGCCCGTCGCCGACGGCATCTGCTCGCTGCCGCGCGCCCTCGGCGGATCGCTGCCGCGCGCGAGCGCCGGATCCGGCATCGCGGGTGGCGGCATCTCGGTGCCGTGCGCCGCGAGCGTCAGCAGGTCACCGCCGGGCTGCATCCCGCCGAGCTCGTCGGCCTCGGTGTCGAGCCGCGATGGCTTCGCGGAGACGTCGGGGACGTCGTCGAGGAGCAGCGGCCCGCTGTCCGCGGGGGCTCCATCGGCGCCCCACACCATCTCGACCGCCTCGTCTTCCTCGCGATTACGCGTCGGGCGCGGCGTCTTCGCGCGCGGCGGCTTGTTGACGGGATCGACGTCGCTGACGCCCGTCGTGGGCTGGTTCGTGAAGTTGCCCGGCTGCTCGAGCGAGAACGCCCAGTCGAGCCACGCGGCGACGTCGCGATAACCGGTCTGCAGCGAGTACTGCTTCTTCACGTCGAGCAGCGCCGCGCGCATCTCGCCCGCGGTGTGGAAGCGATCGTCGGGATCGCGCGCGAGCGCCTTGAAGACGATCGCGTCGAGCTCGGGCGGGCAGCCCTGGTTGAACGTCGAGGGCGGCATGATCTCGCCCTTCTGGACCTTCAGCAGCGTCTGGTACTCGTTCTTGCTCGCGAACAGCGGCCGCGCCGTGAGCAGCTCGTGCAGGATCACGCCGCACGCCCACAGGTCGCTGCGGCCGTCGAGATCCTTGCCGCCGGCGATCGCCTCCGGCGCCATGTACGCGAGCTTGCCCTTCACGCGTCCGGTCTGCGTGCGCAGCTGTGCCGACTCGGCCTTCGCGATGCCGAAGTCGATGACCTTGAGGTGCCCGGCGCTCGTGACGATCACGTTCGACGGCGAGACGTCGCGGTGCACGAGCCTGAGCGGCGTGCCGTCGTCGTCGACCTTCGCGTGCGCGTAGTCGAGCGCCTCGCACAGCTGCACCATGAGCGCGACCGTGACGTGGATCGGCGGAGGACCGGTGACCTTGCGCGCGTGGCGCAAGATCCGACGGACATCGCGTCCGTCGATGTACTCCATCGAGATGAAGTACTCGGTCCCGACACGGCCCAGCTCGTAGATCTGGACGATGTTGATGTGGTCGAGGATCGAGGCGAGCTTTGCCTCGCGTACAAAGGACTTGATGAAACTCGCGTCCTCCGCGAGGTGAGGCAGCAAACGCTTTAAAGCGACCATGCGCTCGAAGCCATCGGGTCCTCGCTCGAGGGCACGATGGACGGTCGCCATGCCGCCGACGCCCAAGCGCTCGTAGACGGCATAGGGACCGAATTGCTCTTCGGCAACAGGGTCGGCGCCCATGATTCCCGGGATGCAAGCGTCGCACGGTCTGCGTCTGCACGCATCCGTGGAAAGCGGTCAAGTTACCGAGGCATACCCGTGCGCTACCGCTCGATTTCGTCGGGCGTTTTCACCTCGAGCGTGAGGGCATGGATCGGTCCCTTGAGCTCCTCCGCGAGCGCCGCATTGACGAGGCGATGCCGCTCGATGAGCGACTTCCCTGCGAACCGCCCCGAGACGATCGTGGCCTTCCAGTGATCCGACGTCCCGGTGAGATCCTGCATCTCGACCTGGGCGTCGGGCAACGCCGCGCGGATCTTCGCGATGATGTCGTTCGCCGTCATTTCACGACGCCAAGCTCGCGGCCGACCGCCGCAAACGCAGAAATCGCGCGGTCGAGATCGTCGGTCGAATGTGCTGCGGACACCTGCACGCGAATGCGGGCCTGCCCCTTGGGTACGACAGGGTAGGAGAACCCGACCACGTAGATCCCGTGGGCGAGCAGCCGCTGCGCCATGTCGACGGCGAGCTTCGCGTCGCCGAGCATCACCGGGGTGATCGGATGCGTGCCTTCGCGGATCGTCAGGCCGGCCGCCTTCATGCCCGCGCGGAAGTGCTTCGTGTTCGCCTCGAGCTTGTCGCGCAGCGCGGTGGACTCCGTGAGCAGTGCGATCGCCTCGATCGAGCCCGCGACGATCGGCGGCGCGAGCGTGTTGGAGAACAGGTAGGGCCGCGAGCGGTTGCGCAGGAGATCGATCATCTCCTTCTTGCCGCTCGTGAAGCCGCCGCTGGCGCCGCCGAGCGCCTTGCCGAGCGTCGACGTGTAGACGTCGATGCGGTTCATCACGCCGCGCAGCTCCGCGCTGCCGCGGCCGGTCTTGCCGACGAAGCCGGTGGCGTGGCTGTCGTCGACCATCACCATCGCGCCGTACTTCTCGGCGAGATCGCAGATCTGGTCGAGGCGGGCGATGTCGCCATCCATCGAGAACACGCCGTCGGTCGCGACCATGCGCAGCCGCGCGCCCTGCGTCGCCTCGAGCTTGGCCTCGAGGTCGTCGAGGTTGTCGTGCTCGTAGCGCTGGCGGTCGGCCTTGCACAGCCGGATGCCGTCGATGATCGACGCGTGGTTGAGTGCGTCGCTGATGATCGCGTCCTGCTCGCCGAGCAGCGTCTCGAACAGGCCGCCGTTCGCGTCGAAGCAGCTCGAGTAGAGGATCGTATCCTCGGTGCCGAGGAACTTCGAGATGCTCGCCTCGAGCTCCTTGTGGCGGTCCTGCGTGCCGCAGATGAAGCGCACGCTCGAGAGGCCGTAGCCGCGCTCGTCGAGTGCCTTCTTCGCGGCGGCCATCACGCGCGGATGCGACGACAACCCGAGGTAGTTGTTGGCGCAAAAGTTGATGACCTCTTTTCCGTTCGTCGTGATATGCGACGCCTGCGGCGACGTGATCAACCGCTCGTGCTTCCACAACCCCGCGGCTTCGATCTCCGCGAGCTGCTGACCGTAGACGGACTTCGCATTGTCGTACATGACGCCTGCCGGCTTACCACAGACGCTGCTGCTCGTCGTCGCGGGCTGCGGGTTCTCGGCGCATCCTGCTGCAACTTCTGACGCACCGCACGGCGACGGCGCTCGCCCGATCGACGCGCCGCCGGCGATCGACTCGTCGCCCGACGCGCCGAAACAGGATGCCTTCATGCTCGCCTGCACGACGACGACGCTCTACGCGATCGACGTCGACCAGCAGCAGGCGACGCAGATCGGGCCGATCGCGATGGGCCAGACGACGTACTCGATGTTCGGGCTCGCCGGCACGTCCGCGCAGCTGTACGGGATTCCATCGAGTCTCGCCGAGCTGCTGCTGATCGATGCGAGCTCCGGCAACGTGATCTCGTCGCGCTCGATCACGAAGCACGACTTCTACGGCTTCGCGTCGGCCGAGGGCACCTGGTACGCCGGCACCGACGCCTACGGCGAGCCGAACAGCGCCGCGCACCTCTACACGATCGATCCGGCGACCGGCACGGAGACGCTGATCGGTGCGTTCGGCAACGGCCTGACGATCGCGGGCGATCTCGCGTACGTGCATCAGCGCGGCCTCTACGGCTCGTTCTACGGACCGGGCTGCACGCCGACGTGCATCGCCTCGATCAACCCGACGACCGGCACCGCGAACGTGCTGACGTACACCGGGCCATCGAACGTGCTGTCGATGTCGGGATTCCGCGGCCGGCTCTGGGGGCTGTCGAACGTCGGGACCGTCTACGAATTCGATCCGTCGACCGGCGCGACGATGAACAGCTTCGACACCGGCGTCAGCTGGGCCGACGCCGCCGAGTAGACCGGCACATCGGCTGCACTCGTAGGAAGCATGGATGTTCCTACGTACGTCAGAGAAACTGGTGTGCCGCGGCGGGACGTGGCGCCGGCAACACCGCAGACGTTCGACGGCGAGCTGCAACTCTTGCCGGGCGTGCACATCCCGCTGCGCTCGCTGTACGTCGCGTCGCGTCGCGTCCTGATCTCGCCGGTCGGCGGCGCGGCCGAGAACACCGTGCTGCCGACGGTCGAGGCGCTCGTCGCACCGAGCCTCTTGCACCACAAGCACCTGGCCGATGCGCGGCGCGCGGCGCCGTACGCGGCGCTGTGGGGGCCGCCCGGGCTCGCCGAGAAGCTGCCCGACATCGGCGAGGTCAACGTGCTCGGCCGCGATCCGTGGCCGTTCTCCGACGAGCTCGACTTCGAGCTGATCGAGGGTGCACCGAAGCGCAACGAGGTCGTGTTCTTTCACCGCGCGAGCGCGACGCTCTACACCGCCGACCTCGTGTTCAACATGCGCGGCGATGCGGGCTGGCTCTCGAAGCTGACGTTCCGCGCGCTGGGCATCTACCAGCGGTTCGCGATGGCCAAGCCGTGGACGCACTGGGTGAAGGACCGCGGCGCGTTCCTCGAGTCGATCGACCGCGTGCTCTCGTGGCCGTTCGATCGCATCGTGATGGCGCACGGCGACATCGTCGAGACGGGCGGCAAGCAGCTGCTCTGCGTCGCACTCCACGAGCGCGAGCTGCTGCCCGCCGGCTACTGAATCAGTGCGACAGGATCGCGCCGAGCTCGAGCATGCGGGTGACGCGCGGGACCAGATCCTCGGTCATCGCGTCGAGGTCGAACTTCGGCTTCCAGCCCCAGTCGCGGCGCGCGGCGCCGTCGTCGATCGACTTCGGCCAGCTGTCGAGGATGCCCTGGCGCACCGGATCCGGCGTGTACGTGAACTTCGCCTGCGGGATGACGCGGTTGACGGACGCCGCGATCTCGTCGGCGCGCGGCGAGAAGGCCGCGATGTTGTAGATCGTGCGCGTCAGCTTGCTCTGATCGGCGAACGCGAGCTCGAGCAGCGCACGTACGCCGTCGGGCATGTACATCAGCGGGATGCGCGTATCGGCGCGCGCGAACGCGTCGTAGTGGCCCTTGCGGACCGCATCGACGTACATGAACAGCGCGTAGTCCGATGAGCCGCCGCCGGGCATCGCCGCCGAGATCAGGCCGGGGAAGCGAACGCCGCGGCAGTCGATGCCGTGGCGCTTGCGGTAGTACGCGCAGAGCAGCTCGCCGGCGACCTTCGTCACGCCGTACATCGTGCCCGGGTGGAGCGCGACGTCGTCGGGCGTGGGATCGGGGAGCGGCCCCGACGGCGGCGGACCGAACACGGCGATCGACGACGTGAAGATCAGGCGGCCGACCTTCGCGCGGCGGCACGCCTCGAGGACGTTCCACGTGCCGGTCTGGTTGACGTCGTACGCGAGCCGCGGATCTTGCTCGCCGCGCGCGGAGAGGATCGCCGCGAGGTGGAACACGAGATCGGGGCGCGTCTCGGTGAACATGTGCTGGACGGCGGCGGCATCGGTGACGTCGAGGCGCTGCCAGTCGACTCCCTCCGCAGCATGTGCGTGGGACGGCGGGCGCGGAGCGAGATCGGTCGAGACGACGGAGTGCCCTTGAGCGAGCAGGGTGCCGATGAGGTCGTGGCCGATCTGGCCGCCGGCTCCCGTTAAAAGGACCTTCATGTGGCGCGCAATATGGCACGGCGTGCCGAGGCGCGCAGTGGGTGCGCGCAGAGTCCGTGATTACGCTTCCGGGCAGCGCACGGCAGTTGCACGTGGTGCCTCGTCATGTCGATCGCCACCGTCCCGACCGCGCTCCCGGCGGGCGGCGGAGTGATCCGGTGCTGTGGGATATGTGGTGCCGCGTATCGCACCGAGTTCCAGCGGTGCCCGAACGACGGCGGCGAGTTCGTGCTGAGCGAGATCGATCCGCTGGTCGGCAAGACACTCGGCGAGCAGTACGTGATCGAGGCGTTGATCGGCGAAGGCGCGATGGGCCGTGTGTATCGCGCGCATCATCATCGGCTCACGGGACGTCGGTTTGCCGTCAAGGTCATGTTGGGTGACCTGGCAGTCGATCCCGAGATGCGGATGAGGTTCGCGCGCGAGGCAGAGGCGACGAGCCGGCTCGATCACCCGGGGGTCGTCGGCGTGCATGACTTCGGTCGCACGCCGAGCGGGCTGTTGTTCCTCGTCATGGAGCTGGTCGAGGGAGACACGCTCGGGCGCGTGCTGCGTCGCGGGCCGATGGCACCGGACCGCGTGATCCGTCTCGCGCGCCAGCTGTGCCATGGGCTCGCGCACGCACACGCGCGCGGCATCGTTCACCGCGACCTCAAGCCCGACAACATCCTCGTCGTCGCGCCGGGCACGGCGAACGAGCGCGTGCGGATCAGCGACTTCGGCCTCGCGATCACGCGCGACGACGATGCGCGCCTGACCACGAGCGGCGTCGTGTGCACGCCGGCCTACGCGGCGCCCGAGCAGCTGTTCGGCAAGGACATCGATCAGCGCGCCGACCTGTACGCGCTAGGCACGACGATGTTCGAGATGCTCAGCGGCGGCATCCCGCCGTTCGCAGGCGACGCGCAGGAGGTGACGACGCGCAAGCTCGCCGGCGAGCTACGGTCGCTGAGCGTCGTCGCGCCGCACACGCCGCCGAACCTCGTGAGGCTCGTCCACGAGCTGCTCGCAGCGGACCCCGCGAAGCGGCCGCCGTCCGCACCCGATGTGGTCGCGCGCCTGGACGGCACCGCGGTCGATCCGACGATCGCCACCGCCGTGCTGCCGCCGAAGCATCGCTGGGTCGCTGCCGCGTGCGGCATCGCGACGATCGCGATCGCCGGCGTGGCGGGCTCGGCCGGCGTCGCAGCGACGAGCGTGACGTCGCCGGCGCTCGTCGATCACATCAGGCTCGCGCCGCATGTCCTCGCGACGGCGCAGATCGAGTCGCCGCCGCCCGCTTCGGCCGTGCCGCCGCCGGTGATCGCGGTGCACGCGCCGCGCACGTCACTGCAGATGGTGTCGCTCGACGTCGAGGGCTCGCTGTCGCGCTCGGTCGTCGAGCGCGCGCTCGAGCGGATCGATGTCCGCGCCTGCACCGGCGATGCGCCGTTCGTCGCGGCGCGGTTCACGATCGGCGAGGAGCGCCGCGCCGATCACGTGCACGCGACGTCGCGCTGCGTCGCCGATGCGCTCACGCACGTGCGCACCGAGATCGCGCCGGATATCGGCGAGACGACGATCGCGCTGCGCTTCGCCCGCCGCTAGGTCAGCGAGACGCGTCGTTCGCGAGCACCTGGCAGGTGTGCGTGTAGCTCATCACGCCGTTGACGTCGGTCGGCGTGCCGGGCGCGTCGTCGCTCGTGACGCCGCCGCCCCAGTTGAACTTCGAATCGGAGAACGCGAGGAACACGCACATCTCGTTCGTGCCCACGCCCCATGGCACCGTCGCTGCGGTGTTGTTGTAGTAGTCGCAGGAGAACCGCAGGCGCGTGTAGCCGGTCATGTCGAACTGCGGATCGATCGCCGCGCCGAGCGCGTCGCCGACGCGGTTCGCGGTCGTGAACACCTGCGTCGCCGTGCCGTCGGGCTTGACCGCCTCGAGCGTCAGCCCGGTGCCGAGCGCGTGGTAGTGCGCGAGCGCGTAGTAGATCTTCCAGTTGGGCGTCGCCGACGCCGCCTCGCCCTGGTCGTGGAGCTGCTGCGACAGCGGGGCGAGATCGCAGTCGAGCGTGAACCGCGACTGCTTGTTCGGCGGCAGGCCGAGCGCGTGGTTCTCGAACGAGATCGCCGCCATCACGGTCGTCACGTCCTTCTTGGCGAGCGGCGTGAGCGTGACGCTTGGCGAGAGCTTCAGCGTCGTGTCGCCGGGGTTGAGCAGGTGGATCTGCGCGAGCAGCTTGCTGTGCGGCGGGATGTGGATCGCGACGCCCTCGGGGAACGCTTGCGTCTGCATCGCGAGCTGTGTCGACTGCGCGAACAGCACGCCGCCGTTGACGGCCGCCGTGACGGTCACCGCGGTCTCGTCGCACGGGAACACGTCCGGCTGGTCGGCGTAGAAGTGCTCGGGGATGAAGAACCAGTTCGAGTGGTGGAAGCCCGGCCCGGTATCGAGATCGATCGTGTTGATGTAGAGGTCGTCGTTGTTGTGCAGATCGATCTGCGCGCAGCGCCCCGTGACCTCTTCGCTCGGCGCGATCGAGAACGGACCGAACTTGTAGGTCTGCTTCGCCGTCGGATCGGACGACGTACAAGCCGCGACCAGCACCAGAGCTCCCACGAGGCGCATGGCCGTCTTCATACGCTGGTCCAAAGATCCATCCAATCCCGAAAATTGTCACACGTGGGTGACATCGACCTGGGATTTCAGATGGTTATGCCACGCGCGGCAAAGCGCGGGCGGTAGTCGCGCTCGATCGTCTCGGCGAGGATCTCGGCGTAGTCGCGCGGCGGTGCGAGGCCCCACGCGCGCTCGTCCTCGGTCATCGTGCCCGGGTCATCGGCGACGACCGGATTGCCCGTGCCGTAGCTCGCGCGCAGCTCGTCGAACATCGCGGGCAGGCGAGGGGACAGCACGGCGAGATCGACGACCGTCGCGAGCCAGTCGAGCAGGTCCCAGCCGAAGTCGCGATGGCGGACCTCGTCGCGCAGGATGCGATCGAGCGCGGCGCGTGCGGCCGGCTGCGTGCAGCGCTCGCGCAGGTGTGCGAACAGCGGCACGGCGACCGTCTCGCCGAGGCAGAACACGCGCACGGCGGCGTTCAGGATGTCATCGGTCAGCTCGCCAGCGCGGCGCAGCCCGAGATCCTGCTGGCGGATCGCGGGCGCCTGATCGCCGCCCGCCGCGACGTACACCTCGTGGCTCATCCGCGAGTGCACGAGCTCGTCGGCGACGATCGCGAGCCCCGCGTCGATCAGATCCGGCGGCGCGCCGGCCTGGATCAGCCACAGCGTCAGGTGCTGGGTGATCGCGGCGGACGTGTACTCGGCGGCGATGCGCGCGCGCCACTCCTCGCGAACGCGCTCCGTCGTCACGCGGCCTCCCGTGACACGCCCGGCCGCACCGCGCTCACTTCGGGCACGGGAACGGCTTCGGACGCGGCGGGTTGCAGACCGCGCCCGGCGGGCACGAGGGCGGCGGCTGCTCGACGATGCACTGGCTGTTGTTGACGGCGACGACCGTGAGCGGCTTCCCCATCACGATGCCCGGCGGGCAGTCGTACTTCTGCGGCGGCGGTGGATTGCACGTCGCGCCCGTCGGGCACTCCACGTTGACGGCGGCCTCGCAGCCGCTCGCCGTCTTGTAGACGTGCCACGACGTCGGCGCCTGCGGGCGCGGCGGGTTGTGGATCACCGACGGGTTCGGCTGCGGATCGGGCTGCGGCTGCGGCTGCGGCTGCGGATCGGGTTGCGGGCGCGGCGGGTTCACGACGACGACCGGATGCGAGTCCGACGGCTGCGGCTGAGGCTGCGCGACCGGCTGGGGCTGGGGCTGGGGCTGCTGCGGAGCCGACTGCACGTAGCAGGCGGGGATCGCCGCGAGGGTGATGACGAAGGGAGTCGCAAACGTTCGACGAGGCGTGCGCGCGGCCATGCCCGGGACGTTAGCTCATTTGATACGGTCCGTGGCAATGGGGACGCGGGCGCTGCTCGTGATCTGCGTGCTCGCGGCCGTCGCGCGCGCGGACAAGCTCGCCCCCGCCGATCTCGCGCGCACGTGTCGCGGGGCGCGCCGTGCTCGAGTGGCAGAGCTCGGGCACGCCGTTCTTGTCGATGGATCAGTTCCCGTTCACGGAGGATCCGCGCAGCGGGCTCGGAGGCCAGGTTCGCTGGACGTTCGCGCGCACCACGCTGTGGCACCAGAAGCTCGGCTTCATCGCGGCGCCGTTCGTCGACATCGGCCGGCCGTTCGACGGGCCTCTACATCAACTTCAATCACATTTTTTGATGCTACGCTGAGGCGCGATGGCGTC
>CAYUNM010000066.1:0-7089 GCA_964446175.1 uncultured Kofleriaceae bacterium
GCGGCGCCGGCTGCGGCTGCGGCTGCGGCGCCGGCTGCGGCTGCGGCTGCGGCGCTCCCTGCGCGGGCGGCGGCCACGAGCCCGGCTGCCCCGGCGGCAGCGGCGCGCCCGGCTGCCCGACCGGCGCGCCCGGCTGCCCGACCGGCGTGCCCGGCTGTCCCGGCTGCCCGTACGCCGGCGGCGGCCAGCTGCCCGGCATGTACGGCTGCTGCGGCGGCGCCTGCCGCATCGCCTGCTCGCGCTTCGCCTGGCGGCACGCGCTCGTCTTGCTCCAGCCGTAGACCATGCCGGCGGCGCCGGCCGCGCCGATCACGCCGTCGAGGATCATCGCGCCGTGGCGCGAGATCGCCGGATTGCACATCGGGTTGTCGGACGGGCACGCGCTCTTCGCCCAGTCGCTGTCGTTCTCGATGCCGAGCGTGAGGACGTTGGCGACCATCAGCGCGGTCAGGACCGTGTCGAGCACGGGCGCGACGCGGCTCGACGTGCAGTCGAAGTACGAGAGCTGCGCGTGGTTGTCGGGCGGGCCGCTGACGAACGCGAACGAACAGGCCGTCAGCATCGTCGCGGCGAGAATCGCGGCCAGGAAACGCATGAGCCGCGCTATAGAATCGCGCCCGCATGCGGTCAAGGCTCATCGTGCTGGCACTGACTGGAGCGCTGGCCGTGATCGGCGCGGCGACGGGATGCGTGACACCGAATGTCGTTCCGCCGCCGGTCGATCCGGCGCGCTTCCAGCACGCGGCGGATCCGGATCCGGGTGTGCGCGTGCACGCGGCGGGCGAGCTCGTCGGGGATGAGGATCCGCGGGCGGGCGAGATGCTCGTCGTGCTCGCGCAGCGCGATGTCGATCCGGGCGTGCGTGCGGCGGCGACGGGCGCGATCGCCGAGCGTCATGACCCGCGGTTCGATCCGGTGCTCGAGCAGGCGGCGGCGCTGGATCCGGATCCCGGCGTGCGGGCGGCGGCGGCGCGGGCGCACGAGCGGCTGTGGCCGTGGCAGAAGCAGCCGCGCACCGCGGCCGGGCTGAGCCTCTTGTGCCCCGGGTGCGGGCAGATCTACCTGCGCGAGAGTGGCGAGGGCGCGGCGCTCCTGGCGTCGAGCGTGGCGCTGATCGGCAGCGGCATCTTCTTGCTGCGCGACGCGGGGAGCGTGAGCCTCGACGGCGCTTCGACCACGCGCAGCGCGCCGATCGGGCTGTGGCTCGCGACCGTCGGGCAGAACGCGTGGTTCTACTCGATCTTCGACGCGTATCGCGATGCGCGCGTGCTGCGCGGCGATGTCGGGTACAGGTTCTCGATCACGCGCGAGACGCTGCCGGAGCTCGTGAGTGCGCCGTTCCGGCCGAGCGTGCTGAAGAGCCCGTGGGTGTGGGCCGGCGTGCCGATCGCGCTCGCCGCGGGCCTGGGCATCTCGGCGCTCGCGAGCGAAGGCGACCTGAGCGGGAACCCGTCGATCTTCGACGTGCCGCGCGTGAACTTCCTCGGGCACAACTTCTCGCGCGGCGGCGGGTTCGCGCTCGGCGAGGCGTACTACGCCGGGTTGTTCGGCACGGTCGGGGTCGGCGAGGAGTCGCTGTTTCGCGGGCTGATCCAGACCGAGCTCGAGGAGCGGTTCGGGACGGCGGGCGGCATCGCGATCGCGAGCGCGATCTTCGGCACCGTGCACCTCGTGAACTTCGGGTCGGATCCGAAGCAGGCGCTGTACGCGGTGCCGACGATCGCGGTGCTCGGGAGCTCGCTCGGCCTCGCGTACGTGCACACGGGGCACAGGCTCGAGACGAGCGTCGCGATGCACTTCTGGTACGACTTCTTGCTGTCGACCGTCGCGTTCGCGGCGGATCCGAACCATCAACCGTTCGTCGTGAACTTCACGATGTAGGCGCCGCGTCGAGCTCGACGACGAAGCGCGCGCCCGGGTTCGCGTGCTCGAGCCAGACGCGGCCGCCCATCGCCTCGACCTGCGACTTGACGATCGCGAGCCCGAGGCCCGAGCCGCCTTGCGCGCGGCTGCGGCCGGAGTCGATGCGGTAGAAGCGCTCGAAGATGCGATCCTCGTGACCGGCGGGGATGCCGGGGCCCGCGTCGGCGACCGACAGCCGCACGTGGCCGTCGGCGCGCGCGGCGCGCACGGTCACGGGGGTGCCGCCGCCGTACTTGACCGCGTTGTCGATCAGGTTCTGCACGACGTGATCGAGACCCTCGCGCAGGCCGAGCACCGCGAGATCGGGCGCGACCTCGACGACGATCTCCGCCTGCGGCGACACGCCCTTCGTCGTGCGCGCCGCATCGGTGACGACCTGTGCGAGCGTGACGGGCACGCGATCGCCGACGAGCGCCGGGCGGCCGCCGAGCTGGTCTAGCACCAGCAGATCGCTGACGAGGCCGGCGATGCGCTGCGCGTTGCGGTGGATCGTCGTCAGGAACTCCTTGGAGGTCTCGGCATCGACGCCGCCGCCGAGCAGCGTCTCCGCGTAGCCGGAGATCGAGGTCACCGGCGTGCGCAGCTCGTGCGCCGCGTTCGAGAGGAAGTCGCGGCGAACGCTCTCGAGCGCGCGCAGGCGCGTCACGTCGTAGAGCACGACGATCACCGAGCCGTGCTCGAGCGGACGCGCGCTGGCGCGCACGGTGCGACCGACCAGCTCGAGCTCGTCGTCGGCGCCCTCGCCTTCGCGTGCCTTGGCGACGAGCGGCGCGAGGCGCGCGGGCAGCTGCTTCTCGTCGTCGCCGAGGAGCGGACGCGCGGCCTCGTTCGCGAGCGCGACCGCATCGTGCGGATCGACGACGAGCACGCCCTCGACGAGCCGGCCGAACACGACCGACAAGAGGTCGCGCTGCTCGGTCAGCTCGCCGACGCGCGCCTTGACCTCGCCCGCCATGTGCATCATCGCGCGCGCGAGCACGCCGAGCTCGCCGCCGGCGGCGGTCGCCTCGGTCGGCGGCGGGACGTCGTAGTCGCCCTTCGCGAGCTTCTCGGCGGTGCGGGTCATCGACTGGATCGGCTTGGTGATCGCGCGCACGAAGATCCAGCTCAGCAGCAGCGCGCCGAGGAAGCCGAGGCCGAAGCCGACGAGCAGGCGGTTGCGCATGCGCGAGCGCGCCGCGACGATGTCGGAGACGGGTACGGCGAGGCGGATCACGCGGCCGTCGTTGCCGGGCACCGCGACCAGGTACTGCTCGTCCTCGCCGTCGCGCAGCGCGCGGATGCCCTTGCCGACGATGCCGCGCCGCGCCTGCTGGACCTCCCACGCGTCGCCGATCGGGCGATTCACCGTCGATGGCTCGGCGGAGTCGCCTTCGATCAGGCCGTCGGCGCCGACGATCGTGATGCGCGCGCCGGTGGTCGCGGCGAGGCGCGGCGTGAGCTGATCGAGGTGGCGCGCCTGCGAGATCCAGTTCGCGACCTCGCGGCCCTGGCTCGTCAGGCGGCTGTCGAGCGCGGAGATCAGGTCGCTCGCGAGCGTGCGCTCGATCTCCCACAGCGTCAGGCCGCCGATGACGAGCACGAGGACGAGGAACGTCAGCAGCAGCCGGTTGCGCAGCGAGCTGCGCAGGAGAAACGAGGGGAGCTTAGCCATCGCGACGCGCGCGGTAGCCGAAGCCGTGGACGGTCTCGATCACGTCGGCGGCAGGTCCGAGTGAGACGCGCAGCCGCCGCACGTGAACATCGACGGTGCGCGTGTTGATGTCGCCGCGCATCTCCCAGACCTGCTCGAGCAGCTCCTCGCGCGAGAACACGCGCCCCGGATCGCTGACGAGCAGCTGCAGCAGCTTGTACTCGAGCGGCCGCAGCTGGGTCGGCGCGCCGCTGATCTTGACATCGTGCGTGACCGGATCGAGCTCGATCGGACCGGCCTTGAGCACCGTGCCGGTCGACTGCGTGCCCCGCGCGCGGCGCTCCGCGAGCCGGTTCGCGAGCGCGGTCACGCGCAGCACGACCTCGCGCACGACGAACGGCTTGACGACGTAGTCATCCGCACCGACCTCGAGGCCGAGGATGCGATCCTCGGGCTCGCCCTTCGCGGTGAGCATCAGCACGCCGACATCGCTCGTCGCGGGCTCGCCGCGCAGCGTCTTGCAGACGTCGTAGCCGCTCTGATCGGGCAGCATGAGATCGAGGATCACGACATCGGGGCTGTTCGCCTTGATCGCGGCGAGGCCCTCGGCCCCGGTCCCCGCGCACGTCACCCCGAAACCCGCACCGCGCAGGTTGAACTCGAGCAGACGCGACACGTCTCGCTCGTCTTCGATGATGACCACCCGACGTTCCATGCTTCCTTATACCGCGATACGCTCGCGCCGTGCTGCGCGTCGTCTTGCTCGCCCTGCTGGTCGGTTGCTCGTCGAAGAACACGGGACGCAGCGTGCGGATCGCAGCAGCATCGGACCTCGCGCGCGCGTACGAAGAGCTCGGCAAGGCGTTCCAGAAGAAGACCGGCATCACGCCGCAGTTCCAGTTCGGTTCGAGCGGCCTGCTCGCGAAGCAGATCGAGCAAGGCGCGCCGTTCTTCTTGTTCGCGGCCGCGAACAAGGAGTACGCGGATCAGGTCGTCACGGCCGGCCGCTGCGACGCGAAGAGCGAGCGCACGTACGCGCGCGGCCGCATCGTCGTGTGGTGCCCGACCGGCACCGCCGCGCCGGTCAAGCTGACCGACCTCACGGACCCGCGCTACAAGAAGATCGCGATCGCGAACCCGGAGCACGCGCCGTACGGCCGCGCCGCCAAGCAGGCACTCCAGAAGGCCGGCGTGTGGGACGCGATCCAGCCCAAGCTCGTCCTCGGCGACAGCGTGCAGGCAACGATGCAGTACGCGCGCACCGGCACCGTCGATGCTGCCGTGATCGCGCTCTCGCTCGCCGTCGTCAGCGATGGCGGCTCCTTCCTCCGGATCGACGAGGACCAGTACGAGCCGCTCGATCAGGTGATGGTCGTGTGCGGCAACGGCGAAGAAGCCGACGCCGCGCACCAGTTCGAAGATTTCATCAGCTCGCCGGATGGTCGCGAGGTGATGACGCGCTACGGGTTCGTCCTCCCCGACGCGCACGCCAAGCCATGAAACCACTCAAGCCCGAGACCCTGGCGGCCCAAGCGGTCGATGCGATCGATCGCGACATCGGCGGCCCCGTCGTTCCGCCGATCCACCTCGCGACGACGTACGCGCGCGACGATCAGTACGTGCTGCACGGCCCGATGTACGCGCGCGACGAGAATCCGCTCTACCAGACAGTCGAGCAGGTGCTGACGCGCCTCGAAGGCGGCAGCGGCGCGCTCGTCTTCCCGTCGGGCATGGCGGCCGCGACCGCCGCGATCCGCGCGCACCTGCGGCCGGGCGATCACCTGATCGCGCCGCGCGTCGGGTACTTCGCGGTGCGCAACTGGATCCAGCGCTTCTGCGCGAGGTGGGGCGTCGACGTCGACACCGTCGACACGACGAACCTCGACGCCGTGCGCGCCGCGCTGCGCCCGGGCAAGACGAAGCTCGTCTGGTTCGAGACGCCCGCGAACCCGACCTGGGACGTCACCGACATCGCCGGCGTCTGCGAGCTTGCCCACGCGGCCGGCGCGCGCGTCGGCGTCGACTCGACGTGCGCGAGTCCCGTCATCACGCGACCGCTCGAGCTCGGCGCCGACATCGTCATGCACTCGGCGACGAAGTACCTCGGCGGCCACTCCGACGTGCTCGCCGGCGCACTCGTCACGCGCGCGGATGACGAGGTCTGGGCGGAGATCAAGCTGATCCGCCACGACGAGGGCCCGATCCTCGGCCCGGTCGAGGCGTACCTGCTGCTGCGTGGCATGCGCACGCTGTTCGTCCGCGTCGAGAAGCAGTGCCGCACGGCACTCGCGCTCGCGGAGCGCCTCGAGAACCTGTGTGACGTGCTCTACCCCGGCCTGCCGTCGCATCCGCACCACGCGGTCGCCGCGCGTCAGATGGCGGGCGGGTTCGGCGGCATGCTCTCGATCCGCACCGGCGGCGGCGCGCCGCGCGCGCTGACGGTCGTCAACCGCCTGCGCCTGTGGGTCCCGGCGACCTCGCTCGGCGGCGTCGAGTCGCTCGTCGAGCACCGCGCCTCCGTCGAGGGCCCGAGCTCCCCGACGCCCGACGACCTCCTGCGCCTCTCGGTCGGCCTCGAGCACGAGGACGACCTGTTCGACGACCTCGCCGGCGCGCTCCGGTAGCCGCCCGGGTCGTCGGCGCCAAGTCAGCACTCCGCAGCCTGAATCCATCTTCATCCCGATGAACATTCGTTCATGAAGCTCCGCGTCGCCACCTGCCTGAACCTGCCCGAGGTCGACGTCGACGCCGAACCGCTCGCGGACGCGCTCCGGCGCGCCGGCATCGCGTTCGAGCTGCTCGCCTGGGACGACCCCGCCGTCGACTGGGACGCGCCGGTCCCGACCGTGCTGCGCAGCACCTGGAACTACGCCTTGAACGTGCGTTCATTTCTGGCGTGGATCGATCGCGTGGCGGCAGCCGCCCCGCTGTGGAACCCGCCCGACGTCGTCCACGGGAACGTGCGCAAGCGCTACCTGCTGCAGCTCGCCGCGCGCGGCGTGCCGGTGATCGCGACGACGCTCGTCGAGCACGGCCGCACGATCCCGCTGCCGCACGAGCGCCTCGTGATCAAGCCCGAGGTCGGCGCCGGCTCGCTCGGCGCGCGCGTGTTCGAGCCCGGCGACCCGGCGGCCGCGCAGCACCTCGCGCACCTGACGCAGACCGGTGCCGCGCTCGTGCAGCCCTACGTCGCATCGGTCGAGCAGTACGGTGAACGCTCGCTCATCTGGATCGACGGCGCGTTCAGCCACGCGATTCGCAAGTCACCGCGGTTCGCGGGCGACAGCGAGTCGATCACCGGCCCGTTCGCGATCGCGGACGACGAGCGCGCGGTCGCCGAGGCCGCGCTCGCGCCGTACGCCGGCGACATCCTGTACGGCCGCGTCGACATGGCGCGCGACGACGCCGGCCAGCCGCGCGTCATGGAGCTCGAGCTCGTCGAGCCGTCGCTGTTCTTCGCGCGCCAGCCGGGCGCCGCGGACCGCTACGTCGCCGGCATCCGCCGCCGGCTACAGCAGCTGGGCGCGTAGCTA
>CAYUNM010000066.1:7189-39650 GCA_964446175.1 uncultured Kofleriaceae bacterium
CGCGGCCGGCGAGAGCTGCGTGCGTGACTACGCGGCCGGCGAGAGCTGCGTGCGTGACTACGCGGCCGGCGAGAGCTGCGTGCGTAGCCGCTCGATCGCCTCGATCGTCCACGCGCCGTACCAGAACAGGTCCTTGCCGGAGACGTGCACGACGCGCGCATCGGGAAGCGCGCCGCGCAGCACGGCGGCATCGTCGGCCGTGAACGCGTGCGGCTCGTCGGGCAGGACGAGCAGCTCGGCGCCGCGCGCGCGCACCTCGTCGAGCGTGACGCGCGGGTAGCGCACGTCGCGGCCCGCTGCATCCTGCGGCGCGGACTTGCCGAGATCCGCCGCGAGCGGATAGAGGCGCAGGCGATCGCCGAACGCGTTCGCGACGCCGGCGTACGCGAGCACGTCGCTGCCGAACGTGTCGGCGTTGAGTGTCATCAGCGGGTCCATCCAGATCGGCACGAACGCGCGCACGGTCGTCTCGGCCGCCTTCGCGATCTGGTAGCCGCGCCGGATCAGGTCGCGCGCGACCGGCGTGCTCTCGACGCCGAGGATCCGCGCGAGCCGGGCGAGGTGCGCGACGCCCTGCTCCACACGCCGCGGCAGCGAGACCAGCACCGGCACGCGCGCCGCGAGCGCCTCGAGCGCCTGGCGCGTGTTCTCCTCCTGGTTCGCGATCACCAGGTGCGGCGCGAGCGCGAGCACGGCCTCGACATCGACGTCCTTCGTGCCGCCGACCGTCGGCGCGTCGCCGTGCTCGCACCAGGTCGTGCGGCCGACGAGCCGATCGCCCGCGCCGAGCGCGATCACGCTGTACGTGTCGCTCGGGACGAGGGAGACGACGCGCGTCGGGGCGTGCGGAAACACCAGCGTGCGGCCGAGATCATCGTTGAGCTTGAGGGCGGGCACGGGCGTCGTATACCACCCATGCTAAGGTCCGCTCGTGCCCGAGAAGGCTGAGGATCCGCTGGTCGCAAAGGCGTTCAACGCCGACAAGCACGAAGAGCTCGCGCGCGCGATCCAGGACCTCAACCCCGAGGAGGCGCAGTTCTTCCTCGAGAAGCTCGAGCGCGCGATCCGCAAGCGCAAGATCATGATCACGGGCTACCTCGCGGCGATGCTCGTGTGGGTCCTCGGCATGGCGGGCGGACTCGTCTACTACGGGATGTCGAGCGGCGGCTTCGTCGGCTGGGTGTTCTTGATGCCGTTCCTCGGCGTCGGCATCGTGCTCTACCTGTTCGGGAAGTGGGCCGATCGCGTGGGAAATCCGCCGGCCGCGAAGTAGCCCGCGCGCCAGATCCGCCCGCCCCGAAGTCGCCAGCCCGGGCTATCATCCGCGCATGCGGACGCTAGTCACGACGCTCGCGCTCGTCGCTGCCTGCGGCGGCGGCCACAAGGCCAAGGATGACTCCGGCAGCGGCGGCAGCGACGCGAGCACCGGGCCCTGCACGATGGCACCCGCCGTCCCGGTCGCGGCGTGCACGCCGGTGTCGGGCTCGACGGTCTCCGTCACGAAGATCGGCCAGGTCTCGGGCGGCGCGATGCTCGCGACGTCGCCGCCGAACGACGGCCGGCTGTTCGTCGTCGAGCAGCAGGGTCGCATCCGCATCTTCCAGAACGAGCAGCTCTCCGCGACGCCGTTCCTCGACATCAGCAGCATCGTCACCGCCGGCGGCGAGCAGGGCCTGCTCGGCCTCGCGTTCGATCCGAGCTACGCGTGCAACGGCACGTTCTACGTCTTCTACACGGCCGGCGCGTGCACGCAGGCGTCGCCGTGCACGGACATCCTCGAGCGCTTCAAGGTCAGCGCGAGCGATCCGAACAAGGCGGATCCGGCGAGCGGCCAGATCATGATCACGATTCCGGACTTCGCGACGAACCACAACGCCGGCATGATCGAGTTCGGCGCCGACGGCTACCTCTACATCTCGACCGGCGACGGCGGCGCGGGCGGCGATCCGCATCGCAACGGCCAGGCGACGGACCGCACGGCCTCGACCTGCACCGCGACCGGCTGCGAGCCGCTGCTCGGCAAGATCCTCCGCATCGACCCCGCGCACCCCGCGAACGGCAAGCTGTACGGCATCCCCGCCGACAACCCGTTCGCCGCGGGCGGCGGCGAGCCGGAGATCTTCATGCTCGGCGTGCGCAACCCGTGGCGCTGGTCGTTCGATCGCCAGACCGGCGACATGTGGATCGGCGATGTCGGTCAGGACGTCGACGAGGAGCTCGACGTGATTCCCGCCGGGCACCAGGCGGGCGTCAACCTCGGCTGGTCGATGTGGGAGGCGAATCGCGACTACGGCAACTACTCGCCGACGACCGATCCGCCGCTGACCATGGTGGGCCGCACGTTCCCGCAGGTCGTCAAGAACCACACGAATGACGGCTGGCACGCGATCATCGGCGGTCAGGTCTACCGCGGCACGTGCTTCCCCGACCTCGCCGGCAAGTACTTCTACACGGACAACACCGCCGCGACGCTCTCGGTGGCGACGTTCGACGGTCAGAACGTCACCACGACCGATCTGCCCGGCACGTGGCCCGGCTCGCCCGCCTCGATCCACGCCGACGCGCGCGGCGAGCTGTACGAGACGACGACGAACGGCAGCGTCTATCACATCCAAGCCGGCCCGTGAGGAGAGCAACCGAAGGTTGCGGGGTGTTGGGGGTGGGTGGGCTTGCATCACGGGCCGAGCGGAGCGAGGACCCGGGATGATGCACGAGGCTCACCGCGTCGCGCTCGCGACCGGCATCACGTACAACCTCCTCGAGTGGGAGCACCCCGGCGACACGACGTTCGTGCTCGTCCACGGCTTCCTCGATCTCGCGTACGGCTGGCACGAGGTCGCGCCGCTGCTCGACGCGCACGTGATCGCGCCCGACCTGCGCGGCCACGGCGACAGCGACTGGATCGGCGCCGGCGGCTACTACCACTACATGGACTACGTCGCCGATCTCGACGACGTCATCGCGCGCTTCGCGCGCAAGCGGCTCGTCGTCGTCGGTCACTCGATGGGCGGCGGCGTGGCGGCGTACTGGTGCGGCACGCGTCCCGAGCGCCCGCACGCGCTCGCGCTGCTCGAGGGCCTCGGCCCACCGGATCAATCCGAGGTCGACCTCGGCCCGCGCACCGCGCAATGGATCGACGCGTGGAAGACCGCGCGCGCGAAGGTCAAGCCGATGACCTCGCTCGACGATGCCGCGGCACGCCTGCGCAAGCACGATCCGCTGCTGTCGGAGGCCCTGTCGCTGCGGCTCGCCGAGCACGGCACGCGCCGCACGGGCGACGGCTTCGTGTGGAAGCACGACCCGCTCCACCTGACGATGGGGCCCTACCCGTTCCGCCGCGATCACGCCGCGAAGTTCTGGCGGCGCGTCTCCTGTCCCGTGCTCGTCGTCGACGGCGCGAAGTCGTTCATGAACCTGCCGGATCCCGAGCGCGCCGCACGTCGCGCCGAGCTACCGGACCACACGCACGTCACGCTCGAGGGCGCCGGGCACATGATGCAGCGCCATCAACCGGCACCGCTCGCGCACCTCTTGAAGTCGCTCGCCGCTCGCGGGGCCTAATCGATCTTCACGCCCTCGGGCGCCGTCACGGCGCGCATCAGGCGCGAGACCGGGCGGCCCTTCCAGTCGAGCGGCACGAGCACGCGGAACGTCGAGCCCTTGCCGACCTCGGAGTCGAGCTCGACCGTCGCGCCGAGCAGATCGGTGAGGCGGGCGACCAGCGCGAGGCCGAGGCCGACGCCGCCGAAGCCCTTCTCGTCGGAGCTGTCGCCCTGTCGGAACGGCTCGAAGATCCGCTCGCGGTCCTCGCGCGCGATGCCGATGCCGCTATCGACGACCTCGAGTGCCACGGAGTGCACCTCGGGCCGCTCGAACGCGCGCACGATCACGTCGCCGCCTTCCGGCGTGAACTTGACCGCGTTCGAGACGAGGTTGACGAGCACGTGCGCGAGCCAGCGATCGTCGGACTGCACGAACGGCAGGTCCTTCGCGACGACCGCGTCGAGCTGGATCCGCTTCGTGCCGACCATCCACGACACCGACGCCGTGACGCGCTCGACGAGCGCCGCGATGTCGACGGCGCGCGGCCGCGCCTCGATCCGGTTCGCCTCGGCGCGCGCGAGGTTGAGCACGTCGTCGACGAGGCCGAGCAGGTTCTGCGCCGAGCGTTTGATCGACGCGCACGCGTCCTTCTGCTTGTCGGTGACGGGACCGTAGACGCCGGCCGCGATCACGTCGGCGAGGCCCTGGACGCCGTGGATCGGCGTGCGCAGCTCGTGGGTCATCGACGCGATGAACTGCGAGCGCTGCGTGTTGACCTGGATCAGCTCGGCGGTGCGCTTCTCCAGGTCGCGCTCCTTCGCGCGCAGGATGCGCAGCGTGGTCGACGAGAAGAAGGCGGGCACGCCCACGACGAGCGCGCAGTACAGGATCGACGTCACCGTGTAGCCGGCCGAGGGTGGGACGCCGGGCGCGCCGGGGACGGGGGTCGGCGGCAGCACGCCGGTCGCCATGCAGATCACCATCGTCGCGAAGCTGGCGACGATCAGCGCGGCCATCATGATCGTGACGCCGAGGTTCGCGAGCAGCGAGAGGACCGCGATCACGATCACGTACGTCGCGAGCAGCGGCGAGTACGGGCCGCCGGTGAAGTAGATCGCGGCCGTCAGCAGGATGACGTCGGCCACCGTGTTGATCCCCTGCGTCTCCATCACGAAGCGGTCGCGCTTGAGCCCGAGCCAGGCGAGCGAGTTCGTCAGCAGCTTCGTCGAGACGAGGCCGACGTAGGCCCAGCGCCACGGCGTGAGATCGAAGAACGCGGCCGCGGCGGCGAGGATCCCGAAGCCGATCGCGATCGCGAACCCGGTCCAGATGCCGAACCAGAGCTTGGGTCGGTTGGCCGGCATCGCCATCTCGGCGACGAACGCGGGATAGCGCACCTGGCGATTCTACGCTTCGCCGAGCAGCTTTTTGACCTGCGCGAGCAGGTGGACGAGATCGAACGGCTTGGTCAGGTAGCCGTCGGCGAGCGTCCCGAGCTGCACGGTGCGCGTCGATTGATCGGCGTCGTTGTACACGGCCGACATCAGCAGCACCGGCGTCTTGTGCTCGCGGCCTTTGATCTCGCGGACGAGCTCGAAGCCGTTCTTGCGCGGCAGCTGGACGTCGACAAGGCACAGATCCGGCGCTTCGCTGTCGTAGCGCTCGATGCCCTCGGGACCGGAGGAGGCCGCGACGGTCTCGTAGCCGTTGGCTGCGAGGAAGTCCGTCAGGATCATCTGGTTGACCGGGTCATCCTCGACAACGAGGATCTTCTTCACCCCGGCAGGCTAGCATCAATCGAAGCGGTTCGAAGGCACCGGGCCACCTGCCCAGAGCCGCGATCGCGGCCCCGGCGGAGGCGGCCACACACGCTCGACGAGCGCCGCAAACCGTGCAGGCTCGTCGGCGGCGAGCTCGTCGGCGTCGAAGCGCGGGCCGCTGACCAGCGCGTCGACGAGCTCGTCGTCGGAGCGGTCGTCCGTCCACGGCGGCACGATCGACTGGTAGAGGAGCGTGACGAGCTCGGGCGCGATCGGGCTGTCCTGCGTCCAGGGCGCGGCGTGCGCGAACACGACCTGGTCGGGGCGCCGCTCGACGAGACGTGCCGCATCCGCCGGCGCGAGCTCCGCGAGGTCGTACAGCGCGACGACGCCTGGCGCGGGGACCCCGATCGCCGGCCACGGCGCGACCTCGACGCCGAGCACGCGCGCGAGCGCGGCCGCGACGAGCTGGTGCCCGCGCCCCTCGGGCGCGTAGACGCAGGGTGCGCCGCGCACGAGCGAGGCCGCGCGCTCGATCCCGAACGCGATGCCCGGCAGGCCGTCCTGCAGCCACGCGTAGCGGCCGTGCATCGGCTCCTCGAAGCCGTACGGCGACTGGTGCAGGACGAGCGTGCCCGACAGCACGAGCTGCCAGCCGCGCAGGTCGCGCGCGTCGAGCGGTGCCACGAGCGCGACGCGGTCGGCGCGCGCGAGGATCGCGCCGATCACCTGCGTCATGCGCTGCGTCTCGGGTGAATCTGGATTCAGCTGGGTGAACGCGGCGCGCGTCGTGTCGAGGCGGCCCGCCATCGCCGCGTTGAATGCGTACAGGTACTGGCACAGGAAGCTCCGCGCACGCAGGCCCGCGTGCTGCTCGAGGATCGCGAGCGCGTCGCGGTAGGCCAGCGCGCTCTCGAGCGCCGAGACCAGCTCGCATACGACCTCCTCGGAGTCGCCGACGAGCCCGAGGCACCGCCACAGCACGCTCGCCGCGATCTGCGGCGCGCCGGCGTCGATCAGCGCGTAGCCGAGCTCGTAGAGGCGATCCGGGCTGTCCGGATCGCGGACCGTCGCCTCGGTCAGCTCCGCGAGCTGCGCCGCCCCGCGCCTCGCCGCCAGCTCGCCGAGCAGCGCGAGCCACGGCACGAGATCGATGTCGCGGCCCGCGGGCCAGCCGAGCCGGGCACGCAGCCGCGCGAGCGCCTGCTGGTCATCGCCGGCGGCGATCAGCTGCGCGATGCTCGCGACGTCGTCCATCCGCGTGCCGCCTAGAGTTTCGCGAGCTGCATGGACACCGACCACAGGCGATCGCGCGCGGCCTCGTCGCGGGCGGCGCTCGACGGAGGCGTCGCCACGCCGTCGCTGAAGTACGTGCCGCTCGGCTCCGTCGCATCGCCGCTGGCGAGCCGCGCGATCGCCGGCGCGGCCGCCTCCGGCTTGAGCCCCGCGATCGGGCCGAAGCCCGCGCGCAAGAGCTTCGTCGCGACGGTGCCCGGGTGGATGCTGTACGCCGTGATCTGAGCGTGGTGGCGCTGCAGCTCCATCGCGTGCATCACGTTCGCGAGCTTGCTCTGCGCGTACGCGGCGTAACCGGTCCAGCCGTTCGCGAGCGTGAGGTCGTCGAAGTGGATGCGGCCGCGCGTGTGCGCGACCGACGAGAGGTTGACGACGCGGTCGAGCGACTTCGCGAGCAGCTCGGTCAACAGGAACGGCCCGACGTGATTCACGGCGAACGTCATCTCGATGCCATCGGAGGTGACCGCGCGCTCGGTCGCGAAGATGCCCGCGTTGTTGACGAGCACGGCCGGCGCGCCGAGCTTCTCGATCTGCTCGACGCCGCGCCGCACGTCCGAGATCCGCCCGAGATCGAAGCTGACGCCCTCGAGCTCGGCGCCCGGCAATTCGCCACGCAGTGCCTCGAGCGCGGCATCGACCTTCGGCTTGCTGCGCCCGTGGACGAGCACGCGCATCCCGCCGGCCGCGAGCTGACGGGCGATGTGGCGTCCGATGCCGTCGGTGGAACCGGTGACGAGGACGACGCGATCGGCCATGCGCCGATGCTAGCGCAGGACAGCCGACGCGCGCAGCAGTGCGGGCGGCACGCGCGGCGGCGGCGGTTCGACCGGCATCTCTCGCGCGCTCGGGATCTGGGGCGTTACGCCAGTCCACGCCGCGAGCTTCTCGAACGCCGCCGTGCGGTCGGCATCGGCGAGGCGCGTCAGGTGCGAGTTGTGCGTGCCCTGCGCCTGGATCAGCTCGAGCGAGTCGGTCGCGTTGCCGAGCATGAACGCACCCGCGGTCCATGGATCCCACTGGCCGTAGACGAACACGAAGCGGTCGCCCATCTGCTGGACGAAGTTGTCGATGTCGTGCATCGCCGTGCCGCCGTCGAACGTCGGCTGCGCCGTCGGCAGCGAGTTGACGTAGTCGGCGTCGGTGTACATCAGGTACGGCTTGAGATACGCGGCGCCGCCGTCGGGATAGCCGAGCTGGAAGTACGCCTGGTAGTAGTACGCGTCGAACAGACCGGTCTGCTCGTCGTCGCTCTCGTTGATCGGCGAGATCTTGTCGAGGAACGCGAACATCGTGTCGTCGCTCGCGGTGACGGCGGGGACGCCCGGGCACGAGCCGATGCCGTAGTACTGCCAGAACGACCACTCGAGGCTGTCGATCGCGGTCTCGACGGCCGGCCCGAGCTTGACGCGCGTGTACTGGTAGTTGTTGTCCGTCGCCTGCTGCATCGCGCGCGACTCCATCGCGGCGCGGCGCTTCGAGAGCATCTCCGTCGCGGCGTCGCGCACGGCCTGGCGGCACGCATCGGTGCCGACCATGTCGATGAACGGCGGATAGCGCGTATCCGGCGCGGCGAACGAGATCGGCGCGACGTAGGGCACGGTGCCGTCGACGTCGTCGGGGAAGAAGCGGCGATAGAAGATCGCGGTCATCCCGCCCTTGCTACCGCCGGTCGAGATCGCCTTGCCGGTGAACACGGTACGCAGCTCGCTGACGATCACGTGCTCGTCGTCGGCCATCTGCTCGATCGTCAGCTTCGACCAGTCGGGATTCATCGGCCGCGAGCCCGCGAAGTAGCGGTGCTCGATCGAGATCTGGTTCGCCTGCAAGAGGACGGTCAGCTCGACCTCGTGATCGAGGTAGTAGTCCCAGTAGCCGCTGGTGTGAACGATCAGCGGCGACGTCGTGTCCTTCGCGAGCAGCGAGACCTCCTGCAAGAACGTCGCGCTGTTCGGATCGGCGTGATCGACCGGCTGGCGGAAGTGCAGGACGATGTAGTGGTAGCCGCCCGTGTTCGTCGGCTGCTCGGTCGCATCGGCGACATGCGGCAGGGCCCGGAGCTGGGCGAGCAGCTGCTGGTCCGAGGGCGCATCCGGGGGCGGGACGAGGTTGTCCCCGCAGGCTGCCAGGGCGACCAGGGCGACAAGGACAGCACGCATCGCCGGGCAGCTTGCCATGGCGACGATCTCCGGGGTAGGCATTGCAGCTCCATGGCCCTGTCCGTCGGCATTGTCGGTCTCCCCAATGTGGGTAAGAGCACGGTCTTCAACGCGCTGACCGCGGGAAAGGCCGAAGCGGCAAATTACCCCTTCTGCACGATCGATCCGAACGTCGGCGTCGTGCCGGTGCCCGACGACCGGCTCCTGCGCATCCAGAAGCACATCAAGACGCAGAAGGTGATCCCCGCGATCGTCGAGATCGTCGACATCGCCGGCCTGGTCAAGGGCGCGTCGCAGGGCGAAGGCCTCGGCAACAAGTTCCTCGCGAACATCCGCGAGACGAACGCGATCTTGATGATGGTGCGCTGCTTCGACGATCCGAACGTCATCCACGTGTCGGGCTCCGTCGATCCGATGCGCGACATCGACATCATCGATCTCGAGCTCGCGCTCGCCGACGTCGAGACCGCCGAGAAGCGCGTCAAGAAGGCGTCGGGCGCGGCGAAGACCGGCAGCAAAGAGGGCAAGATCGAGCTCGCGCTCGCCGAGAAGGTGTTCAGCCACCTGCAGGCGGGCAAGGCCGCGCGCTCGCTCGAGCTGTCGGACGACGATCGCAAGCAGGTCGCGACGTGGGGCCTGCTCACGGCGAAGCCGGTGCTGTACTGCTGCAACGTCGGCGAGGGCGACCTGCCCGACGGCAACGAGTGGAGCGCGCAGGTCCGCGAGCGCGCGAAGAGGGAAGGCGCCGGCGTCGTGATCCTGTGCGGCAAGGTCGAGTCGGAGCTCGCCGAGCTCGCGCCCGAGGATCGCGGCGAGCTGCTCGCCGCCTATGGCCTCAAGGAGCCCGCGCTCGCGACGCTCGCCCGCGAGTGCTACCGCCTGCTCGGCCTGCAGTCGTACTTCACGGCCGGCGAGAAGGAGATCCGCGCGTGGACCGTCAAGAAGGGCGCGACGGCGCCCGAGGCGGCCGGCGTGATCCACACCGACTTCGAGAAGGGCTTCATCCGCGCGCAGGTCTACTCCGTCGAGGACCTCGAGACGCACGGCAGCGAGGCCGCGATCAAGGCCGCCGGCAAGCTGCGCATGGAAGGCAAGGAGTACGTCGTCCACGACGGCGACGTCATGCACTTCCTGTTCAACGTGTGACGGTCGCGTAGTAGCAGGCGACGCGGCACGGCACGCGCTCGCCGGGGAACGCGGCGCGCAGCTCGCGCTTCACGCGGTCCTCGTCGCGCAGCGAGTAGCTCGCGCCGAGGAACAGCCACACGTCGTCGAAGCTGCCCGACAGGTCGAGCTCCCAGCGCTCGAAGACCGGCTCGCTCCAGCCCGCGAACAGTTCGCGCCAGCCCTCGGGGCGCTTGCTGCGCGGATCGCCCATCGGCTCGGACCTCGGCATCAGCCGCGCGAACGCGTGAAAGGCGTCTTCTCCGTCGGCGACGGGCCCGCCGCCGAGCAGCGCGTGAAACGCGGCGCCGGGCGCGAGCACGCGGTGGAGCTCCGCGACGACCTGCTCGATGTCGTCGAACAGCATGAACGCGAGGTGGCAGAGCGCGGCGTCGAACGCGCCGCCGGCGAACGGCAGCTGCTGCACCCTGCCCTGCACGGCGATCCCGCGCTCGCGCACGAGATCGATGCCGATCGCACCCGGCATCGGGCGATCGCCGCACGCGAGGTCGAGCACGCGCGTGCCATGCACGCGGCTCCATAGCTTCTCGTAGCTGCCGGCGCGGGCGAGCGCCTTCGACGTCGCGCCCGGCCTCGCCTCGTGGAGCGCGCGCACGATCGGTTCGGACCGCATTTTAGGTGCCCCCTACGGGGGCCCTAAAATACAAGCCCACCCTCCCCCTGCCCCCCGCCTCACTCCGTTCGGCTCTCCGCATCGCGCTACAGTATGCGCCTGCTGGCCGGAGTTCTCATGGTGACGTGCGCCGCCGCATCGTGGGGCACGTGGAGCCTGTTCCTGCGGCCCACCGGCATGCCGCCGACGGTGACGACGCCGATCATGTTCGCGGTGATGGCGCTCGCCGCGCTGCCGCTGATCCGCCGCGGCGATCGCGCGCCGCACTGGGACCGCACCGCCGTGCTGCTGCTGCTCGCGAACACCGCGTTCGACGCGCTGAACGTCCTGACGTTCTTCGCCGCGATCGCCCGCACGACCGTCGCGATCGCCGTGCTCACGCACTACCTCGCGCCGATCCTCGTTGCGCTCGGCGCCGAGCGCATCGACGGCACGCGCACGCCGGGAGCTCGCCCCGCCGCCGCCGTCGCGCTCGCCGGCCTGACGCTGATCCTCGAGCCGTGGCACGCCCCCGCGGACGGCGCGCTCGTCGGCGCCGCGCTCGGCACGGTCAGCGCGTTCTGCTACGCCGGCAATGTATTTGTCGTACGCCGGCTCGCAGTACGAGTAGGTTCCGCGCGCCAGGTCGCCTACCACTCGGCGATCGCGGCCGTGCTGCTCGCGCCGCTCGGGGTGAGCGGGCTCGCCACGGTGAGCCCGCATGCACTGGCGCTGCTCGCCTCGGGCAGCGTCACGATCGGCGCGATCAGCGGCATCGTCTTCGTCGAGGGGCTCACGCGGATCGGCGCGGCACGCACGGCGGTCCTGACGTTTGCGGAGCCTCTCGTCGCGGTGGCCGTCGGTGCGCTGGCCTGGGGAGAGCCGCTGCATCCGCTGGCGGCGATCGGCGGCATGCTCGTCCTGGCCGCTGGTATCCACGTTGCACGCCAGGCGCGCTAGCATATGAAGATGCTCCCGACCGTCACCATCGCGATGCCGGCCTATAACGAGGAGAAGTACATCGAGGCGTGCATCGCGAGCGTGCAGGCCCAGGACTATCCCAAGGACAAGATCGAGATCCTCGTCGCCGATGGACGCTCGACCGACAAGACGCGCGAGATCCTGGCGCGCCTCTCCGCGGAGGATCCGCGCATCAAGATGATCGACAACCCGGCGCGCCTGCAGGCCGCCGGTCTCGGCGTGCTCGTCAAGCAGTCGACGGGCGACATCATCGTGCGCATGGACGTCCACGCCGAGTACGCGCCGAGCTACGTCCGCACGTGCGTCGAGGCGCTCGAGCGCACGGGCGCCGACAACGTCGGCGGCGCGCAGCGCGCGAAGGCAAAGACGTTCTTCCAGCGCGCCCTGTGTGCCGCGCTCGCGAGCCCGCTCGGCGTCGGTGGCGCGAAGTATCGCAGCGAGGAGGCGGAGGGCTTCGTCGATACCGTGTTCCTCGGCGCGTTCCGTCGCAAGGTGTTCGAGACCGTCGGCCTGTGGGACCCGGCCGCAATCACGAACGAGGACAGCGAGCTCAACCAGCGCATCCTCGAGAGCGGCGGTCAGATCTTCCTGTCGCGCGACATCGTCGTGCACTACTTCCCGCGCGAGTCGTTCAAGACGCTCGCGAAGCAGTACTACAAGTACGGTCGCGGCCGCGCACGCACGCTGCTCAAGCTCGGCAAGTACCCGACGCTGCGCCCCGCCCTGCCGTTCCTCATGGTCTGCGGCGGCGCCGCGCTGCTCGCGATCCCGCCGCTCTGGCCGCTCGCGCCCGCCGCGTTCGCGACCTACGCGCTGGCCACGGGCGCCGAGGCAGTGCGCGTCGGCGGAAAGCTCGGCGCGCGCGGCATCGCGACGGTCTGGGGAATCTTCCCGACGCTGCACATCTCGCACGGCGTCGGCTTCGCGGCCGGCCTCATCCAGTACAGCCGCAGGCCCGACTGGCCCGAGCAGCCGGAGCGCGTGCCGCCGAAGAAGGTCGTGCTGCGCGCCGTCTGATCGTGCCGGTGTTTGCCGCCGCGACGAAGACTTGCCGGCGCACGTGAGGTCCTCGACGTCCGCGCACGTGCGCTCGCACACTTGGCGGTGGTCGGATCATTGCAGCAGCGCGCGTCCATGCGTTGCGCCGCGTTCGCCGTCCTCGTGCTGGGTGCCTGTGCACCATCTGCCTACGCACCGCCTGCGCGCCTGACGCCGCTCGACTCGCCGTCGGGGCCCGCGGCCGGCGGCACGGACGTCCAGGGCGAGGTCGGCCGGCTCGGCACGGTCTTCGGCCCGAGCCTCGTCGACGGCAATTTTCGCGCGCGGCACGCGCTGACCGACCACGTCGTGATCGAGGGCGAGACCGGGATGGCCGTTGTCACGAATACGGGCGATATCGTGACGACCTCGGCGCGCTCGACGAGCGGGCCCGGCTCCTCGTCGAGCACCTCGCGCGACGGCTACACCGGCCGCGGCGGCCTGATCCTGCAAGGCATCGACGGCAGCGTGCGCGGCGCACTGACCGCCGGCCTCGGCGGCGGCTACTCGCCGGTCGCGGGCAGCTGGAGCTCCGTCGACATCGGCGGCAGCATCGGCGGCACGCATCGCTGGGTGCGCCCGTGGCTCTCCGGGGACCTCGGTGTCAACGAGCCGATCCACGCGCGCCGGTTCACCGTTGCCTACGGCGACTCCGAACAGACGACGCTCGAGATGACCTCGAACGCGACCGTGCGCGGCACGCTCGGCCTCGAGCTCGGGCCGATCGATCGCGCGTTCCTCGTCGGCCTGTCGGTCACGCGCGTGATCGCCGACAGCAACGGCGCGTTCGGCGCCGACCGCCAGAACGGCGACGACGGGTTCGTCGGCATCGCGGCCGGGTTCCGCGCCCGCCTGTGAGCACGGCCGCGCCCGCGAACCACCGGAACAGCCACTCCCTCGATCCACCGGAACAGCCGCTCCCTCGATCCACCGGAACAGCCGCACCCGTGCGCGGCGCCGGCTATCCTGGTCGCGTGACCAGAAAGCACTTCTGGACCGACCCGTACGCGCGCACGCTCGACACGCGCATCGCGACGGTCGATCCGCGTGCTGCGGAAGGATCGGGCGCGCGTCTGGCCGTGACCCTCGACGCGACGATCTTCTACGCGGAGTCCGGCGGCCAGGAGAGCGATGCGGGCACGATCGGCGGCCGCCGCGTGCTCGCCGCCGAGAAACGCGAGCGCGACCTCGTCTACACGCTCGACGAGACCGCTTTGGCGCCCGGCGATCCCGTCGCGCTGGCACCCGGCACTCCGGTCGCGATCGCGATCGACTGGGACCGCCGCTACAAGCTGATGCGCCTGCACCTCGCGGCCGAGCTCGTGCTCGAGCTCGTGTACCGCGCGCTCCCCGGCGTCGAGAAGACCGGCGCGCACATCTCGCCGGACCGCGCGCGCATCGACTTCGCGTGGCCCGAGAGCATCGCGCCGCTGTTGCCCGCGCTGCAGCGCGACGCGCAGGCGCTGATCGACGCCGATCACCCGATCCTCAGCGCGTACAGCGACGAGGGCGCCGAGCGCCGCTACTGGGAGATCGAAGGCTTCGCGCGCGTGCCATGCGGCGGCACGCACCTGCGGCGCACCGGCGAGCTCGGGACGCTCGCGCTCAAGCGCGACAACCGCGGCAAGGGCCAGCAGCGGATCGTGATCACGGCCGCCGCCCCTGTCGTCGCAGCGCACTAGACGAGAAGCGTGGCCTTGCCGTTGTCGACGGCGATCAGCTGGCGCGCCGTCGCGAGCCGGATGCCGAGCGCCACGCGCTCGCTGACCTCCGGCGTCAGCCGCGTGAAGCCGAGCAGCCGCGCCGCATCGCGCACGAGGTCACTCGCCGCGACGCCGGTCTGGCGCTCGACGACGATGCGCGCCGCGCTCGCCAGCTCCGACAGCGGGACCTCGGCGATCGCGCGCCGCGCCTGCGCGTTCGCACCGGCGACGCGGACGCCGGGCACGGCGGTCGGATCCTGATCGATCCGCCACACGATGCCCTTCTCGTCGCCCCACTTGCCGCGGCCGAGCACCGCGTTCTGCACCTGCTCGACGACACGCGGCGATACCTTGCCGATGCCGAAGTACGCGGCGACGCGCCGGGCGAGCAGCTCGATGTGGATCGGCGCCTCGGCGGCGAGCACCTGCTCGACACACTTGCCGAGCTCGGTCAGGTAGCGCGGCGCGAACATGTCGTCGGGCGCGCGGCGCCCGGGCGGGATCGCGGCGGCGGCGTACGGGCCGATCGCGATCGCGCCGCGCGGGATGCGCACGGGCGAGCTGTTTGCGAGCAGCGCGTCGATCGGGCCCGAGCCGATCGCGAGCGGCACGCGCGCCGAGTCGGCGGCAGGCTTGTCGGACGCAGCCTGCGCCTGGTCCGCGACCTTCGCCGTCTGGTCGGCGGAGGCAACGCGCGCGGTATCGGCCGTGTAGGAGACGGGTGCGGTCGACTCGGTCGGCGCACTCTCGGGCGCAGCGGCGAGCGGGCTGGCGGCGCGCGGGCTGGCCGCGACCGCGCTGGCGCCGAGCGGCGCCGAACCCGTTGCCCGCGGCGTGCGGGCCGGCATGCGCGCCGGCGCCGACGACGATGCGGCCGTGCGGCGCTGGCGAGACGCGGCGATGGCGGCGACGATCGCGCCGTGCGCGCGCTGGATCTCGCGCTCCGGGTCGAGCCACCAGTCGAGCGTCCACACGCGGTGCAGGCGCCAGCCGAGCGCGGCGAGCTGCTGTGCGCGCAGGCGGTCGCGGTCGCGCGCGCCGCCGCCCGAGGCGTAGGCCTTGCCGTCGTGCTCGACCGCGAGCACGTAGCGCGTCGGATCGTCGGGGTCGACGACCGCGAGATCGATGCGGAACTGGCCCGCGCCGATCTGGTGGCGCACGCTCCACCCGCGGTCCGCGAGCGAGCGCGCGATCGCGGCGGTGACCGGGCTGGCGGGCTCGCTGGCGTCGACGATGCGCGGGACGCGCGCGTACGCGACGAGCTCGCCGACGAGGCCGTGCGCGTCGTCGAAGCTGGTGAAGAGCACGAGCTCCTCGCGCGCGCAGGTCGTCGCGGCGGCGAGCCAGCGCTCGGTGCCGGGCACGGCGGGCGGCAGGTCGCCGAACGTGACGAGCGCGACGTCGCGCGACTCGCCCTGCACGCGATCGGGCGTGCCGACGAGCGTGCCGGCGAGCTCCGCGGGGAGCAGCTGCTCGATCAGGTCCGCGTGCGCGCGCGACATCGCGACGATCGCGAGCGAGCGGTGCGGTGCGCCGCGACGGCGGGCGAGCGCGTCGGCGATCACGGCCTCGGCCTCGGCGCGGTTCGCACCGGTGGCATCGGGCTCGCCGGCGATGTGCTTCCAGCGCACGCCGACCTCGGCCGGTGCGAACGCGGCCGGCAGTACCTCGATGCGGTCGCCGTAGAGGCGGCGGTTCGCGAACGCGAACAGATCCTCGTGGCGGCTGCGGTAGTGGACGCGCAGCGAGAGCTCCGGGAAGCGCGCGGCGAGCGCGGCCGAGAGGAGGTCGTCCTCGACGCCGCAGCGACGCGCGTCGCCGACGATCACCGCCGCGCGGGCGCGAGCGAGCGCGCCGACGGCGTGGGCGACGCGGATCTGCGTGGCGTCCTCGAACACGACGAGATCCCACGACAGCATCGGATCTAGCTGCGCGGCGACCTCGTGCGGGGTCGCGAGGACGCACGGCGCGAGGCGCGGCAGCAGCGTCGGGATCGCGGCGAGGAGGTCACGCAGCGGGCGCGGCTCGGGCGCGCGCAGCGTCGCGATCTCGTCGTCGGCGGCACCGCGCGGCAGGCGCTCCGCGAGGCGGGCGACGATCTTCGCGCGCGCGCGGACGAGCGAGCTGCGATCGAGATCGGCGAACTGCGAGACCGCGCTGTGATGGCGCGTGCCGGCGAACTTCGCGAGCGCGGGCGTGGCGCGCAGCTCGGCGTCGAGCCAGGCGAGCAGCGTCGCGCGTTCCCAGGCGTCCGCGAGGTGGGCGGCGGCGAGGTCACCGCGCTCGATCGTCGCGATGGCGGCGCCGACGCCGGCGACCTTCGAGGCGTGGCGTGCGAGGTGGAAGCGCGCCCAGTCGGCGAGCGAGGCCTCCGCCGCGATCAGCACGGCGAGCTGGTCGCGCAGCGCGTTGAGGTGATCCGTGCCGGCGCCGAGCTCGGCGAGCGCGATGCCGGTGGCGGCCGCGAGCTCGGCGAGCGCGGGCTGCCAGCGATCGACGGCGGCGGCCGCGCGCGCGAACGGCGCGAGCTCGCCGGAATCGGCATCGGCCTGCGCGGAGACGAGCGCGACGAGCGTGCGCCAGGCGGCCTGACGGCCGGTATCGCCGCCGGCGATCGTCAGCGCCTCGAACGCGCGGCGCAGCTCGGTGCCCCACGCCGCCGCGTTCTCGATCGCGGCGAGGTCGAGCGCGAGGACGTCGCCCGCCATCGCGCCGAACCAGCGCTTCGCGGGCTCGGCGGCGCCGAGCAGGGCCTCGCGTGCAGCGCGCTCCGCGATCACGGCCTCGAGCGCGACGAGCATCGCGTCGTCGGTCTCGAGCGAGCCACCGGAGGCGGCCTTGACCATCGCGCGCGCGCTGCGCAGCGCCATGAAGCGGAACGAGCTCGTCGACCAGCGCTTGAGCTGCGACCACAGCTCGCCGGCGTCGAGGCCGTCCGGCTCGGTGAACGTCTCGGCGACCTCCGCCGCGAGCACGCGATGACGCGACGCGAGCGCGAGGAACGACGCGGGATCGCGCGGCACGTCGAGGATGCCGCTGCCCTTCGCCCGGATCAGCGCGATCTGTTCGCCGACCTCGTCGGCGCGCGAGGTACGCAGGTTCGTCAGCAACTCGGCGCCGGGACGAGGCGACACGCTGGCGAGCTGCGCGAGCGTGCCGAGCGCGCGAAGCTGCTCCGGCGTCTTCGTGACGATACCGGGCACCGGCAGCTCGACGAGCGCGAGCCCCAGCGCATCGACGGCGGCCTTCGCCTCCGCGAGCGCACGCGAGGCACGGCCGGCATCGCCGTCGCGCCACACGCTCAGCGCGGATTGCCGCCACGGATGCGAGGCGACCGGCTCGACGGCCTGGGCAGCCGTCGCGAGCGAGATGACGGCGGCGCGGCGCGCCTCGAACGTCGCCTTGTCGAGACCGATCGCGTCGGGCTCGGCGAGCGAGGCGCACGGCGTGGTGCGCAGCTCGATCAGGCGGCCGAGCACGGCGTGGACGCTCGCGCCGAACGGACCGACGGCGTGCATGGCCGCCGCATGCGCGTCGAGCTCGCCGCGAAGCTGTGCCAGGCGCTCGTCGGTGCCGCGCGGCCCCGAGCCGGGTCGGAACGCGCGGTCGAGCGCCTTCACGAGGAAGTCGCGCACGTCGCCCGCGAGCGGCATGCACACGTCGGGCAGGCCCGCCTCGGCGAGCCGCTGCTTGATCTGCGCCGTCTTGTCATTGCGGTCGCCGACGACGAGCACGCTCTTGCCAGCCGCCGCGCAGTGCACGACGAGGTTCGCGATCGTCTGCGTCGCGCCCGTGCCGGGCGCCGCGTGCAGCACGAAGCTGCCTCCGGCTCCCGCCGCCGCGATCGCGGCGAGCTGGCTGGTATCGGCCTCGAGCGGCGCGAGGATCTCGCCGTGGGCCACGGGAAGCGCGGGCGGCGCACCGGCGCCGGCGAGCCAGGCGGCCGGCGTGTTCGTGATCTGCAGGTGCTCCGCATCGCGCGCGAGCTCGAAGCGAGCGAACGAGAACGCGGCGAGACGCGCGACGCGCTCGAGACACCAGCCGGCACGCTCCACCGCCGCGGCGCGCGCGGCCTCGAGCAGCGCAGCGAGATCGTCGATGGGCGGCAAGGCGATGCCGTGCTGCTGCAGCGCGAGCACGAGCGCGTCGTTGAGGCGCGGCGAACGCACGGGGCATGCGCGCAGCGCGGGCTCCTCCGCGTCGAGCACGACCGGCCACAACGCGAGCGGGGCCGTGCGCGTGCCGTGTGTCGTGTCGATCCACGTGAGCAGGCCGAGGCCGAGCCACAGCTCGCCCGCGCGGCGCAGCTTCGCGACCTCGCTGCCCTCGAGCGGGAACAGGCTCCCGCCCGCAAGCGCGAACGCGATGCGTACCGGATCGACGGCGATCGGCACGCCGTGATCGCCGACGTCGATCAGCGGATCGGTCGGGTCGAGCATGGACAGCTTCCAATGGTCGAAGCGCGCACGCGCGGCATGGTCGAGCACGCTGCCATTCCTACGCACTTCGTCGGAGTGGCCAACAAAATGACCCTCATGGAGATCTCTCCGAGATCATTCCTGCCTACACTCACACACGTGGTCACCGACGACTGGGCGCTCGCAAAGGACGTCGTCCATCTGAACCACGGCTCCTACGGCGGCTGCCCGCGCGCGGTGATCTCCGCTGCCGCCGGCTGGCGCGCCCGCCTCGAGGCCGCGCCGATGCGGTTCATGGTGCTCGACTGGCAGGGCGAGCTCGATCGCGCGCGCGCCGCCCTCGCCGCCTTCGTCCGGGCGCCGGACGACCAGCTCGTGTTCATGCCGAACGCGACGAGCGGCGTCGCGACCGCGCTCGCGGCAGCGCGCATCGAGCCCGGCGACGATCTCCTCACGACCGATCACGCGTATCGCGCGTGCCGCAACCAGCTGAACCGGCTCGCGGCCGCGCGCGGGGCCCGCGTCGTCGTCGCCGAGCTGCCGTGGCCGTTCGATCCCGCCGCCGCGGTCGCCGCGATCCGCCGCGCCGTCACGCCGAAGACGACGCTCGCGCTGCTCGACCACATCACGAGCCCCAGCGCGTGCGTGCTGCCGCTCGAGGACGTGCTCGCGGTGCTGCCCGGCGTCCAGGTCCTCGTCGACGGCGCTCACGCCCCCGGCCAGATCGATCTCGACATCGGCGCGCTGCTCGCCAAGGGCGTCACCTGGTACGCCGGCAACAACCACAAGTGGATGTGCGCGCCGAAGGGCACCGGCTTCCTCGTCACGACCACGGCCGTGCGCCCGCTCGTCACGTCGCACGGCGCCTCGCCGGAGTACGGCCCGCCGAACCGCCTCCACGCCGAGCTCGACTGGATGGGCACCTACGATCCGGCGGCACACTTCGCGGTCGCGACCGCGATCCGGACGGTCGCCGATCTAGGCGGCGGCTGGCCGGCGACGCGCTGGCACAATCACATGCTCGCGCTCGAGCTGTGCGACCGGCTCGGCGGTACGCCCGTCGCGCCTCCCGACAGCCTGGGCGCGATGGTCGCGTTTCCGATCGAGCTGCCCGCGGGGATCACGTGCCGCTCGCTCGAGGATCAGCTGCTGCGCGACGGCTACGAGGTCCCGGTCGTCGACTTCTTCAAGGGCCCGCTGCTGCGCGTCTCCGCGCACCTCTACACCGAGCCCGGCGACGCCGACGCGCTCGCCGCGAAGCTTCACGCGCTCGGCGTGAAACCGCTATAGCTTCTTGCGGCGCTGCTGGAACGAGTACGGGCGGTGGCCGGCCTTCTTGTCGTCGCCCTCTTCCCCTTCGACCGGCGTCCCCGCGAGCGGCTCTTCCGCGCCCGGGCGGAACTTGATCGCGTTGAGCGGGCTCTCACCGACGAGCACCTGGTTCTGACGCCCGATGATCGCCTCCATGCCCTCGAGCTTGTCGATATCGTCGAGGATATCGTCGACGGTGGCGTAGCGCTCGTTGCGCGCGTCGCGCGTCATGCGATCGAAGATGTCGTCGATGCCGTGCGGCAGCGTGCCGTTGATCTGCGACGGCATCGGCGAGCGGCGGCCCGGCAGCTTCCGTGTCAGCAGCTCGTAGAAGATGATGCCGAGCGCGTAGATATCGCCCTGCGGGCCGGCCGCCATCGGATCGGTGTACAGCTCCGGCGCCATGTACGCGACGTTGCCCATGCCGACGTAGATCTGGCGGATGACCGCGTGATCGCGCTCGACGATCCGCGTGAAGCCGAAGTCGCTGACCTTGATGTTGCCGTAGCCGTCGATCAGCAGCTGCTCGGGCTTGAGGCCGCGGTGATAGACGCGCTGGGCGTGCGCGGCGCGCAACGCGTGCAGCGCCTGCAGCAGGTACTTGAAGCACAGCTCGACGGGAATCTCTTCCGCGTCGTTGATCAGCCGCCGCGCCGATCCGTTCGGCGCCAGCTCGGTCACGACGTACGGGAACTCGACCCACAGGTTGACGTCGTGGATCGGCAGGATGTTCGGGTGCGCGAGGTTGCCCCACGCGCGCACGACATCGGTGAACCGCCGCACGATCTCGTTGCGCTGGTCCTCGCTGAAGAACCCGAACAGATCGCGGATCTCCTTGAGCGCGACCTCGCGGTTCAGCGCGACCTGGCGCGCGCGATACACCGTGCCCATGCCGCCCGAGCCGATCGAGGCGAGCTTCTCGTAGCGCTGCTCGCCGTTGTCGACCTCGCCGGAGACTGCCATGCTCGGCCGCCCGCCGCTGACCTTCACGCCCGCATCCTTCACCGGCATGCGCGTCGCCTGCGAGACCTCGCTGCGGATCGCGGGGGCGTTCAGGCCCGACTGCGTGCCCATCGGCACGCCGCCGGTCGGCACGGCCATCGCGCGGCTCTGGCGCAGCTTCTTGAAGTGGCTGACGGCGCGCTCGGTGAACTCGGTCAGGTTTCCGCCGTTGACGACCGTCTCGCCATCCGGCGTGACCTCGAGCGACTGGCTGCTCTGATCGTGGCGCAGGTACCCGCTCTTCTCGAGGAACCCGATGTACTCGCCGAACGGGATCGAGACAGCGCCTTCACAGACGCGGCGGATATCGTCGTAGCGGTTCTGGCGGCCGTACCGCGCCTCCGCCATCACGTTGGCGAGGATGAAGCGAGCCTCCTCGCAGAGGACTTCCTTCGTGACCTTGGCACGGCCTTCCATCGTGCTGGATTGTAGGCACCGGGCGCCTACAGAAGCAATTCTGGGAGGCCTTCTGCGACGAGCCGTTCGACCAGAGGTCGGTCGGCCGGCAGGATGTCCCACGCGGGCAGCTCGCCGGGCGGCAGCCAGCGCAGGTCCGCGACCTCGACGGCGCGCGGCTCCCCGTCGACGATGCGGCACGCGTACACGAGCATCACGAGGTCGAACGCAGGGTATGCGTGGAACAGCACGTCCCAGATCCGGCCGACCGCGACCTCGACGCCGATCTCCTCGCGCAGCTCGCGCACGAGCGCCGCGACCGGCGCCTCGCCGGGCTCCACCTTGCCGCCGGGGAACTCCCACTGCAGCGGCAGCGCCTGGTCCGCGCGGCGCTGCGTGATCAACACCTGGCCCTCGCCGAGGATCAGCCCGGCGACGACGAGCTTGCGGTCACGCATGCAGCAGCTCCGTGCGATCGGCGTACTCGGTCACGCACGGCGGCCCGTCGGCGTGCAGGTACGCGAGCGTCTTGCCGTGATCGATGGCGAGCAGCGAGCTGCTGCGCGTCCCGTACAGCTCGGTGTGGATGCACGCCGCGGTCAGCGCGCGCGCGATCTCCGGAGGCAGGTGGCTCTCGCGCCCCTCGACGGTCGTGTGATCGCTCAGCACGGCGCGCAGCCCCACCGGATCCCAGGCGCGAGGCAGCCGCGCGCGCACGCGATCGCAGCGCGCGAATGCGCCGGCATCGATGCGGTCGTTGCACAGCGTGTGGATGCCCTGCGACAGCTCGATCACCTCGCGCGTGCCTTCGTGCCGCAAGTACGCGACGCGCACGCGCTCCGCATCACCCCACATCAAATTCATGCTCGCGTACAGGCGGGGCTCGATCGCCGCGACGTACGCATCAGGATCGCGCGCGCTGATCAGCTCGCGAACGACATGCCCGCGCGACCGCACGCCCGCCGGCTTCGGCGCGATCGCGCGCTGGTTCGTGACCGCGGCGAATCGTCCATCGCGATGCACGGCGAGCCACGTTCCGCCCGATTCCTCGTCGACGCCACCCGCCACACCGGGCGCCAGCACCTCCGGAGCGCGGGACTTGCGCGCGTACAGCTCGTCGCGATTTGCCGCGACGACCAGCGGGACCTCCGCGACCCCGAACAAGATGGCGATCGTGCACATAAAAGCTAGGCGAGAACGTGCCACGCGCCTTGCATGTGAGGCGTGTGGACCCTACAGTGCCGCGAGAATGAGACTGTATCCAGGGAAGGTCGATACGATCGCCGCAGAGATCATCACGACGCTGACGGCGGCGGGTGACATCGAGGTGAGCGATTCGAACGAGGCCCAGCTCGACGCCGCGTCGGTTCTGAAAGAGTACATCCGCGTCGACAAAGAGCTGACCGAGCGCGCCAAGGACATCCTGGAAATCCGCGGGCTTCCGTACTCGCACCTCGGCCGCACGAAGCGTCAGCTGGCCGAGCAGAAGGAGTTCGGGCTCGGCGAAGAAGGCCTGTCCTGGATCGCGAACCAGATGCTCGAGGCGTTCATGTCCTCGCGCCACGTGGACGAGGTCTTCGCAGACGACACGATCTTGCGCCGCAAGATCAAGGACATCTGCAAGAAGCACATGATGGTCGACGAAGCGATCGATCAGGAAGTCCGCGACCGCATCAAGAACCTCGAAGAAGGCACCCAGGCCTGGGACATCGAGTACCAGAAGGTCCTCGAGCAGGTGAAGGGTAAGCACGGCATCAAGGAGTAGGGTTCTCGGCGGTTGCAGGCGGCGCGGATCGCGCTGCCTCCCTCGGCGGTTGCAGGCGCGGATCGCGCTGCCTCCCGCCCGCGCACTGGCCGCGGACCGCCGCGTCAGATGCAGCCGAAGTCGAGCTCGCGGCCGCCGGCCGCCGAGCCGAAGCACAGACCGCGATACGTGACGCAGTCGCAGCTCGGCACGCCGTCGCACGCCTGCGGCAGGTCGATGCACTGCTCGGCTTCGATCTGGTACTGGCCGATACCGGCGTCGGCATTCACGTCGCACTGACTTCCCGACGAGTACGTCACGCAGATCTGGCCCGATCCGCAGGTGGCGGAGCCGCATGCGAACGGCCCGCTGAGGTCCGGCTTCTTCGCTTCGGTGCACGCGACGAGCGACAGCAACAAGAGCCACTTCATGCGCCGGCGTTTTGCAACGCCCGGGCCGCGTGGCTCTCGCGCAGTTGCGGCCCTCGCGCGGCAGCGATCCGGATCGCGATGTCGCGAAATCGCGGCTCGTCCGGAACGCGGACCACCTGCAGCCGCCGGCTGCGCACGCTTCGCACAGGCGCGCGAGGCGCTACTGCGGCGTGCCCTTGGCGAAGTCGGTATCGATCGTCGTCTTGACCTTCGCGACCTCGGCCGCGGTGTCGAAGATGACGCCGAGCTCGCGGTTGTAGCCGAGCGAGCCGCCGGAGAAGTTCTCGCTGCCGACGAACGCGCGCGCGCTGTCGGCGACGATCGCCTTGGCGTGGATGTACGGGTTCGTCGACGTGCCGTTGCCCGAGGTCGGGCCCGTGATCACGACCTTGCCGCCCGCGTTCTTGACGCGGTTGATGCTCGTCGCGTCGGGCGTGTCGTTCGCGATCACGACGTGCACGATGACGCCGCGCGAGGCCGCGCGCGCGACGGCGTTGACGACGCCCGTCGAGTACGTGTCGGAGAACTCCTCGCCCTCGACGTCGAGCGTCTGCGTGGACGAGTCGATCAGTGCGACGAGGTCGGGCCGTGCGTTGGTCGGCGCGACGACGAGCGGCCCGGTCGGCGTGATCGACATCAGCGCGTGGTCCGCCTTGAAGATCTGCGTGGCCTCGGCCACGTCGGTCGCATCGGTATCGATCGCGAGGTACTCGCGGTTCGCCGACGGCGAGCTCGTGTTCGCGTTCATCGTCATGATCCACGCGGTCGTGCCGTCGATGATGACGGTCTTCTCGTGCGTGTACGTGAACGCCGTGCTCGACCACACGACCCCGATGCCCGCGTTCTTGAGCGTGTTGTACGCGGACGTGTTGAACGACTTCGTCGTCGACGAGCTATCGAGGATCGCCTGGACGTCGAGGCCGGCTTGCTTCCGCGCCACCAGCGCGTTGATGACCTTCGTCGAGTCGAGCTCGTACATCGTCATGTAGACCGACGTGTGCGCCGCCGTGATCGCGCTGACGAGCTCGCTGCCGCCCTGCCCGTTCGGCTCGACGATGATCGTCACCGCGTGCGTCGGCATCGGCGGAGCCGCATCGATCGTCGAGCCGGGCGCGTCCGAGCCGCCGCCCGCCGGTGCATCGGCGGTGGTCCCGGAGTGCGAGCCACACGCGGCGAGCAGGACGAGCGACAGCCGAAACATCGTCCGACGCTATATCAGCTTCAGCGATGACGCGGTGACGGAAGTAACCGAGCGGGGGGAAGTGCCCCAGCGCGCTCGCGCAGGAACAGGGCGCGCGACGATCGATCGACGAGCATGCACATGCCGAGGCCGGTGCCCGCGGCGAGGAAGACTGCCACGAAGCACAGCACGGCGGCGCCGACCGCGCCCGCGAGCGGAAGCAGCACACCGAACAGGAGGCCGCCCGTGAGCAGCGCGATCGGAGGCGCGAAGATCAGCTTCGCGTTGCGGCGCGTCTGCGCGTCATCGGCCCACTCGCTCTCGCACGAGTCGCAGCGCCGGCCGGGGGCGAGCGCGTGGCGCGCGCAGCGCGTCGCCGTACAGCGCCCGCACCTCATCACCGGTGCCTGGATGCAGTCGGTGCAGCGACGGCGTCCCATAACACCACTTTGCTCCTCCCCCTGGAGGTTTCAAGGATGACGTTCAGGACGCAGATCGTGCCAGCGGGTCCAGCTTACGGATTTGATCGCGAGCGTGCGGAATCCATTCGAGTTCCGCGCGCGAGACCCACGGGCCGTTTCGCGTGATCTGGCTCGCACCTGTGCCGTCGGCGCGCAGTTGCCAGCAGGCGCGCGCCTGCTACCTCGCGGCCGTTCGCTCGCGGCCGTGGCGTGCGGTGCTAGCTCGCGGCCTTGACGCCGAGCGCCTCGAGCACCTCGCCGACCACCATCTCGCCGAGCCGCTGGATCAGCTGCTCGCCCTCCTCGACCGACGCGCTCGCCGGATCGCCCGCGTACGCCGCCTCCATGCCCATCTGCTCGAACGTCATCACGCCCGCGGACAGCTTCTCCGACAGGCTGATCGGCACGGCGGGCAGCCGCGTACGCAGCTCGTCGACGACGAACTCCGGCCCGGCGGCCATGATGATCGACGTCTCGTAGCGGCCCGCGTGGCACGCGCCGCTCTTGAACTCCGCGGAGAGCGTCCGCGCCCAGCGCTTCGTCAGCGGGCACGCGTAGCTGACCTTCTTCTCGCGGCCGGGCAGCACGGCCCGGACCGCGGCATCGTGTGCGGGCTCGAGGTGATTGTTGACGAGGCAGACGTGGCGGATGCCGCTCGCGAGCAGGCCATCGCACACGGCGCCGATGTACTGCGTGAGCACCGCGCCCGGGATCGAGACCGCGCCGTGAAAGCCGGTCGCGCACTCGGTGACCCCGTACGAGATCGCGGGCGCGATCACGCCCACCATCGTGCCGCGCTTCTCGAGCAGCTCGGCGGCGCGCAGACACGCGGCCGCGCTGATCACGACATCCGTGCCGAGGCCGAGGTGCGGGCCGTGCGGCTCCGTCGACCCGACGGGCAGGAGCGCGATCACACCTCGCTTGCCGCTGACGAGCGTCTCCAGCGATGCGGTGGTGTGGCGGGCGAGAAACTTCTCGGTCACGGCCTATTCACTCAGCTGACCGCGTTTTTCGTGCTCGAGCAACGTCTTCTTGTCGACCTTGCCTCGATCGTTCTTGGGGAGATCGTCGACAAACACGATCCACCGCGGATACTTGTGCTTGGACAGCCGGGTCTGGACGTGCGCCTTGAGCTCGGCCGCGAGCGCCGCGCGGTCCCGGTCGCGCGCCTCGGGGCGCAGCACGACGACGGCCTTCGGCTTCGTCAGCCCCTGGTCCTCGGCGGGGATGACGGCGACCATCGAGACAGCCGGGTGCGCGAGCAGGCAGTCCTCGACCTCGCGCGGCGCGACGAAGATGCCGCCGACCTTGAACAGATCGTCGGCGCGGCCCTGGAAGTAGAGGTAGCCGTCAGCGTCGATCGAGAACAGATCGCCAGTGCGGCACCAGTGGCCGTGGAACGTCTTCCAGGACTTGTCGCGATCGCCGAAGTAGCCGTGCGCGACGGAGTCGCCCTTGACCCACAGCACGCCGATGTCACCTGGCGCCATCTCGGGTGCGCCGGGGCCCTCGGCGTCCTCGGCGAGGATCTTCAGCTGGTAGCCGTCGACGACGCGGCCGAGCGACCCGGGCTTCACGTCACCGGGACGGTTGCTGCAGTAGATGTGGAACATCTCCGCCGACCCGATGCCGTCGTAGATCTGACCTCCGAAGCGCTCGACGAAGCGGCGCATCAGCGGCTCGGGCAGTGCCTCGCCGGCCGAGAAGTGGAAGCGCACCGTCGAGAGATCGAGGCCGGGCTCGCCGCGCGCGCGGCGCTCGTCGTCGAGGTCGAGCAGCTTGCCGAGCATCGTCGGGACGTTCGTGACGACGGTCGCCTTGTAGCGCTGGATCGCGGCGGAGATGCTCTCGGCGGTCGGGCGCTCCGAGAACAGGCCGACCGTGGCGCCGACCGCGAACGGGAACCACAGGTTCGTGCCGGTCGCGTAGCCGAAGAAGAGGCGCGGCACGCTGACGGAGACGTCGTCCTCGCGCATGCCGATCGTCTGCTTCGCGAAGACCTCGGTGTTGAACGCGAAGTCGCGGTGGCTGTGCATCGCGGCCTTCGGGCGGCCCGTCGAGCCGCTCGTGAACAGCCAGATCGCGGGGTCGTCGCGGCGGATCTGCGGCAGCGCGCTCTGCGACTTCATCCCCTGCTTGATCGCCTGCGAGAGCGACGCGGAGTGCGGCACGTCGGCGACCGGATCGCAGTACGCCTCGGGATCGTCGTCGGTGCCGGCGTTCGGTGCGAGCAGCACGGCGCGCAGGCACGGCAGCTCGCGCAGGCGCGGCGCGAGAGACTTCGCGACCTCCGGCGTCGTGATCAGCACGCTCGCGCGCACGTAGTCGAGCACGTACGCGAGGTCGTCGGGTGGCGCGATCGGATTGCCCATCGCGAGCACGCCGCCGGCGGCGAGGATCCCGAAGATCGACCACGCGAACGCGGGCGTATCCGGCAGCACGACGTACACGCGCTGCTCGGGTGTCAGGCCGCCCTCGACGAGCGCGCGCGCGAGGGCACGCGAGCGATCGGCGACTTGCTGGTAGGTCCAGCTGCGATCGCCGAAGCGCAGCGCGACCTTGTCACCCTTGCCTTCGCGCAGGCGGTCGAACAGGAAGTAGTTCGCGAGCGAGAGGTCTTCCGGGAGATTCATGTTCGGCATCCTCGTCGAGAAATGACTACTTCGACGTCCTCGGCGTGACGAGTGCCTTGCCGATGATCGTGCGCTGGATCTCGCTCGTACCCTCGTAGATCCGCAGCGGACGGATCGCGCGATACAGATGCTCGACGACATTGCCCTGCATCACGCCGCGTCCGCCGAGCAGCTGCACCGCGCGATCGATCACGCGGAACGCGGCCTCGGTGGCGCCGAGCTTCGCGATCGAGACCTCGGTGGTCACGCGATCCTTCGACGTGTCGCGCCGGTGCGCGGCGCGCAGGACGAGCAGGCGCGCGGTGTCGAGGTCGACCTGCATGTCGGCGAGCGTCGCCTGGATCAGCGGCTGCTCCGCGAGCAGCTTGCCGAACTGGACGCGACGCGTGACGAACGCGAGCGCCTCGTCGAGCGCGCGGCGCGCCATGCCGGCCGCGGCGGCGCCGACGGAGACGCGAAACGTATCGAGCGTCTGCATGGCAAGTTTCATCCCCTGCCCGATCTCACCGATGCGCGCGCTCGCGGGGACGACGGCGCCGCGCAGCTCGAGCGCACCGATCGGATGCGGCGCGGTCGCCTCGAGCGGCTTCACGGTGACGCCGGCCGTCGCGAGCGGCAGCCAGAACGCGGTGAGGCCGCGCGCGCCGAGCTCCGGCTCCGTCGACGCGACGACGACCGCGTGATCGGCGATGCCGAGGTTCGAGATGAACAGCTTGTCGCCGTCGAGCCGGTAGCCCTCGGCGGTCGGCGTGGCGCGCGTCTGGATCGCGGCGACGTCGCTGCCGGCCTCGGGCTCCGTGAGCGCGAACGCGGCGACGCCGGTGCCGCGCGCGAACGCCGGCAGCATCGCCTTCTGCTCCGGCGAGCCGGCGAGCTGCAGCGCGTACGTGCCGAGGCCCTGCACGGCGAAGATCGAATCGGCGCGCGGCGAGACGTAGCCGAGCATCTCGCGCGCGAGGCACAGGCTTCGCGACTCGACCTGCCCGCACACGAGCTCGAACAGCCCCGCGCGCGCCATCACCTCGACGACGGCCGCATCACCGCGCGCATCCGCGGCTTCCAGCTCGGGCGCGACCGCCACGAGCCGCGCCGCGAGCGACGCGTGCCGCTCCTCGAAGAACATCGGCAGATCGCTCTGGGAGAGCTGCATCGCTTACTCCGGTGCGCCCGCGAACTTCGGCGCGCGCTTCTCCTTGAACGCGGCGTGCGCCTCCGCGAAGTCGGGGTGCTGCATGCACAGCGCCTGCGCCTGCGCCTCGGCCTCGATCGCCGGCGCGAGCGTCATCGCGAATTCGCTCTCGATCATCTGCTTCGTCATAGCGTGAGCGAACGCGGGGCCGGCGGCGAGCCGCGTCGCCCACTCGGTCGCGACCCTCACCGCCTCCTCACCGTTGTCGACGACGCGATTGACGAGCCCGATCTCGAGCGCGCGCCTGGCATCGATCAGGTCGCCGAAGAACAGCAGCTCGCTCGCGTGCCCGAGGCCGACGATGCGCGGCAAGAGGTACGTCGCGCCCATGTCGGCGCCGCACAGCCCGACCTTCGGGAAGATGAAGCCGAACTTCGCGCCGGCGGCCGCGATGCGGAAGTCGCACGCGATCGCGATCACCGCGCCCGCGCCGACGGCGACGCCGTTGACCGCCGCCACCACGGGCCGCCGGCACCTCCGGATCGCCGCGATCAGGCGCCCGGTCGCGCGCGTGAAGTCGACGAGCTGCGGCGTGCTCTGGCCGAGGAGGTTCTTGATGATGTCGTCCTGGTCGCCGCCGCTGCAGAACGCCTTGTCGCGACCGGTGATCACGACCGCGCGGATCTGCGGGTGCGACTCGATCTGCTCGAACGTCTCCGCGAGCTCCTTGTAGACCTCGAACGTCAGCGCGTTGAGGCGCTTGGGGCGGTCGAGCGTGATCGTCGCGACGCCGCGCGCGACCTCGAAGGCGAACGTCGTCGGCTTCATTGTTCGTGCTCCAGGTACGCGACGGCCTGGATCTCGACGACCGCCTCCGGCTCGACGAGCGCGGACACGGCGACGAGCGCCATCGCGGGAAAGTGCGTGCCGAAGCGCTCGCGCCACACCGGCCCGAGCTGCTTGCGCGCGCCGCGATACGCGGCGATGTCGGTGACGTAGATCGTCATCTCGGCGATGTCCTCGACGTGGCCGTGCGCGGCGGCGAGCACGGTGAGGATGTTGTCGCAGGCCTGCGCGAACTGGCCGACGAGGTCCTTCGCCTCGAACACGCCGGCCTTCCAGCCGACCTGCCCGGCGATGTGCAGCACGCGTCCGTGGCCGATGCGGCCGTCGGCGTAGCCCTTCGGAGGCGGTGCATTGGGGTCGATGACGAGGTGAGTGCTCACTTGAGAATCGCTCCTCCGTCGATGACGATCGTCTGGCCGTGGATGCCGCGCGCGTCGTCGCTGCACAGCATCAGCATCGTGTGCGCGACCTCCTGCGGCTGGATCATGCGCCGCTGCGGGCTCATCGCCTCGAGCGTCTGCTTCGCCTCCGCCTCGCTGCGCTTCGTCTTCGCGGCGATGCGCGAGACCGCCTCGTGCGCCATCGCCGTCTCGACCCACCCGGGGCACAGCGCGTTGATCGTCACGCCGGTGCGCGCGAGATCGATCGCGAGCGCGCGCGTGAAGCCGACCATCGCGTGCTTCGCCGCGCAGTACGCGGCCGTGTAGCCGTAGCCCGAGACGCCCGCGTTCGACGCGATGTTGACGACGCGCCCCCACCCTTGCTTCACCATCGCCGGCACGAGCGCGCGGGCGATCCGGAACGGCGCGGTCGCGTCGAGCTCCATCACGCGGTCCCACAGCTCGTCGGTCGTCTTCTCGAGCGGTGCGCTCTCGGCGATGCCCGCGTTGTTGACGAGGATATCGACGCGCCCGACCGTCGACAGCATGAAGTCCGTCGATTTGCGGTCGAGCAGGTCGGCCTCGATGGCCGTGCCACCGAGCTCGCTCGCGATCGCGGCCAGATCCTTCGCGCTGCGGCCGCACACGACGACGTGCGCTCCCGCCCTGGCCAGCGCCCGCGCACACGCTGCGCCGATCCCGCGGCCGCCGCCGGTAACGAGCGCTCGCTTCCCTTGCAGTTGCACGACCGGGGCATATCACGTTTACCCTCGGCACCGATGCAGCTCTCGGCTCTCGATGCGACCGCACAGGCGGACCTGGTAGCGCGTGGTGAAATCTCGCCGCGCGAGCTTGTCGACGCCGCGATCGCGCGCATCGAGCGCGACAACCCCGAGCTCGGCGCCGTGATCATGCCGATGTTCGACGAGGCGCGCGCCACCACGCCCGCCGACGGCCCGTTCCGGGGCGTGCCGATCCTCATCAAGGACATCGTCGCGACGGTCAAGGGCATGCCGCAGGCGATGGGCATCACGCCGCTGCGCCACGCCAACTGGCGCGCGCCGGTCGACAGCCACCTCGTCGCCGCGCTGCGGCGTGCCGGCTTCATCCTCGTCGGCAAGACGAACACGAGCGAGCTCGGCATCGTCCCCACCGCCGAGCCGCCGGCGTGGCCGCCGTCGCGCAACCCGTACGATCGCTCGCGCACCACGGGCGGCAGCTCGGGCGGCTCCGCCGCCGCGGTCGCGGCCGGCATGACCGCGATCGCGCACGCGAACGACGGCGGCGGCTCGATCCGCATCCCCGCCTCGTGTTGCGGCCTGTTCGGCCTCAAGCCGTCGCGCGGCCGCGTCTCGCTCGCGCCGTGGTACGGCGAGAGTCACGGCGGCCTCGTCCAGGAGCACGTGGTCGCGCGCAGCGTGCGCGACTCGGCGGCGGTCCTCGACCTGATCGCCGGCATGCAGCCCGGCGATCCGTACACCGCGCCGACGCCCGCGCGCCGCTTCGCCGAGGAGGTCGGCGCGCCGACCGGCCGCCTCCGCATCGCGTTCGCGACGCGCCACCCGCACGTCGATGCCGACGGCGGCGGCGGCATGATCGAATCGCACCCCGACTGCCGCGCCGCGGTCGACCACGCCGCCAAGCTGCTCGCCTCGCTCGGCCACACCGTCGAGCACGCCGAGATCCCGACGCTCTCCGATCCGGAATGGGTCTCGCGCTTCCTGACGATCTGGGTCACCGGCACCGCTGCCGATCTCGACGAGGTCGGCGCGATGCTCGGGCGCCGCGTCACGGAGGCCGACGTCGAGCCGCTGACCTGGGGGCTCGCCGAGCTCGGCCGGCTGATCAGCGCGGGCGCGTACATCAACGCGTGGCGCTGGCTGCACGCCGCGACCCGCCGCATCGCGACGTTCTTCGAGACCTACGACCTCTGGCTGACCCCGACGGTCACCGAGCCGCCCGTCCCGCTCGGCACGTTCAAGTCGCCGCCCGACGATCCGCTCGCCGGCATCTTCCGCGCCGCCGACTTCGCGCCGTTCACCGCCGTGTTCAACGCGACGGGCCAGCCCGCCTGCTCGATCCCGCTGTACCGCAACGCCGCCGGCCTCCCGATCGGCGTCCAGCTCGCCGCCGCGTACGGCCGCGAGGACCTGCTGCTGCGCGTCGCCTCGCAGCTCGAGGCCGCCCAGCCGTTCGTGCACGCGGCGACACGGGCCTAGAGCCAATGCCGATCGTTTAGCGGTAACCCCTCGACGAGAATCCGGAATTCAGGAAGC
>CAYUNM010000067.1:0-18173 GCA_964446175.1 uncultured Kofleriaceae bacterium
CGGGTGTTGCGTCTGCCGATCCGATCGTCCGTGACCACCGCAACGACCGCAACGACCGCTCGCAGCGTATCGAGCGCCACTCTGATCGCGACTACCGTAACGGCTATCGCTCCGAGTACCGTCCCGCCCCTCAGTACAGCTGGAGCGGCGGCGTCCAGGTGACGACGCGCCCGAGCTGGATGCCGCAGGTCAACTACGGCTATCAGCTCGACGCCGACGGCGACGAGGTCCGGCCGTACACCTACGGCAACGACCCGTACGTCGAGGGCATCGCGCGCGGCGAGTGGTCGACGCTGAATCCTTGCATCGACATCTCAGGGCACGACGCGCATCGCGAGGCGCTCGGTGGTCGCCCGCTGCAGAGCGTCGAGTTTCAGGCGACGCGCGGCAACGCGTACATCTACACGGTCGGCGTGATCTTTGCCGACGGCTCTCAGCGTTCTTTCCATATCAAGCGCGCGCTCGACGCCAACCATGAGCCGAACTTGCGCGTCGACCTCGGAAATGAGGGTCTTCGCGGCGTAAACGCGGTGGTGCTCGACGGCGTTGGCAACGTCTCTGTGCGAATGCTCGGCGCCTAACGGGCCTATTGGCTCGGTCGGTGCACCGAGTTGTCTCATCGAACGACTGAAGCCGAAGTCCCGGATTTCGGCGGAAAGGACATCATGAGACGACTCGCTGTACCTCTGATATCGACACTCTTGTCGTTTGTGGCTTCGGCGACCGCTCAGCCCAACGGCGAGTGGCGCGACCGTCGTTGGCATGATCATGACCACGACCGCGCCTACGATCGCGATGACTACCGCGTCCCGCGCGATGAGTGGATGACACTTGCCCGCGGCGTCGTGCTCGACGAGCAACGCATGGTTCGCATTCCGCTCAACGATGTGCCTCTGCGATCAGTCGAGTTGCAGGCCAGGCGCGGCGGAGCAGAGATTGTTGCCGTCATCGCGGTCTACAGCGACGGCTCGCAAGAGCCATTTCAGATTCATCGTGACCTCGATGCGCGGCGCGCGCCCAACCTGCGGTTGGACCTGCCGCGCGGCATGCGTGGCGTTCGCGCGCTCGTGGTCGAGGGAAACGGACGAGTGGGTTTTCGCGTGGTCGGTGCTCGTTAGATCAGGCGCCGCCCAGCTCGTCGAGGAACTGCTGCGCGTCCGCGAACTGCGGGTCCTCGCGCAGCGCCTTCTTGGCCCAGAGCTCGGCCTTCGCGCGGTTGCCTCGGGCGTGCTCGATCTTGGCCTCCCAGAGGAGGGCCATCGGGCGCGTGACCGGGGCGGGGTTGTCCATCAGCGTGATCGCGCGGAGCGGCTTGAGGGCGAGCTCGTAGTCGCCGATCTCCGTCGCGAGCTGCGCGAGCTCGGCGGCGACCTCCGCGTTCTTGCGGTCGACGTCGAACGCCTTCTTGAGCCAGTTGAGCTGGCCTTCCTTGTCCTCGAGCATCGCGCAGACGCGGCCCATCCGCTGCTGGAGGACGGCGAGCTCGGGCGTGCGTTTCTTCTGGGCGGAGATCGCGGCCTCGAGCGTGCGGCCGGCGTCCTCGAGCTGGCCGGAGGCGATCAGGATGTCGACGTTGAGCATGAGGGCCGCGTTGTCCTCGGGCTGGAGCTCGAGGGCCTTGGCGGCGGCAGGCTGGGCGGCGACGGCGTCCTGGAGGTCGTAGAGCAGGAGCTCCGCGGCGCGCTTGTAGTTCGCGTAGCGGGCGGCGGGGTCGGTGCCGTGGTCGGCGTCGGCCATCAGGATGCCGGCGAGCAGGCGGAACTCGCCGGCGGCCTCGTACATCTCGCGCAGCTTGTTGCGGACGACCTCGACCGCGGGCTGCTGCTGGTGCACGAGCTCGAGGACCGGGACCGCGTCGGCGGGGCGGCCGGCCTTGGTCGAGGCATCGGCGGCGCGGAGGGCGGAGGCGACCTGGGCTTCGCCTTCGGTGACGTAGGCGAGGCGGGTGGCGGCGGCGGAGACGCCGTCCCAGTGCTCGATCGACTCGTCGAGATCGCAGAGGTTGTAGAGCGGCTCGGCGTCGCGCGGATCGCGCTCGATCCAGGCGACGAGGAAGCTGCGGCCGCGCTCGAGATCGCCGTGCGCGATCAGGAGCTGGGCGAGCTTGAGCGTCGCGTTGCGCTCGGTCGGCATGTCGCCGTCGCGCTCGGCGCGGGCGCGCAGGCGTTCGAGGCCGTTGACGAGCGGCTCGGCGACCTGCTCCTTGTCGAGCTCGTACGCTTCGGTCAGATCGCCGACGGCGGAGGCGTCGTCGCCGAGCTGCTGGCGGAACGACGCGCGCAGCAGCAGGAGCGAGGTGCGAGAGGCGCCCTGGACCGTCGCGAGCGCCTCGCCGACGGCGCGCTGGGCGGCGTCGAGCTCACCGGCGGCGGCGAGCGCCGCGGCCTGATCGGTGACGAGCTCGGCGACGTGAGGCGCGCGCTGGCGAGCCTTGCGGAGGACGTCGGCGGCCTTGAGCGGCTGGCCGAGCTGACCCGAGTAGACGGAGGCGGCTTCGCGCAGGCGGGCGACGGCGGCGTCGTCGGGCATGCGCTCCGCATCGCGCGTCATCAGATCCGCGAGCTCGGCGTACTGCTCGTGGTCGCGGTACCACTGCTCGAGGCGGTCGTGGATCGCGTGGTCGTCGGGGGCGGACTTGTGCGCGAGCTCGAGCGTGCGCTGCACGCCCTTGAAGTCGCCCGCGGCCTCCCACATCGTCGCGAGCTTGCCGGCGAGCTCGGGCGCGCGCTCGGGCGTCTCGACGGCGAGCAGGCGCTCCATCAGCATCGCGCCTTCGCGCGGGTTGTCGTGCGTGTCGAGCTTGTCGACGACGCGGCGGAGGATCTCGCGGTCGTCGGGCGCGATGACGAGCGCGCTGCGGTAGACGCGGATCGCGTCGGGCGAGCCGGTCTTCTCGAGCAGGTCGCCGAGGCGCGTCGCGACGTCGACGGTCGAGTCGCGGTGGCCGCGGCGCTGCGCGTCCTCGAAGCGCGACCACAGGAACTCGGCGATGCCCTCGTCGTCGCCGAGGTCGCGTAGCGTGCGCTCGTACATCTCGGCGGCCTCGAGGTTATCGGGGTCGTCGCGGAGTGCGTCGCGCAGGACGTCGAGCGCGTCGTGATGGCGCTTGAGGTTCTCGATGAGGAACTTCGCGTGCTCGATGCGGAGCGCGTTGCGCTCGGCGGCGGTGACGAGGTTCGGCAGCGTCGAGCTGACGACCGCGCTGAGGCGGTCTCCATCGCCGAGCTCGCGGTAGATCGTCAGCAGCGGCTGCCACACGGCGCGCTCCGACGGGCTTCGCTCGCGCAGGAACTCGTAGACGTCGGCGGCGAGGTCGATCTTGCGGTGGGCGAGGGCGCGCGTCGCGATGCGCATCGCGAGGCCATCGACGGCCTCCGCTTCCGCGATCGGCGCGATCTCGTACGTGAGGTCGCGCGCCTGCGTGAGGTCGTTCGCGGCGAGGCGGCGCTCGGCCAGCGCGAGCACGGCCCACGGCGCGGAGCCGAGGCCATCGGCGGTGTCGCGCGCGGCCGCGACGGCGCGGACGAGGAGGGCCTCGGCGCGATCGTCCTGACCGAGCTCGACCGCGAGGTCGACGGCTTCGCGGATCTGCTGCGGCGTGGCACCGGCGTGCGCGGCGCGGCGCTCGAGGAAGTCGAGCAGCAGCTCCTGATCGCCGCCGTTGCGGGCGACGCGCTCGTACATGCCGAGGATCTTGTCGTCGTCGGGCGACGCGGCGGCGGCCATCTTCAACAGGCGGCCGGCCTGGCCCCAGCGCGGCTCGGCGGCGAACGCGCGCTCGAGCAGATCGATGCCCTGCTTGCGGCGCGTCTCGCTGCCGATGAAGATCTCGGACAGGCGGTAGAGCGCGTCGACCTGCTGCGGCGTGGGCTCGGAGTCGGTGCCGGCGAGCTCGAACATCTTGTCGAGCGTGCGGGCCTGCTCGGCGGTGTCGCCGAGTGCGGCGGCCACGCGCGCCTGCGCGTAGAAAGCCTCCGCGAGCCGCTCGCCGAGGATCTCGACGCGGCGGTAGAGGTTCGCCGCGCCCTTGAGATCGCCGCCTTCCTGCTCGAGGGCCTCGCCGGCCTTCATCAGGAGGTTCGCGATCAGCGGCGGATCATCCTTGCGGCGGAGCCGGTCGACGACCTGCTCGACGGAGTCGACGTACTTCTTCGTCGCGTTCGTGCGCTTCGCGATGTCGCGCGCCTTCTCGTACAGATCGACGCGCGACGGCATCGCCGAGAACGCCTTGATCATCGAGTCGAGCGCTTCGGTGCCACGGCCGAGGTGGTCGAGCGCCTCGCCCATGTCGGCGAGCAGCCGCGCCTGCGAGGCAGGCTCGGGGTTCGTCGCGAGGCGCTTGTCGAGCACCTCGAGCAGGCGCTCGCCTTCATTGTGAGCGAGCAGGCTGCGGCGGAGGCGATGCACCTCGGCGTCGCTCTGGATCGCCGCTTCCATCGCCGACTCGAGCAGCTCCTTCGCCTGGTCGTTCTCGTCGCGAGCGGCCGCGAGCTTGTGCAGCTCGAACAGCACCTCGCTCGGGCCCACCGCCGCCTCGTCATCGCCCGGCGGCGTGCGGCGCACGACGAGCAGGAGCGCGCGGTAGGTGCGCTCCGCCTTGTCGAGCTGACCCGCGGTGCGCGCCATCTCGGCGAGCTCCTTCTGGATCGCCGCGTTGGAGACGTCCATCTTGCTGGCCGCCTCCATCTCCGTCATCGCCTCGTCGAGCTTGCCTTCGGCCTGCGCGACGCGCGCGAGCTCGACGTGCAGCGCGGCACGCTCGGGCGAGCGGCGGCGACCGAAGTCCGCGATCAGCTCGTTCAGGAGCGCGCGCGCTTCGGGCAGCTTGCCCGCGACGCGCTGGCCGGTCGCGAGGGCCGTGCGCAGCTCCTTGTCCGTCGGATCGAGCGCGAGCGCGGTCTCGAGCGCCGGGATCGCGGCGGCCGGAGAGCCGAGCTTCGTCAGGTACAGCTGCACGGCCTCGCGCGCGAACTCGCGGGCGAGCTTCTCGTCTTCCTTGACGAGCGGGAGGCTGCGCGTCAGGTGGCGCGCGAGCGGCTCCCACAGATCCGCCTTGCGGTAGAGGTCGGCGAGCAACGTGCGCAGCTCGAGCGCGGGCGCCTTGTCGTCGAGGTTGACCTCGATCGCCGCGATCGCGCGGTCGGGCTGGTTCGCCGCGAGGTGCGCCTTCGCGAGCTGCTGGACGACGAGCATGCGCTCGCTCGCCGGCACGGTGCCGAGCAGGCTCTCGAGCCACGGCACGGCCTGCGCCGACTGACCGCGCTCGAGGTTCAAGCGGGCGAGCGCACGCAGCGACTCGCTCGTCGGCGACAGCGCGACGACGCGGCGGTGACCGCCGATCGCGCGCTCGATCTCCTTCGTGTCCTTCTCGGTCACGCCCGCGAACCGCGCCCACAGCTTCGCGGCACGCGACGTCTCGCCGCTCGTCTCGAGCCGCTGGGCCTGACCTTCGAGCAGGTCGGCGAGCTGGCGGTGCGCGCCCTTCTGCGACAGCAGCGTCGCGACGGCATCGATCGACTGTTCGTGACCGGGGCGGTCCTCGAGGTTCGCGCGCAGCGCGTCGAGGCGGCCGCCGCGCTCCTCGACGATCCCGACGAGCCGCGCCAGCTCGAGACGCAGCTCGAGCTTCTTGTCGGTGTCGGTCTCGAGGCCGAGCTGGATCTGGCGGAGCGTCAGCAGCTCCGGCACGCGGTCCTCGACGCCGAGCAGGTGCGCGAGGCGCTCGATGACCTCGAGGTCATTCGGCGTCGCGGCGAGCACGCTGCGATACATGTCGATCGCGGCGCCGTTGTCGCCGAGCTCGACGGTCGCGAGCTGCGCGGCACGCAGGCGCATGTCCCGGCGCGTGGCGTTGTCGAACGGCAGGCGCGCGGCCTCCGTCAGCGTGTCGACGGCGGCGCGGGCGCGGCCGCCGGTGCGGTACAGATCGACGAGCCCGTCGATCGCCCACTTCGCGACCGCATCGACGGAGCGCGCGCTCTTGATCGCGGCGGTGCCACGCCACGCGGCGGTCGCGCGGCCGAGCACGGCGGACAGGATCTGCAGCGCCTGCTCGCGCTCGCCGAGCTTGCTCGCGACATCGGCCGCTCCGACGAGCGCATCGAGATCGCGGCCATCGGCATCGGCGAGGCGGCGCAGCGCCTCGAGCAGCGACTGCGACGCGCCTTGCTCGCGCTCCATCGCGACGAGGTCGGCGAGCCACGCCAGACGCTCGCCACCGAGCTCGAGCGCCTTGCGCAGCGCATTGATCGCGCTCGTGCGGTCGGCGCGGTGATCGCGGTGGACGACGGCGAGGCGCTGGTAGAACAGCGCGGCGACCGCCGACGGCAGCTTGAGCTTCTCGAGCGCGACGGTCAGGCCGTGCGCGACCTGGTCCCACGCGCCGGTGCGCTTGGCGGCCATCTCGAGCGTGCCGAGCAATTCGTCGTCGAAGGCCTCGCGCACCTCGGCGTAGCGGACGATCGCCAGCGCGACCTCGTCCCACTGGCCGAGCGTCGTGCCGAGCGCGGCGAACGCGGCGACGGCGCGGCGGTTGCCCGGCTCGGTCTCCGCGACCTGCGCGTAGGCGCCGGCGGCGGCGGCCGGATCTCCGAGGCGATCCGCGGCGAGATCGGCGTACGCCATGCGCAGCCGCGCGGCCTCGCGCGCGTCGCCGGCGAGCGCGCCGATCGCTTCGAGGTACGCGATGCCGAGCGTCGTGAAGTCGCCCGTGGACTTCGCGAGCGACTGCAGCTGGTTCTCGATCAGCTGATCGCGCGGCGCGAGCGGGAACGCGCGCGACAGGTCGCTGAGCGCGCCGGCCGCGTCGTGCTTGTGATCGAGGCGGAGCTGCGCGGCCTCGCGCAGCAGCGCGAGCTTCGTGCGGTCGTCGTGCGCCTCGGCGAGGCGCGCCGGCAACAGCTCGAGCACGCCGGTGACATCGCCGGTCGTGCGCATCGCCTGGGCGAGCGCATCGGCGGCGGCGGCGCGCGTCTGCGGCACCTCGAGCAGCCCGGTCAGGCCGGCCTTCGCGGGCTGACTCGACGGATCGATCGCGATCGCATTGCGATACGCGGCGAGCGCGCGCGCCGGCTCGTCGAGGTGCTGGCGCAGCGCATCGCCGAGCCGCACGAGGCGGCCGATCGTGCGCGCGGTCGCGCGGCCCGACGCGCCTTCGAGCAGGTCGGCCATCTCGCGCCAGCGGCTCGTCTCGGCGAGCAGGTCGGCGAGCGCGCTGATGCCTTCTTCGTCGTCGCGGTTGTCGGCGACGACGCGCTGCCACGTCGTGATCGCGGCGGCCGCATCGGTGCGCTGCTGGTGATGGATCAGCGCGACGCGCACGAGGTCGGCGCGCTTCTGCGTCGGCGACGTGGTCTTCGCGGCGCGGCTCTCGAGCGCGGTGACGAGATCGTCCCAGCGCTGCTGGCTCTCGAGGATCGCGATCCGCGCGTCGAGCGCGCTGAGATCGCTCGGATCGGAGTCGACGCGGCGCTCCCACAGCGTCAGCGCGCGGTCCGCATCGCCGAGCGACTCGGCGAGCTTCGCGGCTTCGCTGAGGATCGCGGCGCGCGCGACATCGTTCGCCTCCAGGTGCGCCTGCCGCTCGAGCACGGCGAGGCGCTCCTTCGGCCGGTCGGTCTGCGCGTACAGCGCCGCGAGGCGCCGCGCGACGACGAGCTGCTCGTGCTCCGCCGCGCCGCTGACCCCGCTCGCCTCGACGAGCAGCTTGATCGCGCCCTCGATATCATCGAGGCGGTCGAGCCGCGTGCGTGCCGCTTCGGCGAGCAGCTCCACGCGACGCGTCGGGTCGCTTGCCGCACGCGCCGCCGCGGCGATGCCATCGGCATAGCGCTCGTGCTGGCCGCCGCGCTCGGCGAGCCCGCGCAGCTTCTCCTCGGTGACGGTGGACTCGGGCGCGATCGCGAGCAGCGCCGCGTAGTGGTCCATCGCGGCGGGCACGTCGTCGAGCTCGCCGAGGCGCTGGCCGGCCTCTTCGCGCAGCTCGCGCGAGCCGGCGGAGTCGATCTGGATGATCTTCTCGAGGATGCGGATCACCTCGCGGGGACGCGAGGTCGCATCGAAGTGCGAGCGCAGCAGATCGAGCGACGCATCGCGCACGCCCTTCGTCGCCTGCGGCGCCTCGATGATGCGCTCGAGCAGCGCGACGGGCTCCTTGTCGTCGTCAGCCTCCGCGAGCAGCGGGCGCACGGCGGCGAGCGCGTTCTGCGGATCCTTCAGCGCCTCGAGCCACACGCCGGCGATGCGCGCGCGGCTGCGCTCGCGATCCTTCTTCGACTGGCCTTCGAGGCGGCCTTCCCACAGCGAGATCAGCTCGGCCCAGCGCTCGTGCCGCTCGAGCAGGCGCTCGAGGCTCTGGCCGATCTGCACGTCGTCGGGAACGAGCGGCAGCAGGGCCTGGTAGTAGCGGATCGCCTTCTCGGGCTGGTTCGCGACGTCCTTCGCGAGCTGCGCGGCTTCGCGCAGCAGTCGGACCTTGCGCGGCTTGTCCTTCGCCACGCCCGTCGCGCGGTCGTACAGCGCGAGCACATCCGCCCACCGCTCGGCGACCGTGTAGATGACGCTGAGCCGCTGCAGGGCCGAGTCCGAGCTCGGCGCGAGCTGCAGCACGCGCGAGAGGATCTTCTCGAGCATCTTCGGGTCATCGCCGAACCACTCGTCGCAGAACGACCCGGCGCGCTCGCCGATCATCTCCGCGACTTGTGGCTCGAGCGACGCGGCGAGCGCCTCGTTGTACAGCGCGACGATCTCGTCGGGCTTGTCGAGCTCCGCCGCGAGCGACTCCGCTTCTTCCCACGCGCTGACCGCGTGCGGCGAGTGTTGAACTTCAGCCTTAGCTTCCGAGAAACGAGACAGATCAGCCATGAGCTCCTCGTCGAGCGCGCGCGTGCACCCCGAATGCAACCGCGGACGAAAAATCGTAACACGCAGAGCGCGCGCCGAGATCGAGCGATCCGCTCGCAATTGTTCCTAGAAGCGAGTGCGTACACCGAGAACGGCGGAGAGCGGCGCCTGGTATCCGGTCGGCACCTGGAAGCCCGGATTGCGCGCCGGCAGAGTGCCCGTTTCGGTACGAAGAAAGACGAGGTCGCTCGCGGTGCCGCCGACGATCGGATGGATCGAGCCGCCGGCGTAGACCTCGTCGAGGCTGGTCGCGTCGCGGTGGTCGAACGCGTTGAACACGTCGAGCAGCACGTCGACGCCGTGCCACGTCGCCGCAAGGCGTGCGTTCGTCTGGGTCAGCAGGGGACCGCGCTCGAGCGAGCCGCGCGGGATCAGGTAGATGATGCCATCGTCGCTGTTGCCGAGCGCGCTCCGCGGGCGACCACTGCCGAGCGAGAGTCGCAGCGCGATGGTCAGCCGCACCGGTCCGACCCGTCCCGAGCGCTCCGCCTCTATATAAGTGCGGTGTCCCGTATCGGTCGGGAGCTGGCCGACGAGGTTCTCGGTGACGAGCTCGAAGTCGGTCGACGACAGCCCGGTCCAGCTGCCGACCGTGTGGCCATACATGTAGCCGGCGCGGAGCACGAGCGTGCCGGTCGGCGCCGTCGCGACCTCCGCTCCGAAGAGCGCCGTGTTCCGCGAGGCCTCCTGGCCGAGGTCGCGCCCCGGGTTGTCGAAGCCGTCCGGAGTGACGGTGAGCCCGCGGCGCAGGTAGCGGCCCTGCGCCCAGCCGGTCAGTCGCACCGCGTGCAGCGGCGAGAGCTCGACGCCGGCCGTCACCTCGTCCTGCGTGATCGGCGCGAGCCCCGATGCGACCGCGAACGCGGCGCCGGTCTGCACCTCGCGGCTCGTGCCGAACGGCGACGTCACTTCCTCGACGTAGCGATCGCGGCGCAGCACGGTGTAGCCGAGCCCGGCCGGCAGCAGCGCGAAGCTGCGTCCCATGCTCGTCCACACGCGGGCGGTGCCGTCGGCCTTCGTCCACGCCGCGCCGAGACGCGGTGCGAGCTCGTTCGAGAAGTGCAGCGCCGAGCCGACCCACATCAGCTCCCAGCGCAGGCCGCCGTCGACCTGGATGTTCGGCGCGGCGTGCCACGTGTCCTCGGCGTACGCGGCCGTGTAGCGCGTGCGATACGCGAGCTCGCTCGTCGCGACGGTCGCGCACGGGCCGGTGGCCTCGCACGGCGTGTCCGGATCGAGGAACTTGCGCTCCGACGTGTGCCCGGGAAACAGCGAGCGGATCTGCTCGCCGCCGGTGAAGCGCGTGTCGTTGACGAGCCGCGTGTCCTCGCCGGTCACGCCGGCGCGCAGCACGTGGTTGCCCTCGCGATGCGAGAGGTCGGCGGTGAGCGACGGGCGATCGACCGTGACGTCGACGAGCGGCCCGGCACCGCCGCTCGCGAACCAGCCGATGGGGATCGGGCAGTTCGTGATCTTCGGATAGCGATCGGCGCCCACGTCGCTGCACGCGCCGCCGAGCGGCTGATCCTGCGCGAGCGGAACCGGCACGTATGCCGAGAGCAGCTGCGGCGTGCTGGCGGCGCTCGGATCGCGCGCGGACTCGCGACGCTGCGAGCGATGCCACGCGGCCTGCACGCGCAGGTGCGTGTCGCTCCAGTTGCTCTTCCACGTCGCGATGCCGTCGCCGACGAGCGAGCTGCCGTCGACGCCCGCGCTCGGCAGCGTCGCGTTGAACAGGTAGCGCGTGTCGGTGAACGCCTCGCCGACGAGCGACAGCTCCAGATGATGCGGCCCGCGATCCCAGCCGGCACGCGCCATCACGGGGACGTCGTACGTCGTGACGTGCCGGGTCTCGCGCTCGACGAGATCCGTCGTGAAGACGTCCGGGTAGCCGTCGGGGATACCGTCCTGATTGTCGTCGACGAGCGCGCGCGCCGTGAAGCCGAACTGCGTGCGGCGCAGGCTCGGCGCGATGCCGGCGGCGTACCACCAGTCGTGCGCGAGCGGTCCCGTCGCGACGAGCGAGAGGCTCGCATCGGGCCCCGGATCGACGATGCCGGTCCGCACGCTGTACGTCGTGGGGAGCGTCGGGCGATGGCGCGCCGGCGCGGTCCAGCCGAGCCAGACCTGCGCGTCGAGCTCGTGGCGGGGCGTCCCGCGCTTCAGGCGCGCGTCGATCACGCCGCCCGTCGACGTGCGGTCGCGCGCCGCGAAGCCGCCGGCCGTGACGTACAGCCCGTCGAGGAACGTCAAGGGGACGGTGGTATCGGCGCCGCCGACCGCGGCGTCGTCGGTGGGGGCGCCGTCGATCGTCCAGCGGTTCTCGCTCGCGGTCGCACCGCCGAAGCCGCCATCGACGCCCGCGCCGAGCGCGTAGCTCGCGACATCGACCTGCGCCGCGTTCGCGGTCGGCAGCGAGAGCAGGTAGCTCGCGGGCAGCCACGTGCGCAGCGCGTACGGGACGTCGTCGTCGGCGAGCGGGTCGGTCGCGTGCGTGCAGCCGAACGTCTTGCCGTCGCTGCAGTCGACCTTCTCGGTGGTCTTGGGCTTCAGCCCGAAGACATCGCGCGGGTCCTGTGGTTTCGCATCGCTTCGTGGCTTCGCATCGTCCGCGGGCTTCGCGGGCAGGCCGAACACCTCGCGCGGATCATCCGCGCGCGCGGTGCTCGCGAACGGCGCGACCGCGTATCCCACGAGCAGGAACGCTACGCGCCGCACGTCGCGACGGTAACACGAGACGATCTCGCGTCGCGCGCTTGCCCGCGCCGCGAGCGGGCTATCCCGACCTAGTGCTCGTGATCGTGACCGTCGTGGTCGTGATCGTGCGCGTGGTCGTGATCGCAGCCCGGGCCGTGCTCGTGCTGATGCTCGGCGATCTCCTTCTTCACCTTCTCCATGTCGAGCGCCTTCGCCTGCGTGACGAGCTCCTCGAGCGCCGCCGGCGGCAGCGCGCCGGACTCGCGGAACAGCAGGATGCCGTCGCGGAACAGCATCAGCGTGGGGATGGCCGAGATCCCGGCGGCACCGGCGAGCTCCTGCTGCGCCTCGGTGTCGATCTTCCCGAACACGACATCCGTGTGCTTGTCGGACGCCTTCTCGAAGACCGGCGCGAACGCCTTACAGGGGCCGCACCAGTCCGCCCAGAAATCGAGCAGCACGATGCCGTTCTTCTCGATCGTGTCCTTGAAATTCTCTGCCGTGACTTCGACCGTCGCCATATCTCTGGAGCCTGGCAGGTATTGCAGCGGTCGGGTAGGGCGACGCAAGAGATTCGCGGATCCCAGGCAATTCGCGCGGATCTGGCGTGGCGCGTCCCTTGCTGTGCAAGGGAGCATGAGCATCGAGAACGTTCATGTCGTGGTGGGCTTCGACTTCACCACCAGCGCGCGCGCCGCGCTGCAACGAGCCATCGGCGTCGGCACACGCGCGCCGTGGCACGTCCTCCACTTCGTGTGCGTCCTCGAGCGTGCCGACATCACCGAGGCCACGCGCCAGCAGGAGCGCGTCACCGAGACGATCCGCGAGGCGCTGATCGCGGCGAAGGTCGAGGGCAAGGTCCACTTCTTCGTGCACGTCCACATCGGCAAGGCGGCGGACGAGATCCTGCGCGTCGCGAGCGACGTCGGCGCGGATCTGATCATCGTCGGGAGCAAGGGCCTCACCGGCCTCGAGCGCGCGGTCCTCGGCTCGGTCTCCGAGAAGGTCGTTCGCGAGGCAGGCTGCACCGTCGAGGTCGCGCGCGAGAAGACCTATCCGTACGTCGCGCTGCTCGACGTCGTCGAGAAAGAGAAGCACGCGGGCTACGTTCCGCCGCACCGCTACACGTACGAGGACACGCGTGTGACACTTCGTCCCAGCGAGTGGCCCCTGTACTAGCGCCGCGCTACCTTTCAGGTGTGGCAAGGCTTCGAATCTCGTACAACGCGCCCGTCGTCCTGACGTTCGCGATCGCTGCGGTCGTCGCTTTTCTGCTGAGTCACGCATCGAGCGTGTTCGCCCAGTGGTTCGTGGCGTACCCGCGGCTCGACGGCATCCAGTCGTACGTCGGGCTGTTCTCGCACATCCTCGGGCACGCGAACTGGGAGCACCTGATCGGCAACTTCATGCTGATCCTGCTGATCGGGCCGATCCTCGAGGAGCGTCACGGCTCGCTCACGCTGCTGTTCATGATCCTCGTGACGGCGCTGATGACCGGCCTCGCGACGCTCGTGTTCTCGAACGGCTACGTGCTCGGCGCGAGCGGCATCGCGTTCATGATGATCCTGCTCGCGTCGCTCGCGAACGTGCGCGGCGGCGACATCCCGCTGACGTTCCTCATCGTCGCCGTGATCTACATGGGCGGCGAGATCGTCCACAGCGTCCGCAACGACGGCATCTCGCACATGGCGCACCTCGTCGGCGGCGCGGTCGGCGCGGCTTTCGGGTTCATCGGCGCGCGCCGGCGCCGGCCGAAGGCGGCGAAGCCGGTGGCGATCAAGCCGGTGATCTAGCTCAGCCGAAGTTGTCGAAGTCTTCGGGCGACAGATCGCTCAGCTTGCCGAGGATCTGCGCCATCGCGTTGCGCGCGGCGGGCTCGCCGTCGAGGTGCTCGGGCTCCTGATAGTCGAGCGCCTTGAAGCCGCCGAAGTTCGTGCGCGCGTGGTGCTCGAGATGCGGGGCCCAGTGGTCGTGCTGCCACGCGTCCATGTACGTCTTCGTGACGACGTTCGCGACGCGCCCGTCCGCGATGTACGCATCGAAGCCCGGGTACGCGAGGCCCACCCACGGCAGCTCGTCGGTATCGACGATGAAGATCGGGTACTCGCCGTGCGCGTCGGGCTTGCCCGCGTACATGAAACGACGCGAGTCGGCGCCGTTCGGCAGGACGAGGCACTTGCCGGTGAGCAGCTTGCCGAAATCGGCGAAGGTCGAGGCGGTCTCGTCGTCGAACTCCTCGGCCATCATGTCGGCGAACGAGCGCCACTTGAGGCGCGGCGCGGTCTTGCTGCCCTCGAAGATCGGCAGCGTGTCGTACGCGAGCCACGCGGCGAGGCTCTCGGGGATCTCGCTGCCGTCGGGCATCGACAGCTGCGCGATCTGCGCGCGCGGCAGTCCCCTCGGCGGGCGCTTCGGGTCGCGGCGCTCGCGGTCCGCGGCGATCGCCAGCTCGACGAGACCGGTGCCGCGCATGCGCAGCAGCTCCGCCTTGACGATCTTCTGCTTCGCCGGCTTGATCGGCGGCTTGCGCTTCTGAGGCGGCCGCTTCGCCGCGAGCTTCTTCTTCTTCGCGGCGGCCTTGGGAAGCGGCTTCTTCTTCCCCGCGGCGGCCTTGGGAAGCGGCTTCTTCTTCCCCGCGGCGGCCTTGGGAAGCGGCTTCTTCTTCTTCATACGAAGAAGTCTGGCATCAACTGCTGCGTCGGGTCGACCGCGTACTCGCTGAGATCGGTCTTGCCCGCGCTCGCCATCACCTCGTCGTCGATGAAGAAGTTGCCGGTGCACTCGCGCGACGGCCGGTTGAAGATCACGTACGCCGCATCCGCCATGATCTCTGGCTTGCGCGACGCCTTCATCATGTTGCCGCCGCCGAGCAGGTTGTTGATCGCCGCCGTGGCGATCGTCGTGCGCGGCCACAGCGCGTTGAACGCGATGCCCGCGCTCTTGAACTCGCCCGCCATGCCGAGCACGCACATGCTCATGCCGAACTTCGCCATCGTGTAGGCGACGTGCGGCGCGAACCACTTCGTCTCCATGTTGAGCGGCGGCGACAGGTTCAGGACGTGCGGGTTCGCTGCCTTCTTGAGGTGCGGCACGCACAGCTTGCTGCACAGGAACGTCCCGCGCGTGTTGATCTGGTGCATCAGATCGTAGCGCTTCATCTCGGTCTGCTCGGTACCGGTCAGGCTGATCGCGCTCGCGTTGTTGACGAGGATGTCGATGCCGCCGAACGTCTCGACCGTCTTCGCGACCGCGGCCGCGACCTGCGCCTCGTCGCGGACGTCGACGGTGAGCGGCAGCGCCTTGCCGCCGGCCGCCTCGATCTCCTTCGCCGCGGTGAAGATCGTGCCCGGCAGCTTCGGGTTCGGCTCTGCCGTCTTCGCCGCGATCACGACGTTCGCACCATCGCGCGCGGCCCGCAGGCCGATCGCCAAACCGATACCGCGGCTCGCGCCGGTGATGAACAGGGTCTTTCCGCGCAGGGACATGCGCGGAAACCTATCAGAAGTCGTCGGCGTTCATCGCATCGGACATCAGATCCGGATCCAGTGGCCGGTTCACCTTGGCCAGCATCTGCGCCGCCGCGATGCCGAGCACACATCCACCGCCGAACACCCAGAAGCTGAGGCCGGCTCCGACGAACCCGGCCGGCCCTGGCTTCGTCGCGATGAACACGCATCCCGTGATGATCCCGATGATGATCCCGAGCAGCGCGAGCGTCGACGGCGACATCGGCAAGTCCGGCTTCTTGTTGGCGATCGCGAGCGCGGCCGCCGCCAGCAGCCCGAGCGCCGCGAGCAGGCACGCGACCAGCGTGATCCACCCCATCGGCGCGAACGCCCCCGACGTGTTGATCGCGGATGACTCGCCGAACTCGCGCAGATGCTGCACGAACTCGCCGTTCGAGTAATGGTCGCAGTCGTTCTCGCCGAACGCGCTCCCGCACTGGCTCATGTCGCGCAGGCCGAACGAGATCTGCTCGTACATGTTGCCGTTCGCGAGCCACTGCTTCGTCACCGCCGCGTAGATCAGCGCCGCCCCCGCGACGAGCGCGAGCACGATCCCGACCACGCGGTTACTGCCCTTCGGAGCCTCGTCCGTCATCTCAAGCCTCCCGGCGGCATCTGCGGCATCACCTTACCCATCTCGATGTACTCGTGATGTGCGCCCGTCCACAGATCCTCTGCGATCATCGCGCGCCCCGCGCGTGCCGCGATCACGGCCGCACGCACCACCGCATTCTTGATGTAGCCGCCGGTCATGTCGAACCGCTCGGCGAGCGCGTGGAAATCGACCGCCTCGTGGAGCTGCGTGGCGGGCGGCAACAGCTGGCGCCACAGCTTCGCGCGCTCGTCGACCTCGGGCTCGGGGAACCGGATGCGGAAGTTCAGCCGCCGCTGCAGCGCGGGATCGATCGCGCTCTCGGCATTCGTCGTCAGCACGCTCACCCCGTCGAACGTCTCCATGCGCTGCAGGATGTAGTTGACCTCGAGGTTCGCGAAGCGGTCCTGCGCGGTCTTCAGCTCCGTGCGCTTGCCGAACAGCGAGTCCGCCTCGTCGAACAGCAGCATCGCGTGCGAGTCCTGCGCCTCGTCGAAGATCTTGCCGAGGTTCTTCTCCGTCTCGCCGACGTACTTCGAGACCACCGCGCTCAGGTCGATGCGCACCAGCTCCAGCCCGAGCTCGCTCGCGATCACGCTCGCGGCCATCGTCTTGCCGGTCCCCGGCTCGCCGCTGAACAGCCCCGCGACGCCGCGCGAGATCCCGAGATGCCGCTGATATCCCCAGCGCTCGAGGATCTGCGCGCGCTCGCGCACCATCGCGATCATGTCGCGCAGCGTATCGATGACGTCGTCGGGCAGCACGAGCTCGCCCATCTTCGCCTTGCGACCGACGACGCTGCCGTACGTCCCGAGGCGCAAGCTCAGGCGGCGAGACACGGCGCCCTCGAGCACATCACGATCGAGCGGCACGCGCGCGGCCGCCGCGAACCGCGCCGCCTCGTCGACGACATCGCTGATCGCGCCCGCACCGATCACGTAGCGCGCCGCCAGATCCGCCGCCTCCTGCGTGGGCCCGCCGCGCGCCGCGAGCTCCTGTTCCCACGCGCGCTCGCGATCCGCCAGCTCCGTCCGCGGCATCGCGACGATCAGCTGCGGCCGCCCGAGGTCGAGATGCCCGCCCTTGCCGGTCGAGCCCGCGACCACGACGCCCCGGAACGCGCGCAGCGCCGCCAGGTGCTCGGGCGCGAGCTCGCCGCGCTCGTCATACAGCGCATCCGCATCCGCGAGGTACACGACCGCATCGCGCAGCTGCGCCGCCACCAGCGCCGCCCCGAGCAGGTTCGCGCGCGCGCCTCGCTCCGCCGCGACGAGCGCCGGCACCTGGATCACCATCCCGGGCCGCCCGAGCGCCGCCTTCAGCCGCTGCGCCGCCGCCTGCCGCCCCGACCCGCGCGGCCCGCGCACGACCACCGCCACCTGCTCGTCCCGCACGACTCCGACGAGCGCATCGATCTGCGCACACACACCGTCCGGCAGCACCGCCGCATGAGGCGCCGCATCGACGAGCCGCGCGACCGCGCTCACCGGCGGCTGCAGCCCGTCATCGCCGAGCAGCCACGCGAGCGCCGCCGGATGCAGCTCGATCGCCGCCTCGAGCCCATCCCCATCGACCGCGAGCACCCGGCACCGCCGCAGCTCCGCGCCGGGAGCCACCTCGCGCAGCAGCTCGACGGTCGCGATCCCGAGCACGTCCGCGCAGCACTCGACATACAACCCGGGCTTCCGCCGCGGCACGAGCGCGTGCACGAGCTCGCGCATGTCCAGATCCACCGCGTACGCGAGCGCCGCCGCCGTCAGCGCGCCGCCGGCCGCCGACAACCCCAGCCGCTTGACCAGCAACCCGAGCGGCGTCTGCCGCGCATCGACCCCTGCCGCCGCGATCGCCGTCTCGAGCTCCGCGAGCGCCTTGCGATGCGTGCCCTGCGGCCGCAGCGTCCCGCCCGCCAGCCGCGCCGCCGCCGCCGCATCGCGCAGGTAGATCTGCGACGCCACGCGCGAATCTGCAAACCCGGAGCCCGCGTCGAGCCGCCGCAGCAGCGCCGCCTCGGCGTGCAGCCGCACCTCGCCGACGATCGCCGAAAGCCACGCGTCGCTCACGCCGGCATCATCGCACGCCGCTTGGGCGGGCGGATGGAGCTGAACCTCGGCGGCACGCCAGAGGATCGGGGATGGAGCCGAACCTCGGCGGCACGCCAGAGGATCGGGGATGGAGCCGAACCTCGGCGGCACGCCAGAGGATCGGGGATGGAGCCGAACCTCGGCGGCGCTCAGCCGGACCAGCGGCTGGAGAGGAACCAGCCGCGCGCCCATATGGAAGGTGCCCCCGAGGCGCGGCAGGAAGATCCCGAGCGCGAGCGCTCGGCGGCGGCCGCGAGCGCTGCGAAGAACGCGAGCATGGGGCGCGCTGGCGGTTTGTGGGGCTGGTGGATCCGAGCGCGGACGGCCGCGGGTGTCTCGTGGGCCGCGGGTGTCTCGTGGGCCGCGGGTGTCTCGTGGGCCGCGGGTGTCTCGTGG
>CAYUNM010000067.1:18273-23587 GCA_964446175.1 uncultured Kofleriaceae bacterium
GGCCGCGGGTGTCTCGTGGGCCGCGGGTGTCTCGTGGGCCGCGGGTGTCTCGTGGGCCGCGGGTGTCTCCTGGGCCGCGGGGGGTCTCGTGAGCCGCGGGTGTCTCGTGCAACTACCGGCGCGAGATGCGGCGCCTGCCGGGCACCTCACGCGGATCGATGAGCCCGTACATGCGCCATCCCACCGCGAGCAGCCACGCGCGTGGTGCATGCACCGGCAGCGGCTCGTAGCTGGCTGGCCAACGCTCGTCGATCGGCTCGGTCCAGCCGTCGAACACGACGGCGCTCGAGAACGGATCGACCGCAAAGGCCGCGAGCGCGCTGGCGCGGTGCTCGCCGTGCTTGCGCCAGTTGTTGAGCACGTAGCTCCAGGCGTGCCGAGCCTGCCGACGGTTCGTGATGACCTCTTCGTTGTAGCGATCGTTGAACACCTGGCCGCGACGCACGCCCCGGCCCTTCGAGAACGCGCGATTGATACGACGCGCGGCCGAGATCTGCAGCGCCTGCATGCCGCGCGCGAGCGCCGCCGCGTCGGTTGCTTCGACGAGCAAATGGATGTGCGAGCGCTGGATGCTCACGCCCGTGATCCGACAGTCGCCGCGCTCGTAGAGGCGCGTCATCGCGCGGTGGATCGCGTGGTAGACATCGCGGTTCCGCAGCGCGGCGAGCTCGTCGACGACGCGCAGCGTGACGTGCACCGGCTTGTGCCGGTCGATCGCAGGGCGGGGCCGGTGCCGCTCACTCGCGCGCGTACGCCCTGGCGTGATCGGACGGCCGGCACCGCGGCGCCTGCCGCCGTGGCGGAACAGCTCCTGCTGCTGGTGCCGCTTGCGAAGGCGTGCCATGCGACCAAGGTAGTAACGAATCCGCCGCGAGCAAGTTGAAAACGCCGATAATCATGCCGTGGCCAGGTTCGTCGGTAGATGAGGATGGTCCGATCCAGATACATGGGTGACACCTCGCGCTCTTGCGGTTTCCGCTCTCGAGTAGATCTCTTGCCGCCGCTCGGGGGCCCGCTCGCGTTCTGCGCTCGCGTTCGCGGCCCCGCGCGCTCGCTCGCGGTCGGGATCCCCCCGCGCCGAAGGCGCAGTCGCCGACGTGCATCGATGAAACGCACGCTCCCTCGGCTCCTGCAGAACGCGCCGGCGCGCTCGGCCGGCGTGCTCGGCCGGGTGCGTTCAGCCGGCGGCGTTCAGCCGAGCACGCGCTTCCACCACGGAGTCTTCTGCGCCTCGGCGAGGTCCTTCGCATCGCCGAGGGTCGACGGGCCCTTCGGCTCGTCCTTCACCTCGGGCCCCACGAGGGTCGAGGCGGGCCTCGGCGGCTCCTTCACCTCGGGCCCCACGAGGGTCGAGGCGGGCTTCGGCGGCTCCTTGCGCTCGGTGCCGGTCAGCGTCGACTCGCCCGGCTTGGGCTCGGCCGGCGCCTCGTCGTCCTGGTCGCCTTCGGCCTTCGTCGGGGCGACGTGCGTGTTGCCGCGGAGCAGGTCGTCCTGCGCGTCTTCCTTGTCGACCAGGCCTTCGCGCAGGGCGGCGACGCTCTCGATGACGTCGTGGTACGCGCCGAGGACCTGGGCGTGCTTCTCGTCGCCGACGACGAAGTTGGGCTGGAGGACGGCGAGGGCCTGCTCGAGCAGGTCGCGGCGGTCGGAGGCGTAGACGAACTGGGAGAGCTTGGCGTCGCGGCCTTCGACCGCGGCCTGCAGGGCTTCGAGGGCCTTGAGCTCGCGCGCGGGGAGCTGCTGGGTGTCGACGACCACGTGCTCGCGGTTGAAGATCGCGCGGACGAGCGCGACGACCTGGCCGCGGTGCTCGGTCTCCTGGTTCGCCTCGGACTGGAGCTCGGGGAGGTCTTCGTCGTCGGACTTCTCGAGCTCGCTCTCGCGCTGGCGCTCGACATCGTGCTCGAGCTCGCGGCCGTCGACCTCTTTGTCCTCGGCGCGCATCGGGGGTCAGTCGATCTTTTCCCACCACTGGCACCACCAGTCGTAGCCGACCAGGATGCGGAGCTTGGGGTGCCAGCAGTAGGCGATCTTTTCGTCGGTGTTGAGGTAGTAGAGGCAGTTGCCGCACTTCTCGTCGCCGTAGGGGACGCCCTTGAGGACGTTGTCCTGGGCCATGTGCGAGAGGCGGAGCGCCTCCTTTTCGTCTTCGGGCTTCGGCTCCGGTTTCGGCAGCAGATCGTCGTCGGCCATTGCCGACCGAGCGTACTACTTCTTGCGCAGGCGCTGAGAGAACCACGCGACCGTTTCGGCCATGCCCTCGGCGACCTGGTGGGACGGGACGTAGCCGAGCGCGGCCGTGATCTTGTCGATCGCGGCCTGCGAGTGTGGGATGTCGCCCGCGCGCGGCGGCTCGAAGACGGGCTGGGCGGAGGCGACCTCCGGGAAGTCCTTCTCGAGGCCCTCGCGGATCATCGCGAACAGCTGCTTGAGGTCGGTGCGGCCGTTGCAGCCGCAGTTGTAGACCGTGCCCGCCACTGCCGGGTCCGCCGTCGCGGCGAGGATGTTCGCCTGGACGATGTTGTCGACGTAGCAGAAGTCGCGGCTATTCGAGCCGTCGCCGAAGATCACGACCGGCTTGCCCTCGACCATCGCCTGGATCCAGCGCGGGATCACGGCGGCGTAGGGGCCGTCCGGGTCCTGGCGGCGGCCGAACACGTTGAAGTAGCGCAGGCCGATCATCTGCAGGCCGTAGCAGTCGTGGAAGACCTGCGCGTAGATCTCGTCGGCGCGCTTGGTGGCGGCGTACGGCGAGAGCGGCTTGCCGATGCGGTCCTCGTGCTTGGGGAGGCCGGGGTGGTCGCCGTAGACCGAGGAGGACGACGCGTAGACCACGCGCTTCACGCCCGCTTCCTTCGCCGCCCACAAAACGTTCAGGAACGCGTCGACGTTGTGCTGGTGCGAGGCCAGCGGGTCCTTGATCGAGCGCGGGACCGAGCCGAGCGCGGCCTGGTGGAGGACGATGTCGACCTCGGAGCAGGCCTTCTTCGCGATCTCGGGATCGCGGAGATCACCCTCGATGAACTGGAACTGGAGCCGCTCGTCCGGGTTGATGCGCAGGACGTCGTCGAGGTTGCGCTTGTGCCCGGTGAGGAAGTTGTCCACGCCGACGACGGTCTGCCCGAGATCCAACAGCCTTTCGAGCAGCGCGGATCCGATGAACCCCGCGACGCCGGTCACGAGCCAGCGGCGGGGGGCGTTGATCAGGTCCTCGCAGATTTCGTCGTAGCGGGTACGTGTCACTCAGAGGCTCCAGAGACGGATGCCGCGCGGCGGCTTGACGCCCTTGATGGCGCTCTTCACATCGATTACCACGCCGCCGTCACGAACGCGCGCGAAGACACCTTCGATGTCCTTGACGTAGTCATCGTGCGCGACCGCGAGGATCACCGCGTCGAGGCCGGTGAGCTTCTCGAGCGAGGTCAGCTCGATCTTGTACTCCTCGTGCGCCTCGCGCGCGTCGCCCATCGGATCGTGGATCATCGCGTCGATGCCGAACTGCGCCAGCTCCTTGGCGATGTCGGGGATCTTCGAGTTGCGCAGGTCGGGGACGTTCTCCTTGAACGTCAGGCCGAGGATGCCGACCTTCGCCTTGCGCAGCGGGACGTCGAGGCTCGTGAGCATCTTGACGCACTTCTGCGCGATGTACGGGCCGATGCTGTTGTTGATGCGGCGGCCGGCGAGGATGACCTCGGGCAGGTAGCCGAGCTCCTGCGCCTTCGTCGTCAGGTAGTACGGATCGACGCCGATGCAGTGACCGCCGACGAGACCCGGCGAGAACTTGAGGAAGTTCCACTTCGTGCCGGCGGCCTCGAGCACGTCCTGCGTGCGGATGCCCATGCGGTCGAAGATCAGCGCGAGCTCGTTCATCAGCGCGATGTTGAGATCGCGCTGCGTGTTCTCGATGACCTTGGCCGCCTCGGCGACCTTGATCGACTGCGCGCGGTGCACGCCGGCCTTGACGACCGAGCCGTAGACGCGCGCGACGCGCTCGAGCGTCTCCTCGTTCTGGCCCGAGACGACCTTCATGATCTTCTCGAACGTGTGCTCCTTGTCGCCCGGGTTGATGCGCTCGGGCGAGTACGCCAGGAAGTAGTCGACGCCGTTCTTGAGGCCGCTCTTCTCGTCGAGGATCGGGCCGCAGATGTCTTCCGTGACGCCGGGGTAGACCGTCGACTCGTAGCAGACGATGTCGCCCTTCTTGAGGTACGGGCCGACCGTGCGCGACGCCGAGATCATCGGCGTGAGGTCCGGACGGTTGTTCTCGTCGATCGGCGTGGGGACCGCGACGATGAAGAACGTGCAGTCAGCGAGCTTCGCCGGATCCGCGGTCAGCTCGAGCTTCGTCGCAGCCTTGAGCTGCTCCGTGGTGACCTCGCGGGTGTCGTCGTGACCCTGCTTGAGCTCGTCGATCCGACGCTGGCGGATATCGAAGCCCACGCACGGGAGCATCTTGCCGAAGGAGAGCGCCACCGGGAGGCCGACGTAGCCGAGGCCGATGACCGCAATCTTCTCTTGTTCGAGTGAGCGCATCGAAGAGGAGGAGAACATGGGCCAGTCCCCCCTTCAAGCGGCGGGCCGGCTCTTGGCTGACAGCGGAGCGCGTAGTGACTCGGAACTTCGTGCAAGTACCGCAACACAAAGGAGCGGGAGCACCACAGTGCGCGGGGTCGCACAGGGCAGTCGTGCGCCCTAGCCCACCAGGATCACACCGAGAAACCGGCCGTGGGGCATCAGATCGGCAAGCTGGATCAGCTCCTGCTCGCGCGTGTGGTGCGCGCGCCCGACGAGCGCGACCGCGTCCATGCAGGCGGCGGCACTTCCGTGCTCGCCGAGCAGCTCGAAGCCGGTCAGGTCGACGAGCACGTGCGCGAAGAGATCGGCGCCTTCGAGCAGCACGCGCGCGAGCTGCGGGACGACCTCGCCGGCGCGCTCGACCTTCGGCGGTGACAACAGCGCGAGCGAGCCTCGCAGCCAGCGCGTGGTGAACACGGATTCTTTCGTGTCGGTCGCCTGACCGTGCGCCAGCATGCCGAGGCCGGGGTACCGCACGTTCGCGTCGACCACGGCGACCGTGCCGCCGGTCAGACTACACAGTGCGAGGCCGAGCTGGATGATCAGCGGCGGCACGGCGACCAGGTCGTCGCCCGGCACGAAGCCGACGACGCGGATCCGCCCACCGTGGATGCGGCGCGCGATCTGCGCGGCGGCCGCCTGCACCATGCCGTCGCCGAGCTCGAGGCCGATCGAGTGGAGGATCTCCTCGTCGGTCGCGGGAGCGGTGGGCTCGGACACGCCACGAGCTTGCCACATC
>CAYUNM010000067.1:23687-38737 GCA_964446175.1 uncultured Kofleriaceae bacterium
CGTTTGCGACGTGCTGTCGATTGTCCACGTGCTCTCGTCGTTCGGCGTGGGCGGGCAGGAGCGCGTCGCGCTCGACCTCGCGATCGGCCAGAAGGCGCGCGGGCACCAGGTCAGCGTGATCTCGCTCGCACCGCCGCCCGACGGCGCGATGGCCGACGAGTTTCGCGAGCACGGCATCGCCGTCGACCGCGTCGAGAAGCGCGGCGGCCTCGATCCGACGCTCGTGCCGCGCCTCACGCGTGCGCTGCGCCACCTGCACGCCGATGTCGTGCACACGCACAACCCGCTGCCGCTGATCTACGGCGCACCGGCGGCGCGGCTCGCGGGTGCGGCGGCGATCCACACGAAGCACGGGCGCAACCCGGCCGGCCGCGCGAACCGCCTCTTGCGCCGGGCGGCCGCGCAGCTCGCGCACGCGTTCGTCGCCGTCAGCGCCACGACGCTCGAGCAGGCCCAGGCCCAGCACGACGCGCCGCGCTCGCGCATGCACACGATCGCGAACGGCATCCGCCTCGATCGCTATCACCCCGATGCGGCGATGCGCGCCCGCACGCGCACGGGGCTCGGGCTCGGCGACGCCTGGGTCGTCGGCACCGTCGGCCGGCTCGATGCGTACAAGAACCAGGCGCTGCTCGTCCGCGCGATGGCACCGCTGCTCGCGCAGGGCGCGCGGCTCGTGATCGTCGGCGACGGCCCGACGCGCGCGGATGTCGAGGCCGCCGTCGCGGCGCTGCCGGATCCATCGCGCGTCGTCATGACGGGCCGCCGCATGGACGTGCCGAACCTGATGCCCGCATTCGACGTGTTCGCGCTGTCGTCGCAGACCGAAGGGCTCCCGCTCGTCGTGCCCGAGGCGATGGCGGCCGGGCTGCCGGTCGTGGCGACCGCGGTCGGCGGCCTGCCGACCGTCATCGAGGAGGGCGAGACGGGCCTGCTCGTCCCCGTCGACGACGCCGCGCTCGCTGCCGCGCTGCGCTCGCTGTTCGACGACAAGCCGCGTGCCCGCCGCATGGGAGCACGGGCCCGCGAGGTCGCGCTCGAGCGCTACGACTACGGCCGCATGGTCGACGCGTACCTCGCGCTCTACCAGAACGCGATCTCGAAGCGGTCTTCGTCGGCCAGCCGCGCTTCGTAGAGCGAGTACACGTAGTCGCGCACGAGGCGCAGGTCGCGCGCGGCCGCGATCGCGATGCGATAGCCGGTGCGGCGCAGCAGCTGGAACGGGCCCGCCGTCTTCATCGGCACGAGCTGGTCGAACACGACGTCGCCGCGCGCCCACATCACCTCGTCGATTCCGGGGACCTCGATCTGCAGCGGGACCTCGCGCTCGATCCGGCCGCCGGTGTAGGGCCGCTCGACGCGCGCCCCCTCCGTCGACAGATCGACGATCAGCGAGCTCAGCTCGCGGTCGCCGACGATCTCCCAGCACAGCGCCTCGACATCGATCCGGGGACTCGCGCGACGAATGTCCTGCATCCGAAAATTTTCGGGCAGCCTCGCCAGCGAGGCCACTTAATCGTTGCCGCGACCTATATAAGCGAGCCGCGGCACGGCTACCTGCGCGAGATACATCGCATCCGACAGCTCCTTGTCCGTCGAGAGCCGGCAGACATCGAAGCGGTCCGTCGGCCACATCCCCGACATCGGCGTCGGCCAGATCCGCGTCGCGCCGCTCGCGTTGGACAGGCCGACCTGGTAGCCGGCCTCCTGCACGGCGGCGCGGATCTTCGGCAGGCGCGCGATCCGCCGGCCGACCGGATACGCGATCGCGCGGATCGGCCGCCCGAGCTGCGCCTCGAGCTCCTGCTTGCTGCCGGTGAGCTCGTCGCGCAGGGCGTCGGCATCGAGCGTCTGCAGGACGCGGTGGCCGCGCGTGTGCGACTCGACGTCCATGCCCGCTCGCGTCAGCGAGCGCAGGTGGTCCCACGTCATGACGAGGCCATCGGCGTGCTGCGCCTCGATCTCGCGGCTCCACTCGACGCCGAACGCCGCGTAGAGCTCGTCGAGGAAGCGATCGATGTCGAGGCTTGGCGTGTCCTTGATGATGTCGGTCAGCGTGTGGTGCGTGCCCGGGTCCTGCCGCACGATCTCGATCACCCGTGGGTACGTCAGCGTCACCGTGTCGCGGCGGCCCTGGTTCAGCACGAAGGCGATGCGCTCCCACCAGTAGAGGCGGCGCTCGCTGATGTAGCGCGTCGGCACGAAGAACGTCGCGCGCATCCCGACCGCGCGCAGGATCGGCAGCGCGATGTCGTGGCACGACCGGTACCCGTCGTCGAACGTGACCATGACGGGATTCTTCGGAAGCGGGGCGCCGTCGAGCGCGCGCACGAGCTCGTCGATGCCGATCGGCGTCCCGTGACGGGCGAGCAGCTCCATCTGGCGGCGGAACTGGGCGGGCGTGGCGTCGGCGACTCCCGCGTCGAACGGGTAGCCGGGCTCGTCCTCGGCGATGTGGTGGTACGTGAGGATCGAGAGCGTCGAGGGCACCGGCGCGAGCTTGCGCGCGTGCATGATCACCTTGAGCGCGCCGGTGCGGTGCAGCATGCCTGCGAACCGTTCGCGCGTACTCACCGAGGACGAGCATACCTCGGATGCTATGTTCAGGGAGCTTGTTCGCCCTCCCCGGCATCGCGTTCCTGATCGTGTTCATCCTCGCGCGGCCGCAGGAGGCCTTCCCGCTGCTGGCGCGCGTGCCGTTCCTGCACCTGTTCACGGCGCTGGCCGTGATCGGGTTCGTCATCGATATCCGCCTCCGCCGCCTCCAGCCGATCGCGACCAACACGCTGCCCTGGGTGTTCGCGCTGATCGTGCTCGGCATCGTCTCGACCGCGATCAACCAGCCGGCGGAGCTGCTGGCCCGCACGGTCGAGCTCGCGATCCTGTTCTGCCTGTACGGCACGCTCGCGCACGGGATCCAGCGCTTCCGCACGTTCCAGACGATCGCGGGCGTGCTGTGCGCGACCTGCGTGTTCATAGCCTTCATCTGCGCGCATCAGGGGCTGTCCGCGAAGCAATGCATCGGCGGCGAGGAGGCGGAGGGCGCGATCGAGGGCAAGCCCGACGGTCGGTTCTGCGAGGACAACGAGCAGTGCCGCGGCCCCGACGCCGAGCCCGGCCTCGAGTATCGCTGCGAGTACGTCGGCCTGCTCGGCACGTACTCCGTCGGCGATCGCGTGCGCTACCGCGGCGACCTCCAGGATCCGAACGAGTGTGCGCTGACGATCTGCGCCGGCGGCCTGGCGCTGCTGATCGGCTTCGGACTGCGCAAGAAGGGCGCGGGCAAGCTCGCGATGTACCTCGGCGTCGCGCTCGTGATGTACACGGTGTGGCGAACCGAGTCGCGCGGCGGCCTCGTCGCGGCGATGCTCGTGCCGGGCGTCTACATCGTGCGGCGCTACGGCTTCAAGGCGGTGATACCCGCGCTGCTGGTGGCAGCGCCCGTCATGATGCTCGGCGGGCGCCACGACGAGGCGGCCGAGCTGTCGACCACGATGCGCTACGACGCGTGGGCCTCCGGGCTCGACATGTGGCACCACTCGCCGATCTACGGCGTCGGCGCGCGCGAGTTCGGCGAGCACTTCTGGCTCGCCGCCCACAACTCCTACCTGCTGTCGCTCGCGGAGCTCGGCATCACCGGGCTCGTGCTGTTCCTGGCGATCATCTTCCTTTGTTTCAAGACCTTGATCGTCGGGATGGCCGAGCTGCGCGCGCTGCCCGGGACGCGAACACCCGTGCTCTGGGGAATGGCGCTGCTCGCCGCGCTGTGCGGCATCGTGTTTCAGATCAACACGCTGTCGTTCCTCTATCACCCGGTGCTGTGGATCTTCTTCGGGCTGATCGGCGCGTGGTACTCGGCCGTACGCCACCACCGGCCGGACCTCATCATCCGGATCACGCTGCGCGACTTCGCGGGCATCGTGATCGTCGCGGTGCTGTACGCGGTGATCATCCTGCCGCTCTTCCTCAAGTGGAAGGGCTTCATGTAGCGGCGCTCGGCCCGCGTGCAGCAGGCCGGCGCGCGCTTCCCCGCGTTACTTCTTCTTCTTCGGAGCGGGCTTCGCGGCCGGCTTGGCTGCGGGCTTCGCGGGCGCCTTGGCGGCGGGCTTCGCGGGCGCCTTGGCGGCGGGCTTCGCGGGCGCCTTGGCGGCGGGCTTCGCGGGCGTCTTCGCGGCGGGCGCGGGCTTCGCGGGCGCAGGCTTGCCGGCAGCCGGCTTGGCGGCGGGCTTCGCGGGCGCGGGCGCCGGGGTCGGCTTCGCGGGCGCGGGCTTCGCGGCACCGGGCTTCGCCGGGACCTTGATCGGCTCCGGCTTGCCCGACGGCAGCGGCTTCGGCGGACGCGGCGGAGGCGGGCCGCGACGCGGGCTCATGTCCGGATCGGGCTTGTCGTACTCCTCGTCGTCGTCGCTCGACTCCGACTCGTCGTCGTCATCGTCGTCGCGGACGATGCGCGGGCGGGCAGGGCGCGGCGCCGGCTCGGCGTCCTCGTCCTCGTCCTCTTCTTCGTCCTCGTCGTCGTCCTCGTCCTCGTCGTCGTCGGACGCGGAGACCTCGTCGTCATCCTCGTCCTCGTCGTCGTCGTCGTCCTCGTCGGCGCCCCACGGCGGCTCGTCGCCGTCGCGCCAGCCGCCTTCGTCGTCGTCTTCCTCGTCGTCGTCGTCGTCGTCGTCGTCCGCCTCGACTTCTTCCTCGTCGTCGGCGAAGTCGTCGTCGCCGCCACCGCCGCCGAACGTGTCGCCTACTTCTTCGGCGCCATCGTCGTCGTCGTCCGGCTCCTCGTCCTCGTCGTCGCCGTCCTCATCCTCGTCCTCGTCTTCATCATCGTCGTCGTCATCATCGTCGTCGTCGTCATCCTCCTCTTCATCGTCATCGCGGACGATGGAGCGGCGGGGCGACGCGGCGAACCGGGGATCGAGCTCTTCGACGGTTTCACTGCGCATGGTTGGGTGCCTTGGGGATTCTAAGCATCTCGGGCGAGAGGTCTGTCAACCCGCTTTAGCAACGTTTGCGCCGTGCTACAAACTCACGCGTGCACCGATCTCTTGGAATGGCCGCGATCGGTGCCCTGTTCGCGTCAGCTCCCGCGTTTGCCGACCATGCGAGCTTCCACGGCACGCTCGTGGGCAACGTCGCGACCACGGACAACGTGTTCGCCGCGCAGCGCGAGAACGCCGAGCCGGACGTCTACATGCAGGTCCGGCCCGGAATGCTATTCGCGTACGACTCGCCGCGCTTCATCCAGGAGCTCACGGCGGAGGCCGAATTTCTCGAGTACATCGCTCACAGCGACAAGCCGAGCGTGACGTTCACCGCCGCCTGGCAGGGCTTCATCACGCCCGGTCCGCGCTCGCAGATGACGCTCGGCGTGAACGCCAGCGAGGGCCAGCTCAATGCGATGGCCACGCGCACGGCGCCCGACCAGACCGGCATCAACGTGCTCCCGCCGGGCCAGATCAACACCCGCCAGGGTGGCGCGAACGAGAACCTCTCGTACCAGATCGGAAAGGACACGCGGATCGGCGAGCGCGTCTATGCCAGCTGGATCGCGACGCAGGATCCGAACAAGGCCGTCATGGTCACGACCGACGCCTACGACACGGGCGCCAGTCTCTCGATCGATCACACGTTCCAGCACGACACGCTCGCCGTCGAGGCGGGTGGCCAGTTCGTCTACCTCAAGCGGCTCGATCCGCTCGGCGTACAGATGGGCAGCCGGCTCGATCAGCAGGTCAACCCGCGCGTCGTCGCGACGTGGCGCCACGACTTCAACCGCGAGTGGAGCCTCAACGCCGACGGCGGTGGCGTGTACGTCAACCCGGTCGGCACCGATCCGTACAACCCGACCGACAAGCGGCGAGCCGAGCTGTTTCCGGTCTTCGGCGGGCTTCTCGCGTACACGGAGCAGTGGGGGCGCGCGACGTTCTCGGCGCGCCGCTCGGTCACGCCCAACCTGTTCATCGCGCAGAACACGGTCGACGACGCGGCGATCGCGACGTTCGCGATGCCGCTGCCGTGGCTCGACGATACCCCGCACCTGCGCCTGCCCAAGCTCGTCGGGCTCGGTTCGCTCGGCATCGATCGCACGCAGCTCGTCGATCCGGAGATGGGCGACCTGCTCGGCAAGTTCTACGTCGCCCACCTCGACGTCGGCGTCGGCTACACGCCGAAGCCCGGCCAGACCTACGGCATCCGCTACACGCTCCTCTATCAGACCGGCAACAGCACGGCGACGATGATCATCCCGTCGTTCTACAGCAACACGATCTTCTTCACGTTCGCGCTGCGCTATCCCGATCGCGTCGCCGCGACGGTGCCGCGCCGCACGCAATCGATGCGCTCGGATCGCCAGGACCTCGCGCCCACGGGCGCCGAGCCGGTGATCCCCGACCCCGCGGAGAGCTTGCCGGACCAGGGTGGCGACGACGAGGGCGGCGGCGGTGACGAGCGGTAGCCCGGATCGACGCGCGACGAACATTGCCGTCGGGTTCGCCGTCCTGCTGGCGTTCTACACGGGCGTGCGGCTCCCGAATTCCTGGTCGGTGACGCTGCAGACCACCTCGCTGTTCGACGGGTTTCATCGCCGCTTCCTCGTCGGCACGCTGCTGCGCCCGTTCGTCGCGCTGTTCGGCTACCACTACGCGTTCTACGCGACGCTGTCGTTTTTGATCCTCGGCGCGCTGCTCGCGGTGCTCGTGTGGACCGTCGCGCGCACGCCCGCGCTCGCGCCTCGGCTGTGGATCATCGCGTGGCTGGCGCTGCCGACCGGCGGCTTCCTGTTCAACGAGGTCGGCTACTTCGATCAGCTGCTCTATCTGATCCTGTTCGGCGCGATCGCGCTCGTGCATCGCGGGCGCGTCGTCGCCGCGACGGCGCTGATGAGCCTCACGCCGCTGATCCACGAGCTCTCGATCCTCAGCGTGCTGCCGCTCTACGGGCTCGTGCTGTTCCGCGCGGTGCCGTTCAGGCGCGCCGCGATCGCGACCGCGATCCCGACCGCGATCAACCTGGTGCTGTTCGTGATCCCGGCGGCGTCGCCGGATGCGGTCGGTCACCTCGCGCAGCAGCTGATGGGGGCGGGCGTGCCGTATCGCCCCGACGCGCTCGTCCTGTTCAACCGCACGCAGCACGACAGCTGGGCGCTCTACAAGATCCACGGCGTCGTGCGCTACGTGCGGCCGGCGACGGAGGCGATGCTCCTCGTGTTCGGCGTGCTCTGGCTCACCGCGCGCGGTACGTGGCTGCGTGCGACGGAGCGCCACCGCGAGCTGCTCGTCTGGCTCGTATCGAGCGCGGCGATCGCGCTGCCGTCGCTGCTCGCCTACGGCGGCTGGGATAGCAACCGGTGGCTGTTCTTCGTGCTGTCGAACTTCTTCATCGTCGTGTACCTGACGCTCGTCTACCGCGGCGGCGAGCCGCGCCCGGCGTCGATCACGACGCTCGTCGTCGCGGCGCTGATCGTCGCGCGCGCGAACATCTGGTACTTCGACGAGCTCGCGCCGCGCGCGCTGTCCTACAGGCCGGTCAGCGCGTTCATCCACGGCATCCCGAGCGGCAAGAGCTTCCCGCGCGGCCACGAGTAGCTCACGCGAGCACGACGTCGGCCGGCGGCACGCCGCCAAAACCGGTGTTCCACGACACCGCGTACCCGGTGACATCGCGCAGCACGACGCGCTGCTCGGGCGGGAAGTGCGACGGGTCGACGACCCACTCGCCGAGCACGTCCTCCTCGTAACAGGTCGGCCCGGCGAACAGCACGCTGCGCCCGGCGCCCGCGTGCGGCGGATAACCGACGAGCTCGGGCTGCGACCACCGCAGGTGCGCCGCGCGAGACAGGTCGCACACGCGCAGCTCGCGGTCCCCGAGGTCGCGCGCGCTCCACACGCGCCCGCACGCGAACCCGGCGCCGAGCGCGAACAGCCGGCCCGGCTCGACGATCAGCTCGCACGCGATCGCCGCGCGGACAGCCGCGAATGCCGCCGGCAGGTCGTCGATGCCGTGCCACGCGCCGCCGAGATCGACGAACGCTGGATCGAATCCCGCGAGCTCGAGCACGGCACCCGCGGTCGCGACGAAGCGCTCGCCGCTCGTCGCCGTCACGGGCCCGTGGTGGACGTGCAGGCCGACGCGCCGCCCGCTGGCCGCCGCGCGCACGTGCGCGATCGCCTCGCGCGTCTCGAGCCCGAAGCGCGAGCGCCGCCGGCCGCTGCCGTCGAGCACCGCGCCGATCGCCGGATCGCGGCCGAGCACCGACGCGCTGACGCGCACCGCGATCTCCGCCTCCCGCGGCGCGGCGGCCGCCTGCTCCGGCGTCTCGCACACGCAGATCACGCGTGCGCCTCGCGCCTGCGCGATCGCCGCGCCGGTCGGATCCGCGACGGAGACCAGCCGCGCGCCGCTCACCGCCGCGAGCTCGCCCGGCGACGCGACATCGAAGCCGTCGACGGTATCCGCGGCCATCGCGAGCACCTCGGCGTGCGCGAAGCTCTTCGCGGCGAACAGCACGCGGATCTCGTGCGCGTGCGCGGCGTCGGCGATGCGGCGCAGGTTGCCCGCGAGCGTCGCGCGGTCGAACACGAGCGAGGGCCCCCGCGCGCGCTCGATCGCGGCCGCGACCGCCGAGGGCAGGTGGGGTCTCACGCGCCGAGCGTACTATGCTCGCGCAGTCGGCCTGTCACGGCGCGGCGCGGGGTGGAGCGCCGAGCTGGACCGGCACGACCTTGTCGGCGGGCGCCGCCGCGGAACCAGCCGCTGCGGCCGCCGAGCCCGCGGGCGCGTCGTCGTCGTCGGGCGGCAGCGGCTTCAGCACCGGCGGCGAGTCGTCGATCTTCGGCGGCGCGGTCGCCGTCTTCACGGCCGGGCGCTCGTCGGGCTCGGTCGTCTTCTGCTGGCCGGGGCCGCCGACGAGCGCGACGTACAGCACCGGCACCGCGACGCCCGCGCCGATCAAGGTCGCGCCGCGCCACTTGAAGCCGAGCTTGCCCTTGATCATGAAGATGCCGCTGATCGCGAGGTAGAGCAGGAACAGCGCGTAGAAGTCGGCGATGTACTTCCAGGCCTTCTTGCCGCGCGCCTTGTGCAGCCAGTTCGCGACGCCGATGAACGCGCGCCGCTCGCGCGTCTGCACCGTGACCTGGCCGGCGATCGCGGTCACCTTCTCGCCGCCGGGGTACTCGAGGCGCAGCTCGTCGCCCGCGCGCGTGACGCTCGTCGGCTCGCCGATGCCCGCTGCCGCGACGACGCGCGCGACCGCGGCCGCCGTCGGCTCGGTCTCGGCGATCGGCGCGATCGGCACCGTGCGCTCGGTCGCGACGAAGCTGACGTCGCCCCAGTCCTCGATGTGGTTCTGGGCGATGCCGCTGACCGCGTAGATCACCGTGAAGCCGATCGCGAGGTAGCCGATGTCGCGATGGATCGCGCGCAGCCACGCGCGCCACCGCTTCCAATCAGCCATAGCGTTCCTCGCGCCACGGATCCGCGTGGTTGTGATAGCCGCGCGTCTCCCAGTAGCCCGGCTGGTCCTCGCGGACGAACTTGATGCCGGTGATCCACTTCGCGCTCTTCCAGAAGTAGAGGTTCGGCACGAGCCCGCGCACCGGCGCGCCGTGATCGAGCGAGAGCGGCTTGCCGTCGAGCCGGTACGTCACCATGCCGGCGAGGCCCTCGTTCAGGCGGACGTTCGTCGTGTAGCCGTTCGCGGCCTCGAAGATGATGTACTTCGCGTCGCCCTTGACGGCGGCCGCCTCCGCGAGCGTCGACACGTTGACGCCCTTCCACAGCCCGCCGAGCATCGACCATCCGGTGACGCAGTGGACGTCGATCTCGCGCTGCGCCTGCGGCAGCTTCAAGAGCGACGCGTAGTCGACCTCGAACGGCTTCTGGACCGCGCCGTGAACCTTGAGCCGGAACGTCTCGACCTTGCCGTCGCCCTCGTCGCCGCCCATCGGCTTGAGCGCCTTGATCACCTTCTGGCCGGGCGGCAGGCGTGACCGGCCGTCGGGCAGCTTCTCCGCGCGCGCCTCGCGCGTCAGGTCGTCGTCGAGGATCCGGAACAGCGCGCCGCCGAGCGCCACCAGCACGGTCCCGCTCGCCGCGGTCCGGATGAACTGCCGCCGGTCCCAGGCCTTCTTCAGCTCTGGGTAGCGATCGATGTCGGGACGGTCGCTCACGGTGCCTCCTTCATCGTGGCATACGGCCTGGCCACGCAGGAGTTACGAGTCTCGATGGGCACCCCGTAGTTACGACTCAGGCCCGCCCGTAGACCGGAACGAGCGTTCCGGTCGTCAGCGCGTTCTGCTCGCTCGCCAGAAACGCAATGGTCTCGGCAAGCTGCGCCGGCTTCGGCCAGCTGGCGTGGTCGGCGGTCGGCATGGCGGCGCGGTTCGCCGCCGAGTCGATGATCGACGGGAGTACCGCGTTGACGAGAATTCCCTGCGAGAGAACCTCGGCCGCGAGCGCCTGCGTGAGCGCGGCGACGCCGGCCTTCGCGGTCGCGTACGCGATCATCCCGGCGGTCGGCTGCACCGCCGGACGCGCGGCGACGTTGACGATCCGCCCGCCGGCCTTCATCGCGCGCACGGCCTCGCGGCACGTCAAGAAGCACGTCACCGTGTTGAGCCGCCACTGCTTCTCGAAGTCGGCGAGCGACGTCTCCGTCACGCGCGCCATCGCGAACCCGCCGACGAGGTGCACGCTCGCCCACAGCGGCGGCAGCGCGGCGTAGTAACGCGCGACGGCCTGCTCGTCGTCGAGCGAGATCCGCGGCGTCGCGTGGACGCGGTCGCGCCACGGCAGGTGCTCGGGCAACGCGGGCTCGTGGATCGGCAAATGAACGTTCATTCCGCGGGCGAGCAGCGCCTCGACGACCGCCGCCCCGAGCGCGCCGGTCCCGCCCGTCACGACGACGTTCGTCACAGGATGATCTGTCCGCACGCGGTCTGGAACGTATCGAGCGCCTTCTTGAGGCCGATCGTCAGATCGCCGTCGCAGATCGACGAGAACACCGCCTGCGTCGTGCCGTTGCCGTTCGCGAGCATGACGAGCTCCTTGAGTCGAGCCGCGTCGCTCGCGGAGCCGAAGCCCGACGAGCAGTCCCCGTCGCCCGCGATCGCGGCGGCGGCCCAGCGCGTGCGGTTGCCCTTGAGCTGATCGAGGAACGCGACCTGGTCGCTCGGGTTCCAGTCGATCGGCGGCATGCCGGTCGCCGTGAGCGAGAAGTTGTCCTGCGTCGTCGACTGATCGTCCTCGTCGGTGAGGTAGATGATCGCGAGCAGCGCGTCGGGCCGCAGGAACTGGCCGTTCGTGCCGTCCATGATGCGGTCGGCGAGCGCGTACTTCGACATCAGCATCGGCATCTCGATGCCGGGGCCGCTCGTGCCGACGTTCGCGCGGCACGCGAGCGTCGACTCGACGTTCGGGTCCGTGCCCTGCAGGAACCGCGAGGTCGAGCCGCAGCTCGAGCGGAACGCGCCGTTGTCGCCGGTCTCCGTCTGGTTCACCGGCGGCAGGCCCGGCACGCTGATCGTGTAGTGAATCGTGCGGCCGGTCGTCGTGATGCCGACGCGATAGTCGAGCGGCACGCCATCGACCTGATACTGCGCGAGCACCTGCGCGAACATCGGGAAGTTCGTCGCGAGGTTCTGCTGCTCCTCCGCCATCGACCCCGAGTCGTCGACGACGAACACGATGTCCATCTTCGAGCACTGCGTGCTCGCGCCGGAGCCGTTACCGCCGCCGGAGTCCGGCATACCGGTGTCGTCGCCGCCTGGACGGTTGCGATCCGCCGGGCCACAAGCAAACAGCGACCCGAGCACACAAAGTGTGGCTGCCCTCATCGCGGCGGACGATACACATTGCCCCACCTGATCGGAACGCAAAAAATCAGCGGTACACTGAGATCGTGCCTCCTATCGAGGATGCGGCGACGGAGGGCGCCGGCGGCCAGACGGAGATCGAAGGGACGGAGCTGGGGACGCAGGCAGCCTCGCCGAAGGCGCTCGCCGACGCTGCGCACGCGACCCAGGAGGCGAAGCCATCGCTATGGCCCACCGCGTCGCAGCGCACGCCGTCGCCGACCGCCGCGGAAGCCTTCGACCGGTCGGACCTCGCGCGCAGCAAGATGTTCCACCTGTTCGGGATCACGGCGCCGCTCGGCGCGCTGATCCTCTCGATCCTGATCGGTGGCGACCCGACCGCGCGCCTCGCGTTCTGGATCGGTGCCGGTGTGCTCAGCATCTGCAACGTCGGCCTGTTCTGGCTGACGAGTCGCGCCGACCGCTACGACGCGCGCTGGGTCGGCATCCTCTGGGTCATCTCGACGATCAGCGTCCAGCCGGCGGTCTACTACTTCGGGCCGTTCAGCGCGGTCGTCATGGTCGACATGCTCGGCATCGTGTTCATCGCGCTCGGCCGCGTGCGATGGACCGCGCTCGCCACCGCCGCCGTCTGCATCGGCGGCCACGTGCTGCTCGCGGTGCCGATCCTGCTCGGCTGGATCAAGGACGTCGGCGTGCTGCCGAGCGTGATGTCGGGCCGGTTCCAGCTGCTGATCGCGGAGGTCCTGATCGTCGCGTTCCTGTCGTCGGGCTACGCGCTCGGCCGCTGGGCGCGCCGCACCGCCGCCGCCGCGTACGCCGAGCTGCAGTCCGCGATGCGCATCATCGGTGACCGCGAGCAGGCGCTGGCCGAGGTGGTCGACGCCGCCGAGCGCCAGAAGCGCGTCAACGAAGGCCGCTGGACGAACCAGCAGATCGGCAGCTACCGCCTCGGCCTCGTGCTCGGCCGCGGCGCGATGGGCGAGGTCTACGAGGCGAGCGGCCCGGCCGGCCAGGCCGCCGCGGTCAAGCTGCTGACCGTGAACGCGACGAGCTCGTCGTCGATCGTCGAGCGCTTTCATCGCGAGATGGAGATCGCGGCACGCCTCGAATCACCGCACATCGTCCGCGTGTTCGAGGTCTCTCCGCCCGACGCGCCCGTCCCCTACATCGCGATGGAGCGCCTCCACGGCACCGACCTCGCCACGCGTCTGCGCAACGAGAACCGCATGCCCTCCGACGAGCTCGTCGTGCTGATCGATCAGGTCGCGCGCGGGCTCGAGGTCGCCCGCCTCGCCGGCGTCGTCCACCGCGATCTCAAGCCGCACAACCTCTTCCACCACGACGGCGCGACCTGGAAGATCCTCGACTTCGGCGTCAGCAAGGTCATGGACTCCGAGGGCACGCTGACCGGCGAAGGCATCGTGGGCACGCCGCAGTACATGGCGCCCGAACAGGCGAGCGGCGGCCACGTCACGCACCTCGCCGACGTCTACGCGCTCGGCGCGATCGCCTACCGCTGCCTGACCGGCCGCTCGCCATTCAAGGGCAAGGACCTCGCCGAGCTCGTCTACCAGGTCGTGCACGCGGCGCCACAACGGCCGTCCGCGCTCGGCCGCGTCTCGACCAGCATCGAGGACGTGCTCGCCGTCGCGATGGCGAAGGATCCGCGCAAGCGCTTCCCGTCCGCGATGTCGTTCGCGCAGGCGTTCATCGCCGCGCGCCGCGGACGACCCGCCGCGCTCTCGGTTCCCGACAACGCCTGGAGCTGACCGGGCCGATCGCCTGGACCTGACGCCCGCGCCGCTGTAGAACGCGCCCCATGTTCTCGATGCCTGCCGAGTGGACGCCGCACGAGGCCGTCTGGACCGCGTGGCCGCACGATCCCGAGCAGTGGCTCGAAGGCACCGCCGATCCGCAGCGCGCGCTGATGGCGATGTGCGCCGCGATCGCCGACGACGGCCGCGGCGAGCGCATCGAGCTGCTCGTCCGCGACCCCGCCGACGAAGCCGCCGCGCGCGAGCTACTCGGCAAGGCCGCCGCCCACGTCCGCTTCCACCACCTGCGCTACGGCGATGTCTGGCTCCGCGACACCGGCCCGATCTTCGTCACGCGCGAGAACGAGGTCTCCGCCGCCCGCTTCCGCTTCGACGGCTGGGGCGGCAAGTACGTCATGCCTGGCGACACCGAGGTCGCGGCTCACGTCATGCGCGCGACGAAGGTCCGCGGCGCGTCCTTCGACTTCGTCCTCGAAGGCGGCGCGATCGAGGTCGACGGCGAGGGCACGCTGCTCACCACCAAGCAGTGCCTGCTCGGCGGCGCCCGCAACCCCGGCCTCGACGCGGCCGCGCTCGAAGATCGCCTGCGCTGGGCGCTCGGCGTGGACCACATCGTCTGGCTCGACCAGGGCCTCCACAACGATCACACCGACGGCCACATCGATACGATCGCGCGCTTCGTCGCGCCGGGCGTCGTCGCGTGCATGGCGCCCGCAAAGGACGATCCGAACCGCGACGCCCTCGACGCGATCATCCGCGACCTCGAGGCCGCCCGAACCGCGGGCGGCGAGCGCCTCCAGGTGCGCACGGTCCCCTCGCCGGGCGCGGTCACCGACCGCGCGGGCAACCTCATGCCGGCGAGCTACATGAACTTCTACATCGGCAACACGGTCGTCGCCGTGCCGACGTACGGCGTCGCCGCCGACGAGGCCGCGGTCAACGCGATCGCCGCGATGTTCCCGGACCGCCGCGTGGTCGGCCTGCCGAGCCGCGAGGTCGTGGTGGGCGGCGGCGCGTTCCACTGCTGCACGCAGCAGCAGCCGCGCGCGTAGGCAGCAGCAGCCGCGCGCGTAGGCAGCCGCAAGGCGCGCCGCCCGGCGCGCGAGCCGCGAGGTCCAGCGCGCGAGCGTCGAGTCTGGCGCGCGAGCGTCGAGTCTGGCGCGCGAGCGTCGAGGTTTGGCACGTGAGCCGCGCGCGGTGTCCGTCGCGTGTGGTCGCGAGCCGAGCGACGTGCGCGATACCGCGCGGGCCGGTGCACGCATGCGCTGACGGCGCGGCAGGGAGATCCCGAGCGCGAGCGGTACGGAGCGGTCGCGAGCGCCCATCGAGAGCGCGCAGCACTGTTGCAGCCGACGGGGATGGAGCTGCTGGTGGTGGAGGTCGTCATGGAGCTGCCGGTGGTGGAGGGCGGGCATGGGCTGCTGGTGGTGGAGGGCGGGCATGGGCTGCTGGTGGTGGAGGG
>CAYUNM010000068.1:0-28875 GCA_964446175.1 uncultured Kofleriaceae bacterium
CCCGTGCGCGCGAACCGCACCCGCCCTCCCCGTGCGCGCGAACCGCACCCGCCCTGCCCGTGCGCGCGAACTGCACCCGCCCTGCCCGTGCGTTGTGCTCCCCCCATGTGCTTCGGGCTGCCGAAGGTCGGGGGCTCTCGACCGTCGCGCGCGGCGCGCAGGCGGCGTGACTCGCGCGATTGTGGGGTGCCCCGCTCGCGGTGCACGAATTGGCGCGAGGCGCGACGCGTGCGCAAGACGCGCGCAGGTCGAGCCCCCGACCGAGGCCCGAGCAGCATCCTGTGCCCGCGAGCTACCTACGCGCCCGCGAACCACGTACGTGCCCGCGAGCTACCTACGCGCCCGCGAGCTCGACGATGCCATCCACCACGCTCTCGAGGATCACGCGCTCGCCCAGGTCGCGCCCGAGCGCCTTCATCTGCGGGCCGGTGAACGGCGAGCTCGCCGACGTCAGCGTGATGTCCCCTTTGAGCGCGCGGTCGGCCGCGGCCAGCCTTCGCGTCGCCGCCGCGAGCGCGGCCGGCGTGTACGAGCGCGCCTGTGCGATCAGCTTGTCGACGACGAACGGCGGCACGCCGATTCGCGATGCCCACTCGCCGCGCGGCGTCTGCGACGCGCGCATGTGATGCAGCAACGATAGCTGGCGAATGTGGCGCGCCAGCATGACGACCACGCCGACCGCGCTCTCGCGCTGGTCGCAGAGCGCCGCCACCGCGGCCAGGGCGCGCGCGCGGTCCGCCGCGCCGATCGCGTCCGTGAGCTCGAACACCGAGCGCTCGCGCGTATCGGCGACCAGCTCGTCGACGTCATCCGACGTCACGGGCTTGCCCGCCGTGTACAGGCCGAGCTGCTCGATCGTGAGCGCCAGCCGCGACAGGTCGGAGCCGACCGCATCGACGAGGCGCTGCACCGCCGCCGCGTCCAGCTTCACGTTGCGCGCCTTCGCCTCGTCGCGCACCCACGCGCCGAGCTGACGCGGGGCCTCGAGCACGTGCAGGTAGCCCTTCTTCGAGAGCTGGGCGAACAGCTTGAGGCGCTTGTCGAGCTTGGACGCGAGCGCGACGACCACCGTCGACGGGTTCGGCTTGGCGACGTAGTCGAGCAGCGTCTCGCCCTCGTCGGCGGGCAGCAGCGACAGGTCGCGGACGAACACCATGCGCGCCGCCGCCATCATCGGCAGCGTCTGGGCGAGCGCGACGATCTGCGACGCCTTGGGCTTGCCCTCGACCACGTCGTAGTTGAAGCCGCGCGCGGCCGGCGGCACCACGGCGTCTCGCAGCTCGGTGACCGCGCGCTCGATCAGGATCGGGTGCTCCGAGTGGAACACGTAGATCGGGTCGCGCTTGTCGCCTGCCACGCGCCGCAAGCTAGCACGGTGGGGTGATAGTGTTCGCGCCATGCACGTCCTGGTCACGGCGGATCGCGCACTCACCGACGACGGCGCCCGCGGCTCGACGAGCGTGCTCGCGGTCGGCGGCGAGATCGTCGCGGTGGGCGACCCGGCGGAGGTCGCGGCCGACCCGCGCGCCGAGGGTGCGACGCGGATCGACTGGAGCCGCCGCGCGATGGTCCCGGGCACCGTCAACACGCACAACCACAGCTTCCAGTCGCTGCTGCGCGGCATCGGCGACGACCTGCCGTTCCTCGAGTGGCGCGATCGCGCGCTGTACAAGTACTCGCCGCGCCTGGGCGCCGAGGACATGGCGACCGCCGCGCTGTTCGCGTTCGGCGAGATGCTGCTGCACGGCGTGACGACCGTCTGCGACTTCTACTATCTCAACGCACAGGGCAACGAGCACGCGTCGGCGACGATCGACGCCGCGCGGCGGCTCGGCATGCGCATCGTGCTCGCGCGCTGCTTCTACGACTGGGAGGGCGCGCCCGCCGCCTATCGCGAGACGATCCCGCAGGCCGTCGCGAGCTTCGAGGCCCTGCATGCGAAGTACAAGGACCCGACGCGCTACCTCACGACCGTCCACCCCGCGCCGCACAGCCAGCACGGCGCGTCGCCGGCGATGATCGAGGCCGGGGCCGGATGCGCGGCGAACGCCGGCGTGCCGTGGCACATCCATCTCGCCGAGGAGAAGTGGCAGGTCGACCAGTCACTCGAGCGGTTCGGCAAGCGGCCGCTCGTCGCGGTCGGCCAGCTGCAGGTCGACATGTCGGCGATGATCGCGGTGCACGGCTGCTGGTTCGACGACGGCGAGCGCGCGCTGCTCGCCGAGCGCGGCGGGTCGCTTGCCTACTGCCCGGGGTCGAACATGTTCCTCGGCGATGGCGTGACCGATCTCGTCGATCTCGTCGCGCGCGGGGTCCGGGTCGGCCTGGGCACCGACGGCGGCTGCTCGAACAACCGCGTCAGCGTGTTCGACGAGATGCGCATGGCGGCCCTGCTGCAGAAGGTCCACCGCTGCGACGGCCAGGCGATCGACGCCGAGACCTGCTTCGCGCTCGGCACGCGGACCGCCGGGGAGGTCCTCCGGCTGCCGGTTGGGCGGATCGCCCCCGGGTACCGCTGCGACCTCGTGGGCCTCGATCTCGACGATCCGTCGCTCTGGCCGGTCCAAGCCCTTGAAAAGAACGTCGTCTACGCGCTCTCGTCTCGCGCCATCACCGACGTCGTGGTAGATGGTGAGGTAGTCGTCTCCGCGCGGCGTTTGCAGCATGTCAGCCTCGACGAGATCCAAGCCCGCGTCCGCGACCTCACCCGCGACTGGCGACGCTGAAGCGCCAGCCTCCCGCGACAGCACCGAGATCGAGCTCGAGGTCTCGCGCCGGCGCGTGATCGCGTGGGCGATCGGAGGCACGATCGGCGGGATCCTCATGATCCTGAAGCTCGGGACGGTCGGCGTCTGGGGCGGCTACGCGGTGCTCGCGTGGGGCATCGTCCGCGCCGTCCAGCTCGCGCTGACGATGATCTACCCGCCGGGCACGATCAAGGTGTCGCCCACCCAGGTCGTGCTGCCGCGCGGCGCGCACCGTCCGAACCCGCTGGTGCTCGCGCCCAAGGACGTCACCGCGGTATACTTCCTCCGGCGCAGCGTGCCGTGGAACAAGAGCTCGCCCGTGCTCGTGATCGAGACCGGCGACAAGGCGCACACGTTCCCGCGCGACTGGTTCGCGAGCGAAGCGGATCAGCGCCACGTCGTGCACGCGTTGCTCGCGCAGCGTGGCGACCTCGCGAAGCCCGCGTCGGCCGAAGCCTAGGCCGGCGGCGCGATCTTCTTGACCGCGTCGGTCTCGCCGCCGAGCCAGTCCGGGCTCTTCGCGGTGCCGTCGAAGTGGCCGGTGGTCTTGAACAGCTCGTAGTGGCCGTCCTTCGCGTACGCGGCGGTCTTCGAGACGAGCGCCGCGACCTCGGCCGCGCTCATCGGCTTGAATTTCTTCACGGCCTCGAACGCCTGGTCGAGGATCTCCGGCTTGTCGATGCCCGTGATCACCACGCTCGTCGGCAGGTTCATCGCGTAGTGCAGGCACTCGATCGGCGTCACCGGCGCGCCGCTCCTGGGGAACACGCCGCCGCCCATCGTCTTCATCGCGAGGATTCCGATCCCCGCCGCGTGCGCCTCGGGCACGACCGCGTGCGAGAAGCTGCGGAAGTGCGCGTCCATCACGTTGAGCGGCATCTGCACGGTGTCGAACGCGAAGCCGTGCTTCTTCGCGACCTCGAGCATGTAGAGGTGGATGCGCGGATCCTTGTGCCCGGTGAAGCCGATGAAGCGCAGCTTGCCGGCCTTCTTCGCGGCGACGAACGCCTCGATCGCACCGCCCTCCGCGAACACGCGATCGGCGTCGTCGAAGCGGATGTTCTCGTGGATCTGCACGAGGTCGATGTTGTCGGTCTTGAGGCGCCTGAGCGACTCGTCGAGCTGCTTCGCGGCCGACTCCTTCGTCCGGCCGTCGAGCTTCGTCATCAGGAACGCCTTCTTGCGATAGCCGGCCTGCGCGAGCGCGTTCCCCATCCACGTCTCGCTGTTGCCCTTGTTGTAGTCCCAGCAGTTGTCGAGGAAGTTGATGCCGCGGTCGAGGCCCGCGTGGATCAGCTTCGTCGCGAGCTTCTCGCCGACGGACTTCTGCCCGAGGTGAAAGCCGCCCATGCCGATCAGCGAGACCTTCTCGCCGGTCTTGCCCAGCGTGCGATACAGCATCTCGCCGCGCAGCTCGCCCGCATCGCCGACGCGCAGCAGGTCCTTCGCGTCGAGCGCGGCATCCGACGCGGCGGCGCTGCCGCTGCCGCCGCGACTGGCGCCGCCACTACCGCCGCCGCCCGCGCTCGCCGCACCGCTCGCACAGGCCATCCCGACGAGCCCGGTCCTGAGGAAGTCGCGTCTCTCCATGGCGCAAGCGTGACCGCGCACGAGGACTCCCGCTCGTTAGCCGACGGTGAGGCATTTCGGGCTACACTCCGAACGTGGTGGATGAGGCGGAGCCGCGCGATTCGCTCGCGCACGCACCGACGATCGAATCGACGCCCGAGGACCGCGAGGACCTCGGCTCCGCGGCATCCCTGCTGCGCGAGATGGCGGCCGCCCCGGGCGCGCCGCCGGGCACCGATGGTCCGCTGAGCGCGGGGCAACGGGTCGCCGGCAAGTACGAGGTCGTCGCCGCCATCGGAGAAGGCGGCATGGGGGTCGTGTACCGCGCGCGCGATACGCGGCTCGATCGCGACGTCGCGCTGAAGGTCGGCTCGACGGTCTCCGCCTCCGCGCTCGCACGCATGGAGCGCGAGGCGCAGGCTCTCGCGCGTCTGTCGCATCCGAACGTCGTCGTGATCCACGAGGTCGGCGAGGTGGCGGGGCGCCTGTTCGTCGCGATGGAATACGTCGGTGCCGGCACCGCCCGCGGCTGGCTCGCGGCGAGGAAGCGAACCGCCCACGAGATCATCGCGCTGTACTGCGCGGCCGGGGACGGGCTCGCGGCTGCGCATGCCGCTGGCATCGTCCACCGCGACTTCAAGCCCGACAACGTGCTCGTTGGAGACGACGGCCGCCCACGCGTGGCCGACTTCGGGCTCGCGCGCGAGGTCGTCACCACCGAGGACGGCGAGGCGCCATCGTCCGTCGAGATCACACGCGTCGGCGCGATCGTCGGTACGCCCGCGTACATGGCCCCCGAGCAGCTCGCCGGCGATGCCGTCGATGCGCGCGCCGATCAGTTCGCATTCGCGGCATCGCTGTGGGAGGCGCTGTACGGCGCGCGCCCGTTCGCCGGCGCGACGCCCGCGGAGGTCGAGCGCGCGATCGACTCGTCCGAGCCGCGCGCGACCACGCGCCGCAGCGGTGTCCCGCGGCACGTCGAGCTCGCGCTGCGCCGGGCCCTGCGCAAGCGTGCGGACGATCGCTGGCCTTCGCTCGCGCCGTTGCTCGCCGTGCTGCGCCGCGAGCGCCGGCGCAGCGTCCTGCTCGCACTCGGCGGGGTGGCGGTCACCGCGGCGGTCGTCATCCCGCTCGCGCTGCATCAGCGCACCGTGCCGTGCACCGACGACGCCGCGATGCTCGCGCCGACCTGGAACGGCAGCCGTGCCGCGGCGATCGAGAATGCATTCACCGCCGCCGGCGGCGCGACCGTGTTCGCGTCGCTGCGGCCGCGTGTCGACGCCTACGCCAACGCATGGATCGCGGCTCATCACGCGGCTTGCACCGCGACGCGCGTCGACGGCTCGCAGTCCGAGGCGCTGATGGACCGCCGGATGATGTGCCTCGTCGGCGCGCGCGCCCAGCTCGCGGCCATGCTCGCCGATTGGGCGCCCGGTGGACGCGCCGTCGTCGCCCGCGCCCCGAGCGACCTCGCGGTGCTGCCGGATCTCGCCGCCTGCGGAGATGTCTCCAGCCTCGCGAAGGAGACCGCCCTGCCCGCCGATCCGAAGGTGCGCACCGCGATCGAACGCGCGAGCGAGGACATCGCGACAGCGCGGCTCGCGTACATACACGAGGATGCGAAGGATCCGGCGGCGCTGGGCGAGCGCACGCTGGCCGCGGCGACCGCGACCGGCTGGCCGCCCGTCATCCACCGCGCGACGCTCGCGAAGGCGAGCCTCGATCTCCGCGCCGGCGCCTCCGAGCGCGCACGCGCCGAGATGCAGCAGATCGCCACCGAGGCGACCGCGAGCGGAGACGATCTCGGCGCCGTCTGGGCGATGACCGGCCTCGCGAGCAGCCTCGCCGACGCGCGGCGCGGCAGCGACGCGAAGCCGTGGTTCGATCTCGCCACGGCGCTGAGCAAGCGGGTCGCCCACGATCCCGAGCTCGACACGCGGCTGCTCGATGTCGCCGCAGAGCTCGCCATCCTGTCGGGCGACCTCGACGCGAGCCTCGCGGCGCGGCGCCGAGCCGTCGCGATCGTCGACCGCGAGACCCCCGACGACAAGTTCCAGATCGCCGCGACGCACCACAACGTCGCGCTCGCGCTGGAGGCCGCGGGACGGTTCCCGGAGGCGCGCGACGAGATCGGTCTCTCGCTCGCCGCGGCCGAGACCGGCCTCGGCAAGAATCACCCAACGTACCTCGACTACCTGGTCGAGCTAGCCCAGATCGAAGGCCGCGTCGGCAAGCTCGACGACGCTCGCGCGCACATCCAGCAAGCGATCGCCGCGCTCGAAGCGTGGTACGGCGCCGACGCCCACGTCGCGAGCGCGCTCGACGGACTTGCCGTGATCGAGATGAACAGCGGCAACGAGAAAGCCGCACGCGCCGCGTTCGAGCGCGAGCTCCAGATCCTGCACGAGCACGTCCCGAATTCGCCGCGCCTGCCCGACGTCGAGACGAACTTTGGCGTCATGCTCGCGACGTTCGGCCACCTCGCCGATGCACTTCCGCACGCCGAGCAGGGCCTCGCCGGTCACCTCGCGACGCTCGGACACGACAACCCGCAGCTGAACAGCGACTACACGCTGCTCGCCTACATCCAGCGCGGCACCGGCAAGCTCGTCGAGGCGGAGCGCAACGGCCGCGAAGCCGTGCGCGTCGTCGAAGGCAAGCTGGGCGACAAATCGCCCGATGCGGTGTACCCGCGCACGGAGCTGTCGTACACGCTCGTCGCCGAGGGCAGGCACGCGGAGGCCGCCGCGCTGCTCGCGCCGATGGTCGCGCTCGTCGCATCGAGCAAGGACGTGCCGCCGCCTACCGCCGCCGAGGTCCACATGGCGTACGCCGATGCGTTGTGGCGCGCCGGCGGGGATCGCGCACGCGCCCGTGCCGAGGCAGCCGCGGCTCGCGATGCGTTCGCGGCACTCGGCGGCCCGTACAAGGCGCAGAGCGACCAGGCCGCGGCCTGGCTGAAGGCCCATCCATGAGCGAGGACCGCGCGGCGCTCGAGGCGCGCATTCGCGCCGCGGCCGAGGGCGCGCGCTGGTCCGAGGCCGCGACGGCCGCCCTCGGCGGCTACGGAGACGAGGTGCTCGGTTACCTCGTCGCGATCACGCGCAACGAGACCGACGCACGTGACGCATTCTCGATCTTCGCGGAGTTCATGTGGCGTGGCCTGCCGGGCTTCCACTGGGAGTGCACGTTCCGCACGTGGGCGTACAACCTCGCGCGCAACGCGCTCGCACGCGTCAAGCGCGACCCGCATCGCCGCCGAGCGATCGCACTCGACGACGCGCAGCTCGACGCGCTCGTCGAGCAGGTACGCAGCCGCACCGCCACGTTCCTGCGCACCGAGACCAAGGACAAGATCGCACGCCTGCGCGCCGAGCTCGCCCCCGACGATCAAACGCTCCTGATCCTGCGCATCAACCGCGGCCTGCCATGGCGCGACATCGCCCGCGTCCTCGCCCCCGACGGCGCCGACACATCGCCGCCCGCGCTCGACAAGCACGCCGCCGCGCTGCGCAAGCGCTTCGAGCGGCTCAAGACCGAGATCAAGGCCCGCGCCCGCGCCTGAGGTTTCGCGCGGTTGCGCGGCTGTCACAATGGCGGCGAGCCGGCTCGATCGCTGCGTGACGACGCTCGTCTCCTCTGCCCTCCAGTTCACGCACGATGGCAAGCACGTCGCGATGCTCGCAGGCGCGGGCGTCGCCATCGCCGGAGTCGACGGCCCAACGCGCTGGATCGTCGTCGACGGCGGACGCGAGCTCGCCGCTTTCGGCGACCAGCTCTGGACGCTCGGCGCCGGCGGGCTCGAGCGCTGGACCCTCGACGGCCGCTCGCTCGGCGTCCCGCTGCCGCTCGACACCGGTAGCCTCGCCCCCGCGCTCACCGGCGCAGCCGCGGCGGTATGTGGAAGGCGCGCGTGGCTCGACGACTTCGGAGCCCTGACCGAGCTGCCGCTCGAGGGAGACGCGGCGTTCGCGTTCGCCGGGCGTCGTCACGCGACGGTCGCAGGCAACGACATCCGGCTCGGCGCGACGCGCTGGACGCTGCCCGTCGGTGCGCGGCTCGCCGCGGCCGCCGCGCTGTTCGACGGCGCTTGCGTCGCGTTCGTCATCGAGCGCGCGGCCGGTCGCGAGCTCTGGGTTGCGACGACCGCGGGCGCGCTCCGCCATCGCATCACGTTGCCCGCGGGCCTGCTTCGTCTCGCCGCACGCCGCGGCGTGCTCGTCGTGCACGACGGACAGCGCTTCACCGCGATCGACGTGCGGCTCGGGCGCACGCTCGGCGAGGCCGCGCTGCCGGCCGACGACATCGCGATCGATCGCGACGGCCGCCTGCTCGCCGTGCGAACCGGGGACTCCCTCGCGATCCTCTCGCTAGACGGCGCGCTGCGCGCGCGCACGGAGCCGGTCGCCGAGCCGATCGCGGACCCAGCTATCTCCCCGGCGCCGGGCCTGCCCACGCCGCCGCCGCCCGCGCCGCCCGCGCCCGCGCCGGTGCTCGAGCGACCCCTCGCGCTGCGCGCGCTCGAGCCACGCGCACATCACGAACCGCTCTCGCTCGCCCACGCACGCGCCCAACTCGATCGCGAGCTCGCGCTCGTCGCTCGCTGGGCATTCGTGGCGATCGCCGTCGGCTGGGACACGCGCCGCCTCGGCTACGGAAACGAGAGCGCGCACCCGCACGAGCACGAGGTCGCGGCGATCCTCGGCATGAACGGCGGCTTCGCGCGCGAGCACCTCGCGGCCGCGCGCGCCGAGGCGAACGCCCATGCGGCCGAGCTCGCCGTCGATCGCGCACGTCGCGGTCCAGCAACGCCGCTCGGAGCGCTCGCCGGGGAGCTCGAGCTGTCGCCGCTCGCCGTCGACATCCTGCTCGCCGCCGCCGCCCCCGCCCTGTCCGGTGATGTCGCGCGCCTCTACGGGATCCTCGCGAATGATCCGAACCGGCCGCTCGTCGACGAGCACCTGCTCGCGTCGCTGCTGCCCGCCTGCTCGCCGCACGACATCGCGCACGAGCTCGACGCCCGCGCGCCTCTCCTGCGCAGCGGCGCGCTCCAGCTCGCCGGCGACCATCCGCGTCCGTTCGCGGCGATCGTCGTCGATCCGGTGATCGTCGCCCGCTTGCGCGCCGAGCCGCCCGACCTCAGCAGCGCGGTCGCCCTGCGAACGACTCCACCGGCTCTCGAGCATCTCGACCTCGCCCCCGGCGTGCTGCCAGCCGCCCTCGCCGCCCTCTCCGCGCCCATCGCCGGCGCCCGCATCGCCGTTCGCGGCCGGCCCAGCACCGGTCGCCGCACGCTCCTCGCCGCGCTCTCCGCGGAAGCCAACCGCGCGCTCGCGACGATCGACGCCGCTCGCCTCCCACGCTCGCCCGACGCGTTCGCCGGCGCGCTACGCACGCTCCTGCGTCGCAGCTACCTCGCCGGGTTCATCCCGTGCATCACGAACCTCGAGACGATCAGCTTCGGCGAACGCACGGTCAACGAGACCGTGACCGAGGTCGTGCGCGCTCATCCCGGCCCGCTCGCGATCGTGACCGCGCCCGATACCGCGCTCCCCTTCGACCCGGGCCACCTCGAGATCGATCTGCCGGTCCTGGGCGAGACCGAGCGTCTCGCCGTCTGGCAGCGCCAGCTCGCTGCCGCCAACCTCTGGGTCGGCGATCCCGCCACCCTCGCCGCCCGCTATCGGATCGGCCCCGGCCTGATCCGTCGCGCGATCGCGGCCGCGGGCACCATCACCGACGACGCGACGCCTGCGATCGAGGCCTTCATTCGTCAGACGCGCGACGCCCGCCTCGCAACGATCGCCCACCGCATCGAGCGCACCGCCACGTGGGCCAGCCTGATCCTACCTCCCGACGTCCTCGACTCGCTGCGCGAGCTCGTCGGCCGTGTCCGGCACCGCCGTCAGGTCTACGAGACCTGGGGCATGGGCGCCGCTCTCACCACCTCGCGCGGCATCACCGCCCTCTTCCAGGGCCAACCCGGGACCGGCAAGACGCTCGTCGCCGGCGTGATCGCGCGCGAGCTCGGCCTCGACCTCTACCAGGTCGACCTCTCCAAGGTCATGTCCAAGTGGATCGGCGAGACCGAGCGCAACCTCGCGACCGTCTTCGACGCCGCCGAGGACGGCCAGGCGATCCTGCTCTTCGACGAGGCCGACTCCCTGTTCGCCAAGCGCACCGAGGTCCGCTCCTCCAACGACCGCTACGCCAACCTCGAGGTCAACTACCTCCTCCAGCGCCTCGACGCATTCGAGGGCATCGCGATCCTCACGACCAACTTCGGCGGCTCGATCGACCCCGCCTTCAAGCGCCGCCTGTCCTTCCGCCTCTCGTTCCCGTTCCCCGACGAAGACACGCGCGAGCAGCTCTGGCGCGTCCACCTCCCGCCCCAGCTCCCGCTCGCCGGCGAGCTCGCGCTCGACAAGCTCGCCCGCAAGTACCAGCTCGCCGGCGGCTACATCCGCAACGCCTGCCTGCGAGCCGCGTTCCTCGCCGCCCAGGAAGAGTCCGCGCTCGACCAGCGCCACCTCGAGCGCGCCGTCACGCTCGAGTTCGCCGAGCTGGGCAAGCTCTCCAGCTCGGGCTCCCTCGAATGAAAGGCCCCATGTCCAAGTCCCACGAGCTCGATCACGACCGCCTCTCCGAGGCCGCGACCCACGCCGACCCCGCGCGCGCCCCGGCCCGCGGCACGCGCGCGCAGGACCTCACCGGCCCGACCGGCCCGCTCCCCTCGGGCATCGTGATGCGCAAGCAGCGCGACGACAACGGCGTCGCCGCCGACGCCGCCGACTACGTCGCACGCGCGTCCTCATCGGGCGGCGGGCGAGCCCTGCCCGACCACCTGCGCGACAAGTTCGAGCAGTCGCTGGGCGCCGACCTGTCGTCAGTCCGAGTCCACGACGGCGCCGACTCCGCCGCCTCTGCGAACGCTGTCGGCGCCAAGGCCTACACCGTCGGCAACGACATCCACTTCGGCGCGGGCCACTACAGCCCGACGTCCGCGGCGGGCGAGCACCTGCTCGCGCACGAGGTCGCGCACACGGTCCAGCAGGCGGGCGGCGCGAGCCGCGGTGCGCAGTTCAAGCTAGAGGTGTCGTCGGCAGGCGATGCGCACGAGGTCGAGGCCGACCGGGCGGCGGATGCGATGGTGAGCGGCGCGCCGGCGTCCGTTAGCGGCGCCTCGGGGCTCGCGCGCAAGATCATGCGCGAAGAGGCCAAAGGCGAGAGCGGCAAGTCCGAGGAAAGCGGGCCGAGCGGGATCGGGATCAAGCCGAGCGGCAAGGTCACGCTCGCGAAGGTCCCGCTGGGATCGGGAAAGCCGCTGCGCGGCGTCGATCTCGAAGCCGAGTTCGAGGGCAGCATCGACTGGGTCCTTCGCAACGGAAAGGCCAACACCGACATCACGGGCCCTGGCATCGCAGACTCCAACGAGGAGGAGGAACAGAAGAAGCTTGCGGAGGTGACGATCTCAAAGGAGAAGGTGACCCTCGAGGTCGAGCGAGAGGGGCCGCGGTTCTGGGGCGGCGTGACGCCGAAGTACGGCGGTGGCCTGGAGCTCACGAGGGACGGCGTCGAGCTCGGCGGCACCGGTGCCATCGAGACGAGCTACGGTGGAGCGTCGATCAACCTCGCGAGCATCAAGGTGAAGCTGCTCGACCTCAAGGACAAGAAGCTCGAGCCCATCAGCCTCGAAGCCGAGAGCGGGATCAAGCTCCAGCCGTACGACTTCAACTCCCCGAGCGGGCTGACGCTGAGGCTCACGCCAGCCGGCAAGATCACGGTCAGGGCGACGCCGGACTACGCCGAAATCGCCGAGTGGCTCGCCGAGCGATTCGCGACCGATGCCGCCGTCGACGCCGCCGCGAGCGCAGCGGCCGCTGCTGCGGCGCTCGTCGCGACCGTGCTGCTCTTTGTCGGTGCGGCGATCGACGTCAGCGAAGGCGATGACATCGCCAAGATCAGCACGGACGCATTCAAGGCGATCAGTGACTACGCCACGTGCTACGACGCGGCGCTTCGCAACCAGGCCGCGGGCGCCGCCGACAAGTACGGGTCACAAGGCTTCGCACAGGGCCAGCTCGATCGACAGAAGCTGCTGCGGAAGTACCCGGCGGACATCGTCGACGCCCAGGCCGATGCCGCCTCCGCAAAAATGGCTGCAAAGGCGCGCGCTGGCTTCACGGCCATAGCGCAAGCGAAGTTCAAGGCGAATCACAAGATCATGACGAAGATCCGCAACGGCGAGCTTCCCTCGGACTTCGCGGAGATCCTCGAGCTCACGGGGAATGCGGCCGGTGTCGGGAAGCTCGGGACCGTTGCACAGGACGGGAACCAACGTAACCGCGTGCAGGAGATGGAGATCCTCCAAGGTGCGACGAGCCTCGCGATCGCGAAGGTCGCCCAGCACCTCGGCGGAAAAACGATCCAGATCGACCCGACCACTGCCGTCGTGCGCTGCGCGGGCTACGCGCTCGAGGTTCGGCGCCTCGGGTACTTCGATTCCTGGCGAGCAAATGCGGCGGAGTTTGTCGAGGCGCAGCCGAGTGGCGCTCTCCAGATCAACGGACACGACAAGTACCTCGCTGGCATCGACGTCCACGGCGATCCAGAGCGCCTCGACAAGCCTCGCGCCGAAGCGCTGGTCTGCGAGGAGCTGCTGCACGATGCCAGGATCGTCGCGGTGTACCGCCGCATCCCGATGAAAGACGATGCGGACCAGGGAGCTCAGGCTGCGAAGGAATATCGCGATGACGCAGCGAGACAGAACCAGATCGATCACATGACCGACGGCGACCTCTACGCGCAGCCACAACCGCAACTCGGTGACGACTGAACACTCCGAGGTCACAACCGAGGCCGGGCGGCTCTACCACGCACCATGAAACACCTCGTCTTCATCGCCCTCGCCCTCACCGCTCGCCTTGCCACCGCCGGCGGTGACACGTGGCTCGACGGCACCGTCAGCTACAAGATCAGCGGCATCGACACGCACTTCGCGGCGGCGGCCGACGCGTGCAAGGCGGGCGTCGACGACCTCGCGAAGCACGGTAACCACAAGACGTACAAGGACGTGAAGGAAGGGACGTCGAGCACGGCGATGACGTGCGTGCTGCTCGAGACGGATGGGACGGTGTTCGAGCAGACGAACATCGTGACGAAGATCCTCGAGTGCCCGGCCGGATCGACCGCGCGCAGCACCGACAACAGCGGCGACTTCGCGAAGGTGCGGTGTCACTGCGACGATGCGAAGAGGGGATGCCGGGCGCCCGCGAAAAAGAAGTAGTCACAAGCGTCGCGAGCCGGCTCTGCCTCGACATGAAGCAACTGAGCGCGTGGATTGCCTGTGGTTTGTGCGCGTGCGGCCATGTGACGGCGCCCGGGCCGGATGCCGGCGGGGGCAGCGGCGGGCCAATGGACACGGCGGCGCCGATGCTGGTGTCCTCGACTCCCGCGGCGAGCGCGACTGGCGTGACGTTGATGGCGACGCTGACGCTCGTGTTCGACGAGCCGCTCGATCCGGCGAGCGTGACGCCCGATGCGTTCTCGCTCGGGTGCTGGTCGTGCTCGCCCGTGTTCACGACGCCGGCGTACGACGACGCGACGCGCACCGTGACGCTCGTGCCCTTGTTTCCGCTCGAGGCCGGAAGGTCGTACGAGCTGGCGATCGGCAGCGGGCTCCGGGACGTCGCGGGGAACGCGTTTGCGGGCGCGACCGTCGCGTTTCGCACGCGCATGAATCCGGTCGTACGCATCGTGCAGTACAACACCAGCAGTGGCGCGCCGACGTCGTGGAACCAGACGACGCTCGACGGCAGCGGTGCCGCGCTGCACGCGTTTGGTTATGGGGCGGCGGGGACCGACGGCGTGTGGTTCACGCTCGATGACGTCGCGTCGTCGCGGACCGAGTGGGTCGTGATCGCGTCGGGCGCAAAGCAGCTGCAGAAGCAGTACGCGGCGGGCGCCGATGGAAAGTTCGGGACCGCCGATGATGTCGTAACGGGTGTCCAGCAGACGGACCTCGACCCGAACGGCAACGCGACGGCGTACTGGACGTTCGATGCGCCGGGCGCGGACGGCCGGTGGGAGACCTCCGATGACCATGTCGCGGCGCTGTCGACGAGCTCGTGGGACGGATCGTGGCTGGCGGAGTCTGATTCGCACGACAGCCCCGGCGCGGATGGCCGGTGGAACACGGCGGAGGACGTGATCACGCGCATCCAGCGATACGAGCACGATGCGCGCGGTCGGCTCGTTCGCGAGATCGAGCTCGACGCCGGGCCGGATCAGCGCGCGGGCACGGCGGACGATACGGTGATCGACTACTCGACGCAGGAGTTCGACCCACAGGATCAGTACGCGCGGCACGTATTCTTCTACTCGCTCGGCGTCGACGGCATGGCGGGCACGGCCGACGACGGCATCGGCCCCGACGGCGTGTGGTTCACGGCCGACGATGTGCCGGATGCGGTGTACACGCACAGCTTCGATGCAGCGGCGCTCGTGTCGTCCGGGGCGACGTATCTGGGGCCCGGCCCCGACCACGTGTGGCTGACGTCGGATGACGCCGTGTACGCGCGCTACGCGACGACGTACGACGCACGCCGCACGATCACCGGCAGCAGCTACTACACGGGCGCGGGCTCGGACGGGCTATGGGGCACCGCGGACGACGCGCTCGCCTGGTACACGATCTACCACCGCGACAGCGACGGGCTCGCGCTCGACTATACCGACTACGCCGCTCCCGGCCCCGATGGCCTGTGGCACACGGCCGACGATCGACCCGACCACCACTACGACTTCGACGACACGCACTAGCGCGTCAGCAGGAGCACGACCTCGACGTGGGCGGTCTGCGGCATCAGGTCGATCGGCCACGCGCGGCCCGCGCGGTAGCCGCCGGCGACGAGGCGCTCGGCATCGCGCGCGAGCGTCGCCGGGTCGCAGCTGACGTACACGACCGTGTGCGGCGCGTGCGCGAGGATGCCGGCGACGGCCTCGGCGGCACCGGTGCGCGGCGGATCGAGGACGATCGCGTCGAACGGGCCCGTCACGCGTGCGAGGACCTCGTTCGCCGGTCCGAGAAGATCGGCGCCCGGCGTGATGTCGCTCGTCGTCACGCTCCAGCCGTCGGCGCGGAACGCACGCGTGAGGTTACCGCTGCCCGCGTAGAGCTCGAGCACGAACCCGAGGGGCTCGCCCTTGTGGTCAACCCGCGGCGTCGTCCCGAGCGCACCGCGCGCGAGCGCGATCAGCGCGGCGTTGCCCTCCGCGCTCGCCTGCGCGAAGTCCCACGGCCCGCCCTGCAGGCCCGGCTCGAGCTCGATGCGCGGCCGCCCCACGCTGCCCTCGCCCGCCACGACCCCGACGATGCCCGCCTTGCCGACCAGCTTCTCGGCCAGCTTCCATGGCTTCTGCACGCCGACGACGACCTCGCCCTTGTGACCGAGCGCCAGCGCGAGCTCGCCATCGGGCGGTGAGGCCGCCGCGACCGCGCGGTACGCCGCGTCGAGCGCGGGCACGAGCTGCGGGCACGCGTCGAGCGGCAGCACGTCATGGCTGCCCTCGCGGTAGAGGCCCACGCGCCCGCCCGCGACGTGAAACCGCGCGCGCCGCCGCCAGCCGAGCGGCGGACACGGATCCGCGACTGGCTCGATCGGCACCGCGAGCTTGCGCAGCGCGCCGGCGACGATCGCCTGCTTCGCCGCGAGCTGCGCTGGCCGCGCGACGTGCTGCCACGCGCAGCCGCCGCAGCCGCGCTTGAAGTGCGGGCACGGCGGCTCGACGCGGTCGGGCGACGCCGACACGACCTCGAGCAATTCGCCGCGCGCGAACGACTTCGTCTGCTTCGTCAGGCGGACGCGCACGCGGTCGCCGGGCGCCGTGCGCGGCACGAAGGTCACGCGGCCCTCGTCGCGCGCGACGCCATCGCCGCCCGCCGCCAGCGCGGTCACGTCGACGGTGCGTTCCGCATCGCTCATCGGTAGGGCCCCGCGTCCTTCACCGGCGTCACGAGCGCGCCGCGCACGACGGCCAGCCGCGTATCCGCGCGCCCGTCGCGCACCGCGATCTCGACCGTCCGTTGCGAGCCGATGTACGCGAGCAGCTCGCCCGGCGCGACGTCCTCGTACGTGCCGCGCAGCGGCAGCGTGTGCCCCTCGAGCGTCACGGCGGCGCCGGCCTCGCCGCGCGGCAGGTCCGTGATGAGGTTCCCGTAGCGATCGATGTGGACGACGCGGCCGGTGCGCTCCGGCCGCGGCCCCCAGGGCAGCTCGCCGACGAGCGGCACGCTCGGCCCCCAGCGCGTCGCCGGGTCGCCCGCCGCGAGCGAGGCCGCGACCGGCGCGAAGACGTCTCGCCCGTGGAACGTGCGGCTGATGCTGCGGCCGACCTGCTGCATCTCGATCGCCCAGGCCGTCGTGGCGCGCTCCGTCACGTACGCGAACACGCCGTTATCGGGCCCCACGTACCACTGGCCGCTCTGACTCGCGATCACGGCGCGCCGCGCCGTCCCGACGCCCGGATCGACGACGACGACGTGCACCGTGCCATACGGGAACTCGTTCGCGCTCGTCGCGACGACCCATGCCGCGTGGGCGATATCGCCGGGAGGGATATCATGCGCGATATCGACGACCGTGGCCTCCGGCGCGCGGCGTGCAATGACGCCCTTCATCGCGCCGACGTAGCCGTCGCGCGTGCCGAAATCCGTCGTCAACGTGATGATCGGCATCCCGATCGGCAGTAAGACACAAGCGATGAACAAGGTCTACCCGGATGCCCAGGCGGCGCTGCAAGACGTGTTCGACGGCGCGACCATCCTGTCGGGCGGCTTCGGCCTCTCCGGCAACCCGGAGAACTGCATTGCCGAGCTTGCGCGGCGCCAGGTGAAGAACCTGACGATCGTCAGCAACAACTGCGGCACGACCGAGAAGGGCCTCGGCGTCCTGCTCGCGCAGGGCCAGGTCAAGAAGATGGTGTCGAGCTACGTCGGCGAGAACAAGATCTTCGAGCAGCAGTTCCTGTCGGGACAGCTGCAGGTCGAGCTCTGCCCGCAGGGCACGCTCGCGGAGCGGCTGCGCGCCGGTGGCGCGGGCATCGAGGCGTTCTACACGCCGACCGGCTACGGCACGAAGGTCGCCGACGGCAAGGAGACCCGCGAGATCAACGGCAAGCACTGCGTGCTCGAGCACGCGATCCGCGGCGACTTCGCGATCGTCAAGGCGTGGAAGGGCGACAAGTGGGGGAACCTCGTGTTCCGCAAGACGAGCCGCAACTTCAACCCGCTGATGGCGCAGGCAGGCAAGGTCACGGTCGTCGAGGTCGAGCACCTCGTCGAGGTCGGCGAGATCGATCCCGACCACGTCCACCTGCCGTCGATCTACGTGCAGCGGATCTTCCAGGGCACGAACTACGAGAAGCCGATCGAGCAACGCACGACGAGGAAGCGCGTATGAACAAGCTGACCCGCGAACAGATGGCTCGCCGCGTCGCCGGCGAGCTGCAAGACGGCTACTACGTCAACCTCGGCATCGGCATGCCGACCCTGGTGGCGAACTTCATCCCGCCGGGCATCGACGTCGTGCTCCAGAGCGAGAACGGCCTGCTCGGCATCGGCCCGTTTCCGTACGAGGGCGACGAGGATCCCGACCTGATCAACGCCGGCAAGCAGACGGTCACCACGATCAAGGGCTCGGCGTTCTTCGACAGCGCGCAGAGCTTCGCGATGATCCGCGGCGGCCACGTCGACGTCAGCGTGCTCGGCGCGATGGAGGTCAGCCAGCAAGGCGACCTCGCGAACTGGATGATCCCCGGCAAGATGATCAAGGGCATGGGCGGCGCGATGGACCTCGTCGCGGGGAGCCGGCGCGTCATCGTCATGATGGAGCATCAGGCCAAGGACGGCTCGCCGAAGATCCTTCGCGAGTGCACGCTCCCGCTGACCGGCGTGCGCTGCGTGCACACGATCGTGACCGACCTCGCCGTCCTCGACGTCACGTCGAGCGGCCTCGTGCTGCGCGAGCGCGCCCCCGGCGTCACGGCGGACGAGATTGCCCACGTCACGAGCGCGACGCTCTCGTGGCACGGAGAGGTACCCGAAATCTCCGTATAGGGTAAGCAGTCGGCATGACGACCGACTACGTCCCGCCGGCCGTGTGGCAATACAAGCCAGGCAACGGCGGTCAGTTCGCGAACATCAACCGCCCGACGTCGGGCGCGACGCACGAGAAGGAGCTGCCCGTCGGGAAGCACCCGCTGCAGCTCTACTCGCTCGCGACGCCGAACGGCCAGAAGGCGTCGATCATGCTCGAGGAGCTGCTCGCGGCGGGCCACCGCGGCGCCGAGTACGACGCGTGGCTGATCGACATCGGCAAGGGCGATCAGTTCGGCTCGGGCTTCGTCGCGATCAACCCGAACTCGAAGATCCCGGCGCTCGTCGATCGCAGCGGCCCCGAGCCGCAGCGCGTCTTCGAGTCCGGCTCGATCTTGCTGTACCTCGCCGAGAAGTTCCACGCGTTCGTCCCGAGCGACCACGCCGCGCGCACCGAGTGCCTGTCGTGGCTGTTCTGGCAGATGGGCGCCGGCCCGCTGCTCGGCGGCGGTTTCGGGCACTTCTTCGCGTACGCACCGACGAAGATCGAGTACGCGATCGACCGCTACACGATGGAGGCCAAGCGCCAGCTCGACGTCCTCGACAAGCGGCTCGCCGGCAACGCGTACCTCGCGGGCAACGAGTACACGATCGCCGATATCGCCGCGTGGCCGTGGTACGGCGGCATCGCGCTCGGCAAGACGTACAAGGGCGCGTCGGAGTTCCTCGCCGCGCACGAGTACACGCACCTCATGCGGTGGGCGAAGCAGATCGCCGAGCGCCCCGCCGTGAAGCGCGGCGTGATCGTCAACACGAGCTCCAAGCTCGCCGAGCGGCACGCGGCCGCCGATATCGACGCGGCGCTAGTGCGCGCAGACCGGAAGTGAGCTGAACGGATCGACCGCGTTCGGCGGCTGACACTTCGGCTTGGGCGGCGCGACGTCCTTCGGCTTCTCGACCTTCGGCGCGGACTTCACGACCTTGTGCTCGACCGGCGCCGGAGTCTTCTTGTGCTCGACGGGCGGCGCAGGAGGCGGCGGCGCGGTCACGGTCGCCGTCTCGGCGGAGCCGGTCTCGGCACCGATCGCGACGAGCTTGACGTGCTCGTTCGAGTAGTCGCCGCCGAGGTCGATCTTCGACGTGAGGTCCTGATAGCCCTGCAGGTGGATCGTCAACTGCTGCAGCTTCGTGCCGCGCTTGAGCTTGGTGTCGAGCGGCGTGACGCCGATCTTCTGCCCGGCGATCAGCACGTCGGCACCGGCGGGCTCGCTGACGACCTTGATCGAGACCATGTCGTCGGCGGGAGGCGCGGTCTCCGGCGGCTTCGGCGCCTCGACCGGCTGGGTCGCCATCTTCGTCTCGGCCGCCGGTGGATCCACGGCTGCCGCCTCGTCCTTGCTCGGCCCGCTGCCGCCACTGAACGACACCGCGAGCAGCACGATGATGCCGACGAGCGCGATGCCGCCGCCGATCAGCAGCGGCCGGCGGTTCGGCTTGAGCTGCATCTCGGCCGCGTCCTGAGACGGCTCGAAGCGCGGGTACGAGACATCGCCGCGGCTCGGGGCCGCGCTCGCGTAGCCGTGGCGCGTGCTGACGATCGGCGGCTGTCCCGGCAGCGCGGGATGCGACGGCGCGGAGCCGGAGCCCGAGCCGGGGTTCGGCGAGAACGCGCTCGGCGGAGGCAGCGGCTGCGTGCCGTGCGGCATCACGCCGGGCAGCTGGTCGCGCGGCAGCACCGGATAGCTCTCGTGCTCCGGGGGTGCGAGCGGCAGCTGGGCCGCCGGATACGGCCTGGGGCTCCACTCGCGCTCGCTGCGCGCGTCGTCGTCGAGACGGAGCGGCGGATCGAGCATCGTCTGTCCGGCGATACCGCCGCTGTCGGGGAACCTGCCCTCGTCGTCGGGGATGCCGCCCATCGGGGGCAGCGTGTCGTTCGCGACGCGCACCGGGCCGGATCCGTTCGTCGACGAGATCGTGTTCTCGCGCGTGATCACCGGCTCGCTGCCGCGGCCCTGGTTGAGCCACGGCTCGGAGACGTCGCCGAACATGTCGCGCATGAAGCGGCCGAGCGCCATCGTCGACATCGGCATGCGCGCCGAGATCGCGAAGCTCTCGATCGCCTCGAGCAGCTGGCCCGCGCTCTGGTAGCGCTGCGCCGGATCGACCGCGAGCGCCTTCATGACGATCGCCTCGAGCGCCTGCGGGTAGCCGGGGATCAGGCGCGTCGGGCGCACGACGTCTCCGGTGACGATGCGATGCATCGTGTCGAAGTCGCTGTCGGCGCGGAAGCAGCGGTGCTGCGTCGAGATCTCGTAGAGGATGATGCCGAGCGAGAACACGTCGCTGCGGCGATCGACGTCGCGGCCGCGGCACTGCTCCGGTGCCATGTACGCGAACTTGCCCTTGATGATCCCGCTCTGCGTCTCGACGGAGCGCGCGGTCGCCTTCGCGATGCCGAAGTCGAGCAGCTTCACCGCACCGTCGTACGCGATCATGATGTTCGACGGCGAGACGTCGCGGTGGACGATGCCGAGCGGCTGCCCGTCGGGGCCGCGGCGCTCGTGCGCGTGATGCAGCCCGGCCGCCGCGCCACCGACGATCGTCAGCGCGAGCTCGAGCGGGATCCGCGTGCCCTGGCTGCCCGCCTTCGCGAGCACGGCGCGCGAGTCCTGCCCGTGCACGTACTCCATCGCGAGGTAGTGGATGCCATGGTCCTCGCCGACCTCGAACACCTGCGCGACGTTCTGGTGGTTGAGCGATGCCGCGAGGCGCGCTTCATCCAGGAACATCTGCACCGCGGTGTGATCGTTCGCGCGCTCGGGCGTGATCAGCTTCAGAACGACGTGCCGCTCGAAGCTGCCGATGCCGGTCGCGCGCCCGATATAGATGCGCGCCATCCCACCTGCCGCCAGCGGCAAGAGCAGCTCGTACTTCCCCAGGCGCGATGGCAGCCCAGGTACCGTCGCGGCAGCCGGCACGAACGAAATGGTTTCACCACCAATGTTTCAAGTCAAGGCGGCGAAACCTTGGCTTATTTCGACGTTCCGGCGAGCGTCATGTGGGATACGCGGAACGTCGGTGCGGCGGTCGAGCTGCGCAAGTTCAAGTCACTGGCCACCAGGTCGATTCGCTTGAGGATCTGGTCGAAGTTCGCCGCGATCGTGACCTCGGAGACCGGGTAGGTGAGCTCCCCACCCTCGATCCAGAAGCCTTGCGCACCGCGTGAGAAGTCGCCGGTCACCGGGTTGAAGCCAAAGCCCATGAGCGCGGTGACGTAGAGCCCGCGGCCGGTCTGCTTGAGCAGCTCCTCGCGCGAGATTTCACCGGGCTGCATGATCAAGTTCGACGTGGTCGGCCCCGGGTTGCCGCCGATGCCGCGGCCCGCGCTCGCGGTCGACTGGCGGCCGAGCTTGCGCGCCGAGTAGACATCGCACAGCACCGGCGCGAGCACGCCGCGCTCGACGACCATGTTCTTGCGCACGGGAAGGCCATCGCCGTCGAACGGGCGCGAGCCGGGCGCGCGCGGGATCAGCGGATCGTCGACGATCGTCACGAGCTTGCTCGCGATCTCCGTCCCTTCCCTGCCGACCAGATAGCTCGACTTGCGCCAGAACGCCGAGCCGTTCGCGACGCTGAAGATCGTCCCGACGATCGAGCGCGCGACCTCGGGGTCGAACACGATCGGACACTCCTGCGTCTCGACCTTGCGGCTCCCGATCGTCGCGACCGTGCGCCGCGCCGCCTCGATGCCGACCGCCTCCGCGACCTCGAGCTGGTTCAAGAAGCGGCTCGCGGTCCACCAGTAGCCGTTGCGCTTCTTCGGGTTCTCCGGATCCGTCAGGTCGTCGCACAGCGGCTCGACGACGAGCGACGCGTAGCTGCCGCGATAGCCGCCGACGAAGCCGCCATCCGTGGCGAAGGCCGTCGCACCGAGCACGCGCGACCACGTGGCGCCCTCGCTGTTCGTCACGCGCTTGTCGTGACGCTGCGCAGCCGCCTCGCCGTTCTTCGCCTCGCGCAGCGCCCAGCTCGCCTCGACCTCGGCGACCGCCGGGTCATACAGATCGAGATCGGGGATCTGCTTCGCGAGCTGCGACGGATCGGGCGGCAGCGCGTACTCGTCGGGCTCCGCGAGCTGCGCGAGCGCGACGCTCTCCGAACACAGCGCCTCGAGCGCCTCGCGCCGCAGGTCACTCGTGTACGTCACGGCGCGCTTGGCGCCGACGAGCACGCGCAGGCCGAGCGCGCGCGAGCCCGCCTCCTGCACGAGCTCCGGCTCGCCGAGCCGGACCTTCGCGGTCAGCTCGGTGCCATCGCGTACGAGCACCTCCGCGTGGTCGGCACCCGCCTTCTTCGCGAGCTCGACCGCGAGCTGCGCCACATCGCACAGCTCCTTCACCGTTGCTTCCGTCAGCTGCGCGCCGCTCATGCTTGCGTGCCTCCCACCGTGATCGAAGCGATGCGCACCGTCGGCGTGCCGACATTCACCGGCACGCTCTGACCGTCCTTGCCACACGTCCAGATTCCGTCGCTGAGCTGGAAGTCACTGCCGAGCATGTCGACGCGGCGCAACACATCCGGCCCGTTGCCGATCAGGTTCACGCCCTTGAGCGGCGCCGTGAGCTTGCCGTCTTCGATCAGATAACTCTCGCTGAGCGAGAACACGAAGTCGCCGTTGCTGATGTTCACCTGACCACCGCTGAAGCGCTTCGCGTAGATGCCGCGCTTGACGCTCTTGATGATGTCCTCGGGATTGTCCTGGCCGCCGAGCAACGACGTGTTCGTCATGCGCGGCAGCGGCATCGAGCGGAAGCTCTCGCGACGCCCGTTGCCCGTCGGCTCGATGCCGAAGTGCTTCGCGGAGAGCCGGTCGTGCATGTAGCCGACGAGCACGCCGTCCTTGATCAGGACGTTGTTCTGACCGGCGAAGCCCTCGTCGTCGACGTTGATCGCGCCGCGCGAGCCGGCGATCGTCCCGTCGTCGACCACCGTGCACAGCGGCGACGCGACCTGCTTGCCGACCTGCCCGGAGTAGTTCGACGTCTGCTTGCGGTTGAAGTCCGCCTCGAGCCCGTGCCCGACGGCCTCGTGCAGCAGGATGCCCGAGTCGCCGGGTCCGAGGACCACCGGCATCTCGCCGGCCGGCGCCTCGACGGCATCGAGCATCGCGATCGCGACGCGCGCCGCTTCCTTGCCGTGCGCCGCCGCATCGCGCGTGGCCTGCGCGAAGTAATCCATGCCGTACCGCCCGCCGCCGCCGCCCGAGCCGCTCTGCCGCTTGCCATCGCGCTCGGCGACCGCGCTCACGCCGAACCGCAACAGCGGCTGGACATCGTGCGCCATCCGGCCGTCGCTGGTGAACAGCAGCACTTCCTTGATCGACTCCGCGAACGACACCTGGACCTTCACGATCCGCGGGTCGAACGCACGCGCCGCCTTGTCGGCCGCGCGCAAGAGCGCGAGCTTGTCGGCCGCCGGCACCATCAGCGACGGCGTCGGCACCCGGTAGAAGCTCGGGATCTCGACGCGCGAGAGCTCGCCGACGCCGACGGGCGCATGCCCACCGCCCATCGCGATCTGGCCCGCGGTCTTCGCCGCGTGCGCCATCTTCTCCCACGCGAGATCCTCGGTGTACGCGTAGCCGGTCGCGTCGCCCTTCGTCACGCGCACGCCGAGGCCGAGCGTGATGCCGCGGCCCAGCGTCCGCACCTGCTCTTCTTCGAGCGAGTAGTCCGCGCTCACGCGGAACTCGAAGTAGATATCGGCGTAGTCGCCACCGGCGTCGAGCGCGATGCCGAGCAGCCGGTTGGCCAGCTGCGCATCGATCGCACTCGCGCCGCCAGCCGCGAACGGCGCACGGAGCGCTGCGGGAAGCGTCGAAGTCATCCCCGGACTGTAGCGCCAAGGATCGCCCGCGGCCCTAGCCGATCACCTGGTTTTTCCGATGGTCCCGCCCCCCTCACGCTCGACGGCGCTCAGCGACGCGAGCATCAGCGGCCCGAACAGGCGCTCCTCCTCGGGCATCACCGACTCTCGCGCGCGGGCCGCGATCGCGGCGAGCTCGGGTTGCGAGTAGATCTCCTCGAGCAGCGGCTGCGCGAGCGTCTCCTCCTCGAACATGTGCAGGAAGTTGTCGGCGATGAAGTGCGTCAGCTCGAGGTACAGCGCGTGGATGCGCTCGGGCGTCGCGTGCGTCTCGACCTCGCCGATGCGGACGCGCAGTCGCTCGATGATCGCGCCGTGCTCGACGTGCGCCTCGGTCAGCCGCGCCGCCGCACCCGGTCGCCGCGCCTCGATCGCCGGGATCACGAACGCATCCTCGACGCGCGCGTGCACGACCTGCATCGCGAGCAGCTCGCGCGCGGAGCGCAGCGCCCGCCCGGTCGCCTCGAGGTCGCCCGCGCACGTCGCCAGCTCCGTCACGACGCGCGCGCTTTGCAGGCGCAGCGCCTTGTGCACGAGCGCGAACAGCTCGACGCGCTTCACGGCTTCACCTTCGCGTACGAGGCCTCGATCGCCGCGATCGCGGGCGCCGGCACCTTCGGGTCCGGCACCTGGTTGTGCACGGCCGGGATCGTGCGGAGATAGGCGTAGATCGCCTGGAGGTCGCCGTCGCTCGCGGTCGCGAGGTTCTGCCACGGCATCGGCGGCAGCAGCACGCGGCCCGTGCCCTGGCGATGCCCCGTCCGCATCGTCTGGATGAACTGCTGCTCGCTCCACGCGCCGAGACCGGTCTCGCGATCCGGCGTCAGGTTGCGCGAGTACACGATGCCGAACCCCGCTTTGAAGCTGGTGAACGTCGGCCCGATGACGGCCATGTCGGTCTGGCCCGGCTGCGACTCGGGATCCGGCGCGCCCTCGGGATGCCCGGCGAGGAAGTGCGTGTCGTCGGGCACCGGCATGCCGACCTTCGGGTCGAAGCGCTTCGGCGTGTGGCAGTCGGCGCAGCCGCCCATCGAGACGAGCTGCTGGCCGCGCTTCACGAGCTCGGCGCTATCGTTGTTGTTGTGGCTGCAGGCCGCGAGGCCCAGGAGGAGAACGCTGGTGTGCGTGAGCTTCATGGAGCCCACCATGCGTCCTAAGCAGAAATCGCGATCCTAAGTCGATCTTGATTGTTTCTTATGCGCGCTCTTCGAGCGCGAGCGCGCACGCGACGTCGAGCCGGAACCGGCCGCGGCCCGTCGGAACCAGCTGGATCTCCGGGCACTTCTCCTCGAGCCGCTTGCGCAGCAGCACGAGCCGGCTCTCGAGGTTGTCGCGCAGCGCCGGCAGCCCGATGAACGGATCGACGCGCAGCTCGCGATTCGTGAACGCCGTGCGTCCCTTCTGATGCTCGCGCAGCAGCCTCCACAGGATCTTCGCCGGCACGTTCCGGATCAGATACTCGTCGCCGACGAACACGCACTCCTCGCCCGCGAAGTACCGCAGCGCCTTCGCCCCGACCGACGATGCCGACGGCCGCACCGGCGGCTCGTCCTCGTCGGGCTCGTCGGCCTCGCGCTCGCGCAGCACGACATTCTCGAGCGCCATCGCGAGCTGGTTCGCGACGATCTCGAGGAACGCCTCGTGCCACGTCTCGAACGCCAGCCGCGCACGGCTCTCGACCGCGAGCACCGCGATCAGCCGCTCGCCGACGACCAGCGGCAACGCCATCGTGCTCTGCGCATCGGCGAGCCCCGCCAGCGGGATCTCCGGCGCCAGGCGACCGCGCTCGCGCGTCCGCGACACGCCGGCGCGAATCGCCCGCCCGTACCGCAGCTCGTTCTCGACGCCCGACATCCGCAGGATCCGTCGCTCGCTCGCGACCGTCCCGACGAGCCCTTCGCCGACCGCGACCTCCGCGCCGACGCCGGTATCCTCGTAGCCACGGCTCGCGACGACGAACAGCTTCGCGCCCGTCTCGTCGGGCATCAGCACCATGCTGTGCTCGAAGCCGAGCGCCTCCTCGAGCGTCGTCAACACCGTCCCGAGCAGCTCGTCGAGCGTGCGCGCCCGACACACGCGCTGCGAGATCATCTGGATCCCGCGAATCTCGTTGCGACGCCCGCCCTCGAGATCCTCGGGCGCCGGCAGCGCGACCGCATCGAGAAATCCCTCGCGCGCCTCGACGTTCGTCACCACGTACACGTCCGCGCTCTTCAACTTGAACACGCCCGCCATCCCGGTGTGGCTCGCGATGGCGTCGATCCGCACGCGCATCGCGTCGAACAGCGCGCCGCTCGTCTCCTCGTGGTCGTACCGCAGCTCGAGCCGGAACGCCTCGAACGAGATCGGGTCGTACAGCTCGATGCACGCGTACGGATTCTCGAGCACGTTGCGCTTCGTCTTGTTGAAGAACTGGCAGCTCAGCGCGACCCGCTCCCCGTCGATGCGATGCACCTCGCTCAGGTACGTGACGTTCGGCGTCCCCTCCGCCGAGCACGTCGAGATCACGCTCGGGAACACGCCCTGAAAGCAGCGCTCCGGGACGTCCGCGAGCTTCACGCGAGCCTCTTCCCCGCCGCGGGCCCCGGCGTCTGCTCGAACATCTCGACGACCTCCACCTCGACCACCATGCACGGCACGACGCGCATCCGCCGCACGAACGCGCGCGACAAGCCGATCATGTACAGCGCGTCGCTGTACAGCGCGATGTACCGCCGCGCGACCTCGTCGTCCGCGGGCGTCCCGCCGCGCACGCCCACGCACCGCCCCTTCACCTGCACGGTTCGATGATCCATCGGCCGATTGAACGTGATCGCGATCGGCCCACCACCCGCGACGTTCGCGACGGTCCGCCGCGACGTCTCCACATTCATCAAGATATCGAGCCGCGTCCGCTCCGCCCCCACGATGCACCCGCTCGCGCGCAGCACCTCGGGCCGCATCTCCGCATCGCGCGTGCCGACGAGCATCGACACCCCGCTCTCGAAGAAATCGACGAGCTCTGCGGGGAGCGTTACAGCTCCACTGCCCGCGGTAGGCATCCGGGGCAGACTACCACGCTACGCCTTGCCTTCACGTCCCGCGATCTTCGCAAGCGCCGCCTCGGCCGCCTCCGCCGCCGCCTTGATCTCCGCCTCCCAGCCCCCCAGCCACAACCGCCCGAACGCGCCGAACGTGATCACCTCGAGCAGGTGAATCGGCGCCGCCTTCTCCGCCTCGTTCGCCGCAATCGCTGCGTACGCGGCCGGATAGACCTCCAAGATATACAGCGTCTGATCGCGCACGATCATGTCGCCATGCCGCATCCGGTTGATGAGCTGGCTCTGCTCGCCCGCCACCCCGGTGATGATCTGGCTGCTGATGATGCGCGGCTTGATCCGATCCTCGCGCCGCACGCCCATCTGCCCGACGATCGCATCCACCGCCGCCTCGACCTGCCCCTTATCCCGGTCGTGCAGCTCGAGCATCCCGTACGCGCGCTCGACAATCTGCATGCCCGGCCGACACGTGGTCGACTTCAACGCCACATCCGTCAGCTGGTTGATCGCGATCCCCGGCGCGATCTCGATGAACGCGGCCGCCTCGTTCTCCAGCGGCATGAACCCCGCGCACACGGTCTGCAGAAACCCCGTCAGCTGCGGCTGCAGCGAGTCGATCACGGTGAGCGCACGAAGCTCCATCGCCGCGACGCTATCACGACCGCGCCTGCGCTGCTCCCGCCGCCACGCCGATGCCGCGCCGCGGTCCGACGCGGCACGCACCGAGACGTGAACGGTTGCTTGCGAGATCGGGACGAACGGTCGTTCGTACGACGGTTCGTACGGATCTCGCAGCGCGCGGATTGCAGCAGGTACGCCAGCGGCTGTGTCAGCAGGCGACCGCCGATCGGTCGCGGCTAGCGCTGCCGACCGCCGCGCTTCCCGAAGCTGCGGCCCTGGCCGCGGCCGCCACTCGACGAACCAGCCCCCGCACCGCGCGAACCGGAACCCGCACCGCGCGAACCGGCACCCGGACCGCGCGAACCACCGCCACCGGCACGCGATCCGAAGCCGCCGCCGCGCGAACCGCCACCGGCATCGCGCGATCCGAAACCGCCCTTGCCCGAGGCACCGCGCCGGTCACGCGATCCACCGCCCGCGTCGCGAGAACCGTAACCACCGGCGCGCTTGCCACCACCCGCGTCGCCCGAGGCATAACCGGCGCCCCGCGAGCCACCGCCCGCGCCGCGCGAGCCGTAACCACCGGAACGCTTACCACCAGCCGCGTCACGCGAGCCGTAGCCGCCGCCGCGCGAACCACCACCCGCGTCACGCGAGCCGTAGCCACCGCCGCGCGAGCCACCACTTGCGTCACGCGAGCCATAACCGCCCCCGCGCGAGCCACCACTCGCGTCACGCGAGCCGTAGCCACCGCCGCGAGAGCCACCGCGCGCGTCGCGAGAGCCGCCTGCGTCGCGCGAACCGTAGCCACCGCCCCGCGAGCCGCCGCCCGCGTCGCGCGAACCGAAGCGCCCGCGCGAACGCGCGTCGCCGCGACCAG
>CAYUNM010000068.1:28975-30776 GCA_964446175.1 uncultured Kofleriaceae bacterium
CCGCCCGCGTCGCGCGAACCGAAGCGCCCGCGCGAACGCGCGTCGCCGCGACCAGCTTCCTCGGCGCGCCCACGGCCGGCGCTCCGCGCATCTCGCTCGCGCCCACCATCTGTGCCGCGAGCACCGCCGCGACCACGATCCAGGCGCCCATCACGGTCGCGGCCGCGAGCGCCGGCGCCGCTACTGGTGCGACCACCGGCGCGACCGCCACCGGCGCGACCGCCACCGGCGCCACCGCCACCGGCGCGATCGCCGCGACCACCGCCGGCGCGGCTGTCCGCATCGGCCGCGTCCTCGGCGCCGACTTCGACTTCGTCATCCCATGCACCCACGCGCGGCTCCGCGCTGTCGTCGAAGTCGATGTGCGCGTCGTCGTCGGCTCGATCGTCGAATGCGTCGTCGCTGCTCGCCGCGTATGCGGCCGGCGCGCCGGCGCGAAGGGCCGCGGCCTCCTCGGCTTCGGCGCGCGCCTTGGCGCGAGCGCGGCGTGGGATGTCGGTGTCTTCGCGCGTTGCGCGCCAGCGGCCACGCGCGACGGCGCTGTGATCGAGCCCGACCATGTCGCGCAGCTCGTTGAGCTCCTGCTGCGTGAGCTCGCGCGCATCGCCCACGCGCAGGCCGTGGAACGTGAGGTTCGCGAACGCCACGCGCTGGAGCTTGTCGACGAAGAAGCCAAGCGCCTCGACCATCCGGTGGATCTGGCGGTGCTTGCCCTCGTGGATCGTGACGCCGAGCCAGGTGTGCTTGCTCTCGCCCGGCAGCACCTCGACCTCGGCGGGCATCGTGACCGTGCCGTCGTCGAGACGGACACCATCGCGCAGCTGCTTGAGGTGTTTGGGCTCGAGGTTGCCGTGGATCTTGACGTGATACGTCTTCGGGACGTGGCTCGCCGGCGCGAGCAGGCGTGCCGCGAGCTCGCCATCGTTCGTCAGCAGCAGCACGCCCTCGCTGTAGAAGTCGAGGCGGCCGACCGGCTTCACGGGAGCCGGCAGGTTCGGCAGGTAGTCCATGACCGTCGGGCGACCGCGGTCGTCGGTGACGGTCGTGATGCAGGCCTTCGGCTTGTTCAGCAGCACGTAGAAGTGATCGAGCGCGACCACGGCTTCGCCGTCGACGGCGACAGCGTCGTGCTCCGGGTCGACCTTCGTGCCGAGCACCGTGACGGGCTTGCCGTTCACGGTGACCCGTCCTGACGTGATGAGCTCCTCGGCTTTGCGACGCGCGGCGACACCGGCCGCAGCGAGGTAGCGCTGCAAGCGCACCGGCGTTGACATGGCGGTCAGTCTACTGCCGGGTCGTCCGAAGCGCTCGCATCCGGCGCGTCGGAATCAGCGTCGTGAGCGCGAAGCGCATCGTCTGCAGCCTCCGCGACGTCGGCCGCGCTGGCGGCGCTGGCGGCAGCGTCCAACGGCGCTTCGGATCCGAGGTCGACGTGGTGGTCGCTCTCGCCCGCGGTCAGGCGCGCAGCGACGTCATCGGGGTCGAGCAGTTCGTCCGTCGCCATCGTCGCGTGCGAGTCGACCGCCTGGACCGCGGCCAGCGCCGCAGCATCGTCCGCGGCGCGTGCAGCGTCGTCGTAGGCAGCGAGATCGTCATCGCCAGCGGCAGCCAACTCGTCGCCAGACGCGCTCAACTCGTCGTCAGACGCGCTCAGCTCGTCGCCGGCCGCGCTCTGCTCGTCGTCAGACGCGCTCAGCTCGTCGCCGGCCGCGCTCTGGTCGTCGCGCTCGTCGGCCGCAATCTCGTGCGGCGCCTCGTCTGCCGACGCCTGGAGCTCCTCAGCGGGCGCCTCGTCTGCCGA
>CAYUNM010000068.1:30876-34998 GCA_964446175.1 uncultured Kofleriaceae bacterium
CTCCTCAGCGGGCGCCTCGTCTGCCGAGACATGCGCCTCCGCTGCCGAAGCATCGAGATCCTCGGCCGTCGGCATGAGCTCGTCGGACGCGGCCTGCAGCTCGTCTTCAGGCGTCGCGTCGGCCGGCATTGCGTGCTGCTCGGCTGCATGAGGCTCGGGTGCTGGCTGCTCATCGCCTGCCATTGCCTGCAGCTCGTCCGCAGGCTCGGCCGTCGCATCGGCCGTCGCATCGGCCGTCGCATCGGCCGTCGCATCGGCCGCCGCATCGGCCGCCGCTTCGCTCGACAGCTCGTCCGCAGGCACGGCCGCCGCTTCGCTCGACAGCTCGTCCGCGGCCGCGGCCGCGGCCGCGGCGGGCGCGTCCGCGGCGGCCTCTCCGTCGAGGCTCACGCCGAGACGGTCGCTCACGACCTTGCGGCTCTCGGCTGTCAGCTCGCTGTACTCGCGGAGCGTCGGCAGCTCGCGCAGGTCGCCGAGGCTGAAGAAGTCGAGGAACTCCTTCGTCGTGCCGTAGAGCGTCGGGCGGCCGGCCTCCTCGCGCTTGCCCAGGATGCGGATCAGGGACCGCTCGAGCAGCACCTTGAGCGTGGACGACGAATCGACGCCGCGGATCTCGTCGATCTCGGGCCGCGTGATCGGCTGACGGTACGCGACGATCGCCAGCGTCTCGAGCTGCGCGCGAGAGAGGCGGACGGGACGGCCCGCGATAAGCTGCTGGACGTAGCTCGAGTAGTGCGTGTTCGTGCGGAACTGGTAGCCGCCGGAGACGACCTGGAGCGCGATGCCGCGCGCCTTGTACTCCTCCGCGAGCTCGGCGAGCGCTTGCTCGATGCGGCGCGTATCGCTGACGCGCGTCAGCTGGCGCAGGCGTTGAACGGTGACCGGCTTGTCGGCCGCGAACACGAGCGCTTCGACCAGGTGACGGAGCTGTGTCGCGTCCATCGCGGCGGCGCTCGTCGGGAGGACGGCGCCATCGGCGGACTCGTCAGCCGCGAGATCGTCGTCACCGGGCGGCATGTCGCCAGTGTCGCCGGCGGCGTGGATTTCGTCGTCGGCGCTCTCCTCGCCTTCCGAGACAGCCTCGAGCGAGTCGTCGGAGGCGGCTTCGTCGGCAGCTTCGTCCTCCGACGCGGCCGCCTCGAGGCCTTCGCCCGCGTCGCCAGCGAGGGCGTCATCGGCTGCAGCCTCGGCATCGGACGCATCGACGGACTCCGTATCGGACGCCGCGGCGACCTCGCCGGCGGCCGGATCGGCGGCCTCGACCGGCGCCTCGTCATCGACGAGGATCGGCTGTCCCCAGGCGTCGAGCGCGACCTCGGGCTCGGCCTTGCGAGCGCGCTTCTTCTTGCCCTTGCCGGACTCGGCCTTCGCGCGGGTCCCGCGCGGCTTCTCGGCGGACGCAGCGGCATCGGCAGCGTCTGCGGCCTCCTCCGGGGCCTCGGCCTTTGCGGCGCGCTCGGCCTCGGCGGCGCGCTCGGCCTCGACGGCGGTCACGACCGCCTCGGCGGCCATCGCCACGGCCTCCACCTGGGCCTCGACCTCGCCGATCTCGGCGGAGGCCAGGGCATCGGCGGCAGCGTCGGCCAGGGCCTGCGCGTCGGCCTCGATCATCGGGTCGGCGGTGGGACCGGAGCCTTCGGCGAGGATCTCCTCGGGGACGGCCTCGGCGGCCCGCTTTGCGGCGCGCTTCTTGGACTTGCGACTCACGGGGTACGTCGTACCACCGCCCCCTGACAACTAGCGGTAGTCGTTGTCGGAACGGGCGACGCCCTGCTCCATGCGCTCGCGCAGGTCGTCGGCGGCGCGCTCGATGAAGATCTCGCCCTCGGATTCGAGCTGCGACAGCCGTAGCAGCCTCAGCTTGCCCATCTCGAGGAGGGCCAGGAACGTCACGACGGCCTCGTGCTTGATCTCCTCGACCGTGCGCTCGGCGCCGTCGCGCAGGAACGAGAACATCGACGAGAAGGAGAAGCGGCCTTCCGCCTCGAGGCGGTCGGTCAGCTCCTGGATCTTCTGGCTGACCGAGAGGCGGTCGATCAGGACGTTGTGGGTGACCTTGACCTTCGCCTGACGCATCACGCGGTCGAAGGCTTCGATCAGCTTGTGGACCGGGAATGGTGCGAGGGGGGCGATCGCGTCGGGGTCGACGCCGTCGCCGACCGCGTCTTCGGTGGCGGTGCCGCGGCTCCAGACGTTGCGGCCGACGACCGGGCGCTGGCCGAGCTGATCGGCGGCTTCCTTGTACTTCTGGTACTCGAGGAGGCGGCGGATCAGGTCGGCGCGCGGATCGACCTCGACCTCCTCGCCCTCTTCGGCGGCCTCCGGGTCTTCCTCGAGCGGCTCGGGCGAGGGGAGCAGCTCGCGCGACTTGATGTGGCAGAGCGTGGCTGCCATGACGAGGTACTCGCCCGCGACGTCGATATCGAGGCCGGTCATCGCGTCGAGGTACTCGAGGTACTTCTCGGTGACGAACGCGATCGGGATGTCGAGGATGGAGAGCTCGTGCTTCTTGACCAGGTGCAAGAGCAGATCGAGCGGCCCCTCGAACACGTCGAGTGCGACGGAATAGCCGGTTTCCATGATCACAACCCGAACAGATGGGAGAGGTGCGAACCGCACCACACGGCCGGCACGATGAAGATCTGCGCGAGCTGCGGGATGAATACAACGGCCATGAGCACGAATGGGCCGTACTTGGCGTAGCTCTCGAACGTGGCGCGGTGCTTGTACGGGGTGAGGCTCTCGGCGACGTGGCCGCCGTCGAGCGGGGGCGCCGGGATCAGGTTGAAGAAGAACAGGATGAAGTTCGTGTAGACCGCGAAGTCGAGGATGCGCGCGACGTTGCTGCCGCGCGGGACGATGTCCTTCGCCTGCAGGATCGCGTGAATGCCGGTGACGAGGACGGCGAGCAGGACGTTCATCAGCGGGCCCGCGATCGCGACGAGGATGCGCGCCGTCGACATGCGGTGCTTGCGATCGATGCGCGCCGGGTTCCACTGGACCGGGCGGCCCCAGCCGAAGCCTCCGACGCCCATCCCCGCGCTGATCAGCGGAAGGAGGAACGTGCCGATCGGGTCGGCATGGGCGAGCGGGTTCAGCGTGACGCGGCCCTGGCGGCGCGGCGTGTCGTCGCCGAGGCGATCCGCCATGATCGCGTGACCGAACTCGTGGAACGCCACGGAGACGATCAGCACGAACACGTAGATGACGATCTGGCGGACTTTTTCAGGAGATAGATCCACGCGCCCTCGGGGACTATGGCCGGCCGGCCCTTCGACTGCAAGACGGAATACTTGCGCGATACCACAGGCATCCGACAATCACCGGCATGGCGCGCCGGCTCCCGCTCGACGAGGCCGTCGACCTGTATCTCGATCACCTGAAGGTCGAGCGCGGGCTCGCGCGGCACACGCTGGAGAGCTACAGCCGCGACCTCGCCCGCCTCGTGGCGTTCCTGGACACCCGCGGGCGCGCCGACGTCGACGACGTCACCGAGCTCGACATCACCGACCACCTCGTCCAGCTCGCCGAGGGCGGGCTGGCCCCACGCAGCCGGGCGCGCGCGCTGGTCGCGATGCGCGGGCTGTTTCGCCACCTCGTCGGCGAGCGCTGGCTCGAGGTCGACCCGACCGCGCTGATCGATGCGCCGCGCACGGCGAAGCGGCTTCCGGGCGTGCTCGGCGAGGACGCGGTCGCGCGCCTGATCGCGCAGCCGCCCGACAACCCGCGCGGGCGCCGCGACGCCGCGATGATCGAGCTGGCGTACGCGAGCGGGCTTCGCGTCTCCGAGCTCGTGGGCCTGTCGCTCGCCGATGTGAACCTCAATGCGGGGTTCGTGCGCGTCACCGGCAAGGGCAACAAGACCCGCCTCGTGCCGCTGCACGCGGTGGCGATCGAGCGGCTCAAGCGTGTGCTCGAGGAGCGCGCCCCGCGCGATCCGAGCGAGCGCGGCCTGTTCCTGACGCCGCGCGGGCGCCCGATGACGCGCCAGGCATTCTGGAAGCTGCTTCGCGGCTACGCGCGGCGCGCCGGCGTGCGGCTGCCGACCGGGGACGTCTCGCCTCACAAGCTGCGCCACTCGTTCGCGACGCATCTCGTGGAGCGCGGCGCCGACCTGCGCGC
>CAYUNM010000069.1:160-32742 GCA_964446175.1 uncultured Kofleriaceae bacterium
CGGCGCGTCTTCCGCCGTTCCCACCAGCTGCCCGCGCGCGAGACCGCGGCGTTCACGTGCTTCGCCGCGCTGATCTGGAACGCCTGCATGCCGCGCGACAGCGCCGCGCTGCTCTCCGCCTCGACGATCAGGTGCACGTGCGTGCGCTGGATGCTCAGCGCGACGATCCGGCAGTCCTCGTGCGGCAGCACCGTCAGCGCGGCCGACTGGATCGCGCCGTAACACGTGCGCGTGCGAAGGCTGCCGATCGACCGCTCGATGCGCAGCGTGACGTGCAGCGCGCGCGGCGAGAAGAACGCCGGGCGCCTCGCATGGCGCAGCTTCGCGCCCGGCTTCTTCGGCCGGCCGAGCCGCTTCTTGCCGCGCCGATGTGCGCCGGATGCGAGCTGGCGCTTGCGACCGCGCAGATCGCCCGCGGCATTCGCCCAGCGAAGCTGCTGCTGGACGTGCGTCTTCCGCGAGCGTGCCATGTCGAGAGCGTAGGGCTCACCGAGACGCAGTCAATAGTATGGGCGTATATTTTTCCGGAAGCACGCCTTCAGGATCTGGTAGCCGTCTTCCCAGATTTCACACTTCGGGACCTGTTACCCGTCTTCCCAGATTTCACAATGGCGCGCGGCGTCTCGATGGTGGCGTCCCGTCCGTGCTTGCACAGCCCTGCCGACGGCTCCTGAGGTCCCAGGCGGATGGCGGCACGAGCTCCACTGGTCGTCACATGCGTGATCACGGTCGTTGGCCCGGGCGGCCCGCCTCGTGCGCCGGGCGGTGTGCGAGCGTCCCCCGTTGCGTCGAGTGGGCCCGCGACCGACCGAGCGCGGTTGGCGTGTGGACTCTCGCGGAGCACGGCCCGGCCCTCCTCACCGCGGACGTCGCGGAAGCGGCGTATGCCGCTGGCTTCTCATGGGGGGTGTGGGGCGGCAGCGTGGTGGTCCTGGCGCCGTCGCGCGCGCTGTGCTACGTGTGCGTAATCATATGAGAACCGCGCTCACGGCACTGGTGGGGATCGTGATCGGCTACGGGCTCGCCGTGGGCTGCCAGAAGAAGGACGAGTCGAGCGCGGCGCCCGGGGGAAAGGGCGCGCCGGCGGGCAGCCCGAGCTCGCCGCCGCAGAGTGCCGCGGAGCTGAACGCGCCGCTCGCGAAGATCGACGATGTGACGATCACGCTCGGCGAGTTCCAGGAGCGGATCAACCGGCAGTCGCCCTATATCCGGGCGCGGTACACGTCGCTCGAGCAGAAGAAGGAGTTCCTGGACTCGCTCGTGCGCTTCGAGATCTTGGCGAAGGAAGCGTATCGGCGCGGGTACGACAAGGATCCCGAGGTCATCCGCACGATGAAGCAGGTGATGATCCAGAAGCTGATGCGCGACGAGTTCGACGCGAAGGTGACGGCGGACAGCGTCAGCGACGCGGAGATGAAGACGTACTACGACGCGAACCTCGCCGATTACGTGAAGCCGGAGGAGGTCCGTGTCAGCGCGATCATTCTGAAGAACAAGGCGCAGGCGGATCGCGTGCTGCTCGAGGCGAAGGGGGATGCGGGCAAGACGAACAAGGGCTTTCGCGACCTGGTCACGAAGTACTCGACCGACGAGGAGACCAAGCTGCGCGGCGGCGATCTGCGTTATGTCGACGAGACGAACAAGGATCTGCCGGCGCCCGTCGTGAAGGCGGCGTTCACGCTGGTGAATACCGGCGACGTGAGCGGCGTCGTAGATGGTGGCAACGGCCAGTTCTTCATCTTGAAGCAGACCGGGCGCCGCAAGGCGATGACGAAGACGTTCGACGACGCGAAGCCGCAGATCCGAAACAAGCTGTTTCGCGAGAAGCGGCTGCAGGCGCAGAAGGACTTCATCGATAATCTGAAGGCGCAGGCCAAGATCGAGATCAACGAGGCGAACCTGGCGAAGGTGCGGATCGACACGTCGACCCGCGGCGACGACGGGACCGGGACCGCGCTCACGCCGCCTCCGATGGGCGGCGCTGTATCGCCCCCGCCCCCTCCGGTGCTAGGGTCCGGGCAGTCGGGCGAGCAACCGATCCCGTAACCGGAAAGTCTCATGGTCATGCGCGTTCTCGTTCTTCTGCTGGCGTTGTCGACCGTTGCGTGGGCGGAGAAGTCGCCCAATGCCGGCAAGAAGGAGCACCTCGAGCGCGTGGTCGCGGTCGTCAACGACTCGATCATCCTGCAGAGCGAGCTCGATGCGCGGCTCGTGCCCGTGGTGCAGGAGGCGCAGCAGATCGCCGATCCCGCGGAGCGGCGGCGCCGCATGGCGAAGCTCGCAAGCCAGGTGCTCGACGAGATGGTCAACGAGGAGCTGATCGTCCAGGCGGCCGAGGCGGCGAAGATCGAGGTCGATAGCTCGGAGGTCCAGGCCGCGCTCGACGAGATCAAGCAGCAGAACAACCTCGACGACGCGGGCCTGCAGCAGGCACTCGCGCAGCAGGGCTACACGCTCCAGGGCTACAAGGCGGATCTCCGGCGCCAGCTGCTCCGGCTCCGCGCGGTCAACCAGCTCGTCGCGCCCAAGGTCCAGGTCACGGACGAGGATATCCATGCCCGCTACGACCAGCTGCAGCGGCGGTCGGAGGCGGTGTCGGCGGTGCAGCTCTCCCACATCCTCATCAAGCTGCCCGAACATCCCACCGAGCAGCAGCTGACCGAGGCCAAGGAGAAGGCGGCCAAGGCGATGGACCGCGTGAAGAACGGCGAGGCGTTCGCGGCCGTTGCCAAGGATGTGTCGGAAGACCCCAGCACGTCGGCCAACGGCGGCGAGCTCGGCTGGTTCCAGCGCGGCAGCATCAATCCCGACTGGGAGCAGATCGTGTTCTCGATGAACAAGGGCGACATGCGCGGCCCCGTCACCGGCCCGCAAGGCCTGCACGTCTTCTACGTCACGGACATCAAGCAGTCCGAGCTCAAGCCCTTCGACCAGATGAAGGATCAGCTGCAGCGCGAGCTGCGCCGGCGCGAGCTCGACAAGCAGACCCAGACCTGGACCGAAGAGCTTCGCAAGAAGGCTTACATCGATATCAAGCTTCAGTAAGCCGATTGGGCAGGTGCGTCCGGCCGTTTCGGATCCATTCTTTGGATACAATGGGTCCGTGGCCGATAACCGTCGTACCTCGACCCGTCATGCCGTCTCGATCGCGGGCAAGCTCGCCGTCGAAGGAGCGCAGCGACCGTGCACGGTGATGAACCTCTCGCTCGGTGGTGCTCTGATCTCGGCCGGCAGCAAGCTGCCGATGGGGCAGCGCGTGAACATCGCGTTCAACGTGCCGACGATGGACGAGGCGATCGAGATCGGTGGCACCGTGCGCTGGTCGGACGACAAGGCGACGGGCATCCAGTTCGACGGCTTGCGGGCGCGTGACGTATGGGCGCTCAACAAGTACTTCGAACAGCTGCCTGCGCTCTCCTGATCGCGTCGCCGGCGCTCGCCGGTGGTAGCGGCTGGAAAGGCACGGCGCCCAAGCTCCACGAGCGCGTGGCCGTGATCGATCTCGGCCCGCCCGACGAGCAGGCGCACAAGCAGGTCCTCGAGGCCGCCGTCGCAGCGGGGCTCGAGCCGATCCTCGATGCGGGCGTCGACGAGGCGCTCTCCGGCGTCGCCGCCGATCGCGACGGCCTCATGCTCGCGGCCGCGATGCAGGATGCGGAGCACGCGTTCGGCGCGCTCAAGTGCAACGACGCGGTGAAGGCCGCGAAGCTCGCGATCGGGCTCGCCGCCGAGCGCCAGGCCGCGGGGCTTCCGGTGCCCGAGCTCACGCACGCGCTCGCGTACGTGCTGCTCTGCGCCGACAAGGCGGGCGATGCGAACCAGGCGCGCCTCGCGGCGACCCGGCTGCGCGCGCTCGGCGGCTCGACCGATATCGACGCCACGCTGCTCGCCCGCTATCCCGAGATGGACGCGGCGATCGGCCGCGAGATGTTCGAGCTCGACATCCAGCCCGAGGTCGCGGGCGCGACCGTCTTCATCGACTTCGCGCCGGCCGCGGGCACGCCCGTCGTGATCGCCGCTGGCGAGCACGTGATCGCGGCCGCGAAGGGCACGCGGCGCGGCTACGTCGCCGGGCCCGCCGTTCCGTCGCAGAAGCAGGTCGCGATCCCGATGCCGGATCAGGCCGGCGCCACGGGCGCACTCGCCGCGCGCGTCGCGAGCTGGAAGGGACAGGTCCCCTCGCCTGCCGAGCTCGCCGACGTGCTGAAGGCCGTGCACGCGCGCGTCGCGCTGGTGCGGCATGGCGACACCGTCGAGGCGTGGGGTCACGATGGCCTCGCGCAGCCGGTCCGCCGGCTCGGCGGCGATGACGGCACGCGGCCGCTCGCGGATGTCGATCGCCTCGCGCTGCTCGCCGCCGACCGCGTTCAAGCCTGGAACGATCACGCACCGGATCCCGACGAGCCGTTGCTCGTCGAGGACGTGCGCACACGCGCCGCGAAGAAAGTCGCGGAGGGACAGGAGCCGACGAAATGGTGGGTCTACGCGACGATCGGCGGCGCTCTGCTCGCAGGTGCGATCGTGATCTACGCCCATGATTCGGCCTCTGACACCCAGCGCGTGGAGCTGCACTACCCGTGAAGCGGCTGCTCGTCCTGTTCCTGCTGCTGTGGTCGACGCTCGCCGGCGCCGTGCCGCTCGTGCACGTCGGGTCGCGCGGGCACGTCGAGACGTCCGCGGAGCCCGGGCTCGAGTCGACCGCGCTCGAGCTGCAGGATCGCGCCGAGGACGCGCTCCGCGAGATCCATCACGACCTCGAAGGCCTGCCCGAGCCACGCACGATCCACCTGCAGGTCGTCCGCGATGCGTCGTCGATCGCGAGCGTGGCCCCCGAAGGCCGCGGCGCGCCCACGTATGCTATCGGCGTCGCGTATCCCGACCTCGGCGTGATCACGATCGCGACGCGCAAGGGCGGCCAGCTCGCCGATCCGACCTCGACCTTGCGCCACGAGCTCGCGCACATCGCGCTCGGCGCCGCGCTCGGCGATCGCGCCCCGCACTGGCTGCACGAGGGGTTCGCGTACCAGCACTCGTCGGACTTCTCGTTCGATCGCATGGAGACGCTCGCCGGCATGGCGTGGTTCCACAGCATCGTGCCGATCGAGGAGCTCGATCGCTCGTTCCCCGCCGAGGAAGCCCCCGCGAATCGCGCGTACGCCGAGGCGTACGACTTCGTCGGCTATCTCTCGCGGCGCGGCCGCTACGAGGACACCGCCGACGACGGCGACCGCGAGCCGTTCCGCGTGTTCCTGCAGCAGATCGCGCAGACCGGCAACCTCGACGCCGCTGCCACGAAGGCGTACGGCCGCCCGCTGCAGGCGCTGTTCGACGAGTGGCGCGACACGCTCTCCAACCGCTACCTGCTCGCGCCGATCGGCCTGCTCGGCCTCGCGGTCTGGGTGCTGTGCGCGATCCTGCTCGCGCTCGCGTGGCGCCGCCGCCGCCGTCAGAACCGCGTGCGCATGGCGCAGTGGGACCGCGAGGAGCGCGCGTACGACGAGATGATCGCGCGGCTCGAGGCGGAGCGCGCCGCGATGCAGCGGCAGCCCGACGACGAGCCGCCGCTCTTGAACTAGGTGCCTGCGAACCGGAACACACCCGGCGTCGCGGGCGTGACCGGGGCCCAGTGGTACAGGTCGAAGACATCGCGATCGATGCGCAGCGCACGATAGCCCGCCGGATCGTTGCCGCCGACGTACGACACGCGCACGGCCGTCATCATCGGCGGCAGCACGACGTCAGACGGGATCGGCGGTGGCGTGAACGCCATCTCGCCCGGCGGCAAGAGGATGTGCCAGCGCGCCCTGTCCGTCGAGAGCGTGACCTCGATGCCGAGCTCGCCGCCGACGAAGGTGCCCTTGTCCCATCGCACGGAGTTGTCGGCCGAGAGCACGACATTCGCGGCGAACGGCGCCAGCTGCGACCAGTCGAGGTACTGCGGCGGCGCGTTGTACGAGAGCGCGTAGGTCGGATAGTCCCGGCCGTCGTTCAGCTGGTACGAGACGGCGAGCGCATGTCCGTCTCCCGCGCCCGGGGAAGCGAAGCGGAGCGCCATCGGCGTCACCGTCGTGTCGACGAACGCGGGCTCCTGCCACAGCACACGGCCGCTCGACAGCGCCTTGTAGTAGCCGGAGATCCACGTCGCCGGCATCGGCAGCGTCGCGCGCGCTTCGTACGTCAGGCCAACTCCCTGGGATGCCGCACCGCGAAGGTCGATGACGCCGGCGTCGAGCGCCACCGCGTGCGCGACCTGAAACTGGTAGCTCGGGCCTGCCGTGTACTTGATGACGACGTCGTTGACGAGCGGCGCATCCGCATCGATCACCGCGTCGAGCGCGATGTCGTCGCTCCCCGCGCCGACGCTCTTCGACGCTGTCATCCCGACCGTGCCGACCGCATACGTGCCGGCGCTCTGGGTATCGCGGGCGACGAGGATCGACGCGTGTCGCCCTTCGGGCGCCGCGGCGGCGGGCACCGGCGCGCGCTGAGTCGTCAGCTCGTCGCCGGGGAGGACGCCGTACCAGGAGTAGTACTCGGTGCGCTGGCCGTCGGGCGGGAGCACGAGCACCATGCCGTCGCGCCGTCCGATGCCGGTCGCGCGCCCGTCGGCGCCGGTCTGGACGCGATCGACGATCGTGCCGCCGTGGTCGTAGAACAGCACGACCGCGCCCGGCGTGATGCGGTTGCTCGCGTCGAGGTACGGCGCGTTGACGGTGATCGGACCTGCATCCGCGGGCAGACCGTCGGGCGCGGCGTCCGCGACGGGCGCATCCGGGGTGGCGGGCGCGGAGCTTCCACAGGCAGCAGCGAGCGCGGCGAGAGCAGCGATGAGCTTCATGGCTAGTTTCCTGCGAAGCGGTACGTACCGCGGAGCGCCGGCATGACGCGGGCCCAGCGGTACAGATCGAACACGTCGGGATCGCTGCGCAGCGCGCCGTACGCACCGGGCTCGTTGCCACCGACGAAGCTCACGCGGGCGTAGGTCGTCGGCGGCAGCGTGAGGTCCGCCGGAAGCGCCGGCGGCACGAACGAGCGCTGGCCGGGCGGCATCAGGACGCGCACGCTCGTCGTCGCGCCTCCGAGCACGAGCGAGACGCCGATCTCCTCGCGCCCCGAGGCGCTGCTCGTCCACGAGACGGAGCCGTCGGCGTTGCGCGTGACGTTCGTCGCCGTGGGAGCGAGCTGCGCGGTCGAGAGCGCATCCGGCGGCTCGTTGTAGGACAGCCCCCACGTGGTGCCGCCCGAGAGCTGGTAGCCCAGCGAGAGCGCGCTCGCGTCGCCGACGTGCGGCCGCGTGAAGCCGACCGAGACGTCGCCGGCCAGCGCGTCGGTGTCGGTCGCCTCCTCCCACACCGCGCGCCCGCGCGACAGCCGCTCGTACTCGGCCGAGAGCCAGGTCGCGGCCGTCGGCAACACGACGGTCGCCGAGAACGAGTCGCCCTCTTCCCAGTGCGAGCCGCGAAGATCGATGGTGTGACCGGCGAGCGATACGTCGTGCGCGACGAGGAAGCGCCGCGCGGCGCCATCGTCTACCTCCGCGACGACATCGCCGGTCGCGGGCGCGTCGGGGTCGAGGGTGGCGTCGAGCGTGACAGGATCGTTTCCCGGCGCGATCGCCTGCGAGACGAAGCTCATGCCGACGGCCGTGATCCGGTAGCGCGTCGGGTCGTGAGCGAAGCGCGGAATCGTCACCGAGACATTGCGAGCCTCGGCCGCGTCGGGAGGCACCACCGGCGGCGGTGCGGGCCGCTGCGTGTAGAGGTGGTCGCCGGGCCAGACGCCCTCCCAGATATAGGTGTCGCCCGGGATCGGGCCTGTGGGCACGACGACCACGGTCGCGATCGGCCCCGGGATGCTTCGCGCCCGGCCGTCGGTCCCGGTCGTCTCGCGATCGAGCAGAGCGCCGTTCGCGTCGTAGAACAGGACCGTCGCGGTGGCGTCGATCGCGTGGCTCGCGTCGCCGTACGGGGCGAACACCGTGACGCGCTCGGTGTCGGAGGGATCGCTGCCGGGACTGCCCGGAGACGTGGCTGTGCATGCAGTCAGTGCGGCGAAAAGGAGGCTGCGTTTCACGCGCACGTGCACAGCAAGGCACGCGCCATCGCCAAATCGCGAGAACCGCGTCTCGACGGAGCCTCACTGGTGGCTCGTGTCAGCCGTCCACCGGTGTCACGTGTCAACGTGTCGTGTCATGCGCTGCGACAGTCGCGCGTGTCGCACCGGGTCTCGCGTCGCCGAGGCGACAGCGTCGCCAGCGCATGTGAGCACCGACGGTCGCTCATCGCGCGCGAGGCTTCGTTATGGTCCCCGGCGATGAGACGCCTCTCCGCGCTGATCTTCGTTGCCGCTTGCGGCAGCTCCACGACGCCCGCTCCGAAGCCGCCGACCGCGGTCGTCTCGACGCCCGCCGCTCCGCCGCCCGCCGCAAAGCCCGCGCCGACACCGCCCGAGCTGCGCCTGCCGACGACCGTCCGCCCGACGCACAACACGGTCGACCTGACGCTCGATCCGGCGAAGGAAGACTTCACCGGCTCGATCACGACCGAGCTCGCGATCGCGCAGCCGACCGACGTGATCTGGCTCGACGGCAACGAGATCAAGATCGAGAAGGCCGCGGTCGGCGACCAGGTCGCGACCGTCACGTATCCGGCGAAGGACCTGATCGCGCTGCAGTTCGCGCAGCCGCTCCCCGCCGGCAACGCGACGATGCAGATCTCCTACAGCGGCAAGGCGCACGTCGATGACGGCGACGGCATCTACCGCGCGCAGGAAGCCGGCGACTGGTACGCGTTCACGCAGTTCGAGGCGACCGACGCGCGCCAGGCGTTCCCGACGTTCGACGAGCCGTCGTTCAAGGTGCCGTGGCAGCTGACCCTGCACACGAAGCAGCCGCTCGTCGCGCTCTCGAACACGCCCGTGACGTCGGAGAAGAACGAGGCGAACGGCATGAAGGCCGTCACGTTCGCGGAGACGAAGCCGCTGCCGAGCTACCTCGTCGCGTTCGCGGTCGGCCCGTTCGAGAGCATCGATGCGGGCAAGACCGCCGCCGGCGTGCCGATCCGCATCGTGTTCCCGCACGGCCGCGCCGCCGATGCCGCGTATCCGGCGAAGGTCACGGCCGAGCTGCTCGGGCGGCTCGAGCACTACTTCGGCACGCCGTATCCGTATCCCAAGCTCGACATGCTCGCGGTCAGCGTGTTCAACGCGGGCGCGATGGAGAACCCGGGCCTCATCACGTTCCGCCAGGAGCTGCTGCTGACGAAGCCCGAGGACGTCACGCAGGGCCGCCAGGAGGCGTACGCGGTGACCGCGACGCACGAGATGGCGCACCAGTGGTTCGGCGACTACGTCACGCTCGCGTGGTGGGACGACACCTGGCTCAACGAGTCGTTCGCGAGCTGGATGGAGAGCAAGATCGTCGGCGAGTGGAAGCCGGAGTGGGACCTCGACATCGGCGCTGTCGCCACGAAGTCGGGCGTCATGCACCAGGACAGCCTCGACACCGCACGCTCGATCCATCAGCCGATCAAGAACGCCGGCGACATCGAGTCGTCGTTCGACGGCATCACCTACGGCAAGGGCGAGGTCGTGCTGCGCTGGATCGAGCGCACCGTCGGCCCCGATACGTTCCAGAAGGGCGTCCGCGCGTACCTCGCGAAGCACGCGTTCGGCAACGCGACGTACGACGACTTCGTCGCGACGATGAGCGAGGCCGCCGGCTCGGACCTCCACCCGATGTTCGACAGCTTCGTCAAGCAGTCGGGCGTGCCGCTCGTGTCGTTCGAGCTGTCGTGCGCGAAGGACGCGCCGCCGACGCTCGCGCTCGCGCAGCAGCGCTACAAGCCGACCGGCTCGCAGATCGATCCGGATCGCACGTGGGCGATCCCGGTGTGCGTGCGCTGGGGCTCCGGCAAGACGACGGGCCGCGACTGCACGACGCTGACGGCGAAGACCGGCACGCTCGCGCTCTCGGCGAAGACCTGCCCCGCGTGGGTGCTGCCGAACGAAGGCGAGGTCGGCTACTACCGCCCGCTGCCGAAGGGCGACCTGCGCGATCACCTGCTCGCGCACACGCGCGACCTGACGCTGGCGGAGCGCGTCGGCCTCGTCGGCGACGTCAACGCGCTCGTCGCGAGCGGTGACATCCCGAGCGGCACGGCGCTGTCGCTCGTCGGCGAGCTCGCGAAGGACAAGAGCCGCCACATCGTCGGCGAGTCGATCGGCATCGTCGCGGGCGTCGATGACCTCGTCCCCGAGAAGCTGCGCCCGAACTACGAGCGCTTCATCCGCAAGCTCTACCAGGCGCGCGCCCGCGAGCTCGGCTGGCAGGCGAAGCCCGGCGAGGGTGCCGACACGAAGGAGCTGCGGCCCGAGCTGCTCGGGCTCGTCGCCGGTGAAGGCAAGGACGCGGCGCTGATCAAGGAGGCGACGGCGCTCGCGTGGAAGTGGCTCGACGATCACAAGGCCGTGCAGCCCGAGCTCGTCGGCACCGTGCTCCACGTCGCCGCGCGCTACGGCGACAAGAAGCTGTTCGACCGCATCCATCACGACGCGAAGGCGGCGAAGGACCGCTCGGAGCGCCAGCGCCTGCTTCGCGCGCTCGGCGGCTTCAGCGATCCGGCGCTCGTCAAGGAAGCGCTCGCGATCACGCTGACCGACGAGTTCGAGCTGCGCGAGTCCGCCGGGCTCATGCAGGGCGGCATGCAGGATCCGCGGACGCGCGAGCTGACGTTCAAGTTCGTCGAGGACCACTTCGATGACATCCAGGCGAAGCTCCCCGTGATGTTCCGCCCGTACATGGCGTACTTCGCGGTCGGCCTGTGCGACGACTCGAAGGCGGCCGACATCAAGGCGTTCCTCGAGCCGCGCATGCAGAAGCTCGAGGGCGGCGAGCACGCACTCGCGCAGGCGATGGAGCAGCTGTCGCTGTGCTCGGCGCAGCGCAAGGCGCAGACGCCGGCCGTCGCCGCGTTCTTCGCGAAGCAGTAGCGGCCGGGCATTTCCGCCTCGCGGGCGGCAAGGAGTGGCTGCGTGCGGAATGCACGCGGCGCGACACGGCCCGGGCGCTATGATCGCGACGTGACCAAGCACCTGTGGCTCGCGCTCCCGCTGGCGCTCGCGGCATGCGCCGCCAACCCGACGTCGACGGATCCGGGCAGCGATCTGCCGCCGCAGCCGCCGGGCGACCCGCAGCCGGCCTCCGTCCAGCTGACGCTGGATTCGCTGCAGGCTGGCTGGCGCGTCACGACCGGGCACCTGACCGCGGACGGCCCGGCCGAGACGACGATCGTCTCCGACGGCTCGCCGATCACGCTGACCGGCACCGCGGACGATGTCGTGGCCGCGACGGTCACCGACGCGACCGGCGCGCTCGTCTCGACGCACGTGATGGGCGCGCCGTGCACGATGGCGTCGTCGCACCGCCTCGACGTGCCCGCACAGTACGCGACGATCCAGCAGGCGATCGACGCCGCATCGCCCGGTGACACGGTGAAGGTCGCGCCCGGCCTGTACACCGAGTCGGTGAAGCTGCGCCCGGGCGTGTGCCTCGTCGGCAGCGGTGCGCGCACGACGACGCTCGATGCGCAGGGCGACACGCGCACGCTCGTCGACCTCAGCGAAGCGCCGGGCTCCGTCGTCGCGGGCTTCACGCTGCGCGGCGTGAGCTCGATCGCGGGATGCGCGAGCTCGGACGTGTTCGCGTGCTCGGGCGACTGGTACCGCGCCGCCGTCTACCTCGGCGGCCTGACCTGGGACGATCCGGTGCGCTACGCGCCGCCGCTCGTCGTCGACAACGTCTTCGAGGACAACGAGATCGCGCTGATGCTGTACTGGCACGGCGTCGCGATCGTGCGCAACAACATCTTCGCCGCGAACCGGAGCGCGCTCGTCGCGAATCACTTCCAGGACAAGGCGTTCGTCGCGAACAACGTCTTCGTCGACAACGCCGAGCTCGCGATCGGCAACTCGGCCGCTTACCTCGACATCATCGACAACGTGATCGCCGACTCGCAGGTCGGCATCCGCTTCGAGTACGTCCAGACCGGCAAGATCCGCTGCAACCTGTTCTACGGCAACGGCGCGAACCAGAAGGACGACTACATCGCGCCTCCGCGCTTCACGATCGGCACCGACGGGAACATCGAGATCGATCCGCACTTCGTGGCCGCCGGCGACTACCACCTCGCTGCGGCGTCGCCCGGCGTCGACGCGGGCTGCGATCGCGAGACCGCCTCCGAGCCCGACGGCTCGCCGATCGACATCGGCGCGTACGGCGGTCCGCTCGCGCGCTGGGTCGAGCTGTAGCTAGAGTGGCGCGCTGCTGAACGGCGCGCCGTCGGTGCACGTGTCCTCGGGGCCGCGCGCGACGTGGTCGTAATAGAACTCGACGAGCGTCGCCTGGTCGGCGCACGCGTTCGCGGCGTAGAAGCTGCCCCACGACACCGCGACGACCATGCCGTCGGTCGGCAGCATCGGATCCTCGACGACGAGCGCGCGCTGCCTGACCGGCGCCGTGCACGTGCCGTCGGTCGGGAGGGCCTTGATCGTCGCGTCGAGCGTCGCGGCGATGTCGGGACAGCCGGCGTCGCAGCGATACGCGTAGACGATCGCGCCGTGCTCGAGGTCGTGCACCCAGTAGCCGCGCTCGAGCGAGTCGTAGTGGCGATCGTAGGCGGCCCAGATCGGGTAGTGCGTTCCGCTCGTCGGCGGGTTGCTCGTCCACGTGATCTGCGTGCCCTCGGCGACGTGCAGGCCCGGCTGCAGCGGAAAGTCCGTGACGTTGCCGCCGCACGGGTCTGGCTTGCGAGGCGGCTGCGAGCTCGAGCAGCCCACGAGCGCGAGCAGCACGAACACCTTGCGCGAAACCGCGGCTACATGTGGGCACATCGCTTGCTGCGCTTCAATAACATGTCCGCCGAAATCCAGATCGATCTCGCGCATCCGGCGCGACTGTCGCGCGCTCACCTGCTCGTCCGCCTGCTGATCGGCTGCGCGACCGGCGGAATCGCTCACGCGATCGGCTGGCCGGGCGGCGTTCTGTATTTCGGCTTGCCGGCGCTCGCCGCGGTGCTGATCGCGCAGCACGGTGCGCTTCGCTTCCTCAGCGCCGACGGACCGCGCATCCTGCGCGTGCTCGGCTGGCTGCTCGCATTCTATGCGTACATGATGCTGCTCACCGACGAGTTCCCGCTCGAGACGGCGCGCGTCCGCTACGAGTCGCCTCCCGACGGCTCTCCGACGGTGAAGAGCGCCGTGCTGCGGATCTTCACGTCGCTGCCGATCGCGTTCGTGCTGTGCCTGCTCGGCTTCATCGCCGGGCTGCTCGCGCTGTTCTCGATGATCGCGGTCCTGTTCGCCGGCCACTATCCGCGCTCGTGGTTCGACTTCCAGTGCGGGATGCTGCGCGTGCAGGCGCGGCTGCTCGCCTATCACGCGTCGCTGACCGACGTGTATCCGACGCTGACGTTCCACGGCTCCGGCGATCTGCCGGCAGCGCGCGCGATCTAGCGGCAAGCACCGGCAGGCGCGTTGCGATGGTCGGACCGCACGCGCATGGTGAGCGGCGTGCGGCGATGCGTGGTGCTGGTTTTGCTCTCGGGATGTTTCGGCGATGCGGCGATGGGTGGCGCCGTGACGTCGCACGCACCGGCACCACCGAGCGGCGATGGTTTCTACTATCGCCTCGGCGTCGGTCTCGGCTGGGCGAACGCGTGGGGCATGCTGCAGGCCACCGGCGATCTCGAGTGGGTCGGCGACGTCGCCGCAACCGGAGGCGCCGCGCGAGCGACCGTGTTCCTCGACTCGTGGGAGACCGAGCACGGCGTCGCGGGCATCGGGATCGCGGCGCGTGCGTTTCACGGGACCGGCATCGGCGACTCGCGCGCGACCGACGAGCTCTCGCTCGGCTTCGCGGGCGGCGGCGTGAATCGAGACGATCCGATGCTCGTCGGCTTCGACCTGAGCCTCAGCATGTTCTCGACGACGTTCGACGACCGGCCACCGATGCGCAGCTACGGCCTGAGCTTAGGCGCGTCGCTCGATCCCGAGAGCTTCATCAAGCTGCTCGGCTGCATCGGCGTGAGCTACTGCCCGAACGACTAGCGCGGGATCACGAACAGGAAGTCGCGCGGCGGCACGAAGCGATAGCCGTCCTCGGTGACGCGGATGATCTCCGAGCCGTCCTCGCCGAGCAGGCGGCGGATACGCATGATGTTCGTGAACAGCGCGGCGTCGTGGCGCAGCGGGTGGTACTCGACGTTCCACACCGCCTGGACGATCGCTTCCTTCGAGAAGACCTTGCCGGGCGCGGAGGCGAACAGGAACAGCAGGCGCTTGAGCAGCGAGCGGCGGCGCAGGTCGGCGAGCTCCTGGCCGTGGCGCCAGATCACCTCGCGCACGCCGTCGACCGCGAGCGCGCGCGCCGGCAGGCGGAGGATCTCGGGGTTCGCATCGGCGACGTCGGAGGGCACGCCCTCGGCGTCGATCACGCGGAACGGGCGCTGGGCGGTGAGACCGAGGTCCGTGAGCAGGCGCGCGGCACCTTCGATCGCCGACGGGGCCATCGTCGCGGCGGACGGCGCCGACGGATCCGCGACCGCCTCGCTGCCGCTGATCGCATCGAGCGCGGCGTGCGCGACGAGGCGCTCGACCGGCAGGCCGGCGCCGAGCGCGAGCTCGGAGGCGTCGCGGGCATAGGAGACGGCCGACGAGGCGTCGTCGTCGTCGCGCGCGAGCGCGGAGAGGGCGAGCAGCGCGTGGACGCGCACGCGGACGAGGCCGGCGGCGGCCGCTTCGCGGGCGGCGCGCGTGGCGGCGGCGCGGGCGTTGCCGCGGTCACCGCGGGCGAGCTCGAGGCGAGCGACGATGACGAGCGCGGAGGCGAGCTCGATCGTGCGGTGCGACCGCTCGGCGAGCACGGCGGTGTCGCGCGCGATCTCGAGCGCGAGGCCGACGTCACCGGCCGCGAGCGCGACCTCGGCCGCGGCGAGGCGGCGGTCGAGCTCGTCGCGCGACTCGGCGCCCGCGTTCTGCGCGAGCTCGATCGCACCGGCGCGCTGGCCGGAGAGCGCGCGGGCGGTCGCGAGCAGGACGGAGACCTGGGCGCCGGCGCTGGCGTCGAGCGCGTGGGAGCCGTGCAGCTCCTCGAGGCGCGGCAGCGCGGCGTCGAGGCGCAGCTCCATCAGATCGATCGCGGCGACGACGGCGGAGCCGCGCGCGGCGAGGTGGCCGAGCTCGCGGCGAACACTCGAGGCGAGCGCGGCGGACGCGAGCTCCGCGGCGAGCGCGGGCTGACCGCGCAGGATCTCGAGCTCGGCGAGATCGAGCTCGGCGCGCAAGGCACCCAGCTCGTCCCCACGCTCGCGACGCGCGCGCACGAGATCGCCGAGCAGCGCGGCGGCGCCGGCGGAGTCACCGCGGCGGCGCGACACGAGCGCGCGAGCGGCGAGCACTTCATCAGCCACGGCGACCGCATCGAGATCGCGAGCGACCGCATCGGCAGCGTCGAGGGCGGACGCGGCCTCGACGAGACGGCCTTCGCGGGCGAGCCCGACGGCGCGGCGCGCATCGACGATCGCGCTCAGCTCGCTGGCCTCGAGGCACACCGGCACCGACTTGCACGCGCCGTGAGCACGCGCGAGCGCCGAGCGCATCGCGGCGACGCGGCCGGCGTACTCGTCGCAGCGGGCGGCGGCGAGGTGGACGCGAGCGCGGGCGAGCGGCTCGGCCTGCGAGATGTCGCCGAGCGAGCCGAGGTGCGCGATCGCGGTCTCCGGCTTGCCGGCGAGCAGCTCGAGCTCGGCGAGCATCGCGACGGCGCGCGCGCGGTCGCTCTGATCTTGCGAGCCGACGAGCCCTTGCAGCCCGCGGCGCGCACCGGCGACGTCGCCGGAGGCGAGTGTCAGCTCGGCGTGGAGCAGCGGCGACACGGCGCCCGGCGAGGCAGCCGCGCGCTCGAACGCTTCGGTGTAGCGACCGCCGCGCACGGCGATCTCGATGCGCAGCGCGGCGAGCGCGCGCGAACGTTCGGCGTCGAGCGGCACGGCGACGATCTGCGCCTGCCCGGTCTCGGCGACGCTCGCGCCGGTGACGCGCTTGGGACGCGGGCGATCGCCGAGCGCGTCGAGCAGGGCCTCGAACTCGCCGGCACCGCCGCTGCGCGCGCTCAATTCGCGATCCGCGAGCAGCACGTCGGCCGCGCGATCGCGATCGCCCGACGCGAGCCAGTGCCAGCAGACCTCGCGCACGCGCGTGATCTGATCCATCGAGCCGAGCGCGCCGTCGTCGCCGGCCTGCCACGCGAGACGCGGGCCGCTCGCGGTCGCGCCGGTGCTCGCGACGAGCTCGGCCGCCGCGGCGGAGAGCCGTTGCTTGACGTCGTAGTCGAGCTGCGCGAGCACGTCGACGCGCACGACCTCGTGCAGCACGACGCGGCCATCGCCGACCGCATCGACGAGCTGGCGTGCGACGAGGCTCGTCAGCGCGGCTTCGACATCGACGCCCGGCGCGAGCGCCGACACGGCGGCCGGCGCCACGGGCTGGCGGAGGATCGCGAGCGCCTGGATCGCGGCGCGCGCGGGCGGCTCGAGCTGGCTGATCTCCCACGCGCCGGCGCCGAAGCGAGCGCGCGCGTATTCGCGGCGCAGGCCGAGCGGCACGCCGCGCGTCCGCGAGAACGCCGCGTCCCAGCCTTCGGCCTCGCCGAACGACTCCTCGAGGTGGTTCCACAGCGCGCTCGCGCTGTCGATATCGAGACCGGAGAGCTCGACCTCCGCGATGTTCGCGCCGACGGCGGCGGCGAGCGGATCGCGCCCGACGACCATGATGCGGCCCATCGCCGTCGGTCCGAGCAGCAGCGGCGAGAGCAAGCTCGTCGCCTCGTCGATGCGAAGGTGCTGGATGTCGTCGATGACGAGCACGCGCGCCTGCTGCGCGAGCGTCTGGGCGAGCGTGCCCGGTACGCAGCGCAGCGCACGCTCGGCGCGGGACCTCAGCGCGCTCGCGCGATCGCCCGGGTAGCACTCGATGATCGTGCAGGGCACGCCGAGCGTCGGAGCGAGCTCGCTGACGAGCCGCGTCTTGCCGGAGCCGAGCGGACCGTGCAGCGACACGAGCGACACCACCGCGAGGTGCTGCTTGAGCTCGGCCAGCTCCTGCTGCCTGCCGACGAACGGCACCGGACCGATGGGGGTCATGGGGTTCGTGATCTTCGCGTTTCGTCGCCGCATAGGGATGGCGACAGACGTGTCAGCAAGGTGTGCGCCACGATCGCATGGAGATCGCCCTGAGCGGAAGTCCGCGGCAAGCCTGCGTGCGTCCGTGAATTCTGTAGGCTGGCTTCCGCGAGCTACATGGCGTGATGCGGCGGCATCGCGGTCTTGGCGTCGCAGCAGGGGTGCAGGCTCCCGGATGTGGGGTCAGCACGTGCCAGCCAGAGTCAGCGGGCGATGAGGGAGAGCTGGCCGAGCGCGGCGTCCCAGTCGGCCGCTTCGTCGCGCCGCTGGCGGAGCAGCTTCTCGATCGCGGGGTACGCGGCGACCGCCGCATCGACCTGGCGATCGCGCCCGGCCTGATACGCGCCCAGCGTGATCAGATCGCGGTGCTCTTCATAGATCGCGAGCAGCGCGCGGACCTTCGCCGCCGCCTCCGCGTGACGCGCATCGACGAGGCGCGGCATCACGCGCGACACGCTCGCGACGACATCGACCGGCGGGAAGTGCCCGCGCTGCGCCAGCCGGCGATCGAGCACGACATGGCCGTCGAGCAGGCCGCGGACCTCGTCCGCGATCGGCTCGTCGAGATCGTTGCCGGCGACGAGCACGGTGTAGAGCGCGGTGATCGAGCCCGTGCGTGTCGCCCCTGCCCGCTCGACGAGCCGCGGCAGCAGCGCGAACACGCTCGGCGGATAGCCGTGGCGCGCGACCGGCTCCCCCGCCGACAGCCCTACCTCGCGCTGCGCCCGGGCGACGCGCGTCAGCGAGTCGACGAGCAGGAGCACGTTCGCGCCGCGCTTGTCGCGAAACCACTCGGCGGCGGCGGTCGCCGTGTGCACGGCCATGAGCCGCGCGAGCGGCGGCGCATCGCTCGTCGCGCACACGACCACCGTGCGGCCGCGTGCCGGTGCGAGCTCGTCGCCGAGCAGCTCGCCGACCTCGCGGCCGCGCTCGCCGACGAGGCACACGACGATCACGTCGGCCTGTGCGTTGCGCGCGATCTGCCCGAGCAGCGTCGACTTGCCGACGCCGGCCGCGCTGAACAGGCCGACGCGCTGGCCGCGGCCGAGCGTCAGCATCGCGTCGAGCACGCGCACGCCCGTCGGCAGCACGGCCTCGATCGGCGGGCGCTCGAGCGCCGGCGGCGCGGGACGCTCGACGGCCCAGCGCTCTCCCGCGAGCGGCGGTCCGCCGTCGATCGGCTGGCCGAGCCCGTCGAGCACGCGCCCGAGCAGGTCGTCACCCGCGCGCATCGCGAGGCCCTCGCCCGTGCGCCAGACGCTGGACGCCGGCCCGACGCCCGTCAGCTCGCCGAGCGGTAGCAGCACCGCCTGCTCGCCGCGAAACCCGACGACCTCCGCCGCCAGCGGCGCGCCGCCGCGTCGATCGATGCGCACGACCTCGCCGAGCGCGACGCCCGCGACGGTCGCGCGCACGACGAGCCCGACGACCTCGTCGACCTTGCCCGCGCCCGGGCTGTCGACGCCCTCGACGCGCCGCACGCTCTCGCCAACGACCGGCGCGCCCTCGGTGAGCGCCGCGTGCTTGCCCGTATCGCGCGCGCCGCGCACGAGCTCGTTCGCGAGCACGCGGGCATCGTCGCGCAGCTTCATCGCCTCGCTCTGCGCGGCCGCGACGATCCGCTGCGCCTCCGCATGCGCATCCGCGGTGACGCGCGCGGCGTCCACATGCGCACCCGCCGTGACGCGCTCCGCCTCTGCACGCGCCTCCGCGACGAGCTGCTGCGCGAGCGTGCGCGCGTCGTGCTCGTCACCCCCGATGACGCGCCCCGGCTTCATGGACCGATCGTATCACCAGCGCGGGTGCCGGCGCGGAACGCGAGCGTTGACGCGGGCTTCAGCCGAGCAGCGCGGGCCACGCGGGCACATCCGCGCCGCCACGATGCGCGACCAGCTCGTCGTGCACGAGCAGGCCGACCGGGCGCGGCAGCCGGACCGCCAGCTGATGCGCGGCGAGCGGCGACAGCCGGGGCGCGAGCGTGCGCGCCGCGATCCGGGCGTGAAGCAGCTCGTCCTTCGCCAGGCCCGAGCATCGCGCGATCGCCGCCCGCTGCGACGTACCCGCGAAGCGTCGCGAGGCGCCGGTCGTCGCGAACGCCAGCTGCTCGGCGCCGAGCTGCTCGAGCCACGCGACGAGCGCGGCCAGCGGCGCGGTCGGGATGGACGTCGCGGAGTCGAGCAGCCACGCCGCGTGCGACGCGACATGCGACGCGAGCGCCGGCTCGACGATCATCGGCGGCAGGTGCGCCGTCGCGCTGCGGGCGAGCCACACATCGATCGGCGTCGTCGGCACGCCCGCGACGACGTCGCGCGCGCGCTCGGGCAGCCCGGCGAGCCCGTGCTCGATCCACGTCGCGTGCACGGCGCGCAGGCCCGGCGGGACCGGCGCGCGCCACATCGCGATCGCACGGGCGCGCGCGAGCTTGTCCGCGCCCCGCGGCACGAGCCCGAGGTCGGCGAGCAGCTCGGTCATGGCGGCCCCCCCACGAAACCGACGGTTAGAAGTCGTGGCCGGTGCCGGTCTCGGCGCGCCGCCGGCGACGCTGCGGCCGCAGCTTGTAGCGCAGCAGCTTGCCACCCGGCCCGCGCGGCAGCGACTCGACGAACTCGATCCACCGCGGGTACTTGTACGGCGCGAGCGACTTCTTGACGTACTCCTTGAGCTCCGCCTCGAGCTTGGGGCCGCCTTCCCAGCCGACGTTCGTCACGACGAACGCGAGCGGCTTGATCAGCCCCTCGTCATCGTCGGCGCCGATCACCGCGCACTCCCACACGCCCTCGTGCGCCGTCAGCGCGCGCTCGACCTCCGACGGCGACACCCACTTGCCGCCGACCTTGAACAGATCGTCGACGCGGCCGCAGTGATGATAGAAGCCCTCGCGATCGACCATGAAGCGGTCGCGCGTGGTGAACCAGCCGTCGGCGCGCAGCTCCTCGTGCTGGCCGCTCTCGCCGCCCCAGTAGCCGGCGAACAGCGACGCGCACTGCAGCTCGAGCGTGCCGATCTCGTCGACGCCGACCGGATCGCCGTCCTCGTCGACGAGCCGGACCTGCACGCCCGCGAGCGGCTTGCCGCAGATCCCGGGACGCGCGTGCACGTCGTCGGAGCGGCCGGCGAGCGCGAACTGGAAGATCTCGGTCAGGCCATAGCCGACGAGGACCTCGGTGCCGAGCACCGAGCGGATGCGCGGGATCAGGCGCTCCGGCATGCCCTCCGCGCCGGCGACCGCGACGCGCAGCTTGGCGAGCGGCTTGTGGATCGTCTCTTTTTCCGCGTCGTGCGCGAGCTGCGCGTACACGCTGGGCGTCGCGAACAGCACGGTGGGCTTGAACGTGCGCAGCGCATCGAACAGCGGGCCGGAGTGCGGCTGCGCCGGGAACAGCAGCGCCTCGGCCTGCACGGCGAGCGAGAGGAACAGGCCCGCGCCGAGACCATAGGCGGTCGACAGGCGCGCGACCGAGAGGATCCGATCGCTGCTCGAGAGGTTCAGCAGCTGCTTGGCGAACGACTCCTCGGCCGCGCGCACGGTCTTCGTCGTGTGCGGCACCGCGCGCAGCTCGCCCGGGCCCGAGCCCGCCGAATAGAGGAGGAGGCAGACATCCTCGGGACCGCTCGGTGCGGCGGGCTGCGGCTCGGCGGCGTCGACGATCGTCCAGAAGTCGTGCGAGCCGGGCAGCTTCGCGCCGACGCACACGACCTCGCGCAGGTCGGGCGTCTCGGTGCGGATCGCGTCGAGCACGCTCTCGTGCGTCGCGTCGGTGATCGCGACCACCGCGCCGGCGTGCAGCACGTAGTCCTGGACGTCGTCGGGCGTGGCGAGCTCCGAGACCGGCACCGCCACGGCGCCGGCGTGGATCGCGCCGAGCATGCCGGCGGCCGCCTCGAGCGTGTCGCGCATGAGCACGAGCACGCGCTCGCCGCGCTGGACCTTCAGCGTGCGCAGCGCCGCCGAGACGCGGCCGACCTTCTGCGCGAGCTCGTCATACGTCCACGCGCGTTCGCCTTCGCGCAGCGCAGTACGAGGCCCGGCGCCCGAGGAGAGCGCGCCGTCGAGTAGCCATGCGGCCAGGTTTCCGACCATGGGCGTCCGCCGTCCATCGTAGCCGCACTTGCCATCCAAGGACAAAAAGAAGTCGTACATTCGGCGCGATGCGGATCGTCGGCGGCAGTCTCGGCGGACGGGTCCTCCGCGCGCCCGCGGGCGCCGCGACCAGGCCCACGTCGGAGAAGGTGCGTCAGGCGATCTTCAACATCCTGCCCGACGCCGAGGGCGCACAGGTCCTGGACGTCTTCGCCGGCTCGGGTGCACTCGGTATCGAAGCGCTTTCACGCGGTGCCGCCCACGCGACGTTCTTCGAGACGGCGAAGCCGGCGCTCGCCGCCGTCCGCGCGAACCTGCACGACCTCGCCCTCGACGACCGCGCCACCGTGATCGCGGGTGACGCCGTCTCGCTCGCCGCCCGCCACGCCCCTCCCGCTCCATACCGGCTCGTATTCATCGATCCGCCCTACCGGTCGGACCTCGCCGTCCGTGCGGCGCAGGCACTGGCGCCGGCAAACCTCGCAGAGGACGCGGTGATCGTCATCGAGCACGATCGGCGAAACGCGCCTCCCGACGAGCTGGGATCTCTGCTACGAACGGACCAGCGCCGCTACGGCGACACGCTGGTCTCGTTCTACCGGGTGCGCACATGACGCTTTCACGCTCGATCGCTGTGTATCCGGGAACGTTCGATCCGATCACGAACGGTCACCTGGATATTCTCAACCGCGCGCTCGCGCTGTTCGACAAGGTGATCGTGACGATCGCCGTCAACCAGCGCAAGGCGCCGCTGTTCTCGGTCGAGGAGCGCATCCAGTTCATCCGCGATGCGATGCCGCACGCCGACGGCCGCCTCGAGTTCTCCGCATTCGACGGCCTGCTCGTCGACTTCTGCCGCGACAACGGCGCGACGGTCATCGTGCGCGGCCTGCGCGCCCTCGCCGACTTCGAGTACGAGTTCCAGTTCGCGCACATGAATCGCCGCCTCGCGCCCGCGGTCGATACGGTCTTCTTCATGACCGACGAGCGCAATCACTACGTCTCGAGCTCGCTCGTCAAGGAGGTCGCCTCGCTCGGAGGCGACGTCAACGGGCTCGTTCCGCCTGCGGTCGTCACCGCGCTCGCCGCCAAGTACGCAAGGAAATGACCATGTCGGTTCCGTTCAAGCTCGCGTCCCGCCTCGATCCGATCAAGCCCTCGATCACGCTCGCCGTGACGGCCAAAGCCGCCAAGCTCAAGGCCGACGGCATCGACGTGATCAGCTTCGGCGCCGGCGAGCCCGACTTCGACACGCCGGATCACATCAAGCAGGCCGCGCAGGACTCGCTCGCCAAGGGCGTGGGCAAGTACACCGACGTCGCCGGCATCCTGCCGCTGCGCAAGGCGATCGCCGCCGAGCTCTCGTCCGTCCACAAGATGACGATCGCGCCCGAGCAGGTGCTCGTCTCCACCGGCGCGAAGCACTCGCTCTACAACATCTTCATGGCCCTGATCGATCCGGGCGACGAGGTCCTGATCCCGGCGCCGTACTGGGTCAGCTACCCCGACATGGTGATGCTCGCGGGCGGCCGCCCGATCATCATCGACACGCGCGCCGAGGACGACTTCGCCGTCGACCCCGCCGCCGTCGAGGAAGCGATCACGCCGCGCACGCGCGCGATCGTGCTCAACAACCCGTCGAACCCGACGGGCGCCGTCTACTCCAAGAAGCAGGTCGAGGCGCTCGCCCAGATCGTCCTCAAGCACCACCTGCTCGTCATCTCCGACGACATCTACCGCCAGCTCGTCTACTCCGACGCGCACTACTACTCGATCGCGGCGGTCGACCCGCACGTCGCCGAGCGCACGATCCTCGTCGACGGCGTCTCGAAGACCTACGCGATGACCGGCTGGCGCATCGGCTACACCGCCGGCCCGCTGCCCCTGATCAAGGCAATGTCCAAGATCCAGGGCCAGTCGACGTCGAACCCGACGCACATCTCGCAGATCGCGACCCTCGCCGCGCTCACCGGCCCGCAGGACTGCGTCGCGCAGATGCGCAAGGCCTTCGACGAGCGCCGCCAGGAGATGGTCAAGCTGCTCCGCGCGATCCCGGGCGTCACGTGCCGCGAGCCGAAAGGCGCCTTCTACGCGTTCCCCGACGTCTCCGCGTTCGTCGGCAAGAAGACGCCCGAGGGCTCGATCCTCGACGACGATGTCCAGCTCTGCGACTGGCTCGTCGAGGTCGGCAAGGTCGCCGTCGTCCCCGGCTCGGGCTTCGGCGCGCCTGGCTTCGTGCGGCTGTCGTACGCGACGAGCATGAAGAACATCCAGGAAGGCGTCGCCCGCATGGGCAAGGCGCTCGCCACGCTGACCTGACGCGCGCGCTCGCGCGTCAATGTGCGAGCAGGTACGCCTCGAGCGCGTGCTTCTCGTCGTCGGTGAGGCCGTCGCACGTCATCGCATGACCGTCGGTGCGCATCGGCTCGGTGCCGGCCGGCGGGCGCGGCGTCAGGCAGAACAGCTGGTCGAGCGACTCGAGCGCGCCGTTGTGCAGGAAGCGGCCGAGCGCCCACTCGCCGACCATGCGCGGCGACTTGATGCCGTGCGTGAGCATGCCCGGCACGTCGAGGCCGCAGCACGCGCTGCCCGACTCGTTCGGGTCCGCCCACTTCGCCATCGCCGGGTCGGTGCCGATCTCGGTGAACGTGTAGGCGCGCTTGCCGCTGCCACGCGGGCCGTCGTGGCAGGTCGCGCAGCCCTTCGACGTGTAGAGCTGGGCGCCCCTCGCGACGAGCGCGGCGTCCGGCGGGTTCGGGTTGCTCGGCGCGCGCAGCGAGTAGATGTACTCGAGCAGCGGCTTCATGTCGAAGTCGGTCGGGGGCGCGGTGCCGCCCAGCGTCGCGAAGCCGCGGATGAACGTGTCGAGCGAGATCGCGTCGCCCGTGCAGCCGAGCAGCGCGTTCGCCATGCCGGCCGCCATCTGCTCGGCGGGCCGCGGGATGCCCCAGAGGCCGATGATCTTCGAGACGGTGTGTACGTGGTCGTCGGCGGGCAGCGGCGCGATGACGAAGTCCATCGTGCCGAGCGGCCAGCTCGCGTAGTCGCGCTCGACCTCCGTCGACATCGTCGGCGCCGACCCGGCCTGCGAGGCGAGCGGCAACATCGTCAGCAGGAAGTTGTTCTTGAGCGTGGAGTCCGCCGCGAGGCGATCGAGCATCGGCTGCACCTTCGCGATCGCGTCGGGGTCGTGGGCGGAGGCCTGGCTGAGCCCGAGGCCGACCGTCGGCGCGACCACCAGCGACAGGATCATGCGCCCGTAGTCGTAGCTGTGGTTCGGCGCGCCGACCGCGTACCGGCCGTCGGAGAGCTTGCCGAAGTGGCAGCTCGCGCACGTGAACGCGAGGTTCTGGACCGTGCCGGTCGGCTTGGTCGGCGCGAGGCCGAGCGGCAGCATGTCCGTCGACGTCGGGTCGGGGATCATGCCGAGCTTCGAGAAGCCGGCGCCGAGCTCGGCCGGGAAGTTCTTCGCCTCGAACGTCACGAGCGCGGCCGGCATGCCGGCCGTCCCCCACGCCTCGTAGAAGAACTGCCACTTGCCGCACAGCAGGAGCGTCTTGCGATCGGTCGCGCCGGCCTTGTAGCGGTCGCACGCGCCGGCGAGCTGGCCGTTCTCGAGGACCGCGTTCAGATCGGACGACACGTTCGTCAGCCCCTCCGACTCGTCGGGTTGCGGCGCGAACGGGTCGCCGGTGGACGCCGCGGCGTCCGGCGCCTGCGACTGCGCGTCGGCCGTGCCGCCGGCGTGCGTGCTCGAGCTGCAGCCGATCGCGCCGACGAGCAGCACGCCGAGGATGACGCGCAGCGCGAGGGTCGCGAGGTCGGGCGACGGCACCGGTCGTGGCATGGCCACGGGCACGGCAGCGGTCAGGGGCGCGGTCGTGCGCGCGGGGAGAGCGGCGTGGGATGGCATGGGTGGACAGTAGAAAGTTCTACTTTCTAGTCAAGGGAAACCGGCCCACATCGCGCTCCCGGCTCCGCCTCAGCGGATCGGAGCGCGTCGCTCTGCACAACTCGTGCAACGCCGCGGGTCGCGAGGGACCGCGGGGCGCAAGGGACCGCGGGGCGCGAGGCACGCGGGGCGCGAGGGACCGCGGGGCGCGAGGCACCGCGGGTCGCGAGGCACCGCGGGTCGCGAGGCACCGCGCGCCGGGAGGCACCGCGCGCCGCGAGGGACCGGGCGCTACGGAGCGACCTTCGCCCAGCGGTCGGGCGAGATGATCTTCGGGTGTGTCGCGCAGTCGTAGCTCTCGGTGAGGATCCGGTCGGTCGCGTCGTGCAGCGCCTTCGACTCGGTCTTCAGCTCCTCGAGCGGGAGGGCATCGAGTCGCTTCGCGGCAGCGTCGACGCACGCGCGGTCGGCACACGCGCACTGTGCATCGCGTGCCGCCGCGATCGCGTCGACGATCGGCTGGTGGCTCGGGTCTGCCGCGCGCGGCGTGGGGGTCAGCTGCGCACGCGCGTCGGCGATGATCGCGCGCTCCTCGGGCGTCAGCGACGTCGGGCAGTCCTCCTGCGCCATGTCGACGCGCAGGTGGTCGATCTCGAACGAGCACATTCGCGCCGCGTGGCCGGGGGGCATCGTCTGATAGAGCGCGCGCGAGGCGCGCCGGTGCTGGGCGACCGCCTCGACGGGCCAGCGGTCGGGATGCGCGCGGCGACAGTCCTCGTAGCGCGCAAAGACACGGTCGACGAGCTCGCACGCGGGGGGCAAGCGCGCGGGGGCGGATGGCGTGCCTCGACACGCCGGAACGACCGCCGCTACGACGGCGAGCGAGAGCCGCGCACGAGCACGGGCGAGGGTCAGGAGGCACCGCACACGACGAGCATACGCCGCCGTGAGAACGCGTGACGGGTTCCCGCGTCATCGGGAAAAGCTGTTACGACTGCCGGGTGAACCGCGAGTTTGCTTTTCCGGGAACCCGGCCGCGCTACGCGCCCGATCGCGTCGTCGACATCCAGCACATCGCGCTCGCGATCGAGGTCGATCCGGCCAAGCGCAGCGTCGCCGGCACGGCCACGCTGACGTGCCGCGCGATCGTGCCGACGAAGACGGTCGAGCTCGATGCGGTCGAGCTGATGATCGAGAAGGTCAGCGTCAACGGCAAGCAGGCGCCGTTCCGCTACGACGGGCGCAAGCTGCGCGTCGACGTGCCGAGCGCGGCGGAGCTCACGCTCGCGATCGAGTACAAGGGTGCGCCGCGGCGCGGCCTGTACTTCACGGCCCCCGACGACGGCTACCCGCAGAAGCCGGTGATGGCCTGGACACAGGGCCAGGACGAGGACAGCCGCTACTGGTTCCCGTGCATCGACGCGCCGATCGAGAAGGCGACGAGCGAGATCATCGCGACGGTGCCGGCGGCGATGTTCGCGCTGAGCAATGGCGTGCTCGTCAGCGACAAGACGAAGGGCGGCAAGCGCACGCTGCACTGGAAGCTCGAGGTCCCGCACAGCTGCTACCTGATCACGCTCGCCGTCGGCGACTTCTCGACGATCGAGACGAAGTGGCGCGAGATGCCCGTCGTCTACTACGTGCAGAAGGGGCTCGAGGCGAAGGCGGAGCGCACGCTCGCGCGCACGCCGCAGATGCTCGAGCTGTTCTCGACGAAGTTCGGCGTGCCGTATCCGTATCCGCGGTACTCGCAGGTGTTCGTCGCGGACTTCATCTTCGGCGGGATGGAGAACACGAGCGCGACGACGCTCACCGATACCATCCTGCTCGACGAACGCGCCGCGATCGACTACGACGTCGACGCGCTCGTCAGCCACGAGCTGGCGCACCAGTGGTTCGGCGATCTCGTGACGTGCCGCGACTGGGGCGAGGGCTGGCTCAACGAGGGCTTCGCGACGTACAGCGAGTACATCTGGCGCGAGCATCACGAGGGGCGCGATGCGGCCGACCTCGAGCTCGAGGAGTGGGCGGAGGCGTACTTCGGCGAGGACGCCGGCCGCTACCGGCGCACGATCGCGACGAAGCTGTTCGACGAGCCGATCGATATCTTCGATCACCACCTGTACGAGAAGGGCGGGCGCGTCCTGCACATGCTGCGGAACGTGCTCGGCGACGAGCTGTTCTACCGGTCGCTCGCGCACTACCTCGCCAAGCATCGGCACGGGCTCGTCGAGTCGCGCGACCTCGCGCGCGCGGTGGAGGACGCGACGGGCAAGAACGTCGACTGGTTCTTCAGCCAGTGGGTGATCGACGGCGCCGGGCACCCCGACCTCGACGTGCACGTCGAGTGGGATGCGGAGCACTCGCTCGCGACCGTCACCGTCGAGCAGACGCAGAAGGTCGAGGGGCGCACGCCGGTGTTCCGGATCCCGACGCAGATGCGGTTCCGGGTCGGCGACCGCGACCAGGACGTCGCGATCGAGCTCACCGAGCAGCGGCAGGTGTTCCGGATCGAGCTCGATAGCGAGCCGACGCAGATGATCTTCGATCCGGGGCGGGTCGTGCTCGCGCAGCGCAAGATCGAGAAGCCGGAGCCGACGTGGATCGCGGAGCTCCACGGCGCGACGCTCGCTCTCGACCGCGCGGCGGCGGCAGGCGTGCTGGGCAAGCGCGGCGGTCACGCGGCGGAGGCGGCGCTCGGCACGGCGCTCGAGAAGGACAAGTTCTGGGCCGTGCGCGGCGCGGCGGCGCAGGCGCTCGGCATGCTGCGGACGGCGAGCGCGCGCGATCGCCTGATCAAGCGGCTCAAGGCCGAGGTCAACCCGCGGGCGCGGCGGGCGGTGGCGCGGGCGCTCGGCGAGTTCACGCACGATCAGGCGGCGGCGGCCGCGCTCGCGACGGTCGTCGACAAGGGCGACGCGAGCTACTTCGTCGAGGCGGAAGCGTGCCTCGCGCTCGGCAAGACGCGCACCGGCAAGTCGGGCGAGCTGCTGCGCAAGGCGGCGACGCGCGAGTCGTTCACCGACGTCGTGCGCCAGCACGCGTATCGCGGGCTCGCGGAGGCGCGCGACGACAGCGCGGTCGCGCTGCTCGCCGACGGCATGCGCTGGGGACGTCCGACGCAGGGCCGGCGCGCGGCGGCGGGAGCGCTCGCGCAATTGATGCGCGGCCGGCGCGATCGCGAGGCGCGCGACGCGCGGGAGCGGATCGAGCTGCTGCTCACGGACCGCGACTTCCGCGTGCAGGCGGCGGCGATCGAGGCGCTGAGCGTCGTCGGTGATCCGGCGGCGATCCCGGCGCTCCGCCGCATGATCGATCGCGAGCTCGACGGCCGGCTGCGGCGGCGCGGCCGCGAGGTCATCCGCGATCTCGGCGAGGCCGCGCCGCTGGCCGAGGACGTGCGGCGGCTGCGCGACGAGGTCGGCGAGCTGCGGGCGGTCGTATCGGCCTTGCGCGAGCGCGTCGATCGGCTCGATGCTGTGAAGAAGCCTGCCCCCAAGCGAAAGAAGCGATAAATGCGCCACGTCCTGCTCGGCCTCTTGCTCGTCACCTCTGTCGCTGCCGCCGACCCGTGCAAGGAGGTCGAGACCTGGACGCGCAGCTTCACGACGAAGATGCAGTCGCTCGCGACGAAGTCGGCCGACGCCGCCGTCACGTGCTCGTTCAACGGCCCGAACGACAAGCTGATGGATGCGATCGGCAAGGAAGCGAAGGCGTCGTTCAAGATGCTGACCGCGACCGACCCGACGACGCATGCGACCTGCACCAAGGCCGCGATCGCGGTCACGACGTTCGTCAGCGATGAAGGCAAGAGCGCCGGCGAGCGCATGGGCTACGCGTACTCGCTGTGCTCGAGCAAGGTCCGCGCAAAGATCACGGAGATGGTGAAGGCCGGGAAGTCCGAGGACGACATCGGCAAGGAGAGCGGCCGCCTCGCGCAGGAATGGCTGCAGGGCATCCTCGGCTCGTAGCCGGCGCGTCAGCTCGTCGCCCGCGCCCGTCAGCTCGTCGCCGCGCCGTACGTGATCGCGCGCAGCGCCCGCTCCCGCTCACGCGCATCTCACCCAGCGCGGTGCACCCGTGCCCGCGAATTCGCGCCATGCATGAAGGCGATGAGGCGTCCGCGCGTGCTCGCGTTCATCGATCCATGGTCGCCGGACCCCGCGGAGCTGCCGGCGATCCAGGCGCAGCTGCGCTGGCTCGGCGCCGAGCTCGGCGTCGTCACGAAGCGCGGGACGTGGCTCGTCGCGCCCGACGATCCGCCGCTGCGGCTGCGCGAAGCACCCGAGGCCGACCGCTCGTTCGACGTCGCCGACGGAGCGACGCTCGTCGAGGCGCTCGCCGCCGCGGGCGATGCGATGCGCACGCCGGTGCCGATGACGTTCACGCGCCGCGAGTGGGCGCTGACGAGCCTCGCCGCCGGCTTCTCGCTCGCGCTGTTCGGCTGCAAGGCCAAGCACGACGAGGCGCCTGCGCCGGCGCCCGCTCCACCGCCGCCACCAAAGGCTCCGATGCCTCCCGAGTACGACATCGTGCTGTCGGTCAACGGCAGCGATCGCAAGCTGAAGGTCGAGGCACGCGTGTCGCTGCTCGATGCGCTGCGCGAGCGACTCGGCCTGACCGGCACGAAGAAGGGCTGCGACCACGGCCAGTGCGGCGCGTGCACCGTGCACCTCGACGGGCGGCGCATCAAGAGCTGCATGCAGCTCGCCGTGATGTCCCAGGGCGTGAAGATCACGACGATCGAGGGCCTCGCGCACGGCGATGCGCTGCATCCGATGCAGGCCGCGTTCGTCGCGCACGATGGCTTCCAGTGCGGCTACTGCACGCCGGGCCAGATCATGAGCGCGGTCGCGATGCTCGCGGAGGGGAAGGCGAAGACCGACGACGAGGTGCGCGAGCTGATGAGCGGCAACATCTGCCGCTGCGGCGCGTATCCGAACATCATCGCGGCGATCCAGTCCGCGCGGAAGGGAGCGACCTGATGGAGCCCTTCGCATACATCGCGGCCGCCGACGAGAAGATGGCACTCGACGAGGGCCAGCGCGGCACGTTCATCGCCGGCGGCACGAACATGGTCGACTACATGCGGCTCGGCGTGCTCCGCCCCGCGACGGTCGTCGACATCTCGCGGCTGCCGCTGACCGCGGTCGAGCCCGCCGGCGACGGCGTGAAGATCGGCGCGCTCGTCCGCAACAGCGACCTCGCGTACCACCCGCTGATCCAGCAGAAGTATCCGGTGCTCGCGCAGGCGCTGCTCGCCGGCGCGTCGCCGCAGATCCGCAACATGGCGACGACCGGCGGCAACATCCTGCAGCGCACGCGCTGCCCGTACTTCCGCGACATGCACTACGCGCAGTGCAACAAGCGCACCCCGGGATCCGGCTGCGCGGCGATCGGCGGCTTCAACCGCTCGCACGCCGTGCTCGGCACGAGCGACGCGTGCATCGCGACGAACCCGAGCGACATGAACGTCGCGATGGCCGCCCTCGACGCCACCGTGCACGTCCACGGCCCCAAGGGCGAGCGCGACATCGCGTTCGTCGACTTCCACACGCTGCCCGGCCAACACCCCGAGATCGAGTCGCAGCTGCAGCCGGGCGAGCTGATCACCTACGTCTTGCTGCCGGCGGTCACGGGCAAGCAGACGTACCTCAAGGTGCGCGATCGGGCATCGTTCGCGTTCGCGCTCGCGTCGGCGGCGGTCGTGCTCGATGTCGCGGGCGGGACGATCCGCGGCGCGCGCGTGGCGCTCGGCGGCGTCGGTACGAAGCCGTGGCGCAGCAAGGACGCGGAGGCGGCGCTCGTCGGACAGGCGCCCTCCCCGGCCGTGTTCGCGAAGGCGGCCGATGCCGCGCTCGCGGGCGCGAAGGCGCAGCCGAGCAATGCGTTCAAGGTCGAGCTCGCGAAGCGGACGCTGGTGCGCGCGCTGACGGAGGTGACCGCGTGAGGAGAGCAAACGAAATTTGCGGGGTGCTGGGGTTGGGTGGGCTTGCATCCCAGGCCTTCCGAAGGGAGGACCTGGGATGAGCGAGGTCGGCAAGCCCCACGACCGCGTCGACGGTCGGCTCAAGGTCACCGGCGGCGCGGTGTACGCGGCGGAGACGCCGGTCGCGAACGTCGCGCACGCCGTGATCGTCTCGAGCGCGGCCGCGCACGGCACGATCAAGAGCGTCGACACGAAGGCGGCCGCGGCCCAGCCCGGCGTGCTCGCGGTGCTCGCGGTCGGCTCGGCGCCGAAGCTGCCCGACGCGAACAAGAAGAACACGCCGCAGGACAAGATCCTGCAGGTCCTGCAGGACGACGCCCTGCACTATCCCGATCAGCCGATCGCGGTCGTCGTCGCGGACACGCTCGAGCGCGCGCAGCACGCGGCGATGCTCGTGACCGCGCAGGTCAACGAGGAGCCCGCCGTGATCGACCTCGCCGGCGGCGAACCGATCAAGCCGGCGCATGCCGGCCCGCGCGGCGAGCCCGACACGACGCGCGGAGACGTGGCGGCGGCGCTCGCGACCGCGAAGTTCAAGGTCGCCGCGACCTATCGCACGCCCGTGCACAACCATCACCCGATGGAGATGCACGCGACGATCGCCGCCTGGCAGGGCGACAGGTTCCTCACCGTCTACGACGCGACGCAGGGCATCTTCAACGTGCGCGACCGGCTCGCGACGATCTTCGGCCTCGACAAGAAGAACGTGCGCGTGATCGACAAGTTCGTCGGCGGCGGCTTCGGCAGCAAGGGCTCGCCGTGGTCGCACGTCCCGCTCGCCGCGCTGGCCGCGAAGCAGGTCGGCCGGCCGGTGAAGCTCGTCGTCACGCGCCAGCAGATGTGCTCGCTGACGGGGCACCGGCCGGTGACGGTCCAGGAGCTGCAGCTCGGCTGCGACGCGGGCGGCAAGCTGACCGCGATCGAGCACGCGGTGACGAGCGAGACGTGCCGCTTCGACGAGTTCGTCGAGCCGAGCGCGATGCAGACGCGGATGATCTACTCGTGCCCGAACGTCGCGACGTCGCACCGGATCATCAAGCTCGACATCTCGACCCCGACGTTCACGCGCGCCCCCGGCGAGGCGACCGGCACGTACGCGCTCGAGAGCGCGATGGACGAGCTCGCGTACGCCGCGAACATCGATCCGCTGAAGCTGCGCATCCTCAACTACTCGACGATGGACGAGCAGGAGAAGAAGCCGTTCTCGAGCAAGGAGCTGATGGCCTGTTACACGAAGGGCGCGGACGCGTTCGGCTGGAGCAAGCGCAAGATGGCGCCGAGGTCGATGCGCGACGGCAACAGGCTCGTCGGCTGGGGTATGGCCACCGCGACGTACCCGGCGCGCCAGATGCCCGCGAGCGCGCGCGTCACGATCAAGACCGACGG
>CAYUNM010000070.1:0-10397 GCA_964446175.1 uncultured Kofleriaceae bacterium
CCGCGCGGGGAGCGCCGCGCGGGGGGAGCGCCGCGGGGGGAGCGCCGCGCGGGGAGCGCCGCGCGCGGGAGCGCCGGTGCGGATCAGCCGCCGGGGTTTTGCGGCGCGCCGCAGTCACCGCAGAAGCGGGCGCCGGGCGCGAGCTGCTTGCCGCAGCCGGTGCAGAACTGCTTCTGGGCGGGGCCGGCGGTCGGCTTGCCGCAGCTCGCGCAGAACTTCGCGCCGGCCTGGAGGCGTGCCTTGCAGGACGGGCACTGCGAGAGCATGTTCGCCTTCGCGTCGAAGTCGGGGACCTGGTCGACCGCGCGCATCTTGTCGCGCGCCTGGTCGGCGGCGATGTGGGCCTGGGCGGACGCGGCTTCTTCGGCGAGGTCGGGCGCGCAGGCCTCGCAGAGCTGGCGGGCTTCGTTCCAGCAGATCTCGGGACAGACCCAGTTTCCGCAGCGCGTGCACTGGTGGAACTTGGGACGGATCTCGTCGATCGCTTTTTGGAACGCGGCGTCCCAGTTCGGACCGCGCAGGCCGTCCTTCATGTACTCGCCCGCCTGGCCGGCGGCCCACAGGCCACCGCCGCCGAACAGGCTGCCGAGGCCCTTCGCGATCTTCGAGCCGACGCCGAGCGCGGACGCCTGGAACGAGCTGCGATGGCCGTTGCCGCACTTGTCGCAGAAGAACTCGAACTGATAGCCGGTGTCGTTGCTGTGATCGTGGTAGTTGCGAGTAAACGCGATACTGCCCATTTGGCCGAACATACAACGGAAAACGCGGCGCTTGCACGGGAGTGGTGGTGTGTGGCACGGCTTGGGGCATGCGTGGATTGATGATCGCGTCGCTCGTCGCGGCGGTGGGTGCGGTTAGCTGGGCGCAGCCAAAGCAGAATGTGCCGGCGCTCGTCGGCGCGAGCGAGGCTGCGAAGTTCTCGGCGGCGAGCGGGTTCATCGACGATCCGGTCGCGACCGATGACACGCGCATCGCGTACGTGATCGCGGACGCGTCGGCGAAGTCCGAGCTGCACGTGCAGACGCTCGGTGGGGCAGAACAGGTCGTCGATCTCGCGAGCGTGACGCTGCATCCGATCGCGCTGCGGCTGGTGGGCCAGCGCGCGTTCGTCGTCGGGCAGCTCGCGGACGGGAATCAGATGGCGGCGATGGTCGAGCTCGCGGCCGTCGGCAAGAAGCCGGCGGGCACCGTCGTGTACAAGCTCGGGCCCGCGACGCACATCACGGTCGTGCGCGAGGGCGTCGCCGTGCACCGCATGACGCCGACGAAGGACGGCGGCACGCGCCACGAGCTCGCGATGTACAACCTCGCGACCGGCAAGCTCGTCAGCAGCGCCAGGCCGCTCGATCTCGACAGCAAGGACTACGACGCGAAGCTCGACTTCCACGTCAACCACTGGAGCGACGGCTATCGGTTCGCGTGGGGTCTCAAGGGTGGCGAGTGGGACAAGAAGGAGGACCAGCGATCGCCCGATGTCGAGGCGAAGCTCGATGTCGTCGCCGGCAAGATCACGTGGAAGCAGCCGATCACGGATCTGTTCGAGCAGCGCAAGCGCTACCAGACGCTCGCCGACGTCCACGACACGCTCGATTTTCTCCGCATGAGCTGGGACAACCAGAACGTCCAGATCTGGAGCGGCGGCAAGCCGGTGACCGTCGCGCTCGACGAGCCGATCTCGAACTACGATCCGAAGTCGCTGCAGGGCGTCGTCGCGGCGGACGGCTCGGCGTGGATGGCGCTCAAGGTCGACCCGGTGAACCCCGACGCGGTCGCGCGCAAGAAGGCGGACCCCGAGTACCTCGACATCTTCCGCGTCGGCGCCGACGGCAAGGCCGCGCGCAAGGCTCGCGTGCTCGCACCCAGCATGCGGTTCCGCTTCGGCGTGCTCGGCGCCGACAAGCTCTGGCTGCTCGAGCGCTCGAACGGCTTCGACCGCGGCGGCAAGACGCTCACGGTCTACAAGCTCGGCGCGTAGCGCGGCGCGGGTGGGACGCGGGCGTCAGGTCGCGGCGAGGGCGACCGCGAGCGCGGCACCGACCTCGGCGTTGTGCAGCGCGAGCGCGCGGTTCGCGCGGATCGATGCGCCGCTCGTGACCTCGGCGAGCCGGGCGAGCAGGTACGGCGTGAGACGCTTGCCGTGGATGCCGGTCGCCTCGGCCTCCGCGAGCGCGGCGTGGATCGCGGCCTCGATGCGGCGCGGATCGAGCTCGGCGTCGGCGGGGATCGGGTTCGCGACGAGCACGCCGCCGCCCTCGAGGTCGTCCCAGTGGCGGCGCAGGATCGCGGCGAGGTCGGCGGGCGTCGTGACGATGTGCTCGACGCGGATGCCCGAGTCGCGCGTGTAGAACGCGGGCAGCTCGTCGGTCTTGTAGCCGAGCACGAGCACGCCGAGCGTCTCGAGCATCTCGGCCGTGCGCGGCAGATCGAGGATCGCCTTCGCGCCGGCGGAGATCACGGCGATCGGCGTGCGCGCGAGCGCGACGAGGTCGTGCGAGACGTCCCCCGTGTCGCCGCGGTGCACGCCGCCGATGCCGCCGGTCGCGAACACGCGGATGCCGGCCTTCTCCGCGAGCAGCGCGGTGGCCGAGACGGTCGTCGCGGCGGTCGTCTTGCGCGTGAGGTGGACCGCGAGGTCGGTCGCCCCGGCCTTCGCGACGTCCTTGCCATCGTGCGCGAGCTTGGCGAGCACGCGGTCCTCGAGGCCGATCCACGCGCGCCCTTCGACGACCGCGATCGTCGCGGGGACCGCGCCGCCCATGCGGACGGTCTCCTCGAGCTCGCGCGCGATCTCGAGGTTCTCCGGCCACGGCATGCCGTGCGCGACCAGCGTCGACTCGAGCGCGACCAGCGGCTTCTTCGCCGCGCGGGCCTCGGCGACTTCCGGCGAGAACATCAGGTCGAGCACGGGGCCATCCTACTTCAGCTCGCGCGTCGCGGGCCGGCCGAAGGCCGGAACCCGCGGGGCCCGGAGAGCTGCGGCGAGCGCAGCGAGCAGCGAGCTGTGCGAGCCTGACCGCTTGCGGTCAGCGCAGCTCGAACTCTTTGCAGAACGCGGCCTCGGTCGGGCGCGCGCCGCTCGCATCGGGAGCGTCGAGCGGCCACCGGCGCTGACCTTCGTCGGGCCAGTCGTGCGCGCAGCGATCGCCACGCCAGAAGAAGCAGTGGCAGCAGGCGGAGCGCAGCTCGAAGCGGCGCGCCTCCTCGATCAGCTGATCGGTCAGCGGGAACTTCACGGCGGCGTGTGCGTGACTTGCTGAGGCGAGGGGACGGTCGCGGAGCCCGACCCCGCGGAGCCGTCGGGGTTCGAGCCGGTCATCGCCTCGTAGCCGGCCTTGACGCCGCGCTCGACGCGGTGGACCGCCGGGCCCGCCGTCTCCTGCACGCCTTCCTTGAGGTCCTGGACTTCCTCGGTGTGCCAGATCGATCGCACGTGCTGCGCGAACGTCTTCTTGCCGAGCGGGATCGTGAACGCCGCGTACGCCAGCGCCGCCAGAATCGCCAACCAAACGAGGAGCCTGATCACATCGAAACCCTAGCGCGCCCCGAAGGTCTCGTCGAACAGGTCACGCATCGCGCGCCACGAGCGCTGGTGCGTCGGTGCGTGGTAGCGCACGGCCGCGATGCCGAGCCGGTCTGCCTCGGGGTTCGCGAAGCCGTGCACGGCGTTGCCGAAGACGTACATGCGCCAGTCGAGCTTCGCGGCGCGCATCTCCTCCTCGAACGCGGCGCGCTCGGCGGGCGGGATCAGCGGATCGTCGGCGCCGATGCACACGAGCACCTTGCCTTTGATCTGCGCGGCATCCTGAGGACGCGTGGTTGCGAGGCCGGAGTGGAAGCCGACCGTGCACGCGACATCGGCGCCGCTGCGCGCGAGCTCGAGCACGGCCGTGCCGCCGTAGCAGTAGCCGATCGCGCCGATGCGCGCGGCATCGGTCTCCGGCTGTGAGACGAGCACGCCCAGTGCGGCGTGCATGATCGTGCGGATCTCCGTCGGGTCGGCGCGCAGCACGGAGAGCCGCGCCATCATGTCCTGCATCTCGAGCACGCCGCCGTCGCCGTGATAGTCGGCGGCGAACGCGACGTACCCGAGCGCCGCGAGATCGCGCGCGCGCTGGCGGCTGATCTCGACGAGCCCACCGCCCTCCGGCGCGATCAGCACGCCGGGGCGCTTGCCCGCGACGTTGCGATCGACAGCGAGATACCCGACGAACCGCTTGCCGCCGGCGGTGTACTCGACGTCCACGCTAGTCCGTCGCGCGCTTGAGGATGAGGAAGGCGACGCGGCGGTTCTTCGCCCACGCCTTCTCGTTGTGCGCGCGATCCAGCGGCTGGGTCTCGCCGTAGCCCTGCGCCTCGAGACGCTTCTCGTCGACGCCCTTGTCGATCAGGTACTGGCGCACGGCGTGGGCGCGGCGATCCGAGAGGTCGAGGTTGTACGCGTCGTCGCCGCGCTCGTCGGTGTGACCCTGGACCTCGACGAGCTGGATGCTCGGGTTGCCCTGGAGCGTCGCCGCGACCGCATCGAGGATCGGGTACGACTCCTTCTTGATGATCGCCTTGTTGTACTCGAAGTACACCATGTCGAGGATCTCGATCGACGTGTCGGTCACGACGACGCGGCCGCGATCCGGGCAGCCGTCCTCATCCTCGAAGCCGTTGTAGGTCTCCGGCTCGTTCGGGCACTTGTCGTCCTTGTCGAGGATGCGGTCCTTGTCGTTGTCGGGATCCGGGCAGCCGTCCTCGTCCTCGAAGCCGTCCTTGTCCTCGGGGTCGTTCGGGCAGAGGTCGTCGACGTCGAGGATGCCGTCCTGATCGTTGTCGGGATCCGGGCAGCCGTCCTCGTCCTGGAACTGGTCGAAGTCCTCCGGGTCGTCCGGGCACTTGTCCACGTCGTCGAGGATGCCGTCGCCGTCGCGGTCGTTCTTGTTGCCTTCCGGGCAGCCGTCCTCGTCCTGGAAGCCGTCCTTGTCCTCCGGGATGTTCGGGCACTTGTCGTCGACGTCGGGGATGCCGTCGCGGTCGTTATCCGGATCGGGGCAGCCGTCCTCGTCCTCGAAGTTGTCGTAGTCCTCGGGATCGTCGGGACACTTGTCGATGTCGTCCTTGATGCCGTCGCCGTCGCGGTCGCCGATGTTCGGCTCGAACACGATGCCGATGAACGCGCGCATATCCGGGTTCGCGCCCTTGTTCGGCAACAGGCCGCGGCCGGCGCCGAGCGACAGGAACGAGTTGCGCGCGAGGTACAGCTTCACGGCGCCGATCGCCTCGAGCGGCTGGTAGTTCTCGTGCGTGCCGATCGGCTGCGCGCCGAACACCTCGGCGACGACGTCGAACTTCTGCACCGCGATCGCGTACGCGATGCCGAGGCCGAACGGGATCTCGCTCGATGCCGTGATCGACTGCCCGGTGCGCGGCGTGCCGCCGGTCGACGTGTCGTTGTCGGTGTACGTCTCGGTGCCGCGGATGCGGATACCGGCGTTGAGCGAGATGCGGAGCTGGCTCTTGCTGCCGAATTCCTTGTCGAGGATACCGATGACCTGCGGGATGAACTGGCTGCCCGCCTTGCCGTCCATGCCGTTGCCCTTCGCTTCACCGAGGAAGCGGTCGGTCGGCGAGACGGTCGGCAGGTAGACGCTCGCCATGAGGCCGAGACCGAGGTGCGGCGGGCGGCTCGTCTTGAGGAATCGCGTCTTGAAGTGGAGCCCGATGTTGCCGACGCCCTGGCCCGACAGCTTGAACAGCTGGTCGTCGTTCGCGTTGTTCGGATCGCCGAGGTTGTTCGGACCGCGGTCGCCGCTCATGATCACGAACGGCACGCTGACGCCGAACTCGAGCTCGGCCGGGCCGGCGTGGATGCCGAACGCTCCGATGAGCGTCGCGGTCAGCATGTTGTCGATCGAGTAGCAGGGCGCGCCGGTGCCCTTGTCGCACGTCGACGTGTCGCCGAAGTGCAAGAGGCCATGGCCCCAGTCGAGGGCGCCGAGGCCGAACGACAGCTCCTTGTCGCCGAGGACCTGCGAGGCGTTGACCGTGATGTAGCCGCGCGAGTCCATCGCGGGGCGGAACGGATCGAGCGTGATGTTGCCCGCGGGGGCCTGCGCCTGCGCCACCGCGCTCGCGGTAACCACACACAGCGCGACAAGATAACGAACCATGAGCCAGCCTCCGGACAGGTGTCCACCGAGCTAGTGCAACCGAGCCTAGTTCTGGTTACACCAGCGCGATCCGCCGGTCAATTTGCCTACTTGCCTTCGAGCTGGTCGCGCGTGATGCCGTTGCGGACGCACATCTGAAGGAGCTGGTTCTGGGCGGACGCGCCGACGCGCGGCCAGTACTGCCTCGCCTTGCCCAGCGACTTGGCGTTGCACGAGGCCATGAACGCGAGCTGCGAGAGCCGCATGGTGTTCGCGCCCTTGCACTTCATCGCGCTCTCGAACTGGCTGAGCGCGGCGCCGTGCTGGCCGATCTGCTCCTGCGCCATGCCCTTGGACTGGAGGTCATCCGGGTCGCAGGAGGCGGGCGGCGGCGGCGTCTGGACCTGCGTCGCGCTGCCGGTGCCCGGGTGGTGCTCGACCGGGTGCTCGACCGGGGTCGTCGCGACGACCTCGCACTTGTAGCTGGCGAACTTCTCGGCGACGGACACGCCGTAGGAGCTCTTCGCCTGGTTCAGGGCGGTCTGGATCGCCTTGCAGTCGTTCTTCTTCTTGGCGGCGTCGAACTGCGGCCGCAGGTCCGCGACGATCTTGTCCTCGAGGTCCTCGACCTTCTTCTCGGAGTCCTTGCGGTACACCGAGTCGCCGTCGATCTCCTTGAGCGCCTTCTTCGCGCCCGCGAGATCCTGGTCGCGGATCGAGTCGTTGAGCTTGTCGACGTTGAGCGAGTTCTGCAGCTCCTGGCGAGCCTTCGCCTTGAGCTCCTTCGCCTTGTCCTTGTCGTAGGTCATCAGGCGCTCGGCGCAGTTCGTCGCGTCCGACCACTTCTTGTCGCTGATGTCCTGGAGACACTCGACGCGCACGCGCCCCGCCTCGTCGGCCGGGTTCGGCGGCGTGACCGTCTCGGTCGCCGCGTCGATCGTCTGGACCATCGCGACGTTGCTGCCCGGGTTCTGGTCCGCGATGACCTGGCTGCCCTGATCGCTCGCGACGGCGAGGTTGCCCGAGCCGTTGTCGGTCTGCTTGCCGCTGCCCCCGCCGCCACCGCGGCCAAACAGGAAGAACACGGCGGCGCCGCCCGCGAGCACGAGCAGCGCGAGCGCGATCCACAGGCCGGTCTTGCTGCCGCCCGCCTCGGGGACGTCGGCGATCACGGCATCGCGCGAGAACACCCAGTCCTCGCCGGGCTCGACGAAGCGCAGCCGGACGTGGCCGAGATCGACCGTATCGCCGCGGCGCAGCTCGACCTTGCCGTAGTCCTGCCCGTTGACCCGCACGCCGTTGGACGACTGCAGATCGCTGATCGTGTAGCGCCCGGTCTCGGGATCGCGCGTGACCTTGGCGTGGTTGCGGCTGATCGACCGGTGGTTGATGACGAGGTCGTTCTCGTCGGTGCGGCCGATGATCATCTGCGGCCGCGTGAGGTCGAGCTCCTTGCCGGCGAAGTTCGACGAGACGACGACGAGCTTGCCGTAGCCGGCCGGCTGCGTGAGCGCGGCGACCTGGGCCGCCGTCGCGACGGGGCGGCCACCGGGATCCGTATCGGCGGTGGCGGCCGGGGTGCGGTTCGCGACCGGAGCCGGCGTCGCCGGGACCACGGGGGCCTGCATCGGCGTGGTCGGCGCGGCCTGCACCGGCATCACGTCCGTCGGCGGGCCTTCGATGCGCTCGATCGGCATCGTGCGCGCGTCGTCGACCTGCTCGACGCCCTCCGCCTTGAGGTAGAGCTTGTAGTCGCCGATCTGGACCTGATCGCTGACGCGCAGGGACACGCGCTCGGCGATCCGGGCGTTGTTGACGCGGATGCCGTTGTAGCTGCCGAGGTCCTCGATCTGGACCTCGCCGTTGCTGCGCACGATCCGGGCGTGGCGGCGCGACACGTTGCGCTCCGTCAGCCGGATCGTGTTGCCTTCCTTGCGACCGATCGTGATCTCGTCGCGGATCAAGGGAACGACTGTCGTCTTCCCTTCGTCATCCTGGATCACCAGCTTGAACATCGTGCGATGTCGACCCCGCGTTACAGTTTTATCAGTCGTAGGCTGACCAAAACAATCGCTGCGCCGACTACTTGTTCACCGATGCAGAGCAAGACGGGCTTGCTGGACAGCCGCGGCGAGTTGTGGATCGTCGGCGTCTGTCTCCTTCATTGTGGCACTGCTGCCACTGCCCGCGCCACCTCCCGCCACGATCTCCTCGGGAGTAAATGCGTCGACGCGCGTGTCGGGAATAATCCCCTTTGATTCTAGCGAGTTCCCCTTGGGCGTCAGGTAGCGGGCGGTCGTCAGCTTGAGGCCGGAGCCGTCGTCGAGATCGTAGAACGTCTGCACCGTTCCCTTTCCGTAGGTCGGCAGGCCAACGAGCTTCGCGCGTCCGTGATCGTGCAGCGCGGCGGCGAGGATCTCGGCGGCGCTCGCGGTGCCCTGATCGACCAGCGCGATGATCGGCACGCCGACGCCTGCCCCGCCCTTGTGCGCGACCTGGTTCTCCACGCTGCCCTGGCGGCCCCGGATCGTCACGATCGTGCCCTCATCGAGGAACTGGTCGGCGACCAGGATCGCCTGGTCGACGATGCCGCCCGGATCGTCGCGCAGGTCGAGCACGAGCACGCCGAGCGCATCCTGCTTCCTCAGATCGGCGAGCGCGGTCTGCACGTCAGCGGCGGTCGACTCCGTGAACCGCCCGATCTGCAGGTAGCCGACGTGCGGCTCGAGCACGCGGTCGTGCACGGTCGCCTGCTTGACCTGCGTGCGCACGAGCGTGAACGCGCGCGGCTCCTTCCACCCGACGCGCAGGATCGCGAGCGTGACGCGCGTGCCGCTCGCGCCGCGCAGCTTCGCCTCCCACTGCCCGGCTTCCTTGAGCTCCTTGCCCGCGACGGCGGTCGGCAGCCCGTCGATCGAGACGAGGCGATCGTCGAGCTGGATGCCGGCGACCTCGGCCGGCGAGCCAGGCTCCAGCTCGTCGACGATCGGGAACGGCGGCACGCTGGGCCGCGCGTCGTCGAGGAAGCCCGGCGCTAGCACGACGCCGACGCCGCCGAACTCGCCCTCGGTGTCCTGGCGCATCTTCGCGTAGCGCGACGGCGGCAGGTACGTCGAGTGGACGTCGAGGTTGTGCAGCATCCCGCGCACCGCATCGGCGAGCAGGCGCTGCTCGTCCACGCTGTCTACATAGTTCGTCTCGACGAGCGCGAGCGCCTGCGCGAACGCATCGAAGGACTTGAAGCGAATCGCATCGCGCGGCACGGCGGCCGCGAGCGCGGCAGCACCGATGACCGCGCCGGCCGTGAATGAGGCGACATGAGACGCGCGCGACATCGGCGTACTATCGCACGCGTCATGGAGCTGCGCGTCGATCGCGATGCATCGGCGTCGGGGACGCGCGTGCTGCCCGGCCCCGCCCTGATCGCGCCGCTCGAGGCGACGGTCGCGGTGCTCGATGCGCACCGCCTCGATCGCGCGAGCATCGCGCTGGTGCCGGCGCGCACGGCCCACGTGCTCGAGCTGCCGGTCGCGGGCGCCGCCGTCGTCGTCACGCTGATCCTCGAGGATCCGGATCGCGCGGCCGCCGTGCGCGAGTACGCGCCGCACGTCGATGCGCGCCGGATGACCGAGGTGCTCGCCGCGCCGCGCCTGCTGCCGCGTACGCGCTGGATCGACGAGCTGATCCACCGCTACGTGTTCGAGCGCGCCGTGTGCGAGAAGCCCGGCTCGACGGCCGCGCGCTTCCTCGAGGCCGAGCTGACGAAGGAGATCTACTTCCTCGGCTGCGAGCAGATGGATCGCAAGACGCGCGCGTCGGTCGTGCACGAAGGCGATCCGATCGCGGTGCGCGCCCGCGCGTGGATCGACGAGCACCTGTTCGAGCCGTTCGCGATGGCAGCCCTCGTTCGCGCGTGCGCGGCGAGCGAATCGACGGTGCTGCGCGCGTTCCGCCGCACCCACGGCGTCGCGCCGATCGTGTACGTGCGCCAGCGCCGGCTCGCCGAGGCGATGCAGCTGCTCGAGTCCGGCCGCTACGCCGTCACCGAGGTCGCGACGCGCGTCGGATACGAGACGCCGTCGGCGTTCGCGGCCGCCTTCGTCCGGCAGTTCGGCGTGTCGCCGTCGCAGGTGCGCCCGACGATCGATCCGAGCGCGCTCCTGCCCGCGTACGGCGAGGAGCCTAGGCCTCGCCGATCGTCTGCGTCGTCCGCGCGAGCCCCGGCTCCTGCGCGCAGCGCAAGAGGAACGCGGCGACGTCGGC
>CAYUNM010000070.1:10497-32421 GCA_964446175.1 uncultured Kofleriaceae bacterium
TCCGCGCGAGCCCCGGCTCCTGCGCGCAGCGCAAGAGGAACGCGGCGACGTCGGCGTGCGCGAGCTTCTTCATCGGATTGACGCGCCGATCGACGCCGTGCACGTACGTGCCCTTCGCCGGGCCGTCGACGAGCATCACCGGCCGCACGATCACGTAGTCGAGCCCGCTCGCGCGCATCGCCTCCTCGGCGAGCCGCTTGTCGCGCATCGCGTGCTTGTAGATGCGCCGCACGATCGCGAGCCCGATGCGCCCGCCGAGCGACTGCCCCGTGCCGTCGCTCGTCATCAGCCCGCTCTCGAAGACGAACCGCTTCACGCCGCCCGCCTCGCACGCGCGCACGATGTTCGTCACGCCCTCCGACATCAGCGTGCCTGGATGCTTGAGGTCGGCCGGCCCGTACGTCGAGATCACGGCAGCGGCACCGGCGACGGCCGCCTGCACGCTCGCCGCATCGAGCACGTCCGTCTTCACGACGCGGCCCTTGCCCCGGTACGCCTCCGGGCGCCGCACGCCCGCGATGACCTCGTGGCCTGCCGCGAACGCCTGCTCGACGACCTGCGTCCCGGTCCCGCCCGCGGCTCCGATCACGACGATCTTCATCGCGCGCATCGTACCGGCGCGCCCCCCGGTGATCAGGGGTCGGGGGATGGAGATCGATACGAATGGCGATTCGAACGGCGATTCGTATGAAATTGCCGGGGCGGTGTCGTGTGCGTCGGCGGGTAGGCCTGACAGCAGCGGCACGGGCCGTGACGGCGGCGGCGCAGCCTTTGACGGCCGCGCGACAGCGGCCGCGAGCCACCGGCGCGACCGTCCCGCGCATGTGGAAGCACTCCATATCGCCCGCCGCGGTTGCTGGGATCGCCGGGCTCCTCGGGGTTGTCGCGTGCACGCACGTCTCGTCGCCGCCGCATACCGCGGCGCCCGATGCATCGTCGGATGCCGACGCGGCGGGAGATGCACCGGCCGAGCAAGCCGCGACGGCGGGCTGGCGCTCGCAGGTCCTGTACCTCGTGCTGCCGGACCGCTTCCGCAACGGCGACCCGTCGAACGACAACGCGACCGGCTGCTTCGATCCGTCGCAGCCGAAGAAGTTCCACGGCGGCGATCTCGCCGGGCTGCGTGCGCACCTCGATCAGCTGCAGGCGCTCGGCGTGACCGCGCTGTGGATCACGCCGCCGAACAAGCAGGCAGGGCCGGGCACCGCATGCGGGTATCACGGGTACTGGATCGACTATGTCGACCCGGCCGACGACGCGCTCGAGCCCGAGCTCGGCAGCGCGGCGGATCTCGAGGGCCTCGCCGGGGACATGCACGCGCGCGGCATGCGGCTCGTGCTCGACATGGTCGTCAACCATGCCGGCGATACGTCGCGGCTGCCGAGGCAGCACCCCAACTGGTTCCACGATCCGGCGACGTGCGCGCGCCTCGGGCCTGCCGACATCTTCTGCCCGCTCGATCACCATCCCGACTTCGCGCAGGAGAAGCCGGAGGTCGCGGCGTATCTGTCGGCGCTCGAGGCGCGCGCCGTCACGCGGTACGGGCTCGACGGCATTCGCATGGACACGGCGAAGCACGTGCTGCCGAGCTACTTCTCGGGCAGCTTCTTCCCGGCCGTGCGTGCGGCGAATCCGGCGCTGTGGTCGGTCGCCGAGATCTTCGACGAGAGCAGCACGCAGCCGATCAAGCCGTACCTCGATGCCGGCTTCGTCTCCGCGTTTCACTATCCACTCTACGGCGCGCTCGTCGATGCGATCGGAAAGGGTGGCAGCGTGGACCGGGTGGCGAGCGCGGTCGCGGAGGGCTTCGCGACGCTCGGCGATCGCGCGATGGACCTGACGCTGTTCATCGACAACCACGACAACGTGCGGTTCGCGAACGTGCCCGGCTACGGCGTTCCGGAGGACGAGATCCATCGCCGCGAGATGCTCGCGCTCGATCTGATCTTCACGCTGCCCGGCGTGCCGCAGCTGTATTACGGCGACGAGCTCGCGATGTACGGCGGCCCGGATCCCGACAACCGGCGCGACCTGCCGGCGGTCACCGGCACGGAGCCGATGTTCCAGCGCATCGCGAAGCTCGCGCACCTCAAGCGGACCGTGCCCGCGTTCGCCGATGGCGCGTACAAGGAGCTGTGGCGCCAGAACGGCGCCGCGAATCCCAACGTGTTCGCGTTCTCGCGCGGCACGGGCCCCGGCGAGCGCATCGTCGTGGTCGCGAACGGTGCGGCGCACTCGAGCGTGACGATCCCCGTGCACCTGCCCGACGGCACGCAGCTCACCGACGAGCTCGGCGACGGCGCGCCGGCGCAGGTGACGGTGGCGGGCGGCGCGATCGCGCTCGACCTGCCGGCGAAGAGCGCCGCGATCTACCGGCTCTGAACGAGCGGTTCGGGATCGATCGGGAGGCCGCCCGGGCCGATCTTCACGCGGAGCTCGAGGTAGACGCGGTGGCGCTGCGCGTGGCCGAGGATGTCGCCGCGCTGCACCTTCGTGCCGACGGGAATCGCGAGCTCGCCGAGCTTCGCGACGACGGTGTAGTAGTCGCCGTGATCGAGCACGACGCCGTGATCGAGCCCGCGGATCGGGCCGGCGTAGCGGACGGTGCCGTCGGCGGGCGCGTAGGCGGGCGCGTGGTCGTCGACCTCGAAGTCGAGGCCGCGGCGCGACAGCGTGACGTGCGCGCGCTCGTGCTCGATCGTGCCGAAGTGGCGGGCGATCTTGCCGTTCGCGGGACGGCCGAGGTCGGTCGGCAGCGCGATCGACGGCAGCTTCGCCGTGTCGTCGGCCGTGCGCGAGGAGGCTTCCTTCAGCTGGCGCGCCTCGTCGGCGAGCAGGTCACGCTCGTGGGCGTCGCGCTGGAGCAGCAGGCGGGCGGCGGCGCGGCGGCGCGCGGCGGCGAAGCGGTCCTCGAGCGTCGCGTCCTCGGCGGGAGGGGCGTGGAGGATGCGCAGCGCGGCGCGCACGCGGTGCAGGCGCGTCTGGTCGGCGAGCGCGAGCTTGTCGTCGACGGTCGCGAGCGTCTTGTGCAGCGTCTCGGTCTCGGCGGCGAGCTGGTTCGCGAGCGTCGTGCGCGCGTCTTCCGCGTGAGCGACCGCCGCGACGAGCAGCAGCGCGAGGCTAGCGCGTCGCACGCGACGCTCCGGCGAAGCCACCGCCGACGAGCCCGAGCGCGGCGCCGACGCCGACGAACATCACGATCTGCGCGAGCGCGGGCGGCTCGATCGGCACGTACAGCGTCAAGCCAATCGACAGCACGAGGAACGCGAGCACGGCGGCGATCGCGCCCTGCATCATGCCGGCGAGAGCGGTCGGCACGCCCATGAACCACGGCGAGGCACCGAGCAGCTCGAGCACGCTCGCCTCGCGCGCGGACTTCTCCATGCGGATGCGCGTCGCCGCGATCACGACCGCGATCGCGAGCACCGCCATGATGCCGGCGATCGCCCACGCGATCGAGCGCGCCTCCGTCAGCGACGACGCGACGCGCGCGTTGCCGCCGTCCTCGACGATCACGTCGTCGATGCCGGGCGAGCCCTTGAGCGCGGTGACCGTCGGCGAGAGCGCGATCACGTCGCGCATGCCCGGCTGCAGCGCGACCTCGACGGTCGGCGGCAGCGAGCCGACCTCGACGCCCTCGAGCAGCGCGGAGTCGGCGCCGAGCGCGGTCTGCAGGCGCTTCGCGCTCTCGGCGGCTGGCACGAGCTCGGCGTGCTCGACGCCAGGCAGCTTCGCGAGCTGCGCGACGAGCTGCTGCGCGTGCGCGTCGTCGACGCCCTCGCCGAGGTAGACGACCATCGTCGCGCCGCTTCCCGGCGCCGCGTTCCAGCGGTCGGCCTTGAGGGCGGCGAGCGCGGCGATGCCGACGAGCACGAGCGCGCACGTCAGCGCGGCCAGCGTCCACAGCGCGATGCGCGGCCGCTCGAGCAGGATGCGCCCGGTGCGGCGCATCCCCGACGCGAGGCGCGGAACGATCACGTCTCCTCGTCCGCGGCGCCCGGCATCGTGTACGCACGGCGCTGATTCCAGGGCCCCGTGACGCGATCGAAGACGGCCTCGGGCGGCGGGCCTGGATCGGGCTCGAGCGAGGCGTCGGTGACGTCGAAGTCGAAGCGGCGGGCCTTGCGGCTACGTGGGGCCAGCGTCTTGAGCTTGCGGAGCGTCCTCATCTTCATGCGACACCTGCCGTGCGGGCGCTGATCGGGAACGGGACGATGTTCGGGATCGACTCGGCAATCTCGATTTCGATCGCGTCGAGCGACGCGAGCTGACCATCCGCGAGCGCGAGGCGGCGCCACGCGCGGACCTCCGCGTTCGCGAGCAGCGACGGCTCGCGGCCGAAGATCAGGACGGCGGCGCTCTGGCTCGCGTCGGCGAGCGCGGCGCAGATCACGTCGGCGCCCTCGGCGTCCTGCATGCTCGTCGGGTGATCGGCGAGCACGAGCTCCGGCTCGCGCACGAGCGCGCGCGCGACGGCGACCTTCTGCTTCACCGACGGCGGCAGCTCGCAGACCGGGACGTCGGCGATGTCCTCGAGGCCGAGCTTGGCCATGATGTCGGCGGCGCGCGAGATGCTGATCGAGCGCGGGATGCCGTCGATCTCGAGCGGCAGCACGATGTTGAGCTGGACGTCGCGGTCCTCGAGGAGGCACAGCTCCTGCGGCACGATGCCGATGCGACGCCGGAGCAGGCGCAGCGACGAGCGCCGCAGCTTGCCGACATCGCGGCCGAGGACCTCGATGCGACCACCGGCGGGCGGGACCTCGCCGAGCGCGGCCGCGACGAGCCGCGACGTGCCGACGCCCGCGGCGCCGACGATCGTCACGACCTCACCGCGCGCGATCGCGAGGTTTGCGCCCTCGACCAACGGCGTGCCACCGCGCGGGTGGTCGAGCCTGACTTCGATCAGCTCGATCGTCGCTCCCATGGCCTCCAGCTACGCCCATCCGATCGACGTGGGCAAAAAAACGGCTGTAGGATGACCGCATGCGGTGGCTGCTCGTGCTCGTTTTCGCGTGCCGCGGCAGCGATACGACCGCGCTCGAGCAGCGCGTGAAGGCACTCGAGGCGCGGACCTCGGGTCCGCCCGGTCCCGTCGGACCGAAGGGCGATGTCGGCCCGCAAGGTCCGCTCGGTCCGCCTGGCCCCACCGGTTCCGCGGGGCCGATGGGCCCTGCCGGCGTGGGTCCCGCGGGTCCGGCGGGCGAGCGCGGCGCGAAGGGCGATCCGGGTCCGCCGGGGCCGGAGGGACCGCAGGGCATCCAGGGACTACAGGGCCCGCAAGGCCTGCAAGGTCCGCAAGGCGCGCAGGGTCCGAAGGGCCCGGCCGGGCCGGCGGGCGCGTACGGCACGAAGAGCGACCTCGCGCGCAAGGAGGCGCGGATCTCCGTCGGGCCGTCGCTCGTCGCCACGGCGGTCGCGAGCTGCGATCGCGCCGGCGACCTGCTCGTGACCGGCGGCTGCTATGCGGATCCGCAGTGGATGGCACAGCTCGTCGCGTCGCGGCCGGTCGCGATGACCGATGCGGGCAACGCGGCGAGCTGGCGCTGCGACTATCGCAACACGTCGCCGTCGTCGACGATCGAGATCGTGGCCGAGGCGTACTGCGCGCGCCCGCGCGAATAGCTACGGGTGGTTCGCGTCGTAGCAGACGATGCCGCTGCCGAAGATCGGCGGCAGGCCGAGCGAGAGCGGCGCCGTCGTGCGCTCCATGCCGTCCTTGAACACGCGCACGCCGTTCGCGTTCATCGTCGAGTCGATCGCGACGATGTTGCCGTCGGGGCACGCCGCGAGGTCCGTGATCTGCTCCGTCGTGCCCGACATCGCCGTCGGCATCAGCATGCCGGCCGTCATGTCGAACGCGCGCAGCTTGCCCGAGTCGGTCGCGAAGTTCTTGTCGACGACGACGGCGAGGTAGAGCTTCGCGTCGTCACCGACCGCGATGCCGTTGACGAAGCCGCCGAGCGCCGAGTTCGTCAGGCCCGTCGCGCACGTCGGGGCGGTCGTGCCGTCGACGGGTACGCGTGCGACGCAGCCATTCGTGAAGACGTCGAACGACGGCACGGTCGAGATCAGCAGGTCGCCGTGGAACACCGAGCTGTCGGGCGACTTCTGCAGGAAGCCGGCGGGGTTCTTCTCGGGCAGCGTGAGCGCGGTCGCGTGATCGGTCGTCGAGTCGATCACCGCGATCTTGCCGAGGCCGCGCGCCGTGAAGTTCTGATCGAGCAGGCTGCACGCGACGAACACCTTCGTGTCGACGGCGTACGCGCTCATGCAGTCCGGCTTGCCGTCGGGATCCCCGAGCAGCGTGCCGAGATCGATCGTCGTCGCCTGCCCGCCCTGCAGCACGACGACGCCGGTCGTGCCCATCGCGGGCACGTACAGCTTGTCGCCGACGACCGCGACGTCCTGCGGGTTCGAGCCGGCGCCCGTCGAGATCTGGTCGACCGGCGCGAGCGTCTTCGCATCGAGGATCGTGACGTTCTCGCCGACGTAGCGGTTGACGACGTAGATCTTGTCGCCGAGGTGCCGGATCACCGGATCGCTCGTCGCGACGCCCGCGACCGCGTTGGTCTGCATCGCGAGCGTCGCGAGATCGAGGCGCGACACGATGCCGGTGCCGCTCGAATAGTCCGCGCCGAGCATCACGGCCTTGTAGAGCGGCGCGGCACTGCCGCCGCCTCCGCCGTCGTCGCCGCCGGTGCCGCCGTCGGGCACGGCCTTCAGGTTGTCGCCGCACGCGGCCAGGATGGTGAGCAGGATCAGCAAGCGGTTCATGTCAGTGACTCCAGTCGAGCGCGAGGTAGAAGCTGCGCCCGGGAAGAGGGAAGCCGGCGTAGTCGGAGAGCGGCGTCGGCGTTTCGGTGCGATTCGGTTGGGGCGGGTCGAGCGGCAGCATCTCGATGCGCGTGTCGGCGAGGTTCTCGACGCTCAGCGCGAGCGCGACGCCCGCCGCGAGCTCGACGCGCGCCCCCGCACCGACGAGCACGCGCGCCGGCACGAGCTGCAGGTTGGCTTGATCGAGATAGCTATCGGACTGGAAGCTCGAGTCGGCCCACACGTCGGCGCGGCGGCCGAGCGCACGGCGCGTGACATCGACGCGCGCGTAGACCTGGTGGCCCGGCGAGCGCGGCAGCTCCTTGTTGTCGAAGCTGACCTCCATCGCATGCTGCTCGGTGACGAGGCGCGTGTAGTTCGCGGTCAGCGTGACCGTGCGTGCGATGCGCGCCGACGCGACCAGCTCGGCGCCGTACGCCTGGCTCGACGAGATGTTCATCGCGCGCGCGACGGTGCCGATGCTCGCGACGAGCGCGATCGTGTCGCGCGGGCGCGAGCCGAACGCGGCCGCCTCGACGAGGATCCGATCGACCTGCCCCACCGCGCGCGCCGGCGCCCACACGACACCCGCATCGAGCGACGGTCCGCGTTCCGGACGCAGACCGGGATAGCCGACGATCGTGCCTCGGTTGCCGAACAGCTCGACGAGCGTCGGCAGCCGCACGTACCAGCCGGCGCTCGCCTTGAGCGAGAGGTCGTCGGTGAGCGCGCCACGCGCGGTGAGCCGCGGGCTCGGCACGGTGTCCCAGCGCGGCGCGACCGGCGTGACGGCCTGCGGGTTCGGCGTCGGCAGCGTGCGCACGACATCGACGCGCACCGCCGGCGTCACGACGATCCGCGCGTCGGGATCGGCGGCGAGATCGATCGCCGCCATCACGGCCCCGCCCTCGCGATCGCCGACGAGCGAAGGCCGCGTCCCCGCCGCATCCGCATCGCGGAAGCGATCCGCGCGCAGCTCGACGCCCGCATTCGCGCGATGGCGGCCGAGCGCCGCCTGCCACGTCGAGGTCGCGCCGCCCGAGAGCGTCAGGTAGCGCCGGTCCTGCGGCCCGATGCCGAGCCCGCCCACCGGATCGCGCAGCGCCTGTCGCTCGACGAGCCCGTACGCGAGCAGGTGGGGCACGTGCGCGTCGGCGACGACGTCGAGCGTCGACAGCGACGCATCGAGTGCCGGCGAGACGTAGTTTCCCGGCAGCCCCTGATCCTTGTACGCGAGCCGCATGCCGCCGACGCTCGTGTCGGTGCCGATGCGTGACGACGCATCGAGCTGCGTGAACTGGTTGTTGCGCCGCACGTCGTAGCCGTCGTCGTGCGAGTTCAGCCGCGTGCCCTTGTCGTTGAAGAACGTGTAGTCGCCGGTCGCGGCCTGGTAGCCGAACGTCGTCGACGAGCGCAGCGCGCCGTGATCGTCGCCGTAGTGGACGCGCAGGTGGCGCGCGCCGAACGAGCCCGCCCCGATCGATGCCCGCCAGCGCTCGCCGTGCTCGCCGCGCCCGAGACGCGTCACGAGGTTGACGGCGCCGCCGACGCCGGCGCCACCGAGCTCGACCGGCACCGCGCCGCGATACAGATCGACCTCGCCGAACGAGTCGAGCGCGAACCGGCCGAGGTCCGTCGTCACGGCCGCGATGCGCGCGAGCGGCACGCCGTCGATCAGCACGGCCGTGTGTCCAGGCGACGCGCCGCGGACACTCACGCTCTCGAACGCGCCGAGCCCGCCGAGCGATCGCGTCTGCGCACCGACCGTCGCGCCGAGCGCATCGGCCACCGACGCCGTCGCGGGATGCTCGTCGGGATGCACGACCGTGACGAACGGCGCCTCGTCGAGGGCGCGCTCGCGATCGCGCGCGGCGTCCGGCTCCGGCTTGCTATCGATGATGACGATCGTCTCGCCGTCAGCAGGCGGATCGGCAGCCGCACTCTTCGAGAAGAGCGCCGCGCAAACGATGATCGAGCGTCGACAGGACATTGTCACCCCACGTAACGAAGAGACGGTGAGGTGTCCTGACTTCCGCTTCGTCCTTCGCAGCGCCTTCCCAGTTTCCCAGTGGCTGGCTCGTCGCCGTGCTGCGTCGTCCGCGGTCACAGTAGCGGGGGCTGTGCCGGTATCTCACCGACTTCCCTGCATCCGTCCCAAGCTGTGCGCTTCTCGTCGTCTGTGTTTCGGCCTCCGGGCGCGTCTATACCGCGTATGATCGGCGGATGAGAATGGGGATCGCGCTGCTCGCGCTAGCCGCTTGTAATGACTCGGCTCCGATGCAGATGCAGAACGGCGATGCTCCCTCAGGCGGCAGCGGAAGCAACGTCATCCACGACGCGCCGACGGCCGATGTACCGGGCGGCGTCGGCGAGCCCGCCGAGCTGATGGGCATGACGCTCTATCACAACCAGGTACGCGCGATGGTCGATACGACGAACGTCGCGGGCGGTCCGCTGCCGTCGATGCAGTGGGATCCGAACCTCGCGAGCTACGCGGCGGCGTGGGCCGCGCAGTGTCAGTCCGCGAACGGGCAGCTGCTCGATCACGATCCGAACCGCACGAACGTCGCGGGCTACGCGTACATCGGCGAGAACATCTACGCGAGTGGCGGCACCGCGACGGCGCAGGGCGCCGTGCAGCTGTGGGCCTCGGAGGGCCAGTACTACACGTACTCGACGAACACGTGCGCGAGCGGCCACGTCTGCGGCCACTACACGCAGCTCGTCTGGCGCGCCTCGCTGCACGTCGGCTGTGCGCTCCAGAACTGCCCGAGCCTCGCCTACCCGAGCACGATCGTCTGCGACTACGGCCCCGGCGGGAACTACGGCGGCCAGGCGCCGTACTGATCAGACGCCGACGATGTCGGGCTTCATCGGCGCGAGCGCGCCGATCAGGTCCTGCTGCTCCTGCGCGCCGACCTTGAACTTGTCGAGCGACTTCTTGAGATCCTCGACGAGCGCGTTGAACTCGTCGTCGGTGATCTTCATGCCCGTGTGCGCGGTCTTCATGTCCTTGCCGGTGTACTTGCACGGGCCGCCCGCGGCCTGACAGATCTGCTCCGTCAGCATCTGCTCGAGGTGCGGGATGTCGGTGTTCGCGAAGCGCGCGTTGATGCGAGTGTCCTTCGCGACGTTCTCCTCGACGAAGTCCTTCACGACAGCCTTGATCGCGTCCTGACCGCCGAGGCGGTCGTAGAGCGACTTGCTGGCGACCGGGGTCGTGTCCGCGGCCTTCTTGCCGCCGCCACCGCACGCGGCGAGCGAAAGCGAAGCGAGCGCAGAAATAAGTACCGTCCGAATGTTCATGAAAGCCTGTATACCGCAGCTCATGAAGACCTTCGTCATCACTGGCGCGAACACGGGTATCGGCAAGGTCGCGGCGACGACGCTCGCGAAGCGCGGCGAGAAGGTCGTGATCGCGAGCCGCTCGCGCGAGAAGACGCAGCCGGTGTGCGACGAGATCGGCGCGGAGCTCGTCGAGCTCGACCTCGGCGATCTCGCGAGCGTGCGGCGCTGCGCCGAGGCGCTGAAGGGACGCGAGATCGACGTGCTCGTGTGCAACGCGGGCCTCGCCGGGCATCGCGGCACGACGAAGGACGGCTTCGAGATCCAGTTCGGCACGAACCACCTCGGCCACTACCTGCTGACGCGGCTCCTGATCGATCAGATCAAGGAGCGCGTCGTGATGGTCGCGAGCGACTCGCACTACGGCGCGAAGAAGATCGACTGGGCGGCGTTGCGCGAGAAGACGAGGAGCGTCTCGGGCTATCCCGAGTACGAGGTGAGCAAGCTCGCGAACGTGCTGTTCGCGCAGGAGCTCGCGCGCCGCGTGCCGCGCCTGCACACGTACGCGCTGCATCCCGGCGCCGTCGCGACGGACGTGTGGCGCCGCGTGCCGCCGCCGTTTCGCTGGGTGCTCAAGCGCTTCCTGCTGACGCCCGAGCAAGGCGCAGTCTCGATGCTGCGCGCGGCGAGCGATCCGGCGCTCGCGGGCGATACGGGCAAGTACTACAACCAGAAGGGCGAGGAGAAGCGTCCCAGCCGCGTCGCGACGCCCGAGCTCGCGCGCGAATTGTGGGAGCGCTCGGCGGAGTGGGTCGGGTTATCCTCGTGACATGAGCCTCGTTGCCGTCGCCGCGGTGCTGTCGTCGATGCACTACGAGGGCGACGTGACAGCCGCCGGTGGCGACTACGTCGACGTGCCGATCAGCGTGCCGGCGGGCGCGGTCGAGTGCGACATCGCGCATACCGACGGCTCCGACTACGTGATCCTCGACTGGGGCGTGTGGAACGCCGACGGCAGCTTCCGCGGCTGGGGCGGCGGCAACACGGAAGACGCGATCATCGGCGTCGACCAGTCGTCGCGCAGCTACCTGCCCGGCCCGCTGCCGGCGGGCACGTACACGGTCGTGATCGGCAAGGCGAAGCTCGACACGACAGGCGGCCACTACGCGATCGACGTCACGTGCAGCGACACGGCGACGTTGCCGGTCGAGCCGAAGGCCGCGTACACGCCGGTCACGCTGTCGACGGAGCGGCGCTGGTACAAGGGCGACTTCCACGTCCACTCGGTCGAGAGCGGCGACGCGAAGGCGACGTTCGATCAGATCGTGTCGCTCGCGAAGAGCCGTGGCCTCGACTTCGTCAACCTCAGCGATCACAACACGGTCTCGCAGCACGCGCTGATCGCGGCGCAGCAGCCGTCGTACGGCGACTTCCTGTTCCTGCGCGGCGCCGAGATCACGACGTACTCCGGGCACGGCAACGGCGTCGGCATCTCGAGCTACGTCGATCATCGCCTCGGCTACAACGGGCGCACCGTCAAGGGCATCGTCGACGACGTCGTCGCGCAGGGCGGCATCTTCATCGTCAACCACCCGATGCTCGACCTCGGCACGGGCTGCATCGGCTGCGCGTGGGGCCACGTCGACGACACGCCGTGGGACGAGGTCTCGGGCATGGAGCTGATCACCGGCAACTACGATCTCGGCGTGTCGGCGTTCGTGCCGCGCGTGCTCGCGCTGTGGGATCAGCTCGAGGATGCGGGCCATCACATCGCCGGCATCGGCGGCAGCGACGATCACACCGCCGGCATCGACGAGGGCACCGCCGGCTCGTCGATCGGCAGCCCGACGACGCGCGTGCTCGCCGACAACCTCAGCGAGGCCGCGATCATCGACGCGGTGAAGCACGGCCGCACGATCGTCAACTTGCGGGGGCCCGACGACCCGGACGTGGACTTCACGGCCGGCACCGCCGAGATCGGCGACACGATCTCCGTCGCCACGGCGGCATTCCAGGTCCACGTCACCGGCGGCAGCGGCAACTTCATCGACCTCGTGCGCGACGGCAAGAAAGTCCAGCACGTCGCGGTGACGAGCGACGACTGGAAGCACACGTTCTCCGACGGCACGGCGGGCTCGCACCGCTTCCGCGTGCAGCTGATCGATCCGACGAACCAGCCGATCGTGATCACGAGCCACATCTACGCCGAGATCAGCGGCGGCGCCGGCTGCGGCTGTCAGTCGTCGTCGCCGGGCCTGCTGCTCGCGCTGTTGCCGCTGCTGCGCCGCCGCCGCCGCTAGCTCTTGAAGCTCGCGGGGTCGAGGCCGTGCCGTTGCAAGAGCCGGCGGAAGTTCGTGCGATCGAGCCCGGCGAGGCGCGCGCCCTCCGACACCGAGCCCTTCGCCTTCTCCATCACCTTCGTCAGGTAGCGCTTCTCGAAGTCGGACGCGGCGCGCCGCTTCGCCTCGGTCAGCGAGATCGCGAGCTCGTCGTCGGGCGACGGGATCGCCTGCGCGTTGCCGCGCAAGCGCCCGCCGATGTGCGGCGGCAGCGACTCCGAGCCGATCTCCTGGCCGCGGCGCAGCGCGACCGCGTGGAGCACCGCATTCTCGAGCTCGCGCACGTTGCCGGGCCAGCTGTACTCGACGAGCGCCTCGAGCGCGTCGGACGAGATCACGGGCGGCTGCGGTCCGCCGTGCTTCTTGAGGAAGTGCGCGGCGAGCAGCGGCAGGTCGTCGAGGCGCTCGCGCAGCGGCGGGACGCGCAATGTGACGACGTTGAGGCGGTAGTAGAGGTCCTGGCGGAACTGCGTCTGGTTGACCGCGTGCTGCAGATCGACGTGCGTCGCCGCGATCACGCGAACATCGACCGCGCGCGTGCCGCTGCCACCGACCGGGCGGACCTCGCCCTCCTGCAGCACGCGCAGCAGGCGCGCCTGCACGGCGAGCGGCATGTCGCCGATCTCGTCGAGGAAGAGCGTGCCACCGTCGGCCTCGACGAACACGCCCGGCCGGTCCGTCGTCGCGCCCGTGAACGCGCCGCGCGTGTGGCCGAACAGCTCGCTGTCGATCAGCGACTCGGGGATCGCGCCGCAGTTGAGCGCGACGAACCGCGCCTTGCGCCGGCGGCCATGATCGTGGAGCGCGCGCGCGACGAGCTCCTTGCCGGTACCGCTCTCGCCCTGGATCAGGATCGGCACGTCCTGCTCGCCGAGGCGTGCGAGTGCGTCGCGCAGCTTGCGCATCGCCGCCGACTGCCCGATCAGCATCGAGTCGCTGCTCGGCGCGTGCATCACGAGCTGGCGGCGCAGCCGCGAGTAGCGGCCCGCGGACTGCACCATCGACGACAGCTGGAACTGCTCGAACGGCTTCGTCAGGTAGTAGAACGCGCCGGCGCGCATGCATGCGGCGGCCGTGTTCGCCGTCGAGTCGCCGGTGAGCATGATGATCGATGCCAGCGACCCCGCCTCGCGGAAGTGGCGCAGCACCTCGAGGCCCGACATGTTCGGCAGGCCGACGTCGAGGATTACGACGTCCCAGTCGGCGAGGTCGGCGCCGAGCCGCGCGATGATCGGCAGCGGGTCGCTCGAGACCTCGACCTCGTGGCTATCGGCGCCGAGACGACGCGCGACCGCTCGGGCGACCTCCTCGTCGTCCTCCACGACCATGACCTTGAACGGCACCACGTCAGCCACGGAGAGGCTCACGTTCTCACGTGGCAGCGCGTATCTCAAGCGGCCGGCGTCGCGTCGAGCGCGAGCGCCGCAGCGGTCAGAACACGTCTGAGCTCGCTCGGAGTGATCGGCTTGATCAAGACCGCGTCCGCGCCCGCCGCGCGGCATTGCTCGCGGATCTCGAGATCGTCATCGCCTGTCAGGACCGCGACGAAGATTGCCGAGCCGTGCCGTTGCTTGAGCGTGCGCACGACCGCGAGGCCCGCCGTCGGCATGTTGTAGTCGACGACGACGATGTCGGGCGCGCTCACGTCGCAGATGCGCAGCGCCGGCGCGCCGTCGTTCGCGGTCTGCACGTCGAAGCCGGAGCGACCGAGCGCGCTCGCGATCGCACGGCGGATGTGATCGTCATCGTCGACGACCAGCACGCGCGGTGTCATGCGGCGTCCTTCGCGACGACGACGGCGAGCTGCGTCCGCACGCGCTCGACGGCCCGCCACAGCAGCTGACACACGCGCGACGGCGTCACGCGCAGCGTCTCTGCGATCTCCTGGTACGTCAGGTCCTCGACATAGTAGAGGCCGAGGATCGTCACGTCGCGCGGCTCGAGCGTCTGCAGTGCGACCTTGACGCGCGCGAGCGTCTCGCGATGGCTCGCGATGTCGCTGGGCGACGCGTCGTGCGACATCAGCGTGCGCTCCGTGCCATCGAGCGGCGCGAGCTCGACGTGTACGAGCTCGGCGAGCGTGCTGCGGTAGTGCTCGATCGTCACGCCGAGCGCATCGGCGATGCGCTGATCGGTCGCGACCTCGCCGCCGCGCTCGAGCTCCTTGATCGTCTGACCGATCTTGCGAGCGAGCTGGCGAATGCGGCGAGGCATGATGTCGCCGCGGCGCAGCTCGTCCAGCACGGCGCCGCGGATGCGGTGCTCGGCGAAGGACAGGAACGGCTCCTGACGCGAGCCGTCGTAGCGGTCGGCGGCCTCGATCAGGCCGACCATCCCGGCCGCGACCAGGTCCTCGCGGGCGATCCAGGCCGGGCAGCGCCGGGCCATCCGCAGCGCGATCCGCCGGGCGGCGTCCGCGTGCTCGCGAATGAGTTGATCCCGGAGCGAGTGCTTCGAACCACCGAATTCCTGCACGCTTGGCCTCTAGTGCGACCGGCGGGCCAGGCGTGCCCGGGTGCCTCAGCGTGCTCGCTCGCTACAAAATTACATACTTAGCCTGGGTGACCAGGGTAGGGCAGCACTCACCCAGGGTATTAATTTACCCCAACCTCGATGGCATCGTTCGACTCCTCGGAGTGCCTCGGACCGTCGATGTGCCGGATGACGCCGAACACGATCTGCTTCTGATCGAAGCCGCCATCGAGGATCGGCAGCCGGGTCGCCGGATTCGCGAGGTCGCCGCGATCGATCACCGCGAAGTCGGCGAACAGGTCCCACTCCTTCACGATCGACAGCACCGTGCCCGCGTGGAAGTCGAGGCGCGGCTGCGGATCGATCATGAGCCCGGTCGTCGGGTCGGCTCCCGAGTGCTGCACCGGCACCGCGTACGCGATCCCGAGCCACGCGCCCCAGTGGCCGGTCGGCTCCCGGAACAGCGCCGAGGTCGACGCCGACAGCTCGGTCAGAAACGCCGAGTCACGCACACCCGGCGCGGTGATGCCCACGCCATCGACGCCACCGATCACGTCGAACGAGAGCCACTTCTCCTCGATCGGCTTCTTCCACTCGATCGCGAGCGCCTCGCGCGTCCACATGCCCTGGTGCGCGATCAGGTGGCCACCGGCACCGCTCAGCGACAGCGCGACGTGCTTGCCGAGCGGGCTGCGCAGCCCCGCGCCGACGCTCTGCCACGGCTTCTCGTCGGTGAACGACGGCTGCTTCGGCAGCAGATCGACCTGCGCGCTCAGCTCGAGCTTGCTGAACAGGCTGTAGCGCCCGGCGAGCTCGAACAGCGCGAGGTCGGTGAACTTCAGCGGCTCGCCACCGAGCATCGGATCCGCCGTGATGAACTTCATCTGCGCCGCGAGCTCGCCGCCCGACGGCATCACGAGGTAGTCCTCGGCGACGCCGCGCACCGACCGGCTCTCGACCGACACCTCGGTGCCCATGTCCATCGCGGGCCTCTCGCCGATGTCGGCGCTCGCGGTGCCACCCAAGGCGGCGAGGCCGACCAGTGTCCAACGCAACTTGCTCATGCGGCGTTCCAACGCGCCGCGTGTGCGAACGATCTACTGTGGGGCGATGGCCCACTTCTCGAGCTGGCGGTGATCGACGGCGCCCGCCCGCTGGCTGTGCAGCCTGCCCGCGCGAAACACCGCGAAGTTCGGGATGCTCGAGACCTGATAGCGCTGCGCGAGCTCGCCAAGCGCGTCGGTATCGACCTTGAGCACGAGCGCCTTGCCCGCGAGGTTCGACGCCGCCTTCTTCACCTCGGGCGCGACCTGGCGACAAGGTCCGCACCACGTCGCCCAGAAGTCGACGAGCACGGGTACGCTCGCGCCCGCGACGATCTCGTCGAACTGCTGCTCGCTCGCGATCTCGATCGGGGTCGCCTGCGGCGGCAGCGGCGCCTTGCACTTGCCGCACTTGCCGGTATCGGCGAGGTGACGCACGGGGATCCGGTTGACGGCCTTGCACGAGGCACACACGCGGCGCATGGGGAAATGTTACGGTGCGCGCGTGGCGAAGACGAAGGGCAAGTCACAGAAGGGGAAGGCTGCGCCGAAGCCTCCGGCAAAGCCGGTGAAAGCGAAGAAGCTGAAGGCGACAAAGCCATCACTCCCGCTGCCGCCACCGCCACCTCCGGCACCCGCGCAGCGCGACGAGCTGATCGCGCCCCGCGATATCGCCCGCCTCACGCGCTACGGGGAGCGGTTCGGCGAGAAGAAGATCGACGTCCGCTGGCTCCCACTCCAGCTGCCGGTCTCCTCGGGCGCGCTCGCCGTGCTCGATCCCGGTGCCCCGAAGTCATGGCGCGTGCTCGACCGCCCGAGCGGCAGCGGCGCGTTCCGCGCGATGCTGTCGATCGCGCGCACCGAGGACAGCAAAGGAAAAGCCGTCGAGAAGCTCGCCGCCGTCGTGATCCACGTCGGCCGCCCGCCGATCGCGAAGTGGACGGTCGCGCACTTCCGCGGCGGCAAGAAGCCGAAGAGCGCCGATCAGCTCCCGAGGATCCCGGTGACCACCGGCTGGATCGCGCTGCTCGACGCCGGCAAGGACGCGCCCGGCACGCTCGCCGTCCCCGCGGGCATCGGCATCCAGCCGGTCGAGGTCCCGCTGACCGACGGCCGCCGCGCGCTCGCGCTGCCGTGCGGCAACGGCGAGCACACGGCCTACTGGGCGGTCGATGCCGACGACAAGCCGATCTGCCTCGTGATCGACTTCGACGCGTTCTCGCAGAAAGAGTGGAAGGCGCGGCCCGTCACGTAATGGAGGACGCAACGGTGACAGGGCGGGACGAAGCAGCGAGGTTCGCCGATCTTCGGCGCTACGAGCTCAAGCTCGAGCGTGTCCGACTCCTCGCCGAACGCGCCGCGGGAATTGCAGATGCGACGGAACGACTCGCAAGCGTCGAAGCGAACCTTGCGAGAACGCGTGGCGCTCGCGTCGACGAGCTCTCTCGCCGGATGCAGCTGGAGGCAGACGAGCTCGACTTCGTGTGGACGGTCGTCGCTGCTGGCTATGATCCACAAAGCGCGTATGCGCTCGAGCGCGTCGGTGGCGCCGACTCGCGGGGAGGAGCGAGCCTCGCACTACATGCGTTGCTTCGTCAGCTCGAGCCTGCGCGCGCACGCAAGCTGGTGCGAACGCTGAGGCCCACGCGTCCTGTCTTCAGAAGTGGTTTGCTTGTCGACCGTGGCGCAACTGCAGACGCAGCAAGCGTTGGCGTGTGGCGCGCGGCACCGCGTTTCGCGCTGTATCTATCGGGCTCGGATGAAGTAGATCCCGCAATCTCGCTCGTTGGTGGCTACCTGCTGCCACCCGCAAACGTGATCACGAACGCGGCGCACGCATCGAGGCTGGAGCTACTCGAGCAGCTCCTCCGGACGGATTGCGTCCTCATGCTCGAAGGCCCAGAGGGCGTGGGAAGGCGGACGCTGGCGGCGATAGCCGCGAAATCGATGGGGCGTCCGCTCATCCATGTCGATCTCGCACGGCGACACTTGTCGCTCGCTAGCTTCGAGGCGCTGAACACGGCACTCCTCCGCGAGATCGCCCTGACGCCCAACGCAATCGTGCTGCTCGCGAATGTCGATGATCTCGTCGAGCCGGGTGATCGCGTAAGCGCTTCGCTGCGGGTGCTTGCGAACACGATCGCACGCCTGGAGTCACCTCTGGTGCTGACCTCATCGATGCCCGGCATGACCTTGCCGATCCCGAAGGTCCCTGTCCGGCTGCGTATCTCGCCACCGGATCACACGCAGCGCTTGCTCTTCTGGCAACAGGCTCTCGCCGACGGTAGCAAAGCGCGGTTGCCGGAGATCGCACTTCGGTATCGCGTCGGCCCCGGCGCGATAGAGAGCGCGGCCACCAGCGCGGAGCGCTTCGCTGGCGCACGCGGTGTCACCCAGATCGAAACGGAAGACGTCGTATCAGGTATACGCGCCACGATCGCGGAGAGAATGGGCACGCTCGCGACTCGGATCGAAACCTCTGCGCAATGGGAAGATCTAGTCCTCGCGACGGACACGCTCGATCAGATCAAGGCGTTGCTCTCTCGGGTCGAGCATTCATCGAAGGTGCTCGATGGCTGGGGATTTCGGTCGCGAATCGCGCGCGGCACCGGCATCGCGGCGCTGTTCTCCGGCCCACCTGGCACCGGCAAGACGATGGTCGCCGGCATCATCGCGAAGAAGCTCGACCTCGAGCTGTATCAGGTCGACCTCTCCAAAGTGGTATCGAAATGGATCGGCGAGACGGAGAAGCAGCTCTCGCAAGTCTTCGACGCCGCGGAGGCGGGACATGCGCTGCTTCTGTTCGACGAGGCCGACTCGCTATTCGCGAAACGAACCGAGGTCAAAGGCTCGACGGACCGCTACGCGAACCTCGAGGTGAACTACCTGTTGCAGCGTGTCGAAGCATTCGACGGCATCGCGGTTCTCACCACGAACATGGACACGGCGATCGATCCGGCGCTCAAGCGACGACTCGCCGCGCACGTCGTTTTCTGGCCACCCGACGACGAGGAGCGCGAACATCTCTGGAAGAAGATGATCGTGGCGAATGCCCCTGTGCGAGGGGAGCTCGACTTCGAGACGCTCGCGGCGGAATACCCCGACATGAGCGGCGCGAACATCCGCAATGCGGTGCTGAGCGCTGCGTTCCTCGCCGCATCGGAAGGTGATGTGCTCGAGCAACATCACCTCGAACGCGCCGCGCGCATCGAGTACAGTTCGATGGGACGGGTGCTCGGAAAGTGACGGCCTCCTTGAAACTGCTGCTCGTTCTCGCGCTCGCTGCCGCTGCGTGCGGCGGTAAGAAGTCCATGGCGCAGGGCAAGGTCACGGGCGACCACATCGCCTGCAAGGCGGCCGAGCTGCACGGCCGGTTCGATTGCGCGACGCCACTCCGCGACTACTTCCACGCGAACGCCGACGCCCGTATTGCAGGCGTGAACGTGCTCTACGGCGCCGGTAGGCCCGAACTGCTCGTATGGCGGACGCAAAACCCGATGTGGCCCAAGGCGTCCGCACTCGACGTCGATAACCACGAGTGCTCACCGACCAGCGCGAGCGAGCCGGGCTGCGCGACGACGATCGACGAGCTAGCCAGAGCGAAACCGGCGAAGCATCACTACTTCATCGTGCCGGTCTACGGAGCGCCCAGCGAGGAGCATGGCGGCACCTGGTCCGTTCTGGATGTTCACAGCGCAGCAGCCGGTGCATCGGACGACGCGGGCTGGGACACTGTGAACACCCAGCTGCTTCGCTGCCGTCTCGAGCCCGGCCAGCCGTACCTGCACGACTTCGGCAACGGCGTCATGAAGGCAGAGAAAGTCGGCAGCGACTACGAACCCGACGGCAGCGAATACTCGGATCAGTGCGTACCGGTGCTCATCAACTATCTACGCGCGCACCCCGAAGCGCCGATTGCCGGCGTCATCGCGCTCGACGGCCGGCTTACAAGACGCGTCGGCCCCAATGACGAAGCCGGAGAGGAAGGCACGGTCGCACTGATGGTGCTGTCTGGATCAGCGCCCGCGCCCAAGAGCGGCTCTCTCTCGGTGACTACGCTCGCTTGCACCGAGCCAAGCTGCGCGAAGTTCTTCTCCGAGCTCCGACCGCAGCTCAAGGTATCGTCCCGCGTGATCTTCACGGTGCCAATCGGCGATGACCTCGGTAAGCCCATCGTGGATGAGTTGCTCGTGATTGCTCTGCCGGAGTAGCGCCTACTCGCCTCCAGACTTGATGGGCTTGTCCGATTCGATGGATGCCTTGAGATCTTCGTCCATGCCCTCAGCACGCCTTCCGCCGAGCTGCGTGCGCGCCTTCTGGAGCGACGCCAGCCGGGTCTCCCACTGATACAGCAGCATCCCGAAGCGACTGCGGATGTACGCGATGTTGCCAAGCGCCGAGACCATGTTCGTCGCTTGCGGACTAGCATCGTAGACAGCCATCGCGAAACCGCTGCCGGCCATCTGCGTGTATGCCGGCCCGGGATCGGCGCACTTGGTTGCGATGTTCCGGACCATTCCAACGAGCGTCTCCGCGGCAGGAATCGCGGCCATGAGTGCCGTCATCTTGCCCTGCGTCGCGGCATCGCCGCCGGACGCATGAGCCGACGCCCTGCCGGCAGCTTCATAGAACTGCTTGCGCTTTCCGAGCATCGCGAGGACCGCCTCGCGCTTCGCTTTTAGCTGCGCCAAGCGCGCGGCGACTTTCGTTTTCGCTCTTTCCAGGTTTCCTCGGGCGATCTCCGCCTCCTTGTCCTCGAGCTTCTCGGTGTCCTGCGCGAGCACTGCTTCAGCAGCCTCGATCGAGTGCCCCGAGACCTTGCTCACCGCGAAGCTCGCCATCGCGCCGATTCCCTCAACCGCATCGATCGCCTCTTCTGGACCCGCCAGCGTGTATTTGAGCGCGCCGCCGACAACGAACTCGATCGACTTCTGAACGGATTCGGCGTGCTCCTTCGCCTTCTCGACGGCCTCCTTGTCCTTCGCGACAAGGTGAGCAAGCGACACCCTCTCGATGTCGGCCTTCGCCGTCTCGACGCCCTGGTCCGCCTCTTTCACCAACGTCTTAGCGGCCTCGAACTCGTGGAGCGCCGACTTGAGATCGTGGTCGGCGCTGACGGTCATGTCGTGCGCGGGCTTCGCCGTGCCGTGTTTCTCGAACGCGTCATGCGCGTGTTGCATGCCCGCCTGATCCTTCTTCGTGAGGTTCAGGCTGCCGTTCCCGTTGAACAAGCTCGCGAGCGTCGTCCCGCCGGACACGTCCTGCTTGTCGGCGAACGCGCTCGCGTCCCCACTTTCACCGGCAGGAATCACAAAGCCGAGTGCTTGAAGGTCAGCGTTGTTTTCGCCATCCATGAACGCGTTGAAGTCAGGCGCGATCATGTTCTGCATGCTGTCCACATGCGCAGCCGCCTGCGAGTAGTCGCGCCAGTACATCGAGCGCATCGTCGGATCGAATCGATCCTGGTGCTGGTTGGGTGCTTGCGGCTGGCCTCCGGGTAGGACATTGCGGATCGCGAGCGTCTTTCCTGGATCGGCGGCTTGGACATACGTGCGCCAGTCCAGCGGCTCCTCATCCGGCTGCTTCGAGGTTTCTCCCCATCCGCCATGCTCCGGGCGATGCTTTGGGTGCACGGGATCGGGCAAGGGCGGCATCGGCGTCTGTCGCCGCGGCTGCCCGAACGTTGGCAAGTCGTCCGGGCTCGGGAGCTTCGACCAGTCGTCCATCGGCGACTTCTGCTTGTCCTCGTCCTCGTAACCGCCTGGTTCGCCCATGCACCTATTACGCTGGAATTACGGTGCTCTTCCCAGGCCCGTTCGTCGAAAACGATTGCCGCGGGCGCGCATAACGCATGGAAATCACGGGGACGGCCCGTGACCCCGACGAGCGGAATCAGTTCTTGCTCGGGCTCAGTGTCTGGATCGCCTTCTCGGCGTCCGTCTTGAGGCACTGGTTCGCGTTGCTCTCGC
>CAYUNM010000071.1:0-13645 GCA_964446175.1 uncultured Kofleriaceae bacterium
ACGTTCGCGAGCACCTCGGTCGCGTGCTGGCGCAGCGGCTCCGGCAGCGCGTGATCCGCCGCGATCTCGGCGAGCTCGGCCGGGCGCAACGTCGTCGCGATGCGGATCGCGTCGGCGAGCGGCGTTGCGGGGTTGAGGACGAGCGCGCGCTTGACCGCGTGCCGCACGCTCCACCGCGCGTGCGCCGCGATCTTCGCCAGCGACTCCGGCACCGCGGGGCGCATCGCCGCCATCTTCACGATGTCGTGCTCGGTGACGTGCGGGTTGTCGAGCAGGATCGCGACGACCATCGGGTGCGGGTCGCGGAGCAACAGCAGCAGCTGCTCGCGGCGATGCGTGCGGGCCAGGGCCTTGCGCTCACCCAGCGTCAGCGGGCGGTCCGCCGGGCGGAGCGGGCGCTCGGGCCCGAGCTGCTTCTGGAGGTGAGCAGGGATCTCGCCCTGGGGCGAAGCGCCGAGGAAGAGGCGCGCGACCGCCGGCAGGCCGCGCTCGGTGGCCGCCTCGTACAGGCGTTTCTTGGTGTCGTAGGACAGGGATGCATCGGCGACGGCGTGGGTGACCGTCTCCAGGGTCTCGAGGGCGCCCGCGTCGTCGACGACGTGGGCACGGGCGATGATCGCGGCGAGCGCCTCCGCCCAGCTGGCCGGATCCCCCTCGCCCAGAGCGGAGACCAGCGCGAGGACGCGCATCCGGGGTTCGCGGATCGCTCGCAGGCGCGCGATGATGAGGTCCGGCCCCACTCCGTCATTGTGGCACGTTGAGGACATTACGCGCTGCGTGATAACGTTGTAATCATTAAGGAGAGTCATGCCGGAAACGCGGATCATCAAGCGCTACGCGAACCGCAAGCTCTACGATACGGAGCACAGTCGGTACGTCACGCTCGACCAGATCAGCGAGATGATCCGCAATGGCGATGACGTCAAGATCGTCGATAACAAGACGAAAGAAGATCTGACGACCGTCACGCTCGCGCAGATCATCTTCGAGGAAGAGAAGAAGCAGCGAAGCTTCCTGCCGCTGGGCGCGATGCGAAACATCATCCAGAGCGGCGGCGAGTGGTTCGCGGAGGCGCAGCGTCGCGTGCAGAGCATCTTGCCGGGCAAGCTCGGCAAGCACGAGGACGAAGTCGGCGACCCGCCGCCTGTCGCCGAGGATCTGGAGGATGCGGGCGACGAGGCCGCGCAGAAGAAGCGGAGCCTCGCCGCGCTACGCGAGTGGGTCGACCACAGCAAGCAGCGCCTCGAGGACTGGCAGAAGCAGGTCGACGCGAAGGTCCGCGGCACGATCGAGACGGTGCAGCACGCCGTCAACCCGCTCGCGGGCGTGCACAAGGATGTGAAGGCGCTCAGCGAGCGCATCGCCGAGCTCGAGACGAAGCTCCGCGAGATCGACGCACACGAAGAGCAGAAGTAGTAGCTCGCCGGCCGCGCGCCTGCACCCTCGCGCGCGAACCTATGCGCGCTGCGCGCCCGAAAGGACCTACTGCAGGTCCTTCGACATCGTCTCGGTCGTGCCGGCCTTGATCGTCGTCGGGTACGTGAAGCGGTCGTCGCCGATCACGAACGTGATCTTGTGCTTGCCGGGCGTCAGCGACAGCGCGTGGCCCGAGATCGGCGTCTTCATGCCGGTATCGACGCCGTCGACGAGGATCTTCGCCGTCGGCTTGCTGAACACCTGCAGGTAGCCCTTCGTCGGATCGGCGGCGCCGGAATCGACCGCATGCGCGGTCTCGGTCGACTTCGTCTCGGGCGTCTTCGTCGAGGTCGTCGTCTTCTCGGTATGGTTGACCTTGGTCTCCGGCGACTTCGTCTCGGGCGACTTCGTCGCCGTGGTCGTCGTCTTCGTCTCGGGCGTCTTCGTCTCGGGCGTCTTCGTCTCGGTCTTCGTCGGCGTGGTCGTCGCCTTCTCGATCGACGACGTCTTCGTGCTCGCCGAGCCCTTCGTCTCGGGCGGCTCGATCGACTTCACGGTGGCGGAGCCCTGGCCTTCGGGCGCCTTCGTCTCCGGTGCCTTCGTCTCGGGCTTGGCGGCATCCGAGCCGGCCGCGACCTGCTGCGTGACGGCCGAGCCCTGCGCACTGGCGGAGCCGGCGGCACTGCCGGCGGGGGCAGCGGCGAGGACGCAGTCGAGCGTCGTCGTCTTGCCGCCTTCGAGCTGGACGATCGTGTCGCACGCGTTGACCGGGCCAACGATCTTGATGTGGTGCTTGCCGGCGTTGATCGGGACGTCCTGGCCGTCGGAGACGGTCATCGAGTCCTTGTCGTCGATCGCCATGCGCCCGGTGACGCCCGCGGTCATCTTGACGTGGACGGTCGCGATCGTCGACGCCGGCTGGTCCTTGTTGTCGCCGCCCTTGTCGAGCACGAACATCTTCACGACGAGGAACGCGACGAGCACGAGCGCCGCGATGCCGACGCCAATGCCGATGTCGCGCGCGAGCGTCGAGCGCTTGCCCTCGGTGACCTGCTGCTCGAGCGGAGGCGCCGTGAGCGGGCCGCTCGGATAGCCGCCGTACTGCGCCTGCGGCTGCCCGTAGCCGGGCTGAATCGGGTATTGCGGCTGCTGGTAGCCGCCGCTCTGCGGGTACTGCTGCGGCTGCTGCGGGTAGCCTTGATTCTGCTGTCCGTACTGCCCGTACGGCGACGACTGATCGTTCTGCGACGGGCGATACGCGGCCTGCGGACCGCTGCCGTAGTTGCCGAGGCCCGGCGGCGCTTGCACGCCGAGCACGGTCTTCGCCGGCGCGGCATTCGCGGCGAGCGCGTTCGCGGGCTGGCCGAGCGGATTGCCGTGCGTCCCGAGCGGGACCGCGGGCGTGCCCATCGCGATCTGCGTCGGCTGCTGCGAGTTGCCGAAGCCCGGCTGCTGGCCGTACGGCGGCGACGCGACGGGCGGCTGATACGCCGGCGAGTCGTTCGCGGTCGGCGGCGCGATCGGCATCGGGTTGGGACGGCTCTGGTGCGAGGCGACCGGCCCGCTCTGCGGAGACGCGGCCATCGGCACCGGCGCTCCAGACTCGGCGGGACGCTGCGTGCTCGGGCGACCGGGCGGCGGCTTCGGCGGCGCCTTGCCGAGCGGCTGCTGCAGATCGCGAACGCTCGGCGGGGCGGCGGGACGCGCGGCCGGTGCGGCAGCGGCCGCGGCGACGGCGGCGACCGGATCGTCACCGAAGATCTCGGTCGGTGCTTCCTCGCCGAAATCGCCGCTGTCGTCCTCGTTCGGCGCCTTCGCGGGCGCGGGCTTGCGCGAGCTCGACGGAGACTGCGAGACATCGGGCGCGGCGTTCATCGCCGCTTCCATCTCCTCGAAGCTCGGGCCACCGAGGATCGTCGAGTCGCCCTCGGGGACGCCCGCCTCGCCGAGGTGCTCGACGACATCGAGCTTCGCCTCGGCCGCAGGCACGCCGGCGATCAGGCCATCACGACCGACGCGCTTGTACTGCTCGAGCTGCTGGCGCTCGCGCTCGATCTCCTGGGCGAAGATCTCCTTGAGCCAGCTCGACAGCGACTTCGCCGTGAACACGACGTCCTGACCCATCAGGTACGCCTGCAGGTCGGCGAGCATCTCGCTGCACCACTGGTAGCGATCGTCGACGTCCTTCGCGAGCGCCTTGAGGATCACCTTCTCGACCTGCTCGGGGATCGCGGGATTGACGGCGCGCGGCGGCTGGATGTCGACGTTGCGGACCTTCTCCAGCGTCGAGAAATCGGTCTCGCCCTGGAACAGCCGCTCGCCGGTGAGGCACTCGTAGAGCATCGTGCCGAGCGCGAAGATGTCGCTGCGGCGATCGAGCGGCAGGCCGCGCACCTGCTCGGGCGACATGTAGCCGAACTTGCCCTTGAGCACGCCGGCCATCGTGCGCGAGTTGCGGCTCGTCGCCTTCGCGATGCCGAAGTCGATGACCTTGACCTCGCCCTCGTAGCTGACGAGGACGTTCTGCGGCGAGCAGTCGCGGTGCACGATCTCGAGCGGACGTCCCAGCGGATCGCGCTTGCGGTGCGCGTAGTCGAGCCCCTCGAGGACCTTCGCGATGGCGAAGCACGCCATCGGAATCGGGATCTGTTGCTTGAGCTTGCGGACGCGGTTCTGGATCTGGAGCAGGTCCTTGCCCCAGATGTATTCCATCGCGATGAAGTGAGACCCGTCGATGCGGCCGAGCTCGAAGATCTGGCAGATGTTCGCGTGCGCGAGCTGGCCCGCAATCTTTGCTTCATCGATGAACATCTTGATGAAGTCGCGGTCCTCGCCCATCGTCGGCAAGATCCGCTTGATCGCGATGATCTTCTCGAATCCCTCGACGCCGTAGGACTTCGCCTTGAAGACCTCGGCCATCCCGCCGACCGAAATGCGGTCCAGGAGCAGGTATTTCCCGAACGGGACCGGTTGCCTCACCTGAACGAAATCGTACTCAAAAACGAGGGCACCTGGCCACAGGTTTGCGACGACAACTCCGCTCTGGCCACTCGTGCAGTGGACCCCAAACCAGGGGCTGCAGCCCCCGACTCAGAAACTTCCCGCGATCCCGAACGTCGTGCCGCCGTCGCCGCCGGGGGCCACGTAGGGCTCGAGTGCGAGCGCGCGCGTGCGCCGACGATAGCCGACCACTCCGTCGTACACGCCATACGCGAGCACCGCGATCGCCCCGATGCCCGACGCGATGTTCACGGTCTGGAGGCGCTGCGCGGCGCGGTAGTGGTTCGTCCCCGAGGCATCGCACGTCGAGCCGACGTCGTGGCACCACGAGCGCAGCACGAGGTAGCTCGTGACGTTCGTGATCGCGAACGCGCCGAAGAGTGACCCGATCACGACGCCCTTCGTCGTCTCGCCGTTCTGCACCTGCGAGACGCCGGGGATCGGCGCGATGTACCAGCGCAGCTTGCCGCGCGTGCGGCTGCGCAGCTCGGCCGCATGGCTCGCGCGCACGCCGTCGAAGAAGCTGACGACCTCGGGCGGATACAGCGCCGGATCGAGGTGGCCCTCGAGATCGATGTGCAGGTACGCGAGGAAGTGAAACTCGGCGGCGTTCTTGTCGCCGTGGAAGAATGCGGCGAGCCCGGCGAGCCGGTGCGCCTCGGCGAGATCCGCGGGCGCGAGCGAATTCGCGAGCAGCGGATCGACCTGGGCGGAGACCTTGTCCCAGTCGCCCGCGGTCGCCGCGGTGTTCGCGTCGCGCAGCACGCTCGCCGGATCCGCGGCGGCCACGCCGGCGAGCAGCGCGAGGATCGCGAGCGTCTTTACCACGTGGGCACCGCGCGCTCGAGGTGCGGCGTGATGATCGCGAGGACCTCGCGCGCCGTGCGAGCGGCGAGCGCGTCCGAGGCGATGCCCTTGTCACCGACGATGGTGTCGGTGTGCACGACGCGATCGAACACGACCTGCCCCTTCGAGAGCACGCGCACGCGCACGCGCGCCCGCGCCGACGGGATCGAGCCCGGCAGCGTCGTGTACGCGAGCACCTCGAAGCCGAGCGCGACGTCGTAGCCGCTCGTGTTCGCGGGGCCGAGCATGTCGACGAGCGTGTTCGGCAGCGGCCGCACCGCGCGATGCGCCCACGGCTGGAATTCGCTCGAGAGCGCACCCGCGAGCGGATCGGTCGTCGCGCCGTGGACGACGAGCAGCACCGGCGTCGGCTCGGCCTTCGGGCGCGGCAGGCGATGATCGACGCGCGGCGGCACCGGCGCCGTGACCGGCTCCGCATGGAGCGCGTCGATCTGCGCCTTCACGGCCGGCAGGACCTTGCCGGAGAGCTGCTCGGTCGCGTCGCTGACGCTGCCGGCGGTCGCGGGGAGCGTCGCGAGCACGGTGCCGGCGCGCGCGTCGCGGATGCGCAGCGTGAGCGTGATCTGATCGCCCTTCCCCGTGATCGTGCCGTCGACGATCAGGCGCGCCTTCGTCGGCACCGCCATCTTCGGCCCGACGACCACGACGTCGATCTGGCCCGCCGCCAGCGCGCGCGCGATCTCGCTCGCGACGGACTGGCTGTACAGCTCGAGCTTCGCGTCGGCATCGAGCGGCAGCAGCGCGACGGCGTTGTCATCGGCGCGCACGCTTCCCGAGAGCCCGAGCAGCACGACGAGAGCAACGAGCCAGCGCATGCCGCGATCCTACATCGTCCCCGGATCGGGGATGCCGACCGCGTACGCGCTCGTCTGCGTCGAGGCGGTCTCGCCGAGCGGCGCCGTGCTCGGACCGGCCGTCAGCGCGAAGACCTGGATCGAGGCGTTGATCACCGGGTTCGCGTTGCCGATCACGCTGACATCGCCGGAGAGCCGCAGCGCCTTGCCGAGCAGCGCGGTGGTCGGCACGCCGGCGGCGGTGACGTTCGACAACGCGAGAGGCGCGGAGTGCGCGTGCGGATCGCGGAACGTGACGTCGTAGTGGCCGCCCGTCGCGAGCGTCAGCGAGAAGACGCCGTCCTGGCCCGAGCTCGTCACGAGCTGCGGCATCCCGGCGAGCGCGAGGTCGCCGACCGGCGTCGCCTCGACCATGCCGCCGGCGAGCAGCGCGCCGTTGCCGTCGGTGATCGTGCCGTCGACGGTGGTCGGCGCGGGTGCATCGATCGTCTGCGCGGCGCATGCCGACGTATCGAGCGCCGTGAGAGACAGGTCGCTGCTACCGAGATCGACGACGGCCGACAGCGCCGCGCGCGGCACGAGCACGGCCGGCAGCTTGCCGGTGCCGTCGGCGGTCGCCGCGATCCGCACAGTGCCCTGCGCGGCTGCGCCGCCGATCGTCCCCGCGCTCGCCATGGTGCCCACGACAGTGACCTTCGCGCCGGGCTCCGCGGTCGCGCCGCGCTTGACCGGCGTGTTCGCGAGCGAGCACGCGCTGACGTTCGCGTACTGGATCACGACGTTGTTGCCGAAGGCGCCCGTCGCCGTCAGCGTCGGCAGGCCCCGGCCCGCGGGCGGCGCGACCGTCACGTCGAATGTCGCGGTCGTCGCGAGCGAGGTGCGCACGGTGAAGCTGCCGTCGGCCGCGGTCGTCGCGAGCGTCGAGGGCACGCCGCCGCTCGTGAACTGCACCTGCGCGCCGCTGATCGGGTTGCCGCCTCCATCCTTGACGAAGCCGGCGATGCCGTTGCCCGCGCTGACGCCGAGCGTCGTCGTCGTGACAGACCAGCTCAGCAGCGCCGGAGCGAGCCCGCTGACCATCGGCACGACGAGCACCTGGTGGTTCTGGCCGAGCAGGCGCGTCGAGAAGCCGCCGCCGGTCGCGGAGAACGTCTCGACGAAGCCGGTCGGCGACGAGACCGGCATGAAGCGCAAGTACGCCGGCACGCCGGTCGCACCGTTCTTGACGCTGCCGTTGACGGCGAGCCCCGGATCGAGCGCGAGCGTGCGCGTGACATCGGCGCCGCCCATCACCTGGATGATCGTCTCCTGCGGCGGTGCGCCGGCGGCGGCGGGCGGTGTCACGCGGATGCGGTAGTCGGTCTGCTGCGCACCGGGATGTGCGACCTGCAGCACCGTGTATCCGTCGGGGCAGAACGATCCGGCCGTGACCTGCGCGCGCACCTGATAAGGACCGGCCTTCGTGGCGTAGAAGTCGACCATGCTGCCGTCGGTCGACTGCGGCGTCGTCACGACGTCCTGGTTGTCGGGATCCTGGATCCTCCACGAGAACATCGGCACGCCGAGGCTGTTGAACACCTTGGCCTGCGCGCGCACGGGCGCGTTCGGATCGGCGACCGGCTGCTGCGGATCGAACGACAGTCCGACGAAGCAGCCGCCGGCGTCACCGGCCGCGTCGCTGTTCACGGCGCCGTCCACACCTGCGCCGTGGTTGTTCAGACCGCCGCACGCCGCGACGAAGACGAGCAGCACGCGCTTCATCGCACCTCCACGCGCCAGGTCTGGCGCTGCAGGCACGCGCCGCCGCAGGTCGGCAGGTTGTCGGCACACGTGACATCGTGCGCCGGAACGCGGTCGCCGATCTCGACGCGCACCTCGAGGATGTCGCCGGGCGCGTAGCTCGCCGGATCGAGCAGCACGCGATTCGTCGACGAGAGCGCGATGCGTTGCGAGCCGCCCGGCGGCAGCACGGTCCACGAGAAGCGCGTCACGCCTTGCACCGGATCGCCGGTCGGCGGATAGACGTCGAGGTCGTCGTCGACGACGAGCACCTGGAACTGCGTCGCCTGATCGAGCGGGTACGTCTGGCCGGTGGGCGGCACGATCGGCGCGACCTGCGCGAGGCACGGCGGTTGATCGGCGACGACGTCGACGGGCACGTCCTGCGTCGCCGTCATGCCGAGCGAGTCGGTCGCGACGATCTGCACGTCCCAGCTGCCGATGCCGTGCGGCGTGAACACCTTGCCGAACTGCGCGAGCTCGGGATGCGCGGGGTCGCTCGGCACGTTCGCGATGTCCGTGAGCTCGGACGCGGGCTGCGTCATCGGCGAGAACACGGTCCAGGTCAGAGGCGGCGGCGGCGAGATGCCGTCGTCGGCGTCGCCGACGGCCGCGAAGATGTTCAGCGGCTGATCGACGACGTACGCCTTGCGATACTGCTTGCTCGCGACGAGCGTCGGCCCGAGGTCGCCGAGCGGGATGATCAGCTGCTGCACCGGCTTGGCGGTCGCGTCGTGGCTGTCGATGACCTCGAGATCGACGAGCACGCTCTGCACGGGCTCGCCGCTCGCGCGCAGGCGCGGCACGTCGAACGAGAACGACTGCAAGAGGCCCTGATCGAACGGCACCTGGTCGCAGCCCGCCACCGTACCGACGTCCGCGTGCGCGTCGGTGCACGAGTACGCGCGCCACTTGTAGGCGAGCGGATCGTTGTCGGGATCGCTCGTCGTCGCGGTCAGGTTGACCGTGTCGCCGCGATAGACGACCGAGCTCGGCTGGCCGTCGATGCGCGCACTCGGCCGCTGGTTGAGGGGCTCCGTGTAGAAGCACCCCGGCACCAGACCGGTGACGACGACGACCGCTGCCAGCCTCACGAGCCTCCATCGTTCTGCAACCGCCCTGCCACGCGCAAGTGCTGGAATCACGAAGCGCCGGGGCACGGACCCTGACAGGCGTGTCGTGATTTGCCGGCGATCTCGAATCGCGTCGGTCAGGGGACGTAGCAATCCAGCGGTTCTCGCACGATGCACGCCTTCGCGACGCTGGGATAGGCGGTGTGGCCGTTCGCGATGACGGTGTGGGTGCCGATCTTGACCTCGACCACGTCGCCCGGCTGGTGCGGCGTGCCGTCGAGGCTGGCCGCGATCTGAAACGTGACCTTGACCCTACCGAGCAGCTGGCCCTCGAGGGTCGCCGTGCCGCCGGGGGGCACGTCGACGGGCTTGGTCCACTCGAGCCCGGTCGCGGGCTGGCGGCACGTGACCGTGTGATGGCCGGCGGCGAGCGGTATCGGCTGCTTGCCGTTGCGCCCCTTGTCCACGCCGTCGACGAACAGCTCGCACCACGTGTCGTTGTGCACGACGAGCGTGCCCGGCTGTGGCGCGTCGATCGGGATCGACGCATCGACCGCTGCATCCGGCGCGGCATCGACCGCGATCGCGGGGGCCGCATCGATCCGCACGCGCACCTCGACTCGACCGGCGTCGAGGCGCGGAGCTACGACGGCCGCATCGAGCACGGCATCGGGCGCCGCATCGACGGGCCGGGCATCGGCCGCGCGCGCATCGACGAGCCGCGCATCGATCGGACGTGTGTCGATCGCGGCATCGACGGCAGCGGCGTGATGCGAACCGAGCTGCGTCGCCGCGAACGCGCCGCCTCCGACGACGACCGCGCCCGCGAGCCCGAGGAGCGCGAGCTTCTTGCGGCGCGAGCTGCGGCCGCCTGCCGTGACCGCGTCGACGAGCGTCGCGACCTGCGGATCCTCGGGGGCCAGCGCGCTCGCGCGATCCGCCAGCGCCATCGCGCGCGGGAGCTTCGACTCGCCGAGCGACTGCTTCGCGGCCTGCACGATCGCCGACACGATCCGCGGCGTGCGCTCGCGCAGGAACGCGTCGGGGTCCTTGAAGTACGCCGCCGCCTCGTCGGCCGGTTCGCCGAAACCGGCGCTTGCCGCGATCGCGCGCAGCTCGCGAGCGACTTCGGCCGCACTCGCCGACCGCGCGTCGGGCTCGCTCTGCATCATCTGCCCGATCACGCGCGACAGGTCCGGACCGACCGCGCTGCGCCGCTTCACCGCCGAGACGAGCGAGCCCTGCGCGATCTGCGCGAGCACCTTCGCGGGCGGCCCCGCGTATGGCAGCGCGCCCGTCGACAGCTGATACAAGGTCGCGCCGAGCGAGTAGAGATCGCTCTTCGCGGTCGCGGTGTCGCCGCTCGCCTGCTCGGGCGACATGTACGCGGGCGTGCCGAGCAGCGAGCCCGTCTTCGTGACGAGCGAGTCCTCCGTCTCGAGCCGTGCGACGCCGAAATCGGCGAGCAGCACGCGGCCGTCGCTGGCGATCATCACGTTCGCCGGCTTGACGTCGCGATGGATGATGCCCGCCGCGTGCGCCGCGCCGAGTGCCTCCGCGAGCAGCGCGCCGATGCACGCGACGATCTCGGCGAGCAGCGGCCCCTTCAGCTCGAGCTCGCCGAGCAGCGAGCGCCCGCGGATCAGCTCCATCACGATGTACGGCGGGTCGTCCCCGCCCGCCGGCGCAGGTCCGGCGGGCTGCATATTCGGCCCTTCGCCGCCGCCGACGTCGTAGATGCGCAGGATGTTCTTGTGCTCGAGCACGGCCGCCGCGCGTGCCTCGCGCTGGAACCGCCGCACGACCTCGGGCCTTCGCGCGAGGTGCGGGAACAGGACCTTCACCGCAACCTCGCGCCTCAGCTCGCGATCGCGCGCGCGGTACACGCTCGCCATGCCGCCCTCGCCCACCTCCTCGACGAGCTCGTACCGCCCGAGCACGTCGCCGACATGGACGGCGCGCTTCTTCGTCGACGGCGCGGCGTCGGCCGGCGACTCGGGGTCCGACGCGTGCGTGTCGGCCAGCGGATCGGTGTCGTTGGCGTCGGGTGGCTTGTCCGCCACGCGCCTCAGCCCGCGAACGTGACGTGGCCGGTCTTACCCGCGGCCTTCGCCTGCTTCATCGCCTTGCCGAGGCGGCGGCCGAGCTCGTCGGCGCCGCCGTTGAGCGTGAGGCCGTTCGTGTTCGTGATCGCGAGCACCAGGCCGAGCGACTTCGCATCGCCGGGGAGCGTGGCGCGATGGCCTTCGAACGCGCTCTCGGCCTGCGCGACGAACACATCGCAATGATCGGGCGAGAGCACCGCGATGAAGTCGCTGCCGCCGATGTGGCCGATGAACGCGCCGCCACCGCTGGCCTTGCGCGCGCCCTCGAGCAGCCACTGCCCGAGGTTCTTCACCGTGTCTTCCGAGCGCGCGATGCCGATCGCATCGGCGTACGAATCCCAGTTGAGGATGTCGATGTGGACGACCGCCGTCGGCTTGCCCGACTTGAGCGCGCCCTCGATCTCCTCGTCGATCGCGCGCGAGCCGGGCAGGTTTGTCGTCGGGTTGCGATCGCGCTCGCGGCGCGACGCGCGGATCAGCGCCTTGCAGCGCGCGCCGAACTCACGCAGGTCGAACGGCTTGGACATGTAGGCGTCGGCGCCGGCCTCGAGGCCCGTGACCTCGTTGTCGACGCCGGCGAGCGCCGTCAGCATCAAGATCGGCGTGCGCGACCACATCACGTCCGCCTTGAGGCGGCGCGCGACCTCGTGGCCGTCGACGCGCGGCATCATCACATCCAGCACCAGCAGGTCGGGATCGTGTGCCTTGACGAGCTTGAGTGCCTCGTCGCCGTCGCGGGCGCGCAGGCACAAAAAGCCAGCATCGCCCAGCGCCATGTTGACCATGTGGGCAATGGCGTCGTCGTCCTCCGCGATGACGATCTTCTTGAGCAGCACGGGATCGCCCTGGTGATACCACATGGTAAGCCTGCAAGGTGGATCCACGCGTCGAGACGACGACCCTCGACAACGGCCTCGCGGTCACGACCGTCGCGCTCCCCCACCTCCACACGGCGGTGTGCGCGCTCTTCATCAAGGTCGGCTCCCGCTTCGAGACCCCCGCCGACAACGGCCTCTCGCACTTCACCGAGCACATGCTGTTCCGCGGCACGGAGCAGTTCCCGACGTCGCTCGCGCTCAACACCGCCGTCGAGCGCCTCGGCTCGACGCTCCACGCCGAGACCGGCCGCGACTACACGCTGTTCCAGCTCGCGCTCGAGCCCGAGCTCCTGCCCCCGGCGATCGCCGTGCTCGGCGAGCTGCTCGCGCGCCCGCGCTTCTCCGACATCGAGCTCGAGCGCGCGCTCGTCCTCGAGGAGATCAACGAGGACTACGACGAGCAGGGCGTCGAGATCAACGCCGACGACATCGCGCGCGGCCTCGCCTTCGCCGACCACCCGCTCGGCCAGCGCATCATCGGCCCGCGCAGCAACGTCGAGCGGTTCTCGCTCGCCGACGTCCGCCGCCACTTCGCGAGCTTCTACGGCGCGCGCAACGCGAACCTCTGCGTCGCAGGCCCCGTCGAGCACGCGGCCGTCGTCGAGCAGGCCGCCCGCGCGCTCTCCGCGATGCCCGCCGGCCAGCGCGCCGACGTGCTCGCCGCGCCGCCCACGCCCGCCGGCCCCCTGCTCCACCACGTCAAGGACGCCGGCTCGCAGACCTCGCTCTCGATCGTCTTCCGCGCCGTCCCCGAGCTCGACCCCGCCTACGTCGCGCTGATCGCGCTGCTGCGCGTCCTCGACGACGGCATGTCGACCCGCCTCCACTACACGCTCGCGGACCAGAAAGGCCTCGCCTACTCGATCCACGCCGCGATCGAGCCGCTTGCCGACGCCGCCCTCTTCGAGATCGCCGGCGCCACCGCGAACGCCAAGGTCCCCGCGCTCGTCCGCGAGCTGCTCGTTCTCCTCGACGGCCTGCGCCGCGGCGAGGTCACCGACGACGAGCTTGCCAAAGCCCGCGTCCGCTACCGCTACGAGACGCTCGCCTCGATCGACGACGCCTCCGCGATGGTCGGCTGGTTCGGCGGTACCGCGCTCTACTACCCGCCGCCGACACTCTCGGAACGCCTCGCGCAGATGGCCGCCGTCACCGTCGACGACGTCGTGCGCGTCGCGGCGCAGGTCCTCGCGCCCGGCAACCTCGCGATCGCGGCCGTCGGGTCGCTCAGCCGCGCGCGCCTCGGCGACCTGCGCGAGACCGTCAGCGCCTGGCGCTAGCCGCACGGTCACGCACGCCGCGTGTCCGGGCGCTAGAAGCTGGTCGCGTACCCGACGTACGCGCCCTGCGGCGACGCCGCGACGCGAAAGCTCGGCTGCGCGCGGCTCCACAGCACGCCGGTCACCGCCGCCGAGACGACGGTCAGGCCGCCGAACCAGAGCGTCGCGTGGAACCAGCGGTCGTGCTCGCGCGACGCCGCGGTCCAGTCCGCCGACTCGCCGTTCGAGCTCCAGATCATGTTCGCGCGATCGGACTCCTGGCGCATCCGCACGACGGAGAACACGCCCGCGCCGACCATCAGCGCCGTCACGCCCGTCGCGACCCACGCCGCGGTGCGCGCGCTCGGCGACGGCTCGACGCGCTCGAGCGTGGGCGCAGGCGGCACGATCTCGCCGGTCGAGGTGGTCTGCACGACCGGCGCCGTCGCGCCGGGCGCCATGCTCGACGCCGGC
>CAYUNM010000071.1:13745-32187 GCA_964446175.1 uncultured Kofleriaceae bacterium
GGCTCCGGCGGCGCGGCCTGCGCCGCGGTCGCCATCAGCGCGAGCGCGAGCGCGACCTTCACTTGAACGCCGCCCCGAGCGCGGTGGTCGTTGCCGGCGATAGCTCCTCGATGGTCCATACGATCACTCCTCCGTAACCGTGCTGCTTGCTCCACGCGCCCTTCGCCGCGATCGACTGCTCGTCCTCGTACGCGATGTAGCGCACCGACGTGCCGCAGTGCGCGTCGGCGGTCGCCGTCGCGAACGTCAGGTACGGCTGCTGCGCGGTCGCGTCGTACTGGCGCGCGCCGGTCGGCACCACGAGGTCGCGCAGCGGATACGCGTTATCGCCGCCGACGATCGACACGCCGTTGTCGGTCGGCTGGCGCGGTCCGCTGATCGCCCCCGTGTAGCAGATCGCGTAGGCGCCGATCCCGATGCCGAGCTTGGCGTGCGGCACGCCGGCGGCCTCGTAGCGCATCAGCGTGTCGTCGGCCGCGATCGGCGTCGTGCCGGTGACGCCCGAGAGCGGCGCGACGAACCACGAGTCCCATCCCTGGCCGGCGACCGCCGTCGACGGGTAGTACGTCTGCACCATGAACCGGTCGAGCGAGGCCGCGAGCTGCGCGAAGCGTGGATCGACCGTCTGGAAGTTGCCGTTGATCGCGCCCGCCGGGTAGCTCAGCACGATGTCGGGCTTGGCGGCGCGCAGGTCCGCCGCGAGCGCGACCAGCTCGTCGAGGTCGACCGAGTCTTCCCAGTCGAGGTCGATGCCGTCGTAGCCGAGCGTCGCGAGCGCACTGGTCAGCCGCTGCACGAACGCGGCGCGATTCGCGTTGCTCGCCGCCGTCTGGATGTTCGCGCCGGCGCCCGCGCCGCCGAGCATCAGCAGCGCCTTCACGCCGTGCGCGTGCGCGTCGCTCGCAAGCTGCATCGCGTGCGTCATGCCCATGCCATCCTGGTCGTCGAACGAGAAGTCGAGCGTCAGGTCGTTCTTGACGACCATCGGCGCGAACGCGACGTGCGTCAGCGCGCTCCAGTCGATCGAGGCGATCGGCAACGAGTGCTCGTCGTAACCGACGTAGTAGCCGAGCACCCACTGCCCGCTGTTGCTGCTGCCGGCCGTATCGCCGGGTGCATCGCACACGCAGATCGCGCCGTCGGGCTTCGCGGAGCCGCCGCCGCAGCCGACGAGCGCGAGCGCGAGCGCGAGCAGGCACCTCATGCGCGGATGATACGCCCGCGCTGGGGCGTTTCGCTCACGAATCGAGTGCCGCGCGGAGCGTGACGGCCGTCGCCTCGTCGAACGCGCACAGCACGACCTGCGCCGGGAGCTCGTATGAAACGAGCTCCTCACGGATCGTACGCACCGCGACCTCGGCCGCGTCGTGCCTCGGGAACCCGTAGATGCCGGTCGAGATCGCCGGGAACGCGATCGTCGCGATGGCGTGGTCGCGCGCGACCTCGAGGCTGCGCCGGTAGCACGACGCGAGCAGCTCGTGCTCGCCGAACCCGCCGCCGCGCCACACCGGACCGACGGTGTGGATGATGTAGCGCGCGGTCAGCCGGTAGCCTCGCGTGAGCTTCGCGTCGCCCGTCTTGCAGCCACCGAGCAGGCGGCACTCGTGCACGAGCTCCGGACCGGCCGCGCGATGGATCGCACCGTCGACTCCGCCACCGCCGAGCAGCGACGAGTTCGCGGCATTGACGATCGCCTCGACCTGCAGCTTCGTGATGTCGCCTTGCACGACGACGATTCGCGCTGGCGCCTTCATATTGTGCATTGTACACTATCGTGATGCGCTACCGGAACATCGTCGTGCTCACCGGGGCCGGCATCTCGCAGGCGGCCGGGCTGCCGACCTACCGTGGGCCGGGTGGGCTGTGGTCGAACGCGGATCTCGCGGCGCTCGCCGATGTCAGCGCGATGCGAACGCGGCGCGCGGAGGCGTGCGCGATGTTCTGGCAGTTTCGCGAGCAGATCGCGAAGGTCGAACCGACCGCCGCGCACCACGCGCTCGCCGCGCACGAGCTGACGATCATCACGCAGAACGTCGACGGCCTGCACCAGAAGGCGGGCTCGAAGAGCGTCATCGAGTATCACGGCAGCCTCGCTCGGTGGCGCTGCGAGCGGTGCGGCGTCGAGGAGGCAGCGGGCGAGGAGCAGCCCTACCACTGTCACGAGCCGATGCGGCCGGCGGCCGTGCTGTTCGGCGAGATGATCCCCGCCGAGGCGGAGCACGCGGCGAAGCGCGCGCTGCGGGACTGCGATCTGTTCGTCGCGATCGGCACGAGCGGCACGGTGTGGCCGGCGGCGGGCTTCGTGCGCAGCGCGCAGTACGCGGGGGCGCACACGGTGCTGATCAACCTCGAGGTCGACGACGAGGCGCGCGAGCACTTCGCGGAGGTGCGCGAGGGCCGCGCCGACGAGGTCGTGCCCGCGTTCTTCAGCAGCGTGCGGGGACGGGCTTGAGCGCGCCGCGGCCGATCGCGACCAGACCGGCGAGCGCGCCGAGCGCGATCGGCATCTTGAGGTAGGCGAACTCCTTGCGGCCGAGGTGATAGCCGCTCGCGAGCAGCATCACGGCACCGAGCGCGCCTGCGGCGATCGGCGTCAGCCACGGAGCGATGCGCGTGCCCGCGGGCAGCAGCGCGCCGAGGCCGCCCGCAACCTCCGCCGCGCCGATGAAGCGCGTCATCGGGCCGCCGAGGACTTTCGGAAATCCGAATTTCTCCTCGAGCTCCGGGATCGGTTTGGCGAGCTTCGCCGTGCCCGCCTTGAGGAACATCGAGGCGAGGAGCCCCTGCCCTGCCCACAGCGCGGCCTCGGCCGCGAGCGATTGCCGCTTCTGGGTCTTTCCCGTCAGACGATCGATGATCTTCATGCCTCGAAGCGAAGCGAGGCGCGTGCCACTAGCGGTGGTGGCGGCGAGGATTGCTGCGGCGGTGCTCGCGGCCGCGATCCTGGACCTTTTTCTGAGCGGTGCCCGCGGGCGGCACGACGTTCATCGGCACCGTCGACTCGTACGGGTGGCCCTCGACGACGGGGATGTCCTGCTTCGTCAGCTTGACGATCGCGCGCCAGTCGCCGCGCTCGTCGACCTCGACGAACGTCATCGCCATGCCCGACGCGCCGGCGCGCGCGGTGCGGCCGATGCGGTGGACGTACGTCTCGGGGACCTCGGGGGTGTCGAAGTTGACGACGTGCGTGACGTCGTCGATGTCGATGCCGCGCGCCGCGATGTCCGTCGCGACGAGCACGCGCGTGCGGCCCGCCTTGAAGTCGGCGAGCGCGCGCTCGCGGGCGCCCTGGCTCTTGTTGCCGTGGATCGCGGCCGCGCCGATGCGCTCCTTCTCGAGGTGCTCGACGATCCGGTTCGCGCCGTGCTTCGTGCGCGAGAACACGAGGACGCGCTTCATCGCGGTGTCGCGCAGCACGTCGACGAGCAGCGCGCGCTTGTCGGCCTTCTCGACGAAGTACACCTCCTGCTCGACGCGCTCGGCCGTCGTCGACGGCGGCACGACCGCGACCGTCTCCGGCTTGTGCAGCAGGCGATCGGCGAGGTCCTGGGCGTCGCGCGGCATCGTCGCCGAGAAGAACAGCGTCTGGCGGCGCTGCGGCAGCATCGCGATGACGCGCTTGACGTCGTGGATGAAGCCCATGTCGAGCATGCGATCCGCTTCGTCGAGCACGAACACCTCGAGCTGCTTCAGATCGATGAAGCCCTGGTTCGCGAGGTCGAGCAGACGGCCCGGCGTGGCGACGAGGATATCGATGCCGCGCTCGAGCGCCTGCTTCTGGGCGAGCTCGCCGACGCCGCCGAAGATCACGGTCGTGCGCAGCGGCAGGTGCGCGCCGTACGTCGCGAAGCTCTCGCCGATCTGCGCCGCCAGCTCGCGCGTGGGCGTGAGCACGAGACAGCGAATGTGACGGTGACCCTTGCCCGGCGCGATGTGCGCGAGGCGCTGCAGGATCGGCAGCGCGAACGCCGCCGTCTTGCCCGTTCCGGTCTGTGCAAGGCCGAGCAGGTCCCGGCCGGCGAGCACGTGAGGGATAGCTCGCGCCTGGATCGGCGTCGGGGAGATGTACCCCTGCGCCGCGACCGCCTGCGCGATAGGCGGAATCAAACCCAGCTGCTGAAACTCCATCGCGGCGACTTAGCACAAATCCGCTACTTCAGCTCCTTTTCCAGCGTCGACTTGACCGCGCTGTCGAATCCGTCCTTGCCGTCGGTGCCGTGCGTTTTCAGGTACTCCGCGCGCTGCTTCGTCAGCTCGGTGATTTCCTTCTGGGCCTCGGCGCGCGCCTTGGTCTTCTCGGCGATCTGCTGGGCGATCTGCTCCTTCGTCTGGCCGCGCATCGACTCGGGCAGCTTCGCCTGATCGATCGAATCGATGCTCGCGCTGCCGGAGGCGACCGCCCCGACGAGGTCATCCGCGGGCGCGCCACCCTTCGCGATGTACGCGGCGCGGTCGGCCTTCGCGGGGGCCGGCGCGGTTGCCGCCACTGCCATCTTGCCCTCGTACGCGCGATGCACGCCTTCGTCGCCGTAGACGATCGTCGTCTCGTCGACCTTGCGGCCGAGCTCGGCGAGCTTGTCGTCGTAGGGCGTCGCGATCTGCTGGACGCCGCCGTCCTCGCGGATCGACGAGAACTCGCCGTGCGCGATCGACGCGATCTGCTGCCACGTGCTCTGCGTCTCGTAGTCGCTGCCGCACCGGATCGTGTTGATCGTGATCTGATGATCGGCCGCGACGCGCGCGGTCTCCTCGTAGCGCGGCACTTCCCCGCGGCTCGCCGGCGGCGCATCTCCGACGAGGAAGATCATCTTCTTCGCGCCATCGCGCCACTGCATCTTGTGAACGGCGTCGTAGAGCGCCGCATCGACATCCTCGGGCACGTCACCGCCGCCGCCCGCGTAGTAGCTCGACAGCTCGGCGAACATCGCGTCGAGGTCGTTCGTCAGCGCGAAGTCCTTCGTGACGTACTCGTCACCGAGGTCGCGATACGCGACGAGGCCGACATGCAGATCCGCCTGCGGATCGATGTCCTTGATGTGGCTCGCGATCGACCACACGGTGCGCTTGGCGCCGTCGAGCAGGCCGCCCATCGAGCCGGTGGTATCGACGGCGAACACGACGTCGATCCGGTGACCCGCGGCCGGCGGCTGCTTCGGCGGGTCGGTCAGGCTGCCGGCGGCCCAGGGCTTGAGCCACAGGGCGAGCGCGACGGTGGCGGCGGCGGTGGTCGAGATTCCGTAGGTGACGAGGCGCTGGCGGTCGATCATGCCTGCTATCGACGCACCGCCAAGTCCGCGGATCTACGACCCAAGAACTCCGTCAGGGTGGTGTCGCGACCGGCGGCGCAGAGGTGGTCGCCGAGACCGCGATGGTGCGCCGCGCATCGATCGGCTTGCAGACCTTCTGCCCACATAGCCAGAACCGCAGGTGCAGCTTGATCGTGAAGTCGCCGGCCGCCTCGGCGCGCACCGGCACGCTGAACCGCGGCGCGTCCGCATCGGGATCGACCGCATCCGCGCGCGACAGCCGCTTCTTCTTCACGCTGACGCCGTCGGTCGCGAGGTCGAGGATCATCCCGCCGTCCTTGCTGATCGACTGGCCGCGATCGACGGCGATCGCGATCGGCAGCGTCGCGCCGCTGCCCGCCTGCACATCGAGCTTCTCCGGCACGCGCAGCTCCCAGCCGGCCTCGGCATACGCCGTCGACGCGACCAGCAATGGGAGCAGCCACTTCACAGGATCTGCGTCGCGAGCTCGGCGAGCGGCGAACGCTCGCCCTTGGTCAGGATCACGTGGCCCGCGATCGCTTCCTGCTTGAAGCGCTCGGCGACGGTCGTCAGGCCGTTATTCGACGAGTCGAGGTACGGGTGATCGATCTGATACGGGTCGCCCGTCAGGATGATCTTCGTGCCCTCGCCGGCGCGCGTGATGATCGTCTTGATCTCGTGCGGCGTCAGGTTCTGCGCCTCGTCGACGATCATGTAGACGTTCGGCAGCGAGCGGCCGCGGATGTACGTCAGCGGCTCGATCTCGACGAAGCCGAGGTCGACGAGCTCCGCGTAGCTGCGCCCGTCCTTCTTGTCGGTCTTGTTGAGGCCGAGGAGCAGCTCGAGGTTGTCGTAGATCGGCTGCATCCACGGGTTGAGCTTCTCCTCGATGTCGCCGGGGAGGTAGCCGATGTCGCGGCCGAGCGGGAAGATCGGCCTGCTGACGAGCAGCTTCGCGAACTGCTGCTCCTCCGTGACCTTCTGCAGGCCGGCCGCGATCGCGAGCAGCGTCTTGCCCGTGCCGGCCTTGCCGACGAGCGTGACGAGCTTGATGTCCTCGTTGAGCAGGAGGTCGAGCGCGAAGTGCTGCTCGCGGTTACGCGGCTTGATGCCCCACACGCCCTCGCGCAGCTTCTTGACGGGCACGGCCTTGCCGACGTTCTTGTCCCAGCGCGTGAGCGCGGACTTGCCGGACTCGTCCTTGAGCGTCAGGAACTCGTTCGCGTGGAGGCCCGGCGCGTCGATGACGACGCTGCCTTCCTTGAAGAACTCGTCGATCACGTGCGACGGCACGAGCAGCTCGCGGTTGCCCGAGTACAGCTCGTCGACGCTGATCCGCTCGGGCTCGAAGTCTGCCGTGAGCAGGCCGAGCGCGTCGCCGCGGATCCGCATGTTCACGTCTTTCGTGACCATGACGGTCGGGATGCTCGGATCCTGATCGCGAACCTCGAGGGCGAGCTCGAGGATGCGCTGATCCATCGAGCGCGAGTCGTAGCTCGGGTTCTTGATCGGGTTCTTCGAGAGCGCCACGCGCACGGTGCCGCCGTTCTCGAGCTTCTGCGCGTGCGACAGGCCGCCCTCGTTGCGGTACTCGTCGAGCAGGCGCGCGATCTGGCGCGCGTTGCGGCCGAGCTCCGACTGATCCTTCTTGAACGTGTCGATCTCTTCGAGCACGTAGATCGGAATCACGACGTTGTTGTCGGCGAACGCGAAGATTGCACGCGCGTCGTGCAGCAACACGTTCGTGTCGAGGACGTAGTTCTTGACCGCCACTCAGTGAGACTCCGATTGTCGGGAGTCCCGTGTCAAACGCTCTCGTCTCAGAACGTGCCGGAGAGCGTGATCCCGCCACCCTGGGCGCTGGCCGCGGGAGCGACCACGATCTCCTTCGGGGCGGTGAAATACACGACGCCGCCGGCGACGATCGCGGCCAGCCCGACGATGCCGATGACCGTCGCCGTGTTCGCGAGGCTCACGGCATCACTGGCTTTGTTGTAGGCGGCGTCGGTGCTGCAGCGGACCTGCGCGTCGCACGGCTTGCCCGCCCCGACGACCGAGTCGTAGTGCGACTTCGCGACGAACGCCATCGCCGTGCCCGTCACGACGAGCGCCCCGCCGCCGATCCCCAGGCCCGCCGCGAGCACGACGCGGCTGCGCTTGCGGTGCAAGACGACCGGCTCCTGCGCCGGTGGAGGCCGGCCCTCGACCTGCGGCTCGATGCTTGTCGGCCGGAAGTCGAGCTCGACCGTCTCGCCGGCCTTCGCAGGCTTCGTCCTGGTCTCGGGGGACTGGCCCGGCACGTCGAGCTCGACCTCGACCGTGCCCGGATCGACGAGCGTCTTGACCTCGGCGGCCGGCGGCACGAGCTGACCACCGACCTTCAGGACGAGCCCGATCGTGCTCGCATCCGGGAGCTTGACCACCGCCGTCGCGAGCTTGCCGGTCAGCGCATCGGCGCGGCCGCGCGCGAACTTCTGGCGATCGGGATCCGTCTCGCGCTTCGCGGCGTCGTCGAAGAGGTGCCACGCGAGCGCCGTCTTGCCGAGGTGCTCCTGGCAGTCCGCGAGGTTGAGCTCGGTGCCGATGCCCGGATCGAGCGCGTAGCTCTTCGTGAAGTCGTCGCACGCGGGCGCGTACTTGCCGTCGGCGGCGAGCTTGCGGCCTTCCTCGAACAGCCGCTTCGCCTCGACAGCCTGGTCCGGCGTCGGCTGCGCGAGCGCGGTCGCCTCGAGAGCGACGACCAGCGCGACGACGCGAGACATGCCTCTATCGTCACCGAAGGCGACTAGTGCTGGCAAGCCATCGGATCGTGCTTGCAGTCAGGCTGCGGCGCCAGCGACGGACACGCCGAGAGCACGTCCTTGCGACGCGCGGCCGGCACCGACGACAGCCACTTCTTCGCCTTCGCGAGCTCCTTGTTGCGACAGGCGAGCAGCGTGCACGACAGCGGATTCCCGGCCAGCACGCTCGCCGAGTTGCAGCTCGCGAGCGTCAGCTCCTCGGGCGCCTTGTCGACATGGTGCACGTGCTTCTCGGGCAGCTTCTCGGGCACCGGCGCCGCATCGACGGGCACCGCCGCATCGATCTCGGCCGCATCGGGTGGCGGTGGCGGCGGCGGTGCGTCGACGGGGGGAACGTACGCATCGATCGACACCATCGCGACCGCGGAGCCCGGCGCCGGCGCCGGCGGCTTCTGCTTCTTGCCGCCGAGGCCGAACGCGAGCCCGAGCACGACGCCGAGCAGCGCCGCGGGGACGAGCACGAGCACGACGCGCGGGATCTTGCGCGGCGCCGGCTGCTGCACGCTGACGGAGCCCGTGCTCCCGAACGGAGGCGGCTGGCTGCCGCTCGTCGAGAACGGGTTCGAGCCCGACGGCGCGAACGGACTTCCCGCCATCGGCGGCGGAGGCGGCGCGGCCGACATCAGCGTCTGCGTCGGCGCCATCGGCACCGGCAACGAGGCATCGACGATCGGCTGCGGCGCGGTCGGCACGCCGTCGAGCACGTCGGTGCGCACCGGCTCGCGCGATGGCAGCGACGGGACGCGGTCGAGGCCGAGGTCCGGCGGCACCGGCTCGCTCGTCACCGTCACGATGTCGGAGTGCTGCTCGGCGGCGCGCAGCTCGACCCACGGCTCGGGCCGCTGGCCGAACAGCTCGCGCACGAACCGGCCGAGCTGCGCCGTCGACAGCGCGCTGTGCGCTTGCACGGCGACCTGCTCGATCGCCTCGAGGAGCTCGTCCGCGGTCTGGAACCGCTCCTCCGGCGTCTTCGCGAGCAGGCGCAGCACGAGCGCGTCGAGCTCGGGTGGCACGTCGGGCCGGCGCGACGACGGCGGCGGCGACGGATCGTTGACGATCGACGCCATCGTCTCGAAGTCGCTCGGATGCTTGAACAGCCGCTCGACGGTCAGCAGCTCCCACAGCACGATGCCGAGCGAGAACAGATCGCTGCGCCGATCGACGCCGCGCCCGCGACACTGCTCCGGCGACAGGTACGCGATCTTGCCCTTCACGGTGCCCGACCGCGTCTCGACGCTCGCCGTCGCCGCCTTCGCGACGCCGAAATCGACGAGCTTGACGTGCCCCTCGTAGCTGACCATCAGGTTCGACGGCGACACGTCGCGATGCACGATGCCGAGCGGCTTGCCGTCGTGGCCGATGCGTTCGTGCGCATGGTGCAGCCCGGCCGCCGCGCCCGCCGCGATCGTCAGCGCCGTACCGATCGGGATCGGCTTGCGCAGCGCGTGCGAGCGATGGAGCAGCGCGCGCACGGTCTCGCCGTGCACGTACTCCATCGTGAAGAAGTAGGAATCGCCGAGCTTCCCGATGTCGTAGACCTGCGCGATGTTCGGGTGCTGCAGCTGCGCCGCGAGCTTGGCCTCGTCGAGGAACATCCGCACGAACCCCGCATCGGTCGCGCGCTCGCGCAGCACGCGCTTCAGGACGACGTAGCGCTCGACTCCGGCCGCGTTCGCATGGCGCGCCAGAAAGATCTCCGCCATGCCACCCGTCGCGAGCTTCGCGAGGATCTCATAGCTGCTGGCGGTCGACCCGACTTCGGCCTGTGGCACGCAGCGCCGATTGTAGCTCGTGAACTAGTTCCCGAGCCGCTTTTCCAGGCGCTCGAGTCGGCCCGCGGTCTCCGTGCGCAGCTCTCCGAGCTCGCGCAACAAGGTCTCGATGTTGACCTCGTTCTTGAGGTTGACCTGGAAATCGGTCTCGGCTTGCGCGCGGTCTTTGAGCGCCGAGCGGTTCTGGCTCATCACGATCAGCGGCCCCTGCAGCGCGACGAGGATCGCGAGCAGCAGGTTGAAGAACACGTACGGGTACGGATCGAACGCTCCGCGCTGGATCGCGGCGGAGTTGATCGTGAACCACAGGGCGGTCGTGCCGAGCAGGATCAGGATGAACGCCCAGCTGCCGTTGAGCTCGGCGACCTTGTCCGCGAGGCGCTGCGACCACGTCAGCTTGCTCTCGACCTCCTGCACGGCGTTCTTCGCGGCGCGCTGCGACAGCATCTCGTTCGTCGCGCGCAAGCGGCCCGCGAGCGTCGAGAGCAGCACGATCGCCGCGTGCGGCCGCGACTGCAGATAGTCCGAGAGCGTCTCGCGATCGAGCTCGAGCAGCCGCGTGTCCGTCGTCGCGACGGCGCTCGCGGAGCGCGGCTTGTCGTCGAACAGCGACAGCTCGCCGAAGTACTCGCCGGCCGCGATGTCCTTGAGCGAGATGCGGCGCGACTGCTCGCCGGGCAGGTGAATGTTCACGTTGCCATCGACGACGATGAACATCGACGTCCCGGCCTCGCCCTGATGGATGATCATCTGGCCGGCGCTGAACTGGCGCGGCACGACGGCCTTCGCGAGCGCAGCGACATCCTCGGGCCCGAGATCCTCGAACATCGGGATCGCCGACAGCAGCTCCGCGTGGTCCATCGAGGACGATTCTATCAGCTGGCCTTCTTCGTCTTGGCGGCCTGGGCCTCGGCCCACGTGATGACTCGATTACGGCCGGTGTGCTTCGCGTGATAGAGCGCGAGGTCGGCGCGCTCGATCAGCGTGGCGCGGTCGCGGCCGTCATCGGGGAAGGCTGCCACACCGACGGACTCGGTGACGCTGAGCGGTCCCTTGTCGGTATCGACGACGACCTTGCTGATCTCGATGCGAATGCGATCGGCCACGGCCTTCGCCTGCGCGACGTCGACGTTGTCGAGCAGCACGGCGAACTCCTCGCCGCCGTAGCGACACGGGATGTCGATCTTGCGCGGCACTTCCTGCAGGACCTTCGCGACGCGGCGAAGCACCTCGTCGCCGATCGGGTGGCCGTAGTTGTCGTTGACCTTCTTGAAGTGGTCGACGTCGCAGAGGAGCAGCGCGACCTTGTGGCCGTGGCGCTGCGCGCGCTGCAGCAGATCCTCGAAGCGCGTCTGGAACGTGCGATGGTTCGTCAGGCCGGTGAGGCCGTCCGTCGTCGCCATCGTCTCCATCTTCTTGTAGAGGAAGCCGTTCTGGAGCGCGATCGCGACCTGGTTCGCGATCACGGCGAGCATCTCGCGCACGTCCGACGAGAACCGCTTCTCGGCGCGCGCGACGAGCGTGAGCGTTCCGATCGCCTCGTCGGCACTGAGCAGCGGCAGCACGAGCAGCGACTTCGCGTCGTCGACCTTGACCTTGCGCGTGTAGATCGGCGCCGAGACCTCGCGCGGCTCGCCGCCGGCCGGCAGGTAGTGCCGGTTCTTGACGACCATCGACGCGAGCCCGGCGTTGTCGCGGAACTCGAGGTCCTTGAGCTGCGCCGGATCGACGAGCCCCTCGCCGCCCTCGGTGACGCGCACGGCCGCGATCTTGTGCTTCGCGCGATCCTTCTCGTACAGCGCGATCGCCGCGACATCGAACTGCGCGATCGCGGCGCACGCATCGAACGCCGTCTCCATCACCTGCTCGGGCGTCAGCGCCTTCCCGAGCAGCGCCGTCGCCGAGTAGAACCGCTCGTGCTCGTACTTCGCGCGCTCGACGGCGCGGAACACCTGCTCCGCCTGCACGGCGCGCAGCACCTGGCCGCCCGCATCGGCGAGCAGATCGCGATCGGCCTCGGTGAACGGCGCGTCGCGATCGGCGGCGAGGATCCCGCGCAGGTGACCACCCTCGCTGATCGGCACGGCGACGAGCGCGGTACCGGCGCGGCCTCCGTTGTAATAAGGAAGCTGGCCCGGCTTCGTCGCCGCGACGAGCAGCGGCTGGCGATCGCGAAGGACGGCACCGAGCACACCCGCGCTCGCGAGGCGCGGCGCTTCCGTGATGTCGTCGGCGTCGCTCGCGACGTCCTTGAGCTTGACGCGCTCGCCGTCGTCGTCGACCCACAAGAGCGCGACCGTGCGCGCACCGAGCGAGCGCTTCAGCGTGCCGAGCACCCAGCTCGTCGCATCACCGATCATGCCGACGCCGCCGATCGCGAGCAGGCGCTCCTCTTCGTCGCGCGGCCGCGGAGCACGACTGCCCGGTCCGAGCGCGGCCGCGATCAAGCGATAGTCGCGCGCGGAGTCGCGCAGTGCCGTCAATTCGTCCTCGAGCCGCTTCGCACGCCGCGCGCGATAGCGACTGGTGAGCCCGCGCAGTAGCACGGCATGCGCCGCCGTCGCGCCGGCGAGGAACACCGCATGCAGCGCCGCCGAGATCACGTGCGCCTCGCTGATCCCGCTGCGCACGAGCAGCGCCGCCTCGAGGCACGCCGCCGCACCGACGGTGGCGATCGCCCCTGGACGCGCGAGCACCGTCATCGCGAACGCGACGAGCCCGTACAGCAGCGGATACGCCGGCGAGCGCAGCCCACCGGTCACCGCGATCACGACGTGCATCCCCGCGACGAGCGACAGTGCGAGCTCGAGATCCGCGAGGTCTGATGCGGCCGCGAGCCACAGCGACACGCGCTGCGCCCGCGCCGTCGGAGGCGCGAACTGCATCCGCCGGATCACGCTCGTCACGACGAGCGCGAGCACCGCCGCCGCCGCGATCGCCTGCGGCAGCTGCACGCGCGCGCCGAGAATATCGGCACCGTCGACGCCGCCGATCGCGACGACGACGCACGCCATCGCCCCGGCAACGGCGCCCACGGAGACCTTCGCCGCGCGACGAGCGGCGCGCCGCCACTTCGCGATCACGGCTGCCGCACCTCGAACACGACCTCGTCGGGGTAGACCATCCCGAGGTCGGCACGCGCGCGGTCCTCGACCGCCCGCACATCGCTCTGCAGCGCCTCGACATCGCGCGCGAGCGCCGCGTTCCCGGCCGCGACCTCGCGGGCATGTGCGCGCAACTCCTCGAGCTGCTGCTCGAGCTTCACCGCGCGCGGATCGCGCCGCAGCACCTGTCCCGGCAAGTAGCCGATCGCGATCGCGACGATCACGGCGAGCCCCAGCCGCACGGCCCACCGGCGGATCGCGGGCGCTTCGTGCATGTCGGCCAGGTGCTTCATCCCCTGGCCCGACGTTACGGAGCCCGCGTGACCGGGGCCAATTTTCTCCCGATCCGATTGTGGTGGAGTTTCGCCCGTCTATGTGTACGCTGCGCGCACATGAGGGGGATTTCGCTTCTGATCGTCTGCGCCGCGCTCGCCGCCTGCGGTGAAGACCACTCCACGGCCATCAAGTGCGGCACCGGCACCTCCGGCGCGCTCACCGCCGGCGGATCGATCGAAGTGACCGCGGGCCAGGACCTCACCGGCGCCGCGATCGCGGCCGACTCCCACGTCACGCTGCCGACCGCCGCCGTCTCGATCGCGTGCGCGGACGACATCGCGCCCACCGGCTTCACGCCGCTCGGCCCCGCCGTCACGTTCGGTCCCGACGCCTGGTCCGATCGCCCGTTCGACCTCACGCTCCCCTACAAGGCCGCGCGCCTGCCCAAGCACGCTCCGAACGGCGCGGTGCGCATCGTCGCGAAGCCCGCCAACGGTCCCGCCTTCTTCCCCGCCGTCACGAACCGCACGCTCGACGATCACGACGCGTACGCCTCGCGCGCGGCCTTCCGCGCGAGCGAGCTGATGACGTACCAGGTCGTCGCCGCCGACGACGCCGGCACGCCGCGCATGGAGACGTTCGGCGGCAACGCGATCATCGGCGTATCGATGGGCGGCAACGCCGCGATGACGATCGGCCTCCGCCACCCCGACAAGTTCGACGTGATCGTCGACCTCGGCGGCGAGCCTGGCCCGTCGATGATCTACTCGCTCGACATGGTCCGCACGTTCCTGTTCGGCGGCTTCTGCACCGCCGCCGACGAGGCCGCCGGCCACGGCATGGTCGGCCAGCTCTGCCCGGCGCACACGAACAAGCCCGAGCAGCACGAGATCGAGTCCGACTACGAGCACATGGTCTATCAGATGGGCGACGGCGTCGGCCTCACCCTCTCGCGCAACCTCTACATGAAGGCCTCGCGCGACCTCGGCCGCGCCCTCGGCAACCCCGCGCTCTACAACCCGACGAACCCGTACGCGCCTCCCGGCGTCGACTTCTCGTTCTTCGCGACCGATGCGGCAACCCGCTGCGCGAACCCCGCCGTGCTGAAGAACTTCCACGACCGCGAGTTCAACCCCGACGGCAACAAGGACGTGATCACGTTCTGCGACGGCGGCGACACGGCCCCCGCGCTCGGCGTCTTCGATCCGGCCGCCGCGCAGACGAACCCCGCCGAGCTCCTCCTCGCCGTCGATCTCGACGGCAACCACAAGCGCGACGCCGGCGAGCCCGTCATCACGAACGCCTACGAGCCGTTCTCCGATGTCGGCAGCGACGGCGTGGCCGACAAGGACGAGCCCGGCTACGACGCCGCGACCAACCCCGACCCGAGCCACGACGACTATCACTACCTCCGCAACCCGCTCGGCACCGAGGGCAACGGCAACCACGACCAGGGCGAGCCGTTCGAGGACGTCGGCATCGACGGCGTCGCGGGCACGTGCACGGCCGGCACCGGCTCCGACTGCTACGACTACGGCGAGGGCGACGGCCAGTGGACGCTCTCGCCGAACGTCCAGCGCTGGTACGAGTCCGACCTCCAGGTCCGCCTCGCCGCGCTCACGCCCGAGCAGCGCCGCCACGTCTCGATGTGGTTCGACGCCGGCATCCGCGACTTCCTGAACGCGAGCGTCTCCGCGAACCAGGCGATCGGCCAGGCGATGGCCTCCGGCGACCTGCCGTTCTCGGTGTTCGACACGTTCGGCGGCGTCAACCCGGGCTCCACCGAAGCCGCCTACGACTTCACGGAGACCGACTGGGCGGGCATCGCGCAGAACGGCTACCTCCGCTACGGCACGATCGACGCGAGCGACGACCAGCTCAAGAACGGCGACGGCCGCCACGTCGGCACCGCGAACGAGATCATCTATCGCATCGAGACCGGCTTCTCGTTCATCGATCACCGCCTCCCCGACGGCGATCGCGACGACGCGCTCGACGGCGGCGTCCTCATGAAAGGCCTCACCTTCACATCCCCACACACCGGCCGCGCCTCGCCCTACGCGCTCTCGCTGCCGCCCGGCTACAACGATCCCGCCAACGCCAACAAGCGTTACCCGGTCGTCTACGTCCTCCACGGCTACGGTCAGCAGCCCGACGACCTCATCGCGCTCTCCGGCATCATCGCGAACCACATGATCGCGACCGAGCCGCTCGCGACCCGCATCCAGAAGCTGATCATCGTCTACGTCGACGGCCGCTGCCGCCCCGACGCCAACGGTGTCCCCGTCCCCGCCGGCGGCGACGGCTGCGAAGGCGGCACGTTCTATCTCGACTCGCCGCTCGGCGGCACCGCGCAGATGGAGACGAACCTCCTCGACCTCATGGCGTACATCGACGCGACGTACCGCACGCGCGGCACGACCCAGAACGCCGTCACCTACTGACTGACGAGCGTCAAGCTCGCGGGCCCGCGCGCCCACACGCGATCGAACTGATCCGCGGCCACGTCGAGCATGTCGTTCTCGGCGAGCCCGCGCCGCGTATCCACGCGCCGGACCTTGTGGCCATCCCACGCCGCGATCCCGCGCTCGGTCGCCATCCACACCTGCCCGTTCCGCGTCGCGACCACATCGTTCACCTCGAACCGCAGCGCCGGCGGAAACTCCCAGCCCTTCCCGTTCCACACGCCCGCGCCCGCGCCGGTCGCGACGACCACGCCACCATCCACCGCGATCGTCACCGCACGCGCGAGCTCGCTCCTCAGCCCATCGGCCTCGGTCCACAGCTTCACCTGCCCACCGACGAGCCGCGCCACTCCCTCGTTCGTCGCGAACCACGCCACATCCCCGCGCACGTCCGCATCGACCACCCCGACGGGAATCGGCAGCATCTTCGTCTTCTTGTCAGGCACCGCCTCGGTCCGGTGATACGCGACCTTCCCCGTCGCCGGCTCGACGATCGCGATCCCGTACGCGCGCCGCTCCGGCCCGTCGTGATACGCGAGTCCGACCCACAGGCTGCCGCTCGCCGCGAACCGCGCGAAGCTGACCTCCGGCGAATCGCCCGGAGTCGTCAAGCTGACCTTCGGCACTTCCGTCCACGTCGCGCCATCGATGCGGCTCAGATGGATCTCTCTCTCGCCGGCGGCCCTGTGAAGCGCATAGATCGGCCCGCTCGGATCGCGCGCCACCGCGAGCACGACCTGATCCGGCCCGCCCGCGTCGAACTTCTCGCCGTTCCAGTGCCACGCCTGCCGCGCGCCCGTCGACACCCAGCAGTCCTGCAGCTTCGCGCACGCGACGCTCAGCCCGCTCGCATCCTCGAACATCTGCTTGCGCCGCAGCCAATCGCGCGGCCGCGCATCGCCTTCCTTGAACCGCGCGACCCCGAGATCGCGCGTCCCCACCAGCAACTGATCTCCCGCCACCCCGATCGCCGTCGCCCCCGCCGGCAACGCCATCTCGAGCGGATCGATCACCCACTCGCCATTCGCGTTGTTCGTCGTCGCGACCATCCGCATCCCATCACGCGCGAGCGGCCGCGCCCCCGTCCCCGCCGGCGCGATCCGATACACGCTCCCACCACCCATCACGACCACGCTCTCCCCCCGCCGCGCCGCCGCATCCCACGCGACCTCGGGCAAGGTTCGATACGTCGTCCACGCCCCTGCCTTCCCGATCGCCACGCGCTCGTGCGCCTGCTCGTCCGACCCGATCGCCATCACCTGCCCGCCCGGTGCCTCCACCAACATCCGCACATCGACCAGCTCGCACCCCTGCGCCCGGTCCAAATCGCCCTTCGGCGACTTCACCATCAACCCCTTGCTCGTCCCGACAAACAGCCACCCACTCCGATCGCGCAACAACGCCTTCACCGGATCCTTCACCGGCGTCGGCGCCCATCCACCCTTCTCGCTGACGAACACGAGCCCATTCTTGGTCCCGAGCCACACGCCACCCTCCGGCCCCTGACTCAGCACCGCGCCCTCCTTCGCCAGCACACCGAAATCGATCGCGAGCGCCGCCGGAGGCGCCGACGCCTCCGCATACACCTCCTGCGCCGCGTCGTAATGCCCGAGCCCACCCTCGGTCAGAACCCACAGCCACTTCCGCTCGCTATCGCTGGCCATCGCAACCACGTGACTGCCCGACAACCCATGGTCCGCGCTCATCGCGACCACACTTCCATCCTCGTCCCATCGCTGCAGCTCGTTGTCCGTCGCGACGAACGTGAACTTCCCCACCGCCGCAATCGCATTCACCGGCGCCGGCTCGGTAAACACCCGCACGTGCACTTTCCCCGTCGACACCGGCGGAATCGGCGCCGCCGGCGGCTCGGGCGGCGGACACCCACCGAGCACCGCAAGCGCGGCGAGCCAGTACGCCTTCACGTGCCGTCGAGCCTAGCGCCAAATGCGCTACCCTCACCACATGGCGCGTCAACGACGTACGGGCTTCCGCCCTCCCGAGCTCCGCGGCACGCTCGGCACGCTCCTCCGGACCGCGGTCCCCGCCGTCCGCGACGTGCTCGAACGCGGTGCCCGCGAAGGCCGCGCCCGCCTCGACGACGCGCTCTCAGGCCGCCGCCGCACCGACGCCCTCGCCAACCTGGGCGAGATCGTGCTCGACCTGATCCGCCGAGGCGAGATCGACATCGCCGAAATCCCCGAAGTCGCCGACACCGTCCGCCACCTCGACGAGCTGGACGCCGAAGCCGAACCGCCACCCACGCCGCGCGCGCTCAACCGCAAGCGCTTCGACGACCGCCCCGCCACCTCCGCCCCCGTCCCCGGCCCCGCGCCCGCGACCGAGCGCGGCAAGAAACGCCCCCGCTCCGAGGACGACGGCACCGTCTCCTCCCGCACCTGGTCCCCCTCATCTAAAGGAGGGAGCGCCGCGGCCGCCCGCGTCTGGCGCCCGAACGCCGACTCGCACCACGACGACCAGCCCGAACCGGCACGCGACCGCCCACGCGCCGCACCGCTCCCCAACCCCGCGAAGAAAGGCGGGATCAGCTTCGACGACGACGACCTCGCCGACTACATGCACCCGGACGACGTCCCGCCGAAGGGCGACGACACTTGAGACCGAGGAAGTCGAGTCTTGACAGTCCAGGGCCCGGTCGGTAGAAACCGGGCCTCGGTTCGGGGATATAGCTCAGCTGGGAGAGCGCGTGAATGGCATTCACGAGGTCAGGGGTTCGATCCCCCTTATCTCCACCAC
>CAYUNM010000072.1:0-31681 GCA_964446175.1 uncultured Kofleriaceae bacterium
TCGTAGCGGGGGCAGGATTTGAACCTGCGACCTTCGGGTTATGAGCCCGACGAGCTACCAGGCTGCTCCACCCCGCATCAATTGTCAGCCCGGCGAACCGAGCCAGGGACTTATTCCATGGGTGTGGCCGCGCGTCAAGCGGGGATGCGCGATCCTCGGAGTGCGTGGTCGCACGCGGTGTTGCACGCGCGCGATGGGCGTGTGCGCGCGCGCGGTGACGCGCGCTCGTCGCGTACGCGCTCGGCGTGCGGATCGGCGCGTTCTGTCGGGTCGGGGGCTTGGCGGTGATCCGGTGGGCGCGGCCACGTTGTTTACGGTCGGCACTAACGGTGAACGTAGGTACGGAGCATGGGGATCGATGTGTTCAGTCTCATCGAGCGGGACCACCACGAGCTGGATCAGGGACTCGTCGAGATCACGCGCAAGACACCGGAGCAGGCGCGCGACATCCTCGACGGGCTGAGGTTCGGATTGGCGGCCCACGCGGGATCGGAAGCGGACTTGTTGAGCGGGCTGCTCGAGCACCAGGGACGGGGCGAGCGGTTGCAGTTCCTGGTGGCGCAGGTACTCGCGGCGCATCGCGCGCAGCAGCGGGAGCTGGAGGTGCTGGCGCGGATGGATGCGTGCTCGCCCGCGTGGCATGCGCGTGCGCAGGGCTTGCGGGACATGGTGCGGCAGCATGACTCGCACGAGCAGGCGAGCCTGGCGCCGGCGATCCGGGCGTGCGTGCCGGGCGAGGAGTACGAGCGGCTCGGCGGGTTGTTCGCGACCGGGCGGCTGTGTCTGCTGACGATGGCGCCGCGGCCGGCCGGGTCGGTGCAGCGCTGGTTACAGCAGTAGAGAGCGTTCTGATAGCGTCGCGCGCATGGCGAAGGCGCATACGACGTGGCGAGTGCTGCCGCACGGGCCGATCGAGAAGCTGTCGGAGCGCGTGTGGCGCGTCGAGGGCGAGCTGCCGGGGATGCCGCTCAAGCGCGTGATGACCGTCGCGAAGCGCGCGGATGGCGGGCTGGTCGTGCACAACGGCATTCCGCTCGGGGATGCGGAGATGTCGCAGCTCGCGGCGTGGGGGCCGGTGCGCGTGATCGTCGTGCCGAACGGCTACCACCGGCTCGATGCGAAGGTGTTTGCGGAGCGGTTTCCTGGGGCGCGCGTGATCTGCCCGGCCGGCGCGCGCAAGAAGGTCGAGGAGGTCGTGCCGGTCGCGGGGACGTATCGCGAGGAGGCGGGCGACGCGAACGTACAGTTCGAGACGCTCGAGGGGACGCGCGAGAGCGAGGGCGCGATGATCGTGCGCGATGGTGGCGGCGTGACGCTCGTGCTGAACGACGTCGTGTTCAACATGCCGCACCAGAGCGGGTTCAGCGGGTTCGTGCTGCGGCACGTGACCGGGTCGAGCGGTGGGCCGCGGATCTCGCGGATCGCGCGGTGGTTCCTCGCGCGCGACAAGGCGGCGCTGCGCGGGCATCTCCAGCGGCTCGCCGGGCTCGAAGGTTTGCGGCGCGTGATCGTCAGCCATCATCAGGTGATCGATCAGCCGGGCGTGCTGCGCGAGCTCGCGGCGACGTTGTGAGCGGTCAGCCGAAGCGGTAGCCCGAGACGTAGGTGCCCATGAACGGCTTGCTGTGGGCGACGACGCCGCGATCGGTGCCCGCGGCACCCGCGATCACCATCAGCGGGATCAGGTGCTCCTCGCGCGGGTGGCAGGCGCGCGCGGCCGGTGCGGACTCCCAGGCGGCGAGGCGGGCGTCGCGCGCGGTGGGATCGGAGGTCACCGTCTCGCCGAGCCAGCGGTCGAACTGCGCCGAGACCTGCTGCGTTCGCGGGTCGCGCCCGAAGATCGCGCGCAGGTTGTGGAACGACATGCCGCTGCCGACGATCAGCACGCCCTCGTCGCGGAGCGGCGCGAGCGCGCGCCCGATCGCGAGGTGGGTCGCGGGATCGAGGTTGGCGTTCAGCGAGAGCTGGATCGTCGGGATGTCGGCATCGGGGAACGCGAGCTTGAGCGGAATGAACGTTCCGTGATCGAAGCCGCGCGCGTTGTCCTCGGCGGTCTCGATGTCGGCGGCGCCGAGCAGGACGCGCACGCGGGCCGCGAGCTCCGGGCTGCCGGGCGCGGGCCACTGGATCTCGTACGACGCCGGCGGGAAGCCGTAGTAGTCGTAGAGGATCGGCGGCCGTGCGGCGGTCATCACGGTCGGCACGTCGGCTTCCCAGTGCGCGGAGATGACGAGCAGCGCCCTGGGGCGCGGCACGCCCGTCGGCAGGTCTCGCAGGTAGGCGGCGAGCGTCTCGACGTCCTGCTCGGGCAGGCCCATCTCGACGAATGGCCAGGGACCGCCGCCGTGAGGGATGAAGACGACCGGCATACGCATACCTGACATCATGATGTCGCGGTACAGACGCCGGTAGGGCCCGCCGCGCAACTCGGTGTTGCAGAATGGCGGCGTGAGTGATCGCAACCCGCAGGCCCGCGAGATGGCCGATGAATCGATGGTCCGGACCCTGGCCGCGCAGATCGAGGCGATCTGGCCGCAAGAGGAACCGCTGGTCCGCCGCTACCACGCGACGCGCGTGCTCGACGTCGGGTGCGGCACCGGCGAGTTCACGCGCCGGGCAGCGGAGGTGTTTCCGGAGGCGCGCCTCGTCGGCGTCGATCTGATCGAGGAGCACCTCGAGCTGGCGCGGCGCAAGAGCGGGGCGCGCGTGACGTATCAGCAGGCGGATGCGTTCGAGCTGCCGTTCGAGGCGGGCGCGTTCGATCTCGTCGTGTGCCGCCACATGCTGCAGGCGGTTCCGCATCCCGAGCGCGTGCTCGCGGAGATGCTGCGCGTGTGCCGCTCGGGCGGCGTGCTGCACGTGATCCCCGAGGACTACCACATGATCTTCGCGGCCCCCGCACGCCTCGATGTCGGGCGGTTCTGGTTCGAGGCGCCGCGCGCGTACGCGGCCCGCGCCGGGACGGATCTGTTCATCGGGCGCAACATCTTCCATGTGCTGCGCGGGCTGCCCGTCGACGAGGTCGACATCCAGTACGTGCACGTCGATACGCAGCGCGTACCGCGCGAGACGTTCGCGCAGATCTTCACCGCGTGGCGCGACGGCTACACCGAGACGCTCGCCGAGAGCCTGGGCTGGCCGGTCGAGAAGGTGCGCGATCACTTCGAGGCGACGATCGAGGCGATCCGCGATCCCGAGGCGTACGCGCTGTGGATGGTGCCGGTCGTCAGCGCCCGCGTTCGCTAGGTAGGCGCTCGCGCTGCTCCTTGACGGAGGTGTGCGCCTTCTCGTTGGCGTCGGGGTCGATGCCTTCGCCCGCGATCTGGGTCATCGGCTCGGGATCGACGTCGGCGATGCCCACGTCGACGGTGCGGGGCGCCTCGCGGCGTTTCCGGAAGAACCGGCTCAGCGACTTCATGAGCAGACGAGGAGCAACGGGTGTGCCGGCCTACCCGAACGCCCAGGTCCGCACGCGGTTTGGCGGCGTTACGCTGATCGTATGCAAGGCAGTGCACGCGAGCTTCCGATCCGGGTGGCGTCGGCCTCGGTCGTCGAGGTCCGTGCGGGCGCGCTGATCTGTCCCCAGTGCCGTCTCGGGACCTATCGCATCGAGGATCACGTCTCGATCGCGAAGGGAGTCCGGCGGGTCGATGTCATCTGCCGGCACTGCTCGACGCCGCGCTCGCTGTGGTTCAGGCTGGAACCGCCGGCCGAGCCGAACTGACGGAGAGGAGGCGGACCGGCGCGAGTGCGCGCTTCCAGCTGCGCAGCCGATCCTCGACGGCGAACCGCAGCCGCGGCCGCTGCACGCGCAGCCAGAGCAGCCGCTGCGCGCCGGTCGCGAGGCTCTGCTTGTAGCGTGTCGTGCCGCCGAGCAGATCGTAGACGCGATGGCCGGCGTTCGCGTTGTACTCGACGGCGGCGGCGTGGCACAGGTAGCCCGGCTTGAGGTGAGGGTCGGGGAGCTGCGCGAGCCCTGACTGATAGAACATCACGCGGCCGTTGTAGGCGAAGTTGTAGAGGCATCCGATCGTCGTGCCGCCGGCGCGCAGGCGCAGCAGCTGGATCTCGCCGGTCGTGATGCGGGACGTGATCAGCTGGCGGTGGAAGCGCTCGAACCACGGATCGGCGAACGCGCCGTGCTGGCCTCGGTCCGCCCACGTGCGCGCGTGCAGGCGCAGCAGCTCGCCGTAGATGTCGAGGGCGGTCGCCTCGTCGCGCGCGACCTCGAGCTCGAGGTCACCGAGCATGCGGCGCGAGCGGCGCAGCTGGTTGCGCGTGTTCGAGCCGAGCAGCGAGACGTAGCCGGCCTCGGACGCGCGCACGGCGTCGAGATCGACGAACGGTGCGCACGACTCGTGATCGATGCGCACGCGATAGCCGCGCAGCGCGCCGAGGTCGGGCATGCTCGCCTCGTCGACGGCGGGCAGGAACAGCTCGTCCCAGTCCATCGGCAGCGCCGCGATGAACGCCGCGCCGTTGCCGAGGATCTTGTTGTGCTCGATGCACAGCTCGTCGTAGCGGTCGATGCCGGTCGCGTTGAGGTACATCGCGCGGCTGGGCAGCACGCCGTGCCGGCGGATCGCGCGGCGGCCGATCCAGCACGCGGCGGTGCCGTCGAGCGTGACGGCCAGCTGCGGCAGTGCGTCCTCGGGCAGTGACGCGAGCCACGCCTCGACCCACACGGTCGACAGGAAGTACGAGGGTTGCGTGCGCGCCTCGAGATCTCGCCAGATCGTCAGCGCGCGCGGGTCGTGGGCATCGATGAGGTCGAGGTCCATTCGGGTCCTCTGGCAGCAAGCGACATGCCTGCGTGCCGCGCGAATCCGACCGCGCTTACATCGAGGGGGTGTGCGGGAGCGCTACGGCGTGCGCGGTGGCATGATGCCTCCGATGCCGCGCCTGTCCTCCGCCGAGGTGTTCACGCCGACGTCGTACCCGACGCACACGTACGTCCAGCGCGACGACCTGCATCACGAGCGGCTGCTCCGCGAGTGGACGCGCAGCTCGACCCAGATCGCGTCGATCTCGGGGCCGTCGAAGGCCGGCAAGACCGTGCTCGTCCAGCGCGTCGTGGGCGAGGGGAACCTAATAACGGTCAGCGGTGCCAGCGTGCGCGCGCCCGATCAGCTGTGGGAGCGCGTGCTCGACTGGTGGGGCGAGCCGCACTCGATGACCGCGAGCAACGTCGCGAGCTCGACGGAGACCTCGACGCACGAGCGCTCGGTGCAGCTCGGCGTGACCGGCACGAACACCGCGCATCGCGGCGGCAACGCGACCGCGAACCTCGCCTCGGAGACCACGCAGGTCACCGCGAACCGGCGCGGGTTGCCGCAGGTCGTGCAGGAGCTCGCGAACACGCCGTACACGATCCTGCTCGACGACTTCCACTACATCCCGCAGGCGATCCAGAGCGACGTCGCGCAGCAGCTCAAGGACGCGGCGAGCCGCGGCGTGCGGATCTGCGTCGCGAGCGTGCCGCACCGCGCGGACAACGTCGTGCGCGCGCTGCCCGAGCTGCGCGGGCGCGTGCTCGCGATCGATCTCGACTACTGGACCCGGCGCGATCTGCTGCAGATCCCCAAGCTCGGGCTGCCGCTGCTCGGGCTCGAGGTCGACCAGGCGTCGCTGCAGATGTTCGCGGTCGAGGCGTCGGGCTCGCCGCAGCTGATGCAGTCGATCTGCCAGTGGATGTGCAACCACCTCGGCGCGCACGAGACGGCGGATCCACCGCGCTCGGTCGTGCTCGACGAGCTGGCGCGAAAGCAGATCCTGTTCCTGACGTCGTCGATGACCGACTTTCGCTCCCTCGTGCGCGCGCTGATCGCGGGCCCGAAGGTCAAGAGCGACCGCAAGGTGTACGTCCACAGCGACGGGCGCACGGGCGATGTGTACCTGACGATCATGCGCGCGGTGTCGATGGAGCCCAAGCTCACCGTCGACAAGGACGAGCTGATGCGCCGCCTCGATACCCTGTGTAACGGTGCGCATCCCGAGGCGGCCAGCGTGATGCGCGCGTGCGCGACGCTCGGCCAGATCGCGGCGGCGTTCGCGGCGCCGACCGGGCCGTCGTTCGAGTGGGACGAGCCGGCGCAGGCCCTCGTGATCGCGGATCCGTACCTGCAGTTCTACCTGCGCTGGTCGGTCGCGCTCGAGCGCGAGGCCGACATGCTGACCTAGACCAGCAGCGCGAGGATCGAGTGCTGCTGCTTGGCGGCGCCGGTGTACAGCGCGGCGAGCTGCTTCATCAGGAGCTCGAGCGCCTCGCGCTCCTCGGCGTCGCCTTCGTGCTTCGCGGCGAGGGCCTTGATCTTGAGCGCGCCGAGCGTCTTCGCGATCTCGGCGACGCGCGCGGGCGGCAGCAGGCGAGCGCTCTTGAAGTCGCTGTCGAACGGCTCGCCGGAGCGAGCGAGGACCGCGTCGCCGAGGATCGTGTCCTTGCCGCCCTCGGAGAGCAGCGCGTCGAGGGCGTTCCACGCCGTGCCGAGATCGAGCAGCCCAGGGATCTCCTGGTCGTGGCGAGCTTCGACAACGTCGGCGAGCGCGTCGGGGTCTTCCTGGATCAGGGCCAGGCGTTTCGAGGACATCGTGATGAGAAGAGCGTGCATCAGAAGTTCGGCTTTTCCTTGAAGTGCTTGCCGACGAGCTCGCGGAGATAACTCGCGAGCGCCAGCACGTCATCGTCCTCGGTCGCGCGCGACACGTAGACGGTGAAGATATCGGCGTCGTCGTCGGCGTCGCCCGGTTCGCGCAGGCGCAGCTCGACGTAGCCTTCGTCGTCGTCCTTCTTGCCCTTCTTGCGCTCGGAGAGATCGAGCTTGTCGACGAGCTTCCAGACCTTGTCGCTTTCCTTGTTCGTCAGGTTCGTGGTGCCGAGCTGGTCCTCGGAGTCCTCGTGCGCGTACGACGCCCACATCGAGGTCCCGCGGATGCGGATCTGCCAGTCATCGCCCTCGGGCTTGTTCGACACGAAGTCGAATTGACGGCCGTTCGTCTCGCCGCGATCGACCTCGCCGCTATCCGATCGCCCGCTCTTGGCATACGTGCCTCCGGCCTTACAACCGACAAGCAGCGCGACCAGCAACAGGGCTCGCACGTGTGCATAGTAGCACCGTGCTGCGGCGGTTCTACGACCAGGTGCTCGATGCGCCCACGCGCCTGCGCGACGGCACGCACCGGACCGCCACGCTCGACCAGACCTGGCGCCGGTTCAGCCGGGTCGCGCCGCGTGCCGGCATCACGCGCATCGCCGACATCACCGGCCTCGACACGCTCGGCATCCCCGTGTTCGCCGCGATCCGCCCGATGGGCCGCTCGCTCTCGACCCAGCAGGGCAAGGGCCTGACGCCCGAGGCGGCGCGGATCTCCGCGCTGATGGAGAGCCTCGAGACGTTCACGGCGGAGCAGGCGAGGGCGACCGTCCGCGGCTCGTACCGCGCGCTGGCGAAGAAGCGGCGCGTCGTCGACGTGCGGAAGCTGCCGCGGCCGCGCGGCCGGCTCGATCTCGACGCGACGTGGGCCTGGATCGAGGGCTGGGACCTCGCCCGCAACGAGCCCGTGCTCGTGCCGCTCGAGAGCGTGACGCTCGACACGACGTTCACGCGGCCGCCGGTCTTCGACATCTCGAGCAACGGGCTCGCGTCGGGCAACGTGCTGGTCGAGGCGATCGTCCACGGCCTGTGCGAGGTGCTCGAGCGCGATGCCGAGGCGGCGTGGCGGCGCAGCGGCGGCGATCGGCGGATCGTCCTCGATACGGTCGAGAACCCGATGATCGAACGCATCACGCGTACCGGCGCGCGCGTGTTCCTGTGGGATCTCGGCGGGCCGATCGCCGCGATCGGCTGCGCGATCGTCGAGGATCCGAACGAGATCGCGTGGCGGCCGCTCGGCTGCTACCAGGGCTTCGGGGCGCACCTCGTGCCCGAGGTCGCGATCGCGCGCGCGCTGACCGAGGCGGCGCAGACGCGCCTGACGTACATCGCGGGCGGGCGCGATGACTTCTTCCCGTTCGACTACGAGCGCGCGACCGATCCCGATCTGCTGCGCGACATGTGGGACCGCCTCGCGGCGCCGTGCGACGACCCCGTCGACGCGCGCGACCTGCCGCGCCACGAGACGCGCGGGCTCGGCGAGGATCTCGACGTCCTCGTCGGTCTCGCCGGCGAAAGCGTGATCGCGGTCGACCTGACGCTGAAGTCGCTCGGCGTGCCCGTCGCGAAGGTGATCGTCCCCGGCCGCGCGACCGACGTGGAGGCGCTCGGATGAAGACGATCGTATTCGTCGGGCCGACGCTGCGCGAGGTGACACTCGCCGGCGCGGACGTGCGGCCGCCCGCGGGCGTCGGCGACGTGCTGCGCGCCTCGCGCGAGCGCGTGCAGCGGATCGCGATCATCGACGGCTACTTCGAGCGCATGGCCGCCGTGTGGCACAAGGAGATCCTCGTCGCGCTCGATCGCGGGATCGAGGTGTGGGGCGCCGCGAGCATGGGCGCGCTGCGCGCGGCCGAGCTCGACGTCTTCGGGATGCGCGGCGTCGGCGCGATCTACCGCGCGTTCAAGCGCGGCGAGCTCGTGCGCGACGACGAGGTCGCGGTCGCGCACCTCCCCGGCGAGGTCGGCTATCGGCCGGTCTCGGACGCGCTCGTCAACCTGCGCGACGGCCTCGCGCGCGCCGCGAAGGCCGGCATCATCACGGCGCGCACGCGTGATGCGCTCGTCGAGCTCGCGCGCATGCCGTTCTATCGCGAGCGCAGCTGGGCGCGCCTGCTCGTCGACGGCCGCACCGCGGGGCTGCCCGCGCGTCAGCTCGCCGCGCTCGAGGCGTGGCCGAAGCCGGATCGCAAGGCCGAGGATGCGCGCCTGCTGCTGCGCACGCTCGCTCGCACGCCGCTGCGCAAGCCGCGCGCGCCGAAGGTCCCGCGCACGTGGGCGCTGCGTCAGCTCGAGCGGCTCAGCCGCCCGTCATGACGTTCGTCGAGCACGCCTGCATCGTGCCGACACCGCCGCAGTGCTGATCCATGTCGCCCTGACGGTGGGCCTGCTTGTTGTTGATCATCACCGTCGAGCTGCCCATCTGCGCGGTCCACATGTTCGGGCCGCAGCAGGCCATGTGAACGCCCTGATCGCCGACGCGGATCGCGGGCATGCCGTTCACCATCACGTCGGGCGAGCCGATGATCGCGGGGCCCTGACACGAGTGCGGGCACGCGGGACAGCCGTGCGCGTCGACGGGAACCTGGGACTTGTCGCCGAGGCGTGCTTGACCGGGCATCAGGTGAATCCTCCGGGCGTCATCGTGCCGACGCCACCGACCACGGGGCCGACCGGCACGTACGGCGGCGCGAACGTCGGCACGGGACCGGTCCCGAGCACGTTCGTCACCATCGTCGACACCTTCCACAGGTTGTAGGACTTCTCGAACGCATCGGCGATCGCCTCGAACAGCTCCTTGTGGAACGGCGCGTTCGGATCGCCGAGCTGGCCGACCATCTGCATCTTGAGCACCGACGCCGAGATCGACGTCGGCACCTGCGTCAGCGCCGCGAACGGACACGGCACGTTCGGCGCGGGCGGCGCGACCGGCGAAGGCACCGCCGCGAATGCGGGGTACCACGGCATGCCCGCGACCTTCACCGTCGCGGTGAAGCTCAGCCACGCGGTGCCGATCACGCTCGCGATCACGGCCGAGTACTTCATCTGCATCGGCGTCGACTTCGGGGCGGACGCGAGGATCAGCGGCGTCCACGGCGGGCCGACGATCTGGCCGCCGACGGCCGTCACCGCGTTGATCACCACGCCGACCATCGTCGCTGCCGTCTGCCACTGACTCCACGCCGAGCAGATCGCGCTGCACGTCCCATCGATGAACGACCCGATCTTGTCGATGTGCATCTTCTGGGTTTCGGTGTGGTACTTGTTCATCGACGCCGGCTGGAACAGCGGCGGCATGCCGGGCGCTGTCGCCTTCTCGGAGGGCGAGAACGCATCCCCGTAGTGCTTCGCTCCTGGATCGCCGCTCGGCTCCTTCCAGTTCTGCGGGACCTTGAGGTTGAAGCTCATGAACTTCGCCCTCGCGAGTTGTTGCATCGCCGATGCTTGAGGCGCAGGCATGGAACCTTCCAACCTTATACGCAACCGCCGGCCGCTAGCTGCCCTTGCGCGCGCGGACGTAGTGGATTCGATAGGCTACGCGGCTGCGGGCGTTGCGGCGGAGCGTCCACTCCAGCTCGGCCTCGTCCTCGACCGTGTAGGCGGCGCGTAAGTCCCGGCCGGAGCGCAGGATCTCGACCAGCTCCGCCGCCGGATCCGCGCTCTCCAGCCGCTCCTCCGCGGCCCACTGGTAGGGGCACGCCACGACGATCTCGCCGCCCGGCCGACACAGCGCATCGATCACGGACAGCAGCTGCCGCGGGCTGCCGACCGAATCCAGCACGTTGAGCGCGACCACGCGATCGAAGCTGCCCGGCACGAGCGGCGGATCCAGCGCGTTCGCGCACACGATCGTCGCCGGGCGCGCGATGCCCTGCGCCTCCGCCGGTTCGTAGTGCTTGCCGATCACGCGCCGCAGGTACGGGATGCGTTCGCCGCGCAGCAGCGCCTGCGCACGCCACGACGTCGGTTGCGACAGCTCGACCCCGACGAGCCGCTCGCCCGCCAGCACCGCGAGCGCGCCACCGACATTGCACCCGAGCTCGACGGTCGCCGCCACCGGCGGCAGCGCCCGCAGCTTCTCGACGAGCTCGCCGCGCGGCGGCCAGTGCGCATCGAGGTACGTCGACAGATGATGCGCGAGGTGCGCGAGCGCCGAGTCATCGGTCGCCTTCGCGAGCGCCGCCGCATCGAACGGCACTTCCTCGGCGGGCGCGGGCCCGATCACCGGCACGCCGCGCAGCACCGGATACCGCTGCCCGCACGCACACACCATCTCGTCGCCGACGCGCTCGAGCGTCTGCAGCGCGATGCGCCCCGGCTCGATCGCGCGACAGGCAAGACAGACGAGCAAATCCGAGCTCATGCGGCCGGTTTCATCGTATGTGATAGCCTTCCATCATGGCGGGTTCTCCGAAGCAAAAACTCGAGCATGCGGAGGAGAACGAGGCGGAATCCGAAGAGCGCGAGGTCTACCTCAAGGACGGCCGCAAGCTGACGCTCTCCGAGCAAGGCGGCGATCAGCTCGTCGAGATCCGCAACGAGTCCGGCCTCGTCGAGGTCCGCATCAAGCTCACCGAGGAAGGCCCGGTCCTCCAGATGGAGGCCGTGCGCATGCAGCTCAAGGCGAGCGAGCAGGTCTCGATCGAGAGCCAGTCCGTCGAGATCAAGGGCGCCGAGCACGTCGAGGTCACCGGCGGCAAGGTCGATGTCACGGCCGAGGAAGACGTGAACGTCGAGTCGAAGGCCGAGGTTCGCGTGCGCGGCAAGATGATCTGGCTGAACTGAGCGATGGATGTCTTCTCGGCGGCACTCGATGCCGGCGCCGCCTTCCTGCGAGACGCCGCGATCGCCGCCGCCCACGACCTCGGCTGGTTCGCCGCGCGCCCCGAGGCGCCGACGCGCCGCATGCGCGCGCTGCTCGCCGTGCTCGACGCGCTCGACGTCTGGCGCGATCCGCCGCCGCGCCCCGACGTGCCGCCCGACGGCTGGGGCCGCCTCGCCGAGGTCCTCCGCACCGACCGGCCGCTCGCGATCGATCCGGCGATCGAGCCGCGCTACCAGCAGCACCTGCTCGAGGCGAGCGCGCCGGCGGCCGCGGAGCTCGTCGCGCGGCTGCCCGCCTGGCTCGGCCGCGAGCCGCGCTCGCTGATCGATCTCGGCGGCGGGGCGGGCGCGTACACCGCGGCGTTCCTCGACGCGTACCCGCCGGCGACCGCGACGCTCGTCGATCGCGCGGAGGTGGTGGCGCTCGCGCGCGAGCAGCTCGCGAGGTTCGGCGCGCGCGTGCGGTTCGTGGAGGGAGATGCGCGCGAGATCGCGGTGCCGCGACATGACATCGCGCTGCTGGCCAACGTGCTCCACCTGCATGCACCCGACGCGTGCGCGCGGCTGTGCGAGGTCGCGGCGCGCGCGGGCGAGCTCGTCGTCGTGAAGGACCTGCGGCGCGACACGCTGCAGGGCCTGCTGTTCGCGCTCGGCATGGCGATCTACACCGACGCGGGCGACGTCTACAGCGCCGACGACATTCGCGGGTGGCTGCCGGGCCTCGTCGGCGAGGCGCGGCTCGCGGCCGCCGAGGAAGGGCTCGTGATGACCGCGCAGGCCTGCGCGCCCGAGCTTCGCGACCTGTGCGGCGACGCGCTGGCGGAAGCCCGAACGCACGAACCTCCACCGCAGACACCCCCGCCCGAAGGACGTCATTACGGTGTAATGACGGATCTTGCGGGAGACCCCCACGCGACGAGTGGTGGGCCGTTCCACATGCCATCGGCGTTCGCGCGCGTGCTCACGCGGGCACTCGCGGCGGGGCCATGGCCCGAGCTCGTCGAGCACTACACGCGGCGCATGCCGGCGCGGCGCGCCGAGCAGATCGAGCTGCCGATCATGAACGAGATCCTCGATTGGGATCGGCTGCCGCGGCTCGCGAGCGCGATCGCACGCCTCGACGTCATCCTCGCGGACGCCGGCGTGGCGCCGCGCGAGCGCGCGTCGACCCTGGCCGATCTATACGAGCGTACGTTCTACGGGCGGCTGATGCCGCTCCTGTACGGCGAGGCGCACCTCGCGCGCGAGGGCGAGCCGCACGCGGTGATCGATCGCTGGCTCGTCGCGCCGATCATGCACGAGCTGTGTCATCTGGGGCCGGAGCGGCCGATGCTCGAGCCGGTACACCTCGACGAGTGCGTCGGCGGCTGGCTTGCCGTGCACGTGAATCCGGCGTTCGGCGAGGACGACGCGCTCGCGGCGGCGCCGTGGCTCGCGCAGGTCGGGCAGGCGGTCGCGCGCGCGTTCGGCGTGCGTGCGGTCGTGCGGGCGCATGCCGGGCTCGAGCCGCTGCCGGCGTGGTTCATGCGCGAGGCGGAAGGCATCGGGTGGCGGCACTTCGCGGCGAAGCGGCCGCTGCACCTGCTCGCGGATACGCTCGATCCCGTGCCGTGGGTCGAGCTCGCGCGCTCGCGCGGCCTCGCGCCGGATCCGGCGTTCGACCGGGTGATCGTTCGCGATGCGCTGCGCGCGATGTGCCTGCCGGGGATGGCGACGGTGCCGGTCGTGCCGGAGACGCCGGTGCGGATCGCGGACGGCTGGATGACGTGCGGCGCGCAGCGCTACTGGGTGCCGCTCGCGGACGCGCGCGAGGTCCGGCTGGGCTCGCTGGACGCGATCGATGCGCTCGCGGCCGAGCTGGTCGGGTAGGATCGAGCCGTGGCGCGCGTCTTCCTGGTGAATCCGCCCTCGCCGGAGCCGGTGCGGACGCCGCTGCTCTCGTTCTGCCATCTCGCGGCGAGCCTGCGCGCGGCGGGCCACGAGGTCGCGCTGCTCGACGGCAGCGCGCCGTTCGCGCCGCACGGGCATGCGGAGATCCGGGCGCGCATCGAGGCGTTCGCGCCGGACCTCGTCGGGCTGCACGTCAAGACGCTGCACGTGCAGGCGGCGTACGCGCTCGCGGCGGCGCTCGAAGGCTTGCCGCTGCTCGCGGGCGGGCCGCACGCGACGATCGCGGCCGACGAGGTGCTCGCGCACGGGTTTCGGTGGGTGATCCGCGGCGAAGGAGAAGATGCGCTCGTCGAGCTGGCGGACGGCAAGCCGCTCGACGCGATCGCCGGTCTGAGCTGGCGCGAGCGCGGCATGGTGCGCCACAACGCGGCGCGGCCGTTCAACCGCGAGCTCGATCGGCTGGCGCCGCCGCTCTCCGCGCTCGATCTGTTCGATCCGGCGTGGTACGGCGCGGCGCACGCGCTGCCGCCGGCGGGCCTGTTGTCGAGCCGCGGATGCCCGGCCGCGTGCACGTTCTGCAGCAACGACGTGACGGGGCGGAAGTTCCGGTACCGGAGCGCGGCGTCGGTCGCGGGCGAGGTCGCGATGCTGCGCGAGCGGTTCGGGATGGTCGGGTTCTCGTTCTTCGACGACTCGTTCGCGGTCGGCAAGCGGCGCGTACGCGAGCTGTGCGAGGCGCTCGGGCGCGTCGGTGGCGTGTGGTGGACGTGCACCGCGCATCCGGCGCACCTCGATCGCGACGTGCTGGCGGAGATGGCGCGCGCGGGGTGCGCGGGCGTCGATATCGGAATGGAGAGCGCGGATCCGGGGATGCTCGTGCGAATCGGCAAGGGCGTGACGGTCGAGCGCGTGCTCGACGTGCTCGCGTGGGCACGCGACCTCGGGATTCACACGGTCGTCAACCTGATGTTCGGCTGGCCCGACGAGACGGATGCCGAGCTCGACGCGACGATCGCGTTCATGGACCGCGCGCAGGACCTCGCGGGCGGGTTCAACGCACGCGGCGTCGTCGTACCGTATCCGGCGACGCAGCTCTACGAGGCGAACCACGAGCGGTTCGGTTTCACCGGGTGGTGGCTGCGCGAGCCGCCGCTGCCGTACGTCGCGTTCCCGACGAGCTGGGACGAGCGCGAGATCGCGCGGGCGTATGCCGATGATCCGGCGCTCGATCGGAACTTCTTTCATCATCCGGCAGCGCGCGTCGAGCGGATCCGCGAGGCGCTGCGGAAGAAGGCGGAGGTCACGCTCGCGATCTCGCGCCGGCGAGCAGATGCAAGCCGCGGCGTCGCTGCCGCGGGCGCGCGCTGACGTATAGTCCTCGGTGGATGGAACCGCCGCGGCTCGGAGCGCGATTCGAGGTCCGCGGGACGCTCGGGACCGGCGGCGCCGGGACGGTCTATCGCGCGTACGACAGCCAGCTGCAGCGCGAGGTCGCGCTCAAGCACCTGCGCCAGGCGTCGGGGCGCGACCTGTACCGCTTCAAGCGCGAGTTCCGCGCGCTCGCGGACATCGTGCACCCGAACCTCGTGATGCTCCACGAGCTGCAGGAGACGGATGGCGACTGGTACTTCACGATGGAGCTCGTCGAGGGCGTCTCGTTCATCGACTGGGTGCGGCCGTCGCGCACGATGTCGGGTCCGACGCGCACGCGCGCCGACATCATCGCGTCGCCCGTGCACGAGCTGCGGCTGCGCGGCGCACTCGTCCAGCTCGTCGATGCGCTGATCGCGCTGCACAAGGCGGACAAGCTGCATCGCGATCTCAAGCCGAGCAACGTGCTCGTGACGCAGCAGGGGCGGCTCGCGCTGCTCGATTTCGGGCTGGTGTCGACGGTCGCGGAGAACAACCCGGAGAAGCTCGCCGTCGGCACGCCGGTGTACATGTCGCCCGAGCAGGCGAGCGACCAGGCGCTGACCGAGGCGAGCGACTGGTACTCCGTCGGCGCGATGCTGTACGAGGCGCTCGTCGGGCGGCGTCCGTTCGAGGGCGAGAGCGAGCAGGTGATGACGCGCAAGCAGACCGAGCTGCCGCCGTCGCCGCTGAGCGTGGCGCCGACCGCGCCGAGCGACCTCGCGCAGCTCGCGATGCAGCTGCTCGCGCCGGCGGCGGCGTCGCGGCCGACGGGGCTCGCGATCCTGGCCGCGCTCGGAGCGGCTCCGTCGCCGCGCACGCGCGCGATGGCGCGGTCGTCGATGCCGGCGACGTTCGTCGGCCGCAAGAAGGAGCTCGACGAGCTCAAGCGCGCGCAGGCCGACAGCCGGCGCCGCGGCCAGACCGTGACGATCAAGGGCAAGAGCGGCATGGGCAAGAGCGCGCTCGCGCGCACGTTCCTGCGCTCGCTCGGCGAGATGGTGTTCGTGCTCGAGGGGCGGTGCTTCGAGCGCGAGCAGGTGCCATTCAAGATGCTCGACGGCGTCGTCGACATGCTGACGACACTGCTGCTCGCGCTTCCGCCGGCGGAGGTCGATGCGCTCGCGCCGAAGGATCTCGGCGCCCTCGTGCGGCTGTTCCCCGTGATGAAGCGGATCAAGCGGTTCGCGGAGGTCGCGCCGGCGCCCGGCGAGCCGGCCGAGCTTCGGCGGCGCGGGTTCGCGGCGCTGCGGCACGTGCTCGCGCGGCTCGCGCGCGTGCGGTCGGTCGTGATCTTCGTCGACGACGCGCACTGGGGCGACGCGGACTCGATCGCGTTCTTCGCCGATCTCATCCACAACCCCGAGCCCGGGATCCTGATCGTGCTCGCGCACCGGCCGGAGGACTACCTCGGCGTGATGGCGAAGCTGAAGCAGCCGCCGGGCACCGTGCGCCGCGGCGACGTGCAGCAGATCGAGATCAGCAACCTGCCCGAGCACGAGAGTCATGCGCTCGTCGCGCAGCTCGTGCCCGACAGCGGGCAGGCCGAGATCGTGATCAAGGCCGCCGGCGGCAACCCGCTGCTGCTGACGGAGATGGCGCGCGCGCCGCAGCTCGCGCCGACGGCGAAGGTCGAGGATCTCGTGCAGGCGAGGGTGGCGCGGGTGTCGTTCGAGGCGCAGGCGATGCTCGCGGTCAGCTCGATCGCGGCGCGCCCGCTGCCGATCGAGGTCGCGGCGAGGGCGGCGAGCGTCGTCGGCGGCCACGACGAGGCGCAGCAGCTCGCGGCCGAGCGGCTGGCGACGATCCGGCGCATCGGCGACGTCACCGTGCTCGCGCCCGCGCACGATCACGTGAGGCACGCGGTCGTGGCGAGCCTCGACGTCGAGTCGAAGGCGTCGTGGCACGAGGCGCTCGCGAAGGCGTTCGAGGAGGCGGGCGAGCTCGATCCGCAGGCGGTTGTCGAGCACTGGCTCGCGGCGGGCCATCCCGCGAACGCCGCGCACCACGCGGTCGCGGCGGCGGCGAAGGCGGAGGAGGCGCTAGCGTTCCGGCGCGCGGCCGAGCTCTACAAGATCGCGCTGACCTACGGGCCGTGGGACGTCAACGGGCAGCGCGACCTGCTACGCAAGCAGGCGACCGCGCTCGCGTGCGCGGGCCAGCTCGACGAGGCGGCGAGCGTGTACGGCCACGCCGCGCAGCTGCTATTCGACGATGAAGCGGTCGATTGCGAGCGGCTGCGCATCGAGGCGCTGCTGCGGCGCGGCCGGCTCGACGAGGCGCTCCCCGCCGCCGAGACGCTGCTCTCGGCGATCGGCGTGCGCAGCCCGTTCGGCGCGTCGCGCACGCGGCTCGCCGCACAGTGGATGCAGCAGAAGCTGCGCGGCCTCGACTTCGTCGAGCGCGATGCGACGCAGTGCAAGCCGGCCGACCTGCGCCGGATCGACGTGCTGTATTCGATCGTCTCCGGGCTCGCGTTCGCGGATCCCGCGCTCGGACGCGCACTGCAGGCCGAGCTGATGCGCGCGGCGTTCGAGTGCGGCGAGCCGGTGCGCGTGTGTCTCGCGCTCGCACAGGAGGTCTGCTACGCGGCCGCCGCCGGCAGTCGCAACGCGGCCGCGGTCGCCGCGCTCGGCACGCGCCTGCAAGCGCTCGCGGACCGCCTCGGCGAGCCGCACCTGCTCGGCCTCGCGAAGATCGCGATCGGCATCGCCGCGTACATGAGCGGCTCGTTCGTCGAGGCGCGGAAGCGGCTCGAGGCCGGGCTCGCGACGCTGCGCGAGCACGGTGCGTCGTGGCGCTGGGAGCTCGACATCGGCGAGACGTACTGGCTCTCGGCGCTCTATTACGTCGGCGACTGGCGCGAGATGGTCCGCCAGGCGCAGCTGCTGCTGCGCGATGCCATCGAGCGCAACGATCTCGTCGCGCAGCTCGGCGTGCGCACGGGCCGCTGCAACCTCGCGTGGCTGATCGCCGGCCGACCCGACGAGGCGCGCGACCAGCTCGAGGCCGCGATCAACGTGCTCGCGCCGGGGTTTCACCTCCCGCACGTGCTCGCCGTGCAGGCGGCGTGCAACGTCGAGCTGTATCGCGGCGAGGTCGCCGCGGCGGGGCAGCGGATCGAGCAGGCGTGGCCCGACATCGAGAAGATCGGCGTGCTCCGGATCCAGCAGCTGCGCTGCGAGCTGTCGTACCTGCGGATCCGGATCGCGCTGCTCGATCGTACGAGGCCGACCGACGAGCGCGCTCGCTTCGTCAAGTCCGCGGCCGAGGAGCTGATCAAGGAAGGCGCGCCGTGGGCCGTCGGTATCGGTCTGTGTGCGCGTGGTGCGGCGCTCGATCTGCGCGGCGATCGCGCGGGGGCGATCGCGTCGCTCGTCGCCGGTGAGGAGCAGCTCGCGGCGAGCGGCATGACCGGCTTCATGCACATCGCGCGGATGCGGCGCGCGACGCTCGAAGGTGGTCCGGCCGGCATCGCGCGCGCGGCGGCCGCCCGAGACTTTCTCAGCGACCTCGGCGCGGCCGACCCGGATCGAATCGCGGCCCTGCTGATCCCGTGGGTCACTTTGGGTTAGGCTGGTCGAGGGGCGCTGATCCGGAGGGACCAGTCGCACGTACACCAGGCAATCGGCCTTCGCCGGGACGAGGGGTAACAGCGTGTCAGACATCGCTCAGCACGTCGCAGTGTCCGGTCGCGTCGAGATCGAGGACCTGGACTGGAATCTCGCGCGCACGTACGGCCTGACCGACCGCGAGGTCGAGAACCTGAAGTTCTTTGCCGATATCGAGAGCCAGACCGTCTACTACTTCCTCGAGGTCGCGAAGCTCGAGGTCGTGCGGGACCCCGAGCTGCTGACGTTCCTCACGATGTGGAACTACGAGGAGTACTTCCACAGCCACGCGATCACGCGGCTCATGCAGGAGTGCGGCGTGCAGATCGAGAGCGCGACCGACCGCTCGACGAAGGTCCGCGCGGGCGCGCGCTTCAAGGCGAAGCTCGAGGACTTCGTGCAGACGATGATGGCGAAGGCGATGCCGAAGCGGTTCGTCGCGCTGTGGATGTTCTGGGGCGCGCTCCAGGAGTGCCTGACGATGCAGGCCTACGAGGAAGTGATCCGCTCGACGCAGAACCCGGTGCTCGCGGAGCTGTTCCGCCGCATCGCGAAGCAGGAGCGCCGTCACTTCGCCTACTACTTCGGCCAGGCGCGCGAGCGCCTCACCGACAACCCGCGGGCCCAGCGGTTCTGTCGCTTCATCGCGCAGCGCTTCTACTCGCCGGTCGGCTCGGGCGTGAAGAGCGAAGGCGAGGCGGCCGCGCTCGTCGCGCGCCTGTTCCCCGGCAAGCGCATCTTCGACGTCATGAGCTACATCGAGCGCCGGATGGCGCAGCTGCCCGGCATGCAGGGTCTCGATGCGTGCACGCGCTGGGCCGCGAAGATCCAGCCGATGCTGCCGGCCGAGCTGCGCGCCGAGCCGCCGGCGAACGAGCAGCCGCTCGCTGCCTAGAACGCGTAGCCGACGCGGAAGTAGCCGTTGACGTCGGTGTTGTCGCTCGACATCGAGTCGTAGTTCGTCGCCATGCGCTTCGCGACGCCGAACGCGGCCTGCACCGTGAGGCCCGAGTCGAATGTCGCCTGCCAGCCGAACAGCATCTCGGGGCCCGCCCAGCGACGCGAGCTCGAGCCGCACGGCGAGTAGTTGCCGCTCGCGTCGTAGCAGTAGCTGTCGGTGCTCCCGGACTCGCGAATGATCAGGCCCGGCTCGAGGAACGGGCCCGAGAACGTGCGCTTCAGATAGATCGGCAGGCTCGCCGTGAGCTGATAGCCGGTCTGGTAGCCGTTCTCGCGGTCCCACAGCGAGAGCGAGCCCTGCACGGCGACGTTCTGGCTGAGCGCGTGCGCGGCCGCGCCGTCGTAGTAGCCCCAGAACGGACCGAACGGGTTCACCGCGATCTCGGTCTTGCGGAAGTTGTAGAGGTAGCGGTTGCGCTCGCCGACCGGCACCGGGGTGCCGTTGATGTGCGAGACGTTGCTCCACGCCTCGTTCTGCGGCGGCGCGTTCGGCGCCGGCACCGGTGCCACCGCGGCAACCGCACCGGGCGCGGCGACCGGCTGCGCGCTCGGCACGACGACCGGCGCGCTCGGCGCGACGACGATCACCGTCCCGGCCGTGGTCGTCTGCACCTCATCGGCGTGAGCCGACGCGGCGGCGAGGGTGATGAAGAGCGGGGCGACGAGGGCGGCGCGCATGGTCATGGAAAGTCCTAGAGCAGGGCGGATGCCACGCGCCGAAGTCCGCGCGGCGGTTCGCTTTGCCATCCCGTGCCGGTGGCAAAGACCGTCAGTGGTTCGACAGCCTGTCAAAACGCGTATCCCACGCGGAAGTAGCCGTTCGCGTCGGTGCCGTCGCTGGAGTCGCTGTGATAGCCGCCGAGATGCTTCGCGACGCCGAATGCCATCGCGACATTCAGGCCGCTGTCGAACGTCCACTGCCAGCCGAACAGCATCTCGATCCCCCCCCACGCGTGGCTCGGCGGGTCGATCGGGCCGCACATGTAGCCCTGCGCGCACGCGCCGTCGTAGTAGACGCGGTCGTGCGTGTCGCGCGCGATCACGCCCGGCTCGAGGAACGGGCCACTGAACGTCCGGCGGAAGTAGATCGGCGCCGACGCGGCGACCTGGTAGCCGCTGACGTCGCCGCTGCCGAGCGAGTAGTACGCGCCGCTGACCGACAGCGCGACGTTCTGCGACAGCGCGAACTGCGCGCCGCCCTCGTAGTAGCCGAACAGCAGGCCGAACGGATTGACGGCGACGTTCGTGTGCTTGAACCGGTAGAGGTACTGGTTGCGATCGCCGACCGGCACGGGCGTGCCGTTGATGTGCGAGACGTTGCTCCACGCCTCGTTCTGCGGCGCGGCCGGCGTGGTCGGCGTGGGCGTCGGGGCAGGCGGCTCCTCCTCGGCGCCGTACGGCACGGAGCCGGGCGCCTGGACGATCACGACCGTCGCCGGATCGGCGTGGGCGGCGGAGGCAGCGGCGAGGACGACGGCGAGGGCGAGGCGGCTCGGCATGCCCGGTCCCTAGAGCAGCCGCGATGCCAGGCGCGATCTGGCCGCGAAGTGCGCGTCGCGGCTCGCGAATCGGCGTTTGCCGGCGCGCGTGGCGTTTCGGCGATCCGCGGCCCTGCCTGACATCGCTGCCCGGGCACCTGCCGGGGCATGACACGGATGTCTCGGCAGTCGCTCATCGCCGCGGGGCTAGCTAGCGCAGGACGGTCAGGGTGCGCATCGTCCCGCGCGTCACCCCGAACTGCTCGTGGACCGCCGCCGCCTTGACGACCTCGGTCGGCGCGAGCGTGCCGGCGACGAGCTGGCTGTACGCGTCGTAGAGGCGGCGCGTCTCGTCGGCCGACTCGCGCACGAGCTCGAGCCGGAACCGCCGCACGCCGCGGCCGAGCAGCTCGGGCACGAGGGCGGCCGCGCTCTGCGCCTGCGCGTTGAACACCGTGTTGCGACAGCCGACGTCGACGATCACCGGATGCACGAGCTCCACGCGATCGCGCAGCGCGACCTGATGCTGCTCGCACGGGCGGCCGCACGTGCGGAAGTCTTTCCCCTCGCTCAGCAGGTGCGCGTAGACGCAGTGCTCGGTGTGAAACGTCGGGATGTGATGGTGGACGGTGACGCCGATGCGTCCGCGCGGCGCCGCGGCGAGCAGCGCGAACAGCTGATCTCGATCGAGGTCGTGCGCGGCCGTGACGGTCTCGAGGCCGTGCGCGAGCACCCAGCCCGCCGTGATCGAGTTCGTGACGTTGAGCGAGAAGTCGCCGTGGAGCGTGCGGCCCTTGTCTTCGAAGTATGCGAGCGAGCCCCAGCTGCGCACGAGCACGGCATCGGCCGGCAGGCGCGCGAGGTGCGCATCGATCTTGTCCTCGCCTGGCTTCTGGATGCGCACGGTCGCGACCGTGACGCGCGCGCCGCGTGCCTTCGCGCGATCGACGGCCTTCGCGAGCCCGACGAGCTCCATCCAGTCGAGCTCGACGTCGCGGCAGCCGGCGTCGAGGAGCGCGTCGAGCTGGGCGTCGTTGCGGGCGAGCGCGACGAGTACGGGCGGCTGTTCGAGCGGCGGCACCGGCGTCCGCACCGCGTCGAGCTTCGACTCGGTCGCGACCTCGCGGTCGACGCGGGCGAGCTGCGCCTCGAGCTGCGCGACGAGCTGGCGTCGCATCTCCTTGAGCTCGGAGACCGGGACGTGGAGGCCGGCCGGCAGCTCGCAGCGAAGCTCGCCGAGATGGAACGGCGTGCCGCCGAACGCGCCGAGCTTGTCGGCGAGCAGCTCGGGCGTGAGGCCTGCGCCGCGCGCGGCTTGCAGCGGAGATGCACTCTGCGCGGAGGCGCCCCCGGCGAGATCGGGTGGGGGGCGGGCGATTCCGTACGAATTGACGTTCGAACGGGCGTTCGGACCAACTTCGGGACCCGCCCCCTGCACACGCACCGCGCGGACGACAAGCGGCTCGCCGACGGCGCCCGAGACGCGGAGGTCGACCGCGATGCGGCCGAGCGGCGCGCGCCCGGCCTCCGCTGCCTTCTCGCCGGCGCGCGTGACGCGCGGATCCGAGCTGACCCACACGCGATCGCCGACGCTTACCTGCGCGAGATCGGGACCCGGTGTACCGAAGCGCAAGCGGTAGCCGCGCGGCGTGGGCGCGGCCGCGAAGATCGGGCCGCCGGTTTCCGGCTGCTCGGGCGTGCCCGCATCGAACACGACGCCCATGCCCGCCCGCACCTCCGACAGCGACTCGCCGGCGCGGGTCTCGCGCTCGACCTCGATCTCGTGGCCCTCGATCGCCGTGATCCGGCCGACGAGGATGCCGCGGTGGCGCGGGAAGCGGCCCTCGACGAGCGTCTGGTGATCGGCGCCCGCGAGGAAGCCCGTCGAGGCGCCGCGCGAGTACGCCAGCAGCAAGGCCTCGCGATCCTGCGCCGCTGGTGACTCGCCGCCCGCGACGGCGCGGTACTGCGCGACCGCCGTCGCCACGTACGCGGGGCCCTTGAGCCGGCCCTCGATCTTCAGCGACGCGACGCCGGCCTCGGCGAGCTGCGGCACGACATCGAGCCCGACGAGATCCTTCGGCGACAACAGATATGCGACCTCACCGAGGTCCTGCGCGCGGCCGTCGACGATCAGCTCGTACGGCAGGCGGCAGGCCTGCGCGCACTGCCCGCGGTTCGCGCTGCGGCCGCCCCACGCCTCGCTCGACAGACACTGGCCGCTCCACGCGACGCACAGCGCGCCGTGCACGAAGACCTCGAGCTCGAGCGACGTGCCGGCGCGGTATGCGCGGATCTCGTCGACGGAGAGCTCGCGCGGCACGACGACGCGCGAGAGCCCCAGCGGCGCGAGCAGGTTTGCCGCGAGCGGCGAGCTCGCGGTCATCTGCGTCGAGGCGTGGACGTCGAGGGCAGGGCAGATCGCCTTCGCGAGCAGCGCGACCGCCGGATCCTGCACGATGATCGCGTCGGCTCCCGCGCGCGCGACGCGCCGCAGCAGCTCCTCGACGATCGGCAGCTCGGGCTCGAACACGAGCGTGTTCAGCGTGACGTAGAGCTTGGCGCCCCCGCGGTGAATCAGCACGGCCACCTCCGCGAGGCGGTCGGACGCGAAGTTTGCGGCGCGGGCGCGGGCGTTGAACCCGTCGTCCAGGCCGAGGTAAATCGCGTCGGCGCCAGCGGCGAGCGCGGCGCCCAGCGCATCGAGGTCGCCTGCGGGCGCCAGGACTTCGGGGCGGCGCATGGGGTGGAAAACCTTTCGGGCAGCTTTCCATATCACGGGAGGGCCCGGAAGTCTTGCGCTTATCGGGACATGTCCTTATAACGCCGGGCTTCACGAGATACCCCCCCGAGGAACCCATGACGTCCCTGATTCACTGGCTCGCCGCAGGCGCTGATGCTGCCGGCGCCGCTTCTGCCCGGCCTCGTAGCGAGGCCCAGCTCCAGCTGCCCGACTTCCACCAGGTGAAGTTCCTGGGCCTGTCGGGCTGGAACCTCCTGGCGATTGGCCTCGTCGTCAGCGCGATCGGCCTGCTGTTCGGCCTGATCAAGTACCAGAAGCTGAAGAACCTCCCCGTCCACGCCGCGATGAAGGAGATCAGCGAGCTGATCTACGCGACGTGCAAGACGTACCTGCGCACGCAGGCGAAGTTCATCTTCCAGCTGTGGGTCCTGATCGCCGCGGTGATCGTGATCTACTTCGCCGCGCTCGAGAAGGTCGAGCCGCTGAAGGTGATCCTGATCGCCGCGTTCAGCGTCGTCGGCATCCTCGGCAGCTCGCTCGTCGCGTTCTTCGGCATCCGCGTCAACACGTTCGCGAACTCGCGTACCGCGTTCGCGTCGCTGCGCGGCAAGCCGTACGGCACGTACTCGATTCCGCTCGAGGCCGGCATGGCGATCGGCACCGTGCTGATCTCGACCGAGCTCGTCCTGATGCTCGCGATCATGCTGTTCCTCCCGGGCAACCTCGCGGGCCCGTGCTTCATCGGCTTCGCGGTCGGCGAGTCGCTCGGCGCCGCGGCGCTCCGCATCGCCGGCGGCATCTTCACGAAGATCGCCGACATCGGCTCGGACCTCATGAAGATCGTCTTCAACATCAAGGAAGACGACGCGCGTAACCCCGGCGTCATCGCCGACTGCACCGGTGACAACGCCGGCGACTCGGTCGGCCCGACAGCCGACGGCTTCGAGACCTACGGCGTCACCGGCGTCGCGCTGATCACGTTCATCCTCGTCGCGCTGCCGAACATCCCGGGCCTCCCCGCGATCGACGTCAACGGCCACCTCGCCGACGCCGGCGAGTGGATCCAGACGGTCCTCCTCGTGTGGATCTTCGCGATGCGCATCGTGATGATCCTCGCGTCGGTCGGCAGCTACCTGATCAACGAGCTCGTCACGAAGGCCCGCTACGCGAACGCCGCCGAGATGAACTTCGAGCACCCGCTCACCCAGCTCGTCTGGCTGACCTCGCTCGTCTCGATCGGCCTGACGTTCGGCGTGTCGTACCTCCTCATCGGCCAGGGCGACTCGACGCTGCCGTTCGGCCTGTGGTGGAAGCTCTCGGCGATCATCTCGTGCGGCACGCTCGCCGGCGCGATCATCCCCGAGCTCGTGAAGGTCTTCACGTCGGTCAACTCCGGCCACGTCCGCGAGACCGTCACCGCCTCGAAGGAAGGCGGCCCGTCGCTGAACATCCTCGCCGGTCTCACCGCCGGTAACTTCTCCGGCTACTGGATGGGTCTCATCATCGCGGGCCTCATGGGCGTCGCGTACTGGATTTCGACGTCGGCCGGCCTCGCGAACCTCCTCGACGGCTCGAACATGGCCGCCGGCATCCCGATGGGCGGCGGTGACCCGGCCGCGGCCGCGTTCGCGTACCACGCGGCCAGCGCGGTCTTCGCGTTCGGTCTCGTCGCGTTCGGCTTCCTCGGCATGGGCCCGGTCACGATCGCGGTCGACTCGTACGGTCCGGTGACGGACAACGCGCAGTCGGTCTACGAGCTCTCGCTCATCGAGTCGCGCGAGGGCGTGACCGAGGAGATCGAGAAGGACTTCAAGTTCAAGCCGGACTTCGAGAAGGCGAAGATGTACCTCGAGGAGAACGACGGCGCGGGCAACACGTTCAAGGCGACCGCGAAGCCGGTGCTCATCGGCACCGCCGTCGTCGGCGCGGCGACGATGATCTTCGCGCTGATCATGCTCGTCACGAACGGCCTCCAGGCGACGGCCGTCGGCAACCTGTCGATGATCCACCCGCCGTTCCTGCTCGGCCTCGTCGTCGGCGGCGCGGTGATCTACTGGTTCACCGGCGCGTCGACGCAGGCGGTCTCCACTGGCGCGTACCGCGCGGTCGAGTTCATCAAGGCGAACATCAAGCTCGACACCTCGGCGCAGGCGAAGGCCTCGGTCGAGGACAGCTCGAAGGTCGTCGAGATCTGCACGATCTACGCGCAGAAGGGCATGAAGAACATCTTCATGGTGCTCTTCTTCTCGACGCTGGGCTTCGCCTGCATCGACCCGTACTTCTTCATCGGCTACCTGATCTCGATGGCGCTGTTCGGTCTCTATCAGGCGATCTTCATGGCGAACGCCGGCGGCGCCTGGGACAACGCGAAGAAGGTCGTCGAGACCGAGCTCCGCGCGAAGGGCACCGAGCTGCACGCGGCGACGGTCGTCGGCGACACGGTCGGCGATCCGTTCAAGGACACGTCGTCGGTCGCGCTGAACCCGGTGATCAAGTTCACCACGCTGTTCGGCGTGCTCGCGGTCGGTCTCGCCCTCGAGCTGCACGAGAAGGGCATGGACACGGCGAAGTACGTGATCGCCGGCGTCGCCGTGCTGATCTCGATGGCGTTCGCGTGGCGCTCGTTCTACGCCATGCGCATCCAGAGCAGCGACAAGAAGTAACTCGTCGCGAGTCTGTGACCCGGAGGGCGCCCGCGTGGCGCCCTTCGGCGTTTTCGGCTAGTAGACGCGCGTGACGGAGATGCTCGGGCCGCGGTCAGGGCCGAGCGAGATGATCGACAGGTAGAGGTTGTCGCCGCGGTCGTCGCACAGGATCTTGTACGGGTTGCCCCACGGGTCGTGCGTGGCCTCGGTGAGCTCGCTCGCGTCGCGCGGGCACGCACGCAGGGAGCGCTCTTCCATCGCGTCGAGCATCCGCAGCTCGGTCTCGCGCGCGACCTGCTCCTTGCTCGTGCCGAGCGCGTCGATCACGGCAGTGGCCTCGTGGATCGCGAGCCCGAGGCCGATCGCGGCGAGCAGCATGTGGTGCCGGCGGATCCGCGACGGCCTGCCAACCTGGCGCACGAGCCTACGCATCGCCCGCCCCGAGCCCGTCATGGATTGCTGCTCACGTCGTCGGCCGTGTCGAAGCGGCCGTCCTCGCCCGCGGAGACCAGGGTGAACCCGCGCGGGTTGCACTCCCACATGTACCGCTCGCCCCACGCGTCGCGCTGCGCGACGCCGACCATGAACGTCTGCAGATCCGCGGACTGCTCGCACGTCGCGCGATGCAGCATCTCCATCGCCGAGAAGTAGCGATGCGGCGGTGGCGGCCGATCTGCGCGCGTCAGGAGCGATCCTCCGAACAACGCGACGGCAGGGACAGCGGCGAGGAGAAGGCGGGACCAGGGGAGGTGGTTCGCGAGCACGCGGAGCCGTAGAGCAACGACGAGGCCAAGCTGCAAGTCCTCGGATCGCCGTGCGCGCGGAGCGACGAAGTGTCACTTCGTGCTAGGACCGGCCCATGGCCGATGTCATTCGTGCACCGCGAGGCTCGCAGCTGACGTGTAAAGGCTGGCAACAGGAAGCCGCGCTGCGGATGCTGATGAACAACCTCGATCCGGATGTCGCGGAGCGGCCGCAGGATCTCGTCGTCTACGGCGGCACCGGCAAGGCGGCGCGCAGCTGGGAAGACTTCCACGTGATCGTGCGCGAGCTGCGCCGGCTCGAGAACGACCAGTCGCTGCTCGTGCAGTCGGGCCGCGCGGTCGGCGTGTTCCGCACGCACGAGGAGGCGCCGCGCGTGCTGATCGCGAACTCGAACCTCGTCGGCAAGTGGGCGACGTGGGAGCACTTCCGCGAGCTCGAGGCGCGCGGCCTGATGATGTACGGCCAGATGACCGCCGGCTCGTGGATCTACATCGGCTCGCAGGGCATCGTGCAGGGCACGTTCGAGACGTTCGCCGCCGCCGGCAAGACGCACTGGAACAGCGACCTCGCGGGCCGCTTCGTGCTCTCGGGCGGCCTCGGCGGCATGGGCGGCGCACAGCCGCTCGCGGCGACGATGGCGGGTGCGGTGTTCCTCGGCGTCGAGATCGATCCGACGCGTGTGCAGCGGCGCCTCGAGACGCGCTACCTCGACGAGCTCGCGCCTGATCTCGACGCGGCCCTGCGTCGCGTCGACGAGTGCAAGGCCAAGAAGCAGGCGCGCTCGATCGCGGTGGTCGGCAACGCCGCCGACGTCTACGCCGAGCTCGTGCGCCGCGGCATCACGCCGGACCTCGTCACCGATCAGACGTCCGCGCACGATCCGCTGGTCGGCTACATCCCGCAGGGCCTCTCGCTCGAGGCGGCCGCCGAGCTGCGCCGCCGCGATCCCGAGGAGTACGTCCGCCGCTCGCGCGCGTCGATGGCGGTCCAGGTGCGCGCGATGGTCGCGATGCAGAAGGCCGGCGCGCACGTCTTCGACTACGGCAACAACCTGCGCGCGCAGGCCGAGCTCGGCGGCGCGACGCACGAGGAAGCGACCGCGTATCCCGGCTTCGTGCCCGCCTACGTGCGCCCGCTGTTCTGCGAGGGCAAGGGCCCGTTCCGCTGGGCCGCGCTCTCCGGCGACCCGGACGACATCCGCATCACCGACGAAGCCGTCCTCGACGAGATCAAGGACGATCCGATGCTCCACCGCTGGATGAAGCTCGCGCGCGAGAAGATCGCGTTCCAGGGCCTGCCGGCGCGCATCTGCTGGCTCGGCTACGGCCAGCGCCACCGCGTCGGCCTGCGCTTCAACGAGCTCGTCCGCACCGGCAAGGTCAAGGCGCCGATCGTGATCGGCCGCGACCACCTCGACTGCGGCTCGGTCGCGTCGCCGAACCGCGAGACGGAGGGCATGAAGGACGGCACGGACGCGGTCGCCGACTGGGCGATCCTCAACGCGCTCGTCAACACCGCGGCCGGCGCGTCGTGGGTCAGCTTCCACCACGGCGGCGGCGTCGGCATCGGCTACTCGCTGCACGCGGGCATGGTCGTCGTCGCCGACGGCACGCCGCGCGCCGCCCGCTGCCTCGAGCGCGTCCTGACAAGCGACCCGGGCATGGGCGTCATCCGCCACGCGGACGCCGGCTACGAGGAAGCGATCCGCGCCGCCGACGAGCGCGGCGTCGTGATCCCGCGCCGCCGCAAGGACTGACTAGTCCAGGCTTCCGAAGCGCGAGAACGCGCCGTGCTGCGGGTTCTTCGTCATCCAGATGCCGATCACCCGACCCTTGATCGAGGCGATGGGCACGCTTCCCCAGATGCGCGAGTCATTCGAGTTGTTGCGGTTATCGCCGAGCACGAACACGTGGCCCGGCGGCACGACGTAATGCGCTTGCGGCGCGCACGCATCGTTCGCCACTCCACCGGCGATCGTCCCGAGCGTCTGCTGCACGTGCTGGCCGTCCTCGGCATTCGCGCACGACGGCACGATGCCGCCGACGGGAAAATCGCGCGCGTCGGGTGCGTGGCGCGCATCTTCCTGCGGCCGGTCACGGTCGTGGAACACCTTGTACGTGTGGCTGCCGAGTAGCTCGCGGTAGCGCGTGCACTCCTTGTGGACCCACTGGTCCTCGTCGTCGAAGTAGTCCTCGTACGTCGCGTTCGCGTCGACGAGCGTGCTCGGGATCGGCTTGCCGTTGACGTAGACCACGTGACAACGCACCTCGACCGTATCGCCGGCGAGGGCGACGATGCGCTTGATGTAGTCGCGGGCCGGATCGCACGGATAGACGAAGACGATCACCTCGCCGCGCTCGTACGCGTGCCAGCGTGCCGAGAGCTTGTCGATCAGCACGTGATCGCCGACCTCGACCGTCGGGCTCATGCTGCTCGCGGGCAGCTTGAACCCCTCGATCACGAGCGCACGCACGGCACCGAGGACGAGCAGGCTCGCGAACAGCATCGCGGCGGCGGCGCTCCACCGGATCGGCTCGGTGCTGCGCGCGCCGATGATCGCCGCATCGATCGGCATCCCGACCCCACACAGGACGAACAGAACCATCGCCGGGAACCAGAACGTCGTCGCGATCGCGGCGAGCGCCATGCCGCCGATCCACAGCGCGCCGCGCCGCGTCCGACCGTACGCCGCGAGCGCAGCGGCACCACCGAAGACGACACCCGACACGAGCCCGGCGATCGCACGTCCTGCCTTCACCCGTGCAAGCACATCACGACGCGTGCCCGCGCGGCAACTGCGGTAGGTTACGTGCGATGAGCCTCGTCATCCGCAACGCGCGACTGATGACGTGCGACCCCGAGCGCCCGGGCCTCGGCATGATCGACCGCGGCGCCGTCGCGATCGACGGTCCGACGATCGCGTGGGTCGGCCCCGACAACGAGGCACCCGCCGGCGACTCCGTCATCGACGCGGGCGGCCGACTCGTCACGCCCGGCCTCGTCGATTGCCACACGCACGCGATCTTCGCGGGCGACCGCGCCGGCGAGTTCGCGATGCGCGCGGCCGGAAAGGGCTACCTCGAGATCGCGGAGGCGGGCGGCGGCATCAACGCGACGCTCGGCCCGACGCGCGCCGCCGGCCACGCGAAGCTGCTGGGCATCCTGATGACGCGCCTCGAGCGCATGCGCGACGGCGGCACGACGACCGTCGAGGTCAAGAGCGGCTACGACCTGACCACCGAGGGCGAGCTCGCGCTGCTGCGCACCGTCAAGACCGTCGCGGCCCTCGAGTCGCCGCGCATCGTCCCGACGCTGCTCGCGCACCTCGTCCCGCCCGAGCGCAAAGCCGACCGCGACGTCTTCGTCCGCGAGATCTGCGAGCAATGGATCCCGCGCGCGGCCGCCGAGAAGCTCGCGACGAGCGTCGACGTCTGGTGCGACACGGGCGCGTTCACCGTCGACGAGACGCGCGCGATCATCGCCGCCGCGAAGACCACCGGCCTGCCGGTGCGCGGACACGTCGGGCAGCTCGGCGACATCGGCGCCGCGGAGCTGATGGCGGAGTCCGCCGCGCTCAGCGTCGACCACGTCGAGCTGCTGAGCGACACGGCGATCGCCGCCCTCGCGCGCGCCGGTACGGTCGCCGTCATGCTGCCCGGCGCGTGCGTGCAGCTGCGCCTGCCAGTCCCGCCGGTCGACAAGCTCCGCCGCGCGGGCGTGCCGATGGCGATCGCGACCGACCTCAACCCGGGCACGAGCTACTGCGAGACGCTGCCGATCCAGATGTGGCTCGCCACCACCCACTACGGCATGACGGTCGACGAGGCGTGGCTCGGCGTCACCCGCCACGCCGCCCGCGCGCTGCGCGTCGACGCGGGCACGCTCGTCCCCGGCGCCCGCGCCGACTGCGTCATCTGGGGCTGCGAGCGCCCCGAAGACGTCCCCTATCGCTACGGAACCAATCTGGTTTCGCGCGTCATCTGCCGCGGCGTCTAAGCACTTTTCCGAGGAAGATCGCACACCGCCCGGGCGTACAATGCCCGTTCACGAGGAGCCTGTGATGTCTCGAGACCAACAGCAGCAGCGCGACCCCAACGCCGAGACCCAGACCGGCGCCGACATCGACGTCGACGCGGAGCACGACCCCGAAGTCTCGCGCCGTGCGTCCAACGCCGGCCTCCGCCGCCAGATCCAGATGAAGGGCGGCAACGGCAACCCCGAGCAGATCCACTCGGCCGCCCAGCGCGGCACGGCGGGCGCCGGCTCCGCGCTCCCCCACGCCGAAACCATCCAGCGCGCGTTCGGCGCGCACGACATCTCGGACATCCGCGCCCACGTCGGCGGCAACGCGGCTCAGGCGAGCGGCGCGATGGGCGCCGAGGCCTACGCGACGGGCAACCAGATCGCATTCGCCGCGCCGCCCGACCTCCACACGGCGGCGCACGAAGCCGCGCACGTCGTCCAGCAGAAGAACGGCGTCAGCCTCTCCGGCGGCGTCGGCCAGGCAGGCGACGCCCACGAGAAGCACGCCGACGAGATCGCGGACGCGGTGGTCGCCGGCAAGTCGGTCGAGCACATGCTCGGCACGCCGAGCGGCAACGCGGCGGCCGGCGGTGCCGTGCAAATGAAGGGCGCCGACAAGCCGGTCGACACGGCCGAGGCGCACAGCAAGGCCGTGGTAGCCAGCGACTTCGGCGCGCAGTCG
>CAYUNM010000073.1:0-30718 GCA_964446175.1 uncultured Kofleriaceae bacterium
ACCTCAAGCGCGGCATCGACGCGGCGGTCGCGTCGGTCGTCGAGCAGATCAAGGCAATGGCGACGCCCACCAAGGGCAAGGACGACATCGCCCAGGTCGGCACGATCTCCGCCAATGGTGACACCGAGATCGGCGAGATGATCGCCGAGGCGATGAAGAAGGTCGGCAAGGAAGGCGTGATCACGGTCGAAGAGGCCAAGACGATGAGCAGCGAGCTCGATGTCGTCGAGGGCATGCAGTTCGACCGCGGCTACCTCTCGCCGTACTTCGTGACGGACACGGAGCGCATGGAGGTCGTCCTCAACGACGCCTACATCCTCATCCACGAGAAGAAGATCTCGAACATGAAGGAGCTCCTGCCCGTCCTCGAGCAGGTCGCCAAGCAGGGCAAGCCGCTCCTGATCATCGCGGAAGACGTCGATGGCGAGGCGCTCGCCACGCTCGTCGTCAACAAGCTCCGTGGCACGCTGCAGGTCTGCGCCGTCAAGGCGCCGGGCTTCGGTGACCGCCGCAAGGCGATGCTGCAGGACATCGCGGCCCTCACGGGTGGCAACGCGATCACGGAGGATCTCGGCTACAAGCTCGAGAACACCACGCTGCAGGACCTCGGCCGCGCGAAGCGCATCACGGTCGACAAGGACAACACGACGATCATCGAGGGCGCGGGCAAGAAGGACGCGATCGATGGCCGCGTGAAGACGATCCGTCGCGAGATCGAGGAGACCACCTCGGACTACGACCGCGAGAAGCTCCAGGAGCGCCTCGCCAAGCTCGTCGGCGGCGTCGCGGTCATCCGCGTCGGCGCGGCGACCGAGGTCGAGATGAAGGAGAAGAAGGCGCGCGTGGAAGACGCGATGTACGCGACGCGCGCGGCCGTCGAAGAGGGCATCGTCCCCGGCGGGGGTGTGGCGCTCATCCGCACGATCGCCGCGCTCGACAAGCTGACGTTCGATGACGACCGCCGCTACGGCGTCAACATCGTCCGTCGCGCGCTCGAGGAGCCGCTGCGCCAGATCTCTGGCAACGCGGGCGTCGACGGCTCGATCGTCGTCTCGAAGGTCCGCGAGGGCCAGGGCGGCTACGGCTTCAACGCCGCGAAGCTCGAGTACGAGGACCTGATCAAGGCCGGCGTCATCGACCCGGCGAAGGTCGTCCGCACGGCGATCCAGAACGCGTCGAGCGTGGCGGGCCTCATGCTCACCACCGAGACGCTGATCGCGGAGAAGCCGAAGAAGGAAGAGAAGTCGGCGGGTGGCCACGAGGGTCACGGCCACGACTTCGAGTAACTAGCTTCGAGTATGTGACGAGCGGCCTCGGGAAACCGGGGCCGTTTCGTTTTTTGAGGTGGCCGCCGACGAACGAAGCCTCGAGCCCGAAGCGCCAGCGCACGTGCTTGCCGCCCGCGTCGATGCCCGCGCGCGCGACCTCGACCGCCGAGGTCTCGTGCATGTCGACGTGGTCGCTCGGGTAGCACGGCTCCTCGAAGACGCTGCAGCCGTCGCCGGCGTAGTGCGTGTGCTGGACGCCGACGTCGGCCCCGGCGTACGCGCACAGCCGGTCCGGCGTGTTGCAGGTGATGAGGTCCGCGCCGACGCGCGCCTGCGTGATCGAGCCGCTGCCGCTCTCGAACAGCTGTCCCGCGAGACCCGACATCAGCGTGGCGTGCAGCGACGCGAACGAGGAGACGCGGCGGCCGAGCTCCACGGCGCCGCCGCCGAGGAAGTAGTCGTTGTTGTAGCCGGCGGTGAGCGCGCCTTCGACATACGTGGCGGGCGCGGTCGGTTCCTGGTACGTGCGTGCGGCGGCGACCGGGTCGGCCGCGGCGCTCGGGAGGGGACCCGCCGATGCCATTGAACAGAACGCGGCCAGCGAGGCACATGCGGGGACAGCTCTGCGCATGACCCCATGCAATACAATGGTCGAACCAATCACTTAACTATGCGTACCATCGTGCAAATCCGCGACAGGTGGGTGACGGATTGCCTGGCAGCTGTCGGTCTTCCGCCAGGGTTTCACCACCAGTTTCAACGCGAGGGGCGTATCCGAGAGGCACGTCTGTTGCTCGAATGGCGCGCCGTGCGTCGTCTGGTGGTCATCGCGATCCTCGCGTGGTGCTCGATCGCTTCCGCGCAGAGCGCACCGCCCGACGCGGGTTCGTCGCCGGATGCGGGCGCGCCGCCGAGCGCGCCGCCGACCGCGCCGACCGATGCCGGCGCCGATGCCGGCACCGATGCGCCTGCTGCGCCCGCACCCGATGCGCCCGCCGCCGGATCCGATGCGACCCCGCCGCAAGATGCGGCACCCGCGCCGGCCAAGACGATCACCGTGCGCGGCCGCGTGATCAACGCGCTCGGCCGGCCGGTGCGCAACGTCAGCATCGGGCTCGAAGGCGAGCCGGTGCTGACGCGCACCGACAAGAACGGCCGCTACGTCGTCGAAGTTCCGGAAGGCACCACGCTCGTGTTCGACGCCGAGGGCTACTCGACCGGCCTCGCGAACGTCACCGGGCCCGAGATCGAAGATGTCGTGCTCATCGACACGAAGACGGCGACCGAGACGATCGAGGTGAAGGGCGAGGCGCCGGCGGCCGCGCCGGGTGCCGCGCAGCTCGATCGCCAGGAGCTGCAGCGCGTGCCCGGAACCGGCGGCGATGTCGTGCGCGCGCTGACGGTGATGCCGGGCGTCGTGAATCTTCAGGTGCCGCTCGGATACTCGGGCGTCGTGATCCGCGGCTCGTCGCCGCAGGACAGCAAGGTCCTCGTCGACGGCTTCGAGATCCCGGTCCTCTATCACAACATCGGCTTTCGCGCGGTGCTGCCCGCCGAGGCGATCGACACGCTCGACTACATCCCCGGCGGCTTCGATGTCTCGTACGGCCGCGCGAGCTCCGGCATCGTCGCGCTGACGACGCGCGAGGGCAGCGAGCAGCGCAGCACGCAGGCCGAGGTCTCGCTGATCGACGGCGGCCTGGTGGCGCAGGGGCCCGCCGGCGACAAGACGCGCTACATGTTCGGGCTGCGCCGCTCGACGATCGATCTGATCTTGCCGAGCATCATCCCGGCGAGCGTCGATCTGTCGCTGACGACGGTGCCGAGCTACTACGACGAGCAGTTCCGCATCGATCACGAGCTGAATTCGAAGTGGCACCTCGCGCTATCGAGCCTCGGCACGATCGACACGTTCGAGCTGTTCGCGACGAAGGACACCGACGCCGGCACGAAGCGCTTCTTCAACCGCACGCAGTTCATCCGGCTCACCGGCAGCGCGCGCTATCACGACGGCCCGTGGACCGCGAACCTCGCGCTCTCCGGCATCCTGCCCGAGTTCATCTTCGAGGCCGGCCTCTACCAGAAGATCGACGTCAGCCAGCCGACCGTCACGCCGCGCGCCGAGGCCGTGCGCACGTGGAAGGAGCTGGCCGGTCTCAAGGACGTCGAGTGGAAATTCGGCGGCGAGGCGCAGATCGGCCGCGCCGGCATCGACATCGCGCTGCCGCGCGAGCGCCGCGAAGGCGAGCCCATGGGCGCCTACGATCCGAAGGACGTCTCGACGAAGTTCAACGGCCACGTCTGGGTGCCGGACTTCGCGCAGTGGTCGAGCATCACGGCGAGCCTCGACGAGCGCGTCCGCATGACGGCCGGCCTGCGCCTCGACGAGTACGGCCGCCCCGGTGACATCGCGATCGAGCCGCGCGGCGAGCTCAAGGTCAAGCTGACGAAGTCGCTGACGGCGCGCCTCTCGTCGGGCGCGTACTCGCGGCCGCCCGAGTTCCAGAGCGAGAACCTGTACACGAACATCGGCGCCGAGCACAGCGTGCAGAACATCGCCGGCCTGCAGTACGAGCCGCGCGAAGGCACGCGCGTGCAGGCGCAGGGCTACTACACCGACCGCACGCAGCTGATCACGACGAACATGGACGGTACGCTCGGCAACGAGGGCCGCGGCACGACGTACGGCGGCGAGCTGCTCGCGACGTATCGCGGCGGCCCGTGGTTCGGCTGGCTGTCGTACTCGTACTCGCGCTCGACGCGCGTCGATCATCCGGGCGACCCGAGCCGCCTGTTCACGTTCGATCAGCCGCACTCGCTCAACGCGGCCGGCAGCTGGCGGGGCAGGAAGTGGCAGCTCGGCGCGCGCTTCCAGCTCTACTCCGGCCTGCCCTACACGCCGGTCAAGGGCTCCGTCTTCGACAGCGATCGCAACCTCTACATCCCGATCTACGCGGCACCGAACTCCGCGCGGGCGCCGATCCACCACCAGCTCGACGTGCGCGTCGACTACTTCTGGAAGCTCGGCGCCGCGCAGATGACGGCGTTCCTCGACGTGCAGAACGTGTACATGAACGACAGCGTCGTGACGTACTTCTACAGCTACGACTACTCGCAGAAGACCGCGTTCAAGTCGATCCCGATCATCCCGTCGATCGGCCTGCGAGGTGTGCTGTGAAGGCCGCCTTGCTCTTCGTCGTCGTCGCCGCGTGCGCGAGCGATGTCGATCCGCCGTGGCAGCTCGATCACGACCGCATCATCGCGGTGCGTGCGACGCCGCCGCGCATCCCCGCCGGCGCGACCTCGACGATCGATCTGTTCGTCGGCCACAAGGGCGCGCCGACCGACGTGCAGGCGCCCGACGCGACGACGGTCGTCTCGCCGATGTCGCTCGCCGACGCGCTCACCGGCAACACCGTCACGGCCCCGAGCGAGGACCGCCTCGCCGCCGCGCGCACGGAGCTCGGCCTGATGCCGGGCGCACCGGTGCCGCTGCAGATCGGCGTCGCCGTCGCCTCGCCGCAGCTCGCGGCGACGAAGACCGTGTGGCTCGGCGACTCCGCCGACAACCCGACGCTCGACGGCGTCACCGTCGGCGACGTCGCGCCCGGCGCGTCGATCATCGTGCCGCCGCTCACCGACGTGCACCTGTTCGTCAACGCCGACGACTCCGTCGAGACCGTCAACTGGCTGACCTCGTGCGGCTCGATGCACGACTTCGATCTGCACAAGGCCTACCTGCGTGTCGAGAAGGACGATCCGACGACCGGCGAGCTCGCGGTCGTGCTGCGCGACGGCAAGGGCGGCGTCGCGTGGCAGGTCTGGCCGATCAGCGCGCAGTGAACCGCTGGCGGTCACCGTGCCGCGCGCGCTCCTTCACTTCACGCGGACGGCCTCGCCCTTCGCGTTGATCGCGAGCACCGTGCCCGCGGCCAGCGCGCCGCGATCGTGCGACGGCGACGTGACCTGTCCCCAGCTGCCGATGCGCGTGACGTCGGTCTCGATCAGGTGATCGTCGCGGCGATAGAACGCGAGCACGCGGTCACCGATGCGCGAGAGGTGAACATCCGTGATGATGCCGGGCGCGCTCGACCAGTCGGGATGACCCTGCGGCTGGCCGTCCTTCGTCGTCGAGACCATCGCGAGGCGCATGCCGTCGCCGCCGCCCGCGTAGATCAGCGCGAGGTGATAGCCGCTGCCGTCCCACACCGCGTCGGCGAGCGCCCACGGGACCTGGATCTCGCGCGGCGTACCGACGGGCGCGCCCTCGCCGTCGAGCTCGAGCAAGTACGTGTGCGCGGCGGTCGGGTCGTTGTTCTGGACCTCCTGATAGAAGATCGCGAAGCCATCCGGCGTGGCGGTGGCCGCGATCGCGAACGGCGAGTTGTCGGACTTGCCGGGCCGCGCGTACGCGAGCGGGTCGTGCAGCTTGCCGTCGTCGCTGACGCGCAGCCGGAACGGCTTGTCGCCGCCGATCTCGTACGCGACGACCGTCACGCCGTGCCCCGTGACGACGGTGCCGACCGCCTCGCCGGAGTAGACGCGCTTGCCATCGAGCACGAGGCCCGCGTGCTCGCCCCAGGTCGTGACGAGCTTCGTCGTGTGGCCGGCGCCGTCGATCGCCGCGCGTGTGGTGGAGTCCGCGTAGGCGGATGTGGTCACGAGCGGGATGGCCGCGAGCAGCAGGAGGCGAGCGTTCATGCCGTGCACGTGTCGGGTGGCGGCCGTTTCGTGACCGAGTTTTTTCGACGGCAAATTCCCGAGCAATTTCACGCTTGCAGGCGCGCGCGGGGGGGCGAATCCTTGGCCGGCTTGCGACGCGTGGTGGCCGTCCTCCTCGTCGGCAGCCGGGTGGCTGTCGCGCAGCCGGTGTCTGGCCACGTGCAGGCGCCGGTGCCGGGTCACATCGCGGTGCACGGGCACGTGCGGGACGCGGCGGGCAAGCCGGTGCGCGGCGCGAGGATCACGATCGAAGCGGATCCCACGAGTACCGCGGCCGTCAGTGGGACCGCGAGCAGCACGAAGACTCCAAGCACCACGACGACCGCGACCACGAACCCGACCGCGACGACGGACGCGAGCGGCGCGTACACGATCGATGCTGCGCCCGGCGCGTCGCTCATGATCACCGCACGCGGCTACGCGGTCGGGCTCGCCTCGGCGGAGGCTGCGGATGTCGTGCTGGTCGCGGAGGAGACGATCGAGGTCCACGGCGATCCGCCGCCCTCCGTGCTCGGCACCGCGCACCTCGAGCGCGCCGAGATCGAGCGGCTGCCCGGCGGCGGCAACGACATCATGCGCTCGCTCTCCGCGATGCCGGGCATCGTCGACTATCCGCTGCCGCTCGGCACGTCCGGCGTCGTGATCCGCGGCTCGTCACCTCAAGACAGCCGCGTGCTCGTCGACGACTTCGAGGTGCCGACGCTCTATCACGATGTCGGGTTTCGCTCGATCATCCCCGTCGAGTCGATCGACTCGCTCGAGTACATCCCGGGTGGCTTCGGCGTCGAGGTGGGCCGCGCGACCTCCGGCGTGATCGAGCTGACGACGCGCGCCGGCAGCGAGACGCCGCACGAGCAGGCGGAGCTCGGCGCGGGCGAGATGAGCGCGCTCGCGCAAGGGACCGAGCACGGGCTGCGCTACACGATCGGTGTCCGGCGCTCGACGCTCGATCTGTACCTGCCGTACATCCTGCCGCCGTCGCTCGACCTCTCGCTGACGACGGTGCCGCGCTACTACGACGAGCAGATCCGCCTCGACTACGCGCTCGGTTCGAAGTGGACGCTACGGCTCTCCTCTCTCGGCTCCGACGATGCGCTCGCGCTGTACGCCTCGCGCGACCGCAACGCCGACAAGCGCTACCTGTCGGAGACGCGCTTCGTGCGCGCGACGGCGGCGGCGCTGTATCACGACGCCGGCTGGACGGCGAAGCTCGCCGCGAGCGGCATCGCGCTCGACTCGCGCTTCGAGCGCGGGCTGTACCAGCACGTCGATCAGTCGTCGCCGTCGCTGACGGCGCGCGCGGAGGTCTCGCACGTCTCGCGCGACACGGCCGGGTTCGCAGACCTCGCGTGGCGCGCCGGCGCGGAGAGCGTCGTCACCCAGCACGCGCTCGACCTCGCGATGCCGCGCGAGCACATCGAGGGCGAGCCGCCGCAGACCGTCGACGATCCGATGGACACGTCGGTCACGTACCGCGGCACGTTCGCGACGACGAACCACGCGGCGTGGACGTCGGCGACGGCCGGCCTCGACGAGCGCGTCCACGTCACGGGCGGCCTGCGCGTCGATCACTTCTCGCGCTCCGGTGCGACCGAGGTGCAGCCGCGCGGCGAGCTGGCCGTGCGTATCGGCGGCGGCGTCACGGCACGCGTCTCGGCCGGCGCGTACTCGCGGCCGCCCGAGTACCAGACCGAGCTGCTCGCGAACCTCGTGCCGGAGCGGTCGCGCCAGGTCATCGGCGGGCTGCAGTGGGACGCGGCCGACGGCGTGCGCGTGCAGGGCTCGCTCTACTACACCGATCGCGATCAGCTGATCACGCGCGACGAGATGACGGGCACGCTGAGCAACCGCGGCCGCGGCACGACGAAGGGCGCCGAGCTGCTCGCGATCGTCAAGCGCGGGCCGTGGTTCGGCTGGCTCACCTACGCGTACTCGCACTCGACGCGCGTCGATGCGCCTGGCATGCAGCTGCGCCTCTTCGACTACGACGTGCCGCACTCGCTCAACATCGCGGCGTCGTATCGCCACGGCCGATTCCAGTTCGGCGCGCGCTTCCGCCTGCAGTCGGGCCTGCCCGCGACGCCGGTCGACAGCGCCGTCTTCGATAGCGACGCGAACGTCTACTACCCGACGTTCGGCCCCGTGAACTCGGTCCGCGCCCCGATGCACCACCAGCTCGATCTCCGCATCGACCGCTGGTTCCGCTGGGGCGGCGCGCGCATGACGCAGTTCCTCGACATCCAGAACGTCTACATGAACGAGACCGCCGTCGGGTACTTCTACGGCTTCGACTACACGCAGCGCGCGGCGTTCCGTCAGCTGCCGATCCTGCCCACCGTCGGACTGCGAGGTGAGTTTTGAGGCGCATCTTGCTGCTGCTGTTGCCCGCGTGCATCGACCCGGTCGATCCGCGGTGGTCGCTGGATCACGACCACGTCGTCGTCGCGCGGGCGACGCCGCCGCGCATCCACGCCGGCGACGCGGTGACGCTCGACGCGCTGGTCGCGCACGCCGGCGGCCCGGCAACGGTCGAGTCCCCGCTGAGCGCATCCGCCGGCCGCGTGCAGGTCACGGGCGCGCGCCTGACGGTGACCGCCCCGACGGACGTCGCGTACAGCGATGGCGACACGCCCGTCGACGTGCGGATGACGTTCGCCCGCGGGACGGACCGCGCGCTCGCGCCGGTGCAGGTCAAGAAGACCGTGTGGCTCGGCGAGCCGCGCGAGAACCCGGCGATGCCCGCGGTCACCGTCGGAGGCGCGCCCATCGGCGAGGCGCTCGCGGTGCCGGTGGACCAGGACGTGTACCTGTCGGCGAGCGTGCCGGCTGGCTGGCGCGTCAACTGGCTGACCTCGGTCGGCACGCTGTTCCAGGACGACGAGCCGACGAGCTACCTGCACGTGCTGCCCACCGATGCGCGGCAGGGCGAGCTCGCGTGCGTGATCCGCGACGACGAGGGTGGCGTCGTGTGGCGGGTGTGGCCGATCGCCGTGCAGTAAATTTGCGGAGCGCGCACGCCGCGCGGGACAATTTTTCGCGATGCGGTGGGTGCTCGCGCTGTTGGTGCTGGTCGGCTGCACGCAGACCGCACAGGAGAAGGCACAGGACGTGTGCCAGGCGTACTGCAACTGCATCGACCCGGGTGCGCTGCCGAGCGTGCTCGATCAATGCGTGACGCAGCAGTGCCTGCCGCAGCTGCCGACGGTCAGCGACGACTGCCTGACGTGCGTGTTCGAGCACGACCAGGTGTGCCCGGAGCTGTTCGACCGCTGCGACAGCCTGTGTATCTCGCCCGCTCAGACGCCCAAGCTCGGAGGAATGCAATGAGGTTCTCGACTGCGCAGGTTGCCGTGATGCTCGGAGTTTGCCGCCTCGCCGCGGCGCAGGGAGAGCCGCCTCCGCCCACGCCGGCGGAGCCGCCGACACCCGCGGAGCCGGCGGCACCGCCGCCCGCGCCACCGCCCGCACCGGTCCACCCGGCGCCGCCGCCCGAGATCCACATGGACGCGCCCGCGGACGAAGGTCGGCCGGTGGGCACCGCGTTCGCGATCGGCATCGGCTACGCGCTGCCGACCTCGCTCGAGACGCCGAACACGGCGAGCATGCGGCTGCGCTTCGCGAGCGGGCTCACGCTCGAGCCGCGCGTCGCGCTCGCGAACTCGTCGACGACGACGAAGGACACCGGCGGCACCGACATGACCGACTCGACGAGCGAGCTGCTGCTCGAGGGTGCGCTGCGCAAGGCGTTCATCAAGCACGGGCGCTACGAGTTCGAGGGCATCGGTGCCGCGCGCATCGACGTCGCGAAGAACGATCCGCAGGGCGACAACAACACGCGCACGACGACGGACATCGGCCTGCTCTGGGGCATCGGTGTCGGCGCGTGGATCACGTCGCACTGGCAGTTCACGTTCTCGATCGAGAATCCTCTGATCAGCTTCACGTCGACCAAGCAGGAGACCGGCGCGGGCACGAACACGACGAACAGCACGACGAATGTCGGGGTCGTGTTCAACCCGAACGTCGTGATGATGATCCACCTGTATAACTAGCGGGTGGACGATGTAGCGCTCGCGGTCGTACAGCACTACGCGAAGGTGCGCCGCGACCTGCCCTGGCGCCGCACGCGCGATCCGTACGCGATCTGGGTCAGCGAGGTCATGCTGCAGCAGACGCGCGTGCAGACGGTGATCCCGTACTGGGAGCGCTGGATGGCGAAGTTCCCGACGGTGCGCGCGCTCGCCGACGCGCCGCTCGACGACGTGCTCGCCGCCTGGGCCGGGCTCGGCTACTACTCGCGCGCGCGCAACCTGCACAAGGGCGCGCAGGCGGTCCGCGAGCGCGGGCTGCCGAGCAAGGCGAGCGAGCTGCGCGACGTGCCGGGCATCGGGCCGTACACCGCGGGTGCGATCGCGTCGATCGCGTTCGGCGAGCGCGCGCCGCTCGTCGACGGCAACGTCGCGCGGGTGCTCGCGCGCGTGTTCGCGATCACGGACGACATCAAGAGCACGGCCGGCAGCAGGGCGCTGTGGCAGCGCGCCGGCGAGCTGATGGCCGCGCTGCCGGAGCCGCACGCGCCGGGCGCGCTGAACCAGGGGCTGATGGAGCTCGGCGCGACGATCTGCACGCCGACGGGGCCGCGCTGCCTCGTGTGCCCGCTCGCGAAACACTGCCGCGCCGCGATCGAGGGTCGGCAGGACGAGCTGCCCGTCGTCGCGAAGCGCAAGGGCCTCGACGAGCTGCCGGTGCTCGCGCGTGCCGCGCTGTGGCTGCAACGCGGCGACGAGATCGTGCTCGCGCGCCGCCGCGCGGAGGGCCTGTTCGGCGGCCTGTGGGAGCTGCCGCAGGGAGACGATCGATTGGATGTCGCGCGCGCGCTCGGCGTTACAGCCGATGCGGAAGCGGTCGCGTATCACGACCAGGTGCTGTCACACCGGCGTCTTCGCATCGCAGTGTTTCGCGGTGCGATGCCGGCCCGCCTTGTCGCGGGCGCGCTTTCCAGCTACGACCGAATTGCGCGGTTTTCTCTCGGCGAGGTTGGCTCGCTGGGAATCGCGGCCGCGACGACCGCGATCCTTTCGAAGTACGAGGCAACGCCATGGAATTCGATCCCAAAGCGCTCCAGCTCTTCACCGAAGGCTACGAGAAGATCATCGAAGGGATCGGCCGCCTCGGCTTCGACGTCGGCGACCCGAACTTCGTCGATACGGCGCGGCGCGCGGCGAAAGGGCTCCACGAGCTGATCCACGATCAGAAGCAGGTCAAGCCCGCGATCGAGGAGCTGCTCGCGAAGACGTTCCCGGCGAAGTACACGGAGATGGTGATCAGCAAGCACAACACCGCGTTCGGTGTGTGCCCGCATCACCTGCTGCCGGTGATCTACAACGTCTCGATGGCGTACATCCCGACGCAGAAGGTGCTCGGGCTGTCGAAGCTGTCGCGCCTGGCTCGGCTGATCGCGCGCGGTCCCCGCCTGCAAGAGGACCTGACGCACGACCTCGCCGACATCCTGCACGTCCAGCTGCAGAGCCAGGGCTCGGCGGTCTACATCGAAGGTCTGCACATGTGCATGGCGGCGCGCGGCGTCGGTGCGCACGAGGCGCGGCTCGTCACGAGCGGCGTGCGCGGCGTGTTCCTCGAGCTGGCGACGCGCGAGGAGTTCATCAAGCTCGTCGTCGCGCCGACCAATACGGTGCTGTGAAAGCGGCACTGATCCACGGCTTCGGCGGCGATCCCCACGCGTGGGACGACGTGATCGAGGCGTGGCAGATGCCCGAGGCGCCGCGCGCGATCGCGCTGCCCGGGCACGGCGGCGGCCCCGTGCTCGACACGTGGGACGCGAACCTCGACGCGGTGGCCGCCGCGATCGAAGGCTGCGACTGCGTCGTCGGCTACTCGCTCGGCGCACGCGTCGCGCTCGGGCTCGTCGTCACCGGCCGGTGCGAGCACGGCGTGCTGATCGGCGTGAACCCGGGCATCGCCGACGACCTGCGCGCGGATCGGCTGCAGGTCGACGCGGCGTGGGCGCGCCTGCTGCGCACCGAGGGTGTCGCGGCGTTCGACGACGCGTGGACGAAGCAGGCGCTGTTCGCATCGCAGCAGCGCGTGCCGGAAGAGAAGCGAGCGGCGCGCCGCGCCCGGCGCCTGCTGCACGATCCCGAGCAGCTCGCGCGCAGCCTCGAGGTGATGGGGCTCGCCGCGATGCCCGACTACTGGGCTCACGTGCCGCCGCATCGCGATCGGCTCGCGCTGATCGCGGGCGCCGACGATGCGAAGTACGTCGCGATCGCAGCGGGGCTGCCGTGCGCGTCGTTCGAGACGATCCCCGACAGCGGCCACGATCCGACGCTCGAGCAGCCCCTCGCGCTGACCCGGGCGATCACGCGCGCGATCGAGACGCTACGGTAGGTGGATATGGCCCTGCGAGCCAGTCGTATGGCAGCCGCTCTTGTTGCAGCCGCCGTTACCCTGCGTGACCTGCGCGGTCATCGGCGAGACGTTCGGGCACTCGGTCGCTAGCACGGTGACCGGGAACGCGACCGGCGTCGTCGTGTAGAAGTTGCCGTCCGTCGCGGTCACCATCTTGACCGTCTGGTTGTTCGCGTCCTTGACGACGACCGTCGCACCGCTGACGGCCGTGTTGCTGTTGATCGACGTGTAGATCGTGCCCGACAGCGTGAAGCCGTGGTTGTGGCAGGCGTTCTGGCAGTCCTGACCGGCGTTGTGGTGACCGTCAGGCAGGTTCGCCGTGACCTGGTTGATGCAGCCGTTTCCGGATCCGGAGCCCGACCCGGAGCCCGAGCCGACCGGGGCGTCGATCGAACCCATGGGGGCGTCGGTTCCACCCGACGAGGCATCGGGGCCTCCACCCCCGCCCGGTGGGCCCGAGGTTCCCACCGAACCGACCGTACATGCCGAAACCACGAGGACCGCAAGCACCCGGAGTCGCATGGAGTCATCATGGTGCAACAAGGGCGCCAGCCGCGGTTGTGCAATCGTCGTACAGCGTGGATATCTCAGGCGAATGCGGCGAGCAGCTCCTCCGGGATCCGCTGCGGGCGGCCGCTGGTCAGCGAGACGAACGCCCACGTCGTCGCCGCGCGCAGCACGACCTGCTCGCCGCGCTTGATCTCGGTCGCGCGCACGCACGACGCGCCCTTCCAGCTCGCGACCCACGTCTCGGCGATCACCTGCTCGCCGCGCAGCACCGGTGCGAGGTAGTCGAGCTCGTGACGCCGCACGATGAACACGCTGCCGAGCTTCCGGTACTCGGGATGATCCCAGCCCTTCGCACGCGAGTGCGCCATCGCGATGTCGAGGACCCAGCGCAGGTAGACGAGGTTGGAGACGTGATCGAGCTCGTCGATGTCGTCATCGGTCGCGGTGATCGGAACCTGGAAGCGCACGGCGCGATGGTACCGTCGGCGCATGGGTGAAGACACCAGCGCGCGCGCGCTGCGGACGAGACTCGAGCGCGGGGAGATGACCGCGGTAGATGCGCTGCCGCTCTTGACGACGGCGGCACTCGAGGCTGCCACGCGGAGCGAGCGGCTCGCCGCCTGCCGGCTGCTCGGCGAGCTCGCCGGGCGCGCGCTCGGTGCGGAGTGGGAGGTCGCGGAGCGCGCGGCATTCGCGTTGCTCGAGGCGGCGCGCGTGGCGGATACGGCGGCGGATCGACGCGGCGTGATCGCGGCGATGGGCCGCGGCTTTCGCAACATCTGGCTGTTGCCGTTCGTGCACCGGCGGCTGAGCGATCGCGATCCGACCATCGCGGCGGTGGCGCTCGACGCCGCGGGCGGCCTCGGCTTTCCCGCGCTCGAGGAGGCGGTCGCCGCGTATCTCGGCGAAGCCGCGCCGCGCGATCTGCGGCTCGCGGCCATCGGCGCGCTCGGACGGATGGGAGCCGCGAGCGCGGTCGATCGGCTCGTGCCGCTCGTGATGGGAGATCCGATCGAGGCGGCGGCGGCGCTCGCGGCGCTGACCGAGATCCGCTCGGCGGCCGGGCGCGGCGCGGCACTGGAAGTCCTCGACCGCGAGCTCGAGCCCGAGGTGCAGATCGCGGCCGTGCGCTATCTCGCCGAGCTCGGCGCACTGGAAGTGCTGCCCGTGCTGCGCCGGCTCGCGCGCAGCGACGATGCCGAGATCCGGATCGCCGCGTCGTTCGCATCGCGCGCCTTGAAGGCCGAGCGCGATCGCGATGCCGGCGAGCGCTTCCTCGTCGCGTTGAGCGAGCCGGATCGCGCCGTGCGTGCCGTGCTCGCGCGCCGCCTGCGCACGCTGCCGGTCAAGGACGTGCTCGAGCAGGCCGAGGTGCTGCTCGGCGAGGATGCGGCCGGTGTCGTGCAGATCCTCGGGGAGGTCCGCGAGCCGGAGATCACGAGGTATCTGCTGTCGCTCGCGGCGCGCGCCGACCTGCCCTCGCACGTGCGCGCCCGCGCGATCGGCGCGATCGAGGCGGATCAGGCGTGGGAGCGCGACGCGCTCGTCGAGGTGGCGCGCGGAGACGGCGACGAGGCGCTGCGTGCCGCCGCCGTGCAGGCGATCGGCGCGTTCGCGACGACGAGCGAGCTGCTCGAGCGCATCGGTGACCTCGCGAAGTCGCCGAGCGCCAGTGTCCGCGGCGCCGTGCTCTGGGCCCTGCAGCTCGCGCGCGAAGGCAGCGACGCGGCTGCCAAGCTCGTCGAGCCGATGCTCGATGACGCCGATCCGGCGGTGCGCCGGCGTGCTGCCTACGTGGCCGGCAACCTCGGCCTCGACAAGCTCGCGCCCGCGCTCGCGCGCCGCACCGCGCACACCGAAGACGCCGCGCTGCGGCTCGCGGCCTACGTCGCGCTCGGCGAGCTCGGCATGCCGGGCGTCGTCGGCGAGATCGTCGCCGCGATCAAGCGAGAGGACGATCCGCGCGTGCTCGGCGCCGCGTCGAACGCGCTCATCGCGGCCAGCCCCGAAGCGAAGGACCTCGCGACGCTCGCCGGCCGCGCGTCGCAGCTGCTGTCCGCGCCCGATGCACGGCTGCGCGAAGCCGGCGCCGAGATCGCAGGCCTGCTCGCCGGCGCGGTGCCCGCGACGCAGCTCGCGCCTCTGGCGGGCGACGACTCGCCGACCGTGCGCGGCGCCGCCGTGTGGGCACTCGGCAAGCTCGCCGATCCCGCGAGCGAGAAGGCGCTGCTCGCCGCGTTCCGCGACGACGATCCGACCGTGCACGAGCGCGCCGCCGCCGGCCTCCTGCGCCTCGGCACGCCCGACGCGCTCGCCCAGGCGATCGCGTTCATCTCGGGCGACGGCGATCCGGCCGCGCGCGCCGCGCTCGCCGCCGGCGTGCACATCCCGCCCGCGCACGCCGAGAAGCTCGCGCCGCTCGTCGATGCCGCGCTCGGCCGCGTCTCCGCGAACGACCCGGTCTTCGACGCGCTCGTGCGGCTCAAGCTCTCGACGCACGCGCCGACACAGGCCGCCGCGATCGATGTCGATGCCGAGATCTCGTCGGCATTTCCCGCGTTCGCCCAGCTGACGAAGCTCGCCGGTTTCGACCAGCTCGTACGCTCGCTGCGCACCGCGGAGTCGCTGTTCCACACCGCATCGTCGCCCGATGCCGATCTCTCGCCGCCGATCACGCTGTGGATGAAGGTGCTCGAGAACTACGTCCACGCGTGGCTCGGCCCGCGCATGGCCGGCCTGCAGCGCGAGCCCGGCGCGCTGTTCGACTACGTCGATCGCGTGATCGGCGGCTCGTGGTCCGGCTACCAGCGCTGGATCGAGCCGAAGTGGCGCGACCCCGCCGAGGTCGGCGGCGCGAAGGTCGAGGTCCCGCTGCGCGCGATCCCGAACTCGGTGCGCGACTTCCAGGAGCACCGCCGCAAGCGTCTCGACTCACCGCTCTCGATCACCGAGTGGGCGCGGCTGATGGTGCTGTTCGCGGTCGACCATCCGTCGACGGGCTTCCGCAACATGATGAAGCTCGGCGGCAAGTCGCCCGAGAAGACGATCGCGCTCGCGCACCGCCTCCACACGCTCGCCGCCGTGCGCAACCTCGTCACGCACCGCGCGAGTGCAGGCGCCCAGACGCTCGCCGCATTCCGCCGCGGCTACTACGCCGCGTTCGAGGATCTCGTCGCGCTCGCGTAGCTAGTTCGGGCCGCTGTTGTCGATCGAGATGCCGTCCGTCAGCTTGCTGCGGAACAGCGGCATCTGCGGATCGCTCGTCACGAGCTCGTACTTACCGTCGTCCATGGGCACGGCCGACCAGTTGACGCTCTCGAGCGCATCCTTGAACGCGAACTTGACGGTGATCGTACCGGTGCCACCGGCGGCGAGCTGGCGGCTGCAGTCGAGCGACAGCGACAGCGCGTTGCGATCCTCGACCTCGTACGGAGACGTGATTCCGGCGACCGTCACGTGCCCCTTGATCGCGTACGAGTCGCTGAGCAAATGCCCGTCGATCTGGAACGACACCTTCGAGTACAGCCCGGTCGGCGCGTTCGCGAAGTCGATCGGCGCGGGGCTCGACTGGCTATCCCACTTGACGCCAAAGGCGTTCGCGGTCGTGCGCGGGTCGCCCGGACCCGCGTCGCCGATCACCTTGAGGTTGTCGAAGTTGAAGGAGGCGAGCTCGAGCGTGAACCCGTCGTCGATCGTCCCCGGGATCGGCGCTGGATCCGACGTGAAGGCGACATGCAGGCCCGCAGTTCCTGCGCTCCCGTCGCCGTCCACCCCGCCACCATCAGGTGTGCCTGGGTCGGATGTGTGGCAGGCAATGAGGAGCCCGGCGAGTAAGCCGCACCGGATCATCCCCTGCATACCGTCCATGGTAGCAACGTAGGGGCCACGGGTGAATTTCCGCAAGGTCGCGATTTCCTGCATTCCGCAGGTGCGCAGCCCTTGGCTAGTGTGCACGATTTGTACAAAGCGATGGCCGAAGAGCCACTAACCCAGGAAGCCGGCACCGCCCTCGCGGCGCACGCCGGCCCACACGCCTTCCTCGCGATCTACATCGAAGGCGGCGATCGCAGCTCGCGCATCGTCGACCTCCCCGACGGCGTCGACGTGACGTTCGGCCGCTCCCGCGGGGCGACGATCAATGTCGAGAGCGAGAAGGTCTCCCGCATGCACGCGCGCGTTCGCCGCACCGGCGACACGATCGAGGTCGAAGACCTCGGTTCGCGCAACGGCACGCGCGTCAACGGCGACAAGATCGAAGGCCCGCGCCGCGTCGCTCACGGCGACGAGATCCAGGTCGGCTCGATCCTCGCGGTCGTCGGCGTGGCCAGCGGCCTCCGTCGCGTCTCGCCCGTCGCCGACGATGCCGCTGGCGAAGCGCGCCTCACCGCCGAGGTCGATCGCTCCGTCCGCTACCACCGCCCGCTCACGGTCGGACTCGTGCGCTGCGCGAACGACGCCGCGATCGACGCGATCGCCCGCGCGCTCCGCCCGATGGACATGATCGCGGAAGACGCCGGCGACGACTACCTCCTGATCCTGCCCGAGCTCGGCCGCAGCGAAGGTCACGCCGCCGTCGAGCGCGCGCTCGACTTCGCCCGCGCCTCCGGCGCCGACGCCCGCGTCTCCTCCGCGCTCTGCCCGGACGACGGCACCTCCGTCGAGATGCTGATCAGCCAGCTCCGCGCCGGCCTCCGCACCCCTCGCCCCGCGCGCGCCCCGGCCGCCGCCGCGACCCCGCCCTCCAACGATCCGGTCGTGATCGATCCGGCCATGCGCCGCGTCTACTCGCTGGTCGAGCGAATCGCCGACACGCCGATGACCGTCCTCATCCTCGGCGAGACGGGCGCGGGCAAGGAAGGCGTCGCCGAGGCGATCCACAAAAAGTCCTCGCGCTCCGCCAAACCACTCATCAAGCTCAACTGCGCCGCCCTCCCCGAAACCCTGCTCGAGTCCGAGCTGTTCGGCTACGAGCGCGGCGCGTTCACCGGCGCCGAGCGCCGCAAGGTCGGCTTCTTCGAAGCAGCCGACGGCGGCACGCTCTTCCTCGACGAGATCGGCGAGATGCCGCTCTCGCTCCAGGCCAAGCTCCTGCGCGTCCTCGAGCGCAAGGTCATCACGCGCGTCGGCGGCACCGTCGAGATCGCCACCGACGCCCGCCTCGTCGCCGCGACCCACCGCGACCTCGAAGCCGAGGTCCGCGCCGGCCGCTTCCGCCAGGACCTCCTCTTCCGCATCGGCGGCTTCACGCTCGTCGTCCCCCCGCTCCGCGACCGCACGAGCGAGATCCTGCCGCTCGCCGAGCACTTCGCCCGCATGACCGCCGCCGAGCAAGCCCGCCCCGCCCCCGTCTTCACCGACGACGCGCGCGACGCCCTCCTCGGCTACGCCTGGCCCGGCAACGTGCGCGAGCTCAAGAACGCGATCGAGCGCGCCCTCATCCTCTGCGGCGACCGCATCACCGCCGCCGACCTCCCCGAAAAGCTGCGCGACGCCGGCCAGCGCATCCGCCCGGTCGCCCAGGCCGCCGACATGCGCGGCCACCTCGCCGAGGTCGAGCGCGCCGCGATCGTCGCCGCCCTCGAAGCCGAGGACCAGAACCAGACGCGAGCGGCCCGCCGCCTCGGCGTCTCGCGCCGCGCGCTCATCTACAAGATGGAGAAGTACGGCCTGAAACCTCCGCCTTCTCGGCAGGATGGGTAGCGGCCCACTCGCGTCTCCCTCTTGTCTCCTTTCGGCCTCCGGCTGCCGCGTCTGCGTGCTTTCTTTTGCGACCTCCGCACCGCAAGTCCCAACGTCAGGTCCCCGGGACCGGATCGCCTGGCCGCGATGCGCGCGACCCGAAGATGAGCTGTCGCCCGGGGATTGACGGCCCGCGTGTGGCGAGGATCTGTTCGCGCAGATCGGGGTATCGGTGCCGGATTGCCGATTCGACGTGAAAGGCCAGAGTCCCCTTGATCGTCGTTTGGCCGAGCACTGTGTGCTCGATCCCGGCCAGGAAGATCGAGTCCGTGGTCCATGCACCTCTTGCGACTTCGTCCTTCGACACCGACACGCACCAGATACCGCACCCGCTGATTCCCGGCAGCGCGGGTGTCTCGAGTGCGTCACCGTTGGCATCCTTCCCGTAACGCTCGAAGGCAAGCCCGATGGACGTACCGAGCGCAAGCCCGGCGGCATCTTCACGAAGCACCGTGTGCATGCAAAGCGCGCCCGAGTTCACGGTCCGGTTCTCGGCGTCCCGAGTCGTGTGCTGTCGCGGAAACCCAATGATCATGTACCAACCGGGCACAGCTGGCGCGCGGGCCGTATCGACGCGATCGAGTCCGAGGAACCTCTTATGTGCGCCGATCTCAGCGGCCAAGCCTTCCGGTAGGCGAAGGAAGGCAATGTCGACATCGTTCTTGTCGGTAGACACGGCGACATCAAGCCCCTCGAGGCTCACAAGGCTCTGTCCGGGTACAGTGCCAACCAACAGGCGCCGGTCACCATCCTTCACGACCCCAGCGATCACGTGGCCCGCGGTAACCAGAAACGCAAGTTCGCCGATACGCAACAAGACGGCGCTTCCCTCGAGTACCGGATTGCCAGTCCGAGTCTGCGCGTATAGCGGAACGGTCCGCTCGAGTACCCAATCCTCTGCTTGATCAGCGAACGGTGATCCGATCGTCGGCCAGAGGTCCGTCATGGTCAGGATTGTAGATGGTCGGTCTGACCGCGCGGCTCCGCGCCGGTCGGCTACGCCGCGCGGTCGCTTTGTCCCTGAATCGATGCGTCCGTGTTGACGCCCACTGCAGGTTTCGACGGTTTCCGCTTCGTGAGCGCGTACATGGTTCCGCTGTCGGGAACGACGAACGACACGCGGTGGTAGTCCTGCTCCCACGCCTCCGGCGCGAGGTGCGCGTAGACCTTCTGCGTGATCGTCACGTTCGCGTGGCCAAGGATCTTCGAGAGCCGGAAGATGTCACCGCCGTCGAGGCCCCAGTGCGACGCGAAGGTGTGGCGGAGATCGTGGAACCGCAGTGCCTCCGGTAGACCGGCCCGCTTGGCCGCCTGCTTGAACGGAAACCGCACGCCCGGCTTCGAGCGCGGCTTGCCGTCCTCGCCCGGGAACACCAGCTTCGCGCCACCGCGCTTGAGGCCGAGGTCCCTCAGGAACGGGACGAGCGTGTTCAGGATCGGGATGTAGCGGGCCTTGCCCGACTTCGTCGTGCCGTGGCGCCCGCGGTGCACCGCGATCAGCCGGCGCTCCAGATCGATGTCGGCCCACTGGAGGTGAACCAGCTCGTCGAGGCGCATCCCGGTGCCAACGGCGATCGTCACGATCTCGCGGATCCCCTTCGGGCACTCGATCAGCAGCTTCGTGATCTCTTCGCGTGTCTGGATCCACGTGTAGATTGCCGCGTCCTTCTCCTCGATCCGCGACACGCCGTGACACGGGTTGATCTCGACCCACTCACGATCGACGAAATACGAGAACGCCGACGACAGGCAGGTCAAATTGCCGTTGACCGTTGTTGCGGCGAACTTTGTCGCCTGCTCGTCGCGCCACTGCATCACGTGGGCTTTGCGAACCGAAGCGATCGGCACCGAACCCAGCTTGGGCAAGATGTACATCCGCACACGCTCGGCATAGTTGCCGTGCGAGCGCGAGCCGCTCGCCTTGAGCGACGCGAGCCATTCATCGGCCGCTTCTTTCACCGTGCGATCGAGGTCGAGCTCGGCGGGGAGCTCACCGGCGGCTATCTGCTCCTGCGTGACGACGTGTCGACGATCGGCGGCCTGCGCCTCGCGCTGGCTCGCATAGGTTCCAACGTAGATCTTCTTCCCATCGCGGCGGCCATAGACCTGCCACATGGTCGCCTTGCGACGCTCGATACGCTTGATCATGCAACGTCTCCGATGGCGCGCAGAGATGCACGCCGAAAAGGCTCCGCCGCCGGCTTCACGGACGCCGAGTATTCGCCAGAACCCTCTTCGTACGGAGGTCACCAGCGGCAGAGCGAATGGATGTGAGAGCGACCGGTGATGGACTCCGTACGGGTGAGGGTTCTGGCAGGGCCAGCCTATGCCGCGTGGTCGCTCTCGTCCACAGACGCACCCTCGTTGTTCGGGCCGCGATCGTCATTCGCGACGGTCACATGCCGCAACGCGATCCATTCCTCGAGCACAGCTACGTCGAACACGACCACGCGCGGCGAGATGCGGATATGCGGCACCTGCCGACGGCACACCATGCTGCGTAGCGTGCCGACGGGTACACCGAGAAACCGCGCGGCCTCTCGATAGCTCAAGCGCGGCGTCACGACGCAGCAGCCTTCGCCGTGGCCGACACCACGTTTGCGTTGGCGGGGACCGCAGACGCGGGGAATGGCTGATCGCACGACGTCACGAGCGACGGTTCAGCGGCGACGTTCTTCTTGTCCTGGTACTCGGAGAACAGCATCAGCACGAGCTGTGCGCCTGAGCCGCTCATCGCCCCCGAGCCAAACGCGCGCAGCGCGTCGTTGTCACCAATGGCAGCGAGCCCGGCGCCGAGCGCGGCAAGAGCGCCGGTGATCTTCTTCGGCGGATAGCCACGACGCGCGAGTAGCGCGACCAAGAGCGCCGAACCGGCGGCGCCTGCCGCGGTAAACGCGAGGTGCTGCACCGTGGACGAGCCGCCCGTGCTCGCGGGCTCGGCCGTGTTGCGTACCTTGTGCCTCTTCTCGATGTTGTACCTATTCCCCATGCTCTTTTCTCCTGTTGCCTCGGGCAATGCACCGCCACCCCGCAACGGTGCAGTGCGGGTGGCCGGGCGATCAATGACGACGGACGGATGCGACCGGCGGCTCAGCTCGCGCCGCCACGACCCTGTTCCGGTGGCTTCGGCGCAGCGTTCGATGGCTTCGGCGCGATGCTCTGTGCCCGTGGTCCCTCGGTCTGCGTTCTCGCCGACGGCGATGGCATCAACGATGAGGGCTGAGGTTTCTCGAGCTGCGAGAGCGTGGCGCGAACCTTAGCCACCGCGTCGGGCACACTGAGCGGCAGCAGCTCGGAGAACCACGCTGCCCGTTGCTCGTCCGTCAGCTCCTGCGCCACCGCTACGACGAGCATCTGTTCGTCGCGCGCCAGCGCATTCCTTACCGCGAAGAAGTGCGCCATGCTCGCCGCATCGGTGGGAACGATGCCGCCTGCAGATGCAGGCACCGTTGCCGCCGTGGCAGTAGGCGGCGTACATGCGACGGATGCGGCAGCATCTGTCGACGATGTCCGATCCGGCTCCGGCGGAGGCGCGCCCTGCGCTGCGCGCTTACGCTGCCCTTCGGCGTAGGCCTTGCGCGGGTCGAGGATTGCGCCCAGCGACGGCATGCCGCCGCTCAGCTTGTCGATCAACTTCGACACGACGTCGGACGCGACCTGCGAGACGATCTTGTTGATGTCGAATCCCGGCGTCAAGGGGAAGCCGCCGAGCGTCGGAGTGCGTGCGTCGACGTCATCTTCGTCGTCGGTCTCTTCGTCGCGATCATCGTCTTCGTCATCGTTGTCGTTCGCCGCGTTCCGAAGTGCTGCTACTGGAACGTCGCGTTGCTGCAGCGCGTACAGGTGCGTTCCGGTCGCAACATTCAACATCGTCGTCATTGCCTCCATCAGCTGAGGCAGACGGTCGACCGCGCGCATCGAGATTTCGGCGTTCTGGCGCAGGGCCTCCGCGTTCAAGCGCACAGCCTCGATCACGGCCTGACCGAGGCCGGCGATCGTCGTGTCGGCGCGTGCGTCGCTCGCGCGTTCGAGGTGATGATCCGAGCCGGCGTTACGCTCGCCCTTCGTCACCTGGATGTACGCGGCCGGTACACTCTCGACGCTCTTCCCATCGTCGCCGATCGGATCGAGCCGGTACTTGCCGGAGGTGCTCACCGCCTCGTGCAGGTCATCGAGGTCGGCCTCGATCGGCAACGTCAGAGGACGTCCATCGCGCGCATACACCAGCTCGGGCGCGCCGCGCGGTTTGAGACGCCGCACCCGCCACGCAGACACCGTGTTTGGAACCTCGAACGTGTCGCCGTTCACCGAATACGCCAGCTCGCTCATGCACCGATCTCCTTCGATGCTGGCGACCCTAGCGGCCGGGTCTGACGTCACCGCTCATGCGTTCAGTAACACCAAGAAAACGCGGCTAAACATGGCATCTGACCGATCGCACGGTCCTCTGTCCGCGATGCGGACAGAGGACCTGTTGAGCAAGTGGGACGTGTTCGCCCCGTCGCAGCGAGAATCGGCCAACATTTCGGGCGACGTATCGCCAACATTTGCTCGCGAGATATCGGGTCGACTTGTTCGGAGAAGCTGCCGGCACCGTCGAGCGTCGGTCGGAACGTCGCGATCAATTGCACGGTCGCGGGGCGCTGCGATGTTTCCCCGCGACCAACGTGACCCGAAACGGAGCCTCGCCGCGGTCGGAGTACATGCCGGCCAACAGCGCGAACCGACCCGAGCCTCGTATTGGGATGGTCGCGGCCCGTCCGTACGAGGTAGGCGCAACGATGTGGCCCGCCTTGCCTGCGGCGGCGGCAGCTAACGCCACCGGCACAGAGCGGTCCAGGTCTTGCCGGTGGCTATCACCCCGGGCCTGTGTGAACCGCGGCGCGAGCGCGACCAGTCGAGCTGCCAGCAACGAAAGCCGCGGTCGGAGTTCTAGACTCGATGATCGCGAACCAGCGAAATCCGCACGACGTCCAAGGCAGTCCCCCAACCGATCGCGGTGCATGATAGGCGCGTGATGGATTCCGAGTTCGAGCGGTGGGTAGGTCTCGTCGCAGCATCTGCGGCGCGCATCGCGGCGCGCACCGACAATCCCGAGCACATCGCGCCCCTACCGGAGCGGATCGCTGCCGCACCTGGCTCGCGTGCTCAGGCTCTCGGACTAACGCTCGGTCTCACCGACGACGAGGTCGAGCTTCTCTGGTCGATCGTGGCGCGTGCAGCGGAGCCGTCGATCAACGCGAATGCCCGCGCCGTGTTCGGCCCCGAAGCGCGAGGCGGCGTCAGCCTCGCCCAGCACACCGCCTGGCGCGAACTGTCGTTCGACCGTAGCCACGCGCTGCTGGAGCTCCTCGATCCGCGTCATCGCCTTCGCAGCAGCGGCATCGTGACCGCTATTGGCCCCGAGCCCTACGACGTCATCACCCCGTGGACGACGAGCTTCCGTGTCGTTCAGTACCTGCGCGGCGACGATACAATCGATCCGGAGATCGCGGCTGCCGGCGGCATCGTCCCGCTTGGTGTTGTACGGCATTCGCACGAGCAACGCGCCGTGCTCGAAGCGCTGTCCACATGGATTGGGTCCACCCAGCCCGCCACGGTGCTGATCGAGGGCACCATTGGATCTGGCCGGCGCACTGCCGTCGCACTTGCCGCCGCCCCGCGACGTGTCCTGTCTGTCGATTTCTCCCGTGTGTCACCGCGGCGCGCTGAGCACGTGCTCGCCGCCCTTCGGCGGGAAGCGTTGCTACTCGACGTGATGCCGGTGATCGCAAACCTCGACGACCTCTGGGCAAAGCTCGACGAGGAGGCGAAGAATGCGCTCGTGCTCGCTCTCGATGCGCTCGACGGGCCCGTGGTGATCACGACGAGCGCGCCGAACGTCGAGCTCCGACCCGAGCGCCGCATGGTCGTGCGCTCGCGCTGGCCACTACCGGACGCTGCAACTCGCCGCGACCTGTGGATCGACGCCTTGGGCGAGACGCCCAACGAAGCCGAGCTCGACCTCGTTGCGCATCGCTATGCCCTCGGCGCGGGCGGCATCTTCGCCGCGGCCCGCTCCGCTCGTCATCGCGCGGCGACACCAACGCTCGAAGCGCTCACGGCCGGTGTGCAGGACAACATCGCCGAGAAGCTGGGAGAGCTGGCGAAGCGAGTCGAGATCACGCAAGTGTGGGATGAGCTCGTCCTGCCGCCTGACACCCTGGACGACGTCGTCGCCCTCGTCGGTCGCGTTCGAAATGCCCACGCCGTCCTCGATGGCTGGGGCTTTCGAAAGAAGCTTGCAAGGGGCGCCGGCGTCGCAGCCCTGTTCTCCGGGCCTCCGGGTACAGGCAAGACAATGGTTTCCGGTCTGATCGCGCGCGAGCTTCAACTCGAGATGTATCAGGTCGATCTCTCGCGCATCGTTTCGAAGTGGATCGGCGAGACCGAAAAGCAGCTCGCCAAGGTGTTCGAGGCCGCGGAATCCGGTCACGCACTGCTTCTCTTCGACGAGGCCGATGCGCTGTTCGCGAAACGCTCGGCGGAGGTCAAGTCGGCTGTCGACCGATACGCGAATCTTGAGGTCAACTACCTCCTGCAGCGGGTCGAGAGCTTTGGCGGTGTCGTCATCCTGACGACGAACCTCGATACGAGCATCGACCCCGCGCTGCGCCGCCGCCTCGCGAGTCACATCGTGTTCGGTGCGCCTGAGGCCGAAGAACGCGCAAAGCTGTGGCGCGCGATGCTCGATGCAGGAGCGCCGCTGGCGCACGACATCGACGTCCGCGTGCTCGCCGAGCAATTCGGCGCGATGACCGGGGCCAACATCCGCAACGCGACGCTGACGGCGGCGTTTCTCGCTGCCGAGGAAGGTGCCGCTATCAGCATGCAGCACTTGCAACGCGCTGCTCGCAGCGAATATCGCGCCATGGGCCGCGTGCTCACGCGCGAGGCGCGGCGCTGAGCACGCGAGACCGAGTTCGGGAACGACCTAGGTTTCGGGTGGCGCCGGCGGGAGCTCAAGCGACCGCGGGTCGATGTTCTCGGGAACCTTCCAATGATTCCGTTGCATGTGAGCTTCGAAGTCGGGCGTCAGCCCGACATCGTAGTTCTCGACGTAGTACGCAAGCGCCGAGGGCCACGCGTACTCACCGTCGGTCAGGATCGTGCTGACCGCAGCCAATTTCGGCGGAGCGAAGAAGTCCTCGTCAAATCCCGGCGAGACGATGTACGCCGCGCCCGCCTTCAGGTACGCCACAACCTTGTCTTTGTTCGCCGGTGGACGTCGACCTCGCTGCTCGACCAGCGACGGTGCACCAATGTCGTTCCAGCCCTGCTCGACAAAGTTGCCGGCAAGCTGCACTCGCTTCTTCCCCACGCCCCATGGATACGCGGACATGGCAAAGTTCGCAAGCCTGGCAATGCGCCGCGAGCGTCCCGTCAGCTCGACTACGCAGCTCCTCAGCCAAGTCGCTCGAACATCGCTAGAACCTCCGTCGCAATCTCTTGGAAGGAGAGGCCCGGCTCCAGCCGCTTGCGAGGTGTCTTCGCCTGCATCCCGTCATTGCCCTTCATCGGCACGTGATGTTGGAGTTCCGTGCTCTTCGAGCTAATGAGCACCGTCACCGCCGTGGCGTTCTTTACGAACTCCTTCTCCGACGGCCAGCCGGCACGCTCCCAGTAACGTTCTCCGCGATCCGCAAAGCGCGTCTCGATCGGGAGAATCGATACATCGCGAGCGCGTGCTGCCGCGCGCTCGAGCGCCGTAACCAGACCATCGACACCTTGCGCGGCTGCAAATACGTCGTCCGTGCACTGAAAGCCCACCTTCGACAACACCCAGGGTGTCACGAAGAGCTTTCCGGACTTTCGGTGAACGATGAGTGAGATAGCTGGCTGCGTCATCTCGATGTCTTGAAGACAAGCTTCACATGTTTGCTCTGTGCGTACGCCTGAGCGTTCGCCGATTCCCGGGCCCACTGCAACCTGAGATCGTACATGCGCCCAGCGCCTTTCGCTGTCGACAGCGAGCCTCGAGGTACCTCGATCTCCAAGACGAGTCTGGTGTTCTCACCCCGTGACACCTGAACGCCGTCGTGAAATTCCGAATCGAAGGCGGCGAGTTCGTTAATTTCGTCGACAAGGATCCTATAGAACGCGTTCGGTTCGCGAAACGAGGAGAGGTAGAGCTTGTGACTCTTGATGCTCGTGACTTCTGTCGCAAAGCCGTATTCGTCAACGCCTTCAACGCGATCGATCGTCGGAAACGACCGCGGCAGGTTCTCATCCGCCAGAACGTGAGCGACCTCCCCTCGCAGCTTGTCGTCCAGGTTCCACTTCTCTCCCTTGTTCTTCGCTTGCCGACGCAACGCAGCCTTCTGCTCGTCCGATAGCTTGCGTCCGCCGGGCTTCCTCTCGATCCGTCGAATCACTTCCTCGACATTTGCTGCATCGAGTCGATCGGCGGCTTGCGTGCGAACGGGATCCGGCTTCTTGGAACCGACATCGACCGCGCCAGGCGCCCCTTCTGCAGCCGCGTCGTCCGGTGCATCAGCCGCCTTTGAGTATCTCGTCTGTGAGGGCTTCGGGTCGTACTCGATCCACTTGCCGGTGTTGCGGCTCGCAGCAGGACCGATCGTGAGCGTTCCATCGGGATGAATCCAGACCTTGTCCGTCGGCGCCTCGACGACGACTCCGAGCTTGTTCGCCAGATGTTGGGCGGCGCCTTTCGGATGGACGCCGCTACTGCATGCGAGCAGACGGATCCTCTTGAACTCGAGGCCCTGGCTCTTGATGTATTCGGCGACTTGCCGAGGGGGCAAGTGAATCTCTTGGCCATCGCGAAGCACGATGAAATCGTCGACAGTCCCGTGGACGAAGACGTCGAGCGAGCCTGGCTTTGTCGGGACGAGCTTAGCTGCGACCCGAAGCCGTTCGTCGCCGCCTGCGAGCATCACGCGCTCCGCATTGACCGTCTTCTCCGACGACACGGTCTCCTGGATCACATACTCGCGCTCGCCGACCTTGACCTTCCAGCGACCATCCTCGCGAGAAATCACCTTCGGGTTCTGACCATCCTGCTTCGCCTGGGCGAGCGAACGCTCGATCTGGTCACGCGAGCCCTTCCACAGCTCACCAGGGATCAACTCCTCCATGCCGATGATCGTGAACTTCGTCTCGGTCATACCGAGCGAACCGGCGACTTCGGCGGCTGCCACGAGATTCTGACGAGCAGCCCCAAGCTCGCCCGTTGGATCGCCCCTCTTCGCAATCGCACGATCGATCTCGTCGATCTGCTTGCGCAGGAACTGATCGTGCTCATTCAGCAGCTCGAGAGCGAGGTCCGGTTGCTTCCCGGAAACCACTCGGTTCGCGAGCTCCTTGAGCTTCGTGGCTGCTTTCGACAACGACCGGCCACGGTCCTCGGCGCTGTCCTCGATCGCCTTGAACATCTTCGAGTTCGTCGTCAGACGAGTCGAAATGTGTCGACCTACCGCGACGGAAACGCCTTGCAACGCCCATTCACGCAGCGTCGACGGTGGTGGCGCCGCTTGCCCGGTCACGATGCGGTTAGCGACTTCGCCCATCGCCGCGCCCCAGAGCGTATGGGCGCTGATCGCCCCCACTTCCTTCGCGACCATGCCGAGCTTGCCGAGCTTGCCGACCTGCGACCACGTCTTGGCGATGCGACCTTCGAGCTGAGCTTGCTCGGCGGCATATCGGCTGATCGAGCCGAACACCGCCGAGGTGCCGAGGCTGATAATGAGGTTTTCCTTCCACGCCTCTGTGAAAGATGTTCCCTGAACGGCGGATGTACCTGCCGCGCTGATCGTCGTGTCGACGCCGATCCGGGTGATCGCGATTCCCGCGCGCGCAACAGAGCCCAGCTCGGCGACCGTGCTGGCGCCCGATGCTTCCATCAGAAGGCCACCAACCGCACGCGCTGCAACCCCGGCTGCGGCGCCGGCGACGATCGAGATTCCGATCATCACGGCAACCTTGACGCACGCGGTCCGAAACTGCTGGTTCTCGATCAGCTTGGCCGCATTCTGGAAGAAGTGTTCGAGATCGCGATCCTTCGCGAGCTTCGCGTAGCGCTCCTTCACGTTCGCGAGGATCTGTCTGCGTTGCTCGCGTAGCTCCGCGCGACGCTTCGGCGAGCCTCGGCCGCTGTCGAGCTCCTGCTCGACGTTCTGCCGCATCGACATGAGCGTGCTGTGAACCGGCGACAGCTCGTCGGCGATGCGCTTCGTGACGGAGGGAAGATCGCGGAACGCGCCACTGAACATCGACGCGACGATCGCCGCGTCTCCCTTGCCTGCATCGACCGACTGGTGATTGAGCTCACCGATGGTGTGTAGAGTCGCGTAGAGGCGCGACTCCATCGCGTTCTCCTCGGACTTCAGCGACACATCCTCGAGGGCGTCAGGGTCGACGTCCTCGCCGTTGAGCATCTGAGCCTGCATCTGCCGCGACTTGGTTTCGAGCGTTGCGGCCTCTTGCGAGATCGCACCGGCGCGTTTGGTGTCGCCGGTCTGCTGCTGCGCGTTGGCCAGCGACCCCATCATGTCCTGCTCGGTCGACTCAAGCGCACGAACGCTGAGCGTCGCTTGGAGCTGCATCGCCTCCGCTAACTTCTGCTCGGAAGCCGCCGCGACCTGGGAAGTACCTGCTGCAACCGCAAGAAGCTCGAGGATCTCCAGCATCGGCGCGGATTGAGGATCACCAGGCTTCGCGCCCAGCTTCGTCGCCGCGCCCGATACGCTGACGATCATTCCTCCGATCCGCGCGAGCCGACCTTTCTGCTCGTCGAGCACGCGCGACCACTGGCTCAGCCGATCCGGATCAGCGCTACCGATGTCTGTCTCGCGACGCTTCAGGAATGCCGTCGCACCACCCATCCGGCCGGACAGCTTCCACGGTACGAGTTGCTCGGTGATCGCCTGCAGCTGAAGCTCGCAGTCGTGAAGTGTCTCGCGTACCTGACTGGTTTCCGGGCGCGGCTGCGACTTCGGCTGCGGCCCCGTTTGCGGGCCGATCGCGACCTCATCGGCAGCGTCGCTGTTGACCACGCGCATGAGCTGCGCGTTCACCGTGTCGCCTTCTAGCGAGACGTTCTGGGGAGCAACACGCTTGAACAGCGGGTTCTTGATCGCCAGATGCTTGGGCACGCCATACAGCGGCGGCGCCGGCGTAAGCAGGTAGGCGTTGAACGAAGCGGACTTGTCGCCGTGGTCATCGGAGACCTTGAAGATCTCCGCCGCGACTTCCTCCGGAGATGCATCCGGCGGGTCGACGCGCAGCCAGTTCCACAGCGACGGATCCTTCTCGCCGACCAGGCGGTAGCTGTTCAGGCTACGTAGCTCGGTCTTCTTGCCCTTGGCAGCCTTCGCGGCCTTTGCATCGAGAGGCTGAAGCGTCACGGCGTTCCGCCAACACAACGCAACGGCGACGTAGCGATCAATGGGTTTCGACGCGACGAGCTCATCCCAGCGCACGGCATCGGGCCCGGCTGCGCTGCGCGAATCCGCGACCTCGACGTAGCGCGGTGCGAGCCGCTTGATCGAAGAAACGACCGCTAGATGGATCGCTTGCGCAACAGCGATGCCGATCTCGGGAAACCAGCCGATCGTCTGAGGGACCATTCCGCCGAACGCCCGCACGACGTCGGTCGGGTGAAGGATCTCGTCGAGAGGCGCAATCGGGTTGAACTTCCCGATCGCGCTCTCGAGTTGCATGAGGAGCTTGACCACGCAGGACTCGTGGTCGACCCATGTCAGCCGCTCGTGCGGCGTGGGCAACTGAATCGACCGCATGTGAGTTCCAACAGCGCCCCAGACATGCGTGGAGTTGTCATAGAAGTACCGTTGCAGCAGCGTGCGCGTATCGGCGTCACTTCGCGGCTCCGGGGTCGCGGCAGCTTTACGCTGTACTGCTTGAGTCGAGGCAGCATCGCCACCGCTCGCCGTCATGCCGTCGAGAAGCCCCTCGGCAGAGCCGCCCGAAACGACGGCGTCCGCCACGGCATCTGCGTGGCGCTCGAGCGCGTCACCGGGTGCATCGAGACC
>CAYUNM010000074.1:0-30384 GCA_964446175.1 uncultured Kofleriaceae bacterium
TGGTGGTGGTCCGCGCGAGCAGCGTGGTGGTGGTCCGCGCGAGCACGGTGGTGGCCCACGCGAACCTTGGGGGGGCCCACGCGATACCGCAGGCGGAGGCGAGGGCGGTGGCGGCCCCATCCGCGGGCCGGGCGAGCGCGTCGTGTACGGCGTCGGGCCGGTGCGCGAGCTCCTCGCGCGCCGCGCGGCCAGCATCAAGGCGCTGTGGGTCGACCCGCGCCGCGCCGACAAGGGCGCGAACGACGCGCGCGGCACGAGCGACCCCGTCGCGCAGATCGTGACGGCGGCGCGCGCGGCCGGCATTCGCGTCGAGGACCGCGAGCGCGACATCCTCGACCGTGCCGCCGGCGAGGACGCGCGCCATCAGGGCGTCGTCGCGTGGGTCGGCGCGCTCGCCTACGTGGATCTCGACGCGCTGCTCGAAGGGGCGGCGCGCGCGGATGGCACGCACGAGCCGGCGCTGATCATCGCGCTCGACGGCGTCGAGGATCCGCGCAACCTCGGCGCGATCCTGCGCAGTGCGTACCTGCTCGGCGCGAGCGGCGTGATCATCCCGGAGCATCGCGCGGCGCAGGTGACGGCGATCGTCTCGAAGACGAGTGCCGGCGCGAGCGAGCTCTTGCCGATCGCGCAGGTCGGCAACCTCGTGCGTGCCCTCGAGGAGCTGCGCGAGCTTGGCGTGTGGCGCGTCGCGGTGCACGCGACGGAGCAGGCGCAGCCGATCGAGCACATCGACCTCAAGGGCCCGACGGTGCTCGTGCTCGGCGCGGAGGGCAGCGGCGTGCGGCCGCTCGTCGCGAAGAACTGCGACTTCCACGCGCTGATCCCGATGGCGCGCGCCGGCGTCGGCTCGTTCAACGTGTCGGTGGCCGCTGCGCTCGCGCTGTACGAGGCGCGGCGGCAGCGCGGCTAGAGCTCGAAGCCGGCCAGCGTGAACTTGTTCGACGTGGTGTTCAGGACCTCGAACGTCTCCTTCGCGCGCGTCGTCGGCATCGCGGCGCGGATGCCGGGGATGTGGCCGGCCTCCGTGATCACGAAGTAGTGGCGGCCGGGCGTCGTGCGCGTGCGGTCGGTCAGGTACTTGACCATCTTGTCGTTCTCGGCGAACTGGAACGTGGTCTTGAGCTCGGGGAGCGCGCCCCAGATCTCGCCGCCGCTCCAGAACTGCTCGCCGCGCCAGTAGAGGTTCCAGACGATCAGGCGGTCGGCGTCGACGGCGTGGCGCGGTGGGCCGCCGTGCTTGCGGTCCTGGCGGCCTCGCGCGATCAGCGGCTCGAGCTTGGCGAGCTCGGGCTTGGGGAACGTGATGTCGATCGCGTGCGCGTGGATGCGCGAGGCGGTGCCGACGAGCGTGAGCGTCGCGTCGGTGACGCGCGCGTCGTCCGGCTTCATCACGGTTAGCGTGACGGTCATCGGCTGGCCGACGACGAGCGTGTCGGGGATGAACGTCTCGACCGTCCAGGTCGTCCGGTTCGCCCAGTCGTCGGCGAGCTCGCTCGCGCCGTAGTAGACGACGTGGTCGCCGTAGATCGTTCGCTTCTCGTAGTAGGTGCGCATCGCCTCGCGCATGCCCCAGTGCGTGCCGGCGATCGGCATGTAGACCTGCAGCGCCCAGATGCAGATCGCGAGCGCGACGGCGCCGACGAGCAGCACGCCCGCGCGGCGCCAGACGGCGAGCACGAGCACGCTGGCGGCCGCGACGAGGCCGAGCGCGAGGAACGCGTCGGAGGTGTCGATCGACCACGGCTCGACGAACGGCCACGGGCGGTCGTAGCGGAACGTGAACAGCTCGATCCAGCGGTCGGGCTCCCAGATCAGGTCGCGCGCGACGAGCAGCACGATCGCGACGCCGATCGCGGCGAACGCGGGGTGCAGGCGGTCGCGCCGCGCCCACAGATCGTCGAGGAAGAACGCGACGAGGATCGCGAACGCGGGGACGGCGGGCAGGATGTAGTGGTGGAACTTCGTCGTGACGAGGCAGAACACGGCCATGCCCGCGATCGCCCACAGCGCGACGAGGAAGCGGACGCGGCCTTCGCGCGTGGCCGTCCGGGCGCGCAACAGCGCGGTCGCGATCGCCGGGGGCACGAGGGCCGCCCACAGCCACATGCCGTGGCCGAGCTGCGACGTGTAGTACTCGAACGTGCCGAGCGACTTGTCGGGGTCGGCCGTCGCGCGGTCGAGGATGTGCATGAAGATGTAGTCGGAGATGAAGCGCAGGCCGTCCTTGAGCCACATGCCGAGGTGCCAGGGCAGGAACACCATCGTCATGAGGAGCAGGCCGCGCTTGATCTCGAAGCCGCCGTCGACGAGCTCGCGCCAGCGCCCGAGCAGCACGACGTAGAACGCGGCCACCGCGACGACGACCGTCACACCGGGCGGGCCCTTCGCGAGGATGCTGACGCCGAGCACGCCGTACGCCCAGAGCAAGTACACCTGTCGCCTCGTCGTCAGCGGCGACATCGCGACGAGCTTCTCGGCGACCACGCCGGCGCGCGCCCACGACCACGTGAACGGCAGCATCAGCACGCGGAACAGGTAGCGGAGCGGCACGGCGTAGAAGCGCCAGACGCGCGTGTCGAGACCGGCCATCAGCACGGCGATGAAGACCGGGAAGAACAGCACGGGCTTGGGGAACAGCGGGATCACGATCCACGGCGAGCGCACGAAGTAGAGGACCGCGTACGCGGCCTGCACGAACGCGAACAGGCCCCACGCGCCGACGAGCCAGTGGCGCGCGTCGAGGCCGCGCCAGCCGGCGACGATCGGCCCGTCGTCCTCGAGCGCGAGGATGAACAGCGACATCGCGCCCATCACGGTCATGCACAGCGGCATGTCGGGAATGCCCTGGCGCGCGATCAGGCAGAAGAACGGCGTCGAGCCGGTGGCGAGCACGGCGAGCCACGCGACGCGCCGCGAGACCAGCCGCGCGAGCATGAACCACACGAGCAAGAGGCCGATGACCGCGCAGCAGATGAACGGCAAGCGGATCGCGGCCATCGTGCGGCCGCTCGCGACCAGCTCGCCGGAGTAGCCGCCGTCGGCCGCGACGCCGAACGCGCGCATGCCCGCCGCCATCAGCCAGAACGTCAGGACGGGCTTGCTGCGGAAGCCCTCGTCGGCGTCGGCCTGCGCGTTGGTGCCCGGCCAGTCCATGTGCACGAGGTCGTGGTTCGCGCGCATGTTGCGGGCGACCTCGCCGTAGTGCGTCTCCCACGGGTCGACGAGCGAGTAGCGCGTGATGCCCGGTACGAGCACCGCGAGCGCGACGAGCGCGACGAGCACCAGCTCGAGACCGAGGGGTCTCCGGACGGCCGGTACGTCTAGCGGCTGCGCGCCCACAGCGCGAGCGATACTACGCCACCGGCGAGCTCGAGCACGCTCTCCGCCATGTTCATGTGCAGGCGGGCGTACAGCACGGTCTGGGTGGCCGGGATGAAGCCCAGGACCGCGAGCGCGAGCATGCCGATGCCCACGAGCAGGACGAATGCGCGTTCCTCGGAGAACCGCGCGAACGCGAACCCGACGAGCCCGACGCCGAGGTTGAGGCCCACCGCGTGGAGGCGGTTCGTCGGCATCGGGCCGATGTTCTCCGTGAACAGGCCGACGACCCCGACGAGGATCAGGAACGCGGAGACGCCCCAGCACCACCAGGCGACTTGGCGTTGCGCGAGGGTAGGGGCCACGACCCCAGCATGGCACGACCGCCGTGTGAAGGCGCGTTAAGTCGCCTAGGCGCTGATCTTCTCGAGGAAGCTCGCCTTGAGCAGCTTCTCGCCGTGCACCGGGAAGAACGTGTAGATCGAGTCGCCGACGACGCGCACGACCTCGCCCTCGCCCCAGTGCGCGTGACGCACGATGTCGCCCTTCTCGAGCGGGCCGAAGACGGGGCGTTTGACCCGCTCGATCTTCAAGGCGCGGCCGCGACCGGCGGTGTGCCGGCGGCGCATCGCCTCCTCGAGCAGCTCCTTGCGGGTCTGCTGATCGCCACCTCGCCGCGCGGTCTGCTCGGCGGCGCGGGTCCCAGCGTCGCGCTCGGGGACCGGTGCGGCCTTCGCGGCGCGCTGGCAGTTGTCACACGTGCCGCAGGCCGGCGCGTCGGTGTAGCCGAAGTACGTGACGAGCAGGCGCGTGCGGCACAGATGCGATTGCGAGTAGCGCAGCATCGCGGCGAGGCGCGCGCGGTCCTGGGCGCGCTTCTGCTCGTAGCGGCTGGCGGCGCGCGCGAGCTCCTCGATCGACGGCGGCTCGGTGTGCAGCGGCGCGAACCGCGCGCCCGGCGCCTCGGCCGCGAAGCCGACTTCCTTGAGGAACGACAGCACGACGCGCGCCTTCTTCGCCGGCGCCTCCGCGCGCTCCGCGATGTCCTTCACGGCGATGAACACCGGGTCGTGATCGTCGGTCTCGGGTGTGGCGACCTTGCCGCCGGTGAGGTGCACGAGCGCCTCGGCGACGTTGCGCGTCTGCTCGGGCGTCGGATAGCGGCCGCCGAGGAAGAAGCTCTGGATGCGCTTGTCTTCCGGCTGGTAGAGCAGGACGCAGTCCGCGGGCAGGCCATCGCGGCCGGCGCGCCCGGCTTCCTGGTAGTAGCTCTCGAGCGAGCCCGGGAAGTTGTAGTGGATGACGAAGCGGAGGTCCTGCTTGTCGACGCCGAGGCCGAACGCGTTGGTCGCGACCATCAGGCGCGGCTCGGAGTGCTCCATGAACGCGCTCTGCACGCGCTCGCGATCCTTGGCGCGCATGCGGCCGTGATAGCGACCGCACTCGACGCCCTGCGACCACAAGAAGTCCGCGAGCGCATCGACGGTCTTCACCGTCGCCGCGTAGATGATGCCGCAGCCCTGCTGCTTCTCGATCAGCCGCAGCAGCAGCGCCTGCTTCTTGCGCTCCGACGACGCCTTGATGACGTGGTAGCGCAGGTTCGGGCGATCGAGCCCGATGTCGATCACCGACGCATCGGGGATCTGGAGCTGCGCGAGGATGTCGTCCTTGACCTTGGGCGGCGCGGTCGCCGTCAGCGCGAGCACCGGCGGCTTGTTCAGCGCGCGCACGGCCTCGCCGAGCCCCAGGTAGGCGGGACGGAAGTCGTGGCCCCACTGCGAGATGCAGTGCGCCTCGTCGACGACGAACAGCGCGACCTTCACGCTCGCGAGGCGTTCGCGGAAGCGCGGCTCGCCGAGGCGCTCCGGCGTGACGTACGCGATGCACGGCCGGTTCTCGCTGAGGCGCGCGAGGGCGGCCTGCTCGTCGCGGGGCGACAGCGTCGAATCCAGTCGCAGGACTTCGATGTCGAGCTCGGCGAGCTTGTCGTGCTGATCCTTCATCAGCGCGATCAGCGGCGAGACGACGAGCGTGACGCCGGGAAGCTCGAGCGCGGGCAGCTGATAGCAGAGCGACTTGCCGGCGCCCGTCGGCATGATCGCGAGCGTGTCGATGCCGGCGAGCACGTTGCGGATCGCGAGCGCCTGACCGGGACGGAAGTGCGAGATGCCGAACCGGCGCTTGCCGAGCTCGAGCATGTGAGCGTCGATCGACGCATCATCTGCGCTGAGATCGACGTGATCGACGTGGCCGTCATCGTGCTCGGCATCGAGCACGTGCTCTTCTTCAGAGAGCGGAAGCTGGTCCTCGACGTCCTCCGCGGACATCGGCTGGAGGCCGTTCCGCGTCCCCTTCGCGAGGTGCGGCACCGGCTCGGCCGGGGCTGCATCTGACGATCGGCGCTTCGCGACGCGCCTCTCATCACCAAGGCTCTTGGACATCAAAACCTACCGTCGCCGATACAAACGGGCCTGGCAAGCCAAAACCGGCAAGGTTCTCGTGAGATAGAAGTGTGCGCTGGCGCTCGCCGAGATCAGATGTCGCGTTCTGGCGGAGGTGCAGCACGGTGCGGCAGGTGCACCTGCGCGAAAACCCTCGAAACCTAGCTCAGCAGGGCAAAATTCCGCGTTTCGGCTTACTTCGCGTGCAGATGTCCGGCGCTCGTAAGTAACTCTGCGGTGAGCACCGCGCCGCCCGCAGCGCCACGCACCGTGTTGTGCGAGAGCGCGACGAAGCGCCAGTCGAAGATCGCATCGGGACGCAAGCGACCGATCGTGATCGCCTGACCGTTGCCCGCGTCGCGATCGAGCTTCGTCTGCGGACGCGTGTCGTCATCGAAGTAGTGAAGGAACGGCGTGGGCGCGCTCGGCAGCTTGAGCTGCTGCGGCTTGCCCGCGTACTCCTTCCACGCGCTGAGGATCTGATCGCGCGTCGGGTTCTTCTCGAACTTCACGAACACGGCCGCCATGTGGCCATCGGAGACCGGCACGCGAATGCACTGCGCGGTGATCGCGGGCGAGCTCGCGGTGACGATCTTGCCGCGCTGTAGATCGACCGAGCCCCAGATCTTCAGCGGCTCCTGCTCGCTCTTCTCTTCCTCGCCCTTGATGAACGGGATCACGTTGTCGACCATCTCGGGCCACGTCTCGAACGTCTTGCCGGCGCCCGAGATCGCCTGATAGGTGCACACCGCGATCTGCCGCGGGCCGAACGACCACAGCGGATGGAGCGCCGGCACGTAGCTCTGGATCGAGCAGTTCGGCTTGACGCTGATGAAGCCGTGCTTCGTGCCGAGCCGCTTCTTCTGCGCCTCGATCACCGCCATGTGGTCGTTGTTGATCTCGGGGATCATCATCGGGACGTCGGGCGTCCAGCGGTGCGCCGAGTTGTTCGACACGACGGGCGTCTCCGCGCGCGCGTAGTCTTCCTCGAGCTTCGCGGTCGCGTCCTTCGCCATGTCGACCGCGCAGAACACGAAGTCGACCTGCGACGCGACGCGCTCGACCTGCGACGCATCGCCGACGACGAGCTTGCCGGTCGCGGCCGGGACCGGAGTCCCGAGCGCCCAGCGACCCGCGACGGCATCGGCGTACGACTTGCCGGCAGAGCTCGCGCTCGCCGCGACCGCCGTGACCTCGAACCACGGGTGATCGGCGAGGAGCGAGACGAAGCGCTGGCCGACCATGCCGGTCGCACCGAGCACACCCACCTTGAGCTTCTTATCCATTGCGCCGGGCAATCTACCATGGCACATCATCGCGCCCATGCCGTTCTGCGATGGTCTGCGCGTCGTGAAGTCATCGATCCACGGCTACGGCGTCATCACGACGCGGCCGTTCGCGAAGGGCGAGGTCGTCTGCTTCGGCGACGGCGTGCTCTACCGCGATGACGCGGATTTCGACGACACGTACGCGCTCGTGTTCGACGGCGAGGATACGGGCCTCGGTGAAACCTATTTCTGGGACCTCGTCGATCAGACGCGCTGGTTCAATCACTCGTGTGACCCGAACTCGGAGGTCCGCGGCAAGTGGGATCCCGAGCAGCAGCGCGTGAACGCGCACTGGATCGCGCTGCGCGACATCCCGGTCGGTGAGGAGATCACGTACGACTACGCGTTCGTCGGCGATGTCGCCGAGCGGTGCGCGTGCGGCGCGGCGACCTGCCGCGGGCTGATCGTCGATCCGGATCCGGCCGAGCTCGCGAAGGTGCCCGAGCACCTCTTGCGCTATCTTCGCCGCGCGGCCTAGGGATGACGAAGCGGATCGGAGTGCTCACGGGCGGCGGCGATTGCCCGGGTCTCAACGGAGTGATCCGTGCGGTCACGCTCCACGCTCGTCACACGTTCGGCTGGGACGTCATCGGCATCCGCCATGGCTTCCAGGGGCTGTACGACGAGGACATCGTCCTGTTGACGAGCCAGACCGTGCAGGGCGTGCTCGGGCGAGGCGGCACGATCCTCGGCTCGAACAACCGCGCGAACCCGTTCGCGTACGCGCTGACGCTGCCCGACGGCCGTCGCGAGGTCCACGACGTCTCGCCGAAGTGCATCAAGACGCTCAGCGATCTCGATCTGCAGGGGCTCGTCGTCGTCGGCGGTGACGGCACGATGGCGGTCGCGCAGAAGTTCATCGATCGCGGCGCGAAGCACATCGTCGGCGTGCCCAAGACGATCGACAACGACCTCGCGACGACGGAGTACACGGTCGGCTTCCAGAGCGCGGTCGAGGTCGTCGTCGAGCAGCTCGAGCGCCTCCACACGACTGCGGAGAGCCACGATCGGATCATCGTCGTCGAGGTGATGGGCCGCTACGCGGGCTGGATCGCGCTCACGGCGGGCCTCGCGGGTGGCGCGCACGTCGTGCTGATCCCCGAGATCGAGTACGATCCGGCGCGCGTGATCGATGCGCTGCACCGGCGCCACGGCCGTGGCAACAGCTACTCGATCATCGTCGTCGCCGAGGGCGCGAAGCAGCAGGGCGGCAGCTACTCCGTCGAGGCGGCCGGCGATGCGACGCGCGCGGAGCGGCTCGGCGGCGCGGCGGCCAAGCTCGTCGATCTGATCGCGACGAAGACGGACTACGAGGTCCGCGCGAGCGTGCTCGGACACATCCAGCGCGGCGCCGAGCCGTGCGCGTTCGATCGCGAGCTCGCGACGCGCTTCGGCGTGAAGGCCGTCGACATGATCGCGGCCGGCGAGCTCGGCCACGTCGCGACGCTCGAGCATGGCCACGTGATCGCGAAGCCGATCGAGTCCGCGATCGCGAAGCTCAAGGTCTGCGATCCGGGCGGCGAGCGGGTGCGGACCGCGCGCGCGATCGGCATCGAGCTCGGGGCGGCATAGGTCGAACCAATCGATCTCGCTACGCTTTGGGGCTCGATTCCCGTGTGTGGTTGTGTATGGTGAGCGCGCTTTCACAGGGTCTGCGTGCTCGGCATTCAGCGAATCGGCAGGTACGAGGTGCTCGACCATCTGGCGTCGGGCGGCATGGGACAGGTGTACCTGGCGCGTGCGACCGGGCTCGGCGGCTTCGAGCGCCGCGTCGTCGTCAAGACGCTCGACCCGAGCACGACCGAGGACGACGAGGCGTTCATCGCGATGTTCCTCGATGAAGCGCGCCTGCTGGGCCAGCTTCACCACCAGTTCATCTCGCCGATCTACGAGGTCGGGCGCGATGACGACGGTCGCTACTACCTCGTCATGGACTACGTTCACGGCGAGACCGCGGAGACGGTCTGGAAGCGCGCGAACGACCGCGACAAGCAGCTTCCGTTCGCCTTCGCGCTGACCGTCGTCACGGCGGTCGCGAACGCGCTCGACTACGCCCACAACCTGCGCGACAGCGAAGGCCGCCCGCTCGAGATCGTCCATCGCGACGTCTCGCTGTCGAACGTGATGATCGGCTACGACGGCGCGGTCAAGCTGATCGACTTCGGCATCGCGAAGGCCGCGAACCGCGCGACGAAGACCGGCGTCGGCATGCTCAAGGGCAAGCTCGCGTATCTCGCGCCCGAGCAGGTCGTGCACAAGGCCGTCGATCGCCGCGCCGATATCTTCGCGCTCGGCATCGTGCTCTACGAGCTGACGACGATGACGCGCGCGTTCCGCGCCGACAGCGACCTGCTCACGCTTGAGCGGATCACGACGGGGACCGTGCCGCTGCCGTCGCTCGTCGTGCGCGGCTATCCGAACGCGCTCGAGGAGATCGTGATGCGGTGCCTGCAGGTCGATCCGGCCGCGCGGTACCAGCAGGCCGGCGATCTCTCGCTCGCGCTCGAGAAGCTCGCGGCCGCGAGCGGCATGCTGCTCGGCCACGGCGCGATCACGAGCCCGATGAAGCAGCTGTTCTCGGAGCGCCGCCGCCGCTTCGCGCACTCGAGCAGCCGGATCAAGCGGCTCGACGCACCGGTCGACGCGAGCGAGTTCACGCCCGTCACCCCGCTCGACGAGCTGACGCCGCTCACGCCCGTCGAGCCGGTGCGCGCGCTCGAGCCCGCCGACTCGGCGACGATCACGAGCAATGCGATGCGCGCGGTCGAACCCGCCGACTCGGCGACGATGACGACCGTGAGCCCGATCATCGCGATCGAGCACGACGAGACGACGGAGCCCGTCGACATGCCGATGACCGCGCCGCCGGCGCCCGAGGTGAGGTTCCGCGCGCCGAGCCCGCCATCGCTCGCCCACGGCAGCGGCCAGCACCCGCTGACGATCACGCAGCCGACGAACGAGGCGGACGAGCGGCCCGTGCAGCTGTCGCCGTTCTCGGGCACCGCGCTCGTGCGGCGCCGCGCCCCGCGCCGGATCGAGCCGTACTACTACATCGGCGTCGCCGTGTTCGTCCTCGCCGTACTCGCCGCGATCCTGCGCTGAGCGCGGTGTTACGATCCGGGATGGTGCGCCGGGACGACGACGATAGCGAGCAGCGCGATACCGTGCGCGAGCGGCCGCAGTCGCCGACGTCCGTGCGCACGCAGGAGCTCGCCGAGGATCCGACGAACCGACGCAGCACGCGCGTCGAGCCGCTCGCGCCGGGGACGATGGCGGGGCGCTACGTGCTCCTGTCGCGACTGGGCGCGGGCGGTGCGGGCTTCGTCTATGTCGGGTACGACCCGGAGCTCGATCGCAAGGTCGCGATCAAGGTGCTGCGCGCGGTAGAGGGCAGGGATGCGAACGCGGAGCACGCGCGCGCCCGGCTGTTGCGCGAGGCGCAGGCGATGGCGCGGCTCAAGCATCCGAACGTGCTGCCCGTGTACGACGTCGGCACGTTCGAGGATGCCGACGGCTCGCGCGTCTTCATGGCGATGGAGCTCGTCGAGAGCGGCACGCTGCGCAAGTGGCTGAAGGACTCGCGGCACTCGCGCCGCGAGATCCTCGACGTGATGACGGCATGTGGCCGCGGTCTGGCCGCCGCGCACGCGGCCGGGCTCGTGCATCGCGACTTCAAGCCCGACAACGTGCTCGTCGGCAGCGACGGCCGCGTGTTCGTCACGGACTTCGGGCTCGTGCGCAGCGTCGGCTCGAGCGAGGACCCGCACACCGGCGCTCCGCCGCCGTCGGCGCTGACCGTGCCGCTGACGATCGCGCACGCCGTGATGGGCACGCCGGGCTACATGTCGCCGGAGCAGTACGCGGCGGAGCCGATCGACGAGCGCACCGACCAGTTCAGCTTCTGCGTGACGCTGTGCGAGGCGCTGTGCGGCCACAAGATCTTCGGCGGACGCACGATCGAGGAGGCGAAGACGTCGACGCGCATCGAGCGCGCGAACGAGGCGATGCGCGACGCGAAGCTGCCGGCGTGGCTCTCGCGCGTGATCGCACGCGGGCTCGCGCGCGACCGCGAGGCGCGGTACCCGACCATGGATGCGCTGCTCGCGGCGCTCGCGGCGGATCCGGCCAAGCGCGTGCGGCGGACGCTCGTCGCGGCGGCGGCGCTCGCGGTCCTCGGCGGCGGCGGGCTGCTCGCGTACCGGCTCGCGGAGCGCCGGAATCAGCAGTGCGACGGCGCCGAGGCGCGGCTCGCCGGGATCTGGGACCCGCAGGTCCGCGAGCGGGTTCACGCCGCATTCCGGCGCGCGAACCTCGATGCGATGTTCGAAGGGATCGGCGGCGGGCTCGATCGCTACGCCGCGGATCTCGTCGCGCAGCATCGCGATGCCTGCCTCGCGACGCGCGTGCGCGGCGACCAGCCGGAGAGCGTGCTCGCGCTGCGGATGAGCTGCCTCGCGACGCGCGAGAAGGAGCTCGCGACGCTCGCCTCGCTGCTCGCCGATGCGGATCGCGACGTCGCGTTCCGCGCGGCCGAAGCCGTCGCGCACCTCACGCCCGTGCGGAGCTGCGGCGACATCGCGGGGCTGACCGCGCCCGTGCCACCGCCCGCCGATGCCGGTGCGCGGCGGCGCGTCGACGAGCTGCGCGCGAAGCTCGCGCAGGCGAAGGTGCTGTCCAACGCGGTCCGCTACAAGGAAGCGCGCGCGATCGTCGAAGAGGTGCTTCGCGACGAGCCCACCGTGAAGTACGGGCCGCTGCGCGCGGAGGCGCTCGCGCTGCTCGCCGATCTGCAGCGCGAGCAGGACGGCGACATGAAGGCGAGCGAGCAGACGCTCGTCTCCGCGGTGGATACCGCGTACTCCGCACACGACGACGCGCGCGTCGCGACGACCGCGACCGACCTCGCGATGCTGCGCGGCTACTGGCTCGGCGAGCACGAGGACGGCGAGCGCTGGGTGCGGTTCGCGCGCGCCGCGATCGAGCGCATCGGCGGCTCGGACGAGCTCGAGGCCGAGCGCGGGCGCGTCGAGGCGGAGCTGCTGATCGGCGAGAACAAGGGCAGCGCGGCCGTCGATGCGGCCGTGCCGGCGCTCAAGCTCGCGGAGGCGCTGTACGGCCCGGTCAGCGTGCAGGCCTCGACGTTTCACGCGACGCTCGGCGCGGCCGAGTCGAGGGCGGGCCACGAGGACCAGGCGCGCGTGCACTACCAGGCACAGCACGACATCGTCGTGAAGCTCGTCGGGCCGACGCACCCGCTCGTCGCGATGGCGCTCAACAACCTCGGGCTCGACGCCGAGGCGCAGGGCCAGCTCGACCAGGCCGAGGCCTACTATCGCGAGTCGATCACGCTGCTCGAGACGACGCTCGGCGCCGATCATCCCCGCGTCGCGATCGCACTGACGAACTTCGGCGCGACGCTGCAGGCCGAGCACAAGTCGGCCGAGGCGCTGGCGGCGTTCCAGCGCGCGCTCGTCATCAACGACCATCGTTTCGGCCCGAGCTACGTCGACTCGTTCGACGCGCTGCTCGGAGAGGGCAAGTCGCTCACCTCGCTCGGCCGTCCGAACGACGCGCTCGCGCCGATCGAGAAGGCGCTCGAGATCGCGACGAGCGGCGATCCGAGCGACTGGAGCGCCGCCGATGCGCGGTTCGCGCTCGCGCAGGCATTGTGGGACAGCGGCGGCGATCGCAAACGGGCACGCGAGCTCGCGGCGGCCGCGCGGACCGGCATGGCGACCGTCTCGGATGCGACGGCGCAGCGTGATCTCGCCGAGATCGACGCGTGGATCGCGGCGCACGCGCGCTGATCAGGTCTGGGCGGAGTCGGCGACCATCGTCTCGCCGTCGCGCACGTAGGACGAGCCGGGGATCGCCTTCGCCGTGCGCTTGCCGACAGCGGCGAGCTCCGCGAGTGCGGCGTACGACTTCGCGCGCGTCAGCGAGATCGCCGCGATCGAGACGCTCATGATCGGGAACTTGCGTTGCACGCCGAAGCGGTCCTTCGTCTCGATGTAGCCGCGCGCGCGATCGCCTGGATCGTAGTAGAGGCGGATCAGGTGATCGAAGCGCTCGCAGATGTGGCGGCAGACGTCGTCGGCCTTGTCGGCGCTCGTGATGAACACGAAGTCGTCGCCCGCGATGTGGCCGATGAAGTCGCCGGGGCTGCCCGTGCGCTGGACGACGTAGCGGATGACGTCGCCGGTCTGGCGGATCACGGCGTTCGCCTTCGCGTAGCCGTAGTAGTCGTTGAACGCCTTGAGGTTGTCGAGATCGAGGTAGCACGCGACGGCGGTCGTATCGCCGCTGTGGAGCCGGCGCTCGATCTCGGCCTGGATCGCGTCGGCGCCGGGGAGCTGAGTCGTCGGCGAGGCGCCGAGCTCGCGGGCCTGGCGATCGAGCGCCTTCGCGACGCGCGCGAGCAGCTCTGCCGCATCGAACGGCTTGACCATGTAGTCCTCGGCGCCGGAGCGGAATGCGCGGACCTTGTCGGCGGTGTCGCCGCGCGCGCTGAGGAACATGATCGGCGCCATGCCGATCGCCGGGTCGGCGCGGATCATCTCGGCGGTGCGATAGCCGTCGATGCCGGGCATGAGGACATCGAGGACGATCATGTCGGGACGGAAGCGGCGCGCCTCGGTCAGCGCGGCGGTCGCCGAGCCGGCATCGCGCACCTGATAACCGCCGAGCTCGAGCACCTCGCGGCAGATGAGCCGGATCGACGGATCGTCGTCGACGATCAGCACGCGCGGCGCTTCGCGGCGGCCGCTCTCGACGAGGCGCAGGCACGCGTCGCGGAACGCGGCGGGCTGGATCGGGAACTCGAGCAGGTCATCGGCGCCGGCGGCGAGGATATCGGCGCGGCGGTCGGCATCGCCGACGACCATGACAGCCGTCTTGTGCGTGTCGGGATCGTGGTCGAGGATCGCGAGCAGCGCGAGCGCGTCCTGCATGCCACCGGCGACGACCGCGAGGGCAGGGTGCTCGGTGCGCGCGGTCGCGAGCGCGCTGTCGACGTCGTTCGCGACGAGCACGCGATCCGTCAGCGACATCAAGAGGCCCTTGAGCAGCAGCGCGCGTCGCGGATCGTCGTCGACGACCATCGCGCACTGACCCTCGCCGAGGCCGCGGCGTCGCACGGGCTCGCTCGCCGGCTGCTCCGGCTTCTCCGGCTTCGCCGCGTGCACGGGCAGGGTGAACACGAACTTCGTCCCGCCTTCGCTCGCGCCGGACTCGACCCAGATCCGGCCGCCGTGCGCCTCGATGATCGTGCGCGAGATCGACAGGCCGAGGGCGGTGCCGCCGACGCGCCGGCTCGATGCCGAAAACGGCTCGAAGATGCGCTCGCGATCCTCGGGCGCGATCGGCTCGCCGCTGTTCGCGACCGACACGCCGACCGCATCCTCCGACAGCGGCGGCCCGAACACCTGGACGTCGATCACGCCGCCGGTGGGCGCGAACCGGATCGCGTTCGTCAGCAGATTGCCGAGCACCTGCGAGAGCCGCTCGGGGTCGCCGACGATCGAGATGTCCTCCGCGGAGGCCCCGAGTACGATCGTCAGCTGCTTCGTCGCGGCGGCGGCGCGATAGCGATCGATCACCTCGCGCGCGAGCCGGTCGAGCTGCACCGGTGCAGCGGCGACCGTGATCGAGCCGGCCTGTGCGCGCGCGAGGTCGAGCAGCTGATCGACGAGCTGGTTCATGCGCGTCGCCGCCTGGCGCGCCATGTCGACGTAGCGCAGCTGGCGATCGCTGAGCGGCCCCGCGTAGCCCGAGAGGACGATATCGAGCGCGCCCGCGATCGACGTCAGCGGCGTGCGCAGCTCGTGCGACATCACCTGCGCGAACTCGGCGCGCTTGCGCGCGACATCGGCCGTATCGCCGAGATCGCGGAGCACGACGATCGCACCGACGCTCCCGCCATGCTCCCGCAGCGGCGTGACGACGGAGTGCAGCACGCGCTCGCCGATGCGGACCTCCTCGCGAACGGGCTGGCCATCGGGCGCGCCAGCCGCGAGATCGAACGGATAGAAACCGACGACATCCTTGAGGTACGTCGTGTCGACCTTCGCGTCCGCCGGGATGCCGAGCATCGCGCGCGCGGAGCAGTTGATCACGACCTCGCCGGTCGTCGTGTCGGCGACGATGGCGCCATCCGCCATTGCCTCCACGGCGCTCCACAGGCGCTCGACCAGACCGACTGCCATCTTCTTGAAATGTTACTCGATCTAGGTCTGCCGGCGAAACGTCTTCTCCAACGCCGCGTAGAGTCCGCCTTTCGCGACGAGCTCGTCGTGGGTCCCCTGCTCGACAATTTGCCCCTTGTCCATGACGACGATGAGGTCGGCGTTCCGGATGGTCGAAAGCCGGTGGGCGATCACGAGCGTCGTGCGACCCTTCATCAGCTCGTGGACCCCGCGCTCGATCAGCTCTTCCGCTTCCGGATCGACGTGGGCGGTCGCTTCGTCGAGGATGAGGATCTCGGGGTCGCGGAGCAGGGCGCGCGCGAACGCGACGAGCTGGCGCTCGCCGGCGGAGAAGTTGGACCCGCGCTCCGCCACCGGCGCCGTGACGTCCGCGCCTCGGCGCTTCAGCGCACGATCGAGACCGACCCGATGAACCGCCTCATCGAGGCGTGCGCGTTCGTACGGCTTCCCGAGCGCGATGTTCTCGGCGAGCGTCCCGTTGAACAGGATGCAGTCCTGCGAGACGACGGTGATCCGCTGTCGGAGCTCGGGTAGCGCGAGATCGCGGATGTCGACGCCGTCGAGCTTGATCGAGCCCCGGTCGCGCTCGTAGAGGCGCGTCAGCAGCTTGATCACGGTGGACTTGCCGGAGCCGGTCGCACCGACCACCGCGACGGTCGCGCCGCGCGGCACGCGCAGGTCGATGCCGCGGAGCACCGGCTCGGCGCCATACGAGAAGTGCACGCCGGCGAGCTCGACCGCGGGCGACGTCGCGGGCGGCGGGACGAGCTCGTCGGGGACGGTCGCGGTCGAGCCGACGGCGCCGTCGAATTCCTCGGTGTCGAGCAGCTGGAAGATGCGCTCGCTCGCGGCCATCGCGCCCTGCATGACGGCGTACTTCGCCGAGAGGTCGCGGATCGGGATGAAGAACTTCTCGATGTACTCCTTGAACACGACGACCGTCGCGATCAGCGCGACGTTGCTCGTGCCGCGGCCTGCAGCCCACCACAGGATCGCGGCGAGCGCGATGCGGCCGATCGCCTCGACGAGCGCGTACATCGCGGCATCCGCGCGGATCTGCAGCAGGTAGGCATCGCGGTGCCCCGCGTTGATCTCGTTGTACTCGCGCAGTGCGGTCTTGCCGCGGCCGAGGAGGTGCAGCACGCGGATGCCGAACAGGTGCTCCTGCGCGAACGCGTTCATCGCGGCGAGGCGCACGCGGATCTGGCGGAAGCTCTTGCGCATCGCACGGCGCGCGACCTCGACGAGGACGATGACGAGCGGCAGCGTCGCGAACGTCATCAGCGACAGCTGGACGTCGATCGACAGCATGATGACGACGATGACGACCGCCTTGATCGCATCGGCGATCAGCGTGATCGCACCCTGCGAGAACATCTCGTTGAGGCTCTCGATATCGTTCGTCATGCGCGTCATCAGACGCCCGACCGGAATCCGATCGAAGAACGCGGCGCGCTGCGCGAGCACGTGATCGAAGATCGAGATGCGCAGCCCGTGCATCGTGCGCTGGCCGGCGAGCTGCAAGAACCACTGCTCGCAGAACGACGACACGTTCTGCGCGATGACGAGCCCGACGAAGATGCCGGCATCCGCGAGCAGCGCCTGGCTGTTCGGCACCAGGATGTGGTGCTGCAGCGCGTACATCACGAGGTACGGCTGCGCGAGCTCGAACACGATCGTGGTGCACATGAAGAGCACCCATGCACCGAGCAGCGGCACGTGCGGGCGCACGTACTTCCACACGCGGCGGATCAGGCGCACGTCGTAGGCCTTGCCGAGGACCTGCTCGGCCTCGAGGCCCGGGCGCTTCGTCGCGACGGCCATTACCCGGCCTCCCGGACGATCTGCATGTCGGTCTCGAGCTGCGTCTTGTACAGCTCGCTGTAGACGCCACCCGTGCCGATCAGCTCGGCGTGCGTGCCGCGCTCGACGATCTGGCCCTGATCGATCACGAGGATCTGATCCGCATCCTTGATCGCGGCGACGCGATGGCTGATCAGCACCGCGGTGCGACCGTGCAGCACGCCGCGCAGATGCCCGAGGATCAGCTTCTCCGTGTCGGCATCGACGCTCGACAGCGAGTCGTCGAGGACGAGCAGCCTCGGCTGTGCGGCGAGGGCGCGCGCGAGCGCCACGCGCTGCCGCTGGCCACCCGACAGCGTGATGCCGCGCTCGCCGACGATCGTCGCGAGCCCATCCGGCATCGCCGCGAGGTCGCGCTCGAGCCCCGCCGCCTTCGCCGCTTCGATGACGCGCGCATCCTTGCTGAGATCGACGGCACGCTCGAGCGCACCCACCGCCTCGAGCTCCTTCGCGCGCGCGGCCGGGATCGCGGTGCCCGCGCCGAACCCCATCGCGATGTTGTCGGCGATGGTCGTCGAGAACAGGAACGCCTCCTGCGGCGCGTACCCGATCTGCGCGCGCAGGCTGGCGAGCGGCACGCTCGTCACATCGCGCCCGTCGATGAACACCGTGCCCTCCGGCACCGCGATCAGCCGCGTCATCGCCTCGACGAGCGTGCTCTTGCCCGCACCCGTTCGCCCGACGATCGCGGTCACCGTTCCCGGCGGGATCTCGAACGACACATCGTCGAGCAGCTTGCGCCCGCCGATCTCGACCGTCAGGTGCTTCACGTCGACGCGCGCGGGCTGCACATTCGCCGGTAGCTCGGCGCCGCTGCCTTCCGGCAGATCGGTCTTGGTCTCCTGCAACTCGACGAGCCGCGTCCAGCTCGCCCGCCCGCGCTGGACGAGCGCGAGCATGAACCCGAGCGTCAGCGTCGGCCACACGAGCTGCGCCAGCAGCGTCGTGAACGCCGTGAAGTTGCCGACGCCCATCTCGCCGCTGACCACGGCCCGCCCACCGACGAGGATCAGCAGCGCGATCGCGAGCGGCGCGAGCGTGTTGAGCGTGGGCCCGAGCTGGATGCGGACCTTCGCAGCCGCCATGTTCTTGTCGAGCAGCCGCTGGCTGCCCTCGAGGAACCCCTTCCGCCGCACGTCCTCGAGCCCGTACGTCTTGATGACGTGAATCGCGCCGAGGTCCTCCTGGATCCGCCCGCTCAGCGCGCCGAGCTCGGCCTGCACGTCGCGCTGCGACAGATAGATCCGTCGCGACAGCGCCTGCCCGACGAGGAAGATCAGCGGATACGGAATGATCACGAGCAGCGCGACCTTCCAGTCGATCAAGAGCATGTAGGTCAGCACCGTCGCGAAGCTCGTCGTCGCGTTCGCCAGGTGCACGAGCCCCGCGCCCCACATCGCACGCACGGTCTGCACGTCGTTCGTCAGGCGCGACATCACATCGCCCGTCGAGTGATCGCGGAAGTATCCCGGCGACAAGGTCAGCAGGTGCCCGAACAGATCGCTGCGAACGTCGTACTCCGCCGCGCGCGCGGCATTGAAGATCCACACGCGCGATCCGATGCGCGTGAACGCCGTCGCCATCGCGAACACGATCAGCAGCAGCGCCTCGCGCGGCACCTCCGCCAGCCGGTGGTCATTGAGCGCCTGGACCGCGCGGCTCAGGTAATACGGAATGCCGAGCGCGCACAGGTTCGTCGCGAGCAGCGACAGCACGCCCCCGATCAGGATCGGCCTGTACGGCTTCAGATAGCCGAGCGAGCTGCGTGCAGAGGCCGACTTCGCCACGACGACGCCACTTTACACGGCCTCCGCCGGATGCGCGTTTCACCTGGGCACCTCACCGTCGCGAGATCTACAATGAGGCGTGCGGTTCCTGCCCGTTCTGCTAGTAGCCGCCTGCACGACGCCGACGGATCCGGCCGCTCCCGACGCGCGCCGCCGCTGCGCGGACCTCGAGGGCAAGACGTTCGCCTCACTCACGCAAGGCGAGTGCGGCCTCGGCCCGAGCGGCCCGACGGCGTGCACGTGGCACGTGATGTTCGCGCCCGCGGATGCCGCGACGACCGCGTTCACGTGGCAACACAGCGATGTCGAGGAATCGGGCGACGTTTACTGCATCGGCGGCGACGTCTACGACGCCGGCTCCGCCGCCACGCGCGGCAGCTACGACGCGACGACGCAGCACCTCGTCTGGGACAGCGTCACCTACGGACCCTAGCTCTTCAGCGGCGCGGCGTGCACGGTCCAGCCGGACGTCGTCTCCTCGACCCAGTACAGCGTGTCGCCGGAGAGCGCGAGCAGCCGCGCATCGGCCGCGACCTGCGTCTTCGGCGCGGCGCCGGGCTTCACGGTCAGGATCTCGCCCTTGTGGCCCGCGGCGGTCGAGCACGCGGTCTGCGTATCCGTCGTCGCGACGTGTGCGATCAGAGCAGGGGCCGCCGCATCGGCGAGCCGCGTGATCGCACCACCCGCGAGCGGCATCGCCACGAGGTGCTGCCCGACGTTCGTCCCTTCGCCGGTCGTCCACACGAGGTGCGTCTGCGTGGCCGCGAGCTCTCCTGGCACTTGCTGATGATCCGCGACGACCGTCGCGTGGTCACCGTCGATACGCAGCACGACGCCGCCGAGCTGGCTCGCGGCAAAGACGCCGGCGCGCGTCGTCACGATCTGCTTGAAGTCGCCAGACGCTCCGATGTCCGAACCCGCGACGGCGTGATGCGTCCCGTCAGCCCCGTACAGCTCGACATGGCCGCTCATCCCGATGATGTAGCCGTGCGGCACCGCGGCGACGGCGTACGCGTTCCCGTCGGTCGTCATCAGCTTCGTGTAGGCGCCCGACGAGAGGTCGACGGACCCGATCTCGCCGAGGAAGACCGCGTCATAGAGGTTGCCGTCCTGCACGCTGAACGCACCGACCGGCACCGAGCCGGCGAGTTGATGGACCTCGCCGGTCGCTGGGTTGATCGATACCAAGGACAGCCCGGCGTCCACATCGCGGTGGGTCATCGCGACCACGACCTGGCCGTTCGCGACGCCGAGCCAGACGGGCGTTCCTCCCGTGTCAGGCAAGGTCGCGACAGTGCGATTCTCCGAGCGGACCTTGTGACCGCACCCCAACGCCAGTAGAACCGCCGCGAGAACCGCAACGCGCATGCGGCGACGATACTACGTCGCTACTTCGATGGCCCCAACAGCTTCGCGATCTCGGCCACCGGCATGTCCCCGTCCTCGACGCGGTACGACCCGACGACCTCCGGTGTGCCCTGCATGCCCTCGAACGTGCAGTCGATGAACGTCGTGTTGTTCAAGCGGCGGCCGTCGAAGTGAGTGCCGCGGAAGTCGCAGCGGCGGAACACGGCGCCGCGAGGTCGACCCCGATGTCGATGCGGCCGAAGTTCGAACCGCTGAAGTCGCAGTCTTCGACGACCGCGTCGTCGAGGCGCCTTCGTCTCAGTGCTCGGTGCCGGGGACCGCGAGCATCTTGTCGATCGCGCGGTGGATCGCATCGAGACGCTGCTGCCAATCGATCTGCGTCGCCGCGTCCGGTTCTTGGCCGCTTCCAGCACGTGCCGGGGGCCCGACCAACGCCAGCGTGGCGCACGCGATGTCGGCACCGCGCGCGTCTGTGTTCTTCTCGACGAAGCGCTGGTGCTCTCCGATGAAGGAGAGCTGTCCGACGGCGATGCTGATGGTCGGCAACTTCTCGAACGCAGCAACGAGCGTCGAACGATCTGCCGCGCTCGCGTGGATCGCATCGGCCACCTTGCCCACCGAAGCTCCCATCGCGTCCGCCGCCTTCGCGAGCTCTGCCTCTCGCGTCTGGCGGTCGGTGATCGCGCGGGTCAGCTCGTCCCAGGCGGCCGTCAGCGCCTGGACGTGGGCACGCTGCACCGCCGCGTCCAGGTCCTCGAGGCGCTGCACGCGGTCCGTGGCGTACGACCAGCAGCCGAGGATCCCTGTCACGCCCTCGTTCCCGCGGGCGGCCTCGACGAGCTTGTCGCAGGCCTGGTGGACCGTGTCCTGCGAGCGCGTGACCGCGCGGTCTGCTGCGTTCAGCGCATCGTTGGCGTCGAGCAGCGCGCGGCGCAGCGGGTCGGGCAGCTTGCCGACGCTGGCGTGCGCATGATCGACCGCCGCCTTCAGCGCCGGTATGTCCAGCGTCGCTGCCCAGGCCTCGTGCCGCGCGGGTACATCGAGCGCGTACGGCGCCTCCGGTGGGCACGCTCGCTTGGCAGGCGTGACCGGATCCGACGGCGGGTCCTTGGCGCGCTCCTTCTTGGAGCTGCAGGCGGACAGTGCAACGAGGGCAGTAGCCACGAGTGCGGCGCGGCTTGTCACCGCCCGCACACTACCACTCGGTGCCTTCGACCGCATTGTCGAGAGGTCGGGCGGCCTACTGCATCAGAGCGACGCGAATCCCAGCCTTTCGAGATCGTCAGAGCGCCTTGATGCCGATCGTCTCCAGCTCGATATCGAGGAGCCGCGTCGCATCGGGGCGTGCAAGGCCGTCCGTGCTCGGCATGGGTGACAACGCACGCACCTCGAACAATGCCAAGACGTCCGTATCCGACGATGCCACGACGAACGATTACTTGTTCGGTCACGCCGGAGACGACTACCGGGCCCCTTGACGCGGAACGTGACCGCCTGGTCGAGGAGCAGAAAAATTCGAGATCGCGAGGACATACGACCGGCGATCCCGCGGAAGATGAGCCACACGGGCGGCGTATAATGGACGCCCGCAGTGCCGCGGAGGGCATGATGGACCTTGAGAAGTCGCACCGCCCCGAACGCGAGCTTGCTCAGCCGGAGGTCGGCGAAGCGGCTGCGGTACCTGCCTCGTTGCCGGAATCGGACAACGCTGCGGCACCGGGCGAGGCCCAGGTCTGGCGCGGGCTGCATGGTGCTCGCGGTGCGGGCAATGGCGGAGGTGATCCCCACGAGCAGCAAGCAGAAGCCGTCGGCGCGGCGGTCGCGGGTGGTCGCTCGGCGAAGCCGCTGCTCGCGAACGCGAAGACCGCGGGTGCGAAGGTACAGCGCAAGGCCGAGGTCGTCACCGCGGCGGTGGCGGGCGCGGTCGCGACGCCCCAGGCGGTGATCGTCGACGACGAGGTCGACGCCGTGCCGCCCGGCGCGATGCGCAAGAAGGAGTTTCTGCTCAAGCTCGATCCCGCGCTCAAGACCGAGGCACGCGCCGAGCTTGGCTTCATGTGGTCGATCGCGGCGTGTCCGTACATCGCGAAGTACCTCAAGCTGTACGCGACGAAGCCGGCGGCGAGTGTCGAGCAGTTCGTTCGGCGGTACACCGGCTCGAAGGCCACGGATCCCGATTCGTTGATGATGGACCTAGTCGCGAAGGTCCGCATCGGCATCAAAGAATGGCGGACCACGGGCAAGCTGCCGGCCGATGCAGCCGCGGCGGATCCGAGCGCGGCCGCGGCGGCGTCGTCGGCCTCGGGCGCGCTTCCCGGCATTCAGCGCAAGGCCGATCACGGCGCGCCGGATTTCGGCAAGGGAACGCCAGAGGACGTCCTCGGCCGCCTCGGCGAGGGCAAGCCGCTCGATCCGGCCATCGCCGGGAAGATGTCCGATGCGTTCGGCACGAGCTTCTCCGACGTGCGCGTGCACGCCGATGCGCATGGCGCGGAGCTCGCGAGCGAGCACAACGCGCTCGCCTTCACGGTCGGCACACATATCGCGTTCGCGCCCGGGCGTTACCAGCCAGGGACGATCGAAGGCGACGCGCTGCTCGCGCACGAGTTGACGCACGTGTTGCAACAGCGCGGGTCGGCGCCGCAGGCACCGCAACGCAAGAGCGCGTCGATCGGCGACCAGCACGGCGACTCGGCGGAGAACGACGCCGATCAGGCCGCGCTCACGGCCGTGCAGCACATCCACGGTGGCGGCAAGCAGCAGGCGAAGCCGAGCGGCAAGGCCGACGCGAAGCAGAGCAACGATCTCCAGCTGCAGCGCTGCGAAGGTGTTGCCGAGGCGCCGACGTTGCCCGGCTTCCATCGCCACACGTACACGTGGGACGGCGATGCCTTCTCGTTCGTGCTGCGGCTCGAGGCCGACAAGCTCACGAAGGGCAGCTACATCCTGTTCGCTGATATCGAGTACGCCGGCAAGGACGACTCCGACGGCCGCGCCGGCTCGATGTCGTTCTCCCCGCCCGTCGGCAAGACGTTTGCGCCGCAGGTGAAGCCGGACGTGCCGGATGGTTGGAGCAAGCTCGACATCGACATGTACGGCGACGCTAGTTGGGTCACCTCGATCACGCACTCGACGAAGCTGATCGATGGCTGGAATCCCAAGTCGCGCGAGCACCACTTCTTCGGAAAGTTTCCCGGTGGCGATGTCGGCCCCGACCATTTCGTCACGGTGAAGTCGAAGGACGCGATGCCGGGAACCGCCGCAAACGTGGCGACGCAAGGCGTCGGTTCTGACGTTCGTGCGCTGCGGTCGGACGTTGCGGCGACGTCGGCGAAGACGTGGCTCGACGAGATCCTCGGCGATCCGACGACGTATGCAATCGACGCGAAGACGCCGCCGTGGGCGGCGCTGAAAGCGACCGTCGATGCGGACGCCGCGAAGTTCACGAACCCCAAGGACGGCAACCCCGACGAGGCACTGAAGCTCACGCGTCTCGGTGAGGTGCTCGAGCACTGCAAGCCCATGTTGCGAGCGCTCGGCGTCGCGAGCAAGCGCGAGGCATACCTGCCGGACATCGCGGATCGCTCGGTGGCGCTCGTGGGCGATGTGAAGACGCTGTTCGCGCGGGCGATCTCGGCGGCGTGGGACGGCGACCCGTCTGCACAGGTAGTGGCGGCGGAGCAGGCGTTCAACACGGTCTGGTTCCGGATCACGTCGCTGTACATGGAGACCGGGAAGGGCGCGCACGGAATGATCATGTCCGCTGCCTCGACGGCGGACGACGTGCGCAACCTCCGCACCGGCGGCAAGCGCGGATGGATCTACTATCCGAAGCTCGAGTCGCTGCTGCGCGTGCCGGGCGCCGCGGAAGACAGCAACAACATCGTCGACAAGGCGAACGCCGACTGGGTCGCAGTGAAGGCCGAGTTCCTTGCTGGAACGCCAGGGACGCTCCAGAAGGTCACGAAGGTCGTCGAGGATGCACAGAAGGCGATGGGCATGGCGGCCCTGCTGTGCACGATCGAGATCTTCCACTCGATGAAAGACGAGATGTCCGGTCTCGTCGGGAGCGCCGCCGACAAGATCGGCGCGAACCTGTCGGGCGTCTGCGACACGTACATCGGGCAGTTCGAGGGGATGGCCGCCGGCGTCGAGGCGCAGCTCAAGAAGGGCGTCGATTTCAACACGGCAGCGGGCGGCGTTATCTCGCAGTTCCAGGGCGTCTGTTCGAGCGACAAGTTCAAGAAAGACACCGACGCGATCAAGTCCCGGATCAAGACCGTCAAGGTCATCGAGACGCTCGGCAAGGTGCTCGCGATCATCGGCGTCGCGGCGCTGACCGGCGGTGCGGCGGGTGCGGCCGTCGGCGGCGCGCTCGAGGGCGCTGGCGCTTCCGCGACCGTCGTCGCGGCCGGCGACTTCGCTGCGGAGGTCGTGACGTTCACGGTCGCATCGCGAATCGGCAATGACGTCGCGTTCGGCAAGAACGACGCGAGCTTCGGCGAGGACCTGATTACGAACGCGCTGATGTTCGGCTTCCTCAAGGCGGCCGCTGCCGGGTACGGGCGCGTCTTCAAGGTATTCGCGGACCCGAAGGTCTACAAGACGACGTTCGCCGTCGGCGGCGCGCTCAGCGGCATGGTCGCGTTGCAAGCCTTCGCGGAGGTCCACTACCGGCTCAAGCAGGGGCAGTGGATGGACGGCGACGAGCGCCTGCGCGGCATCATGTCGAACGCGATCATCCTCGCGGCGATGTCACTTGGTGGCTTCATGACGAAGCCGCTGAACAAGCGCGTCCACGACGACATGCTCGTGTTCGTCTCGAAGCACTTCCCCGAGCGGCTCGGGCAGATCGAGGCCAAGGTCGCCGGCCTGTAGGGCGACGTCGATGCACTCTCGAAGGGCACGCCGAACGCCGACCAAGCCGCCGAGGTCCTCAAGAAGGTCGAGACGCTCTGGAACGAAGAGCTCAAGGTGCTCGCCGACGCCGCCGAGAAGGAGGCGAAGTCCAATAACCCGGAGGCGACGAAGAAGTTCCAGGAGACGGTTGCGCGCTACGTCGCCGAGATCGGCAAGCTCGAGCTGCAGCTCGCCACGGCAGGCCTCGACGTCGACCTCGGCCCGAACAAGGCACACGACATGTTCAAGCCCGTGTCGCCGGGCTTTGTCGCGTTCAAGCCGGAGGCCCTGGAGATCCTGCAGGACTTCTACAAGGACAATCACGGCACATTCGAGCCCGTCAAAGACAAGCCAGGGATGTACCGCGGCAAGGCGAACGGCGAGGAGATCTTCTTCGTTTCGGGCGACAAGGCCGAGGAGATGTTCGACAAGCCTCGGCCGAAGGCGCCGAGCGAGAAGGAAGCGGCCGCGAATCGCGCCGAGGCGGCGAAGGCGCGCACGCAGAACCAGCAACGCGGTGAGCGTCTGAAGCAGCTGTTGATCACACATCTCGTCGACGGCCACGTGATGCACAAGGTCGGCCGCATCGTCGAGGGCACGGGGCTCGCAGCGGCGATGGACGCAAACACGCTGCCCGGCGCCGAGCACGGCGAGCCCAAACCTCTGACGGCGATTCCCGATACGATCGGCGTTGGCACCGGCGCCGATACGTTCACCAAGCTCGGAGACACGCCTATCGGCCAGGCTGCGCCCGAGCTCTCGGGCGATGGCTGGGGCAAGGGCGCATCGCCTGCCGACATGACCGCGAACCACGGCAACTACGCGTCGGCGGCGACGATCTCCGATGCGATCGCGCTGACGCAGTATCGCACCGGCGTGCCGATCCTCGACTCCGGCATCCTCGAGGTGTCGATCAAGCCCGACGCGACGTGGAAGGTCAGCGACGCGAAGGTGCGTATCAAGGTCAAGATCAAGGGCGTCGGGGACGTCTACCTCTACAGTGACGCGACGGATATTGCGACGGGGCTTGGCGCACCGCGCGAGCTCGAGACGGACAAGATCAACGCCGATCCAAAGCAGGCCGAGAAGTACAAGGGCATGCTCGAGGCGAATGGCCGTCTCGTGTACGGCGACAGCGCGAGTGGCCAGAAGAGCGGCAAGGTTCTTGTCTCGGGTGGTAGCGCTACCGCGGCGTGGAACGCGAAGATCGCGCGCTCGCTCGGCGCATTCGTTGACTGGATCGCCGAGGATCGTACGCCCACAAAGGATCCTGCGAGCGAAAAGGGGAAGCGCACCGCAAAGGAGCTGCAGGATCAGCTCAACGACGGCACGATCACACCGGCGGAGTTCAAGAAGGCGATGGCCGAGGTCCGCGCATTCGACGCGGCGGCGCTGCCGCGCAACGTGCAGGCCGCTGATGCGCCGTTCAACGACGCCGGCATCGTTCGCAGCGTGAAGGCGATCAAGTCGCTGACGCCGCTGGAAGCGAACGGAGGAGATCCGGGGAAGGTGCACGTGGAGTTCACCGACGGCAGCTCGGGCGACTACGATCAGGTCGTCGTCTCGCACAGCACTGACATGGGCAAAGCGCCGGAGCCCGGTCCGGCAGGCGCACTCGCTCTCGCGAAGGGCATCGAGATGCGCCCGGTGCGGTTCAACGGCCAGGTCGTCGCGCTCGAGTCCGTTGATCCACCCGGTGCGGTACGCGTGCTCGGCGCAGCGATGTGGAGCCGCGCGTGGTTGCAGCTCATTCCGGAGACGCTGGTCATCGATGGACGCGGCGCGCGCGACATCTACGAAGATGCGCTGACCAACCAGGCCATGAACGCGCCGCGTGACTCTCCGGCGAACCCACTGATCCACAACGTCGGCCAGCAAATCCCCGCGGCGAATCAGGCGTTGTCGACGCCGTCGACGAAAAGCGGACCTTAGAAGACCTTAGAGGTCTTCGTCGCGCGGCGGAAACGTGCGCAGGTGGCTCGGTGCATGGAGCCACGGCTGCGTCCCATGCTTCGCCTCGAGCTGCTTGCCGAGCGCGGGCAACGACACGCTGCTGAGGTCGAGGTCGCCCGTCATCGCGTCCGTTCCCGCTTGCTCGACGGGATCATCGAACTTATTTCCAACGACGTTTGCAAATACGAGCGCTGGCAGCTGGCCGCGATTGCAGAGCGCATCGAGCACGGCCGGCCCGAGGTCGTTGAACGACAGATCGATCGCCTTGAGCCGGCGCACGTGTGGCGACGACAGCAGCGCGATCGCCTGCGCGTCGGTCAGCCCGCCCTTTGGCAGCGATAGCTTGACGATGCGATCGAGCTGCGGTGCGCGCGCGAGCTTGTCGATCGCGGGGCCCGGGTTGGTAATCACGAGCATGCGAATCGGTGCGAGCTTGTACAGGTCGGCGAGCGAGTGCGCCGCGTCGTTGCCGTCGATATGAATCAGCTCGACGAACCCGCGCAGGAACTTCGCGAACGGCACGCGCCCATCGATACCGCGGACCCACAGTGCACGATGCTTCGCGAGCAACTCGTCCGCTTCGCGGCGAGCACGGTTGCGCTCGGATGCGTCTCGCGAGCGCGCGGCGACCATCTGTAGGCGAATGAACGTGCCGCGAGGATCGGAGAGAGCCTCGAGTCGGCTCGCGAGCGCGGTGCGCGGCGCGTCGGCCTCGGGGTCAGCAAGGATCGCATCGATCAGTGCCAGGGCAGTCGCGTCCACGGCTCGCGAGCATATCAGGCCGCGATCACGTGCGCGACACCGGGAAGCCGGCCCGGCACGAGCTCGTGCGACGACCACAACGCGTCTGCGATCCGGCGCGCGATCGCAGGCGACCACGCTGGATGCTCCGAAGAGAGCACCCAGTCGGTGCGCCCGTCGGGGAGCAGGTGACAGCTGACGGCTACCCCGAGTGACGTCTCGCGACGCTCGTCAGAGCCGGCTGCGAGCAACTCGATGCAAAGGCGATCGAGCTCGCGCAGGTGCGGCGGCTGCCATAGCTCGCGCTGGTGGTGACGTAGCGCGAGCACGACGTCGGCGACGATCATGATGAGTGCCGCAGCGATCGTCGCAAGGCAGGGACGCCACACGGCGCACGCTGCGAGCGTCAGCGGCGCTGTCCATTGCGCCTCGCTGAGGCCAAGCGCGTGCGGCCGGGCCGCATCGCCGCGCACGAGCTCGAGCGCGAAGCGAACCACGCCATAGGCGACGATGTAGACAAGGGCAGGAGTGCCCGGCGAATGCCAGCCGGCGACGAGCGCGACCACGACGAACACGAGGCTCGCCGCGCTCTCGACGAGCTGCACCGGCCACAGCGTGCGGCCCGCCCAGCGCTGCCAGAACCCGACGCGCACATGTGCGGGTCCATAGATGATGCCGTGCTTCGCGGGGCGACCATGACAGCACGCGACCGCAAAGCAGCCGATGCGTCCGAATACGAGGAAGATGCCGATGCCGAGCGTCGCGACGTCGACCAGCCGCGCGACATGCGCGCCTGCGAGCGCACCGGCGCTCGCGACCGCGGCAACGCCTCCGGCGGCCGTCTGATAGAACACGATTCGCTCGTGACCGACGATTCGGCGCGCGACGGTGACGATCGCGAGGAATGCGATCGGAGGCAGCAGCGTCGCGAGCAGTCGCTCCGTGACCGAGAGCTGCCACGCCCACATCAGCACCGCGCTGGCGATGTTCGCGACGCCGTAGCCTGCGAAGCCAAGCACCGTGTACGTGCTGCGGCCGCCGATCGACGGCTCGGCGCATCGCGTCGGCAGTGGCGTCGGCAGTGGCGTCGGCATTCGGGCATTATACGTCCCATGCGCTGGGTGACGGTCTTCTGCGCTGTGCGCGTGTCATGGGGTCCCCCGCGATGCCGGCGCGTGGCGGCGAGATCGTCGTCAACTTCATCGCGCCTGGCATGGCTGCGAGAGAGCTGGCGGCGGCTATCGACGACGTCGAGAGGCGGCTGGCGGTACGATCGGAGGTCGGGTCGCTCGATGTCATCATTCGCGACGGCGAAGCGCGCGATGTTATCCGACCACGCGGCTCGCTCGACGCGCTCGATAGCGCGGTGCAAGGTGTGCTGGCAGAGCGCTCATCTTCCACAGCTTAGAGCCATTGACGCTCCGGCTCGCGCCCGTGGTCGTCGCGGTGTTTTCCGGCAACGAGAACGACGTGCTGGTGCTGAAGTACAGCGCCGTCGTCGCCGAGGCGCGGCAGGTCGTCGATGCGACGAACCGACCAGGGCCGGCGGCGATGCAGCGGTTTCGCGACGAGCTGCTGAGGCTCGCCGACGCGGGCTGGATGCACCAGTGGGCGGTGCGCGGCACGTACTACTGGCGCGTGACCGACAGGACGCAGACGCTGGTGCTGGACGACTGGTCGGTCTTGCGGCCGCTGGACGAGGTCGAGGACAGGGACGAGATTCTGGCGAAGATCGCGCGGCTCGCGTGACGGGGCGTTGTACGCTGCACGCATGAACCGCGTGGAGGCCGTGTTCGGCCGTAAGCATGTCTTGCTGCCCGTTGTCCATCCCGTCGATCGCGCACGCGCGTTGGTCGCGGTCGACGTCGCGGTCCGCGGCGGTGGCGACGGCATCTTCCTGATCAACCAGGGGTTGAACGAAAAGGAAGTGCTCGCGCTGATCAACGAGGTGCGCGGGCGGCATCCCGATCTATGGATCGGGCTGAACCTGCTCGGGCGGTCGCCGGCGGAGGCGCTGCGGGTCGCCGTCGAGACGTGCGGTCGGATCGACGGCATCTGGTCGGACAACGCCGGCGTCGACGAGCGCACGGAGGCGCAGCCGGTCGCGCATGCGTTCGTCGAGATGCGCGAGCGGCTCGGCTGGAAGGGGCTGTACTTCGGCGGCGTCGCGTTCAAGTACCAGCGCGAGGTGCCGGCGGCGCAGCTCGGACGCGCGGCGGCGCTCGCCGGCCGGTACATGGATGTCGTGTGCACCAGCGGACCGGGTACGGGGCAGGCGGCGGATCCGGCGAAGCCCGCGGCGATGCGCGCAGGAGCCCCGGACGTCGCGATCGCACTCGCATCCGGCGTGACGACGGCGAACGTGCACGCGTATCTGCCGTACGTGAACGCGTACCTGGTCGGAACGGGAATCGAGCGCGAGCTCGGTGTGCTCGATCCGGCGGAAGTCGAGAAGCTGGCCGCGGCGATCCACGCCGCC
>CAYUNM010000075.1:0-28367 GCA_964446175.1 uncultured Kofleriaceae bacterium
CTTCAGCTCGAAGCGTCCGCCGCGCTGCCAGTCGAGCAGCGCCGGGTCGCGCCACGGGCCAGGCACCCACACGATCTCCTGCGTCTGGTGCTGCACGAGCGGCTTCGCGCGATCGATCACGCCGTTCCAGATCTTCTGCGCACGCACCTTGTCGACGAACGCGCCTTCCTCGAAGCCGTCCTTGCTGTCGAGCGCGAGCCCGTCGATCTGCGCATCCGCGGGCAGCGGGAACTGGTACCGCCCCTCGAGGGTCGCATCCGAGTCGTTGCGGAACGTCTCCGTGATCTCGGTCCGCGCGATCGGCCCGACGATGCGAACCTTCACGTCGTGCTTCGCGAGCGCGAGCTTCCAGTCGCGGTCGCGTGACTCGCCCGGCTTGTACGCGCGCAGCGAGCCGAGCCCGCTCGTCGCGTCGTCATCCTTCGCGGTCTGGTTCTCGGACAGCTCGCTCCACGCGACGTCCTTCACGAGCGACGGCGCCGCGCTCACGCTGAGCTTGCCGCCGGTGATCAGCCCCTCTTCGCCCGCATGCACTTCGTCGTGCGCGCCATTCGCCGAGGTCAGCACGACCTTGCCGCGCACGACCTGCACGGCCGTCAGATCGTCCGCCGCCGTCACACTGAACCGCGTCCCGACGACATCGATCGTGCCCTGCGACGTCGCGACCTGCGCGGGCCGCCCCTCGACATGGGCAAAATCCGCGACGATGCGCCCGCTCTCGAGCTTCACGCGCCGCGGCTCCTTCGCATCGAATGCGACGACGGTCTGGTGATCGAGCACCAGGTGCGTGCCATCCGCCAGATCGATCGACGTCCGCGTCCGCTCGTCGGTCCGGATCTTCGCGCCCGCCGGCACGGCCTCGTGCGCCTTCAGCGGCTGCCAGCCGGCGCCGCGGTCGACGCTCACCCCGCCATTGCGATCCGCCGCCGCACGCGCGACGGTCGCGAGCTGCCCGATCGAGCCATCGGCCCGCTGCCCGGGCGGCAGGTCACGACGCGCGATCAGGATGCCGGCCGCGCCGGCCGCGAGGGCGCCGACAGCGCCGATGGCGAGCCACGTCTTCGTGCGCGCCTTCCGCGTCGCGATGGAGACCACGGGCGCGGGCTTCTTCTCGGCCGGCTTGTGGTCGGCGGGCTTGTGGTCCACGGGGCTGTACGCGGCGGGCTTGTGGTCCGCGGGCTTCGCTTCGAGCGCGGGCGATGCAACCTTCGTAGGCACCGCTTCGAGCGCGGGCGATGCAACCTTCGTAGGCACCGCTTCGCGCGCAGGCGATGCAACCTTCGCGGGCGTGGCATCGAGCGCGGCCAGGAGGCGCGCCTCCATGTCCGCCGCGGGCGCGTAGTCCGCGCCTGCCTTCGCGACGAGCGCGGCGAGCTGGGTGGCTTCGTGGCGTGCATCGCGGCACGCATCGCAGGTCGCCAGGTGATCGGCATGACGGTCGATCGCGGCGCGATCTCCGTCGACGATCAGGGCGAGCTCATCGGTCACTTGTTCACAGGACGTCATTCGATCTCCTCCGTCGGCACGATCGAGCGCAGGCGCGCGAGTGCGCGGCTGGTCCGCTTGCGCGCGGCTGCTTCGTCGAGCCCGCATGCCACCGCGATCTCGCGATGGCTCAGGTCCGCCACAAAACGCATGACGAGCGCCTCGCGCTCCGTCGGCTTCAACTTCTCCAGGGCCTCGCGCACGACGCGCGTGCGGCGACGCGCCTCGAAGGCATCGCGCGCCTCGCCCGCCGCCGGCACGATCTCGAGCAGCTCGCGGCTCTTGCGCCGCGTCTCGAGCACGTGCGCGCAGACGTGCCGCGCGATCCCGCAGAGCCACGCCTTGACCGTGCCCTCGGCGCGGTAGGTCGGCATCGCGCGGTGCGCGCGCAGCAGCGTCTCCTGCACGGCCTCGTCGGCGTCGGCCTGCGAGGCGAGCAGCGCCATGCACAGCCGGCCGAGGATCGCGTGATGCGTGCGCACGCACGCGGACAGCGCCTCGCGATGCTTGCCGTCGCGAATCAGCGCCGCGATCGCGTCGCCGGTGTCCTCCACGGGCCTCTCGGCGTCCACGGGCCTCTCCACGGCGATTGCCTGCATCTCGGCCCCCACGTGCGGCGGCGCCGCCGTTTCGTGACCGGGTTTCTCAGCCGAATTTGCAAGTCCGCGGGATCCCTCGAGCATGGAGAGATCCAACGCGCGAGCACGCGCGACGGCCTACGCGCTCGTAGCAGCTATTTGCCGGCGAGCCAGTGGTCTATGTCGGCGGCCTGCTTGGCGAAGCCCGGGCCGGAGGTGCGATACGCATCCCGGGCCTGCGTCGCGAGCTGAGTCGCTCGCACCTTGTCGCCATCACTCGCGACGAGCGCTCGGGCGAGCGCGAAGCGGCTCTCGGCGAGATCTGGCGCGTCGCCATCCTTCTCGCGCATCGCGACCGCGCGCTCGAGCAGCGGCAGCGCGGCGGCCGCATGACCGCGCGCGAGCTCGAGCTGGCCGATGCCGTTCCAGATGTGCGCGAGCACCGGATGGTCCTCGCCGAGCTTCGCCGCGAGGATCGCGCGGCTCTTCTCGTAGGTCGCGCCGGCGGCGTCGAGATCGCCGTGCACGCGCTGCGCCTCGGCGAGGTTGAGCCGCGCGATGCCGGACTCGATCGATTCCGCGCCGTACGCCTTGTCGAAGATCGCGATCGCGCGCGCGTAGCTCGCGAACACGCGATCCCACTTGCCGAGCGCCTTGGACTCGATCGCCGTGTTGACGAGGCTCTCCGCGACATCGGGATGATCGGGGCCGAGCGTCTGCTCGCGGATCGCGAGGACGTGCTCGCCGTTCGCAAGTGCGTCGGCGAAGCGGCCCGCGCGGTGATATGCGCCGCCGATGTCGTTGTACGCGTTGAGCACGTCGTTGTTCGTCGGCCCGAGGCGCGCCTCGAGCGTCTTGACGGCTCGCTCGAGCAGCGGCTGGGCCTCGGCGAGGCGATCCTCGGCGAGCAGCGTCGTGCCGAGCGCCTCGGCGCTCTCCGCGGCCTCCGTCGAGTCGGCGCCGCGCGCGGCCTCGCGGCCTGCGAGTGCCTCGCGGAACAGCGCCTCGGCCTCGGCGTAGCGGCCCTGGCGATACGCGGTCGTGCCGAGGTCGTGCGCGAGCTGGGCGACGCGCGGGTGCGCCGGCCCGAGCTCCTGCTTCGCGAGGTCGCGCGCGTGCTCGAGGTGTGCGCGAGCGTCGGCGAGATCGCCGAGGTCGTTCTCGGCGAGGCCGAGCTGCGAGAGCAGGCCGACCTGGGCCAGCGGCGTCTTCGCCAGCGGCAGCGCGGCGACGAGCACGCGACGCGCGTCCTCGGGATGACCGGCGCGCTCCAGCGCGTGCCCACGGCGGCGCGCGAGCTCCGTGCGCTCCGCGGGCCGGTCGCCGAGTCGCGCGAGTGTGCCGTCGGCGAGCGTCGCCCAGCTCTCCGCGAGCGCCCAGTCCGACGTGATCCGGCCCTCGAGATCGAGCAGGTCGAGCTCGATCGCGAGCAGCGTGTCGGCGTCGTTTCCCGCCTGCGCGGCGGCGGCGGCCGCGAGCAGCGTCGTGCGCGCATCCTTGCCGTGGCCGAGGTCCTCTTGCAGCATCGCGACGTCGCGCCGGGCGCGTGCCTCGAGCGGTGGCCAGCCGAACGTCGTCGCGGTGGTCTCCCAGATGCGCGCGGTGGCGAGCGTCGTCTTCGTCGCGTCGAGCGACATGCCATGCAGCGTGTCGCGCTCCAGCTCGTCGAGCGCGTGCTCGATCTTCTGCCGCAGCGCGACGCTCGCCGGATCTCTCGGTGCGGGCACCACGCCGCCGACCACCGACGCATCGCACGCGGCGAGGTCGGGCAGCTGCATCGCCATCTGGGGCGCGCGCTCGACGAGCGCGACATCAGCCTTCGCGAGCGCATCGCCGAACGCGATCAGCTTGCCGCGTGCGCGCGCCAGACACGACGTGCGCAGGTCGAGCATCGCCTCGCTCTGCGTCGAGCGCTCGCGCGTCGCGCGGCAGCTTTCGATCGCGACGTCTCGCCAGCGCTCGCGCCACGCATCGACACCGCGAGCGACCGCCGCGAACGATGCATCCGCGAACGGCGCGTGCGTCGCCGCGAATGCCGCGTGCACGGTCGCCGGACTCCACGCCCCGTCGATCGGGACCCCCGCGCGGTCGCAGTGCGAGCCCTCCGGCGCCTGCCGTGCGATCACGAACACCGCGGCGAGCACCGCCGCGGCTCCCGCCGCCGCGACCCCGACGATCACCCGGCGACTTGCTCGCGCGCGCTCCATCGCACCGACGAGCGCCGCCATGTCGGGCCACCGCTTCTCCGGATCCGCGGCGAGGCCGCGCATCAGCACGCGCGTCACCGCGCGAGGCACGCGCGTCTTCGGCGGTGGCTTCGGCAGGTCCGTCTTGATCGCGGCGCTGCGGATCGCGAGCGACCCGAGCGGCCACGGCGGCTCGCCGAACAGCGCCTCCCACGCCGACAGGCACCACGCGAACTGATCGCTGCGCGCGTCGACGGGTAGGCCATCGATCTGCTCGGGCGCCATGTACGACGGCGTCCCCATCACCATGCCCTCGACCGTGAGGTTGCTCGAGAGCTCGCCGAGCACGGGGATGCCGTCCGCTTCGGGGGCGAGCCGCGCGAGGCCGAAGTCGGTGACGCGGACGCGGCCGTCGTGCCCGACCAGCACGTTGTCGGGCTTGAAGTCGCGATGGATGATGCCGGCCTCGTGCGCGGCCTGCATGCCGCGCGCGGCATCGAGGTAGCCGCCGAGCACCTCGCGCCACGGCCGGCCCTTCTCCCACACGCGCAGGGTCGTGCCCTGCACGAGCTCCATCGCGATGTAGATGCCCTTCTCGTGATCGTCGACGTCGTGGACGACGCACACGTTCGGGTGCGAGAGCTTCGCGAGCGCCTGCGCTTCGCGCCGCATGCGCGCGCGGCCGGAGCTGCCGTCGTCGTCGGGATCGCTGAGCAGCTTGAGCGCGATCTTGCGATCGAGCACGGGGTCGTACGCCGCGTAGACGACGCCCATGCCCCCGCGGCCGAGGACCTCGAGCACGACGTAGCGGCCGAGTGTCCTGCCGCGATCGACCGCGATGCCGCTCGGGCGCGCCGGCTGAGTCTCGACGTCGTCGAGCATGTCACCCGATGAACGCGCGCGTGATCGCGAACGCCAGCAGTGCCATCACGAGCGCGCCGATGACGAGCACCCACGGCTTGAGCGTCAGCTTCTTCTGCGCGCCGAACCCGGCGACCTGCGGCTGCGACGCCCGGTTCGCGAGCACGGGACGATCGAAGGAGTCGCGCGAGGTCGGCGTCGCGTCGCGCTGCGGACGCTGCGGGGCGATCGCGCTACCCCACGCGGGATACTGCGCGGCCGGCGGCGCGGGCTGGAACGGCAGCGCGGGTCCACCGCTGATGCCGAGATTCTGCGGCGGCGGCTGCGGCATCGGTTGTGGCATCGGCGGCGGCGGACCCGGCGGCATGCCGGCCGGCGGCATCGGCAGCTGGCCCATCGCGGGTGCTGGTGCAGGCGAGCCGAGCGGCGGGCCGGGCGTCGGGCCACGCGAGCGTGCGGGCATCGGAGGCGGCGCGGTCGGCGAGCGCGGCTGCACGGCGCGCTGCGGTGGCGGCGTGCGGCGGTCGCGCGGCGCGATCAGGCGCGTCTCGTCGGACGGCGTGTGCTGCGACGGCTCGAACGGGATCTCGATCGGCGAGCGCATGCGCGTCGCTTCCTCTTCGCCGATCGAGCTGTCGCGACGCGACCGCAGCGGCGCGGCGGCCGCTGTCATCTCGTTCGAGTCGCGCGGGCTGCGCGAGCGCAGCATCTTCAGCTGGTCGCCGGAGAGCTGGGCGAGGCGCGTCTCTTCTTCCTCGAAGCGGTCGATCACCTGGCGCGCCTTGACGATGCTCGCGTCGTTGTCGCGCGCGGAAAACGCGTCGGCGGTGCGGATGCGGATCACGGTCGCCTCGCCGCCGTCGAAGTCGAACCGGCCCGACGGCGCGGACGGCGCGATCAGCTGCGCGCTCTGGCGCTCGACCTCCTCCGTCGAGTCGATGATCTTCGCGAGCTCGGTCGCCGGATCGCCGCTCGTCGCCTCGAGCGAGTAGCGCAGCGCGCGCAGCTTCTGGCCAAACGCGCCGGCGCTCGGGTAGCGCCGCACCTTGTCCTTCGCGAGCGCGGTCATCAGGATCTGGTCGACCTCCGGCGTCAGCTTCGGATCGATCTCGGTCGGCCGCGGGATCTTCGGATCGCGCACCGCGCGCAGCGCGCTGAGATCGTCGAGCCCGCTGAACAGGCGGCGATTGCAGATCAGCTCCCACATCAGCAGCGCGACCGAGAACACGTCGGCGCGCGGATCGAGCGCCTCGTTGCGCGCCTGCTCCGGCGAGATGTAAGCGAACTTGCCGCGGACGGCGCCGCCCTGCGTCGCGTCGGACTCGGCGCGCTTCGCGATGCCGAAGTCCGTGAGCTTGACCTCGCCGGCGCGCGACAGCAGCACGTTTGACGGCGACACGTCGCGATGCACGAGCGACATCGACTTGCCGTCGGGCGCGCGTGCCGTGTGCGCGTGCTCGAGCGCCTCGCAGATCTCGGCGCCGATGTGCAGCGCGAGGTCGAACGGGATCCGGCGACGCCGGTTCTCGAGCGCGCGCTGGATCGCGCCCAGATCCTTGCCGTCGACGAACTCCATGACGAGGAAGTACTGGTTGTCGTCGCCGAGGCCGACGTCGAAGATCTGCACGATGTTGCGGTGCTTGAGCAGCGACAGCACCTTCGCCTCGGCGATCAGCAATTCGACGAACCGCGTGTCCTGGCTCAGGTGCGGCAGGATGCGCTTGATCGCGACGGGCTTCTCGAAGCCGCCGGCGGCCACGGCCTTGCCGCGGAAGATCTCCGCCATGCCGCCGACGCCGATGCGGTCGAGCAGCTCGTACCGTGTCACGTGCGCCAAATCTAGCACGGGTAAGATGTGCGACATGCGCTCCATCGCGCGCCTTCTCGACGACGCGCTCGCCAACGGCCTGGGCTCTGCCGCCGCCATCTCCGTCGGAGACGCCGGCGTGGAGGTCTTCCGCTACGCAACCGGCTTCACGCGGCGCGTCCCCGACCGCGGCGAGCCCGTCACCGAAGACACCCCGTTCGACGTCGCCTCCGTCACCAAGCCGATGGCCACCGTCGCGATCGCGATGGTGCTCGTCGCGGAGCGCGCGCTCGATCTCGACGCTCCCGTGCGCGCGTACGTGCCCGCCGCATCGACGACCGCCACCGTGCGCCAGCTGCTCGGCCACTCGGCGGGCTGCGCCGCGCACGTCGAGTTCTTCCGCCGCCTGCGCGCGGAGCGCCCGGCCGACCCACGCGCGCGCCTCGTCGAGCTCGCATGCGCCGAGCGCACCGATCCGCCGGGCCAGGCCGCCGTCTACAGCGATCTCGGCTTCATCCAGCTCGGCGCCGTGCTCGAGCAGGCCGGCAACGCGCCGCTGCCGGTGCTGTTCGATCGCGTGGTCGCGCGCCCGCTCGCGCTGCGCGCCCGCTACGCGACATCGCCGATCGCCGGCGCGGTCGCGACCGAGCTCGACGATCGCGGCCTCGTCTGCGGCATCGTCCACGACGAGAACTGCTACGAGGGCGGCGGCGCGCTCGGCCACGCGGGCCTGTTCGCCTCGATCGACGACGCCGCGCGGTTCGCGGCCGCGATGGTCACGCCGAGCGCGCCGTTCGACCCCGCCGTCGTGCACCGCTTCTTCACGGATGCGCCGTTGCCCGGCGCGAGCTGGCGCCTCGGCTGGGACACGCCGTCGCCCACGCCCGGCGTCTCGCAGGTCGGCGACAAGTGGCCGCGCGCGCAGGCAGTCGGGCACACCGGGTTCACCGGCACGTCGCTGTGGCTCGACCTCGCGAACCGCCGCTGGGTCGCGCTGCTGACGAATCGCGTGCACCCGACGCGCTACGGCACCACGGCCGAGCGCATCAAGGCGCTGCGCCGCGCCGTGCACGACGCGGTGGTCGACGCGCTTGCCTGACGACGTCGTCGCCGAGGCACACGATCGAGATCGCGATCAGCGGATGCCGTTGTCGCAGAGGCACAGGCCCGAGACGGTCATCGAGTCCGTGCACGTGCCTTCGCCCGTGATCCGGGCGCACGCGTCGCCCGTGCCCGCGGTGGGCGTCGCGCACTCGATCGTCGGTGGGGTCATCGTCGCCGGGCCGCCGATCTGCTCGTAGCAGACGCCGCCGTTAGGACATGCGCACGCGGCGCCCGTGCTGGCCGAGCCGCTGCCGGAGGTCGTCCCGTTCTTCGACGCGCACGCACCCGGCGAGCACGTGCAGCTCGGATCGTTCGGCGGGCACGCGCAGCCGGTGCCGTACCACGTGCAGTCGTTATCGCTGCTGCAGGTCTGGCTATCGGTATAGACGGCGCACTGATCGCCGGTCAGCTTCGGCTGCGTGGAGCTCGTCGAGTCGGTGCAGCCGGCGAGCAGCAGGACGGCGAGGGCGGCGCGCATACCCCCAGTAGACAGCAACGCGCGCGCCATCTACAACGCCGCGAAATCACACGCGCGATCCTCGGAAATCTGTCACGCGGCGACTGGACCGCTATCGCCCTTTGCGACGCGGGCGGCGTGCACGATCGCCATCGAGATCGCGGTCTCGATATCGGGCGCGTACGCGATCTTGCCGGCGATGCGCTTGATGCCGGCGCGGTCGAGCATCTCGGAGACCTCGGGCGCGAGGCCGGCGAAGATGACCTTGATCTTCGAGCGGTGCAGGCGGTCGAGCACCGACTCGAGCGCGACCAGGCCGGTCGCGTCGATCGTGGGGACGTGCTGCATGTCGAGGATGTACGTGTGGTCGTTGTCGCCGACGGCGTGCAGCGCCTCCATCGCGGACTTCGCCGCGCCGAAGAACAGCGGACCGGCGATCTGATACAGGCGCACGCCGGGCGGCACCGACGCCTTCAGCTCGTGCTCCTCGCCGAGCTCCGCTGTCGTCAGCACGGACATCCGGCGCATGAACAGCAGCGCGGCGAGCACGACACCGACCGTCACCGCGATCACCATGTCGAACACGACCGTCAGCGCGAAGCACGTGAGCATGACGAGCACGTCGTGCTTGGGCGCGATCCGCGTGAGCCGGAAGAAGTGGCGCGCCTCGCTCATGTTGCGCGCGACCATGATCAGCAGCGCGGCGAGGCCGGCCATCGGCAAGTAGCCGACGAGCGGCGCGAGCGCGATCGTGCACGCGAGCACGAACACGGCGTGCATCGTCGCGGCGAATGGCGAGCGCGCGCCGGCGCGGATGTTCGTCGCGCTGCGGGCGAGGGCGCCGGTCGCGGCGATACCGCCGAAGAACGGGCAGATGATGTTGCCGATGCCGAGCGCGATCAGCTCGGAGTTCGGATCGTGGCGCGTGCCGGTCATGCCGTCGACGACGACCGCCGCCATCAGCGACTCGATCGCACCGAGCATCGCGATCGCGAACGCCGCCGGCAGCAGCTCGCGGATCGTGTGGTAGTCGAGCGTGAACGCGGGATGAGCTGCATCCGCGATCTGCCACGGCAGCAACGGCAGCGGCGGCAGCGGCGGGATGCCGTTGCCGGTCTGCCCGCCGGAGAGCGTGTAGTGGAACTTCGAGCCGATCGTCTCGGCGTGGAAGTGCCAGCCTTCCGGCAGCACGTGCTGCAGCAGCACGACGACGAGCGACACCGCCGTCAGCGCGATCAGCGGCGCCGGGATGCGCTTGATGATGCGCGGGATGCCGATCAGCAGCGCGAGCGTGAGCGCCGCGATCCCGACGTCCCAGCCGTTGATGCCGCTGCGCGCCTCGACCAGCCGGCCGAGGTACTCGATCGTGCCCTCGCTCTTCGCGAGGCAGCCGGGCACGGCACCCGTCGCGGGGCACGAGTGGAGGCCGAACGCATCCTTGAGCTGCAGCACGCCGATGACGACCGCGATGCCCATCGTGAAGCCGCTCGTCACGGGATGCGGCACGAACTGCATCAGCTTGCCGAGCCGTGCGAGGCCCATCAGCACGAGCATCACGCCGGCCATCATTCCGGCGACGAGCAGGCCGCCGATGCCGTACGTGTGGACGATCGGCACGAGGATCACGACGAACGCGGCCGTCGGGCCCGTGACCTGGAAGCGCGTGCCGCCGAGCAGCGAGCACGTGATGCCGGCGATGATCGCGGTGTAGAGCCCGTGCTGCGGCGGTACGCCCGACGCGATCGCGAGCGCCATCGACAGCGGGAGCGCGACGACGCCGACGACGAGCGCCGCCATCAGATCGGCGCGGAAATCGCTTCGCGTGTAGCCCTCTCGCAGCTTCTGTCGCAGCCCCCACGCGAGCAGATCCTTCGCTGTATAGGCGAGCGCGAGCTGCTTCTGCACTCCTTCGGACAGCTCTTCGACATAGCGCAGCGAGCGCTTTATCACGCACGCAGTATAACCCCCGGATGGTGTACCGAGGCGAATTGAGCGTTGCGACGCAAGGGCGCGGGACGTACGACGTCACGCGCGACGTCGCGAAGATCGTCGGCGCAAGCGCTGCGCGAATTGGTCTCGCCACGGTGTTCATCCATCACACGAGCGCCTCGCTGATCATCTGCGAGAACGCCGACCCGACCGTGCGCGAGGATCTCGAGCGGTTCGCGGCGCGTCTCGTGCCCGACGGCGATCGTATCTTCGAGCACGACGACGAAGGCCCCGACGACATGCCGGCCCACGTGCGAACCGTGCTGACGCAGACGTCGATCGGGATCCCGATCGTCGACGGGCGGCTCGCGCTCGGTACGTGGCAGGGTCTGTATCTGTGGGAGCACCGCACCGCGCCGCACACGCGCAAGGTCACGGTGATGATCGTCGGTGAGTGAGCTCGCGACGCGCCTGCGGGAGATCCTCTCCGCGCTCGCCGCGAGCGACACGTCGCTCAAGCGTTTCGGCGCCGCGAAGCACCGCTACGAGCTGCTGCCGCGCGTCGAGGATCTGTCGGCCATCGAGGCCGAGGTCGGCGAGCTGCCCGACGAATATCGCGAGTACGTGACGCGCGTGTCGGCGGGAGGCACGGGCCCGTACTACGGCCTGATCGAGGTCGCGCGCGCCGCGCGGCACGTCTCGACGGCGGCCCCCGGCGTCGCCGGCTACAAGCGCGCGCTGCCGCTCTCGCACCTCGGCTGCGGGTACGCGGCGGTGCTGCCGCTCGACGGCCCCGCGCGCGGCCAGGTCTGGATCGACGCCCGCGCGATCGGCCTCGTCGCGCCGATGCGTCCGAGCTTCACCGCGTACGTGCTCGACTGGATCGATCGCGTGTCGACCGGGCAGTGGCTCGAGGGCTACGTGCCGCTCGGCGCGTGCGCGCTGACCGCCGCGATCACCGGCTATCTCGGCGTGCGCGAGCAGGAGCTCGGCATCGCGGCCGGGTCGATCGAGGGCCCCGCGCTGCGGGCCGCGCTCGCCGATCTGCCGCGCCACGCGATCGCGATCGCCGCGGAAGAAGGCTCGCCGCTGTTCGCGCCGGGGACCGCCGTCGATCCGTGCGTCAACTGCGCGCGCGCGATCGAAGGCCTGGTGCGCGATGGCCTGCGCCCCGATGTCGTCGCGCCGGGTGTCAGACCGTTCGACTAGCGTCCGCGCTGATGCTCGTGTTCTCGAACGACCGGCTGGGCCCGAGCGTCGAGATCGTCGTGAGCAACGAGGTCGCGGCCGCGATGCTGCAGCAGGTGGCCGATGCGATCCGCACGCGCGCCGATGCCCGCTGGGAGGTCGAGCTGCTGCGCTGGCTCGATGACCGCGCGCTCGCCGCCCGGCGGGCCACCGGCACGCTCGCGCTCGACATCTCCGAAATTGCCTGGACCCGCGATCACTTCGATGGGCAGCGATGGTTTCTGATCGATGCGATCGCCCGCGCCACGCTCCACTCCGAGCACGCGGCCGCGCTCGACCGCTGGCGCCGGCTGATCGAGGCACACCCCCGGGACTCCGTCCAGTTCGGCAGGCGCTGGAGCTGGTCGCTAACCACCTGACCAGGAAGGCTTTTTCGGGCGGGTCCGGAGTGAGGCTCCATCGGCCGTTCGCGGTAGAGTCCCCCTGCCGTGATCGAAGGCATCTCCGGGCCGGGGTTTTACCCGCAGCCGAACGAATGGACCTGCGGTCCGTTCGCGCTGAAGCATGCCCTTCTCGCGCTCGGCCGCATGGTCGACGTCGGCCAGATCGCGCAGACGGCGCGCACCCACTGGTGGTCCGGCACGGACGAGATCCAGCTCGCCCGCGCGGCCCGCGAGTTCGAGTGCGACCTCGTGCTCGAGCGCCGGAGCGACCCGGAAGAGGCGCGCCGCCTCCTCGTGAAGTACCTGCGGGAGCAGACGCCCGTGCTGCTCTGCGTCGACGAGTGGTCGCACTGGATCACGGTCGTGCGCGCGGAGGACCGCCGGTTCGTCGTCGTCGACAGCAACGACGATCAGGTCCTCTCGCTGCGCACCTGGCCGCAGCTGCGCAACTGGTGGCGCTACCACGACACCGATTACTCGAAGGAAAACCCGCCGGTCCTCTACGACCTGATGGCCGTCACGCCGCGCTTCCGCACGTCGATCAAGGCGGACTTCTCGGTCGAGCGCGTGAAGTTCCTGCGCCGCCCCGAGAACAAGCGGCTCGCGCGCCACTGGAACGAGTACCTCGAGGACCTGCTCGAGATCTGCAAGCCGCCGAGCGTCCGCATCGCGCAGCCGCTGTCGATGGGCGAGTTCCTGCGCCGCCACGCCGAGCTGCTGATGACGCGCGTCGTCTACTGGCACGGCGACGTCAACCGCGACGAGGTCGCCCGCGTGCTCCGCGACCTGCGCTTCGTGTCCGAGACGTACGGCCTCGTGATCCCGGCCTCGATGAGCCGCCGCGCGCTCGCCGATCTCGCGATCGTGATCTCGCTCTGGGCGTGCGCCGACCGCGGCGTCGATCCGATGTTCGGCGCGAACGGCGCCGACCCGCGCAAGAGCGAGCGCAAGCGCCGCAAGCCGAACGGTCGCGCCAACGGCCGCCGTCACTAGCCCGGCGTTGTTCGCGAGGTAGCTCGCCGAATTCGTGGGCGAAGTTGGCCGTCGAGGATCGCGGGGATCGCGGCGCGATTCATCTGGTAGTGTCCGCGCCATGGTGCGCGCCGCGACCCTCGCCCTCGTCGCCGTCGCGTCGACGCTCGTCGCGGGAGCGGCGCACGCACGGCCGCGGCGACACGCCGACAACATGCCGCGCGGCTGGACGTGGCCGCCGTCGCGCACGATGGCCGCGGCCGCGAAGGTGTGCGAGGCCCGGCTCGACGAGCTCGGCGTCGCGTGGCAGCCCGCCAAGGCACAGGGCCACCTCGTCGATGCGGTCATCGTGCCGGAGGGCGTGATCGGCGGCATCGCGTACACGCCGGTCTACGACAAGCACGCGCCGGTGATGGATTGCCAGCTCGCGCTCGCACTCGCGACGATCGCGCCGCGCCTGTACGAGCTCGGCGTCCGCGAGGTGCGCGTCGGGAGCACGTATCGCTGGAGCAAGGTCCGCGTCGGCGGCACGACGAAGAACATGCTGTCGCGCCATGCGCTCGGCCTCGCGATGGACGTCGTGTCGTTCATCGACGATCAGGGCCGCGAGGCGGTCGTGGCGCGCGACTACAAGGACGGCGACGAGCTGCTCCTCGGCGTCGAGCGCGCGGTCGACGAGAGCGGGACATTCCGACTCGTCCTCACCCCGAAGAACGATCCGATCTCCCACAAGGATCACTTCCACATCGAGGCCAACCCCGATTACTCGGATGCCTCGGACGATCACCCGTCCTCGTAACCGCGATTGCGCAACTGCAACCAAATTGCAGGTGCTTGCGCGCGCGCATCCCTGGGCGTAGAGTCTTCGAATGGCGAGCCGGCAGAACCTCGACGAGCTGCGCGGTCTGGTCCGCGGCAAGGGTCTGCGCGCCACGCCGTCCCGGCTCGCGGTGCTCGAGCTGCTGCGCGCGAGCGACGCGCCGATGTCGCACGGTGATGTCGCCGATCGGCTCGCGTCGCAGGCGTGGGACCGCGCGACGATCTATCGCAACCTGACCGACCTCGCGGAGGCCGGCCTCGTGCGCCGCACGGATGTCGGCGATCACGTCTGGCGCTTCGAGGCACTCAAGGACGAGCACGAGGCCGCGGCGCACCCGCACTTCGTGTGCACGGAGTGCGGCGTCGTCGAGTGCCTGCCCGAGATCGAGCTCGCCGTGCGCCGCGCGAAGGCGCCGCGCGCCGTCAAGCAGCGCCAGGTCGAGGTGCACGTGCGCGGCCTCTGCGACGCCTGCCTGTAGCCTGTGCGCGGCCTCTGCGACGCATGTCTGTAGCCTGTACGCGGCCTGCGCGACCGCAACCCGCGGCGCTCACGGCGTGACGTGCACGCAGGCCGTGTAGACGGAGGCGCCGAGGCGCTCGTCGCGCACGATGATCCAGAGCTGGATGTCGCCGTCGACGTCCTTCGCGGCGGGGCTCGTGTAGTCGGTGTCCAGGGGAGCGAGGTTACCGAACGCGTCGTGGCCGCCGCCGGTCTCCGGGTCGCTGAACTTTCCGGCGGAGGCGAGCCACTGGTACGTGACGGCCTCGGTGAACGTGCGCGACTTGCCGTCGATCGTCGGCAGGCTGTAGGTCTCGCGCGTCGTCGGGAGCTCGACGGGCGTCAGGTGGAGCTTGGTCGCGGCCGGCATCGAGAGCGCCGGTGCGCCGCTGATGCACGTGCCGGGCGGCAGCGGGACCTTGTCGGCGTCCTTGCCGCCGATCTGCGCGTCGATGTGATCGATCAGCGGGTTCGTGTTCGGGGCGCGCGGCGCGGGGATGTTCGGCTGGACGCCGAGCGCCTTCGCCGCGTACTGGTCGAGCGCGGGGTCGGCGCCGTCGCCGCCGAACTTCAGGCTGACGCCGTAGTAGAGGCCGCCGAGGCCGTGGAGCGAGTCGTCCTGCAGCTCCTGGAACAGCACGCCGAGCAGATTGCCATCGGCGGCGATGTGGATCGGCGGCGGCGCGGTGACGTCGGGATCGGGCCACAGGCCGGTGCCGAGATCGATGTACGGCGTGTCGTGATCGCAGCGCAGGTCGCTCGTCATGTTGCACAGCTCGGCGTGCCAGCGGATGCCGCGATCGAAGTTGAGGTCGGAGAGCACGAAGCTGACGTTCGCGTCGCGCAGCTGCGCGAGCACCTGGTCCGGTGAGGGCGGGTTCGTCAGGTCGACATCGACGACCTGCTCGGGCACGTCGGCGACCGCCGCGATCGGACGCAGATCGAGCACGATCGCCGGGTCTTCGAACTTGCCGCACGCGGCAAGCGGAGCGAGCAGCAGGAGTCGTCTCACCATGTGCCCCTCACGCCGATCGTCGGCAGGATCGGAAAGCTCTGGACGGGGAAGCTGTGCCGGAAGCGATAGTCGTACTGGATCGCCTCGGTGTTCTGGCGGTTGAGGACGTTGATGATGTCGAGGTACGCGCCGAGCGTCCAGCGCGTGAAGATCCAGTCGTGCTCGGCGCGCACGTCGAGCTGATAGAACGTCGGCAGGCGCACCGAGCGCGTGTCGCCGCGCACGGGCGTGTAGCAGCCGCAGTCCGCATCGAACGTCGCGCCGAGCACCGGCGTATCGGGACGGCCGCTCGCGAGCTGGAAGCGCGCGCCGAGCTCCCAGCCATCGCCCGGCTTGTAGCTCGCGACGGCGTTGAGGACGTGCGGCTGATCGAACGTCGTCGCGACCCAGTCGTTGTCGCCGCGCTGCTGCCGCGACTTGCTGTACGTGTAGGACAGCCAGCCGTACGCGTGCTCGGTGATCTCGCGCCTGATCAGCGCCTCGAGGCCGTACGAGCGGTTCTTGCCGATGTTCGCGAAGTTGACGTAGCTGAACGAGCCGTCGGCGTTCTGCATGACGTCGTCGGTGAACAGCACGAGATCGCGTCGCTCGACGTCGAAGATCTCCGCGTCGACCGTCCACACGCGGTCGGGCTTCCACTCCTCGCCGAGGCCGAAGTGATAGCCGTGCTCGAGCCCGACGTTCGGGTTGCCGAGCCGGCGATCGAGCGCCTCGGGCTGCGGCGGCTGGGTGAACGCGCCGACGTATGCCTTCGCGGTGAGCGTCGGGGTCAGCTTGTACTTCGCGACGATGCGCGGATCGATCGAGCTGCGGTCCTGCCCGTCGAGGATGTAGCCGTCGAGGCGCAGGCCGGGGACGATGCGCAGCCGATCCGAGACGTCGATGCCGAGGTCGATGTACGCGCCGAGCCCGACCTCCTGCGAGCCGCGGAACACCTGCGACGGCGGGATGTCGACGCCGCTCGAGTTGATCAGCGTGTCGTCGATCGGGACGAGCGCTTGATACGTCGTGATGCGGTTGAGCAGGTCGAGGCCGGTGTCGAGCGTGTAGCGCGGCGACAGCTTGCCGTGCACGCGCATGCGATACGACAGGTCCGTGTTGACGAGCGCGATGCTCGTGAACGGCCCGGCGGCCTGCGCCTGCGCGCCCGCGAACGAGACCGTGTCGCGGCCCCACGCCGGCGACAGCGTGAGCTTCAAGTCGCCCGCGAGCGGCCGCGTGTAGTCGCCGATCGCGCGGAAGAACTTCACGGAGCTGTTGAGGTTCTCCGACTGCGTGCTGCCGGCGTCCTGCTGCAGCACGTGCAGCCTGTCGCTCGAGCCGAGCACCATCACGCTCGCCCGGCCGTCCTCGTGCAGGTTGTATTCGAGACGCGCCTGGTAGTCGTAGTAGACCGGCGTGACGACGCGCTGCGCGCCCGGCGACGGCTTCGGCAGGAACAGCGGCAGGATCAGATCGATGTAGCTGCGGCGCCCGGCGACCGCGAACGTGAGGTCCTTCGTCAGCGGCACGCGCACGTAGCCCGCCGAGTCGATCAGATCGACCTTCGCGGAGCCGTGGATGCCGTCGCTCTTCGTCGAGCGCGACTCGAGCGCGACCACGCCGCCGTGATGCCGTCCGAAGCGCGCCGGAAAGCCGCCCGGATAGAGGTCGAGCGACTCGAGCATCTCGGCGTTGAAGATCGAAGGCCCGCCGAGAAAGTGGAACAGGCCGGGGACCTCGTGGCCGTCGATGAAGATGCCGGTGTCGTCGGGGTTGGAGCCGCGCACGAGCAACAGGCCGAGGCCGAACGGCGCGCGCTGCAGGCCGGGCAGCGTCTGGATCGCGCGGATCGGATCGCCAAACGTGCCGGGGACGTTCGTGAACTGCTGGCGCGTCAGCGTGCGCTTCGTGACCTCGAGGTTGTCGCGCTCGCCCTCGACGACGGTCTCGTAGGGGTTGCCGCCCCTCGGCTTCATCCACACGCGGATCTCGACCGCCTCGCGCTTGCCGAGATCGATCGGGCGCTCGAAGTGGTCGTAGCGCGGGTCGACGGCGAGCAGCGAGTAGTGGCCCGGCGGCACGCCGTGGAAGAAGAACGAGCCGTCCTCGGCGGTGACCGCATCGAGCCCCGCGATCGACACGATGATGCCGGCGAGCTTGCGCCGCGTGCCGCGCTCGAGCGCCACACCTTGCAGCGTCACGGGCGCCGACATCGCGCCCGCATGGTTCGGCGGGCCGTCGGGCTGCTTCACCACATCGCGCGGAGGAGGCGGCGGCTCCTCGACCGCCTGCTTCTCGATCACGAAGTTGATCGTTGTCTCGACCGTGATCGCGCCGGGCTTGCCGTCGATCTCCGCCGGATCGAACACGTACTGCAGCGCGGCCGCGACCGCCGCCTCGTCGAAGCCATCGCCGACGTGATCGACGACGTCGACGCTCGTCACGATGCCCGTCGCATCGATGTGGATGCGGACCTTGACCTTCGCTTCCTTGCCGGCGGCGAGCGCCGCGGCCGGATACTCCGGCGCGACGGCCTGGAGGAGCTTCGGCTGCTTCGTCACGACGCCGGTCTGCTTCGGCGGCGCGGGCGGATCGGGCGGGCGCACGTCGTCGGCATGTGCGATCGCGCACAGGACGCACAAGGCAGCGAGGACCCGCACGGACACGTCGACTCGGCGAGTCTAGCCGCGGTTGCCTGCCGCCGCGACGGCGCGCGCCTAGCTCTGTGACGTCTTGCGCAGGTGCGCGAGCAGCTTGTCGAACATGCCGCGCATCGCGCCCTCGAGGGCATCGCGCCGCATCATCGGCAGTGCGTTCAGGTTGAACTTGGACTTCGGCACCTGGACCTTGGCGCCGCCCGACAGGAACGACAGCATCTTGCCCGTATCGTCGGAGATCGCGAGCCGCAGCTCGGTCTGCATCTCGACGTAGCCGCCGCTCTGGACGACCTCCATCTTGACGACCGAGAGATCGATGTGGCGCGCGTCGAGCCCCCAGCGCTGCGCGACCTCCGCGGTCATCGTGACCTGCGGCGCGGACTTGAGCTCGTCGAGGATCGCGGCCTTGAGGATGTCCGCGTTCGCCTTGCGCGTCAGCTTGTCCGCCTTGCCGGGCGAGTCGTCATTCGCGCCCTTGATCTGCACGTAGAGATCCGGCTTGTCGTCGACCGCGTGCGGCTGGTGGCCGAAGCCGCTCGTGTGCTGCACGCGCGCCTGCGCCGGTGCACCGCCCGGAGCGCCGCTGCTATCCGTCGCGATGTGGTTCGCCTTCGCGACCTGCGTGGCCGCCTCGCGCGCGCGTGCGCGCACGCTCTCGTCCGTGTCATCGATCGAGGCGTGCTGCAGCTCGGGCAGCGCGGCCTTGTGACCGAGCTTGCCGAGACCGGTCGCGGCGAGCGCGCGGACCTGCGCGTTCGGATCGTGGAGCGCGGTCACGAGCGGCTTGAGCGCGCGCTTGTCGCCGAGCTTCGCGAGCGACACGACCGCGGAGAGGCGCGTCTTGTCGGAGCTGCTCGACAGCATCGCCGTCAGATCGCTGATGCGATCGGCGTACGCGAATCGGCCACACATCACCAGGACGGTGATCAGCGCCAGTACTCGCATCCCTCCTCGCAGCATGCGCGTGCGTCGATTAGGCGCCCTCGTCCTCGACGGTGTCAATGTTTTCTACCCGCATCACACGTGTGCACATCGTGCGCATGTATGATGGAGGTGGATGTCGGATCAGCGATTTCGCGTAGGCGTGATTGCGGGTTCGATCGTGCTGGCCGCGGTCATCACTTCGCTGCGATTTTGCGGTCACTTGTCATTACCGCCGAAGCCCGCGGAGCCGAAGGGTCCGACGGGAACATCGCGCGAGCTGCTGACGAGATCCGCCGCGTCACCGCAGGTCTATCAGCACTACCTCGAGGACGACGCGCAGGCGGCAGGTGTGCGAGCGCCGACCACCGAGGAGATGTCGCGCAAGTTTGCATATCGCGTCGATGAGGCGCGCCATCCTCTCGAGCTCGGCAAGCCGCCGCTCGAGATCGCCGGGTTGCGCGTTCACCTCGAGCGCGCGGGCGACCAGGTCTCGCTCGTCATCCAGAACACACTCGCGACCGACGTCGCGTATCACGTCGTCACGAACGCGACTTCACTCGTCGCGTGCAACGACGCCCGTCCGCTTCCGTTCAACGCGATGATCCTTCACAAGGGCGGTCAGGAGACGCGCGCCGAGTGCATCGCGGGTCAGCCGCTCTACCTGACGAAGGTCGAGACGCTCGAGGTGCCGCCGCTTGCGGCATGGTATCTGGCCCAGCTCCCGCCGGCCCTCGTCGGGCTGGAGGAGCAAGTCGTGCGCGGCCATCGCGGGCTGGCCTCGAAGGAGCCGTGCACGGTCGGCGTCCCCGCGGTCGTGAAGAGCGGCATGGAACGGGGCGAAATCACGTGGCGGGATCTCGTCGACTTCTACGCCCGGCACCGCTGCCAGACTTACCAGTTTCCGTCGACTTATCGGGCGCTTACCTCCGATGGGCAGCGCGTCATTCCGGCGGTCGACGGCGCGATGTAGCCTGTTTTCGCGGAGATAGACTTGCGCTACCCAAGCTCAGGGGTTTAGCCTGTTCTTACCTTACGCGGAGTTACGGGTGACCAAGTCCGAGCTCATCGAGAAAATCTCCGAGACGTTGAAGCTGCCGGCTGGTAAGGCGGAGGCGATCGTCAACACGATCTTCGACTCCATGGTGAAGGCACTCGAGCGCGGGGAAGGTATCGAGATCCGCGGCTTTGGTAGCTTCACCGTGCGCAAGTACAAGGCGTACGAAGGTCGAAACCCGCGCACCGGCGAGACAGTTCACGTCGCCGAGAAGCGCCTGCCTTTCTTCAAGGTCGGCAAAGACTTGCGAGAGCGAGTCAACGCGGGTCTGGGCACGCCGCTACCGGCGGACAAGCCCGACGAGCCCGACGATACCGATCCGAACGATTCCGACGACTACGACGACGACGACGAGTAAGTCGTCGCGATCCCGTCGATTCCCGACGAGGAATCGACGCGAATCCCGCCACCTGCGACGCCGATCACGATCCTGGCGCTTCGTACGCCGTGACGATCCCGCCGTCGCCATCGACGGTGACCAGGATTCCATCGGATAGCAGCGACCACGCGTCGCGACAGCCGACGACGCACGCGATGCCCAGCTCCCGCGCCAGCGCGGCGCCGTGATCGAGCAACCCGCCGGTCTCGCTGACGAGCGCGGCGCACCCGGCGACCATCACGGCGAGCGCGGGAGTCACCGCGCGGGTCACGACGACATCGCCAGCGCCGACGCCGATCGCGCTCGCGAGCGAGGCGAACCGCACCACGCGCCCCGAGACTCTCGGCCCGGTGCCGACGCCGCGCAGCGCGTGCTGCCCGGCCGGCCCCGCCGGCGCGCCACCGACGACGAGCGGCATCTGCCACTGCGCGGCCCGGTGCGCGGCAGCTCGCGCGCCCGATGCCCGCCGCCGCAGGTCGTCGACGCTCGGCGCCTCGACGCTCGCCTGATCCGCGACCCACAACCGCGCGTCCGCGACCCAGAAGATGTCCTCGCCGATCCCGAGCGCCGCGCCGCGCGCGAGCAGCCACTGCCGCATCATGTGCTGGGCGCGCGCGAAGAGCGCATCGTCGCGCTCCGCGCAGTCGGCGGCGGCACGCGCCAGCTCGACGGCGGCCTCGTGCTCGGCGGCGATCGCGGCCTCGCGCGCGAGCCTCGCGGACATGCTCGCCGACACGCGCGGGCGCACGGACTTGGAATCGCTCGGAGCTTCGCCGGCCGATGGGCTCGAGGCGCCGGGCGGGGCGAGCGGATCCTCGAGCGGCGTAGACGGTGTCGGCCGGCGCGCGCGCGCCACCCACTCGGCACCCGCGCGCGCCCGCGCGATCGCATCGCGCAGCAGGCCGCGCTGCTCGGCGTAGGTCGGCACCGCGACGTCCCACGCGGGCGACAGGCAGCCGAGCGAGCGCTCGACATCCGCCTCCGTCAGCTCGCCGCGTGCGGCGGCCGCGAGCGTCACCTCGACCGCGCTCGGCCGCGAGCCGATCAGCGCCGCCGCGAGCGCCTCCGGATGCTCGTGCCCGGCCGCGCGCAGCTCCTCGGGCAGCACGCGCTTGCCGGCCGCGATCACCGGCGCGAGCTCGCCGGCCCACAGCCGGTAGAACGCGATGTACTTCGCGAGCGGATCGCCATCGCCCGCGAGCACGCGCTCGCAGCGCGCCTCGAGCTCGGCGACGCGCACGCACAGCTCGTGCTTCGTCGTGACCACCGGGCGCGGCACGTCACGCGGCGTCGCGTACAGAAAGCCGGAGACGACGCGCAGCTCGTACGGCCCGACCGCGGCGACCTGCTCGACGAGCCTCTGCTGCGCCGGCGAGAGCGGATCGGGGTTGTGCGTGACGTCCCACGTCCACACGCGCCCGTCCTGCAGTGGTGCCAGCACGGCCGGCGGCGCCGGCACCGGCGCGCGTGCGACCGGATGCACGATCGGTCGCGCCTGCACGACGACGGTCTGCATCGCGAGATCGAACCCGTGCTGCTTGCGGATCTGCACGAGCTCGACATCCGCGCCGCGCTCCGCGCCGATCGCCTGCTCCGCGCGCAACGCGAGCAGACACGCGTGGTGCGCCTCGACCTCGCGCGGCAGATCCGTCCGCGAGTGGCGCGCGAGCTGCTCGCCGCGCTGGACGAGCACCTCGTCCGTCCCGGGCGCGCCGGGCGGCCGCGTGTACACGGTCACCGGGACGCCGGGCACCCACTCCTGCACGATCACGCCGATCGCGATCTCGCCGCCGCGCTGGCGCGCATAGGCGGCCGCGAGCGGGGTCAGCGCGCTCGTCCACACGGCGCGGATCGCGTCCCACAGCTCGGCGACCGGCACCGCACGCCGCGACGAGAACACGCCGGCCGCCGCTCCCGCCGCGCCGTCCTCGATCGTCGCCGACGACCGCACCGCGACGACGGACCCGAGCTCGCGCACGCGCTCGTCGACCTCGCGCCGCAGCGCCTCCGGGATCTCTGCCGTCGCGATGCGCTCCGCCGCCGCCGCAAGCACGTGCCCGAGATCGCCGACCTCCGCCGCGATCTCGCCGGCGAGCGCGCGAAACGCATCGCCGTCGATCACGAAGCCCGCCGGCACCGGCACGCCCGCGCCGATCAGCTTCGCGAGCCCGACCGCCTTGCCGCCGCACGATGCATCGGCGGCCGCGAGATCGTGCACCCACATGCGTTCCACAGTACCCTCGTTTCATGCGCGCTGCCGCCGTCCTCGCGATGCTCACGGCCATCGCGCACGCGGACGACTCGAAGCTGCGCAAGGAAGACGTTCCCCTGCAGCCGAAAGCGGCACTGCGCGGCAAGAACAAGCTGTGCTGCGGCTATCCGCTCGCCGAGGAGCTCGGCTTCGCGCTGCGCTTCTACTGGCTCGTGCTCGAGGCCGACTACGACGATCCGGCGAGCGGCGCGGCGCCGAAGTCCGGCCGCGGCGCGACGATCGCCGACAACTCGTGGGTCGAGCTCTACACTCCCGAGGGCTTCTTCATGCAGCGCGTCCCCGAGCGGCTCGCGTGGGCGCTCCGGCTCGAGGGCTCTGGCCTGATGCGCGACGGCCGGATCATCAACTACACGGGCAAGTGCCCGTACGGCTACGGCACGTGCTTCGAGCAGCTCGACGAGCACGAGCATCCGTTCGGGCGCGGCGCCGGCGTGCGGCCGCTCGTGCCGTTCAAGTCGGTGGCCGTCGATCCGCGGCTCGTGCCGATCGGCGAGCCGATCTACATCCCGGAGTTCGACGGCCTCGTGCTACCCGACGGCTCGATCCACGACGGCTGCGTGCGCGCCGATGACACGGGCGGCGGCATCAAGCGCCGCAAGATGGACTTCTTCGTCGTCACCTACGGCAACTTCCGGTTCCTGCTCGACGAGCTCGCGAACGTCTCGTGGATCACGCCTCACATCGAGGCGCCGCGCTGCGAGTACATGCGCGATCAGGACTGATCAGCGGAGCGGGAAGAACGCGCTCTCGCGGAGGCGCGTCGTCGTGTCGGTGGGCGCGCCCAGCGTCGCGATCTCGTCGAACGGCGCCGCACGCACCTGGTCCCAGGTCAGGTTCGTCGACTCGACGAGGACCGAGATCGTCGTGCCCGCCGTATCGGTCGCCTGCGGCATCACATCGCCGACCTCGGCGGGGAGCGCGGGGAGGGTCACGTCACCCGGCTGCTGGCCGATCACGTACCAGCGGAACGACAGGTTGCCGCCGCTGCCGTCGGGGCGGCCGTAGTTGAACATCAGGTAGAACAGGTCGAGCGGATCGTTCGTCGTGCCGGTCGTGTCGACGGGGACCATGACCTTGCCGTTCGCGAAGTCGGCCGTCACCGGGCCGATCCACGGCAGCAGCGTGGCGCCGACGTCCATCGCGTACGTCGTCGCGTTGCCCGCCATGTTCTGATAGACGATGTTCTGCTGGCTCGACCTGATGATGCGCGTGAGCACACTCGACGTCTGCGCGTTGAAGGCGGGGCCGGACAGCGAGACGGTCCCGTTCGCCGGTGCGCCGGAGGTGCTGCTGTTGTACCCGGCATAGCCGGCCGGCACCTGGCGGTTGAACGACAGGTTCGGGATCGACGCGTCGACGTTCGTGTAGCTCGCGTTGAACGTGCCGGGCAGCAGGTACGTGCCCGAAACGAAGGTCGAGCCACCGGCGGTGTAGGGGACGTTCGGCTTCTCGAGGTACGCGATCGGCTGGTTGCTCGCGTTGTTCGCGACGACGAGGATGTCCATCGCCGACTGCTTGCAGTTGCTGTAGATGGTGAGCGCGTAGCTCGTCACGTTACCGGCGTTGTAGTTGCCGCACGGCCCGACGACGTTGTAGCTCGTGGCGCCGCTGTAGGTCGGGTAGTTGATCGTGAACGTTCCGTCCATCGTGCTGCCCGAGTTGACGCTGTTCCCGAGGATGATCTTGTCGTTCGGCTGGACTCCGACGACCGTCATCAGCGTCGTCGGGTTGCCAGCGGCACCGGCGATCACCGCGGTCGCGGTCGCGTTCGCGTGCACGTCGCTGGTCGCGACGCCGGTGCTATCGGTCAGCGGCCTGCCGACGACCGTCCCGTCCGCCTCGATGAAGACGACCGGCACGCCGACCACGACCGTGCCCTGGCTGTTCGGGTCGTAGACGGTCACCTGCACCGGGCCGTGCGGCGGTGGTGCATCGGGCGCCGCATCGCTCTGCTTCGCGGCATCGGGGGTGTGCTTCAACGTGGCGGGGTCGCACGCACCGATCGCCGCCACCGAGAACAAGGCAATGCCTAGGCGAGACATGGTCTCCCTTATTACAACACATGTGCCCGTGCTAGCCTGCAATTCCGTGCTCGAAGGCCTCTTCGTCACCCCCGCTGTGACCGCGATCGCAGAGGCTCTCACCTCCGCCCACGTCGACGGAAAGCTCGCCGTTGTCGGCAACGCCAAGCTTGCGTCCGCGCTGGCCGCGAAGCACGACGTCCTGCCGATCGGCCTGTCGCCGCGCGCCGCGAAGCGCCTGACGAACGCGCTCGCCGACCTGTCGTCGATCGAAGATCGCTCACTTGCCGGTGTCATCGGCGTCGATGTCGCGGTCGACGACGGCTGGGAGCTGACGCTCCGCGACTGGACGCGCGTCGTGAAGGATGGCGGCGCGATCGTGTTCGTCGACCGCGGTCATGCTCCCGAGGCGTCGCGCCGCGCGCTGTGCAGCGGGCTGACCGAGCTCGAGCAGCGCCATGCCGGCCGCGTCGTGATCACGAGCGGCCTCGTCACGCACCCGTAGTCACACGGGCGGACGCGGATCGGCGTCGGCGTCCTTCTTCTTGGTCGCGCGCCAGATCAGATCTTCTTGCGGGCCGTGCTCGCCCTTCGTGTGATCGCCGCGATCGTTCGGGTTCTGGCCGGGCGGCACGTACCACGGGATCTCGGGGTTCGGATACCCGTGGGCCGCCTCGTACATGTACCGCGCCCACAGCGGCACGACCGTCATGTACGCGGCGTCGCTCTTGCCGAGCGCGCGCTCCTTCTTGTCGTCACCCATCCACACGATCGTCGTGAACTTCGACGTGAACGCGATGAACCAGTTGTCGTGCGTCGCGCTCGACGTGCCGGTCTTGCCGGCCGCGTTGAGCCCCGTCGCGCGCAGGATGTTTGCGAAGCCGAACTGGACCTCGTGACCGAGCAGGCGCTGCATCAGGAACGCGGTGCGCTGCGGGATCGCCTGCGGCGGGACGATGCCCGCGACGGCGGCCGTGCGGTCGAAGCGGTCGCTCGCGGCGAGCTCGGGATCCTCGGGCACCGTGTTGTCGACGATCGTGTTGCCCGTGCGATCGAGGATGCGGCGGATGTAGACCCAGTCCTTCTCGTGGCCCTTCGGGCGCGGCCACCACGCGCCGAGCCGCGCGAACACGGTGAACGCGCGCGCCATCTCGTCGACGCGCGAGCACGACGCGCCGAGCGCGAGCGCATCGTCGACCGACAGCGGCGTCGTGATGCCGAGCCCGCGCACCCACTGCTCGATCGCCTTGTCGCCGGGCAGCGAGCCGGGCTTGTGGCCGTCGCCGCACTTCGCGCCGGGCTTCTCGCAGCCTTCCTGCCGCAGCCGGCGGAACAGATCGACCGACGGCACGTTCTTCGAGAACACGAGCGCGAACTCGAGCGTCGACTTGTCGTTCTGCGGATCGCTGCCGCCGAAGTCGCCGGGGCTCCAGGTCTCGCCGGTGTCGGGATCGGTGATCGAGACCGGCACGTCGTTGAGCACGGTGTCGAACCCGTACCCCTCGTTGATGCCCATCGAGTAGTAGAGCGGCTTGTACGTCGAGCCCGGCTGCCGGCACGCCTGCACGGCGCGGTTGAACACCGAGCGGTCGTAGTCGAAGCCGCCGACCATCGCGACGACGTAGCCGGTGTGGTGATCGGCCGTGAAGATCGTCGTCTGCGGGTGCGGGACCTGGTCGAGCTTGACGACGTCGGGATGCGCGGCGTCCCACTCCTTCTGGTCGTCGTGGACGATCCACTGCGGGTTCGTCTTGTCGGGCAGATCGTAGTCGCGATACTTGCCGACGCTGCGGATCTCGCGCGACACCCACACGACGTAGCCGGGCTTCAACGCCTGCGTCGGCGAGTCGATCGTCTGATCGTTCTCCGCGTTGCCGGACTGCCACTTCACGGCCCAGCTCATGTTGCGCAGCGGCAGCGTGAGCTTCTGATCTCCGACGAGCACGGTCGCCTTCTCGCCATCGACCTTGTCGACGAGCGCGAGGTAGCGCTTGCCCGGCTGCAGAGGGCCCGCGCCGTACAGCTGTTTCTGGCGATCGAGGAACGTCTGGCGCGCGGCGCCGTCGAGCCGCCACTCGGGGCCGCGCCAGCCCTGGCGCTTGTCCTGGTGGCGCGCGCCGAAATCGGCGTTCTCGTACGCGGCGGCCTCCCACGTCGGCTCGGCCGCCGTCTCGACGCGCATGCCGCCGGAGAACAGCTCGTCGTTGCCGAGCTGCTCGGTGACCATGCGGCGCACGGTCTCGGCGTAGTACGGCATGCGGTCGGGGAAGATGTCGCGATAGGGATGCAGCACGATCCCTTCCGCCTTCGCCTTGTCGACCTCGGCCTGCGGCGCGAAGCCGTACTGCGCCATGCGATCGAGCACGAGGTTGCGCCGCTCGGTCGCCTGCTTCTCGTGATGCACGGGCGAGTACGCGGTCGGCGCCTTCGCGAGGCCCGCGATCATCGCGCACTCGGCGAGCGTCAGCTGGTCGAGGTCCTTGTTGAAGTAGCGCCGCGCCGCCGCCGCGACGCCCCACGCACCGTCGCCGAGATAGATCTGGTTCAGGTAGACCGCGAGGATCGCCTTCTTCGAGTACGTCGCCTCGAGGCGGCGCGCCATGATCGCTTCCTTCGCCTTGCGCGACAGCGACTTCTCGGCGCCGAGGAACTGCTTCGCGACCTGCTGCGGGATCGTCGAGCCGCCCTGCGCGAAGTCGCCCGCCGTCACGTTCGCCCACGCCGCGCGGAAGATGCCCTTCCAGTAGATGCCGCCGTGGTTCCAGTAGTCGTGGTCTTCCACGGCGACGAACGCATCGACGAGCTGCTTCGGGATCTGCTCGTACGGGACGAACTCGCGCCACTCCTTCGCGAACTCGCCGAGCAGCGTGCCGTCCGCCGCGTAGATGCGCGAGACGGCGGGCACCGCGTGCGGATACGCGGCGAGGTCGCGCGTCGGCGGCGTGCGCAGCGAGAAGTAGCTGTAGAGGATCGTGCCGGCGAGCGCGACCGCGACGACCACGATCAGCGCGGCGAACCCGTACAGCTTGCCGACCCAGTACAGGATCCCGCCATCCGCGCGGTTCTCGACCTGCACGCGGGCCCGGGGCGCACCCGGCTGCGGGGCTTCCTGAGGGATGAACGGGCGCGTCGCGTCGTCGTCGCCAACATCACGCGCTTCGTTCACGGCGGAGGGATTCTACACGCCACGGAGTGCTACGCTACCCGCGATGACCCGCGTGCTGATCCTCCTCGGAATCACCGCACTTGCGTGCCGTGACAAGGAGGCGCCGAAGCCCGCCACTCCCGGATCCGCGGCGAGCGCCACTCCCGCCTCCGCACCTGTCGCGAGGCCGCGCGCCGACAAGGCGCCCGAGCTGCCGGCCTTCGGCTCCGACATGGCCGGCAGCAACGTCGCCGACCGCTTCAAGTCCGAGGACGTCGACGCGGTCTGGCAGTCGCGCACGGAGGCCGACCTCAAGAAGCGGCTCGCCAAGCACCCGCCGAACGACCTCGAGTGCAAGGCGTCGATCTGCCGGCTGACGATCACCGGCTCCGAAGCGGAGATCGGCGCGGCGATGGAAGACATGCAGGCGCTGCACGACGCCGCGCAGTCGCTCGTGCTCTCGCGCCCCGAGCCGACGAAGATCGTCGCGTACCTGACGTACGAACGCGCCGACTGAGGGAATGGATCGAGGGCGTGCGAAGCACGACCCACCCTACCCGAAGGAATCCCGCAACGCGGGGGACTAGGCG
>CAYUNM010000076.1:0-28118 GCA_964446175.1 uncultured Kofleriaceae bacterium
GTGCGATGAGCAAGTGGAACGTCACGCCGACGACGTGCGATGAGCAAGTGGAACGTCACGCCGACGACGTGCGATGAGCAAGTGGAACGCCAGGATTCTCGACAACGACAAAATATCCGCGGAAAGTGATTGACCATGGGGTGGTGGATGGCTACGCTTTTAGAGTGAAGCGCCGCAAGACGCACGTGCAGCAACTCATTCGCTGGCCGAATGCGGCCGGCGATCTGCGCGGGCGCAAGCGCGAGGCGGGGAAGGGCCGTGGGAAGCGCGCGGTCGGCCGGCCGAAGGAGCCGGGCGCGGGGCAGCCGCATGACGCGCGCCCCGAGCTGCGGCGGGAGACCGCACTGCACGTCACGTTGCGCGTCGAGCGGTCGGTCGGCCGGCTGCGCACGCGCTCGTGCTATCGCGCGATTCGCGAGGCGGCCGTCACGGTGCTGCCGCACGAGGATTGCAGGATCGTCCAGCTGAGCATTCAGAGCTCGCACGTGCATCTGATCGTCGAGGCCGATAGCAAGCGCGCGCTGTCGACGGGGATGAAGGCGTTCCAGATCAGCGCGGCGAAGCACCTGAACGCGGCGGTGTCGCGGGCCGGTAGCTGGTGGGAGCGCCTGCGCGCCCGACGGCAGGGCGCCACGCTGCCGAAGCGCCGCAAGGGTCGCGTGTTCAGCGACCGGTACCACGCGCGCATCATCACGTCGCCGCTGCAGGCGCGGCGCGAGCTCGCCTACGTGCTGAACAACTGGCGCAAGCACGGCGAGGACCGCAACGGCGTCGCGCGCACCTGGCTGGTCGATCCGTTCTCGACCGGCGCGGGTTTCATGGGCTGGCGCGAGCGCGCGGATGCGCCGTTCGCGTGGAAGTTGCCACCGGCGTACGAGGCGATGCCAGTGCACGCGCCGCGTGGGTGGTTGCTGCGAACGGGCTGGCGCCGCGCTGGCTTGATCGGCACGCACGAGGTGCCCGGCGCGCGCGCCTGAACGCTCCCATCAGGTGACGTCGTCACCACGGGCGCTCGCGCTACCTCGCAGGCACGCGACCGCACCGGCGGCACGCGCTCCGGATCACCCCCGCGCGAAGCGCACCGCGACGGTGCGCGACCTGGCTAGCCGGTGCACCCGACTCCGCCATGCGGACGGATGGGCACGACTGCGCCGCCGCGCGGCTACTTCTTCGCGGCCGAGCCCGAGTACGAGCTCCAGGCAGGGCGCGCGGCTTGTTCTTCGCGGCCGAGCCGGGTACGAGCTCGAGGCGGGGCGCGCGGCTACTTCTTCGCGGCCGAGCCCGCGCCCGCGCCCGCCGGTGCGGCGGCGGCGGCGGCCGGCTTGGGGATCACGCCGCACGCGATGCGGTCACCCGCGTTGCCGGCGGGGTCCGTCTTCATGTCGTCGGCCTTGGCGTGGATCACGAGCGCCGTGCCTTCGCCCGAGAAGACGGAGTGGGCGTCCTCGCCGAGCGTGACGCCTGGGGCGACGATCGTCGCCTTCGACTTGCCGTCCTTGCCGACGGTGAAGTTGGGCATGTCGCCCGCGTGCGCGCCGCCCTCGGCCTTCATGCCGTGCTTCTTGTTGTCGGGGTTGAAGTGGCCGCCCGCCGACTTGAAGTCGGGGCCTTCGCACTTCGGGGTGGCGTGGACGTGGATCGCGTGCGCGCCCGGCGTGAGGTCGTGGACGTCGAGCTTGATCGAGACGCCCTTCGAGGAGGCGGTGAGGGTCGCGGTGCCGACCGCCTTGCCGGCGCCGTCGGCGAGCTCGACCTTGACGGGCGCGGTCTTCGGCTTCGCCTTCGCATCGCCGGCGAACGCAGTGGATGTGAGCGCGAGGAGGAGAACGAGGCAGGTCTTCATGCGGTGGTTGTACACCCGCACGTGGTTTGGCGCTCGGCGGCGGAGGAGCGCGGGAGCGGTGGTCAGCGGCGCAACCAGACGGCGCCGAGTGGCGGGACCGTGAGGTTGAGCGAGAACGGGCGGTTGTGCGCGGGGACGGGGACCGCCTCGGCGCCGCCGAGGTTGCCGTGGCCGCTGCCGCCCAGCTCGCGTGCGTCGGTGTTGAGGATCTCGCTGTAGAGGCCGGGGCGGAGGACCCCGGCGCGGATGTTCGTGCGGGGGACGGGGGTGAAGTTGAGCGCGCAGACGATCGACTGGTCGGCGCCGGCGCGCTCGTAGAGGAGCAGCGAGCGGTCGGCGTCGTCGGCGTCGAGCCAGTGAAAGCCCGCGGGGTCGCAGTCGAGCGCGTGGAGCGCGGGCTCGGTGCGGTAGAGGCGGTTGAGCTCGCCGACGAGCAGCTGGATCTGGCGGTGGCGCGGATCGGCGAGGAGGTGCCAGTCGAGGGAGGCGTCGTGGTTCCACTCGCGCCACTGCGCGAGCTCGGCGCCCATGAAGAGCAGCTTCTTGCCGGGCTGCGAGTAGAGGTACGCGTAGAGCAGGCGGAGGTTCGCGAACTTTTGCCAGTCGTCGCCTGGCATCTTGGCGAGCAGGGAGCCTTTGCCGTAGACGACCTCGTCGTGCGAGAGCGGCATGACGAAGTGCTCCGAGAACGCGTAGAGGCCGCGGAACGTGAGCTGGTTGTGGTGATAGCGGCGGTGGATCGGATCGCGCGCGAGGTACGCGAGCGTGTCGTGCATCCAGCCCATGTCCCATTTGTAGGTGAAGCCGAGGCCGTGGTCGCGCGTGGGTCCGGTGACGCGCGGCCAGGCGGTGGACTCCTCCGCGAGCGTGATCGCATCGGGCGGCAGCGCATCGTTCAACCGCTGGAGCAGCTCGACGGCCTCGAAGTACTCGTTGCCACCGCGGTCGTTGGGGACCCACTCGCCGGCGCGGCGGCCGTAGTCGCGGTAGAGCATGGACGCGACGCCGTCGACGCGCAGGCCATCGACGTGATAGCGCTCGATCCAGAAGCGCGCGCTCGCGAGCAGGAAGTCGCGGACCTCGGTGCGGCCGAAGTCGAAGATGCAGGTGTTCCACTCGGGGTGGAAGCCGAGGCGCGGATCGGGGTGCTCGTAGAGCGGCTCGCCGTCGAAGCGGGCCAGGCCGTGCGGGTCATTCGGGAAGTGGGCGGGGACCCAGTCGAGGATCACGGCGACGTTCGCGGCGTGGAGCGCGTCGATCAGCACCATCAGGTCTTGCGGGGCGCCGTAGCGCGAGGTGGGCGCGAAGTAGCCGGTCGTCTCGTAGCCCCACGAGCCGTAGAACGGGTGCTCGGTCAGCGGCATCAGCTCGACGTGCGTGAAGCCGAGGCGCGTGACGTACTCGACGAGCTTGGGCGCGAGCTCGCGATAGGTCAGCGAGCGGTTGCCTTCCTCGGGGACCCGCATCCACGAGCCGAGGTGGACCTCGTAGATCGCGACCGGTGCGGTGCACGACGAGCGCGCCGCGCGCTGCTTCATCCACGTCGCGTCGTTCCAGGTGTAGTCGAGCGGCCACACGACGGACGCGGTGCCCGGCGGCGCCTCCTGCCGGTACGCCCACGGATCCGCCTTGTAGAGGATCTGCTCGCGATTCCGGATCACGTACTTGTAGAGCGCGCCGCGCGTGACGCCCGGCACCGTCGCGGTCCAGTCGTCGCCCGCGCGCTGCATCGCGATCGGCTTCCAGCCGTTCCAGTCGCCGATGATCGAGACCTCGGTCGCGCGTGGAGCCCACACGCGAAAGCGCGTGCCGCCGGCCTCGAGGTGGGAGCCGTACGTCATGGCAGCAGGGCGAGCAGGCCGCGCAGCGGGATCTCGATCCAGTCGGGGCGGTTGTTCATCTCGTAGCCGACCTCGTAGATGACCTTCTCGATCAGGAAGAAGTGCATGAGCATCTCGAGCTCGGCGTCGCTCGGCGGGAGGATGTGGGTGTTCGCCGTGCGATCGAGGTAGCCGCCGAGGAACGACGCGCTCGCCCACTGCGCCCAGGCTCGCGCCCACACCGTCAGGAGCGGCATGTCCTCGGGGCGGTGGCGGCCGTCGCGCAGCGCGGACACGCTCGCGTACTGCAGCGAGCGCAGCATGCCGGCGACGTCGCGGAGCGGGTTGCGCTTGAAGCGACGCTGCGACATCGGGCGGGCGGGCTCGCCCTCGAAGTCGATGATGACGAAGTCGTCGCCGGTCCACAGGACCTGGCCGAGGTGATAGTCGCCGTGCGTGCGCGTGCGGATGACGTCGATGCGGCGGCGCGTGAAGCGCTCGAGCAGGCGATCGATCTCGCCTTCGCGGGCGATCGCGGTCTCGGCGAGCTGGCGCACCTCCGGCGAGAACCCGGCGAGCTTCGTGCGCAGCAGATCGAACGTGCGGGAGACCTGCGCGCTGACCGAGCCGTACATCGACTGCTGGTGCATGATGTCGTACGGCTCCGGCGCGAAGACCGGATCGTTCGGATCGCTCGCGAGCACGACGTGGAGCTCGGCGGTGCGCAGGCCGAGCAGGCGCACCTGATCGAGGTACGTGCCGACCCAGTCGATCACGCGGTTCTCCGGCGCCTGGCGCGCTCGCTGGACGAGCGAGCCGGGACCGACCGGCGGCTGCTCGGGACGACGCTGGTCGGCGAGCACGGCGTCGAAGTAGCGGTCGAGCGAGTCGAGGGTGAGACGCCAGGCGTCGCCCTGGTTCGGGACGAACTCGAACAGCGTGCCGATCGTCGACGCCTCGTGGCCCGGCACGCGGTACTCGAGCACGCCGCCGAGGCGCGGCGACCCGCGGAAGCCCTTCTCGGCGAGGAACTTGCCGACCTCGTACTCGAGACTCGGCCCTTCCTCGATCGCGCGCAGCAGCTTGAGCATGAAGCGGTCGCCGTAGACGACGCCGCTGTTGCTCTGGTCCGCGCTCGTCACGCGCGGCACGAGCGGCGTATCCGGCGGCGCGTCGCTCAGCGCCGCGAACGCGCTGCCCGCGAGCTGGCCGAAGCGGCCGTCGGCGCCGGTGCCCGACGTCATCGCCTTCAGGAGCGCCGTGTTGAACGCCTCGGCGCACAGCGCGTCGTACACGAGGCCGCTGACGGTGCCGCGATTCGGCACGTCGAGGATGTTGAGGTGCGCGACGACGAGCGTCGGCAGCCGCATCGACTCCTGCGGATCGCCTTCCTCGGCGAACGCGAGCGGCACGACGTACGTCTCCGGCCGCCCGTGGTCGTACTCGACGTGCAAGAGCACGATCGCGAAGCGCTGCTCCTTCTCGAAGAACAGCACGTCGGTGATCGTGACGCTCTTGCGATCGCGTGCCTTGCCGCGGAACCATCGCCGCTGCGCGACATACGACATCAGCACGCGCGCGAGCGCGGCGCGGCGCTGCGGCTCGAACAGCGCGGTCCACGACCCGTGCACGGTCACGTTCGGCCGCTCCGCCGCGAGCTCCGCCCCGGCCGGCTTCTCGAGCGAGAGCCAGTAGAAGTCGTGCGGGCCGAGCGACATGAAGTAGGGCAGATCGCCGATCTCGGGGAACTTCATGCGCCCGAATAGCTCGGTCGGGACGCTCGCCTTGAACTTGTCGAGGTTGAGGCGCGTCGCCTGCACGAAGCGCGACAGGTTCGCGACGACGAGCACGCGCTCGCCCTCGTATTCGCGTACGAACGCGAGCACGCGCGGGTTGTCGCCGTTGACGAACTCGATCGTTCCGCGCCCGAAGATCCGGCTCTCCTTGCGCTTCGCGAGCAGGCGCTTCATCCACCACAAGAGCGACGCCGGGTTCGCCTGCTGCGCCTCGACGTTGATCGCCTCGAAGTGATACTCGGGGTCGATGATCGGCGGGAGGTACAGCTTCTGCGGGTTCGCGCGCGAGAAGCCGCCGTTGCGGTCGCTCGACCACTGCATCGGCGTGCGCACGCCGTCGCGATCGCCGAGGTAGATGTTGTCGCCCATCCCGATCTCGTCGCCGTAGTAGAGGACGGGCGTCCCCGGCAGCGAGAGCAGCAGCGCGTTCATCAGCTCGATCTTGCGGCGCACGCCGAGCAGCGGCGCGAGCCGGCGGCGGATGCCGAGGTTGATGCGTGCGGTGCGCTCGGCGGCGTACGCGCGGTACATCGTGTCGCGATCCTCGTCGGTGACCATCTCGAGCGTCAGCTCGTCGTGGTTGCGCAGGAACGTGGCCCACTGACACGACTCGGGGATCTTCGGCGTGCGCTTGAGGATGTTGATGATCGGGAACGAGTCTTCCAGCTCGATCGCCATGAACATGCGCGGCATCAGCGGGAAGTGGAAGTTCATGTGGCACTCGTCGCCGTCGCCGAAGTAGCTCGCCGCGTCGCTCGGCCACTGGTTCGCCTCGGCGAGCAGCATGCGGTTCTTGAACTTCGCGTCGATGTGCGCGCGCAGCTTCTTCAAGAAGACGTGCGTCTCGTCGAGGTTCTCGCAGCTCGTGTGCTCGCGCTCGTAGAGGTACGGCACGGCGTCGAGCCGCATGCCGTCGACGCCCATCGAGAACCAGAAGTCGAGCACGCCGAACAGCGCCTCGTGCACGGCCGGGTTGTCGAAGTTCAGGTCGGGCTGGTGCGAGTAGAACCGGTGCCAGTAGTAGGCCTTCGCGAGCGGATCCCACGACCAGTTCGACGTCTCGTAGTCCTTGAAGATGATGCGCGTGTCCTGGTACTTCGCCGGCGTGTCGCTCCACACGTAGAAGTCGCGCTCGGGCGAGCCGGGCGGGGCGCGGCGCGCGCGCTGAAACCACGGATGCTCGCTCGACGTGTGGTTCAGCACGAGCTCGGTGATCACGCGCAGGCCGCGCTTGTGCGCTTCCTTCAGGAGCCGCGCGAGGTCGTCGCGCGTCCCGTAGTGCTCGTGGACGTTCGTGTAGTCGGAGATGTCGTAGCCGCCGTCCTTGAGCGGCGACGGATAGAATGGCAGCAGCCAGATCGCGGTGACGCCGAGGTCCGCGAGGTAGTCGAGGCGCGAGATCAGCCCGTTGATGTCGCCGATGCCGTCGTTCGTCGAGTCCTGGAACGCGCGGATGTGGATCTCGTAGATGATCGCATCCTTGAACCAGAGCGGATCGTCGGGCAGCTGGTCTTCATCACTGTTCATAGGAAGTACTCGAAGTCATTTTCCGTCCGCACGAACCGCCGCAGCGCGAACACGTGCGCCGGCATCACCGCGGGCACGAGCTCGACAAAGTTGTGGCCGCCGCGCCACGTGTAGCGCGCGCCGCCGAGCAGGTCGTGGACCTGGAACGACTCCTCGGCCGCAAGCCCGAGCGCCGCGAGATCGAGATCCAGCCACGCGCGATGCGTGTGGTGCGGATCGAGGTTGACGACGCACACCACCACATCGTCTCCCTTGCGCTTGCTGTACGCCATCACCATCTCGTTGTCCGTGCGGTGAAAACGCAGCGACCGCATCGTATGCAGCGCCGGATGCTCCTTGCGGATCCGGTTGAGCTGGGCGATCACGTGGCGCAGCGAATCGGGCCGGTCGAGGTCCCACGTGCGCACCTGGTACTTCTCGTTGCGTGCGAGCTCCTCGACGCCCGGCCGCGGCTCGCGCTCCATCAGCTCGTACGACGGGCCGTACATGCCCCACGACGCCGCCAGCGTCGACGCGAGGATCGCGCGCTGCACGAACGCCGGCCTCCCGCCGTTCACGAGGTGCTCGGGGAAGATGTCGGGCGTGGTCGGCCAGAAGTTCGGGCGCATGTAGTCGCGCACCTCGGTCTGCGCGAGCTCGGTCAGGTAGGTCTCGAATTCGTGCTTCGTCGTGCGCCACGTGAAGTACGTGTAGCTCTGCGAGAAGCCGCTCTTCGCGAGCGCCTGCATGACCTTGGGGCGCGTGAACGCCTCGGCGAGGAAGATCGCGTCGGGGTAGCGCTCGTTCACCTCGCGCAGGCACCACTCCCAGAACGGGATCGGCTTGGTGTGTGGGTTGTCGACGCGGAAGACGCGCACGCCGCGGTGGGCCCAGAACAAGAACACGTCGCGCAGCGCCGCCCACAGCTCGCGCCAGTCCTTCGACTCGAAGTCGAACGGATACACGTCCTGGTACTTCTTCGGCGGGTTCTCCGCGTACTGGATCGTGCCGTCGGGCCGCTGCTTGAACCACGACGGGTGCTGCTTCACCCACGGATGATCGGGCGACGCCTGGAACGCGATGTCGAGCGCGACCTCGAGGCCCTTGCCCTTCGCGGCCGCGACGAAGTGATCGAAGTCCGCGAGCGTGCCGAGCTGCGGATGCACGGCGGTGTGGCCGCCCTCGGGTGCGCCGATCGCCCATGGCGATCCCGGATCGTTCGGCCCGGCCGTCGGCGCGTTATCGGGCCCCTTGCGGAACGCGAGCCCGATCGGATGGATCGGTGGCAGGTACACGATATCGAAGCCGAGCTCGGCGACGTACGCGAGCATCTTCTCCGAGTCGCGCAGCCCGCCGAACGACCGCGGAAAGAACTCGTACCAGGCGCTCGCCGCCGCGAGCGGCCGCTCGACGAGGATCTCGAGCTCGCGATAGCGCGCGAGGCGCGACTTGTCGGGATGATGTTGCATCGTCTCGGCGAGCGCCGCGCTCGTCGCCGTCGCGACGCGCTCCGCGACCGGTGCATCGCCGCGCAGCCGCTTCGCCGCCTCGGGAGCCACGCGATCGACGAGCAAGGCACCCTCGAGCAGCTCGACATGCACGTCCGCGCCGGCCGCGAACTTCCGCTCGAGCCCGCGCCGCCACGTCGCGAATGTATCGACCCACGCGATCACCGTGTAGTGGTGCCGGCCCATCACGGTCGTCTCGAACGTGCCGCACCAGGTGTCGTTCGCCTTGTGGTGCAGCTCGATCTCGTGCCACTCGCTCGCGCCCGGCGGCCGATGCAGCAGCTGGGCGCGCAGCACCTCGTGGCCGTCGCCGATCACGTCCGCCTCGACCTCGACGCAGTCGCCGACGACGCGCTTCGCCGGGTAGCGCCCGCCATCGACTTCGGGTCTCACCGCGAGCACCACCGCGCGCGCCGGGAGCTCTGATGGAAGGTCCGTGCGCATACGCCGCCTCCCAAAAAACCTAGCGCTTCCGCCAAAGAACGCTCCCCGCGTGCCCCGGGTCTTGCTCACGCCTCACGTACGGCGTGAGCGCACGTTCAGCGGAGCTGCTCGATCATCGCGAGCTCGTCGGAGCTCAGCGTCAGCTCGTCGCACGCGAGGTCCTGCTTCATGTGCCGCGGGTCCTTCGTACCGGTCAGCGGGAGCATGCCGATCTGCTGCGCGAACCGGAACACGATCTGCGGCGGCTGCACCTTGTACTTCGCGGCGAGCGGCGCGAGGCGCGCGACGGCGCTGCGGTTCGCTGTCAGCAGCGAGAAGCCCTGATAGACGAGCCCCTGCTCTCGGCAGATCGCGCGCACCTCGGCGTCCCATCCAGTCGACGCGTAGCAGCGGTTCTGGACGTAGCGCGGCTTCACGGTCGCGAAGGCGAGGAGCTCGCGCAGCTGCGCGGCCGTCACGTTCGAGACGCCGAGCGCATCGACGGGCAGCGCCTCCATCGCGCGCCACGCCTCGCGATCGCTCGGGCCGAGTCCGTCGCGTTGGGAAGGTCCGTGGAGCACGTAGCTGTCGATCCGCGCGATGCCGAGGTGCTCGAGCGACGACGCGTGCGACTGCGCGACCTGATCGCGGACCGGCGCCTTGGCGTCGTAGGGCAGGCGGTGGTCCTGACCGTCGCGGAACGTGAACTTCGTCTGGATGAACAGCTCGCCGCGCGGAACTCCGGAGCGCGCGATCGCGCGGCCGACGCCCTGCTCGTAGTAGTGCTTGCGCTGATTCGCGGTGTCGATCGCGCGGAAGCCGGCGTCGAGCGCGGCGAGCACGCAGTCCTCGGTGGCGTCTTCCTTCCACGCCGTGCCGTAGATGAAGCTCACGAGTCACATGCTAGGGTCGCGCTCGATGCAAGTCCACGCGAACGCGTTCCAGTCGCTCGTGAAGGCCACGGTGGGAGCGGGCACGACGGTCGGCGAGACCGATGCGCGCGCCATCCTCGGGATCTGTGCGCTGGTGGCGGGCGCCGACGACAAGAGCGACGCCGACGAGGACTCCGTGCTCGGCGAGATCGCGGGGCATCTCGGCCCGCCCGTGCCGAACGTCTACGCCGGCGACGACCTCGAGCGCCTCGAGAAGATCCGCGAGATCGGCGCGCAGCTGTCCTCGCAGGGCACGCGCGATCTGGCCTACACGCTCGCGTACGCGGTCGCCATCGCCGACCTCGCGCTCGAGCCGGCCGAGAGCGAGTTCCTCGCCGACCTCGCGGTCGCGCTCGGCGTCAGCGATGACCGCGCCGGCGAGCTCGCCGCGCTGTGCGCGCAGGCCGTGACGCCGCCCGCGTGATCATTGGATCACGAGGTGGCACATGTCGCAGCCGCTCGTGCCTTCGCACTGCTCGCCGAACGACGCCTCGATGATGCCGTCGCCGCAGTACGGCGCCGCCTGACAGGCCTTCGTGCACTGACCCTGGCCGTACGCGGTCGTCGAGTTCGACGCGCCGTTGTCGCACTGCTCGGTTCCGTTGACGACGCCGTCACCGCAGTACGGCGCGAGCGTGCAGTCCATGTTGCACGTGCCGTACGAGCCGTTGTTCGTGCCGTTGTCGCACTGCTCGGTGCCGTTCTTGATGCCGTCGCCGCAGCGCGCGCCGATCGTGCAGTTCGCGTTGCAGCCGCCGTAGCCGCCGGTGTTGTTCGCCGCGCCGAGGTCGCACTGCTCGCCCGGATCGACGACGCCGTTGCCGCACAGCATCGTGCAGTCCGCCTGGCACGGATCGCCGGCCGCGCCGTTGTTCGCGCCGTCGTCGCACTGCTCGGTCGACTCCTTGACGCCGTTGCCGCAGCGCGGCCCGAACGTGCACGCCGTCGTGCAGTGGCCGTAGCCCGCGCCGTTGCTCGCGCCCTCGTCGCACTGCTCGCCGTTGCTCACCGTGCCGTCGCCGCAGTACGGCGCCCACGTGCAGCCCTGGCCGCAGACCTTGTGCGTGCCGCCGTACGTCGCGAGGTTCGTGCCGTCGTCGCAGGTCTCGGGCGGCGTCGTGACGATCGTGTCGCCGCAGTACGGGCCCTTCGCCATGCAGCCCGGCATGCAGTGGCCGTAGCTGCCGTCGTTGACGCCGTCGTCACAGACCTCGTTGCCCTCGAGCTGACCGTCGCCGCAGACCGGCGCGCACGTCGAGACGGTGTGGACGAAGCCCGAGAGCGTCAGCTTGTACGTCGACGCGCACGTGTGGCGCTCCGCCTGGAACATGTCGATCGAGTACATGCCACCGTTCGTCAGGCCGAGCGTCGTGGCGGTCGCCGAGTTGAGCGTGACCGAGCCGCTCGTCGCGCCGTGCACGCCGCCGAGGTCGACCGCGAGGTGGCCGTTGATGTAGACCCACACGTCGTCGTCGCCGGTGAACTGGAACGTCGGCGCGGTGCCGCTCGACGAGTACGTGAACGGGTAGTGCAGCTCGCTCGTGAACGAGAAGTTGTGGTTGATCGAGTCGCCGCAGTCGTGGTCGGTCTGCGCGGTGCCCCAGCCGAGGCCGTCGAGCGGATAGAACTTCTGGTTGTTGTACTGGTAGACGTTCGTCGCGATCGACGTCAGCGAGAGCGTCGTGAAGTTGCCGCCCGCGTCCTTGTAGACGAGCTTGTCGAACGGGTTCGTCGAGCCGGCGCCGTTGCAGTCCTTCTCGTGGTACCACCAGCAGAAGTCGGTCGCGTTCGTCAGCGACGGGCTCGACAGCGAGCCCTTGTTCGACTTCCACACCGGCTCGCTGTCCGTGCCGAGCGTCGATTGCACGAGGCCGGTCGCGAGGCCGTTGTTGTAGTTCTGGAAGTCGGGGCTGCCGGTGCCGGGCGACGTCGTGCCGTTGTAGAGGAAGTCGCGATAGAGGATCGGGATCGTCAGCGTCGACGGCGGCGTCCGGTTCGTCGCCGGGCACGTCCAGCCCGTCTCGATGGTGCAGTTGTGATCGCAGCCGTCACCGTCGCGCAGGTTGCCGTCGTCGCACTGCTCGCTCGGGAACTTGAGGCCGTCGCCGCAGACCGCCGTGCACGAGCCGCCCGAGCAGCTCGGCTCGACCTGGCAGGTCGACGAGCAGCCGTCGTACGGGATCGTGTTGCCGTCGTCGCAGGTCTCGCCGGCGTCGCGATCGACCGTGCGATCGCCACACACCGCCTTCGCGCACACGTTACCCGGGCACGACCAGCCCGACTGCAGCGTGCACGTCGCCGTGCAGCCGTGGTTCGTGCCGTTGCCGTTCGCGCCGCCGCCGAGGTCGCACTGCTCGCTGCCGACGACGATGCCGTCGCCGCACGTCGCGGTGCAGCGCTGGCCGGGCGCGGGACACGTCCAGCCGGTCTCCTTCTGACACGACGCGGAGCAGCCGTCGCCGCCGGTCGTGTTGCCGTCGTCGCACGTCTCGCTGCCGGTGATCCGGCTGTCGCCGCACACCACCGTGCTCACGCACGCCTGGCCCGGCGTCGGGCAGTTGTAGTTCGCCTCGACCTGGCACGACGAGTCGCAGCCGTCGCCGGAGGTCGTGTTGCCGTCGTCGCACGCCTCGCCGATGTCGAGGCTGACCACGCCGTCGCCACAGTACTCGGTCTGCACGCAGTGCATGCCGGCCGTCGGGCACGCCCAGCCCGCCTCGGTGACGCAGCCCGAGGAGCAGCCATCGCCGGAGGTCGTGTTGCCGTCGTCGCAGCCCTCGCCGGGATCGAGCACCGCATCGCCGCACATCGCGACGTGCACGGCCGTGCACGTGCCGCCGGTCGAGGGACACGTGTAGCCGGCCTCGACCTGCATGCAGTCCGCGGCGCAGCCGTCGCCGCCCATCGTGTTCGAGTCGTCGCACGCCTCGTAGCCCTCGACGATGCCGTCGCCGCAGACGATCGTCGACGAGCACAGCTGGCCAGGCGTCGGGCACGTGAAGTTCGGCTCGATCTGACACGTACCGGAGCAGCCGTCGCCCGGAACGGAGTTGCCGTCGTCGCACGTCTCGGGCGCATCGACGACGCCGTCGCCGCAGTACACCTGACGCACGCACGGCGCGCCGACGGTCGGGCACACGAAGCCAGTCTCGACGTGGCACGTCGCATCGCAGCCGTCGCCGGCCGTGTGGTTGCCGTCGTCGCACTGCTCGCCGCTATCGAGCACGCTGTTGCCGCACGGCAAGACGGTCGGAGCGTCGATCGTGATCCCCGTGCCGTCGGTGCCGGCATCCGGTCCATGTCCGCCGCCACCACCTCCTCCGCACGCCGCGATCGCGAGGAGCAGGACCACCCGAACAGAGCTTCGCATTGACGCCCACTCTACGAGTCGTCGTCGACGAGCGCGATGTGGGTGACCCCCATCGCTACCCCATCGATCATGCGACACCCGCGCACCGGCCGCGTTTGATACAGTCTCGCCGCATGCTGGCGGGGACACAGATCGGCGCGTACCGCGTGCTCCAGCAGATCGGCGAAGGGGGGATGGGCTCGGTATGGCTCGCAGAGCACTCGATGCTCGGCCGCCGCGCCGCGATCAAGGTCCTGCACCCCTCGTTCTCCAACCAGGCCGAGGTCGTGACCCGCTTCTTCAACGAGGCGCGCGCCGCGACGGCGATCTCGGACCCCGGCATCGTCCAGATCTTCGATTTCGGCCAGCAACCCGGCGGCAGCGCGTACATCGTCATGGAGCTGATCGAGGGCGAGACGCTCGAGAAGCGCCTCCACCGCCTCGGCCGCCTCCCGCCCACCGAGGCGCTGCGCCTCATGCGGCAGGTCGCCAGCTCGCTCTCGGCGGCCCACGCGCGCGGCATCGTCCACCGCGACCTCAAGCCCGAGAACATCTTCGTCGTCCGCGATCCCGAGGTCGCGGGCGGCGAGCGCGCGAAGATCGTCGACTTCGGCATCGCGAAGCTCGTCGGAGATTCCTCGATGAAGACCCAGACCAGCGCGGTCATGGGCACGCCGACCTACATGTCGCCCGAGCAGTGCCGAGGCGCCGGGCAGGTCGACCACCGCTCCGACATCTACGCCATCGGCTGCGTCCTGTTCACCCTGCTGACCGGCCGCCCGCCGTTCGACGCCGAGGGCATCGGCGAGATCATCGCGATGCACCTGCGCGAGCCGGCGCCCGTCCCCTCGAGCCGCGCGGCCGGCATCTCGCCGCAGCTCGACGAGCTGATCCTGCGCTGCCTCGCCAAGGATCCGGCGCAGCGCTTCGGCAGCGCGGGCGAGCTCGCGGCCGCGATGGGCGTCCTGCTCGGGACCACGTCGGCCGTCGGCGCGCAGGTCGGCCCGATCACCGGCGGCTACGCCTCGTCGCCGTCGACGCTGTCGGCCGCGACCGGCATGGTCACGCCGTCGCCGAAGAAGAGCTCGGGCGTGCTGATCGGGGTCGGCCTGGCCGCGGTCGTCGCGATCGGTGGCGGCATCTTCGTGATCGCGAGCCGCTCGTCGCGCAACGGCCAGCCGCAGGTCGTGCCCGCCGCGTCACCGGCCGTTGCGTCGCCGGCGCCCGCGCCGGTTGGTGCTCCGACGCCCGCGCCGGTTGGTTCGCCGACGCCCGCGCCGGTTGGTTCGCCGACGTCCGCGCCGGTTGTTTCGCCGACGCCCGCGCCGGTTGGTTCGCCGACGCCCGCGCCGGTTGGTTCGCCGACGCCCGCGCCAACCACCACGAAGCCCGCCGACGCAAAGCCGGCCGAGGCGAAGCCGGCCGAGGCGAAGCCGGCCGAGGCGAAGCCGGCCGAGGCGAAGCCGGCCGAGCCGAAGCCCGCCGAGCCGAAGCCGGTCGCGAAGCCGAAGCCGGTCGCGAAGCCGAAGCCGACGCCGACGACGAAGCCGACCCCGACCGCGAAGCCCAAGCCGACGCCCACGCCCACCCCGACCGCCAAGCCCATTCCCGTCGACGAGAACGGCATCCCCATCCAGCGCTGACCATGATCCACCGCCACCTCTCGCTCGCGCTCGTCCTCCTCGCCGCCGCGCCGGCTGCCGCTCAACCCGCGAAGGCGCAGGCCGAGACGCTGTTCCGTGAAGGCCGCGACCTGATGAAAGACGGCAAGCTCGACCAGGCGTGCGCCGCGTTCGAGAGCAGCCAGAAGCTCGATCCGGCGGTGACGACGCAGCTCAACCTCGCGGCGTGTCGCGAGAAGAATGGACAGCTCGCGACGGCGTGGGGCGTGTTCGTCGATGTGCAGCGGCAGCTGCGCGGGGCGACGGATGACAAGAGCAAGCAGCTGCTGCAGGTCGCGACGCAGAAGGCGGCCGCGCTCGAGCCGCGGCTATCGAAGCTGACGATCAAGGTTGCCGCGCGCGTGAGCGGGCTCGAGGTCGTGCGCGACAACGATGCGGTGGATGCCGGCGCGTGGGACACCGCGCTTCCGATCGATGGCGGCACGTACACGATCACCGCGCGCGCGCCGGGGCACGAGACGTGGACCGGCAAGGTGACCGTGAAGAACGAGGGAGACGCGCAGACGATCGAGGTGCCCGCGCTCGCGGAGGCGAAGGTCGCGGCCACGCCGCCACCGCCGAAGTTCGACGAGCCGGCCGTGCGCGTCGCGCCTGAACCTGCGCGGAGCAACGCGATGCCGCTCGCGCTGACCGCCGGTGCGGTCGTGCTGCTCGGCGGCTCGCTCGGTTTCGAGCTGTGGGGCGAGAGCACCTACGACGACGCGAAGAAGGAGCCGGATCCGGCGAAACAGGACTCGCTGTGGAGCTCGGCGAACACGAAGCGCTACGTCGCGGAGGGCATGCTCGGCGCGGGCGTCGCGGTCGGTGCGGTCGCGGTGTGGATGTGGCTGCGGCATCCGGCGGCGACGGAGAAGGTCGCGGTCACGCCGCTCGCGGGTGGCGGTGTCGCGGGCCTGTCGCTCGACGGTCGCTTCTAGAGACCGGTCACGTCGACCGGCGTCGCGCTGTCGCTGTTCGTGCCGTTGCCGAGGTGATGGAACGAGCCGTCGCCCCAGCACTTGACGTCGCCGTTGACGAGCGCGCACGCGCTGTTCCCGCCGGCCGCGATCGCGGTCGTGCCGCCGGTGATGCCCATCGCCTGCTGCGGCGAGGCTGTATCGAGCTGCATGCCGTTGCCGAGCTGGCCCTGGTTGTCCTGACCGAAGCACAGCACGCCGGCGATCTTGATCGCGCACGTGAAGAAGTGACCCGCGGCGACCGTGCGCGTGCCCTGCAGCGCGGAGATCGGCGTCGGCGTCGTCGTGTTCTGGCTCGTCGTGTCGCCCGTCTGACCCTGGCCGTTGAGGCCCCAGCAGTACGGGACGCCCGTGACCGCCGCGCAGATGTGCCCGACGCCCGTCGCGACGTACTGGTACGTGCCGCCGCTCGGCGCCGCCATCGCATCGGCCGTGTACGCGTTGCCGGTGATGCCGAGCATCTGGCCGTCGTTCTCGCCCCAGCAGTAGAGGGTGTTCGCGGCCTTCTTCAGCGCGCAGAAGAAGCGGCCCGACGACGTCGACTGGATCTGGTCGTCGCTCGCGAGGCCGCTGACGCCGATGACCTGCACGGGCGTCGAGCTCTGCGCGAGCGATGGCATGTTGTTGCCGAGCTGACCGGACTGGTTGCGGCCCCAGCAGTAGACGTTGCCGTTGACGACCGCGCACGCGGTATCGGCGGCGGTGGCGACGGCCGTCGCTCCGCTCGTCAGGCCCACGACCTGCGTCGGCGCCGGATACTTCGCGTCGGCCGCGCCGGTGCCGATCTGGCCGTACTGGTTGCGGCCCCAGCAGAACACGCCCCCATTGATCACCGCGCACGTGTAGCCCTCGCCCGTGGCGACGGCGGTGGCGCCGGCCGAATTCACGACGTCGACGGGCGTCGCCTCGTCCGAGCCGAGCACGCCGGTGCCGCACTCGCCCATCTGGTTGTCGCCCCAGCAGACGATCGCGCCGGCATCGATCGCGCACGCGTGAAACGTGCCGTCGGCGATCGCCGTGATGTCGTTGACGCGGATCTTCACGTCGGCCGTCGTCATGCCGTGCGCGTTCGCCGCGGTCACGGTGTACGTCGCCATCGGCGCGCCCTCCATCGGCGTGCCGCTGATGGTGCCGTTCGTCGCGTCGAGCGTCAGGCCCATCGGCAGCGCCGGGCTCACCGACCACGTCGCGACGGGGCCGCCGCCGATCACCGGCACGTCGGGCGTCGCGGCCGTGAACTTCTTGAAGTACGCCGGATTCGCCGGATAGCTCAGCTGCGCGGGCGCATCGCCGGCGCTGCCGTCGGCAGGATGCGCATCGCCGTCGACGCGCGCGGGCCTGGGGAAGCCACAGCCGACCAGGAGTCCGAGCACGACGACACACCGCATCGCATCTACGTTAACGCAGATCGCGACTCAGGGGCACGGCTGGACGTTGACGCTCGGCAGCGGCACGTCGTCGAGCGCGTCGGCGATCGTCTTGCGCACGGCGTACAGCTGCTCGGGTGTGCTCGCGCGGCCGCCGGCGACGTCGGGGAACACGCTCTTCGCGAGCGCCAGCGTCGCGTCGCGCCCGAACTTCGCCTCGTAGAGGCGCAGGTACTCGTAGTCCTCCATGCCCTCGCGGATCAGCTTCAGGCGGATCGACTCGAGCGGGAAGTCCGTCGTGCCGCCGATGCGCGGATCGCTCGGCTTGCCCGGATAGAACAGCGAGCCGTCGCCGTTCCCGCCGAAGTCGCAGTACGCGTAGCCCGAGTCCCAGTCGAGTCCGCGCGACAGGTGCTGCGCGACCTCGTAGTAGAGCTCGCCCTGCATCGCGAAGATGTACGAGAGCCACTCCATCGAGCGGTGCTGGCGCGCGTCGGTATCGATCACGTACGAGGGCAGGCCGCGGTACGTGTCGAAGCTGCTCATGCCGGCGTCGCAGCCGCCGCAGCCGTGCGAGTCGCACGACTGGTACCACCACACGTGCTTCTGCGGCCCGAGCGCGAGGAACTGGTCGAGGTCGGCGCGCGTCTGGTCGTTCATCGTCTCCGCGACGGGCGTGAGGATGTCGACGAGATCGAGCCAGCCGTGATCCTGCAGGTACTGGTAGCTCGTCGTGACGAGGTTCGGGATGCCGGCGGCGTGCGCCGCGCGCGCGCGATCGGGCCAGCCGGCGACATCGCAGGCCATCGGCGGCTCGTCGCAGCTGTAGTCGATGAGGCCGGGCCACTGCTTCGCGGCGAAGTGCTGCGCGAGCGTGCTCATCGAGCCGACGCCCGGGTTGCGGAAGCTCTGGGCGCGCGCGCCGGCGAACGTCGTCTGGGCGGTGCCGTCGAGCAGCGTGCCTTGCGCGGCGTCGAAGCCGGCGAGGTCGTGGCTCGGGTCGCCGCACGTCGTCGTCATCAGCGAGATCCGGTGATCGAGCGCGGCGCGCGCGTACGCCATCAGCAGGCGGTTCGTCTGGTCGGCGGGCCAGTCGCTGCACCACTGGCCGCCGAAGTGCGCGCGCGTGACCTCGTCGACGGAGAGGTTGAACGCCGACGGCAGCGACGCGGTCGCGGGCAGCTCGAACGTGTGCACGCGCAGGATCGCCTGCACCGTCACGGGCGCGAGGTTCGTGCCGCTGACGACGAAGGTGCCGATGTACGTGCCGGGCGTCTGATCGCGCGGCACCGTGATGTCGACCCACACCGCGCGCGTCTGGTTCGCGGCGACATCGAAGTGGACGAACGCGTTGCGCGCCTCGCCCGCGTACGCATCGACATCCGGGATCAGCGGGTCGGGCCAGTAGCCGCTGCCGCCCTCGGCGCTCGAGGCGTAGCGCACGAACACGCGCCCTTCCTGGAACATGCGCACGCCGGGCAGCGCGCCATCGGCACTCACGACGAGATCGCTGATGCCGCTCACGCCACCGCCGACGACGATCTGGAACGGCTCGACCTCGCCGCGCGCGGCATCGAGCTCGATCGTCTGCACCCGCGGAACCGGTGCATCGTCGTGGATCTTCGTCAGCGCGTGCGTCACGCCCACCGGCAGCGGCGCGTCGGCGATCCGGCACGTCGCCGGTGCATGGACTGCGTCGTTGCCGCACGCTGCGAGAACCGCCAACCACCAGATGGAGCGCATGGGGCACGACTACTCCATGAGCCGTGCTCGCATGAGAGAACCGCCTGACGCGCGCTGACACGGTACGGGCAATGCACGGTTACCTCGCATGGCGGCTCCGGTCATCGCGCCCAAGCATCGAGATCTCGTCGTCGTCGGGACCTCGGCAGGCGGCGTCGAGGCGCTGCCGAAGCTGCTCGCGCAGCTCCCGGGGACGTTCGACGCGTCGGTCGTCATCGTGCAGCACCTCGGCCCGCGCGAGACGCCGCTGCTCGTGCACATCCTCCAGCGCTCGTCGACGCTGCCGGTCACGTGGGCGGAACAGGGCGAGCGCATCGAGCACGGCCGCGTATATGTCGCGCCTCCTGATACGCACCTCACGGTGCACGAGCGACACCTGCGCCTCTCGGGCGGACCGCGCGAGAACTTCGCGCGCCCCTCGATCGATCGGCTGTTCCGCTCGGCGGCGGCGCACTACGGGTCGCGCGTCATCGGTGTGCTGCTCACCGGCATGATGGCCGACGGCGTCTCGGGCCTGCGCGCGATCGGGGAGTCCGGCGGCCGGACGATCGTGCAGGACCCGCAGGACGCGATGTTCTCGGAGCTGCCGTCGCGTGCGCTCGCCGAGATCACGCCCGACGCGACGCTCGCGATCGGCCAGATCGGACCCGCGCTCCTGTCGATGATCGCGGAGCCCGCGGGCGACCAGCTCGCGCCGACTCGCGTGCTGCTCGAGTCGGAGTTCGATCGGATGGGGCCGGCGTCGCCGCGCGAGATGGACCAGCTCGGCGATCGCGTGCAGCAGATCTGTCCCGAGTGCGGTGGGCCGCTGTGGAAGGTGAACGGCGAGGACCGCTGGCGCTGCTACCTCGGCCACGCCGTTCATGCGCGCGAGCTGCTCGACGCGACGAACGATCAGCTCGAGTCGGCACTGTGGAGCGCGGTCCGCGCGCTGCACGAACGCGCCGCGACGTGGGAGTCGCTGTCGCGCGATGCGACCGTCGCCGGCAGCGATCGCGTGGCGTCCGACTACGCGCTGCGCGCCCGCGAGGCGCGCGATCAGGCCGAGATCGCGCGCAAGTTCATGCTCGACCTGCTGCGCCGTCCTCGGTGACCCGGCGCTGCGCGGCGTCGAGGATCTTCGTCAGGTTCTCGGCGCTCGCCGGCTTGAGCACGTGCACGTCGATCCCGGCCGCGAGCGACTGCACGCGATCCTCCGTACCGCTTCGCCCCGTCATCGCCGCGATGAAGAGCCGCTTGCCGCCGCGGCCGCGCAGCTCGCGTGCGACCGCATGTCCGCTCTGGTCCGGCAGGCCGAGGTCGAGGATGATCACGTCGGGGTCGAATCCCGCGGCGAGCTCGAGTGCCTGCGCGGCCGTCGTCGCGGCGGCCGGCTCGTGGCCGAGCAGACGCAGCAGCACGCACGTGACATCTGCCGCGCCCGGGTAATCGTCGACGACGAGGACCTTCACGCGGCCTCGCGAGCGGCGAGCGGGAGCTCGATCGTGAACGTGCTGCCACGGTTGGGGCCGTCGGACTGCGCCGATACGCGGCCGCCGTGCAGCTCGATGATGCGGCGCACGATGTTGAGGCCGATGCCGAGACCGCCCTCGCGGCGATCCTCGGACTCGTCGGCCTGCACGAAGATGTCGAACGCGCGCGTCAGCATCTCGGGCGTCATGCCGAGGCCGCTGTCCCGCACGCTGATCACGAGACGCTCGCGCTTGGCGTCCGCCGCGACCGTCAGCGCGATCTTGCCGCCGTCCGGCGTGTACTTCGCCGCGTTGATCAAGAGGTTCGTCACGACCTGCGTGAGCCGCGTCGCGTCGCCGACGACAGCGAGCCGCTCCTTCGGGAGTGTGACGTCGAGCGCGTGGCGATGCTCGTCGATCAGCGGACGCGCCGCCTCGAGCGCGCCCTCGACGACGCTCAGCGGATCGAGGCGCGTCTGCAGCAGCTTGATCTTGCCCTGCGCGATGCGCGAGAGGTCGAGCAGATCGTCGACGAGCCGCACGACGATCTGCAGCTGCCGTCCATCGTCTTGAGCGCGGGCTCGAGGTGCGCCGGATCGCGCGAGGCGAGGCGCGCGACATCGAATGCGACGCGCAGCGGCGTCAGCGGGTTGCGCAGCTCGTGCGACAGCACGGCGAGGAACTCGTCCTTGCGGCGGTCGCTGTCGAGCAGCGCGGCCTCCGCCTGCTTGCTCGGCGTGATGTCGAAGCCGACGGCCGTGACGCCGGTGACGAGGTGGCCCTCGCGCGTCGGCTCGATGCGGAAGTCGTACGTGCGCACGCCGAGCTTCGTCACGACGTCGAGCTCGGCGCGCTGCGGCTGGCCCGACGCATACACCTCGCGCACGATCGCCGAGTAGCTATCCGCGTGGCCGGCCGCGAACACGTGCTGCGGAGCGCGCAGCGCCCCCTCGATCTGGCGGCCCTGGACGAACGCCCACGTCGCATCGAGCTTGTTGTCGTGGCTGATCACGGCGAGCGGAGCCGCGACGAGCGCGAACGACAGCCGCTCCTCGATCGTGCGCAGCGCGGCCTCCGACCGGCGGCGCGCCTCCTGCGCCGTCTTGAGGTCCGTGACGTCGACGAACGTCAGCACGACGCCCTCGAAGCGGTCCTCGATCGAGCGATACGGCAGGAGGCGCACGAGGAAGCGCTTTCCGTCGCTGCTCGACACCTCGCGATCGGTCGTGCGCAGGTCCGCGAGCACCTGGGCCGCGGCCTGCGGCAGGTCGCCGTAGTCGAGGCGATGCGTCAGGTGAGCGAGCGGGCGGCCGATGTCCGACGGGATCACGTTGAAGAGATCCTGCACGCGCGGCGTGAACCGCTTGATGTGCAGCTGGCGGTCGAGGAACAGCACGCCGATGTCCGTCGACGTCATCAGGTTCTGCAGGTCGCTGTTCGCGCGGCTGACCTCGTCGACCTTGACCTTGAGCTCGTGGTTGAGCGTCGTCAGCTCCTCGTTGACCGACTGCAGCTCTTCCTTGCTCGTCTCGAGCTCCTCGGTCGCCGACCGCAGCTCCTCGTTGATCGCGTGGAGCTCCTCGTTCGACGCCTTGAGCTCCTCGAGCGACGTCTCGTACTGCTCGATCGTCGTCCGCAGCTGCTCGCGCGTGCGGTGGAGCTCGTCCTCCATCTCGCGCACGACCGGCTCGATCTGGCCGCCGTCGGTCTCGGCGGACGACGCGATCGCGTGCGGGCGGTCGAGCTCGTCGAACATCACGAGCATCGTGCTGCCTCCGGCCTCGGCGAGGTCGACGGCGCGCACGCGGATCTCGATCGCGCGCTGCCTGCCATCGTCGTCGAATCGCACGATCCGCGTATCGCTGCCGTGGTGATCGGGCTGGCGCGCCGCGTACAGCGCACCGCGCAGCTCGAAGCGCAGCGCCGGGTGCACGAGGCGCAGGACCTGGCGCGTCGGCTCGCCGCCGGCCATCGTCAGGAAGCGCGAGGCGTGCTCGCTGAGGTGGACGACGTCGAGGTCCTCGTTGACGAGCACGCTCGGCGGCGCGTACTGCTCGACCGCGCGGTGGTGCAGCTCGCCGAACGAGCCGATCGGCGTGCGCTCGCTCGTCGCGAGAGGATAGGCGGCGCGCGACGGCAGCCACCGCGCCTGCGTGACGAGCGTGTCGGTGATCGTGCCGGTGGGGGCGATGCGCCTCTCGAAGATCCGGTTCTTCGCGTCGAGCGCCGCGAACTGCTGCAGCGACTCCGCGGACTCCGACGAGCCGAGGAACAGCACGCCATCGTTGCGCAACGCGAAGTGGAACGTGTTGAGCACGCGTTCCTGCGCGTCGCGGTTGAGATAGATCAGCATGTTGCGGCAGCTGACGAGGTCGAGCCGCGAGAACGGTGGATCGCGCAGCACGTTGTGCGGCGAGAACAGCATCATCTCGCGGAGCTCCTTCGACACGCGATATCCGCCGTTCTCGCGCGTGAAGAAGCGGTTGAGGCGCTCGGGCGAGACGTCGGTCTCGATCTGCTCGGGATAGATGCCGGCACGCGCCTCCGCGAGCGCCTCCTCGTCGATGTCGGTCGCGAAGACCTGGAGCTGAGGCGCGTCGTTCAAGCGTCCCGCGTACTCGCACAGCAGCATGCCGATCGAGTACGCCTCCTCGCCCGTCGCGCACCCCGCGACCCACACGCGCACCTGGTCGGTCTGTCCCTTGCCGCGGAACAGACGCGGCAGCACCAGCTCCTCGAGCGCCTTGAATGCGTCGGGATCGCGGAAGAAGTTCGTGACGCTGATCAGGAAGTCGCGCAGCAGGTTGCCGAGCTCGCTCGGGTGCTCGCGCAGCACGCGGTGGTACTCGGCGAGCGTCTCGGTCTGGCAGACCTGCATCCGGCGCGCGAGCCGGCGATACAGCGTCGCGCGCTTGTACCAGGTGAAGTCGTGCCCGGTGCGGATGCGGATCATCGCGAGGATGTCGCGGAGCGCGTCGTCGGTGCGCGCGGCGGCTTCACTCGCGCCCGCGATGTCGGGCTCGGGCACCTGAACGAGGCGCGCCGCGATCTCGTCCGTCGGCAATACGAGGTCGACGCGACCCGTCGAGATGGCGATGTGCGGGAGCTCGGACAGCGGATCGCCGTCCTCGGCGCGCTGGCAGATCGTCACGCCACCGGCCTCGCGCACGCGCTTGATGCCGAGCACGCCGTCTCCATCGCGGCCGCGCAGGACGACGACGGTCGCGCGCCGGCCGATGTTGTCGGCGAGCGAGCGAAGCATGCGGTCGACCGTGCCGCGCGTGCCGACCGGCTCGAGGATCAGCTCCTCGCGCTGGATCAGTACCTCGTGGTCGAGCGGCACGACGTGGATGCGGCCGCGCAACAGCGGCGACGTGCCCTTGAGCTCGTAGATCGGTAGCGCGGTGGCGGCCTTGAGCGCCGGGACCAGCGTGCCGTCGGCGTTCATCGCGACGATGATCGCGAGCCCCGAGTCGAGCGGGATCCCGCGAACGACCTTCTGCGCCGCCGCAACGTCCTCGCCCAGCAGGACGACGACCCGCGGAACATCCGGATTCTCGAGCTCGCGCATCGACCTCGGGACGTGACCACAGGCGTCGATCCGAGGCAACCCCGCGGGTCGCCGGGGCGGAGGATTTATCCGAGCCGCGCGTAGCGGCGCTGTTTTGTCTCGGTGCCGCTGTACGCAAACCCTGCAGCCGTGCCTAGCGGCTCGCGTAACTCCATGATCCGCTCGTACTCGGTGACCGAGATCCGCGTGCGCGCGGCGAGCATCTCCGAGATGCGGGCGCGGCCGATCGCCTCGTGCGCGCGCGCCGACACGAGCGCCGAGAAGAACTCGCTCGTGCACCCGCTGCCGTACGAGAACAACCCGATGCGCTGGTTCGCGAGCTCGGCAGCTTGCGTGTCGAGCAGGCCTGCGAGCCCGAGGTAGAGCGAGCCCGTATAGATGTTGCCGACGCGCGAGCACAGCGCGAGCGACGGCGCGACCATCGTCTCGAACGTCGCGGGCGGCAGGATGTGCTCGTGCGCCTTCTTCGCCATCTTGCAGAACGGCACGTGGTAGCAGACGCGCGCGAGCTCGGCGGCGCCGCCGGTCCTCTCGCGCCAGCCGGCGTACGCGAGCGTCAGCGCGTCGAGGTAGCACTGCACGCTGTAGTGGCCGTCGACCTCGGCCTCGCGCTGGCCGAGCGGGCGCCAGAAGTCGTGCACGTGCACGCTCGCCGTGCCCGAGCCGCCGATATCGATCGCGGCGATCGCCGGGTCTTCCTTGATCAGCATCGCGACGGCGCCCGCGCCCTGCGTCGGCTCGCCGGCGGTGCCGACGCCGTACCGCGCGATGTCCGAGCACACGACGAGCGCGGAGCGCCCGCGGCCCGCACCGGAGGCGATCCACTCGCACGCGGCCATCACGCCGGCGGTGCCGCCGTAGCACGCGTGCTGCGCATCGAACACGCGCATCGTCCGCGGCAGCTCGAGCAGGCCGTGCACGAACGACGCGACCGGCTTGCTGTGATCGACGCCGGTCTCCGTCCCGACGACGAGCATGCCGAGCTCGCGACGCTCGCGGCCGGCGAGCACGCGCTCCGCGGCATTCGCGGCGAGCGCCACGGTGTCCTCGCCGGGCTCCGCGACAGCCATCTCGCGCGCGCCGAGGCCGAGCGTGTACTTCGCCGGGTCAATGCCGCGCGCGGCGGCGAGATCTTCCATCGCGACGAAGCGCCGGGGCAGGGCGATCGCGATCGCGTCGATTCCGATCTGCATGAGCCGAGTTAATTCGGCGCACCGGATTCAATCCAGTCGTGAATCAGGTTTTGCGCGCACTGGGGCAGCGGCTCGCTCGCACCGATGTCGCTGACCGGCATGCGTGATCCGGCGCACGGCGTATCCGAGGAGAGCTTGATGAACAGATAGCTCGCGGCCGCGTTGCCGGGCACGACGAGCGTGCCGCCGCACGAGTCCATCGTCGTCGGGTTCGTGTAGTCGACGGCCGGCATGTTGACGATGCGAGCGTAGGCCGGCGGTGCGAGATCGAGCCCCGCGCCGGCGGTGTGGCAGGTCACGCAGATCGTCGAGAACAGCGTCTGCACGTTCGCGAACGTCGGCGCGAGCGGCGCCTGATCCGTGCAGAACGCGGTCTGTGCGTCGGGCTTCGTCGGTTGCTTGCCGCACGCGACGAGCGCGACGAGCAGCAGGGCTCTCACCGCAGCACGCGGCCCATCGCGCGATACTCGCCGCGCGCGGCGCGCTCGAGATGGGCCTGCGAGATCGCGCTGCCTTCGCTCGCCGCCGAGAACGCGGCCGCGAGCACGGCGTTGCGGATGTTCGCGCCCGTCATCGCCTCGTACGTGCGCGCGAGCTTCTCGAATTCGAGCGGCTGCGCGACCGGCGCCTGCGCGACGAGCATGCGCTCCCACAGCTTCATGCTCTCCGTCAGCTCCGGGGCCTGGAACACGATGTGCGAGGCGAGGCGGCGCTTGAGCGCGGGGTCGATGCTGGTGTCGAGGTTCGTCGTCAGGATCGTGATGCCGCCGAAGCTCTCGATCCGCTGCAGCAGGAAGTTCACCTCGAGGTTCGCGTAGCGATCGACGGCGCTCTTGACCTCGGTGCGCTTCGCGAACAGCGAGTCGGCCTCGTCGAACAGCAGGAGCGCGTGGCCCGCATCGGCCGCCTCGAAGATCTTCGCGAGTTGCTTCTCGGTCTCGCCGACCCACTTGCTGACGACCTTGCTGAGATCGATCTGGTACAGCTCGAGATCGAGCTCGCGCGCGAGCAGGCCGGCGACCATCGTCTTGCCGGTGCCGGGCGGCCCGGAGAACAGCGCGGCGACGCCGATGCCGCGCGGCATCTTCTGCTTGAAGCCCCACTTCTCGTACACCTGGTGCGCGTGCTTGACGCGCGCGATCAGCGCGTTGACGTCGTCGAGCGTGTCGGCCGGCAGCACGAGGTCGTCCCACGTCTGGTGGATCTCGACCCGCGTCGCGAGATCGCCGAGCCGCTCCGCGATGTTGTTGCGGATGCCCTCCTGCACGTCGTGCAGCGTGAGCGTGCTCGTCGGATCGCGGGCCTCGCGCAGCGCGCGCGCCGCCGCCGCACCGCCGATGATCCCGCCGGCGCCCAGCCGGTAGCGCAGCGCGATCTCGTCGAGCTCGTCGTGCGGCAGGTCCTTCGCGTCCTCGCCGAGCGCGTCGAGCCACAGCTCGCGTCGCGACGCGACGACCGGCACCGGCCAGCGCACGCGTACGACGCGCCGCCCCGCGACGCCGAGATCGACGCCGGGCATGCGCGACGTCACCGCGATCGGCCCGGGCGCCTCCTCGATCGCGCGCGCGACCGCACGCAGCCCGGTCGCGATCTCGCCCTCGCGCGCCATCAGCTCGTCGACCTCGGCGATCACGGGCAGCGCGTCCTCGAGCATGCATTCGCGGATCTGCGCGGCGAGCGTGGCGTCGAGGGCGCCCGGCGCGACGCGGGTGACGTCGATCCCGATCACGCTGCGCTCGGTGTTCGCGGCCGCGAGTGCGATCGCCGTGCGCCGCCCGCTCGCCGCCGGGCCCTCGATGACGACGACGGTGCGATCGAAGCTGTTGAGCGCACCGTCGATGCGGTGCACGGCCGCGCGCTGCACGTCGTCGAGCTTGGGATCGAACGGCAGCACGATCCGGCCGCCCGCACGGCGGATCAGCTCCTCGGGCTCGTCGTCGCCGCGCAGGAACGACCACACGCGCGCGGGGACCGTCACGGGCGTGCACACGTCGATCGCGGCTTCCTCCGCGATCAGGAACCGGTGCCGCCGCATCGGATGGCTCGGCAGCACGAGATCCGCGATCCCCTGCGCGCGATCGTCGGCGAGGCCCATGATCGTCGCGTAGTGCGCGATCGCGAGGCCCTTGCGCACCTCGGTCCCGCAGATCGGCTGCAGCAGTGCGAGCAGCAGCGGATCGACCGCGCGCGCGACGACGCCCCACAGAAAATCCAGCTGGTCGTCGGTCAGGCCCATCGCTCCCGCGAGCCGGGCATCCCTGCGATTCGGCTCTCTTCGCAGGTGCGCGAGCGCCGTCTCGACCTCGGCGAGCTCGGTCTGCGTGGCCGCCACCAGGTCGGGAGTCACGTCGATCCCGGACCTTGCGACCGCGAGCCGCGCCGACAGCCGTACCCGCCTCAGCTGCAGACTGAAATAGCCGCCGAGCATGACGACCGAGCATACGCCATCCCAGCCCCCCGGATTCCCTATCCAGGTTAAGATGTTACGCCGTTCGAGATCCTGCAGTCGGGAGGGGGGACCGGGAGGCTCGCGGACGTACAAGTGAAGAACCAGGGGTCCTAGGTGAGCTTGCCCGAAAAGCAGCATCGCGACGACGAAGCGAAATCGACCCGGCCGCCGGAGCTCACCGGGCCGAATCAGCAGGCCGTGCCGCAGGATCCCGCGGCCGAGCAGAGCGATGCGCAGGCCGCGAAGGGCATGGCGAACGTCGCCGTCAACAACGCCGACAAGGCGCGCATCGCGGCGATCGCGGCGGACCTCGACGGCGGCGAGCCGTCGGCCGCCGACAAGAAGAACGGCGTCGGGCGCCCGCCGAGCGAGAAGGATCGCGCGGAGGTGATGGAGATGTTCCGCGAGGTGAACGGCGGGCCGGGCGAGCCGGCGCCCGACGACACGAAGTCCGGCGCGGGGAAGTCCGCCGCGGACAAGGCGCGCATCGCGGCGATCGCGGCGGACCTCGACGGCGGCGAGCCGTCGG
>CAYUNM010000077.1:0-27981 GCA_964446175.1 uncultured Kofleriaceae bacterium
ACGTGCTCGATGGAGGGACGTGCTCGATGGAGGGACGTGCTCGATGGAGGGACGTATCAATGGACGGGGTAATGGAGCGGGCCCCGATGGAACTGAGACTCGCGAAGGTAAGCGCGCGCTCAGAGCCGGCCCGGGACCTCGAACGCGCTGATCGGGCCGTGGCGCTCCCATCCGGCGCGCAGCAGCCATGTCTGCGGCGCTGCACTCGGTAGCGGCTCGTACTGCGGCGGCGGCGCGAACGCGCCCTCGCGCCACCCGCGGAAGTGGATCGCCGTCGAGTACGGATCGAGCGTCGCGCGATGCGCGGCCTCGCAGCTCTCGTCCTCGTCGTGGCGACGCCAGTTGTTCAGCACGTAAGAGAGTGCGTTGCGCATCTGGCGCGGGCTCGCGATCGGCGTCGCGTGATAGCGGTACGCGAACACCTTGCCCTTGCGCTCGAGCACGCGATTGATGGCGCGTGCCGCCGTGATCGCGAGCGAGCGCATGCCGTGGCTCAGCGCGGCCTTGTCGTTCGCCTCGACGAGGAAGTGGAGGTGGTTCCGCTGGATCGACGTATGGCAGACGCGGAACGCGCTCTTGCCCAGCGTGCGCCGCAACGCGCGCGCGATCGCCGCGTACGTCTTGCCACGACGCAAGCGCGGAACGTCCTTGCGCGTGCGCAGCACGACGTGCTGCACGTCGTAGCGACGGACGTCCGGGCGCGCTCGATGAGGCGCATCGCTGCACCGGCCCGTCTTCTTGCGACCCGCGCCCTCGCGCTTGCCGCCGCGCGTCCGAGGTCGCAGGTCGAGCGCGAGCTGCTGATGACGGCGAGGTCGCATGTCTGATTAGGGCTGTAATCATGGAAAGCGCACGCGTCAACAGGGAGCTCGCGTCAACATGGAATTCGCGGGTGCGCGGTTGGTTACGTTCGAACCGCTCGCCGGAGCGTTCTGTTCGCGCTCGGTTCGCGCTCTGTTCGCGCTCTGTTCGCGCTCTGTTCGCGCTCTCTTCGCGCTCTCTTCGCGCTCGCTCATTGCGCGTGCTCGTGTTCAGCAGAGTCACCTCTTCTCGGCGAACACATCAAACGCCACGCGCGTTTGTTCGCGCTCATCGCAACGCACGCGGCCTGCACAAGACGCTCGCGCTCGGGATCCCCCGCGCGCGAAGCGCGCAAGCAAGCGGTGGCGCGCCGGCGAAAGCGACCTGCGCGTCGCCAGCTACTTGCGTCCGCCGAACAAGTCGTCGTCCGACGATTTCTTCGTGGTCTTGCTCGTCGACTTCGACGTGGACTTCGTCGTGGTCGTCTTCGCGGTCGTCGTCTTCGAGGTGTCCGTCTTCGCGACGTCCGACCTTGCGGTCGTCTTCGTCGTCGAGGACTTGGTCGTGTCGCTCTTCGAGTCGGTCTTCGCGGCTGTCGTGGTCGCGGCGGTGTTCGTGGTCTTGGTCGCGTCGGTCTTCGCCGCGTCGGTCTTCGCCGCGTCGGTCTGCGCCGAATCGGTCTTGCTCGAATCGCTCTTCGCCGAATTGGTCTTGCTCGAATCGGTCTTCGCCGAATCGGTCTTGCTCGAATCGCTCTTCGCCGGGTCCGTCTTCGCCGGGTCCGTCTTCGCCGAGTCCGTCTTCGCCGGATCGCCCGTTGCCGGCGTGCTCGTCGTGTCGACCGTCTTCGCCTTCACCTCGGCCGGCTGGTCGGCCGGGGCCACGACGTGCGTCGAGTTGTCGGCGTGGCCGCCTCGCGAGCTCGCGATCAGGAAGCCGGCCGTGCCGGTCGCGATGCAGAGGCCGGCCACCGCCGCGATCACCTTGCCGCGGCCGCCGCGGGTGACCTGCGTACCGACCTGGCCCGCGCCGGCGGAGAGGGAGGAGCCGCCGAGCGCGCCGCTGCCGGAGGTGTAGTTCCAGGACTTGGGCGTGAGGGCGGGCGGCGGGGTCACGCCGGCGGAGGGGTTCATGCCGGCGAGCTGGGGGTACTGGGGGAGGTTGGTGCGCGCGGTGAGGATGCGCATCGCGCGGTCCGCGTGCTGCTGGGCGGAGAGCGGGTCGGAGGCGTACGGGGCGAGCATGCGCGCGAGCTCGCCGGCGTTCTGGATGCGGTTGGCGGGGTCCTTCTCGAGGCAGCGCCAGACGATGTCCTTGAGGCCGGGTGGGATCGGGACGTGGAGCGGCGCCGGCGGCTCGTGGCCGACCATGAGGACGAGGGCGGCGTAGGTCTCCGCCTCGAACGGCGGGCGGCCCGCGAGCATCTGGTACATGACGACGCCCATGCTCCAGATGTCGGAGCGGGGGTCCGTGGAGCGGGCCGTCTTCATCTGCTCGGGCGCCATGTACGTCGGCGTGCCGATGACCGTCTGGGTGCCGGTGAGCTCGGAGATCTCGGCGGGTGTCTTCGAGATGCCGAAGTCGAGGATCTTGAGGAGCGACGAGCCGTCGGGGCGGTGCGTGACGAAGAAGTTGGAGGGCTTGATGTCGCGGTGGACGATGCCGAGCGCGTGCGCCTCGGCGATGCCTTCGCAGGCCTGGAGCATCAGGTCGACCACCGCTTGCGGCATCTGCGGGCCGTGGTGGCGGAGGATCTGGTTGAGGTCGTGGCCCTCGAGGAACTCCATCACCATGAACGGGACGCCGTCGGGGAGCGTGCCGACGTCCATCACGCGCGCGATGTGCTCGGAGCGGAGCTTGACGGTGGCCTGGGCCTCTCGGAGGAAGCGGGCCACCGTCGAGGAGGACTCCGCCATGTTCGAGAGCAGGATCTTGATCGCGACCGGCTGCTGCAGGTAGAGGTGCGACGCCTTGACGACGCGGCCCATGCCGCCGATGCCGATGATCTCCTCGACTCGGTACTTGCCGAGCAGGATATCCCCGGGATTCGTCTGCTGCGGCACGGGCTGCACGCAGGTCGATGATAGCAGCGATCGACGGCGAATCCGTAACGTGGGGCAGACACCTACACGCGCGGGGCCGCCGAGCCCGAGACCACCGGCGTCGGCATCGAGTGAAACGCCGGCGAGGCGCCAGCTAGCTCAGACGAACGCGAGCCAGTCGTTGTGCTTGGTGTCCGTACCTTTGACGACCGAGAAGAACGACTCCTGGAGGCGGCGCGTGACCGGGCCGGCCTCGCCACGGCCGACCTTGCGGTGGTCGATGTCGCGGACGGGCGTGATCTCGGCGGCGGTGCCGGTCAGGAAGACTTCGTCGGCGGTGTAGAGCTCGTCGCGCGCGATCATCTCCTCGCGCACCTCGACGCCCTGCTCGCGCAGGAGCGTGATGACCGTGTCGCGCGTGATGCCGGCGAGGATCGCGGCGGAGGTCGGCGGCGTGCGCACGACGCCGTGCTTGACGACGAAGATGTTCTCGCCCGAGCCCTCGGCCACGTAGCCCTGCGGGTCGAGCATGAGCGCCTCTTCGAAGCCGGACTTGATCGCCATGCGCTTCGCGAGGACGGACGTGACGTACTGGCCGCAGATCTTGCCCTTGTTCATCACCGCGTTCGAGTTCGAGCGCGTGAAGCCGGGGATCATGCAGCGGATGCCCTTCTTGAGGCCCTCGTCGCCGAGGTAGCTGCCCCACTCGTAGCAGGCGACCATCGTGCGAATCGGCGGCTCGAGCGAGCCGAGGCCGAGCGCGCCGTAGCCCATGTAGACGAGCGGGCGGAGGTAGCAGCTCGTCATCTTGTTCGCCTTCACGGTCTCGATGCAGGCCTGCATCAGCTGGTCGCGCGTGAAAGGCACGTCCATCGTGCAGATCGCGCACGAATCGAGCAGGCGCTCGATGTGCTCGCGGAGCCGGAAGATCTGCGTACGACCATCGGAGCGCTGGTATGCACGAATGCCTTCGAAGGCACCGACGCCGTAGTGCATCGTGTGAGCGAGCACGTGCTCCGTCGCGTCATCCCAGGGGACGAGATGACCGTCGACCCAGATGCTCTCGACTTTCTTGATGCCCATGACTGCTTCGTACCAATGCCCTGTGACGATCACAAGGTGAGTACACACAACGCCATGTGACGCGCTGCGGCTGCGTAGGGGGTTACGCGCCGAGGAGCGCGAGATACGCGGCGCGGATGTCGTGCTGCCAGCGCTCGACGCGCTCGAGTAGCACACCACCGTCGGGGAAACCACAGCGGCGCGCGAGGCGGGCCAGCTCGTCGCGCTGCTCGGGGAGCTTCGAGATCGGCTGGTCGTGAACCACGCGCAGCCGGTGCTCGATGCCGCGCAGGAAGCGGTACCCCTCGTCGAGCAGCTCCAGTGTGCTGGTGGGAGCGATACCTAGCTGTGCCGCCGCGCGCAGCGCCGGCGAGGTGCCCGTGGTCCGCAGTGAAGGATGTGCATGACCATGAACGAGCTGCAGGTACTGAGCGGCAAACTCGACGTCCATGATGCCGCCGGGGCCGATCTTGAGGTCGCCGGGCGTGGCGCCCAGCTCGCGCTCGATGCGCTCGCGCATGGAGAGGATGGCGTCGCGGGCGTCGTGTGACTTTCCGTACACCGTCAGCTCGGCGTGGCGGGCGACCGCCTCTCCGAGCGCGGCATCGCCCGCGACCGGCCGGAGCTTGATCAGCGCCTGACGCTCCCAGAGACGCGCGTCCTGCTCGTGATAGCGGCGCCACGCGGTGAGCGACGAGACGAGCAGGCCCTGCGTGCCCGACGGCCGCAGGCGCGTGTCGACCTCGTAGAGCCGGCCGCGCGCGGTGCGCATGCGCAGCGCGCCGAGCAGGCGCTGGGCGAGGCGGGAGAAGTGCTCGACCGAGTCGTCATCCCCCGTGTAGACGAACACGACGTCGAGGTCGGCGGCGTAGCCGAGCTCGCGGCCACCGAGCTTGCCGAGCGCGAGGACGCTGATCGCGCCGGCGCGCGTCGGCAGCTGCTGCTGGACGATGCCGAGCGCGACCTGCAGGCACGCCTCCGCGACGCAGGTCAGCTCCTGGCACACGCCGAGCGGATCGAGCGCGCCCGCGAAGTCGGCGAGCCCGACGCGCAGCACGTGCCCGTTCTTGACCTCGGCGACGGCGGACCACACGGCTTCCGGATCGTCGCGATCCACCGTCGCGAGGCGCGCCTCGAGATCCGCGCGGACCTGCGCGGTCGTGCGCGTCGGCGACGATTGACCGAGCTCGACGAGGAGATCGATCAGCTCCGGCGTGTCGACGAGCGTGCGCGCGAGGTACGCGCTCGCGCCGAGGATCGAGCCGAGCAAGCGTGCGATCGCGGGCTGCTCGGCGAGCAGCGCCCAGATCGACCACGACTCGCCGCGCCGCGCGATCAGATCGCCGAGCGCGCGCAGCGCCTGGTCGGGATCCGCGGACGCCCGGATCTCGCGGAGCAGCAGTGCGCCGGCGGCGGCGGTGCGGCCGGTCGCGGCGGGCGAGAGCGGGGAGCCGGCGCGGCGGCGCGCGCGCGCGAGCTCGGCCTGCGCGGCCGTGACGTCGACGAAGCCGAGACGGCCGAGCGTCGCCGCCTCGTCATCGGGCGCGAGGTCGCCGTGCAGCACGGCCGGGATGTCGATGTCGATCGCGGCGGAGCTGTCCGTCTCGAGGGCGCCGCCGCCGAGCGTCGCGAACGCGCGCGAGACCGCCTTCGTGTGGCGCGCGAGGTCCTTGCCGAACGCGAGCTCGTCGGCGTAGCCGAGCCGGCGGGCGAAGCGCACGCGCGCGAAGGGATCGTCGGGGAGCGTCTGCGTCTGCGCGCCGGCCTCGAGCTGGAGCAGGTGCTCGGCGTGACGCAGCCAGCGGTACGCGCGCGCGAGCGCGTCGTGCTCGTCGTCGGTGACGAGGCCCGCGAACAGCAGCGCATCGAGCGCCGCGAGCGTGCCGCGCGGGCGCAGCGCGGGCTTCTTGCCGGCGTGGATCAGCTGCAGCGCCTGGACGAAGAACTCGATCTCGCGGATGCCGCCTTCGCCGTTCTTCAGATCGAAGCCGCTCTTGCCGCGCACGAGCTCGCGCTTGATGCGCCGGTTGAGGTCGCGCACGTCGTCGACCACGGCCGGCGACGCGATGCGCGGGTACACGAACGGCCGCAGCGTCTTGAAGATCTCCGCGCCGAGCGCCGCGTCGCCCGCCGAGAGCCGCGCCTTGATCCACGCCTGGCGCTCCCACGGCCGGCCGAACGTCTCGTAGTACCGCTCCGCGCTATCGAGCGAGCTCGCGATCGCGCCCTTCGCGCCCTCGGGGCGCAGCCGCAGATCGACGCGGAACACGACGTCGTCGTCCGTCACCTCGCCGATCGCGGCCGTGACTTCCTTGCACAGCTTCGCGAAGAACTCGTGCAGCGACAGCTCGCCCGCGCTGCCGTTGTCGCTCGAATAGATGTAGATGACGTCGACGTCCGACGAGAAGTTGAGCTCCTCGCCGCCGAGCTTGCCCATGCCGATCACCGCGAGGTGGGCATCGCGCTCGATTCCATTGTCATCGATGTATTTCGGCGCGCCATACCTCGCGCCCAATTGAATCGTGCACGATTGAATTGCCGCGTCGAAGCACGCGTCGGCGAGGTGGGCGAGCTCGCGGCCGACCTCGGTCTGCAGGCCGAGCTCGAGCTCGCGAACGCCGAGCCGCACGAGCTCGTCGCCGCGCACGCGCCGCAGCACGGCCTTGAGGTCCGCCCCCGGCTGCCCGAGCAGGTCGGCGAGGTCGCCGACCACCCGATCGTAGGGCTTCTCCCGACGCAGATAGGGGTCGGCGGCGACCCTGGCCAGCCGGTGAGGATCGCGAGCGAGCAGGGTCGCCAGGTAGGGTGCACGCTGGCATGCCAGCGTCGCGATGTGGAGCGCATCGCCGGCCAAGTCGGTGAGATCGATACCGCTTTGCGCCGCCGCCTCGAACAGGCGCTCGGCCCGCCGGAGGGCGTCGGCCTCGTCGGGCGCGCCGCGAGACAGATCGGCGGGCCTGGTCATGGCGGGACCATACCTTGACACGAACCTCGGCCGGCATTACCTAAGCTGCTGATTCTGCTAGCGCCATGCGTGATCTCTATGAAGTCCTGGGAGTCGAGCGTGGCGCGAGCCAGGCCGATCTGAAGAAGGCGTACCGCCGGCTCGCGCAGCAATTCCATCCCGACAAGAACCCCGACGACAAGAGCGCCGAGGAGAAGTTCAAGGAAGCGGCGAACGCGTACCAGATCCTCAGCGACGACGAGCAGCGCGCTGTCTACGATCGGTACGGCTTCGACGGCCTCAAGCGCGGCGGCGGCGGCCCCGGCGGTCCGGGCTTCTCGAACGTCGAGGATATCTTCTCGGCGTTCGGCGATCTGTTCGGCGACTTCTTCGGCGGCGGTCGCGGTCGCTCGCGTCAGCCGCGCGGCGCGGATCTGCGCGTCGATCTCGATCTGACGTTCGCGGAGGCGGTGTGGGGCACGACGAAGGACGTCAAGGTCACGCGCGACATCGCGTGCGCCGCGTGCAACGCGACGGGCGCCGCGCCGGGGAGCAAGCCGGAGATCTGCCGCACGTGCCAGGGCAAGGGCCAGGTCGTCCACGCGCAGGGCTTCTTCATGGTGCAGACCACGTGTCCGCACTGCCGCGGCGCGGGCAAGACGATCAAGGATCCGTGCACCGAGTGTCGCGGCCGCGGCCTCAAGGCGGAGACGACGGAGCTCACGGTCACCGTGCCCGCCGGCGTCGACGACGGCCAGACGCTGCGCCTCGCCGGCAAGGGCGAGACCGCGCCCGGCGGAACGACCGGTCATCTCTACGTCGTGCTGCACGTGCAGGGCGACGAGCGGTTCCGGCGCGACGGCGAAGACATCCTCACCGAGGTGCCGGTGTCGTTCGTCAAGGCGGCGCTCGGTGGCGAGGTCGAGGTCTACACGCTCGAGGACAACTGCAACGGCGTCGCGAACGTCGACATGAAGCCGGGCACGCAGCCGGGCGATGTCGTCGTGCGGCGAGGGCAGGGCATCCCGCGCGTGCAGGGCAACGGCCGCGGCGATCAGGTGATCCAGTTCAAGGTCGAGATCCCGAAGAAGCTGACGCAGAAGCAGGAAGAGCTGCTGCGCGAGCTGGCGAACGAGCTCGGCGAAGAGCACGTGCGCCCCGAGAAGCGCGGGCTTTTCGGGCGCAAGAAGTAGCCGGCTCGTTGCGGCCTTATCGCGGGGGTCGCAAACCCTGCGCGCATTTCTGCTGGATCTGCGGGCATGCGGGCTGCAACCGTGGAAGCCCGCGTGCGCCTGAAGTCGCGCTTCGATATCGCCCTGGTCGTCCTCCTGGTCGCGTTCGTGCTCGTGTGCGCGACGTCCTGGATCGGCGCGGGAATGATGTCCGACAGCGTGTCGTCACAGCGCAAGACGATGGAGGTCACGCACCGCCTCGACGCGGTCCTCGAGGATCTGATCGACATCGAGACCGGCGTTCGCGGGTTCTCGCTCACCGGCGAGGAGCGCTATCTCGAGCCGTACGATCGCGGCATGCGCGACCTGCCGGGCCACCTCGCGCTCGTTCACTCCGCGGTCGGCGACGACCCGGAACAGAAAGCGCGCTCGGCGGCTCTCGACGACATCGTGCGCCGGCGTGCATCGCACGCGACCGATACGGTCAACGAGCGGCGCATCAAGGGGCTCGAGAGCTCGATCGCGCGCACGAAGACCGGCGAGGCCGCCGCGCTCATGGATCAGGCGCGCGCCGTGATCGCGGACATGCAGCGCACGGAGTCGACGCAGCTCGACATCGAGAGCCAGCGTTTCCTCGGCCGCTCGCAGGCCGCGCGCTGGCTGATCGTCGGTTCGACGGTCGTGATCGCGGCGCTCGGCGTCGCCGTGCTGCTCGCGTTCCGGCGTCGCATCATCACGCCGATCACGAGGCTCGCGAACGAGGCACGCCGCGAGCGCAGCGGTGCCTGGCATCCGCTCGAAGACGGCCACGACACCGAGATCGGCGAGCTCGACCAGGCGCTCGCGCAGATGGTCGATCGGTACATCGAGGCCGAGCGCCGCCTCAGCGAGCTGATCGAGGACGCACCGGAGGCGATCATCGTCGCGGGCCCGGACTACAAGCTGCGCACCGTGAACGCGGCCGCCGCGCGCCTGCTCGGCTACCACCGCGAGGAGCTGCTCGGCCAGACGTTCGAGATGGCGCTGCCGCCGGACGAGGTCGAGCGCCTGCGCGCCGCGCGCACGCGGCTCTCCGCGATCGGCGCCGGCGAGGTCGCCGAGTGGACGCTCAAGTCGAAGACCGGGGAGCTCGTGCCGGTCGAGGTGACGTCGAAGGTGCTCGCCGACGGTGGCCGTCAGGCATTCCTGCGCGACCTGCGCGATCGCAAGCGCCTCGAAGAGGAGCGCCTCGTCAGCGTGCGCGCGCGCGAGCAGCTGATCGCGATCGTCGCGCACGACCTGCGAAACCCGCTCAACGCGATCGAGCTGCGCGTGCGGCTGCTCGAGAAGCGCATCACCGATGCCGGGCCGCGCGAGCATCTCCACTCGCTGCGCCGCTCGGTCGCGATGATGCAGCGCCAGATTCACGGCCTGCTCGACGCCGCGAGCGTGCAGGCGGGTCGTCTCGAGCTGCACGTCGGCGAGCACGATCTGCACGATGTCGCGGCGGAGGTCGTCGACGTGCTCGGCCCGGTCGCCGCGGATCAGGACATCACGTTCACGAGCGAGGTCGCGAAGGGCCTCGTGCGGCGCATCGATCGCGATCGCATCGCGCAGGTCGTCTACAACCTCGTCGGCAACGCGCTCAAGTTCACGCCCGGCGGAGGCTGCATCACGATCCTCGCCGAGCTGCGCGAGGAGATCGTCGCGGTGACGGTGCGCGATACGGGCTCGGGCATCGCGTCGGAGGCGCTGCCGCACATCTTCGAGCGCTTCTACACGAGCGGCGGCCGCACGGCGGGCACGGGGCTCGGGCTCGACATCGCGAAGGCGCTCGTCGAGGCGCACGGCGGCGAGATCGCGGTGACGAGCAGGCCCGGCGAGGGCAGTGCGTTCACGTTCACGCTGCCTAGTGCGCCACGAACAGCTTGAGCTCGACCCGGCGGTTCGCGAGGCGACCCTTCGGCGAGTTGTTGTCGGCGACCGGCTCTTCGGCACCGACGCCGTCGACGACGATGCGGCCCTGCGGCACGCCGATCGCGACGAGCGCCTGGCGCACCGCCTCGGCACGTGCGCGCGCGAGGTCGGTGTTGAGCGAGTCGAGATCGGGCGCGGGCTTGCCCTCGGCGGGCGGCTCGGCGAACGCCTTCGCCTCGCGGTCGTCGGTGTGGCCGACGAGCACGATCTTCACCGACGGGTGCGCGTCCATCACCTTCTTGATGTTCTCGAGCGACTTCCTCGCCGAGTCGCGCACCGCGGTCTCGCCGTCGGCGTAGAGCAGGCCTTCGATCGTGCCCTTGAGGCCGTCGACATCGGCGGGCACCGTGTCGGGGCAGCCGTCGTCGTCCTCGTAGCCGTTCATCGTCTCCGGCTCCATCGGGCACTTGTCCGCGATGTCGAGCACGTGATCGCCGTCGTTGTCGATGTCGGGGCAGCCGTCGGCGTCCTCGAAGCCGTCCTTGTCCTCGGGGCGGTCGGGGCACTTGTCGGCGCTGTCGGGGATGCCGTCGTCGTCGCGATCGGCGGGCGCGGCCGGCACCGTCGTGTCCTCGGTCTTCGGCTGGCGCGGCACGCCGACGGTGAGCTCGAGCCCGAACGAGATGTCGCCCTCGAACGCGACCTTGTTGTCGCCCGTCGCCGGATCGACGCCGGGCAGCACGGCGAGACGCGCGTCGAAGCGCAGCGCGAAGCCCTTGTGCGTGTCGAAGCGCGCGCCGGCGCCCGCGTAGCCGTCGCCGATGATCCCGGAGTTGATCGTCTTGCGCGCCGTCGACAGCGCGATCGGCGAGCCACCGCCGACGACGATGAACGGCTCGACCTTGCGCTTCGGCGCCAGCTCGAACCGCAGCTGCGCCCGCGGCTCGATCCAGTACACGGTGACGGCGTCGACCATCGCCCCGTTGACCATCAGCGGCGACGTCTCCGTCGGCGCGAACCCGAGCTCGAGCTCGGGGTACAGCCACGGAAACCCGAACTGCCGCGCGGCGCGCACGCCGAGCTCGATCGAGTTGTGGAGCATCGGATGCGCGGGGGCATCGTCGATGTAGCCGAGTGTCGACTTGCCCGAGAAGATGCGCGGCCCGAAGAACGCGCCGAGCTCGGTCGGATCGGCAGCTGCCACCCCCGGCACCAGCAAAATCGCGAGCGTCACCCGGAGCATCACGGCGAGTATATCGGCCTTACACGCGCCTTACACGAGGCGTGACAGAATAGACGTGCGGTGCGGATCCTCGTGGTCGAAGACGAAGCCAGCCTGCGCGACGGTCTCGTCGACCTGCTGCGAGGCGACGGCCACGCGGTCACCGCGGTCGGCGACGGGCAGGCGGGCGTCACGGCCGGGCTCGCCGAGGCGTTCGACCTCGTCGTGCTCGATCTCATGCTCCCGCGCCTCGACGGCATCACCGTGTGCCGCCAGCTGCGCGCGGCGCGGCCCGGCATGCCGATCCTGATGCTGACCGCGCGCGGCAGCGAGGACGACAAGGTGCGCGGGCTCGGCGAGGGCGCCGACGACTACGTCACCAAGCCATTCTCCGCGCGCGAGCTGCTCGCCCGCGTGCGCGCGGTCGGCCGGCGCGGCGCGCCCGAGGCCGTCGACGAGCTGCAGCTCGAGGACGCGGTGATCGATCTCGCGCGCATGGTCGTCGTGCGTGGCGCGACGAAGACGACGCTGACGCCGCGCGAGGTCGGCATCGTCCGCTGGTTGTTTCGCCATCAGGGCAGGGTGGTCTCGCGCGCCGAGCTCCTCGAGCAGGTCTTCGGCCAGCGCGGCGATCTCCAGACGCGCGCGGTGGACATGGCGATCGCGGTCCTCCGCAAGAAGCTCGAGGTCGACCCGGCGAGGCCGCAGCTGATCGTCAGCGTGAAAGGCGCGGGCTACGCGTGGAGACTCGAGCGCTAGCCCCGCGCACGCCGCGCCGCGCGCTGCACGCGGCCGTGCTCGTCACCGCGCTCGTCGCCGCGCTGCTCGGCGCGTGGTTCTTCTCCGGCTGGTCCGAGGTGCGCGCCCGCCAGCGCGCCGCGACCGCGGCCCCCGTGCGCGCCGCCGACGAGCGCGCCGCCGATCTCGCCCGCGAGCTGCGCGGCGATCTCGAGGCGCTGCTCGCGCGCGAGGCGAACCGGCCGTACTTCCACTACCAGAACCTGTTCCACGATCCGCGCGCGTCGGAGGGCAACAGCGTCGCGCCGTCACCGCTCGCGGCCGGCCCCGACGATCCGCTCGTCCTCGGCTACTTCCAGATCGACGCCAAGGACCACGTGACGACGCCGACGCTGAACGACGAGGTCCCCTCGCTCTCGGAGCGGACGCGCCTCGCCGAGCACCAGGCCTTTCGCGACGCGGTCGCCCGCGATCTCTCGGCCGCGCTCGCCCCGACGAGCGGCCCGACCGTCGCGGTGCACGAGCACCACACGCAGAAGCCGGTCCAGCACGTCGAGGTCAGCGCGAACGCGTACGCGCAGAACATGAACGGCAACTACATCTACGAGAACAACGCGCTGCCGCCACCGGTGCGCCCGGCCGCGCCGTCGACGCACACGACGACGACGATCGTGCAGAGCGACATGGTGCGCGTCACCGTCACCGTCTCGGCGCTCGAGTGGCGCACGCTGCCGTTTCAGGGCGCGCTCGCGCTCGTCGCGGTCCGCGAGGTCGGCACGCCCGACGGCACGCTCGCGCAGGGCTTCGTCGTCGATCGCGCGGCGATCACGCGCTGGCTCGCCGCGCACGCCGGCGACATGGCCGCCACGCTCGCGCAGGCCACCGGCCGCACCGAGATCGCGCCGGGCTGGCTGCTCTCGGTCGCGCCGAACGCGGCCGCCGTCGCCGCCGCCGCGCACGAGGCCGACGCGATCGCGCGCGCGTTCGTGCTGCGCTTCGCGCTCGTCGGCGCGGGTGCGATCCTGCTCGGCGTCATCGTCGTGCTGCTCGTCGTGCGCGCGGAGCAGCTCGCGCGCGAGCGCTCGCAGTTCGCCGCCTCCGCCGCCCACGAGCTCCGCACGCCGCTCGCGGGCCTGCAGCTCTACGGCGACATGCTCGCCGACGGCCTCGGTGATCCCGACAAGGCCCGCGACTACGCGCGCCGCATGGCCGAGGAAGCCGCGCGCCTCGGCCGCGTCGTCTCCAACGTGCTCGGCTTCTCGCAGCTCGAGCGCGGCAACCTCAGCGTCGACGCGCAGCACGGCCCGCTCACCGAGGCGCTGCGCGACCTCGCCGATCGCGCGCAACCCGCGCTCGACCGCGCCGGCGCCGCGCTCGCCCTCGACACGCCGCCCGACCTCCACGCCCGCTTCGATCGCGACGCGCTCGCCCGGATCGTCGGCAACCTGCTCGACAACGCCGAAAAATACACGCGCGGCATCGATGACCGCACGATCGATCTCAGCGCACGCGACGGCGGCTCGCACGTCGAGGTCGTCATCTCCGACCGCGGCCCGGGCGTCCGCGATCCGGACGCGCTGTTCAAGCCGTTCGCGCGCGGCGGCGGTGCCGACGCCCCGGCCGGCCTCGGCCTCGGCCTCGCGTTGTCGCGCTCGCTGGCGCGCGCGATGGGCGGCGAGCTGCGCTACCGCGCGTCCGACACCGGCGGCGCCACGTTCGTGCTCGAGCTGCCGCGCGCCTGACCCGGGGACGCTTTCTCACGTCGCGACCCACGCATCGCAGCCATTCCATGGACTCGAGTGCGGGCGCTCTGTCACTTCACGCGCGGGCACGCGGCGAGGTCCTTGAACAGCCGGCCGCGCGCGGCCGCGGCGCCCCGGACCTTCGCAGTCGCGTACGCCTGCGCGATCTCGCGCATCGAGTCGAGCGCGAAGTGCGGGTGCTGCGCCCAGTGCGTCGCGGTCTCGACCGCGTGCTGCACGCTTGGCTCGAGCGCCGGGATCGGAAACCGCGGCTGGTCGGGCGGGCGCGGCCCGCATGGATGCCCCGGCACCGGATCGCAGATCGGCATCGTCTGCACGGCGGTGAACGAGCGCAGCACGCCGAGCATCGCCTCGGGATCGACGAGGCGCAGCGCGCGCAGCTTCTTGGCGGGCGTCGGCGCCCCGATGTCCTCGTACGCGAGCGGCAAGAGGTCGCGCACGGCATCGCCGAGCGCCGTGAACGCGACGCACGACGGCTCCGCATCGCTCGGGACCGCCCCCGGCGCGAACGCCGTCGCAAGATCCGCGGTCTGCGTGCCGGCGTGCCACGACGCCTTCGTCGAGGCCGGCAGCACGGTCGTCTCGTACGCGATGTAGTCCCACGTCGATGCGTTCTTCGCGCAGCCATCGCCGAGCGCGCCGAACATCAGGTCGACCGTCGCGAGGTCACTCGAGGCACCGCCCGTCCACACCTGCTTGCCGTCGACGACCACGCGCAGCGCATCGCCCGCCAGCTCGAACCGGATCGTGCGAAACACGTTCGTCGCGCCGATCTCGATCTTCGCCGGCGGCGACATCAGCACGAGCTCGTGATCCGTGATCGCGGCATGCACGAAGTGATAGCCGTCGTGGATCCAGAACCCGGTGCCCGCCTTCGCGCACGGCGCATCGAGCCGCACGCGCGCCTCCACCGCCCACCCCGGCGGATTCCCCGCGCTCTGCACGAATCCGTTCGCCTGCGCCCACTCCTCGTACCCGCTCGCCTCGATCACGAGCTGCCCGCCCTTGAACGTGCTCGTCCCGCCAGCATTGCGATGAAAGCCGGCCTTGGCGAGCGCGTCCGCGTCGTGAAGATCGACCTGCACGCGGGTCGGCTTCGCGAGCGCGACCGACGCGAGCAGGCACAGCACGATCGCAGCACGCACCATGCCCCATCGTAGCCTGGGGGAATGGGCCCCGCGACCCCGTTGCGTTCGGCAACGTGCGCTCCTCACACGCGCAGGCAATCGCGAGCTTGCGAGGGCACCGCCGTTGCAGCCTTGCGGGGCGTGAGGCTCGCGGTCGCCTTCCTCGTCGCGGCGTGCACGCACGCAGGGCATGCCCCTGCCCAGCAGCTGGATGCTCCACCGGTGAGTGGAGATCCCGGCCTGGGCGCGCACTGGGATGGCGACGGCGTCCGCTTCCAGGTCGCCTCGTCGCGCGCGACGCGCATCGAGCTCTGGCTCTACGCCGCCGCCACCGGCCCCGAGACCCTCCGCGTCCCGATGACCCAAGCCGGTGACGTCTGGACCGCGCACGTCGCGGCGAGCGACCTGCCCCCCACGATCTACTACGGCTTCCGCGTCTGGGGCCCGAACTGGACCTACGACCCCGCCTGGACGCCCGGCTCGCACGCCGGCTTCGTCGCCGACGTCGACAGCGACGGCAACCGGATGAACCCGAACAAGCTCGTGTTCGATCCGTACGCGCGCGAGCTCTCGCACGACTCGCCCGGCACCGGCGCGCGCGACGAGGACGACGCGGCCACCGCCGCCAAGGGCATCGTCCTGCGCGACGACCCCGCCGACACCGGAACGCGCCCCTCCCGCCCGCTGCGCGACGACATCATCTACGAGGTCCAGCTGCGCGGCTTCACGCAGTCGCTCCAGATGCCGTGCGCCGGCACCTACGCGGGCGCCGCCGCGCAAGCGCCGTACCTCGCGAGCCTCGGCGTCACCGCCATCGAATTCCTCCCGCTCGCCGAGACGCGCAACGATCACAACGACGACGACCCGACCAGCGACAGCGGCGACAACTACTGGGGCTACTCCACGCTCGCGTACTTCGCCCCCGACCGTCACTACGCGTGCGACCGCACGCCCGGGGGCCCGACGCGCGAGATGCGCGCGATGGTCAAAGCCTTCCACGACGCGGGCATCAAGGTCCTCGTCGACGTCGTCTACAACCACACGGCCGAAGGCGGCGGCGGCTCGCAGCTCTCGCTGCGCGGCCTCGACAACGCCGGCTACTACCAGCTCGACCGCGCCGGCACCGGCTTCACGAACAGCAACGGCGTCGGCGCCGACGTCGCGACCGACAAGCCGCTCGCGGCCGCGCTCGTCCTCGACTCGCTCCACTACTGGCGCGACAGCCTCGGCGTCGACGGCTTCCGCTTCGACCTCGCGCCGGTCCTCGGCAACGTCTGCGGCCCGGGCTGCTTCACGTTCGATCCCGCGTTTCCCGCGCGTATCGCCGCCGACTTCCCCGACACGCCGCTGATCGCCGAGCCCTGGGGCGTGGTCGCCGGCAGCTACCAGGTCGGCCACTTCCCGCCCGGCTGGTCGGAGTGGAACGACAAGTTCCGCGACACGGTCCGCCAGGACCAGAACCAGGTCGGCTCGATCACGCCGGGCTGGCTCTCCGACCGGATCGCCGGCTCGACCGAGCTCTATCACTCGCGCGTGCCCGACGCCGGCATCTCCTACCTCGTCAGCCACGACGGCTTCACGCTCCACGATCTCTACGCGTGCAACGGGCCGAACAACAACCAGGCCTGGCCCTACGGCCCGTCGAACGGCGGCTCGACGACGAACCACTCGTGGGACCACAACGGCGACGCCGCCGCGCAGCGCCAGGCGGTCCGCACCGGCCTCCTCTTGATGATGACCTCCGCCGGCGTCCCGATGATCACCGGCGGCGACGAGCTCGGCCGCTCGCTCCGCTGCAACAACAATCCGTACAACCTCGACTCGCCCGCGAACTGGCTCGACTACAGCTCGCAAGGCGACGCGCTGTGGACGTTCGCGCAGCGCCTGTTCCACTACCGGACCGCCCATCCCGAGCTCCGCCCGGCCGGCTTCACCGGCGCCTACCAGTGGTACGACGCCGCGGGCGCGCCCGCCGCGGGCGCCTTCATGGACGACGCGACGAAGCCCGTGCTCGCCTGGCGCATCGGCGCGACGTATGTCGCCTACAACCGCTCGCCGAACCAGGTGACGATCACGCTGCCCACCGGCCCGACCTGGTACCGCGTCGCCGACACGGGCGCCTGGATGGAGCCGCAAGCCAACTCGAGCGAGCCGGGCGCCGAGTACATGATGCACCAGGCGCAGTACACGCTCGCCGCGCGCTCCGCCGCGCTGTTCCTGACGCGCTGATCGTGTGAACGCGCTGCCCCGGTGACTGCGCGGTCGATGCGGACGCGCTACCGAAACATGTCCTTCGCGGTCCGCCGCGCGGCCAGCTCCTCGACATCGCGCGCGCGCACGAACGGGTTGGTCGCCAGCTCCTCCGCAATGGTCGACGGCACGGACGGCTCCTGCAGCGCCTTCGCGCGCGCCGCGATCGCCGCATTGCCTGGCTCCGCCTCCGCCGCGTACCGCAGGTTGTTCGCCGTGTACTCGTGCCCGAAGTACACGCGCGTCGCCGGATCGAGCGCCGCGAGCTTCTGCAGCGACGCGTGCATCATCGCCGGATTCCCCTCGAAGATGCGCCCGCAGCCTGCGCCGAACAGCGTGTCGCCCGTGAACACGCAGCCCGCGACGACGTACGAGATCGCGCCGAGCGTGTGCCCCGGGTTGTGAATGATGCGCGCCGCGAGCCCGCCCATCCGCACGACATCGCCTTCCTCGACGGGCCGCGTGACGCCCGCGATCCGGCCGACATCCGAGGCGTGCGCGACGACCTCGACGCCCGCACCGGCGAGCTCCGCCGCGCCGCCGACATGATCCGCATGATGGTGCGTGAGCCAGATCGCGGCGAGCCGCACGCCCTCGCGCTCGAGGGCCTCTCGCACTGGCCCCGCCTCGCCCGGATCGACGACGGCGCACACGTCACCATCGATCACGAGGTAGGCGTAGTTGTCTCGCAGGCATTTGACGGTGACCACGCGCATGACCACGACTGTATAACGCCGCGGCGGATGCGCACGCGGTTGCGGTCACCCCGTCAGGTGATCGAGGTCCGCGTCCGAGAAGCGCGTGATCTGCTCGAACGTCAGCGTGCGGAACCGCACCCTGGCGATGATCTCCGCGAGCTCCGCGGGCACGTCGCGCAGCGTGATCCGCCGCGATGGAACCGCGATCATCGCGTACAGGTCGGAGTGGCTGTCGTAGTCGAGCGCGAAGACGCCGCGCTCGGCCGCAAGCTTCCAGGTGTTCATGACTCCCGGGCCGAGCTCGAGCTCGCACGCCGCCGGCCCGACGATCGGCCGCGCCAGGATCGCGTGCACGGCGTCGAGGTACAATTCGAGGTTGTCTTCGACGACGCGCGGCGCGAGCCCGAAACCCGCCGTCGAGAAGAGCGCGATCTGGTCGACCAGGTCGCAGGCGATCCAGTCGACTTCCATTCCTCGTGTCTGCGACTCACGCATTACATGCGCTCGATGAATTTCTCGTCGCGCTCGAGATACTGACGAGCATCGGATCCGATGTACAGGTCCTCATGCTTCGTGAGAGCCCGACGCGCTGCTCTCAGGATCGCGCCTGCCCATCGGCGAAACGGCTCTGGCTTCTCGATCCACTCGCCGGCAGGGCCGTAATAGCCATCGACATAGTAGAGGCGCCCTACGCGCATGAACCGTTCCGCGACGTAGCTCACCCCGCACTTGACGGTCGGCGACCGCAGCTCGTCGACGACCCAGTGCCCCTGCGCCGGAACGTGTTGCGTCAGGACCGACCCGAGATCACTGGCGCGGACTAGGCAGTAGTGCCGCCAGCGCTGCCCACCCTCGGAGAAGTCGAGCGAGTCGACGACGCGCGGCTCACGCGATGGCGATCGGTTGTGCAGGATGCGCATCGGCTCGAGCTTCGCGAACCGCTGCTGAAGCTCGGCCGTGTCGATCGGTGTGGCGCAGAACCGAAGCTGGTGTCCCATGGCGAGGCGCTAGTTCTTCGACCACTCGACGACGACCTCGTCTGTATGGAACGTCAGCACGAGGCTGGGACCGGACGGTTGCGCGTAATTGGGGCACCAGATCTCGAAGTCATCAGACTCGTCGAAGCTCCACAGGTCGTGGCCGAGCGCGCGAAGCTCCGAGACCGCGGCGCGGACCGCCGAGTGAAAGTTGCGTGCCGTGCGGATTCGCAGCGTCAGGAGGTCGCCGAGAGCGCTACATCGCGCCAAGCGGTCCGCCGGCGAGAGCGTGTCGAGCTCGGACTTCGCAAATGGCTGCATCTCGCGCGATACCGGCGGCACCGGCTGCTCGAGGCCCCTCGCGCGCTCGAACCGGTCTAGCTCCTCTCCTGGCGACAAGCCCGTGCCTAGGTTCACGATCTCGCCTGTCTCGGCGATGACCACGACGGGAGGGTAGCGATCAATCGCATGCTCGGTGGCTCCGCTCGGCGCGTATCGCGTCGACGCGTACGTGAACATCCAGCCGTACGGCAACTCCACGGTGTGCTCCCGCAACACCGTCAGACCGCCGTCGCGATGGCGGCCCCGTTCACGTAGTAGTTCCTCGACCCGCCCACGCGCCTGCTCCTCGGTCAGCATCCTCGCGGCAGACGATAGCAGGCGCCTGTAGGAGCGGGCCTCGAATTCCGCACCTCGATCAGACCGCTGCGGCAAGCTCCACTGCGCCGGCCCGCCACTCACTTGCGACAATAAACCGGGACATAATCACGTTCGGGCTCTGGTGGTAAGGATTCAATGAGTCCGACCTCTGGCGCCTTCCACCAGTACTCGCGGTATTCGCTCGGCCGTCTGTCTTCAAAGAGTGCGACGAGTCCTAGCAGTCCTACTGGCGTCTTCGACGCAAAGTCCCATCCGTTCAGCTCTGCGTAGTACAGGTCGGCACGTGCGTCGTACCAGACTTGGTAGCCCTTCCGGCGCAGCGTCGCGACAACGGTATCGTAAACGTTGAGGTGATCGCCGAGTGATGGCATGTGGCAGCCTCGTTCATGAGCAGCAGATGCGCCGAAGCATTGTTTCGCGTTTTTTTCGCGTGAGATGGCGCGCAGCCCCTGCCGAAAGGCGCACCTTTCGTAGCCAATCGCAACGCTGAAGACCGATCAGAAGCCGGTGACCGCGTAGATGCGGCCGCGATTGTTCGCGGACGCCGAGGTCAGCACGTACATCGTGCCGCCGATGAACGTCAGGTCGATCGGCGTGTTGCGCAGGTACGCGGCGGCGAGCTGGTTCGTCGGCGTGATCGAGGTGACGATACGCGCGTCCGTCTGCGCGACCATCAGCGTGTTCGCGTACGCGGTCGTGCCGGTCGCGAGCCACTCGAGGCCGTAGGGCGCGTTGATCGGGCCGCCGTAGGGCGTGACCGCCTTCGTCGCGCGGTCGATCGTCGAGACGCGGTTGCGGTTGTTGTCGGAGACGTAGATCGCGCCGTTGGGGTCGAGGGCGATGCCGCGCGGTGAGTCGAAGTTCGCGTTGTTGCCGAACGTCGTGCCGACGCTGGCCTGGGCGCAGGTCGCGACCTCGACGACGTTCTGCGCGTTGTCGTCGGGCGTGAGCAGGCCGAGTGTCGCGTCGAACACGAGGTGGAACGGCGTCTGCGGGCGCTGCTGGTTCGGGTCGCTGCAGGCGACCGCGCCGGCGTAGGCGGTGCCGTTCCAGGTCAGGCGGCCGGTGCGGTTCTGGCTGTCGGTGAAGTAGAGGTTGTCGGCGGTCGCGTCGAACGCGACGCCCTGGATCGTGCCCTGGCCCGTGTAGACGGCGGTCGGGTTGATCGCGCCGGAGGCGGGGTCGACCTGGAAGATGTGCGCGCCGTCGCCGACGTAGAGCTTGCCGTCCTTCGACGAGGCGGCGATCGTGCGTGGGTCGTTGAGCGCGGCCTGGGTGCCGTCGGTGAGCAGGGTGCCGGTGAGCGGTGGCGGGGTCGCGATCGTGATCGCGGGGTCGATCGTGAGCGTGACGGCGTCGGCGACGGCGATGTTGCCGGAGAGGTCGCTCGCGAGCGCGTGGAGGTCGAACGTCGTGACCTGGGGGTTCTGCGGGATCTGGAGGCGAAACGTCAGCGTGGACATCGCGCTGCCGCTCGCGATCACCGTCGAGCGAGTGCCCTGGATGCCGAGCGTGGAGTCGAGCGTGACGTTGCTGACGCCGATCTCGTCGGAGACCTGGACCTGGACGTCCAGCGGGAGTCCGGGGCCGACGTGGTTGTTGGTCGTCGGCGGGAGGATCGTGACCTTGGGCGGCGTGCGGTCGAGGACGGTGAAGGTCGTGCTCGCGGAGACCTTGTCGCTGTAGGCGACCGTGACCGTGCCGTAGCCGTCCCAGGTCAGGCCTTCGATCTTCTGGGTGAAGGCGCCGCGCGCGTCGGTCTTGCCGTCGACCGGCGCGATCATGTGAGCGGTGCCGTTGCGGTCGGTGTAGTCGACCGTGAGCGAGACGTGCTCGCCGGCGAGTGGGGTCGTGTCGGCGGCGACGAGGGCGGTGACCGTCGTCGTGCCGTCGAGGGAGGAGATCAGGCTCGGGGCGAGCGAGATGTCGACCGTGTTCGGGTTGCCCGCGCAACCGGCGAGGAGGATCAAAGCTAGTCTGCGCATAGGACTCCTAGTGTGAGAGGAACCAGCGGGCGCCGACGACGAAGTCGACGAACGCAGGAGATGACATCGCGTGGGGACAGATGCTCATCGCGCCGTCCGCGAGATTGCAGCTCGCCGAGCGCCAGAGGTCGACGCCGGGGGCGGCCTCGGCGTAGAGCTGCATCGTGCCGTGCTCGTAGGCGAGCGCGACCGAGGCGCGGGCGCCGAGGTGCCAGTCGGGGATCTCGTCGAACGACTGCGGCGTGTAGTGCTGGTTGTAGACGCGCGCCCCGAGGCCGACGCGCAGCGGGACATCGGGCGCGAGGTGGAGCGCGATCACCTGGACGTCGAGGTGCGACTGGAAGCCGGGGCCGGCGAGCGTGCCGCTGCCGACGGAGAGCGCGATGTCGACCGCGTGTGCGAACCATGCGCCGGTGATGCCGACGGGGTCGCCGACCTCGGCGCCGATCGCCGCGCCATGGGGTTCGGCGTGCGCGAGCGCGGGGGCGAGGAGCAGGGCGAGCGCGAGCCTCATTGGGTCACCGAGACCGTGATCGGCATCGCGGCGGCCTGGTTGCCGGAGAGGTCCTCGGCGAGCGCGTAGAGCGTGAACATCGTGCCGACCGGGATCTGGTCCGGGATCGCGAAGTCGAACGCGATCATCGTGTCGGTCGAGCCGCTCGCGACGACCGTCGAGTGCTGGCGGTTACCGTTCTGCTGGCCCGCGCCGGAGGTCTCGAACCAGACCTGGCTGATGCCGATCTCGTCGGTGACGTGGACGTTGACGGTCACGTCGGTGCCGATGCGCGCGGTCGCGGGCGGCAGGATCGTCGCCTTCGGCGGTGTGCGGTCGAGCACGGCGAAGCTGGCCGTTCCCGACGGGCCCTTCGTGCCGACCTGCACCGTCACGGTGCCGGTGCCGTCCCAGCTGAGGCCGGTGAACGTGGCGTCGATCGCGCCTGCCTTGTCGGTCTTGCCCGAGAACGGTGCGATCATGTGCGCTGTGCCGTTGCGGTCGGTGTAGTCGAGCGACACGTCGACGGCCTGCGCGTCCTTGGGCGTGTTGTCTCCGAGGACGACGGCGTGCACCTGCAGCGTGCCGTCCTGCGACGAGATCACTTCGGGCTGCAGCGTGATCATCACGTCGTTGGCGTCTGCAGCACAGCCGACGAGAGGCACCAGGGCGAGTAGGCAAAGCTTCATGACCTGGCCGCGAGTGCAGCCGGCGCGCCGACGGCAATCCCGCGAAACTCCCGAACGAGCCATGTTCGCCGCTTGCGCAACGTGCAGGGCTGCCACAGCGGAAACGTGAGGCACTGCGGGCGCGCGCATACAGCTCGTCCTGCAAAACGCGCCTTTCATCCGGGCGGCGCTGCGGCGCGCACGGGTCTTCGCTATCGTCCGCGCATGAAAGCAGTCGTGTTGCGCGAGCACGGCGGTCCCGAGGTGCTGAAGGTCGACGAGGTGCCGACACCGGAGCCCGGTCCCGGCGAAGTGCGCGTGCGCATTCGCGCCGTGGCGCTGAACCACCTCGACATCTGGGTGCGCCGCGGCGGGCCGGCGTTCAAGCTCGAGTATCCACATCGCCTCGGCTCCGACATCGTCGGCGAGCTCGACGCGCTCGGGCCCGGCGCGACGGGGCAGGTCGGGGCGAAGGTCGTCGTGCAGCCCGGGCTGTCGTGCGGCAAGTGCGCGGCGTGCCTCGGTGGGCACGACAACCTGTGCCGCTGGTACCGGATCCTCGGCGAGAACGCGCAAGGTGGCTATGCGGAGTACATCTGCGTGCCGCAGGTCAACATCGCGCCGTACCCCGAGCGGCTCGACTGGGCGCACGCGGCGGCCGGCATCCTGACGATGCTGACGGCGTGGCAGATGGTCGTGCACAAGGCGCGCGTGGCGCCCGGCGAGACCGTGCTCGTGCAGGGTGCGGGCTCGGGCGTCGGTGTGGCCGCGATCCAGATCGCGAAGCTGTACGGCGCGCGCGTGGTCGCGACGGCCGGCACGGACGAGAAGTGTGCGCGCGCGCGGCAGCTCGGCGCCGACCACGCGGTGAACTACGCGACGGGCGACTTCGTCGCGGAGGCGAAGAAGCTGACCGGGAAGGCCGGCGTCGACAGTGTCATCGAGCACGTCGGCGGCGAGACGTTCGCGGCGAGCATCAAGGCGGTGCGCAACGGCGGGCGCGTCGTGACGTGCGGCGCGACCGCGGGCTTTCATCCGGCGATCGATCTGCGCCACATCTTCTTCCGGCAGGTGGAGGTCCTCGGCTCGACGATGGGCAGCAAGGCGGATCTGCTCGCGGTGCTCGGGCACGTCGCGGCGGGGCGGCTCGAGCCGGTCGTGCACGAGGTGCTGCCGCTGGAGCGCGCGGCCGACGGGCATCGCATCCTCGAGGAGCGGCGCGCGTTCGGCAAGGTCGTGCTCGCGTGCTGACGCTGCGCGGGCTCGGCAAGGACTACGGCGATCGCACCGCGGTGAAGGCGGTCGACCTCGAGGTCGTGCGCGGCGAGATCCTCGGCCTGCTCGGCCCGAACGGCGCGGGCAAGACGACGACGATCTCGATGGCCTGCGGCGTCGTCACGCCGACGCGCGGCAGCGTGGCGATCGGTGGCGTGCCGCTCGCGACCCAGCCGTTCGCGGCGAAGGCGAAGCTCGGGCTCGTGCCGCAGGACCTCGCGATCTTCGAGGAGCTGTCGGCCTTGCAGAACCTGCGCTACTTCGGCGCGCTGTATCGCACGCGCGACGTCGAGTGGGCGCTCGAGGTCGTCGGGCTGCGCGACCGCGCGAAGGAGCCGGTCCGGAACTTCTCCGGCGGCATGAAGCGCCGGCTCAACATCGCGGCGGGTCTCGTGCACCGGCCCGAGCTGCTCGTGCTCGACGAGCCGACGGTCGGCGTGGATCCGCAGTCGCGCAACCACATCTTCGAGACGGTCAAGGCGCTGCACGCGCAGGGGATGACCGTGATCTACACGTCGCACTACATGGAGGAGGTCGAGGCGCTGTGCGATCGCGTCGCGATCATGGATCACGGCGCGATCGTCGCGCTCGGCACGATCGGCGAGCTGATCGCGAAGCATGCAGGGCAGGGCGTCGAGGTCGAGCTGGCGGGGCAGGTCGAGGCGGGCGCGGCGGCCGGGCAGGCCCACGGCGCGACGCGCGACGGCTCGCTCCTTCGCTTCGCGCCCGGGACCCCGCTCGGCGCCACGCTTGCCGCGATCGAAGCAGCGGGCGCCACGGTCGCGCGCATCGAATCGCGCCAGGCGAACCTCGAGACCGCGTTCCTCGCGCTCACGGGACGCGCACTGCGAGACACCGAATGATCGGCGCCGCGATCCTCAAGGACGTGCAGCTGCTGCTGCGCGACCGCGGCCGCTTGCTGTCGCTGTTCGCGCTGCCGGTCGTGTTCATGGTCGTGTTCGGCTCGATGTTCAAGTTCGGGCCCGATCGCGGCAAGCCGCGGCCGATCCCCGTCTACAGCGCGCGCCCGGCGCTCGCGCTCGCGAGCCTCGGCGAGGGGTTCACGATCGAAACGGCGCCGTCGGCGGATGCGGTCCGCACCGCGGTCGCATCGGGCGATCGCGTCGCGGGCCTGGTGATTCCCGAGACGGGCCCCATCGAGCTGGTGATCGATCTCGCGGGCCCCGTGCAGGTGCGTGGTCCGGTGCAGGGCGCGCTGACGGCGGCGGTGATGCGCGCGCTCGCGCCGCCGATCCCCATGCCGGCGCTGATCGAGGCGAAGTCGCCGCCCGGCATCGCGAAGCCGCTCGACGCGATCTCGTCGTTCCAGGTCACCGTGCCGGGCAACGCGGTGCTGTTCGGCTTCTTCCTGTCGATGACGGTCGCGATGACGTTCGCCTCGGAGCGCCGCTCCGGCACGTGGCGCCGTCTGCTCGCCGCGCCGGTGCCGCGCTGGAAGGCGCTCGTCGGCACGCTCGTGCCGTACTTCGTGATCGGCTGCGTGCAGATGTTGTTCCTGTTCGGGCTCGGCGCGCTCGCGTTCGGCATGCAGATCGCGGGCTCGCTGCTCGGGCTCGTCGTGCTGTCGCTCGCGGTCGTGCTGTGCGCGGTGTGCCTCGGCCTTTTGTTCGCGTCGATCGGCGGCACCGAGAAGCAGATCGGCTCCACCGCGCCGGTCGTGCTGCTCGTCATGGGCCTGCTCGGCGGCTGCATGTTCCCGCGCATCGCGATGCCCGACTTCATGAAGAGCCTCGGCCACGTCGTGCCGCACTCGTGGGCGCTCGACGGCTACTACGACGTGCTCGTCCGTCAGGGCACCTCGCTCGCAGATCTTGCACCGTCGATCGGGGCGCTGTGCGGCTTCGCGGCGCTGTTCGCGCTGCTCGGCCTGTGGCGCTTCCGCTTCGAATAACCGAGCGCGCCCCGATCCGTACCCCGGGCTCGATCGTACGATGGAGGGTGATGAATCAGCCGCCTCCTGGGTCACTCGGCGTTCCGTTTCTCGGCGAGGCGCTCGCGTTCCTCAAGGATCCGTTCACGTTCACGCTCTCGCGCACGCGCAAGCACGGCAACGTGTGGAAGACGCGCATCCTCGGCGATACGACGGTGTTCTTCGCCGGCCCGAAGGCGTTCTCGTTCTTCATGAACCCGGAGAACTTCACGCGCGAGTCGGGCTCGCCGAAGTTCATGCAGGAGATCCTGCACCACGATGCCGTGCCGTTCCTCGACGGCGACCGCCACCGCACGCGCAAGCGCCTGCTGCTCGGCGCGTTCACCGACGACGCGCTCGCGACGTACGTGCCGAACATCGTGCGGATCCTCGAGCGGTTCGTCACGCGCTGGGCCGACGGCACGGAGCGCGCGGTCGGCGCCGAGCTCGGCCAGCTCGGCTTCGACATCGCCGACATGCTGTTCGCGGGCGCGAGCCCCGAGGCCTCGAACGCCGAGGTCGCCGCCGACTTCGTGACGATGATCCGCGGCACGTTCGCGCCGCCCGTCAACATGCCGTTCACCGCCTACGGCAAGGCGATCAAGGCGCGCGATCGGCTGCGCGCGTACATCAAGGACTCCGTCGCGAAGAACGACGGCAAGGGCAGCGCGCTCGGCGTGCTCAAGGCCGCGCGCGGCCCGGGCGGCGAGCAGCTGTCTGCGGCGGAGCTCGAGATCGAGCTGCTCCACTTCTACTTCGCGGCGCACGGCGGCCTGACGGCGGCGATCGCGTGGCTGCTCGTCGTGCTCGGCGAGCATCCGAACATCGCGGCGAAGCTGCGCGCCGAGGCCGACGCCAAGCTCCCCGACGGCACGCCGACGCTCGCGCAGATCCGCGGCCTGCCCGCGGCCCGCGCCGTCGCGCGCGAGGTGCTGCGCGCGTACCCGATCGCGCCGACGACGTTCATCGGCGTCGCGAAGCGCGACCTCGAGATCGATGGCTTCGGCATCCGTGCCGGCTGGAAGGGCGCGGGCGCGATCTGGGCGACGCTGCAGGACGGCACGACGTTCCACGACCCGACCGCATTCAAGGACGAGCGCCTGGGCGACGAGGCCGTCAAGGCGCTGCCCGCGGGCGCGTTCGTGCCGCAAGGCGGTGGCCCGCCGGAAGGCCATCGCTGCCCGGGCGAGGCGCTGGTCCAGGTCGTGATGCCGCTGTTCCTCGGCTGGTTCACGCGGCGCTACGACCTCGTGTGGCCGGCGCAGGACAGGACGCCCGCCGGCGCCGGCCTCGGTCCGCTGCCGAAGGACGGCGTGCGCGTGACGATCACACCGCGCTAGACTGCGCGCGATGCGAACCGCCTCCTGCTCGTGCGGACAGTTGAAGGTGAGCTGCGACGGCGACCCGGTGCGGGTCTCGATGTGTCACTGCCTCGCGTGCCAGAGGCGCAGCGGCAGCGTGTTCGCGGTGACGGCGCGCTGGCCCGCCGAGCGCGTGACGACCGAAGGCCGCGCGAACGAGTGGCGGCGCACCGGCGACGAGGGCAGCACGGCGACGTTCCGGTTCTGCCCGACGTGCGGTGCGACCGTCTACTGGGAGAGCGACGGCATCCCCGGCATGATCGCGGTGGCCGTCGGCGCGTTCGCCGACCCGACGTTTCCACCGCCGACGGTGTCGGTGTACGGTGAGCGCCGGCACGCGTGGACGAAGGCGCCCGGCGTGGCGATGGAAGAGGTGGACTGAATGCTCAGCGTCTCGGTCAGCATCGACGTGCCCGACATGGAGCGAGGCGTGCGCTTCTATTCGGAGGCGTTCGGGTTCACGAAGGTCGCGGAGCCATATCCGGGCGTCGTCGTCCTGCGCGCCGGCGACACGACGATCACGCTGCTCGAGAAGCGCGAGGGCAGCAAGCCCGCGCCGGAGACCAGCGATGCGCGCCGCTACGACCGCCATTGGACGCCGGTCCACCTCGACTTCCACGTCGACGACATGGCGGCCGCGCTCGACCGCGCCCTCGCGGCCGGCGCGCGCAAGGAGCAGTTCTTCGAGCATCCCGAGCACGGCTCCGCCGCGTTCTGCGCCGACCCGTTTGGCCACGGGTTCTGCCTGCTCGAGCGCCGGGCGTAGCGGCCCGGGCGCCGCACTGGCTGCGGCCGCGTATTGCGCGGTGCGCTCGCCGCGGTGGCGTGTTACGCGGCGCGCTGGCTGCGGAGGCGGGCGTCCACGGCGCGCGCGCACTCGCGGCCTTCCGCGATCGCCCACACGACGAGCGAGGCAC
>CAYUNM010000078.1:0-27887 GCA_964446175.1 uncultured Kofleriaceae bacterium
ATGGACCGCAACGCGTTTCACAAGCTCCTGGCTTTTGGCATCGAGCGCGGCGTCTCCGACATCCACTTCGAGGTCGGATACCCGCCGCATTACCGCCTGCACGGCGAGCTGCTCGGCGCGATCAAGGTCCCGCCGCTGACGGCCGCGGACACCGAGTCGATCGCGCGGATGATCCTCGAGGACCGCAGCATCTCCGTCGACTTCACGCGCCGCTTCTCCGAGATCGACGTCAGCTACTCGCTCGCGCAGCGCGGCCGCTTCCGCGCGTCGATCTTCCGCCAGCGCGGCGCGGTCGGCATCGTCATGCGCCTGATCCCGATCCAGGTGCTGTCGATCGAGCAGCTCAACCTGCCGCCGGTGCTCGCCGAGATCGCCGACGCCCGCCGCGGCCTCGTGCTCGTCACCGGCGCGACCGGCAACGGCAAGACGACGACGATGGCCGCGATGCTGCGCTACATCAACGAGACGCGGCACGCGCACATCGTCACGATCGAAGATCCGATCGAGTTCATCCACGAGCCGCAGAAGTGCATGATCATCCAGCGCGAGGTCGGCGCGGATACCGAGAGCTTCCGCGACGCGATGACCGCCGCGATGCGCCAGGATCCGGACGTCATCCTCGTCGGCGAGATCCGCGATCGCGAGACCGCCTCGACGGCGCTCAAGGCCGCCGAGACCGGCCACCTCGTGATCTCCGCGATCCACACGCCCGATGCCGTCGCGACGATCCAGCGCTACGTCGGCCTGTTCGAGACCGACGCGCAGGATGTCGTTCGCGATCGCCTCGGCGACTGCCTCCAGGCGGTCGTGTCGCTGCGCCTGCTCGCGAGCAAGGACGGCCGCCGCCGCCTGCCCGCCGTCGAGATCCTCCGCGTCACGCGCACGATCCGGGAGTGCATCCGCTCGGCGCGCCTGAGCGACATCCCCGAGCTGATCCGCAAGGGCCGCGACCTCTACTCGATGCAGCTGTTCGATCAGCACCTGATCGACCTCGTCAACGCCGGTCTCGTCTCGATGGAGACGGCGATCTACGCGAGCAGCAACCCCGAAGAGTTCGAGCGCGCGCTGCGCGTCGAATAGCTCGAATCCCGACGAGCTCGGCGCGCACTGCGCGTCGAATAGCTATCGTGAACGCGGGACCGTGGCGCCGCCGTCACGGTTTCACACTGCGCTCCGAAAACGACAAGGCCCCGTGTGGGTGCACGGGGCCGTGGCGCTAGCGCGTCAGTGTGGCTAGCGATGCGTCGCGTCGCGGCCGCGGCTCGGCGGGCCGGCGGGCGGCGGCGGGGGCGACGGCGGCGGCGCGGGCGGCGGCTGGTGCATCACCGGGCCACGGTCGGTCGCGCCGGGCGGCGGCTGGTGCGACGGCGGCGGCGGCGCCTGGCGCGGCGGCTGCGGCTGCATCGGGCGGCCGGGGTTGCGGATCGTCGCGTCGGGCGGCGGCCACTGGTTGCCGCGCGGCGGCTCCGCCGGCTGCATCGGGCCACCGACGTTCGTCGAGCCGGGCGGGACCTGACGCGGACCCTGCGGCGGCTGCGGCTGCATCGGGCCAGGGACGTTCGTCGAGCCGGCGGGCGGCCACTGATTTCCGCGCGGCGGTTGCTGCGGCTGCATCGGGCCAGGGACGTTCGTCGAGCCAGCGGGCGGCCACTGATGTCCCGGCTGCTGCGGCTGCGGCTGCATCGGACCACCGACGCTCGTCGAGCCGGCGGGCGGCCACTGGTGTCCCGGCTGCTGCGGCTGCATCGGGCCACCGACGTTCGTCGAGCCCGGAGGCAGCGGGCGACCACCCGGCTGCGTGTTCTGCGGCGGATGCCAGCCACCCTTCGGAGGCGGCGCGTGCCAGCCCGGCGGCGGCGCGACGACCGACGGACGACCGTCGCGGTGATCGCGAACCTGCCAGCCGCTCGGCACGCGATCCGGACGCGACCAGTAACCCGGCGTGTACACGTACGAGCCGCCGACGTAGTCGTAGTACGGCTGCACGTAGACGTAGCCTTCTTGCTGGCGCTCCCAGCGGCCGCTGACCCACGTCCACTCGTAGCCGTTCCAGTGCCAGTAGCCGTCGATCCACACGTAGCCGTAGCCGGGCGACGCCGTCATCGATTCGTACAGCGGCTCGGGCGGCATCGAGGACACGTAGTAGGGGCTCGGAGTACCGACCGACACGCTCGCCTGATATCCGGCCTGCGTCCCGTATCCGTACCCGTAACCGCTGTTCACGGGCGTGGTGTCACGGACCACACACGCCTGGGCGGCAAAACCCAGCGCCGCGCATCCGATCCACTGAGCCAAGCGATTGAAACGCATCTTCGGTCCTCCCGACCGGTTGGACGGCTAATCACAACCAGTCATTCACTGTAGTTGACGCTACTCTTCGTCACAAGTACACAGAACGCCGATGAAAACGGTCTTCTCGGGCATCCAGCCATCCGGCGAGCTCCACCTGGGAAACTACGTTGGGGCCATCCGCAATTGGGTGAGGTTGCAGGAGTCGTACCGCTGTATTTTCTGCGTCGTCGACTATCACGCGATCACCCAGACGTACGACGTGAAGGATATGCGTCGCCGGGTGGACGACATGGTCGTCGACCTGCTCGCGCTGGGCATCGATCCCGAGCGCAGCATCCTGTTCGTGCAGTCGATGGTGCCCGAGCACACCGAGCTCGCGTGGGTGTTCAACGCGGTCAGCCACATGGGCGACCTCGAGCGCATGACGCAGTTCAAGGACAAGAGCGAGCATCAGCCCGACAACATCAACGTCGGCATCTTCACGTATCCCGTGCTGCAGGCCGCCGACATCATGCTCTACAAGGCGGAGCTCGTTCCCGTCGGGCAGGATCAGCTGCAGCACCTCGAGCTCGCGCGCCGCATCGCGCGCAGCTTCAACCATCGCTGGGGCCACACGTTCCCCGAGTGCGAGCCGCTCTCGACGACGGTGCCCAAGCTGCTCGGCCTCGACGGCCAGGCGAAGATGAGCAAGTCGCTCAAGAATCACATCCCGCTCAGCGTGTTCGGCAACGACAAGGCGCTGTGGAAGCTGCTCGGCCCCGCGAAGACGGATCCGGCGCGCGTGACGCGCGAGGACGCGGGCAATCCCGAGAACTGCAACGTGTTCACGATGCACAAGGCGATGTCGCCCGACGAGGACATCGAGTGGGCGCGCCAGGGTTGCTCGACGGCCGGCATCGGCTGCGTCGACTGCAAGAAGAAGCTCGCCGCGAACATGCAGGCGCACTTCGCGCCGTACGTCGAGCGCAAGAAGGAGATCCTCGCGAAGCCGGACTACGTCGCGAATGTCTTGCGCGACGGCGCCGCGAAGGCGCGCGCGATTGCGCAGAAGACGATCCACGAAGTTCACGAGAGGCTGGGGCTGTGGCACTCGCCCTAGGCACGCGCCGCTCGACGATCGCGGCCGTTGGCAGCGCGCTCTTGGCGATGGCGCTCGCGATCGGCCTCGCGGGACGCAGCTGTCGCGTCGAGCCGCCGGGGCCCGAGGTCACCGTGCACGACCTGCTGCACGCGGCGAGTGCCGGCGATCGCGACACCGTCTACGAGCTGCTCGCACCGGCGACGCAGACCCGCCTCGACGCGGAGGCGCGGCGCGCGACGGATCTCGTCGGCGCGACCACGCGGTACTCGGCGAAGGACCTGATCTCGATCGGCGCCTCCGAGGGCATCGCGGCCCCGACCGACATCACCGTGCTCGAGCAGCGCGGCGACCGCGCGACGGTGCAGGTGGTAGGTCCAGGTGGGCGCTCGCTGCTGCAGCTGGTACGCGTCGAGGGGCGCTGGCGCGTCGAGCTGCCCGAGTACGGCCACGGCATGTAACGCCGGCCGGGGGTAGCCTCTCCGATAGACATGGCCGATCCCGCGCTCCTCGCCGATAGCGACCCCGCGATCATCCAGCGCGTCCTCGGCGGTGCGCGCGCGGAGTTCGAGACGCTCGTGCGCCGTCACAACCAGCGCCTGTTTCGCGCCGCGCGCGCGATCGTCAAGAGCGACGTCGAGGCCGAGGACGTGCTGCAGCAGACGTGGCTCGAGATCTATCGGCACCTCGGCCAGTTCCGCGGCGACGCGCAGTTCACGACGTGGGCGACGCGCATCGCCGTCAACGCCGCGCTCGCGCACGCGCGCAAGCAGCCGGTGATCGCGGAGGTCGTCGATACGGCGGATCACCACACGCCCGACGATGCGGTCGGCAACGCGCAGCTCGGCAAGCTCCTCGAGAAGTGCCTCGCCGAATTGCCGCAGGGCAGCCGCGAGGTGATGGTGCTGCGCGACGTGCTCGAGCTCGACACGGCGGAGACCGCGGCGGCGCTCGGCGTCTCCGAGGAAGCCGTGCGCGTGCGCCTGCATCGCGCTCGCGCGGCGGTCGCGGCCTCGCTGGTCGATCGGCTCGACGGCGTCTACAAGTTCGACGGAGCGCGCTGTGATCGCATCACGGCCAGGGTCATGGCCGCGCTCCCGTGATATGCCGTCAGGCATGCGAACGCTCGCGTGCCTCGCGCTGATCGCATGTGGTGGACATCCGGCAGCGGTGCCGGCCTCGCCGCCTGCAGCGCTTCCCGTCGCGGCGCCCGCACCGGAGGTAGCCGTGCCCGCCGTCCCCAAGCATCCGTGGCCCTCGACCCGCACCGACGACATCGTCGAGCAGATCCAGGGCAAGACGATCAAGGATCCGTACCGCTGGCTCGAGGACGAGAAGAGTCCCGAGGTCCAGGCGTGGATGACCGCGCAGGACGAGTACGCTCGCAAGCAGCTCGCCGGCTACGCGGGCCGCGACGAGATCGCGAAGCGCCTCGCGCAGCTGTTCTACTTCGACGCCATCGGCGCGCCGATCAAGCACGGCGATCGCGAGTTCTACACGCGCAAGTTCGCCTCGAAGGAGAAGACGGTCGTCTACACCCGCGACGCCAGAGGCGAGCACGTGCTGTTCGATCCGAACACGTGGAGCGAGGACGGCAGCAAGGGCCTGCACGGCTGGTGGCCGAGCTGGGACGGCAAGCACGTCGCGTACAACGTCAGCGAGCACAACTCCGACGAGACGGTGATGCACGTGATCGACGTCGCGACCGGCAAGGAGCTGCCCGACGTCATCGAGGGCACGAAGTACGCGGCCGCCTCGTGGACACCCGACGGCAAGGGCTTCTACTACACGTGGGTCCCGCCGGTCGGCAAGGTCGACACCGCCGATCGCCCGGGCTACGCGGAGCTGCGGTTCCACAAGCTCGGCAGCGATGTCGCGAAGGATCCCGTCGTCCACGAGGCCACGAAGAACCCGCAGACCTTCCTCGGCGGCGGCATCTCGCGCGACGGCCACTGGCTGCTCGCGTTCATCCAGCACGGCTGGAGCTCGAGCGACATCTACTTCCGCGACGCGCGCAAGCAGGGCCCGTGGCAGGTGCTCGTCGAGGGCGTGGCCGCGAACTTCGACGCCACGGTGTGGCGCGATCACTTCTACGTCACGACGAACGACGGCGCCGCGCGCTACCGGATCTTCAAGGTCGATCCGCACAAGCCGGGGCGTGACCAGTGGCGCGAGATCGTCCCCGAGTCCGACGCGACGCTGCAGATGACGCAAGTCGTTGGCGAGCACCTCGTGCTGACGTACCTGCGCAACGCGGCGAGCGAGCTCGAGATCCACGACCTCGACGGCAAGCTGTCGCACAAGCTCGAGCTGCCGCCGCTCGGCACGGCGAACGGCATGTCGGGCAATCCCGACGAGGACACGGGCTACGTCGCGTACACGTCGTTCACCGAGCCGCAGGTGATCTACAAGGCGAGCGTCAAGACCGGCAAGGTCAGCGAGTGGAACCGCATCAAGCTGCCCGTCGATACGAGCGGCTTCGTCACCGAGCAGGTCTTCTACCCGTCGAAGGACGGCACGAAGATCTCGATGTTCATCATCCACAACAAGGGCGCGCAGAAGGACGGCTCGAACCCGACGATCCTCTACGGCTACGGCGGCTTCAACGTGTCGATGACGCCCGGGTTCGCCGGCTCGCGCGCGGTGTGGCTCGAGCACGGCGGCGTCTACGCGATCCCGAACCTGCGCGGCGGCGGCGAGTACGGAGAGGACTGGCACCAGGCGGGCATGGGCGCGAAGAAGCAGAACGTCTTCGACGACTACATCGCGGCTGCCGAGTATCTCGTGAAGGAAGGCTGGACGTCGCAGGCGCACCTCGCGATCTCCGGCGGCAGCAACGGCGGCCTGCTCGTCGGAGCCGCGGTCACGCAGCGGCCCGATCTCTACCGCGCGGTGATCTGCGCCGTGCCGCTGCTCGACATGCTCCGCTATCACCTCTACGGCTCCGGCAAGACGTGGATCCCGGAGTACGGCTCGGCGGACGATCCCGCGCAGTTCGCGACGCTGTGGGCGTACTCGCCGTATCGCGTCGCCGTCGATGCGGGCGCGCGCCGCTATCCCGCCGTGCTGTTCGATAGCGCCGATCACGACGATCGCGTCGATCCGCTGCACGCGCGCAAGCTCGCCGCCGTGCTGCAAGCGAACCAGACCGCGGAGAACCCGATCCTGTTGCGCATCGAACGTAACGCCGGTCACGGCGGTGCCGACATGGTCAAGCAACAGGTCGAGCGCGTCGCGGATCAGTTCGCGTTCCTGCTCGATCAGCTGAAGTGATCTGCTATCACCGCGCTATGCGCTTCGCTTTGTTGCTGCTCGTGCTCGCCGCGTGTCCCGGCGGTGGTGGTGTCAACCGTCCGTATCCCGCGCCGACCGCCGCCGACATCGTCGATCGCCTCGCGAAGAAGCGCGCGGAGCTGACGTCGTTCACCGCCGACAGCACGATGGACTACTGGCTCGCGAATCAGCGCGCGAAGGGCGAGGTCCTCATGATGGGCACGCCCGGCGCGAAGGTACGGTTCGCGGCGCTGTCGCCCGCGGGCGGCTCGACGCTCGCCGAGATGGCGTGCGACGGCCACGACTTCGTATACGTCGACTACCAGAACAACTGCGCGCTGACCGGCCCGTGCGACAAGACGTCGATCGCGCAGTTCTTCCGCATCGAGCTCGCGCCCGACGACTTCTTCCACCTCGCCGTCGGCACGCCGCCGGTGCTCGACGGTGCGACCGGCACGCTGACCTGGGATCCGAACGGCGGCTACGAGAAGCTGACGCTCACCGCCAGCGGCGCGACCGAGAAGCTCACGCTCGACATGAAGAACAACCACCTCGACGTCATCGATAGCGAGCTCGTCGGTGCCGACGGCAAGACCGTGTGGTCCGTCGCCAACGCCGACTTCACCGACGTCGACGGCCACCGCCTGCCCGGCAAGACGCGCTTCAAGTCGCCCGACAACAAGCAGGACCTGCTCGTCGAGTGGGGCGACCAGCGCAAGCTCAACACGCCGCTCGACGACGCGAAGTTCGTGCTCCAGGCGCCCGCCGGCCTGCCGATGTGCGGCCAGACCGTGCAGATGCAGCCCGCCGCGGGTGCGGGTGCGGGCGCCGGTGGTAGCGCGAGCACGAAGCCCTGAGCTACCGTCGCGCGATGCGGATCGCGCTCGCTCTCGTCCTGACGCTCTCGTTCGCCTGCAAGAAGGACAACAAGGCCGGTACCGGTAGTGCCGCCGGCAGCGCAGCACCGGCGGCGGCCGAGGGCGACTGCGCGGCCGTGATCGCCGGCGCGCTCGATCGCACCGCGCTCGCCGCGTTCGGCAGCGGAGGTGGCGCCGGCTCCGCCGAGATCGCCGCGATCAAGAAGGACATGCTCGCGACGCTCGAGCCGATCAAGCTCGGCCTGACGCGCGCGTGCAGCGAGGACCACTGGCCGGCGGACGCGCTCGCGTGCCTGTCGGCGGCGCACGACGAGGCATCGGTCGATGCGTGCGAGGGCATGCTCAGCGCGCAGCAGTCGGCGCACGCGAAGGCGGCGATCGAGCAGGCGCAGAAGGCGTCCGCGCCCGCCGCGTCACCGGTGTGCGAGAAGTACGCGAAGTTCGAGATCGAGTGCGGCGGCGCGGGCGAGGACGCGCGCCCGACGATCCTCGACTTCTGCGCGAAGGCGCGCGCGGGCGCGAAGGAAGCGACGTATCAGCTGATCGCGCTCGAGAGCACGTGCGCCGACGAGTCGGCGGACTGCGCCGCGTACAAGGCGTGCGTCGAGAAGAAGAAGGCCGAGACGACGCCGCAGTGACGCCCCCGCGCATGCGATAGTGCGCGCATGAGTGTGGCGGTGTGTCCGAATTGTGGGTTTCAGGCGCGGTGGGTGGCCGAGAGCAATGCGTGGGGCTGCGATCGGTGTCGGCAGTTCGTCCAGCCGGTGATGCAGCAGCCGCCGATGATGCAGGCGCCGCCGATGCAGCCGGCGCCGATGCAGCCGGCGCCGATGATGCAGGCGCCGCGGCCATCCCCTGCGATGCCACAGCCCGCAGCAAAGAAGGGGCGCGGGCTCGCGATCGCGGCTGGCGTCGTCGTGATCGGCGCGATCGTGGCGATCGCGGTGGTCGCGAGCAAAAGCTCGAAGAAGAGCGAGGGTACGGCCGCCGGCTCGGCGGCGTCGGGCGGGTCGGCCCTGTCCGCCGCCTCCACTGGATCGGCCGCGGGTTCCGCGGCGGCCGTTGCGACCGCGAAGAGCGGCGACTGCACGACACCGCAGGAATGCGACGCCGCGTGCAAGGCCGGTAACCAGTCCGCGTGCGTCTCGTACGGCATCATGCTGTTCGACGGCAAGGGCGTGGCCAAGGACATCGCTGCCGCGCACGCTCTTTTCGTGTCGGCGTGTGCCGCCGGCAACGGGAGGGGCTGCCGCGATGTGGGGCTCGACCTCGAAAACGGGAACCCGGTCCGGAAGGATCTCGCGGCCGCGCGCGAGCACTACGAGAAGTCGTGCGATCTCGGCTGGCCCGATGGCTGCGCGTCGCTGGGCTACCTCGTCGCGCACGGGATCGGTGGCGCGAAGGACGTGGAGCAAGGCGTGAAGCGCATGGACAGCGCGTGCTCCGCCGGCAGCGAGCTCGGCTGTTGGAACCTCGGCATCAGCTACGTCGACGGATCGGGCATTGCGAAGGACGCCGCGAAGGCCACCGAAATCCTCGAGGCCAGCTGCGAACGCCGCTATGGCGCTTCCTGCGAGTACCTCGGCTTCATGTCCTTCACGGGCAAGGGGGTCCCCAAGGACAAGGCGAAGGCGTTCTCGATCTTCCAGAAGGGCTGCGACGCAGGCGATGCGCAGAGCTGCACCGCCGTCGCTGACGACTACTACTCGGGCGAAGGCGTCGCCCAGAATCGCGCGCAGGCGCTGCCGTTCTACAAGAAGGGCTGCGACGGCGGGTATGCCGGTGCGTGCCGCATGGTCGCCAAGATGACGGGCTCGGGGCGCAGAGGCGGCGGTGACTCGGCGAGGCCGAGCGGAAACGCCGAGCCGGCGGACGTCGTCGAGCGCGACAAGAAGTTCCACTGCGAGTACGACCACGACCACCTCTGGTGCGGAGGCAGCTGCGTCTCGGCGGACTCGAATGACAACTGCGGGCGTTGCGGGAACCGCTGCGGGTCGTACGGCAAGTGCATCAACCGCACGTGCGAGCAGACCGGCAACGCCGACTGAGCACCAATCGGCCCCGATCCGGCCCACCGACCTGCTCGTACATGGCACTGTGGGGTCGATGAGACGCCGGCGCGTCGCACTCTCGCTCGCGATCCTGTGGATCGTCGGCTTCGAGCTGCTGCCGTGGGCGCACATCGCGCTGCACGATCACCTCGCGCACCACCATCACGACGAGAACGGTGCGGACGTGCTCGACGAGCAGCGCGACGACGATCACGACAGCGCGGTCGACGAGCACGGCGTGCCGGTCGCGCTCGACCACGATGATGACGACGACCATGCGCCGCTGACCGACGGCGAGCAGCGCCTGCTCGACGCGCTCGCGCACGGCGCGCACAGCTTCGCGCACCACGGCATCGCGGTGCCGGTGCCGGCGCCCGTGATGACGGCGCCGCTGCCGGTCGACCGGCGGCCGATCACGATCGAAGAAGCGCCGCGGCCGGCGTGGGTGTCGGCGCCGGTTCCCGAGGCGAGCGCGCGCGGGCCGCCGGCGTTCCTGGTCTGAGACAGCGGTTCACCGTCTCTTACCCAGGAAAGATCCATGTTCAAACGTGTCGGGCTCGGCGCCTGTGGCGGCGTCGTGCTCTCGTGCGCGCTCGCGCACGCACATCCAAAGCCAGACGAGCCTCCTGTGCCCGCGTCGCCGCCCGAGCTTTCGGACGCCGACCTCATCACGCAGGCGACCGAGCTGGCGCTAAAGGAAGAGCAGATCGAGATCGTCGATGATGCGCCGGCGGAGTCCGCGTCGAGCGTGCACCTCGATCGCGACACGCTGAAGCTGCGCTCGCTGACGTCGACGAGCGACGTGCTGCGCAACGTGCCGGGGCTCGTCGTCAGCCAGCACGCGGGCGGCGGCAAGGCGGATCAGTACTTCATCCGCGGCTTCGACGCCGATCACGGCACCGACATCGCGATCTTCGCCGACGGCGTGCCCGTCAACCTGACGTCGCACGGGCACGGCCAGGGCTACGCCGACACGCACTGGTTGATTCCCGAGACGATCGACGACGTCGACGTGCACAAGGGCCCGTACGCCGCGCGCTACGGCGACTTCTACACGGCCGGCGCGCTCGAGCTGAAGACGATCGACAAGATCGAGGCGCCGACGCTGTGGGTCGCCGCCGGCGGGCCGCTCGCGGGACCGCGCGCATTCGACAACTACAACCGGCGGCTCGTCGGGATGGCGAGCCCGAGCCTCGTCGACGGCGACAAGACGCTGATCGCGGCGCAGATCGCCGATAGCGACGGTCCGTTCGTGCACCCGCAGGGCTTCACGCAGGGCAACGCGCTCGCGAAGTGGCAGGGCGCGCTGCACGGCGGCTGGCTGCGGCTCGAGACGAACTGGTACACGGCCAGGTGGCATGCGAGCGGCCAGCTGCCCCAGAGCGAGGTCGACAGCGGGCGGCTCGACCGCTTCGACTCGATCGATCCGAGTGAGGGCGGCATCGCGAGCCGGGCGAGCGCCCAGGTCGCGTACTCGCTGCGCGACTCGCACGAGGCGACGTGGCGGGCGAGCGCGTACGTCGTCGGGAACCGGCTGCGGCTGTTCTCGGACTTCACGCTGTTCGCGCGCGACCCGGTGCGCGGCGATCAGATCGAGCAGACCGATGCGCGCGTGATGTACGGGTTCGATGCCGCCTACGAGCGCGCGGTGCACACGGGCAAGGTCGATGCGCTGATCACGGCCGGCGTGCAGGGGCGCGCGGACGATGTCGTGACCTCGCTGTGGCACGACCAGGCGCGCACGCGGCTCGCCGACTGCTTCGCGCAGGGCGCGAACCCGTGTAACGACAGCGACAACCACATCCGCGATCTCGGCGTGTATGCGGAGGCGAACGTGATCGCGACGCCGTGGCTGCACCTGTTCCCCGGCGTGCGGCTCGACACGTTCACGTGGGACGTCGAGGCGCTGAAGGGCACGAGCGGCGGCGGCTCGGCCGCGAAGACGATCGTCAACCCGAAGCTGTCGGCGGAGATTCACGAGACGGAGCAGGTCAACCTCTTCGCGAGCTTCGGCGGCGGCTTTCATAGCAACGACGCGCGTGCGGCCGTCACGACCGATGGACGCGGCGCGCTCGCGCGAGCGTGGGGCGGCGAGGTCGGCGCGCGCGTGCGTCCGAACAAGCACGCACGCGTGTCGATGGACTGGTGGTACCTGTGGCTCGCGAGCGAGCAGGTGTGGAACGGCGACGAGGGCGGCACCGACCCGAGCGATCCGACACGCCGCTTCGGCCTCGACGTCGAAGGGGCCGTCGACGCGACCGACTGGCTCGCGCTCGACGCGAACGTGACGTGGTCGCACGCGACGTTCGTCGCGAACCACGGCAACAACGGCGCGCTCGCGCTCGCCCCGAAGTGGATGGGCTCGGGTGGCGCGACGCTCCACCGCGGCCGCAGCTACCTCGCGCTGCGCGCGCGCGGCATCGCGGATCGGCCCGGCAACGACGCCGGGACGCTGACCGCGAAGGGCTACCTCGTCGCGGACGTGATCGCGGGGACGCGCATCGGCAAGCGCTGGGACCTGAACCTGACCGTCAACAACGTCACGAACGAGGACTGGCGCGAGGCGCAGTTCGCCGAGAGCTCGCGCGTGTCGCCGACGGCGGATGTCGTCGAGCAGATGCACTTCACGCCGGGCATCCCGCTGACGGCGACGGCGACGGTCGCGATCAGTTATTGACCACGCGCACGTGGTTGTACGCGGTCATGTCGCCGTGGTTGCCGTCGGCGATGACGATGCGGTGGCCGTCGGGCGACACGTCGAGACCTTCGACGGCGTAGAACTTCGCGGCCGTCGCCGTGTCGCTGTCCTCGTAGCCTTCGGTGCCGCCGGCGATCAGCGAGACGGTGGTGCCGACGATCTTCTTGATCGAGCGGCCGTGCCACTCGGAGATGTAGAGCGTGTGCGCGGCGTCCGCGCCGATGCCCTGCGGCTGATCGAGCGTGCCGCGCGGGACGAGGTCGGTGACCGTGCCGTCCAGCAGGACCTTGCGGACGTCGCCGTTCGTGACCTCGGTGACGTAGAGCGCGCCGTCGACGTAGGCGATGTCCCACGGCTGATCGAACTTCGCGGCGGCCCCGGAGCCATTCGCGTGGCCGGCGATGTCGCGCGTGCCGGCGAGCGGCGTGACCGTCCTCGCGACCGGATCGAGGAGCGAGATCGTGTCGTGGACGTAATCGGCGAGCGCGACGCGTCCGTCGGGCAGGACGGCGAGCCCGCGCGGGCGCCCGATGTCGCGGACGATCACCGTCGCTTGCGCGGTCGCCGGGTTGACGCGCCAGATCGTGCCGCTGTCGAGCGTGTGGTTGCCCTGGTCGTCGTCGTCGGTCTCGACGAGCAGGAAGCCGGCGCTGTCGAACGCGAGGCCGAACGGTCGCTGGAGCGTCAGCAGCGTCGTCGTCGTGCCGGTCGGATCAACCTTGCGGATCCGGCCGGAGTCGAACCCGGCGACGTACGCGATACCCGACTCGGAGAGCACGAGGTTGACGGGGTTGTCGAAGCGCGCCGTGCCACGCGGGCCGTCCGTGGTGCCGGCTTCGGAGCAGCCGGCGAGCGTCGCGACCGCGAGCGTCAGCGGCGGCAGGTCGCACGGCCCGAGCAGCGCGTCGGTCGCCGCATCAGGCGCGTCGGAGGTGTCGACCGCCGCGTCCGGAACCTTCGGCGACTTGTAGGCACAGCTCGCGAGCAGCGCGAGCAGCCACCACGACCGCATGCGCGAAGCTTACCAGGGCTCGATGCCGTCGCGCTTCATCTCGTCCGCGGTTGCTTCGGCCGCGACCACGGGCGCCTTGTACCAGCCGGGATCAGGATCCAGCCGATCGCGCACTTTCAGCAGCGTGAACATGCCGCCCATGTCGATCGTGCCGTACGGGCCCTTACCGCCGACCATCGAGATCGCGTTTTTCGGCATCGGCATCGCCATCGGCTCGCCCATCCCTGTGGCGCCCATCACCATCGAGCCCGGCACGACCCGCCCGAGCTTCGCGTCGAGGCCCGCCGTATCGGCGCCGACGAGGTTCGCGGCGTCGTGGCCCATCTGGTTCATCATGTGGTGCGTCATGTGACAGTGCAGCGGCCAGTCGCCGGGCCGCGCGATGAATTCGATCGTGCGCGTCGAGCCGACGGGGACGAGCACGGTCGTATCGGGGTGGCGAGCGCTCGGCGGGATCGGGCCGCCGTCGGTCGCGACGACCTCGAACGTGTGTCCGTGCAGGTGGATCGGGTGGTGATCCATCGGGCCGAGGTTGGCGAGCCGGATGCGGACGAGGTCGCCGGTCTCCGCGACGAGCGCCTCCGTCGCGGGAAACGACTTGCCGTTGATCGTGAGCACGTTGAAGTCGTTCATCGCGAGCGGATCGGGACGCGCGGCGCCGATCGGGATCTTCATCTCGTGCAGCATCAGCGCGTAGTCGCGCACGCGGCGAGTCTCGGGCGCGCGCGGGTGCACGACGATCATGCCCATCAGCCCGAGTGCGAGCTGCGTCATCTCGTCGGCGTGCGGGTGGTACATGAACGTGCCCGCGCGGTCGAACGTGAATTCGTACTTGAACGTCTTGCCGGGTTGGATCGCGGGCTGGTTGACCCCGGCGACGCCGTCCATCCCCGATGGCACGAGGATGCCGTGCCAGTGGATCGTCGTCGCCTCGGGAAGCGCGTTCGTGACGTAGACGCGCACGCGATCGCCCTCGACGGCCTCGAGCACGGGGCCGGGCGTCGAGCCGTTGTAGCCCCACGCCTCGACGACGAGGCCGGGCGCGATCTCGTGCTTCAGCGGCGCGGCCTTGACGTGGAAGATCTTCGTGCCGCCCGCATCCTTGTGCGGGAGCACGGAGCCGTTCGGCATCGTCGTGCCGCGTGCGGCGGCGCCGGCGAGCTTCGCGGTCGCGGCGACGGCGGCCGTGCCGACGAACAGGTCTCTACGGCTGAGCGTCATCGCGTCCTCCGGCGGGCATGTCGAGCGCGACGCCGCCGCGCAGCGCATCGACCTCGGCCATCGCGCCCCAGTAGCGGCGCAGCGCATCGAGATATTCGTGGCCGGCGTCGGCGAGCGACCGGCGCGCCGCGATCAGCTGGAACGGATCGGCATCCATCGCGTTGTAGTGGAGCAGCGTCTCGTCGACGATCTGCTGGCGCAGCGGCAGCACGATGTCATGGATGTGCCGCGCCTCCGCGTAGGCGGCGAGCGCGGTGATCCGGGCGGTGCGGGCCTGCGCGCGCAGCTCGACCGCGGTCGCCTCGAGCTCGTGCTGGCGCTGCTGCAGCTCCGCGTTCGCACGCGCGCGTGCCCCGGCGCGCTGATCGAACAGCGGGATGCCGATCCGGATCGCGGGCCCGACCTCGACGTCGCCATCGCGATCCATCGCGGACACGCCGACGCCGAGCTCCGGCAGGAACGCGGCGAGCCACTCTGCGCCGGCGCGATTCGCGGCCGCCTCGCTACGCGCGCGCCCGGCCTGCAGATCGAGGCTCGCGGCGACGGCGCGCTGCTCGAGATCGTCGAGCGATGGGGCCTGCGCCGGCAGATCGCGGAGCGTGCCGCTCGCCAGCCACTTCGTCTGATCGCCGGTCAGGCCGAGCAGCGCGTTGATCCGCTCGCGTGCACGCTCGACCGCGACGTCGGCACGCGCACGATCGATCCGCGCCTGCTCGCGGGCATCGCGATCGCGGGCGACGGCGAGCTCCGTCGTGTTGCCGGCCGCGCGCATCCGCTCGCGGACCTCGGCCGCGGCGTCGGCTGCATCGAACGCGGTCTGCCGCAGCTCGACCTCCTGCTGCGCGGCTAGCAGATCGGCGAACGCGATCTTCACGCGTGCGGCGAGGCGCTCCGCCGTCGCGATGGCATCGGCCTGTGTCGCGCGAAGCTCGGCGCGCGCGGCGGCGCGGCGGCGCGGCATCGCGACCAGCGAGAGCACGTTCTGCACGGCATCGACCTCGTACTCGTGACCGGTGCCGAAGCGCAGCGCGCCGGTGACGTCGAGCGGCCCGAGGCCGAGCGCGGTGGCGAGATCACCGCCCGCGATGCCGAGCGCATCCATCGCGGCCGCGAGCCGCGGGCTGTTGGCGAGCGCGATCGCGACGGCGGTCTGCACATCGAGCGGGTTCTGCAGCGCCTGCGCGAGGTCGAGCTTCCCGTCGCGGCCCTGGATCGTCGGCGGGCGCAGGTCGGCCTCGATCCGCGAGTCGACCGGCGAGCGCAGCTCCTGCTGCGACGGCACGCAGCTCGCGAGCAGACACGCGGCGACGAGGCGCTTCATCGGTGATCGACCAGACGCTTCACGGGTGGTGATGGTGGTGCGGCGATGGCTCGGCGGCGTGCACGGGCACGTCGGGATAGCTGACCACGCCGGGCCGCAGCGATGCCGGCGCACCCGCGAGCCGGCCGGTGGGCGCATCCGCGCGCGCCGCGACAGGAGCTTGTGGGGCGCGCACCGCGCACGCGCTGACGAGCACGAGCAACAATCTCATCATCACATGGCCATCGCGCAGCTGCCCGCCGACAGGTGCGTCGCGTGCATGTGCAGCTCCGACTGGATCGCGGCCGCGTCTCCGGTGAACACGAGCTTCGCGCCGTGCTCGATGTGCTGCGAGGTGACCTGCGCTGACCTCGCGACCATCGCGGCGAACTCGCTGCCGGTCGCGGTGCCGTGAGCGGCGGCGAACGCGTCGGCGCGCTGCTGGACGTCGCCCGCGTTGCCGGTCGTCACGAACACCATCGCCGCGCCGTCGTTCGAGTCCTCGACGGTGACGCTCGTGCCGGGCACCTCGAGCGGGCACGTCGGATCCGACGCGGCCGCCGGCGCCGCTGCCACGGGTTCGTGCTTCGCGGGCTGGCCGCCGCACGCGATCAAGAGGACGAAGACGAGGCTACGCACGTCGCGGGTATAACATCACCCAGCCCGTCACAGAGCCGGCGACGAGGCCGGCGATGATGCCGAGCGCGCCCGCGAACCCGATCGAGCATCGATCAGGCGTGCAGGTGGCTCGGGCAGAACGGGCAGTCGGGGCAGCAGTGCCCGCCGAGCGGGCACGGGACGGCGGCGCGCACGGCCGGCGAGGCGATCGCGGCGACGGGCACGAGCAGGGTGAACGCGATGCTGAGAGCGCGGATGATCTTCATGTGCCCGCTATAGGCGTATCACGCGGGTTGCGTGACAGCTTCGTAACCGGCTGATTCGACAGCGGCCACCAGGGCATCCTGGGAGGCGCCGGTGTGCTCGACGCTGGCCCGATCGGGCAGGGCCACCTCGACCTTGGTCACGCCGGGCACGCCGCGTAGCGCCTCACTGACGTGGCGTACACAGTTGTTGCAGGACATGCCGGTGATGCGAAGGTTGGTCACCACCTCTCATGGATAGCACCACGACGATCGACGTGCCTGTCTTGGGCATGACGTGCGCGGCCTGCGTGCGTCGGGTCGAGCGTGCCGTGAGCAGCGTGCCCGGCGTCGCGAGTGCCGACGTCAACCTGCCGCTGTCGCGCGCGCGGATCGTCGTCGATTCTCCGCAGAAGCTGCAGGCGGCCGCGCAGGCAATTCGGGATGCCGGGTACGAGGTCCCCGCCGACGTGCTCGACGTCGCGCCCGGCGCGGCGCGCCTCGCCGCGATCGATCGCGCGGCGCACGAGGAGGTCCACGGTCTGCGGCGAGATGCCGCGCTCGCGATCGCGCTGACGGTGCCGCTGATCGCGGTCGCGATGCTGCACGGCCTGGTGCCGGCGCTGCCGAGCGTCGTGATCCAGATGGTGCTCGGCTCGATCGTCGTGCTCGGCCCGGGCCGCCGCTACTTCCGCGGCGGCTGGCGCGCGGTGCGCCACGGCTCGCCCGACATGAACACGCTGATCGCGCTGGGCGCGGGCACGGCGTGGCTGTCCTCGATGATCGTGGCGGCGCGGTGGCTCGCCGGTCCGCGTCATCACATGCCCGAGCTGTACGTCGAGGCGGGCGCGGCGATCGTCGCGTTCGTGATGATCGGCAAGGTGCTCGAGTCGCGTGCGCGCGCGAAGCTCGGCGAGGCGGTGCGCGGGTTGCTGTCGCTCGCGCCGGCGACCGCGCACATGGAAGATGGCCGCGACGTCGAAGCGGGCGCCTTGCAGCCCGGCGACCGCGTGCGCGTGCGGCCCGGCGAGCGCGTGCCGGCCGATGGCACGGTCGTCGAGGGCCGCTCCGCCATCGACGAGGCGATGCTCACCGGCGAGAGCCTGCCGGTGGACAAGGACGAAGGCTCGCCCGTGTACGCGGGCACGACGAACCAGCACGGCGCGCTGCTCGTGCGCGTCGCGCGGGCCGGCGGCGATACGGCGCTGGCGCGGATCGCGCGTGCCGTCGAGGATGCGCAGGGAAGCAAGCCGCCGATCGCGCGGCTCGCCGACCGCGTGTCGAGCGTGTTCGTGCCGGCCGTGCTCGGCATCGCCGCCGTGACGTTCGCCGCGTGGTGGATCGCGGGCGGCGATGTCTCGACGGCGCTCGCGCGGATGATCGCCGTGCTGGTGATCGCCTGCCCGTGCGCGCTCGGCCTCGCGACGCCGGCGGCGGTCGCGGTCGGCACTTCGCGCGGCGCCGAGCTCGGCGTGCTGTTCCGCGGTGGCACGGCGCTCGAGGTCGCGAGCCGCGTGAAGATCATCGCGCTCGACAAGACGGGCACGCTGACGACAGGCCAGCCGACGCTCGTCTCGCAGCTGCCCGACGACGTGCTGCGCCTCGCCGCCTCGCTCGAGCAGGCGAGCGAGCATCCGATCGCACGTGCGGTCGTCGCGGCCGCCCGCGAGAAGAAGCTCGAGCTCGTGCAGCCGAGCGATGTCGTCGCGATGCCGGGCCACGGCATCCGCGGCACCGTCGACGGCCACGCCGTGCACATTGCAGGCGTGATCCGGATCGACGGCACCGAGCGCGGCTCGATCGACTACGCGGATCCGGCGGCGAAGGGCGCGCGCGCGGCGATCGCGCAGATCCAGGCGATGGGCATCGAGCCGGTGATGATCACCGGCGATCGCGAGGAGGCGGCGCGGCGGGTCGCCGACGCGGTCGGGATCACGCGCATCCATGCCGGCGTCAAGCCGACGGGCAAGGCGGCGCTCGTGAAGAGCCTCGGGCGCAATGTCGCGATGGTCGGCGACGGCATCAACGACGCACCCGCTCTCGCCGCCGCCGATCTGGGGATCGCGCTCGGCTCCGGCACCGACATCGCGAACGCGGCCGCCGATGTCACGCTCCTGCGCGGCGGCATCACCGCGCTGCCGACGGCGCTCTCGCTCGCGCGCGCGACGCTCCACACGATCCGGAGAAACCTGATCGCCGCGTTCGTCTACAACGTCGTCTGCATCCCGATCGCGGCCGCCGGGCTGCTCAGCCCCGTGCTCGCGAGCCTGGCGATGTCGCTGTCGAGCGTCAGCGTGCTGGCGTCGAGCCTGCGCCTGCGCCGGTTCATGCGATAGTCACGGGAGATGGCCGAGCCCGTGCTGGCGGTGCGCGAGCTGGTGACGGAGTTCCGTACCCAGGCAGGCGTCGTGCGCGCGGTCGACGGCGTGTCGTTCGAGATCCCGGCGCGCGGCACGCTCGGGATCGTCGGCGAGTCGGGCAGTGGCAAGAGCGTGACTGCGCTCTCGATCATGCGGCTGCTCGGCAGCGGGCAGATCGCGCACGGCTCCGTGATGTACGCCGGCAAGGACCTCGTGCGGCTGCCGGCGGAGCAGATGCGGCAGATCCGCGGCAACCGGATCGCGATGATCTTCCAGGAGCCGATGACGTCGCTGAACCCGGTGTTCACCGTCGGCGATCAGGTCGCCGAGGCGGTCGTGCTACATCAGAAGAAGTCGAAGTCCGAGGCGCGCAAGATCGCGATCGAGATGTTCCGGCTCGTCGGGATCCCGTCGCCCCAGCAGCGCGTCGACGACTATCCGCACCAGCTCTCCGGCGGCATGCGGCAGCGCGTGATGATCGCGATGGCGCTCGCGTGCAAGCCCGATCTGCTGATCGCCGACGAGCCGACGACCGCGCTCGACGTCACGATCCAGGCGCAGATCCTCGAGCTGCTCGAGAAGCTGCAGGACGAGCTCGGCATGAGCGTCCTCTTGATCACGCACGACCTCGGCGTCGTCGCGGAGACCTGCGACGAGGTGTGCGTGATGTACGCGGGGCGCATCGTCGAGCGCGCGAGCGCCGAGACCTTGTTCGCGGCGCCTCGCCACCACTACACCGCCGGCCTCATCCGATCGATCACGAGCGAGGGCGACCGGCTCGTCGAGATCAAGGGCATGGTGCCGGCACTCCACGAGCTGCCGGTGGGCTGCAAGTTCGCGGACCGCTGCCCGCGCGTCGAGGACAGGTGCCGCGCCGAGGAGCCGCAGCTCGTCCAGCTCGGCGCGTCGCAGGTGCGCTGTCACTTCCCGCTGGAGGCGCCGTGAGCCTCCTGCAAGCGCGCGCGCTGTCGAAGCACTTCGCGACGAAGGCGGCGTGGCCGTGGCAGAAGGCGCCGCCGGTGCAGGCCGTGACGGAGATCGATCTCGACGTCGAGGCGGGCGAGACGCTCGGGCTCGTCGGCGAGTCGGGCTGCGGCAAGTCGACGCTCGGCCGCACGCTGCTGCGCCTCTACGAGCCGAGCGCCGGCACGATCACGTTCGACGGCAAGGACGTCACGCACCTCTCGCAGCGCGCGCTGCGCCCACTGCGCCGGCAGATGCAGATGATCTTCCAGGATCCGTACGCGTCGCTGAACCCGCGGATGTCGATCGGGGCAGCGATCGCGGAGCCAATCGAGATCCATCGCCTCGCGGCGACGTCGCAGGAGCGCGAGACGCGCGTCGCCGAGCTGCTCGAGAAGGTCGGGCTGCGCCCCGATGCGGCGCGCCGCTATCCGCACGAGTTCTCCGGCGGTCAGCGGCAGCGCGTCGGCATCGCGCGTGCGCTCGCGGTCAAGCCGAAGCTGATCGTGTGCGACGAGCCGATCAGCGCGCTCGATGTCTCGATCCAGGCCCAGATCGTCAACCTGCTCGAGGACCTGCAGCAAAAAGAAGCACTCACCTACGTCTTCATCTCCCACCAGCTCGAGATCGTGCGCCACGTGTGCGACCGCGTCGCCGTGATGTACCTCGGCAGGATCGTCGAGCTCGCCGACGCGAAGACGCTGTACGCCGAGCCCAAGCACCCGTACACGCAGGCGCTGATGAGCGCCGTTCCGCGGATCGACCCCGCCAAGCGCAAGGGCCGCATCGTGCTCACCGGGGATGTGCCGAGCCCGATCGCGCCGCCCTCCGGATGCCCCTTTCACCCCAGGTGTCCCGTCAAGGACAAACCGAAGGCTTGCTTCGACGAGCGTCCGAAATTGCGCGTGCTGTCGAACGGCTCGCGCGCCGCCTGTCACGTCGCGGAATGAGTTAGAATTTTCGCCTGATGCAGTCGCGCTCGGGGGAGCTCGCGATGCGGCCGCTGCCGGCGGTCCTGCTCGATCTTCACGAGGATCTCGCGACGGGCAAGCTGCAGCTCCGCCGCGGCCGCGTGTCGAAGACGGTCGATCTCGTGAACGGCAACCCCGTCAGCACGTCGTCGACCCCGCGCGACGAGACGCTCGGGCACTTCCTCGTCAACAGCGGCGTGATCAGCGAGGACGACCACCGGAAGGCGGTCGAGCGCGCGGCGACGGTCGGCGGCAAGCTCGGCGAGGCGCTCGTCGCACTGTCGATCCTCTCGATCGAGCAGCTGATCGATCAGCTCGGGCGCCAGGCGCGCCACAAGCTCGTGCAGGCGCTGCGCTGGCCGCAGGGCGCGTGGCGCTTCGACGACGCCGCCGAGGCGATCGAGGGCATGCAGCTGCGCATGATCGACGTCGTGATCGGCGGCCTGCGCGAGACGGCCGTCGAGGACCTCAGCAAGCTGCAGCGGCTCGATGGCATGAGCTTCGAGCTCACCGAGCGCGGCAAGCGGCTGCGCCACGACCTGCGCAAGGCGTTCGGCGAGCGCGGCATGGCGATCCTCTCGGCGGGCGCGCCGATGGGCGAGATCGAGAAGGCGTTCGGCGATCGCGCGCAGGCGCGGCTCGCCGTCGACGCGATGCTGATGTGCGACGCGATCGTCAGCAAGGTCGTGCAGGTCGGGCTCGGCGCGGCCGAGATCCCGAAGCACACGCTCGCCGGTGTCTCGCCACCGCGCACGCGCACGCGCGAGAGCGACTTCACCGATGTCGACTCCGGCCTCTACGACGTGCTGTTCGAGGACGAGGAGGCGAGCACCGAGGGCGCGGTCCCGCTCGACTTCGAGGACGTCGACTCCGGCGTCGTGCTCCCGCACGAGATCGCGACCGCCGCCGCGCAGCGCGATCGCCTCGCGGCCGCGCGCAAGGGCGTCGCCGCCGAGCACCAGCGGATCTCGGGCGCCGACCACTACGCGATCTTGCTCGTCGACCGCGATGCGGCCGCCGACGACGTCGAGGCCGCGTTCCAGGTCAAGATCGCGCTGCTCGAGAAGAACACGCAGGGCCTCACCGATACGAGCGACCGCGCGAAGCTGTCCGCGATCCGGACCGCGTATCAGAACGCGCGCACGGTGCTGTGCGATCCGCGCAAGCGCGCCGCGTACGACAAGGAGCTCGCGGGTGGCGAGCTCGTGCAGGTCCCGCCGGCGATCGATACCGAGCTGTCGTTCCGGATCGCCGAGTCGCACATGACGAAGGGGCAGTGGGAGCAGGCGATCGGCCTGTTGCGCACGGTGCTCGCGAAGTCGCCCGGCGAGGCCGACTACCATGCCGCGCTCGGCTGGGCCGTATGGAACGGCGGCAAGCAGGAGCTCGCGGCCGCCGACGAGGCGCGCGATCACCTCAACCACGCGCTGTCGATCAATCCCGACCACGCCGCCGCGCACGACTACAAGGGCCGCATCGATGCCGCGCTGCGCGTCGACGAGGCCGCCGCGCTGTTCCACCTCGAGCGCGCGCTCGATCTCGAGCCTACGCGCCTGCAGACGCTCGATGCCGTCGAGGAGCTGCTGCTCGCGAAGGGCGACGTGCGGCGCGCCGAGCGCGTGCTCAAGCGCACGTGCTTCCGGCTGCGCGGCCGCGGCGGCACGCCCGAAGCGGGCGCCTACACGCGTCTCGCCACGCTCTACGTCGAGCACCTCGACGACCCGGCGAGCGCGCAGGTCGCGATCACGAGCGCGAAGAAGCTCGCGCCGCGCGACCCGGATATCGCCGTGCTCGCCGAGCGCATCGAGCGCCTCGTCACGACGCGCGAGCCGATCCGTGCGGGCTGGCGCGACGCGCTCGGCGATCCGCAAGCGGGCGCGCAGCTCGTCCGCAACACGGTCGCCGCCGGTCACGCCGATGCGGCGTTCCTCGCCGCCTCGACGATGGTCGCGCTCGGCACGGCCGACGAGCCGATGCAGGCGATCTACGACAAGCAGCGCGCGACCGCCGTCGTGCTGCCGAAGCTGCCGCTGTCGCGCGATCACTGGAGCGTGCTGCGCCACCGCGACGACACGGTGGAGCTCGGCGCGCTCGTCGAGCTCGTCGCACCGGCGGTGCAGGCGCTCGCTCCGATGACGCTCGGCGATGCCGAGCTCGATGCCAGCCAGGAGGTCCGCGACGGCGAGCTGCCGGTCGCGTTCGCGCGGCTGCGTAACCAGCTCGCGACGGTGCTCGGCGTGCCGCCCGCGCCGGTGTTCGCGCGGCCCGAGCTCGGCGGCCAGATCCACGTCGTCGCGGCGGAGCCGGCGGTGCTCGTCGCAGGTGACGAGGCGCTGACCGCGCCCGAGCGTCCCGAGCTCGCGTACAAGCTCGCCCGCGCGATGACGTTCCTGTGGCCGGGCCGTGCCGTCGGCGCCTCGCGTCCCGGGCGCGTGCTGCGCGCGGTCGTGCTCGCGATCGTGCGCGATGCGGCCGGCACCGAGCTCGGTATCGAGGATCCGCTGGCCGCGCGCGCCCAGAAGGCCGTCGCGAGCCTGACGCCTCCCGTCATGGCGCAGGCCCGTGCTGCCGCGCTGCGTCTGCTGTCGCGCCAGGGCGGCGGCCTCAACCTGTCGGCGTGGGCGAAGTCGCTGTCGCGCACGGCCGACCGCGCGGCCTTGCTGCTGTGCGGCGACGTCCCGGCCGCGTTCGCGGGCGCGCGCGAGATCGCCGACCTCGACAAGGATCTCGTGGAGTTCGCGTACAGCGCCGCCCACGTCACGCTGCGCCGGATGCTCGCACTGAGCGGCGCCTGACGAGCGAGACGCGCTATAAGGTGGGGGTGACGCTCGACAAGCCGGACCATCTGCGGCCGGACGGAGACTGGCTCGCCCGCCATGTCGCCGGATGCTTCGCGCTCGCGCTCGGTGCGCTCGCGTTCATCGTCGTCGCGATCACGCAGGAACCGCTGTGGTCGACGCCCGATCCACGCATCAGCGTGCCTGGCTTCGCGATCACCGCGATCGCGGCCATTGCCTCGATCGCTCGCCGCGAGCGCGCGGTTCCGCTGTGGCTCGGCGGTCTCGGGCTCGCGGGCGCCGCGCTCGTGCTCGGCTGGTTCCTCATGCTCGCGGTGATCGTCGCCGTGACAGCCGTCTTGATCCTGATCCTGCACTCCGTGATGTGAGGTTGCCCATGGAAGACAACGACCTGATCTACGACTGGAACTCCGTCGAAAAGGTGGCGAAGCTCTCGCCGAAGAAGCGCATCCAGTTTCTCGACGAGACGCTGCGCGACGGCATCCAGTCCCCGTCGGTTGTCGACCCGTCGATCGACGACAAGCTGCGCCTCGTCGATCTCGCGAACGACCTCGGCATCGACACGATGGACATCGGCCTCCCCGGCGCCGGCAAGCGCGCCGTCGAGGACGTCACGACGATCGCGGAGCACATCCGCGACGGCAAGCTGCGCGTCAAGGCGTCGTGCGCCGCGCGCACGCACGTCAACGACGTCCAGGCCGTGATCGACATCTCGCAGAAGGTCGGCATCGAGATCGAGGTGCTGTCGTTCATCGGCAGCTCGCCGATCCGCCAGTACGCGGAGGACTGGGACCTGCAGCGGATGTTGAAGCTCTCGGCGGACGCGATCGATCTCGCGCGCAAGTACAACCTGCCGATCGCCTACGTCACCGAAGACACGACGCGCTCGCGCCCCGAGGTGCTGACGAAGCTGTTCACGAACGCCGTCGAGCACGGCGCGCATCGCCTGATCGTGTGCGACACCGTCGGCCACGCCACGCCCGACGGCATCAAGAACCTGCTGAAGTTCACGCGCAACGTCCTCGACGGCGCGGGCCGCCCCGACGTCGGCATCGACTGGCACGGTCACAACGATCGCGGCTTCGGCGTCGTCAACTCGATCTTCGCGATCGAGTACGGCGCGGATCGCATCCACGGCACCGCGCTCGGCATCGGCGAGCGCGTCGGCAACGCGGCGCTCGATCAGATCCTCGTGAATCTGAAGCTGCTCGGCGAGCTGCCCGATCACGATCTGACGAAGCTCGTCCTGTGGTGCAAGATCGCCTCGCAGGCGACGCGCGTGCCGATCCACCCGCAGTACCCGCTCGTCGGCAGCGATGCGTTCCGCACCGCGACCGGCGTGCACGCGGCCGCGATCATCAAGGCCGAGAAGAAGGGCAATGCCTGGCTCGCCGACCGCATCTACTCCGGCGTCCCCGCCGGCCTGTTCGGCAAGGAGCAGGAGATCGAGGTCGGTCACTACTCGGGCGAGAGCAACGTCGTCTACTGGCTGAAGAAGCGCGGCTACGAGCCGACGAAGGAGCTCGTCGCGAGCGTGCTCGGCGCGGCCAAGCGCGGCAACCGCGTGCTCACCGACGACGAGATCCTCGCCGTCGTCAAATCGCACCAGGTGCAGCCGACTCAGCCGCCGGCGTGACCGGCTGCTGCGCCTGCCGCAGCTCGTGGGTCTCGACGATCCACCCGCCCTTGCCCGCGACGAACAGCCCGATCTCCGCGGTCGGCGTCGCCCACGTCGCGCCGTAGCCCTTCGGATCGTTCCATGTCGGTGCGCCGAAGCGCTGGTCGAGCTCGAGCGCGAGTGCCGCGAAGTCCTCGGCCTGCATCGCGGGCGGGCCGACCTCCTCGGGCTCCGCCATGCGTCCGCGCTGCGCGAGGTTGTCGAGCAGGCCCTGCCAGTGATCGACGTACTCGTGATCGTCGCGCCACGCGGTGCGTCCGTAGATCCGGTCGCAGCGCCCGTAGAGCCGGCACGGCACCGGCGCGAACGTCGCATACGCGATGCTGCGCTGCGAGGCGTCATACCGCACGAACGTGTGCTGCGGCGGCGTGCGCGGGTTCATGTACGGCTGGCGATTGCAGAGCACGAATTCATCGCTCTGCGGCCACTGCCGCGCGAGGCACCAGTCGTTCTGTTCGTGCCACGCACGCACCTGTGCGCGCGGAACGAGGAACGGCAGGTTGTCGGTGACGAGCGGCCGGCGCGCCGGCGTGGTCGGCGCCGGTTCTGTCGCCGCGCACCCGACGACGAAGAGCATCAAGAGGAGAGTGCGCATACCGAAACGCTAGTGCCTGCATGCGCCGTGCAAAGCACGCTCAGCAATTCTTCATGTACGAAACTGGATGATCACGGGCGTGGTCGTCCCCGTGGTGGGGTCGAGCCAGTACGTATTTCCGTCGATGATCACGAGCGCCATCCGCGCCCCGGTGAACGTGATCGACGCATGCACGGTCACGGGCTCGCCATCCGTCGTGACGCGGAGGCTTGCCTCGATCGTGCCCTCGACGGGTGCATAACTCCCCAGATCGACGCCGAGCGTCTCGTGGCGCAGGTCGGTGATCGTGAACCCATCGCTGTCGTGCGAGAGCGAGCTCGCGCCCGTCGCGGTCGCCATCGCGCCCTGCAGGTGCTCGAGCTGCCACATCCCCGTGCGATGCAGCGCGGGCGAATCCCACTGCGCGAACGCGTACGCGCGATACGTCGCCGGGCTGCACGTCATCGTCGCGCCGCTCGCGTCCTGACAGAACACCGCATACGTGTAGCGGATGCCATCGTGCGCGCCGGTGACGAACCCGTCGCCCGGATCGAAGCCGACCGGGAGCCCGCCGCGCGCGATCATCAGCGCGTCCGCGAGCGCACCCACTTCGCCGCCCGCATCGGGCGTCGCGATGCTGCGCCCGATGACCGGCGCAAGCCGATCGTAGTCAACGCTGCTCGACGCAGACCCTGCGCAGCCCGCGGCAAGCGCGACGGCGAAGATCGCTGTGGTTCGCATGGCGTGTCTCCTTCACGCCCACGCACAGCATCAAGCGGGCCATCGTGCGAGCGGCCACCGCTTGCCGGCGGCCTCGAGCGCAAAGCCAGCACCGTCCTCGACCACGTGCTCGGTCACCGCGTGATGCGCGGGCCCGGCGATCCGTCCGCGCAGCCGCCCGTGTGCCTTCGCGTACAGCGCGTTGTCATCGGCGAGCCGCAGCGAGCTGTAGTCGAGCTCCTCTTCGAGATCGTCGTCCCACAGCACGAAGCAGCGATCGCCGTCCCAGCGCGCCGACCTCGCGCGCAGGTGCGCATCCTCGACGGTCACGTATGCGTAGCGCTTGTCGTCGAGCCGAACGATGTCCTTGCCGTCGTCGCGCACGTCGAGCCAGCGCAGCAGCGCCTGGCGCAGCCGTGGATGCGAGACCGCCGCGCCCTCGTGCCAGAACGTCCCGCCGCGATCGAGCGTCAGCCCGATCTGCCGCATCCTCTCGAGCTGCTCGGGCGTGAAGGGCGGCGCGTCCACGCAGCGACTGTAGCGCTACGGCTTCGGCTTGGCGCGGATGATGACCTGGTTGTCCTTGACGACGACGCTGAAGTCGACGCCCTTCGCCTTGTACTGCTCCATGATCTTCGGCGCCTGCGCGTTGATCGTGTTGAGCAGCTTGCCGTAGCCGCCGGGCCCGACCTTCTCGCCGACCGCTTCCTTCGCCTTGACGTACTTCGCGTACAGCGCGTTGACGTCGGCGTCGGTCATGCCGGGCGGTGGCTTCGAGGGTGCGGCGGCCGGGGCGGGCGTGGGGCGCGCGATCGGTTGCGAGGCCGAGGACACCGGCGGCGCGGCGCGCGGCGCGGCGGGCTGGCGGGGAAGCGGCTGCGTCGCCGACGGCGATGGCGTGGGTGCGCGCGGGACCTGCTGCGAGGGCGAGGGCGCCTGCACGCGCGGGATCGGTTGCGTCGGCGCGGCCGTCGGTGTCTGCGCGCGCGGGAACGGGCCCGACATCGACGCGACCGGCACGTCGCCGCGCGCGGCCGCGGAGCCGGGCACGACGGGGATCGGTCGCGTCACCTGGGACGGCGCGACGCCGGGGGCGGGGACGGGGCCGGTGGGCTGGCGCGGCACGCCGCTCGACGGGACGGGTCCGGTGGGCTGGCGCG
>CAYUNM010000079.1:0-26747 GCA_964446175.1 uncultured Kofleriaceae bacterium
CGAGGGCTACGCCGCCGGCGAGATGAAGCACGGCCCGATCGCGCTGATCGACGACCAGCTGCCGGTCGTCGTGCTCGTGCCGCACGGGCCGTCGTACGAGAAGACCGTCTCGAACCTCGCCGAGGTGCGGGCGCGCCAGGGCAAGGTGCTCGCGATCGCCACCCGCGGCGACAACGAGATCGGCGGCCACTCGGATGACGTCGTGCTCGTGCCCGAGACCGCGCTCGAGCTGCAGCCGATCCTCACGGTGCTGCCGCTCCAGATGCTGAGCTACTACGTCGCCGACCAGCGCGGCACCGACGTCGACCAGCCGCGCAACCTCGCCAAGTCCGTCACGGTCGAGTGAGAGGCCACGCGAAGCGTTCGTGACGAAGAAGCTCACGCACTTCAACGCCGCGGGCGAGGCTCACATGGTCGGTGTGGGCGAGAAGCCCGAGACGGCGCGCGTCGCGATCGCGTCGGGGCGGGTCGTCATGCAGGCCGAGACCGCGGAGGCGGTCGCCGCCGGGCGCATCGGCAAGGGCGACGTGCTCGGCATCGCGCGCATCGCCGGGATCCAGGCGGCAAAGCGTGCGTCGGACCTGATCCCGCTGTGCCATCCGCTGCGGCTGACCGGCGTGGAGGTCGACCTGCGCGTCGCAGGAAATGCGGTGGAGATCACGGCGACGGTCGAGGCATTCGACCGCACCGGCGTCGAGATGGAGGCGTTGACCGCCGTGTCGGCCGCCGCACTCACGGTGTACGACATGTGCAAGGCGATCGACCGCGGCATGGAGATCGCGGCGGTTCGCCTCGACGAGAAACGCGGCGGCAAATCCGGCACCTGGAAGCGCGACCCGGGTCGGCAACCTGCCAAGAAGCGTTAGCGGCGGGTTTGCGCGGCGGGCGGGCTCCCGGGCACACTCCCGGGATGCGCCGTACCCTCGCTGCTGGTCTCCTTCTCGCGTCGAGCGCTGCCGTCGCGGGCCCCGTCGAAGCTCCGATCCTCGGCGGCACCCAGACGACCTCGGGGGAGTACCCGCAGACCGTGGCGATCCTGCTCGGTGGTGCGCTGTGCACCGGCACGCTGATCGCGCCCGACTGGGTGCTGACCGCCGCGCACTGCGTGACGCCGTCCGAGCTGCAGGTCTCGACGCAGCAGCAGGTCACCGATCTGGTCAGCGTGCACTTCAACGCGCTGCACGCGAACCTCGGCATGTCGGTGAAGGCGATCGAGACGATTCCCGACCCCGGCTTCAACGTCAACGCGCTCGGCTCGCACGACGCCGGCCTCATCCACCTCGCGCAGAAGATCACCAGCATCAAGCCGGTGAAGCTGAACTTCGATCCGGCGAAGGCGCCGGTCGGCGTGTCCGTCACGATGGTCGGCTACGGCGTCAGCGATACGTCGACGCAGAGCGCGGGCACCGAGTACGTGGTGCAGCAGACGTCGGTCAACTGCGCGACGCAGATCGGGTCGAACCTGAATCTGCTCTGCTTCAACCAGACGAACGGCACCGGCAAGTGCAACGGCGACTCCGGCGGCCCGTCGTTCGTCTCGCTCGACGCCGGCAAGCTGCTCGAGGTCGGCATCACGTCGTTCGGCGATCAGAACTGCGCGCAGTTCGGCGCGGACACGCGCGTCGATGCCGAGAAGGCGTTCATCCAGCAGCACGTGCCCAACCTCTACTGCGACAGCGACGCCGACTGCGCGATGGGCCACGAGTGCTTCCAGAACCTGTGCATCATGACGCCGTTCCAGCCGACGGGCCTCGGCGCGACGTGCACCGACAACACGAGCTGCGAGTCCGGCGAGTGCGGCATGAACGGCACCGACAACAAGTGCACGATGGGCTGCACCGTCGGTGATGCGACGAGCTGCCCGAGCGGCTTCGACTGCCTCGCGGGCGGCGCGTCGGGCGTCTGCTGGCCTTCGTCGTCGGGCAGCGACGGCGGTGGTTGCTGCGATACGAGCGGCCACGGCGCGCCGACCGCGCTGTTCGGCATGGCGCTGATGGGCGTCGTCGTCCTGCGCCGCCGCCGCCGCGCGTAGGCGCCCTGCGAGCTTCCGCGATGGAACGCGGCTCGCACCCTTTGGGCTCCAAAGGAGCCTCATATGGGAAGCGTCTCTACTCGCAAGCTCGCCGTCGTCACGGGCGCGTCGTCGGGCATCGGCCTCGAGCTCGCCCGCGAATGTGTCGAGCGTGACTTCGACCTGATCATCTGCGCCGAGGATCGCGGCATCCACACCGCCGCCGAGCACCTCGCGAAGGCCGGCGCGTGGGTCATGCCGGTGCAAGCCGACCTCGCGATGTACGACGGCTGCAAGCAGCTCTACCAGGCGATCGTCGAGAGCGGTCGCCACGTCGACGCGCTGCTCCTGAACGCGGGTATCGGCGTCGGTGGCGCATTCCTCGTCAACGACCTCGAGCAGGAGCTGCGGATGATCCGGATCAACGTCGAGGGCGTCGTGCACCTCTCGAAGCTGATCCTGCCGATGATGGTCAACCGCCGCGAGGGCCGCGTGCTGATCACGGCCTCGGTCGCGTCGACGTCGCCGGCGCCGTACCTCGCCGTCTACGGCGCGACGAAGGCGTTCGACCTGATGTTCGCGGAGGCGCTGCGCTACGAGCTGAAGGACACCGGCGTGACCGTCACGGCGCTGCAGCCGGGCGCGACCGACACCGAGTTCTTCGATCGCGCCGGCATGGAGTCGACGAAGGTCGACCAGGGGAAGAAGGACGATCCCGCGGAGGTCGCGAAGAAGGGCGTCGAGGCGATGCTCGCGGGCAAGGACAAGGTGTTCGGCGCGTCGATGAAGGCGAAGATGGAAGGCCTGGTCGGCGAGATCCTGCCCGAGCCGACGAAGGCGAAGATGCAGGGCAAGCAGACCGAGCCCGGCTCGGCCAAGCGCGAGCACAAGCACTAGCCAGGCTAGCGGCGGCGCTCGAACACGAGCAGGTCGCCGAGCATCTCGTGATCGCGCGTCCCGATCTGCGTCATGCCGCACTTGCGGATCACGCCGAGCGACGCGTGGTGCCACGGGAACGTCGTCGCCTGCACGGCGTGGATGCCGTCCTGCGCGAGCGCCCATTCGACGCACGCCTGTGTCGCTTCGGTCGCGAAGCCCTGCGAGCGCGAGCTCTCGACGACCGCGTAGCCGACCTCCGCGATGCCGTCGGCGGGATGCCCCTTGAACACGACGGAGCCGAGCACGATCGGCGGCACATCCGGATCGAGCGGCAGCACGAGCGAGTCGCCCCACAGGCGCGTCTGCGGCGAGGCGCGGATCGCGTCGAGCGAGTAGGGGAAGCCGATCGAGACGAGCTCGTCGTTCGGCCACGCGGGCGGGAACTGCGCGCGACCCTGGTGCTGCGAGCCGCACACGCGCGCGATGTCCTCGAGCGCCGCCTCGGCGCGACCGCGATCGTGGAGCAGCACGCCCTCGATCGCCTCGAGCGTGACCGGGACCAGACGAAGGCGACGCGTCGTCAGCGCCGGCATCACGGCCCCGTCAGTGACAGCGCGAAGAGGACCGCGATGTTCGATGGCTCGCTGCCGACGAGGCCATAGCGGATGTCGACATCGAACAGAAGGCTCGTGCCGAGGAAGTAGTGCTCGAAGCCGACCTCGCCGATCCCGCCGACGAAGCTGCGCTGCATCTTCGGCGGCAGCGGCTCGTTGACGCGCAGGACCTCGACGCCGGGCCGCAGCGTCAGGTAGCTCGTCGGCGAGGCCCACGGCCGCCAGCGCGCGCCGAGCGTGAAGTCCATCGCGACGGTGAGCAGCGTCGAGTCGATCTGCGCGGCGGAGCCCTGGTAGAAGAGGCCGTACTTGCCGAACTGCGTCGACCAGCGCAGCGCCCAGCTGAGGTGGCGATCGGTGTTCATCGGCTGCCACGCGGCGACGACGCCGAACGTGTAGCCCGCGCCGACGACCTTCGCGTCCGCGCCGGTGCCCGAGGCGGGACCGAACAGCGCGCCGATCGAGCCGGGCGGCAGGGGATCGGCGGCGGCGGCCTGGGGGCGCGCGACGGCGAGCGCGAGGACCAGCGTGGCCATCCGCACGAGCGACCGCGCAACCACCCGCATGAGGCCACGCATACTCGCGCGCTCCTAGAACTTCGACGTCGTCGCGAGGAACGTCATTTTGTCGTTCGTCGATCGCAGCCGGCGCGAGAGCGTACGGACCCAGTTCCACAGCAGCTCGTATGCGAGGTCGCGGTCGACGAACAGGAGATCCTCGAGGTCGCGGCGGTTGATGACGAACAGCCGGCACTTCTCGTGGCACATCGCGGTCGCCGAGCGCGGTGCATCGTCGATCAGCGACATCTCGCCGAAGTAGTTGCCGGGGCGGAGCACGGCGAGCGCTTCCTCGCCCATGCCGGGGACGACGCGCGAGATGCGGACCGCGCCCTCGACGATCAAGTAGAACTTGTCGCCCGGCGCGCCCTCGGGAAAGATCGTCGCGCCGGTGCGGTACTGCTCCTCGACGCCGATGTCGACGACGCGGCGCAGGTGACCCTGGGGCAGCCCGCTGAACAGGTCGATCTGCGCGAGGATCTCGAGCGTCGACTTGCCCTGGGTGTCCAGTGCGGCCGGTTTCCCCTCGTCCTCGGACATCGTACCGAGGTTCCCACGCGGCCTTCCAAAAGGCAAAAGCCCGGCCGACACGCGAAGAAATTGCCGGCCGAAAATACAAAAGGGCCCGGCGAACCGGACCCTCTTGGACGCTAGCGCGACCCTGGGCGAATTACGCGCCGACCTTCAGGACGAGCAGCAGCGCGATGATGAGCGCGTAGATGACGAGCGACTCGATCAGCGCGAGGCCGAGAATCATCGGGCCGCGGATCTGACCAGCGGCGCCCGGGTTGCGGGCGATGCCGTCGAGCGCAGCGGCCGCCGCGCGGCCCTGACCGATGCCACCGCCGAGAGCGGCGATGCCGATGCCGAGACCCGCCGCGAGGGCGATCCAGCCGTAGTTGCTCGCGAGGCCGTTCTGGCGAACGGCGGCCGCGTCGGCACCCTGCGCGAACGCAGCAGCCGAGAAACCAATGACGAGGAGGACGGTGAGGAACTGAACGGTGCGCTTCATGGGTATCTCCTTGGGGGTCGCGCGAGGCGCCGGTTACTTAACTTCTTTTCGATGCGACGTAAAGACGTTGAGGTTCGTTAGTGGGCTCAGTGCTCGTCTAGTGTTCTTCGTGCTCGATCGCCATGCCGATGTAGACCATCGTCAGGGTGCAGAACACGAGCGCCTGGATGAGGCAGACCAGGAGGCCGAGCAGCAGGAAGGGGAGCGGGACGAGGAGCGGGACGAGCGCGAAGAAGCTCATCACGACCTTGTGGTCGGCCATCATGTTGCCCATGAGGCGGACCGCGAGCGACATCGGGCGGGCGAAGTGGCTGATGAGCTCGATCGGCAGCATCAGCGGCGCGAGCGCCAGCGACGGGCCGAGGAAGTGCTTGAAGTACGCCAGGCCGTGCTCCTTGACGCCGTAGTAGTGCGTCAGCAGGAACACCATCACCGCGAGGCCGACGTTCGTCTTCAGCGTGTCGTTGGGCGACACGAAGCCCGGGATCAGCGCGAACAGGTTGCCGAACAGGATGAACATCCAGAGCGCGCCGATCAGCGGGAAGAACCGCGCGGCGTTCTCGGGGCCCATCGCGCCCTCGACCATGCCGTACACGCTCTCGGCCGTGTACTCGAAGAAGTTGCGCAGGTTCATCTTGCGCGGCGGCACGATGCCCTTGTCGGCACCCTTGAGGCCCTTGAAGAACGCGAGGCAGCCCGCGGTCGTGAAGAGCAGCACGAGGAACGCGACGAGGACGTGCGTCAGCGACCAGCCGTTCTCACCGAACGGCGGCGCTTGCCACTTGCGGCCGAGCAGGCTGTGCGCGTGCTCGTTGAAGCTGCGCCACCAGCCGAACTTGTTGAGATAATCGAACCAGGTGCCGTGTTCACCCATTGTGGTCGTCCGTTGCAGGCCGCAGGGCGGCGAAGGTCGTATCGAGAACGATCGACACGATGAAGATCGAGTAGCCGACGATGAACGCGACCGGCTGGATCGGAAGGAAGAGGATCGCGAGGGCGACGGCGCCCATCAGGAACACCATCTTGGGGAGCATCAGCATGGGCGCGTTCGAGTGCTCGCCCTTGGCCGCCGCGGCCGTCCACTTGTTGACGAGGCGGCGCAGCACGTGGAAGTTGAGGCACGTGAGCGCGGCACCGATCGCGACGCCGAGCGCGATGTCGCGCGGCTGCGTGATCGCGGAGGCCACGATCAGCACGCCGGCGAGCGCGTAGTTCATCCGCTCGATGCGCAGGATGCTAGCCATTGGCTTCCTCCTGGGCAGCGGCATGATCGGCGCGCTTGACCGCGCGCACGACGCCGCGGAAGCCGGCGACCAGGCCGAACACCATCCAGGCGAGCATCAGCCACGGCTGCGTGTGCAGGTGCTCGTCGAGCCACCAGCCGACCAGGAGGCCGATGCCGACCGACAGCCCGAGCTCGAGACCGACCGAGCTCGCGGACAGGGCGTGGTAGCCCTGCCGGCTCTTCTGTGCGATCGGGTCCCGGTACACGCTCTTGCGATGCGCGGCGGGGCTCAGGGAATCCTGCGACATTTCGCCGCGATGAGTAGAGTCCGCCTGCATTCGCGGCGCCCTCGTACCATGGGGCTTTTCGGTCGTCAATCGACGAGGGCGGCCTTGGCGGCGGCGATGATCTGATCGACGTCCTCGTCCGTGTGCGCGAGCGAGACAAAGGCCGCCTCGAACTGCGAAGGGGGCAGGAACACTCCCTTTTCTCGCATGCGGCGAAAGAACCCACCGAACCGCTGCGTATCGGCAGACTTTGCAGAGGCGTAGTCGGTGACCGGACCGGCCGTGAAGAACAGCGTGAACATCGAGCCGACGCGGTTGACGACGTGCGGGACTCCCGCGGCCCGGGCCGCCGCCGAGAGCCCGTCGCCGAGGCGCTTGCCGAGCTGCTCGAGCCGCTCGTACGTGCCGGGCCGGCCGAGGATCTCGATGGCCTTGAGGCCCGCCGCCATCGCGACCGGGTTCCCGCTCAGCGTGCCCGCCTGGTAGACGGGCCCGAGCGGCGCGAGCTTCTGCATGATGTCGGCGCGCCCGCCGAACGCCGCCGCGGGCAGACCGCCGCCGACGATCTTGCCGAGCGTCGTCAGATCCGCCTGCACGCCGTAGCGCTCCTGCGCGCCACCGTACGCGACGCGCATGCCGCACATCACCTCGTCGAAGATCAGCACCGTGCCGTGCTTCTGCGTCAGCGAGCGCAGGCCTTCGAGGTAGCCGGCCGCGGGCACGACGAGGCCCATGTTGCCGGGCACGGGCTCGACGATCACGGCCGCGACGTCGTTGCCGGCGAGCGCCTGCTCCACGCTGGCGAGGTCGTTGAACGGCACGACGAGCGTATCGCGCGCGGCTCCCTCGGGGACGCCGGCCGAGCCCGGGATGCCGAGCGTGGCCGCGCCCGAGCCGGCCGCGACGAGCAGGAAGTCGGCATGGCCGTGATAGCCGCCGTCCATCTTGATGATCTTGTTGCGGCCGGTGAACCCGCGCGCGAGCCGCAGCGCGCTCATCGTCGCCTCGGTGCCCGACGACACCGCGCGCACCATCTCCATCGACGGATAGATCTCGCGGATCGTCTCCGCGAACCGGACCTCGACCTCCGTCGGCGCGCCGAACGTGGTGCCCTGGCTCATCGCCTCGGCGATCGCGTCGAGGATCTCGGGGTGCGTGTGGCCGAGGATCAGCGGGCCCCACGAGCCGATCAGATCGAGGTAGCGGTTGCCGTCGACGTCCGTGATCGTCGCGCCGTCGCCCTGCGCGATGAACACCGGGTCGCAGCCGACGCTGCGGCACGCGCGCACCGGCGAGTTCACGCCACCGGGAATCACGCGCTTCGCGCGCTCGAAGATCGCTTCGCTGCGTTTCGTGGCCATCGCCGCGCAGGGTACCACTGCAACTGCGCGTCGCGAGCGGTGTCCCCCCGGGATGCGGCGCCTTGCCTTCGCCTTGTGCTTCGTGTCGTGCGCCTCGTGCGATCGCTGCCACGGGCCGCCGCCGAAGCCGAAACCGGCGCCGGCTCCCGCGTCCGCGCACGTGGCTGCGCGCCCGCGCGTACGCCCGTCGCTCCTGTGGTCGACCGCCGTCGCGCACAACACGCCCCAGGCCTGGGATGCCGCGGCAGCCGCGTATGCGAGCGAGCGCAAGACGTGTACGGACGACTGCGTCGACCGCGCCTTCGCCGTCGTGCTCGCGCGCCGCAACGCGCTCGCGGCCGCGCAGCTGGCACCTCCGCAAGGCGAGGACAAGCCCCCACTGCCGCCGCAGGTGCGCGCGCTCGTCGATGCGGTCGACGACTACGTCGCGATCGCGCCGCCCGACGATCCGACGGTCGTCGAGAACAAGTTCGTCGCGGCGAGCGCGCTGTACCGCTGGCACTCCGACGAGGCGCTCGAGCGCTTCGAGGAGCTGCTGCGCATCCATCGCTACGACGAGCTCGCCGAGTACGCGGCGAACATGCTGCTCGACCAGCTGATCCGCACGAACAACATCGAGCAGATGAAGTACTGGGTCTACGAGCTGCTCGGCGACGCGCGCTTCATGGCGGGCAAGGACGAGCTGCGCCGCACGCTCGAGGCGCTGCGCGAGCGCATCGAGTCGCCTTAGGGCGCGGCCAGCTCCTGGGCGCCCTTGCCGACGATCTGCGTGTCGTAATACTGCTCGGGCTTCACGCCGGACTTGATCGCGGCGTCGGCCTTCGCCAGCTCCTCGTCGATCAGCTTCGCGAACTCGTCGATCGGGAGCGCGCCGGCGAGGAATCGCCCGTTGATGAAGAACGAGGGCGTCGCGCCGACGCCGAACTTCGTCATCTCCGCATTCTCGGCGGTGACCTCGGCGGGGCAGGGCCCGGCGACATCGGCGCGATAGCGCTTCATGTCGAGCTTGGCCATCTTCGCGATCGCCTCGATGTCAGCGGCCTCGAACTTGCGCTTGTCGAACGCCTCGCTCCACAACAGCTCCGCCATCTCGTGGAACTTGCCCTGATGCGCGGCGGCACACGCGCCACGCGCGGCATCGGTCGCGATCTTCGGGTGCACGACGAACGACTTGTAGGCGACGCGCAGGTCCTTGCCGTACTTCTTGCGCAGCTCCTCGACGGTGTCCCACGCCTTGCGGCAGTACGGGCAGCCGAACTCGCCGACCATGATCAGCGTGACCTTCGCGCTCGGCGAGCCGACCGTCGGGGACGTGCCGATGGGCACGCCGTAGACCTTCGCGCGATCGGGCTCGGGGTGCCTGGGGAACGCCGGCCTCTTCGCGGCCGCGAGGCCGGTGATCTCGGCGCGCAAAGCCTCGACCTGCGCGGCGAGCGCGGACAGCTCGACGTCGGAGTCGTGGTGGCGAGCCTCGTCGATCGCGCGCTGCTGCGCGTCGAGGCGTTGCTCGATGACGGCGAGGCGCTGCTCGAGCTGCGCGTCGTGCTGCTGATGCGCGCAGGCCGCGAGCAGCAACGCGGTGAGCGCGAGCAGCGCCCTCATTCCTCGCCGCCCTCGTCGTCGCCGCCCTCGTCGCCCTCGTCCTCGTCGCCTTCCTCTTCGTCCATGCCCTCCATGTCGACGGGCACGGTGTCGCCCTCGTCGACGGCCTCGATCGGCGCGGCCTCGATCCCGCTCTCGTCGTCGGGCTCGGCGAGGCGCTCGATCGCGGCGACGTGCTCGCCGTCCTCGACGCGCATGACGCGGACGCCCTGCGTGGCGCGGCCCTGGACCTTGATGTCGGAGACGCGGAGGCGGATCAGCTTGCCGCGGTCACTGATGAGGATCAGATGATCCTGGTCGGTGACGATGCGGACGCCGGAGACGAGGCCGTTGCGCGCGGACGTCTTGATCGTGATCACGCCCTTGCCGCCGCGGTTCTTGACCGGGTAGTCGGAGAGCGCCGTGCGCTTGCCGTAGCCGCGCTCGCACACCGTGACCATCGTCGCCGACGACTCGCGGTTGAACGTGACCATGCCGACGCAGCGGTCGCCCTCGCGCAGCGTGATGCCGCGGACGCCGGCGGCGTTGCGGCCCATCGGGCGCACGCGCTCCTCGGAGAACCGCACCGCGAAGCCCTTGGCGCTGGCGAGCAGCACGTCGTCGGCCTTCGTGACGAGCGCGGCGCCGACGAGGCGGTCGCCTTCCTCGATCGTGATCGCCTTGATGCCGCTCTGGCGGACGTTCTCGAACGCGGACAGCTCGGTCTTCTTCACCGTGCCGGCCTGCGTCGCGAAGAACACACTCGTGCCTTCCGCGAAGTCCTTGAACGGCAGCATCGCGACGACCTGCTCGCCGTCCTGCAGGTCGAGCACGTTGACGATCGCGCGGCCCTTCGCGTTGCGCGCGCCCTCGGGCAGCTCGAACACCTTCTTGTAGTAGACGCGGCCCTTGTCGGTGAACAGGAGCAGGTGGTCGTGCGTCGACGCGGCGAACATGTCGGCGACGAAGTCGCCCTCGGTGTTCGCGGCGCCCGTGATGCCCTTGCCGCCGCGGCCCTGCGCCTGGTACTCGCTCGCCGACGTGCGCTTGATGTAGCCGAGGTGGCTGCGCGTGACGACGCAGTCCTCCTCGTCGATGAGATCCTGCGTGAGGATCTCGCCCTCGGCGTCGACGATCTTCGTGCGGCGCTCGTCGCCGAACTCGGTCTTGATCGCCTTGAGCTCCTCGACGATCGCGGCCATCAGCTTCTTGTCGTCGGAGAGCAGGCCCTCGAGGTAGTCGGTGAGCTCCCAGAGCTCCTTGTACTCGGCCTCGAGCTTCTCGCGCTCCAACCCGGTGAGGCGGCCGAGGCGCATGTCGAGGATCGCCTGCGCCTGCCGCGCGGAGAGGTTGATGAACTGCTTCGCCTCGGCGGCGGCGACCTCCTCCTTGGGGCGGCCGGCGCGCTCGAGGAACCCCGCGAGGCCGCCGAGCTTCTCCGCCATCAGGCGTTCCTTCGCGATGTCGGTGTCCTTGGACGACCGGATGATCTCGATCACGCGATCGATGTTCATCACCGCGAGGCCCAAGCCCTCGACGATCTCGCGGCGCGCGCGCGCCTCGCGCAGATCGTACAGCGTGCGGCGGGTGACGACCTCGCGGCGGTGCTCGATGAACACCTGCAGCGCGCGGCGCAGCGACAGCAGCACCGGGCGGCCGTCGACGATCGCGAGCATGTTGACGGCGAAGCTCGTCTGCAGCTGCGTGTGCTTGAACAGGTGCGCGAGGACGACCTGGTCGCTCGCGTCGCGCTTGAGCTCGAACACGACGCGCATGCCGGTGCGATCGGACTCGTCGCGGATGTCCGCGATGCCCTCGAGCTTCTTGTCGCGGACCATCTCTGCGGTCGACTCGATCCACCGCGCCTTGTTCACCATGAACGGCAGCTCGGTGACGATGATCGCCTGGCGGTCCTTGCGGATCTCCTCGGTGTGCGCGACGCCGCGCAGCGCGATCGCGCCGCGGCCGGTCTTGAACGCGCTGAGGATGCCCATGCGGCCCTGGATCACGCCGCCCGTCGGGAAGTCGGGGCCGGGGATCAGCTTGTACAGATCGTCGTCGGTCGCCTTCGGGTTCTCGATCAGCGCGAGCACGCCGTCGATGACCTCGCCGAGGTTGTGCGGCGGGATGTTCGTCGCCATGCCGACGGCGATGCCCGACGCGCCGTTGACGAGAAGGTTCGGCACCTTCGTCGGCATGACGGTCGGCTCGAGCTCCTTGTCGTCGTAGTTCGGCTGCCAGTCGACGGTCTCTTTTTCGATGTCGGCGAGAAGCTCGCCGGCGAGCTTCGTCATCCGGCACTCGGTGTAACGCATCGCGGCCGGTGGATCGCCGTCGACGCTTCCGAAGTTGCCCTGACCGTCGACGAGCAGGTAGCGCATCGAGAAGTCCTGCGCCATGCGAACGAGCGCGTCGTAGACCGCGCTGTCGCCGTGCGGGTGATACTTACCGATGACGTCGCCGACGATGCGCGCGCACTTGAGGTACGGGCGGTTGTAGACGTTGTTCAGACCCTTCTGCGCGAACAAGATCCGGCGGTGCACCGGCTTGAGGCCGTCACGCGCATCGGGCAGCGCGCGCGCGACGATCACGCTCATGGCGTAGTCCATGAACGAGTTCCGCATCTCGGTTTCGATCGAGATCGGCGTGATGTTGCTCGGAGTCGTGGTCGGGTCCGACATCTGGGATGACTCGTATAGCTCGCGCAGGGTGCATCCTCAACGCCGCGAGGCAGCTAAGAATGTAGCGATTTTCGTCGGTTGGACGTTGAGATCGGCAACGTCGGAGGGGTTCGCAGCACGGGCGTTCGCGGGCTTGGCGCGGCACGCGCCGTGAAGCCACATGACGCGCGTGCGCGCGTGTTTTGTGGTCTTGCTCGTGGCCTGCGGTCACGGTCCGCAGGTGACGCCCGATGGTCCCGCGACGACGTGCACGCGCGTGCGCGCGGAGACGCTCGCGGGCGGCGTGGTGCGGCTCGTGTATGGCGATGCGCCGGCGTCGTGGGTCGTCGATGCGGCGCCGGGCACGAGCGATGCGCGCGTCACGATCGACGATGCGTGCCGGGTGCGCGTCGTGCTCGCCGATGGAACGGTCGCGGTCGACGATGCGGAGCCGCTTGCCGATGGCGTGCTCGTGCGGCACGCGCTGGCCGACCGCGTGTACGACTCGGGCGACTCGGCGAGCGTGCTGCTGCCCGCGGTCGGCAAGGGCTGGGCCGGCGACTCGCGGTGGCCCGATGTCTCGAGCGCGGCGGGACGCGCGTGGTGGGGCGCGCAGGTCGCGCGCGTGCTCGATCTCGGCGTCAGCGGCGTGTGGCTCGACGTCAACGAGCCGACGACGTTCCCCGAAGGCGGCGGCGGCACGACGCTCCCCGACGACGTCCCGGTCGATGGCGACGGCCGCGCGACGACGATGGGCGAGCTGCACGATGCGTACGCGAATTTTCAGGCGCGCGCGACGTACGAGGCGATCGCGAGCCGCGGTGGTGACCGGCCGTTCGTGCTGAGCCGCGCCGGCTACGCGGGCATCCAGCGCTGGGCGGCGGTGTGGACCGGCGACACGCCGTCGACGTGGCTGGGGCTCGAGCAGACGCTGCCGATGATGCTCGGCATGGGCCTCTCCGGCGTGCCGATGATCGGCAGCGACATCGGCGGCTACTCGGGCAACGCGTCGGCGGAGCTGTACGCGCGCTGGCTCGCGCTCGGCTCGCTGTCGCCGTTCGCGCGCGCGCACGTGACGAACGGCGTCCGGGGGCAGGAGCCGTGGATGTTCGACGACGCGATCACGGACGCGGCGAAGCAGTGGCTGACCGAGCGGTATCGCTTGATGCCGTATCTGCTGTCGCTCGCGTACGAGGCGTCGCGGACCGGCGCGCCGATCCTGCGGCCGCTCGTGTGGGAGTTCCCCGACGACGCCGCGACGTACGACGTCGCCGACGAGGCGATGCTCGGACTTTCGATCTTGCTCGCGCCGGCCGTCACGCAGGGCGCGACGACGCGCTCCGTGTACCTGCCCGCGGGCCGCTGGTTCGAGTGGGGCACGGACCGCGTGTTCGACGGGCCGGCGACGATCGACGTCGAGCTGCGCACCAGCGCGCTGCCGATGTTCGCGCGCGAGGGCGCCGTGATCCCGGCGACCGATGTCGTCGAGGTGTTCGGCGCGGGCTCGTTCACGCGGTTCGACGATCCGGGCACGACCGTGATCACCTCCGACGGCACGACGCTCACGCCGGCGATGCCCGCGCGCTTTCACGCCGCGGGCGGCGCGATGGTCGACGTGACGTTCGAGGTCGATGCGCAGGGGCCGGTCTATCTCGCGGCGTCGGTGAACAGCTGGACACAAGCGCCGATGACGCAGGTCGCGCCGGGCGTGTGGCGGCTCACGCTGACCGCACCGCGCGGCGCGTGGATCGACTACAAGTACACGCACGGGTCGTGGGACACCGTCGAGAAGGCGGGTGACTGCGGCGAGCGGCCGAACCGCACGCGTCAGGCGGCCGCCGTTCCGCGGGTGGATCGCGTGCGCGCGTGGCGAGACGGTTGCTAGCCGAACAGGTGCGGATAGACGAGCATCGCGAACGCGGTCGCGATCACGAGCGCGAACACCGCGAGGAACGGAGCGAGCCAGCGAGCGCCAGCATGGTCGTGCAGGTCGTATGGGTTGGCTGCCTTCATGTCAGGAGATGGTGCATTCGCCGCGCCGCCGGCTAACCGTGCGAGGACGCGTCGCGCGCCTACGGAAAACGCGCAGTCGCTGCATGGACGTGCGAAGGTCGCGCGATGAAGTCGCTGAGCCTGGTCCTAGCGATCGCCGCCTGTTCGAGCTCGCCGGCGCCGGATCTGTCGGTCGAGCAGCCCGGGATGTTCGCCGTCGGCACGCACGCGACGACGATCACGGACGCCGCGCGCTCGCGCACGCTGACCGTGCAGCTGTGGTTCCCGACCGCCGCCGCCGCGACGGACACGCCGTTCGAGCAGCTCGAGCTCGGGTCGAACCAGGCGACGTACGCGGGGTTGCTCGCGCAGGCGCCGAGCTGTCCGACGCGGACGCTCTCCGTCGCCGTCGATGCGCAGCCGATCGCCGGCGCGTTTCCCGCGATCGTGTTCTCGCACTGCCAGAGCTGCACGCGGCTGTCGCAGGCGTCGACGGCGGTGCAGCTCGCGAGTCACGGGTTCATCGTCGCGGCCGTCGATCACGCCGGTGACGATCTGTGGGCGCACCTCGCCGGCAGCGACGGCCCGCTGACGCACGACGAGCTCGAGGTCCGCGCGGCCGACATCCGCTTCATGATCGACCAGCTGCCCTCGCTGATCACCGTCGATACCGCGAAGGTCGGCATGTTCGGTCACAGCTTCGGCGGCGTGACGGCCGGCCGCGTCGCGGAGCTCGACTCGCGCGTCGCCGCCGCGGCCTCGCTGTGCGCCCCGATGGAGAACCCGGCGATCCCCGGCGTGACGCTCGCGAACATCCACGTGCCGCTGATGTTCATCGTCGCCGACGAGGACAACAGCATCGGCGACCTCGGCAACCAGTTCATCGCGAAGAACTACGGCAGCGCGGCGCCGCCGGTCGCCAAGCTCGAGGTGCCCGACGCAGGCCACTGGTCGTTCTCCGACGAGGACGGGCTGATCGACGCGTTCGCGCCGGGCTGCGGCTCCGGCATCCGCCAGACGAACGACCAGCCGTTCGACTACCTCGATCCGCCGAAGGGACGCGCGATCGCGGCCGCGTACGTCACCGCGTTCTTCAAGGCGACGCTGCTACACGACACGGGCGCGCAGGCCTACGTCGACAGCGCGCACCTCGGCGTCACGGCCAGTCACCGGTAGGGCGTCGCGGCGGGCGCGGCCCAGTAGCCCGCGAGCTCGATCGCCGCGCCGAGCCGGTCGAGATCGGCGACGGCGCCGTCGAACGTCAGCTCGATGTCGTGCGGGCGCACGATCGTCGTCGAGGGCCTCGCGCGATCGAGCAGGCCGCGCGCGCGCTCGTCGATCCGCAGCGTGCCGCCGCCGCGCTCGTTGGCGGGCGGCCACGCCGCGCGCGGCAAGCCCTCGTCGATCAGCGTCAGCGTCTCGCCCGCCGAGCCGACGCGATGCGCGCTGACGACCAGGCGCAGCCGCCCCGCATCCGCGGGCCCGAGCCGGCGCAGGAAGCGCACGGTGACCTCGGCCGCGCCGCGCCGCACGCGCAGGATCGGCTTGCCGCCGAGCTCGACGCGCGTCGCGGTCTCCGCACCGAGCCGCTTGCCGAGCACGGCGAACGTCTGCGCCCAGCGCGCCGGCCGCGATGCGATCGCGAGCGACGCCGCGAGCATGTCGGTGATGCGGATCGCGCTCGTCTCCTTCGTCAGCCGGCGCGCCGTGACCTCGTCGCCGCGCAGCTCGTGCTCCCAGCTGCCATCGCGGAGCAGCAGCGCCGTGTCGCGCAGCGGGGACGTGCCCGCGACGTAGCGCGACGCGATCAGCGCCTCGCGCACCTCCGGATCGAGCCACGCGTTCGCGAGCGCGACGTCGTTCGTCTCGACGAGGAAGCTGTCGTCGAACGTCGGAGCGCGCGTCGAGGTCGTGCCGCGGTCGGTCCACCGCACGGCGAGCTCGAACCCGTCGGTCGCGGGCACCTGCACGCTGACGTGCCCGACCGGGTCCATCGCGACCCGCGCGCGATACGTGCTCCCGCCGACCGCGATCTCGACGCGACCCTCGCTCTCGCGCGCGCCGGGAAACCGCTCGGCAATCGCGGACATCAGCGCGGGGACCACGGCCACAGCTTACCGCGTGCTTGACAAGTCGCACACGAAGCCTCATCTAGTACGGCTCCATGTTCCGCGTTTCGTCGTCGTCGTCAGAAGCTAACCGCGGCTCGGTCCGAGCCGCTGGGTTGGACGCGTCTGTCGTCGCCGGTATGCGGTAACTCCTCCGCTAGCATCGAAACCGGGCCCCGCGACGCGCGTCGCGGGGTTTTCGCGTTTCGGGGCCCGAGGAAGAACATGTCCAGTGCAGAAGCAGCTCATCAATGTCGGAACCATCGGTCACGTCGATCACGGCAAGACCACGCTCACGGCCGCCCTCACGCAGGTGATGGCGCTCCGTCACGGCGGTCAGGCACTCGCGTTCGATCAGCTCGACCGCGCCCGCGAGGAGAAGGTTCGCGGCGTGACGATCAACCTCGCTCACGTCACGTACGAGTCCGCGACGCGGCGGTACGCGCACGTCGACTGTCCGGGCCACGCCGACTACGTCAAGAACATGATCACGGGTGCGTCCCAGATGGACGGCGCGATCCTGCTCGTCGACGGCACCGAGGGCTCCCAGGCGCAGACGCGCGAGCACGTCCTGCTCGCTCGTCAGGTCGGAGTGGCTCACCTCGTCGTGTTCGTCAACAAGATGGACATCGCCGATCCCGAGCTGGCGGACCTGGTCGTGCTCGACGTGCTCGAGCTGCTCGCGCAGCACGGGTACACCGACGTGCCGGTCGTGCGCGGCAGCGCGCTGCGTGCGTTCTACGCGGCCGCCGAGGGCAACCTCGACGACCCGTGGGTCGCGACGATCGACGAGCTCGTCGCCACGATGGACGCTCGCATTCCGGATCCGGTGCGCGACCTCACGTCGCCGTTCCTGATGCCGATCGAGGGCGTCCACACGATCGACGGCATCGGCACGATCGTCACCGGCCGCGTCTCGCGCGGTGTGCTGGCCGCTCCCGCGACCGTCCACGTGTTCGGGCGCAAGGACGGCGTGCCGCGCGAGCTGACCGTGACCGCGATCGAGTCCTTCCACCGCGAGCAGACGCACGCGCGCGCCGGCGACAACGTCGGCCTGCGCCTGCGCAACGTCAAGCGCGATGACCTCGCGCGCGGCCAGGTGCTCGCGGCCCCGGGCTCGATCGCGCCGCACGCGACCGGCCGCGCCGAGCTGTACCTGCTCGACGCGCGTGAGGGCGGCCGCGCCACCGCGATCCGCTCCGGCTACAAGCCGCAGCTGTTCGTCGGGGCCACCCACGTGACGGCGACGATCGACACGGCCGTCGAACCCGGCGCCCGCGCGGAGGTCGGCTTCACGCTCGACCGCCCGATCGCGCTCGAGCCGGGTGTGCGGTTCGCGCTGCGCGAAGGCGGCCGCACGATCGGCGCCGGCGTCGTGCTGACGGTGACGTAGGGAAAGGCCCCGCATCTGGAGAAGGTGCGGGGCCGTTGTTTATGATGCGCGCATGCGACGGCTTGCTGCGATCGTGCTTGCGGGATGTGCTCATGGCGCGGCCGCGCCGGCGTCGCCCGTCGCCGGGCCCGAGTGGGACGTGCTGCGGCCGCTGCTCGGCACGTGGACGGGCGGTGACCCGGCGGCGCACTCGAGCGGGCGGTTCACGCTCGCGCCCGACCTCGGCGGCAAGGTGCTCGTGCGGCGCGGCACGAACGAGTCGGCGCAGGGCCACCACGAGGACCTGATGGTCATCGAGGAGGGCGGCAAGCGCGCGACGTACTGGGATAACGAGGGGCACGTCATCGCGTACGCGATCACGGCGTCGCCCGAGCACGTCGAGTTTCTCAGCGACGACGTGCCGGGCAAGCCGCGCTTCAAGCTGACGTACGACGTGAAGGGGCCCGACGAGCTCGCGATCGATTTCGGCGTCGAGCTGCCGGGAGCGGGCGAGTTCCAGCACTACACGGGCGGGACCGTCCATCGCGTGCGGTGATGTGGGTGAGCGGTGCTGTACGAGACCGCTCGATCGCGTGAGCGCCTTGGCACCGGACCGCTCGGCTGTGCAACGCGCGAACACCGCGCGCGACGCGAATGCGGGCTTAGCGCGCGGAGTGTGAGCGAGCGAACCGGCGTTGCGGCTGCGCGCTGGTCCTCACGTTGCTCTTGCGGCGGGCATGCGCTCACTCCTTCTTGTCGCGTTGATCGGCTGCACGACGACCGAATCGTCGGCGATCCAGCCAGACACCGGGCCCGGCTCGACCGGCTGGAACATCTACTTCAAGCGAACGTACGGGAACGAAGTGTTCCTGACGCAGGTGTTTCCCGCGCTGCCGGGCGGCTTTCCGCTCGGCATCGACGCGGTGTTCGGCACGCCGCGGGGGCAGCGCTTCGATACCTGGGGCGTGATCAACGATCCCGACTGCAGCGACGGCGACGCGACGACCGACGGCTTCGATCGGTGCTCCGATCCGAGCTCGACGGGCGTGATCGGCATTCGCAAGTATCCGAATCCCGCGTCCGGGGCGGCAGGACAGCCGAAGTACCTGCTCGGTACGGCGTGCGCGACGTGTCACGCGGGCCTCTCCGCGGAGAAGCCACCCGCGGATCCGAATCACCCGAGCTGGGAAAACATCGACGTGATGCCGGGCAACCCGTACATGAAGGTCGGCAAGATCTTCGGCGCGCACCTGTCGACGCACGATCCGCGGTGGCAGGTCTTCAACTCGTGGCCGGATGGCTCGCTCGACACGACGGCGATCTGGTCCGACGGCATCAACAACCCGCTGCGCATCGCGCCGATCGTCGACTTCGACAAGTGGCCGCTGTTCACCGTGCAGAACCACGGGACGAACGTCACCGCGCAGCGCCAGGAAGATAGCGGGCAAGATGACCTCGGGTGCGTGGCGCGCTCGCTGCGCGTGTGGCTCTCCGAGGGCATGTGCGCGCGCGAGTGCTCGCTGCCGGCGAAGGCGACGAACACGCCGATCGACATCGACGCGTGCCGCAACAACTGTGCGGCGTTCCGCCAGGCGGAGAGCGAGGCCCCGGAGATGTGCAAGTTCCTCGAGGGCTGGCACGCGCCGAGCCTCGATTCGGCGCCGGGCGGGTCGAAGCTCGTCAACGGCGATGTCGTCGATCGCGGGCGCAGCGTGTTTGCGGCCAACTGCGCGGGCTGTCACTCCGGTGATCTGAAGTCAGATTTCGGGCTGCAGCCGGCGACGGACGTCGGCGTGAACAGCTGCGCCTCGCGCTCGACGAACTGGAGCACGGGGCAGATCTGGCAGAACTTCTCGTCGGACACGTTCAAGGCGCGGCCGTCGGGGCTCGTGCGCACGATGCCGCTGGCGGGCGTGTGGGCGAACGCCCCCTTGCTGCACAACAACTCGGTCGGCGTGAAGTCGGCAGGAGTGGATGCGGCGTCGCGCGTGCGTGCGTTCGAGCAGTCGATGCAGGCGCTGCTGAACCCCGACTCGCGCCCGGGCACCGTCTCGCGCACGACCGACTTCATCGTGCTCGGCGGCAACATCGTGCCGGCCGGCTTCGAGATCTGGAAGTTCGCGAACGCGGATGGCGCCGGCGGCAACCGGTGCCCCGATCCGGTCGAGGACAAGGGCCACACCTACGGGAGCACGCTCAGCGGCTCCGACAAGACGGCGCTGATCGAGTACCTCAAGACGCTGTGAGTCGGTAAGGTCCGCGCATGGCGAACCGCCTCGCGGCCGAGAGCTCTCCGTATCTGCGCCAGCACGCCGACAACCCCGTCGACTGGTGGCCGTGGGGCGACGCGGCGTTCGCCGAGGCGAAGCGGCTCGACAAGCCGGTGTTCGTCTCGATCGGCTACGCGGCCTGTCACTGGTGTCACGTGATGGCGCACGAGAGCTTCGAGGACGCTGCGACCGCGAAGCTGATGAACGAGCTGTTCGTGTGCGTGAAGGTCGATCGCGAGGAGCGCCCCGACGTCGACACGATCTTCATGAACGCCATCATGGTGATGGGCGAGGGCGGCGGCTGGCCGCTCAGCGCGTTCTGCCTGCCCGACGGGCGTCCGTACTACCTGGGCACGTACTACCCGGCGAAGCCGCGGTTCGGCCGGCCGAGCTTCAGCGACCTGTTGCGCGCGATGAGCGACGCGTTCCGCAAGCGCCGCGCGGACGCCGAGGACAACGCGCTCGCGCTGATCGACGGGCTGCAGCGCGTCGACGAGCACTACCGGCGCGGCGCGCTCGGCGGTGACGTCGCGCGACTCGACCACGGCCTGCTCGTGGCGGCCGGCAAGCAGCTCGCGGAGCGCTGCGATCCGAAGCTCGGCGGCATGGGCGGCGCGCCGAAGTTCCCGTCGAGCTCGAGCCACGAGCTGCTCGCGCGGGCGAGCCGCTTCTCGTTCGGCGAGGCGGCGCGCGAGGCATTCGACACGTGGGCGCGCGGCATGGCCGAGGGCGGCATCTACGACCATCTCGGCGGCGGCTTCGCGCGCTACAGCGTCGACGCGAGGTGGCTCGTGCCGCACTTCGAGAAGATGCTCTACGACCAGGCGCAGCTGCTCGGGATCTACGCGAGCGTCGTGCAGATGGGCGGGCCGCTCGCGAGCCGCGCCGCGCAGGTGATCGACGAGACCGTGGGCTTTCTCGCGCGCGAGCTGAGCGACCCGGCGGGCGGCCTGTGGTCGTCGCTCGACGCCGACAGCGAAGGCGAGGAGGGCAAGTTCTACGTGTGGACGCCCGCGCAGGTGCGCGCCGTGCTCGGGCCCGCGAATGCCTTGGTGTTCGAGGCCGCCTACGGCGTGACCGAGGCGGGGAACTTCGAGCACGCGACGACGGTGCTGTCGCGCGTGTCGCCGCGCGTCTCGCCGGCCGAGGAAGATCACCTCGCCGAGCTGCGCGCGAAGCTCCTGGCGGCGCGGGCGGCGCGCGTGCGGCCCGGCACCGACGACAAGGTCCTCGCGGCGTGGAACGGCCTCGCGATCAGCGGGCTCGTCGCCGCCTGGCGCGCCACGCAGCACGCACCGGCGCTCGCGATGGCCCAGCGGGTCGCGGGCTTCCTGCGCGATCACATGGTGCAGGGGGAACGCATCGCGCGCATCTTCCACGAAGGCAAGACCAAGGACCTCGACGGCACGCTCGACGACTACGCGTTCTGCGCGCAGGCGTTCCTCGAGCTGGCGGAGGCGACCGGCGATCGCACGTGGTGGGACCTCGGCGCGAAGCTGCTCGGCGCGGTGCGCGCGCGCTTCGTCGAGGAGCGCGACGGCGTGATCATCTTCTACATGGCGCCGGCGGGCGACTCGCTGCTCGTGCACCGCCCCGAGTCGCATCACGACGCGGCGATTCCCTCCGGCGCGGCAATCGCGACGCAGGCGCTGCTGCGCGTCGGCCTGGTCGCCGGCGATCAGGAAGCGCTCGCGCTCGCCGAGAAGTACCTGGCGCAGCGGCTCGCCGGCACGACGGGCGTCAACGCGTGGGCGACCAGCGCGCTGATGGCGGCGCTCGATCTGTACCTGCATTCGAAGGTGCTCGTCGCGGTCGGCCCGGAGCGCGAGGTGCTGCTCGCGGCCGCGCGGAAGGTCTACGCGCCGACGCTGTGCATTGCCGGCCCGTGGGCGCAGCCGTCCGTGCTCGAGGGCAAGACCGCCGGTGCCTACGTGTGCACGGGCCCGGTGTGCTCGCCGCCGGTCAGCGACCCTGCGGCGCTCGCCGCGCTGCTGGTGAAGTGAGTCGGCGCCACAGATAGGCGAGCCACGCGCGCACGCGCGGCCGCCACGGCAACCGGATGCGCTCGACATCCTCGTCGATGATCGCGCGCGGCGCCGAGCGGGTGATGCGCAGCATCTCGAGCTTGATCGGCGGCATCTTCTCGGTGTCCTTGCGAGGCGGCACGAGCGGCGGCATCCCGAGGATCGTGCGGCGCTCGGCGTCGTTCGCCTCCGTGGCCTCGTCCTCGACCACGCAGTCCGGCGCGTCGGCAAACAGCGGCGCCATCTCGACGGTCGGCCGCGCCTCCTCCGCCGAGAGCTGCACGGTGTCGCTGACGATCAGCGGCAGCATCGGATCGCGCATGCGCGCGAAGACGGGCGCGCTATCCGGCGTGAGCTTGCGAATGCCGAGCAGCACGCCGGCACGGCGATACGCGTTGTCCTCGTTCGCGAAGCTGCCCTCGACGACGCACAGCCCGCGCAGCTTCGGCGTCCCGTCGGCGAGTCGGATCGAGAAGCCGGTCTCGAGGCCGACGGTGCGCATCGCCTTCGTCGGGACGAAGAGCGTCGTATCCGTCGCGAGGCGCGCGAACGCGGCCACGAGGTCGTCCTCGGACGCACAGGCCGTCGCGACGCGAATCACCACCATCTCGAGCGTCATGCGCACAGCATGTGTCAGCCGCGCACGGCTTGTCGATTGAGGGAATGGACCTACGTTGGCGCGCGACGTTCGCTGCCTCACGAAGCTAACGCGCGTGAGTCCGTCTTACTGAGAGGCGCTGACGCGGTTGTGCGTGCCGCCGTAGCGCGGCGCCGTCGGATTCGTCGACTGCTCGCACGTCGCGAGCGAATCGAACGGGTTCTGCCGCGCGGCGCGCCAGCCGTTGAACGCATCCGACTCGCAGATGCGAGCGTGCGTCACCGACTGGTGATCGGCGCTCGTCGGCCGGATGCTCGCGATCGCGGCCGGCAGCGGTGGGTACGTGACGTCGCCGGCCGTCGGCCCGAACACGCGCCACCAGAAGATCTGCTGGCCGCGCACGTACTCGACGTCCGCGTAGAACAGATCGTAGGCGCCGGTGCCGGTGACGGGGATCGTCAGGTTCGCGTCGGTGCCGCTGAACGTCGGGCACTGCGGCTTGCCCAGGCACATCCATGGCAGCGCCTTGGCGGCGAAGTCGATCGCGTACGAGCTCTGCGTGCCGTCGACGACATCCGTGAACACCTGGTAGGCGGGCCCCATGTTCTCGAGGCGCGACTGCATGATCGCGCTGGAGGAGCTCGGCGACGTGACCATGACCGAGCCGGAGCTGGTCAGCGACGTCATGCCGGTCGTGCGATGGCCGTGCAGCTCGGGCACGTAGCGCGTCAGCTGCACGTCGCACGGATAGTCGGAGCTGGCGGTATCCGCGCAGAACGCGGGCGCGTTCGCGTAGCTCGCGGTGATCGGGGCCATCGCGTGCCACGTATCGGTCACCGTGACGCTGCCGTTGTTCGCGAACGCGACGTTCGCCGCCTCCGTCCACTGCGTCTGCGTCGTGACGACGAGATCCATCGTCGCGAGCTGGCAGCCCGCCTTCATCGGCATCGCGACATTCGTGGTTGCGCTTCCGCTTCCGGCAGCCCCGCACGGCGTCTCGATGGTGTAACTGTTTGAACCGTTCGCCGGGAAGCTAATCTTCATCGACCCGGCCGCGGTCTGGTCCGCCGTCTTGGTGCCGTTGAAGAAGTACGCGCCGTCGAGCGTCAGGTCATCGCCCGGCTCGACGTCGAGCACGGTGGTCGCGATCGTCGTGCCGCTCGCACGGATGCACACGGCGGTCGCGCTCGCGCCCGGAAACACATCCGCCTGCGCCTTGCCCTGCGCGTCCGCGATGACGTCCGTCATGCTCTGGTCGACGTCGACGAACACGACGTGCAGCTGCGCCGGATCGCACTGCGCGACGGACGCGTTGGTGACGGTGACCCGGACCGTGCCCTTCACGAATGGCACGTCCGGAACCGGCGCGTCGATGATGGCGCTGCCGGTGCCGTCGCCGCCGGCATCCGCGCCGTGATGACTCGAGCCGCAGGCGGCGAGCGCGACGAGCGCGAGCGTTCTCACACGGCGATCTTAGACGCTGTTCTTCATCCCATACATGAGCAACAGCACGAACGCCACGAGTGGGATGAGGTAGGGAAGCACGACCATTCCGCCGATATCGAAGTGCTTCCACCCGACGATGATCTCGAACCACGCGATCGAGCCGCTGATCAGGAACGCGCCGATCGCCTCGGGCCAATCGGCCTCGACCTTGAGCCCGAGCCAGAACACGATCGCACCGACGAGGAACATCGTCGTCGCGAGCGCCCACGCGGGCAGCCCGATGAAGTGCTTCACGCCCGCGCTCGCGCGCGCCGGGTTCTGCCACACCAGGTTGATCGCGAGCACGATGGCGACCAGCACCATCATCAAGATGAGGTACGTCCACATCTTGTCCTTGTGCTTGCCCAGGAAGGAATGCTCCGCCTGCTCCTCGCTCATCGCGCCATGGTAACGCGATTCTCGAGCGGGCGTAGGCGGGCAAGCGGACAGCGCCTCGGGCCTCGGGCGGGGCTCGACCTGCGCGCGGCTTGCGCACGCGTCGCGGCCCCGCGCCCCTTCGTGCGCCGCGATCTCGGCGAGCCTCAATCGCGCGGGTCACGCCGCCTGCGCGCCGCGCGCGACGGTCGAGAGCCCCCGACCTTCGGCAGCCCCGAAGCACATGGGGGAACCACCACGCACGGGCATTCGCGCACGGGCAGTGGCGGGTGCGGTTCGCGCGCACGGGCAGGGCGTGAGCGCGTGGCGGTGGCGGGTGCGCGGTTCGCGCGCACGATCATCAGCGCGTGCGGTCCGCGCACCAGCGCCGCTGCTCTCAATCCGAGATCTTTGATCCGCACGCGCTCGGTGTTCGCGCTCTTCGGCATGGTTCCCGCGGGCGCGCGGCGCGCGGCGCGCCGCGCGCGCTCGGGAGCTAACTCAACGCGCACTCGGGCGGCAGCTCGAGCGCGATTGCTGCGATCCGCGATGATCGTCGCCGCGAATTCGAACGGAATCGTCGATGCGATGTCGAATGTGCTTGACGAAGTCTGCGCTGACCCGCGCGCGAGGAGCGCGATACGGCGCGTTTTCTCGTCGAGGAATGCACTCGCTGCGTTGTGGTGCATCTTCGCGCGTTCGATGAGGCGCGCGCGGTTGCGAGCATCGATCGTCGCGCAGGGGGCACGTCAGAGCGCCGAAAACCTGCGTGGTACAGAGGAGCTTTCAACGGAGGAGCGTGTCGTGGTCGCATTCGCGTACGGGTTTCCGAGGCTGGTGGTCTCGAGGGCGTGTGAGGCGGGCGAGGACTGGCAGTCCGTGCACCGGCGACTCAAGCGGATCGCGAAGCGGCGGGCGGCACTCGATCGCGAGGAGCTCGAGCTCATTCGCGAGGCGATTCGCATCGCGCTGTGGCGGCACGTCGGCGCGACCTCGATCCGCGAGTACCTGGAAGCCGAGTGCGGATATGGCCCGCACGTGGCGTCGGAGCGCGTGCGGGTGGCGGAGGCGCTGGATGCGATGCCGGCACTCGAGGCGGCGCTTGGCGATGGCGAGCTGAGCTACTCGGCGGTGCGTGCTATCTCGCGCGTCGCGACGAACCGGACCGAGGGGGAATGGGTCGCGGCGTGTCGAGGCAAGTACCAGCGCGAGATCGAGGAGCTGCTCGCGGAGCGCGAGGTCGGTGACCGGCCGGGCGCGGCGCGCAAGCCGGAGCTGCGGGCGAAGGACCGGACGTATCGGGGGATCACGCCGGCGACCGAGGCGGCACTCGAGCTCGCGCGGCGCGAGCTGCAGGAGGAGATGGGGCAGCGGCTGGATGACAACGAGCTGCTGATGCTGCTCGCGACGCGGGCGCGCGGTGGTGGGTCGAGGAAGCGGGCGGCGGCGCAGGTCGCGGTGACCGTGTGTCCGTCGTGTCAGGTCGGGCGGCAGCTCGCCGGCAACCGACAGATCGCGCTGCGGTCGGAGGAGCTCGCGCGCGTGTTCTGCGATGCGCAGTGGATCGACGTGAACGGCAAGGAGCGGTCGGTGCAGGACGTGACGCCCGCGCTGCGCGCGAAGGTGATGATGCGCGATCACGGGAAGTGCCGTGTCCCGGGATGCCGGGCGGCGTCGAACATCGAGGTGCATCACCTCGTGCCGCGCGAGGACGGCGGCGCGCACACAATGGAGAACCTGATCGCCCTGTGCGACGGGCATCATGCCGCGCTTCATCGCGGTGACATCACGATCGAAGGGCCCGCGGAGAGCGCGGTGATCACCAACACCGCGGCGGCGATTGTCCACGTGGACAATCGGTCAGACCAGCGCGTGGCCGCGGTGATCGAAGGTGCGACGGGGCGCGAGGAGATTGTCCACGTGGACAATCGGTCAGACCAACCGCGGGACGTCGACGCGAGTGCGCGGCTTGAGGCAGTGCTCGCGCTGACGACACTCGGGTTCGGCAAATCGGAGGCGCGCGCGGCTGTCGTTCGTGCACTCGACGACAGCCCCGGCTCGCTGGAGGAGCTCGTGCGAGCCGCGCTCCGGCGGTGCGCGCCGTGCACGACATAGCGGATCGCGCGCGGCGGCGGTTGGCGGGAGGCGCGCTCGCCGGGGCGAGCAGCGGAATGCGCGGGCCCGGGTCGCGCGCCCGCGAGCAGCGGCAGGCGCGGGCTATCGGGTCGCGCGCCCGCGAGCAGCGGCAGGTGCGGGCTAGCGCGTGGCGCGTGCGCGGGCGAGCAGCGGCAGGCGCGGGGCGGCGAGGCGGCCGGCGGTGGCGAGCGGCTCGAGCA
>CAYUNM010000080.1:0-25727 GCA_964446175.1 uncultured Kofleriaceae bacterium
TCGTCTGACTACGTGGAGGATGCGGGGATTGAACCCGCGGCCCTCGGCTTGCAAACTGAAGGGCTACGGACCTTCGCAGACTTGGCGCCGCGTGGCGAGCCTTGGGTTAGCATAGAAAATCCATCGGTTAGCTCGCGTTTAGGACCACTGCTGCGCGGCCTGGCGTGGCACGCTGTGGTCCTAGGACCTGGTCCTAGAGACCGAGGAGGAACGCGTGGCGACCAGCAAGCTCACGGAGAAATTCATCGCAGCGATCGAGCCCCCGACCGACGAGGCGCAGGCCTACTACTGGGACAACGAGACGCAGGGGCTCGGCCTCGTCGTCGGCCGCACCGGCCAGAAAACGTTCGTCGTCCGAGGCTGGGTCGCCGGCCAAAACAAGCGCGTCAAGCACGCGATCGGGATCCACGGCCGCGTGCGCGAGGACGGCGCGCCGTGGTCGCTCGTGCTCGCACGCAAGCGCGCGGTCCAGGTCCTCGGCGACATGGCGCGCGGGATCAACCCCAACGAGAAACGCACGGCCGCGCGCGGCGCCGTCACGTTGCGCGAGGGTCTCGCGCTGCACGTCCAGGAGATGCGCGAGAGCGGCAAGCGCGAGATCTCGATCACCACGATCGAGTACGACGTCTCGCGCCTCCTCAAGAGCTGGCTCGATCGCCCGCTCGCGGACCTGACCGTCGAGGCGGTGACCGCGATCAAGAAGCGCGGCGCCGATCACCCGACCCAGACCAATCGCCTCCTCGCCGAGCTGTCGGCGCTCTGGAACACCACGCGCCGGCTTCGCCGCTCGACGTTCACGGCCGAGAACCCGATCGGCAAGCTGGGCGTCCGCAAGTACAGCCTGACCGGCAACCTCGAGCCCGAGCGGCCGCGCGTCGCCGACGAGGACCTCAAGGAGTGGCTCCGTCGCGTCGACGCCATGACGAACGCCGTGCGCCGCGACCTGCAGATCGTCGCGCTGTTCACCGGCCTGCGAGACGCCAACGTCACCACGCTGCGCTGGGAGGCCGTCGACTGGGAACGCGGCGGCTTCGTGATCCCCATGAGCAAGACCACGCCGTTCACCGTGCCGGTATCGTCGACGGTCATGGAGATCCTCGAGGCGCGCCGCGACGAGAACCGGATCGCGTTCGGCCCGCACGGTGGCGACCGCGGTTGGATCTTCCCGACGCTCGATCGCGACGGCAAGGTGATCGCCGTCGACGAGACCAAGGAGCGTCGCCACGACACCGTCGCGCTCCCCTGGCTCAAGCACGGCCCGGCGAAGAAGGGCTCGTACAAGGTCACCGGCGCGCGCGTGCTGTACCTGCCCGGTCTGCACGCGCTCCGTCGCACGTTCCTCAGCGTCGCCGACGATCTCGGCGTGCCGAGCCACGTGCAGAAGCTTCTCTCGAACCACAGCTTCGGCGGCCGCGACGTGCACGAGGACTACCTCCGCTCGGAGTGGTCGCGCGTCGCCGAGTGGGTCGCCAAGATCGACGACGCGATCTGGGCGAAGATCGGCGAGCGCCGGCCACGCAAGCCGGGGGTCACGTCGTCGATCTCCGTCGAGGACTCGCAGGCCGCGTAACGTAGGACCACGCGCTAGGACCCGCCGGGTGCGGAATCATCGTGCGAGATCACCTGCGGGTCCTGGTCCTGGTCGTCGTCCTGGTCGGCAGGCTCGGCCAGAACCGCGCGTAGCTCGGCGAGGTCGTCGTCCGTCAGACCCTCGCAGCGCGTACAGCTTGCCGCGTGCGCGACGATCGGCGCCGGCGCCGGCTTGACCAGCGGCGGCACGTCCTCGCCGTTGGCGCGCCGCTGCAAGTGCTCGGCGAGGTCCAACTCGTAGTCCGTGAGCCGCGAGAGGTTCGACTGGACGCGCATCGAGCGCTCGGCCGCCTCGACGTCGTACCGGCTCGCGGCCGAGTCGCCGATCACCTCGAGCGCGGCGCGATGGATCGCCGCTCGCTTGATCTCGTTCCAGCTCATTCGTCGTCGTCCTCGCCGCTCGTCGCGGCATGTAGCGCGAGCGTGCCGCCCGCGAGCGCGTTCGCGCGGAACGCTTTGAGCCAAGCGTCGCGCTCGGCTGGGAGCATCGCGTCCCAGTTGTCGGGCACCCGCGGCGCGGCCGTGACGCTCGCGGCGACGGCGATCGTGCTCACCGCGCGGCCGTCGATCCGGTCCATGATCATGCCTGCCGCTGCGAGCCGGTCCTTGTGCGAGACCTTCTCGTTGCGGACGACCCCGAGCAGGTACTCCGCGATCTCGTCGGGGTCGGTCATGCGGCGCAGCGCCGCGGCGATCCCGTTGGGCTTGCGCCCTGGGTGGCCGGGTTTGAACCGGCCTACGCCGTCGCGGTGCTTTCCATATTCGTCCATGACCGGAGTGTACACTTGCGACATCATTGCATCTGCACTTTCGCTGCGACTGAGACCACTACCAACGATTCGCGTGGTAGCGCTCGTGGTAGTGCCTCGTTGGTAGTGGTCGCTCGGCACTGCGACCACGCGTGGTATTTCGCGATCCCTTGGTAGCGGATCCTGGTAGTGCCGTTTGTTGGTTCATCTCGTGCTCTTACGTTCGCTCGCGTGACCGCTACCAGCTCTACAGACACACCTATAGGGTGTCGTCGAGCTGCTCGGTAGCGCGCCGACGCTAGGCGAATGCGGTAGCGGGACAGATCAGGTCGCGAATGAACTCGAGCGCCGGGGTGTTCTTGCGATCCTCCTCGAACGCCTTGCGAGACGCCTCCAGCTGCGCGAGGTGCTCGCGTCCCAAACGCGTGAGCACGTACCACGCGCCTCCGCCCTGCGGCTTGATCCAGCGCTTTCGTACGGCGACATCGGCCGCCGCCTCGACCAGCTCGCGCGACAAGCCCAGGACGCGCTCGAACTCGACCAGGTCCGAGTAGCCGCGCGACACCGCCTCGGCCACGAAGCCCGCGCGCTGCAACGTGGGCTTGTCCGGTGGCGTTGGCGCGGCCGCGTCGATCAGCGCGTGCGCGCAGCGAGCGCACATGGCCTCGCCGTTGATCGACAGCGTGGGCTTCGGCAGAGCGCAGCGAGCACAGGTCAGCGTGAGAGATTGCATGAGATCCTTTCCGTTCGTGTGCGGCGCACACGATCAAGAACGTAGACAGTACGTCCGACAGAGCGCATCGGTTCCACCTAATCCTCGACGGGCGAGTACTTCTTGGCGTCGTCGCGCGCGAGCTGGCCGTCCTCGACGAGCCACGTCAGATCGCCAAGCACGTCACGCACGGACGGATTCTTGCCCGTGCGCTCGGTGTACGCGCGACCGATCGCGTTGAGACCGAGCCCCGGGGTCGCGCACACGATGTCGCGTAGCGCCAGTCGCCGCGGCGTGAGTTCGTTGGGGTCGACCTCGGCCTCCGGCTCGCTCGTGCGCCGCGCCTTGGTCAGAAGCTCGGGCACTACGCGCCGCTGGTCCTTGCCCGCGCGATCGTCGTCGACCATGCGGTACGTCAGCGTCTCGAACGTCTCGCCGGTGCGGTCCTTGGTCCGCGTCAGCGTGACCGGGGAGTCGTTCGCGGCGCTCGCGCGCTCCATCTCGAACACGGCGTCCGTGTGCTGTCGGATCGCCGACGAGCCGCGCAGCTCGCCCTTCGCGTTCGTGTGGTGCAACAGCAAGATCGCGCGCCCGCCGTGCGCGACGTCTGCGAGCGGCCGGATCACGGCCGTCATCGTCGCGACGTCGTTCTCGGCGCCGTGCGTGTGCAGCGACCGGATCTCGGACAGGTTGTCGATCACGACGAGCGCATACCCGAGCCGCGTCACGTAGCGCTTGAACGTCGCGTAGCTCTCGGCGTTGTCGGTCTTGAGATCGTCCGGGTACACGTCGAGGCGGCCCACGAGGTCGTCGAACGCGACACCGAGGCCGCGCGCGAGCTTGAGAATGCGCGCCCTGCGATCCGCGACCGCGCCCTCGAGTAGCACCAGGAGGACGCGCGCGGGCTCGACCGGGCGACCGAACCACGGGACCCCCGCGGCGACGCAGATCGCGACGTGTAGCGCCTCGTACGTCTTACCGTCGCCGCTCGTGCCGCCGAGGATCGTCAACATGTCCGCGCCGAGGAACCCCGGCACACACCAGCGCTGCGCCGGCGCCGCGGACAGCGCCGTGATCGACGCCGCGGTCTGTAGACTCTCCTCCTCGGCGATCGCGTCCGCACGATCGCGCTCGCTCTTGGCGTGCGCAGCCGCTGCGAGACGCTCGCGGTCCTGGTCCTTCTCGATCCTGACGACGATTTCTCGGAGCGTCGCCATGACCGCCTCGGGGTCGCAGCCGCTGAGACAACACAGGCTCACGCGGTCGTCGTCGAGGACGTCCTGGATCACGAGTCGCCTATCGGCCATGGCCTTCGGAACGTCGTCGGCGCCGCACACCGGGCACGCGTAGCGCCGGCGCGGACTGCCCTCGATCGGCTCGGGCGAGAGGCGCGCAAGGACCGGCGGCAACCGCGTGGCGGCCGCGTGGTACGCGCGCTCGTCGATATCGCCGATCGCTTCCACGTCTCTCGGACGCAGGACACACGGCACGAGCGCCAGCTCGCAGGTGGCCGGATCGATCTTCGCGACGGGCTCGGCGGGCCGCTTGATCAACTCGGCCACGTTCGGAACGCGCGGCGTAATCTTGTCGAGAAGACCCATTACACGTCCTCCTCGTCGCGACGGCGACAGCGCAGAGCGTGTGCAGCGTCGGCGTGCAACGTCGCGATCGCGAGCGCGTAGTCGTCCTCGTGCACCTCGAGTTCGTACGCGACCACAAACGTCATCTGACCGAGCGGCGCGCGCTTGATCATGAACTCGTACGCTCCGTCGGCGCGGCGCTCGCCCGCGTGTGCGATCACCGTGGGCGCGCTGAGCTTCGCGAGCTTGTCGAATGCGCCGCTCACTTGACCGCTCCCACCGTGTGCGCCTCGAGCCAGCGCTCGACGTCGGAGCGGCGGTAACGGATCGCGCGCCCGATCTTGAGGTACGGCGGCCCCTCGCCTCGGAAGCGCAGCTGCTGCAGCGTCGACGCGCCGATCCCGAGCATCGCGGCCGTGTCGGGCTCGGTGTCGAACTTGTCAGGTGAACTCATAGCAAACGAACTCCACTGGGCGCGCGCGGCGCCGGCTAGACCGACGTGCACCGTGGCGCTCGTCGGCAGGTCTCACGAGGTCTCGTCACCTATACGCCGGAGCCGACTTTTCGTTCCCAGGTTTCGACGAGCACACGTAACCGCATAAACGCTGGATCGGGCGGGTCCCGCCCGATCGCGCGTCCAACGAGTTCGCGCGTACGACGGTCTTGTAAGACGACCCGCCAATTTACGGACGGCGCGATCGAAGCGACCGTATCGGTATGGCCACCTCCACCGAACCGCTCACAGTCGGCGTCGTCGCCGAGCTGCTCGGCGTCACGGCGGGCATGGTGCGGAAGCTCGACGGCGCGCTCGCGCCGGCACGCGACGCATACGGGCGCCGCGTGTACTCGCCCGCCAGGGTCGCCGAGGTCATTGCCTCGCGCGCGGCGGCACGTCGTCCTCGTCTGTGAAGCGTCGCAACTACGACCTGGTCACCACGGTCCTGTTCGCCCGCAAGTCGCTCTACGGCAAGCGCGTGCGGCCTCGCTGCGAATGCGACGCACGCCACGCGGCGATCGACGTGATCCGCGAGCTGGCCGGCGATCCCGCGCTCGACGTGATCGTCCCCGAGGAAGGGATCCAGCTGCGCGCGGCGTCGACGCCGCTCGTGCTCGCCGTCGCCTGCGAGCTGTGGTTCCGCGAGGGCGGCCCGGGGCGCGTGCGGAGGAAGCCGTGACGTTGGGCGTCTGGGGTGGGGACAACACCAGCTACGACAGCGAGAGCGCGGCGGCCGAGGCCCTCGAACGCGACCGCGCGTGGCTCTCCGTCGAGGAACACTTCCTGCTGTGCCAGGCTTACGCGGCCGTGTGTGCGGACGATCGGGTGTCGCGGACGATCCTCGATCGCGCGCTCGCCGTGATCAGCAAGCTCGGCGACGCGGACTTCGTCGTCGACGGCAAGCCACTCCGGGCGCATGAGCCCGCGCTCGTCGTCGCGGTTGCTCTCGAGCTAGCGCGTCGCTGGCGTACACGTGCGGGCAGTCGCGATCCCAATCTCGTCGACGTGAGTCCGGGTCCGAGGCGCGAGGGACTCGACGCCATTCGACCCTCGCCGGAGCACTTCACGATCACCGAGCTAGGCGAAATTATCGGAGGTAGCGGCCTGGTGCATTCGATCCGAGGTTCGCTGCACGTCACCACGGTCCACGCCGGTCCACGCCGGCAACGCTACCTGTTCGTCTCGCTCGCTGAGTTCGAGCGCGAGCTTGTCGCGCGTCATCCGAACGGAACGCTCGCGATCTCTCGCGTTCGCGCCGCTCTCGCAGCCGCGCGGGCGAAAGCCAATTCCGTCGCCACCGACGATCCAAGACATGACGACATGGGGCTCGAGAGGGTTCCGTCGTCGGGGGCGGCACCTATTCCACCGTCGGAGGTCGCGTGACCTCGCCGACGACACAAGACCTGGTCGCGATCGCGCTCGCGTACGACTACGAACCGATCGCGGTGCGCGAACAGGTCGCCGCGTGGCTACGCGAGCAAGGCGCGTTCGGGCGCGGCGCAGCTGACGAACTTCTCCGCGGGATCTACTGCCCGCATTGCAGCGCGCTCCGTGCGCGCCGAGGACGAGCATGACCAGAACAGAAATGATCGCCGAGATCGAGCGGCTCGTCGGCAAGGGCCGATGGGACGGCTTGTCCGACGAGGACCTCGAGGTCTGTCTGACGAACTCGCGGATCTACGCCGTGGGCCACAAGGACGTCGCCGACGAGGACGCCGACAACCTCGGCGCGATTCGTATGGACGCGCGCGATCGCGTCGTCGGTCGTGTCGAGGCCGCGCGCGTCGACGACGCCGACACCGACGAGGAGGCCGCGGCCGCTGCGAGCATGCGTCGCGCGTCGCTCTCGGCGTGGCGTGGCGACGCGGACGAGGGCGACGACGACGAGGACGAGGACGAGGACCTCACGCCCGACCCCGACGACCTCGCCACGAGGAAAGCGCCGGATGAAACGGCCGAGGGCCGCGCGGCACTGCGTCAGCAAGGCGGATGGGCGCAAGGCACGTCGCGTGGTCGCACGCGCGAGCAAGCGCTGGCGGCACTGCGTACGGAGCGCGAGCGTCCGGCGCCGGGTACCGCGAGCACGACCGGCAAGCTCGACAGCCGGCGCCACGTCGACGCGATCGACGGCGGATCGGTCTACGCCCAGGTCGCGAACGCGGCCGCCGCTCCGACGAGCACGGCGCCGGCGCAGCACGCCGACGCGTTGCCGCCAGATCAGGACGAGGAGGCCGCGAAGGCCTCCATGCGCGCGGCTTGGTCCGCGGGGAGAAAGTAGTCATGAGCAAGGATCAAGACCTCGCGGCGACCGTCGCGAAGCTGGCCGACACCGTCGGCGAGCTGACGCGATCGGTGCAACGCCTCGAGAAGATCAACGCCCCGCGCCTCGCGTCCGAGCTGGCGGCCGAACGCATGATCGAACGCGATCGCAAGCTGACCGCGATCGCCAAGATCGACGACGCGGCCGAGCGCGCGAAGGCCATGGGCGCCCTGCACTCCGTCGACGACGTGCTCTACACGAGCGGCGAAATGGACGACGAGCGCCTCCTCGAGACGCTCGAGGCCGCGGACGCGAACGCGCGCGCCAAGATCGTCAACGCGTTGCCGCCCCAGCGCGAGATGTCGCTGGCCGTGGCTCGCTTGCCTGCGCCCTTTCGCGTGCGCGTGCGGCTCGGACCGAGCGTCACACGCGTAGCCACGGCCGCGATCCCCGGCCCGCGCCCGTCGGATCGTTACCCTGGCTTCAACCTCCCCGACCGCGACATGCGCCACGTCGAGCTGCGCTCGCAGTGGGAGCAACGCTTGCGCGTCGACGAGGAACTAGCCGGCCTGGTCGCGATGGGTTCCGTCGTCGTCGAGGACGTCCCCGAAGCCGAGTCGCGCCGCATGCTCCACAACGAGGTCATGGCGCGCGAGCCCGCCGAGCGTCCTCAGCTGAGGTTCTCGCGATGAGCGCGACGTCGCGGCGCCTCAAGCAACGCAAGGCACGCACGCGCGAGCGTGCGCGTGATCGCGTGCGGCCCGCGAAGCCCGAGCCTGCAGGGCCGGTGCGTGCGCACGCCGACGATCCGCGCGCGGCAGAGGCGCCGGCCTGGGCGAAGCCGGGCTGGTCGCCTGCGCGTCCTCAGACGGCGGCCGCGTTCGACGACCAGGCCGACGACGGTTACCTCCGCTTCCTACGCGAGCGCGAGGGCGTCGCGACCGGCGGCCCGACCGTGATCAGAAACGCGTTCGGCCACGCGGTCGTGCACAATGTGCCCGGTCGCAACATGTTCGGTCACCGGATCGACTGAGGCCGCGAGCCGCGCCGAGCTGCAGCCCGGACCCGGTGCGTAGCCCCGCGGATCTACTCAGACGCGAGCTGTTCGTCGTCGCCCAGGACGCCGAGCTTGCGTGCGAACTCGACGAGCCCAGCGTCGCCGTTGGCGAAGAAGCCGGGCCGGAGCACACGCTCGATCACCACGTCCGCGGTCCCGTCGTCGACGAGCCGGCGACGCACACGAGCGGCCAGCTCGTCACGCGTGACACTTGCGGACCTCGCGGACCAAGAGCGTGACGTCGCGCGCGCTGCGCACCGTGTACGGGATCCACTGCGGCCCGCCGCGGACCAGCAGCGTCGTCACGCGATCGCCGGCGGGCACGACGATCAACGCGCGCGGCGAGCCCGGCTGCGCGCCGTAGATCTCGCTCCCCTTGCCCATGTGCATGAACGACAGCCGCGCGAGGCCGGCCTCGGCGAGGGCGCCCGTCACGACCGAGCGCGCGATCCCGAGCGACGTGATCACGCCACCGTCGGAGACGGTCATGGCGAGCCGCGCGTCGTGATCGGGCCGGCGCGTGCGCGCGACCAGCGCCTCGAGGTCCGCGCGCTCGAACTCGCGCGTGATCGCCTCGGGGGGCTCGACCTCGATCCGGATCTCGTCGTCGGCGACGACGCCACGTGCGGGCGTGCCGCGCGCGATCACCTGACGCATGGACTCGCGTGGGATCTGGATCGTCGTCCTCGTCAGCGTGCGCGGCCGCGTGGGCGCGTGGTGCGGGACGTCGACGATCACGGTGTCGGCCTCGTACTCGTGTTCCTTACTCATGCCGTCTCCCCTGGGCGCCGCTGGTGTTGTGTGGCGTTACGTGGTGCTCGTGGGCGCCCACGTGCAGCATCTGATGCCCAGGCGGCCCCCATCCATCGCGAACGGTTGATTCGGGCGCCCCCGCTACCCGATCGGCACCCGAGGCGGCCGCTTGACCACGTGGGCGCCCCGCGCGACGATTCCGCGATGGCGACCAAGGAGAGCGACCGCGGCGGCCAGCGCGTCAGCCTGCGTCTGTCCGACGAGCTGTACGCGCAGATCGAACGCCTCGCGACGGCAGACCGGCGCACGGTAGCGAGCTGGATCCGATTGCGCGTAGAGGACGCGGTCGCGGCCGCCGGCGCGTCGTCTACGCGCAAACCCCGCTAGGACCTAGGACCTGGTCTAGGACCCGGTCCTAAGTCCGCCTCGGTGGTCCTACGCTGGTCCTGCCGGGCTTTCTGTCGTCTAAGTACGTGGAGGATAAGGGGATCGAACCCTTGACCCTCGGCTTGCAAAGCCGATGCTCTCCCGCTGAGCTAATCCCCCGGGAACGGGGGCTACCTTGCTTGCTCGGGGGCCGGGTGTCAAGGCGTGAGCGGCTTCGCTCCCGGTGCCGGTCAGCGCACGACGATCGTCGCGGCGATGCGGATCGGGTGGCCGTCGGTGGACCATGCGATGCCGACGAGGCGCGGCGGGTCGGTGTCGCGATCGTGCGACCAGAGGTACGTGAGCGCGGCGTCCGGGATGGTCGCCGGGGCGCCCGGGAAGTTGGGATCTGGCGCGAGCTGCGAGGAGGCGACGAGGCGCGATTCGTGGCCGGGCGCGAACGCGACCGTCGGTTCGTGGCCGACGAGGGCGACGGCGTCTTGCGGGCCGAGGTCGCGCGCGACGATCTCGTCGACGTGCGCGAGCAGCGCGCGGTCCTGTGCGGCGAGGGCGGCGGACTCGCGGGCCGCGGCCTCGCGCTCGGCGGTGTGGCGGGCCTGGCGCTCGGCGGCCGAGAGCGGCGCGGGTTGGGATTTGTGCGGCGGTCGGGTCGAGAGGACGACGGCGGTGACGGTGGCGACCGCGATCGCGGCGACGGCTGCGAGCTTGGCGATGCGCTTGCGCGTGTGGTTGCGATCGCGGCGGCGGGCTTCCGCGAGATCGAGGTGCTCGACGGGGGCGTTGACCTCGCGCCCGCGCAGCGGCTGCTCGCGCAGGAGCAGGAACGACTCGAAGTAGTGGATGTACTCGTGGAAGATCGTCAGCGCGATCTCGGCGCGGAGCTCGTCGAGCGTGGTGGCGGCGGCGTACTTCATCGCGCGCGGGAAGATCTCGACGCGGCGGTGCGAGCGGACGGCGGTGCCGATGATGCGGGTGTCTTGGCTGAAGAGGCCGAGTACGACGTGGCCGCCGTTGGCCATCACGGCGTCGGAGATGATCGGTGGGCATTGCTCGCGGACGCGCGCGGCCATCGCGCGCGCGCGCGGCGATGGCGTGGCGGTGGGCGGCGCGAGATCGCGGCGGTCGTGCGCGTCGAGCATGCGATAGAGCATCTCGTAGCCGTTGCCGCGGAAGTCGGCGTCGATGCGAGCCGGGAGGACGACGGTGAAGTAGCGCTCGATCTCTTCCTCGACGAGCACGCGCGCGAGTTGCTCGACGTCCGCCACCACGATCTGCTCCACGCCCTGCGCCATAGAATTGGTCGGACCATATAGACCCGGCGGTGGGGAGTCAATCGGCTTGTCGGGAGCCGACGCCCTCGGGCGCGGCATGCGCGGCGTCGTCGGAGGGCGGGCCGCGGGGCGGCGGTTACTTCGTCGCGAGCGCGCGGGCGGTCGCGTCGAGCAGCGGCTGGGCGCCGACCGGAGCGCCCGTCGCGGACTGCATCCAGAGGTCGGGCAGGATCTGGCCTTGGCGCGCGTCGCGCTCGAACTCGGTCGCGAAGACGGCCTTGGGCTTGCCGCTGAGGTGCTCCTCGACCTGGAACGCGATCGTGTGGCCGAGGACATAGTTGAAGAGATAGAGCGGGCTCGCGATCGTGTGGCTGTAGATGCCGAGCAGCGCGGTGCCGCGGCCGCCGAGGAGCGGCGCGTAGTAGCGGTCCCAGGTGTCGCGCGCGATGCGGACGGTCGCTTCGCGGAGCTCGGCGGCGGTCGCGGTCGGATGGGCGTAGAGCCAGTGCCAGACGTCGATCTCGACCAGGGCGGAGCCGGCGATCTCGCGGGTGGCCCAGAACGTGTCGAGGATGCGCGCGCGCTCGGAGGCGGCGCCGGGACGCGGGCGGCCGAGGAGCTCGAGGTCGCGCGCCTGGAAGAGGAACGCCAGGGCTTCCGTGAACGCGATGTTCGGGACGCCGGAGAGCAGCGTGTGATCGATGTCGTAGAGGGAGAAGGTTTGCTCGATGTTGTGGCCGAGCTCGTGGACCGCGATGTTGTAGCCCTTGTAGTCCATGCCGCCCGGCTCGACGCGCGTGCGGAGGTGGGCCTTGTCGCCTCGGCGGCGCGCGCCCATCGCGTGACCGGCGCCTCGGGCCGGATCGACGGCGATGTGATCGGCGAGGTAGGTCGCGCGCGCGGGCGTGAAGCCGAGGTCGCGGAGGATGCGTGGGATGTCGGCGGCGAACGCGTCGGCGGTGGGGTACTTGGCGCGCGTGAGCTTGTCGAGGTCGGCCTCGGACGCGCCCTTCTCGGCGAACGAGTACCAGAGGTCCTGGGGCTCGAGCGGGCGGCCGAGCTTGGTGTGGATCTCGGCGGCGACCTGGGTCGAGAGTGGCGAGTCGAGGATGTCGGTGAGGATCTTGCGGACGCGATCTTCGGGGAGCTCGGCGGCGTCGAACGCGCGCTCGATGTAGGTCGGGGCCGTCGGCGTGTACGGATCGATCGCGCGTGCGGCGCGGAAGTGGGCGAGCACGTGCTCGAAGCGTCTGTCGGGCTCGCGGGCGTCGGAGGGCGTGGTCGGGCGCGCGGTGGGCGCGTCCTTCTCGATCTCGGCGGCGGGCGCGGCCGTGACCGCGTTCGTGAACGGGTTCCAGTCGAGGTGCGGGTTGTCGATGACGGCGGCGGGGATCGTCTGCGTGACGATGCGCTCCATCACCTTGACGATCGTGCGCTGCTTGGCGGGGCCGTCGGCGTCGGCGTAGTTCGCCTTGAGCTCGTCGCGGAGGTTCCAGTGGCTGATGAGGCGCTTGCCGGATGGCCAGCGACGCGCGCCGTCCTCGCCGAGGACGTGGTGCATCCAGATGTTGTAGGCGGCGACGTAGGCGTCGGCATCGGCTTCGGCGGCGCTCGCGGCGGCGGAGAGTGCGCCGGGGACACGCGAGTCGACGCGGCGGGTGAGACGGACCTCGGCCCAGGTGCGGCGGTCGTAGTGCGCGCCGTCGCGGAGGCGATCGGCGAGGGTCGTGAGCGGGAAGTTGAGCAGGATCGCGAACGCGACCTTGGTCTGGAAGAGATCCTCGGTGACGTGCGCGCCGAGCTCGTAGCCCGCGAGCAGGCCGTCGACGGGGAGCGGCGGGTGGCCGTTGTCGACCTCGGCGCCCCACTTCGCGGAACGATCGGCCTCGAGGACGTGACCGTCGAGCTGCTCCGTCATCGACTCGAGGCGCGCGAAGAGCGCGTCGCGGGCGGCCGGGTCGGCGACGAACTGCTCGGTGCAGAACTCGGTGAGGTTGCCGTCGCTGGTGCGCCAGAGCTTGGCGACCTGATCGACACCGCGGTCGATGTCGGCGGTGCGCGCGGGATACTTCGCGACGAGCGCCTGCTTCGCGGCGGCGATGTCGGCTGCCGCGACCGGAGCATCGGATGGAGGCGTCGCGGGCGCCGGCGGCGGCGAGGTGGGCGTCGGCTTGGCCGGCGGCTCCGGCGCGTGACAGGAGATGGCGAGCAGGACGACGAGCAGCCGCTTCATGCGGCGGAGGCTATCAGGGTGCGGGCTTGATCGTCGCGGCGACCATCGCGTAGCCGTTCGGATTGCTGAAGTTGACGGTCTCGACCGTGCCGGCGGGGTCGGTCGTCAGCTTGTACTCGTTGTAGTCGCCGATGCCGTCGCTCGCCGACATCGTGTAGCCCGCGCCCGGGCCGCTGAGCGAGGTCGCGGCGTAGCAGCCGCCCCAGACCGCTTCGTTCGCCGCGCCGGTCGTGACGGTCGTCGTGCAGGTGCCGGCGCCGTTCGTCTGGGCGTGCGCGTCGAATGGCGCCGCGGGATCGACGTTGCCGAACTCGTCGGCGAGCATCGACTTGCCGCGGTTGCAGTTCGCGCTGACGAACGTGACCGTCGCGGTGACCGGCGCCGTCGACGGAACGATCGCGCCGAACGACGCCGCGGAGACCTGGCCGCCGCCGTTCGTGGTGACCGGCGTGAGCGACGTGAACGTCCAGCCCGGCGCGGTGAGCGTGACGGTCGACGGCGCCTGACTGCCCGCGCAGCCGACCATGATGATCAGCGCGTCGCCGGTGGCGAACGGCGTGATCGTGAACGACTGCGAGTTGCCGGTCGTGCCGAGGACCGAGGCCGCGGCGCCGGCGTACGTGACGGAGCGCGCGGAGCCGGACCCGGAGCCGTCGCGGGGCGCGCCGTCGCTCGTGTCGGTCAGCGAGCCGTCGTGCGCCGCGGCGTCGCCGAGCCCGTCGATCGGGATGGGGCTGAAGCCATACCGGCCGCAGCCAGCGACGAGCGCGCACAGAACAACGAGCCGCCCCACGTTCTAGAACGCTATCACCTCCGTTTGGACAGGATCGAGTGTCCGAAACCGGTCGTGACGACGAATACAAAGATTGCAAGCAAGGGGGCGATCGAGGAGCCGACCGGGTCGTGGTTGGGGCCCCTCCCCGACGACAGCATCGCCTTCATCGCGAACACCGTGAACACGGCTCCGATGGCGGCGGCCAGCGCGAGGCGCTTGAGCCGGCCCTTCGTGTTGCGCAGGTCCGTGTCCATACCCGGGAAAGACACCACGGCGCGGCGCCGGTTGCCACCGGCAAATCTCGCAGGCTAGTCGGTCTCGGGCTTGTGCGCGCCGGAGTCTTCCGGCAGCACGGGCTGCGAGACACGGCTCTCGTCGAGGACGATGTCCTCGAGGTCTTCCTGCGGACGCTCGAGCTTCTTCTCGGGCGACTTCTTCGGGAACAGCGGCGGCGGGTACATCGCGCGTGCCGACGCGCTCGCCTGGCCCCAGATCAGGAAGACGACGGACCAGACCGTCGGCATCCAGAAGCAGATCTCGGGGAAGTGCATCGCGAAGCCGCACACGTAGCCGAGCGCGAGCATCGCGAGCAGGAACACCGAGAGCGCCTTGTTCTTCGTCATGCCGACCTTCGGCATGGGCAGGCGCGACGCCATCAGGTAGCCGCCGACGACGAGCGCGATCGGGAAGTACTTCCAGACCGAGAGCGGCGTGTGCAGGTTGTCGCCGAACAGCTTCGTGCCGCCGAACGGCTCCGACGTCGGGTCGTACTTGAGGAACAGCAGGAACCAGATCGCGATCAGGCCGCCGGTCAGCGTGGTCGGGAAGCCGAAGAAGATCTTCGTCGGGATCTGGTCGTCGGTGAGGACGTTGTAGCGCGCGAGGCGGAACACCGCGCACAGCATGTAGGCGCCGCACGCGGCGAACAGCAGGAAGTGGGCGGTGCCGGACTGGAACGGCAGATCGGGGCGGTTCGACAGATAGACGAGCAGCAGGTACGCCGGCGCGATGCCGAAGTTCATGAAGTCAGCGAACGAGTCGAGCTGCATGCCGAGCTCGGACGTCGCCTTGAGCGCGCGGGCGGTGACACCATCGATGCGATCGGTGAGAACGGCGTAGATGATCATCCACGCGGCGAGCGCGGGCTCGCCGTTGTGCGACGACCACAGCGACACGAGGCCGAAGATCATCGACGACAGCGTGATGAGGTTCGGCGCGAGATAGCGAAGGACGCGGGTCATCGGCGTTTCGAGTGCTCGGTGAGCTTCGCCGCGAGTCGGGGACCGAGGCTGTCCGACATCATGCCCTCGACCGCGCGCGCGATCACGTCCTGGGCGTCACCCTCGCGGTAAACAAACTTGATCGCCATGCCCTGGTCCTCCCCTGGTACCTCGTCGACGATGCGCTGGACCTCGCCGTGGATCGTCAGCGGCTGCTCGCGCCCGGGCACGAACAGCTTGAACAAGAACTCGGTTCCGATCGGGAGCGGGCGACGAGTTTTGATGAACGTGCCGCCTCGCGAGATGTTCTTGGTGTAATCAGCGAAGAACGTGTTGAGGCGCTTGTACTCGACCTTGAGCTCGATGGGGCGACGCTGCTCGTTGCGTCGTTCGGCGGGCGGGTCGTCCTCGGCCACGGCTAACCTTACACCATGAACCAGGGCCTCGCCGCGATCGGACGGATGCGCCGGCGGGTGCTGATCTGGGCGATCGTGGCCGCGGCGCTGGGGCTCGGCCTCGGGCTCGTGCCGCTGTTCGGCGTGCTCGGGTTCGAGTCGGCGCTCGCGCTCGCCGTGCTCGGCAGCTTCTGCGCGCTCGATCTCGGCGCGGCGTTCGCGCGGGCGCTGCAGGAGATGCCGGCACCGGGGCTCGTGCGCGCGACGTACCCGGGCCGCGCGGTCGCCCGGCTCGCACCGGTGGCGGCGGCGCTGCCGGTCGGCGTGCTGCTCGTGCCGATCGCCATCTGCGCCGTGCGCGGGATCTGGATCCCGACGTGTGACTGGTGGTTCGGCATCAAGGCGATGCTGCTGATGCCGCTCGCGACCGCCGCGCTCGGGGGCATGTTCGGGTTCGCGGTCGGGCTCGCGGTCGGCGTGCGCACGCGACGCAGCTGGCTGCCGCATCGCTCGACGGTACTCGCGCTGTGCACGTGGCCGGCGGTCGCGCTGTTCGCGCTGTACCGGTTCTACGCGGCGCCGCCGGTGTTCACGTACAACGCGATCCTCGGCTACTACCCGGGAAACCTCTACGACGAGAACGTGCAGCTCGGCCCCACGCTCGTGTGGTCGCGCGTCGAGGAGCTCGTGTGGGTGATCGCGGTGCTCGCGCTCGTCGCGTGGCGGCTCGACGTGCCGACGATGCGGATCGCGCGCGCCCGCCGGCCGCTGCAGGGACGCTATGGCCTGCTCGCGGCCGCGATCGCGGTCGTGCTCGGCGGCGCGCTGCTGCACACGCAGGGCGGCGCACTCGGCTACAACGTCACCGCGGCGGACATCGAGGACGTGCTCGACGGCCGCGTCGAGACCGCGCACTTCGTCATCCACTACGCGCGCACGCCCGAGATCGAGCGCGACATCAAGCTGATCGCCGAGGATCACGAGCTGCGCTACGCGGAGGTCACGGCGGTGCTCGGCGTCGGACTGCCCGACAAGCTCGAGTCGTTCTACTTCGGCGATCGCGATCAGAAGGCGCGGTGGATGGGCGCGCGCGACGTCGAGATGGCGAAGCCGTGGCGGCACGAGATCTACCTCGACCACCGGCCGTTCCCGCACACGTCGCTGCGGCACGAGATCGCGCACGCGGTCGCGAGCGAGTTCGGCGATCCGATCTTCGGCGTGGGCGCGCGACGCGTGTTCGGCTTCCCGGTGCCGTCGCCGGGGTTGATCGAAGGTCTCGCCGTCGCCGTCGACTGGCCGGGCGGCGACTACGGTCGCCTGACGCCGCACGAGAGCGTGCGCGCGCTCGAGGAGATGGGCGCGCGGCCGCAGATCAGCTCGCTGCTGTCGCTCGGGTTCCTCGCGCAGTCGTCGCAGCGCAGCTACATGACGGCGGGCTCGTTCATGCGCTTCTTGCTCGACACCTACGGCGCACCGGCGTTCCGGCGGCTGTACTCGACAGGCGACTTCGAGACCGCCTACGGCAAGTCGCTCGGCACGCTCGAGACCGAGTGGCGCGCGATGCTCGAGAAGGTCGCGGTGCCGAAGGCGATCGTCGAGGGGGCGCGCGAGCGGTTCCGCACCGGCAGCGTGTTCGCGCGGCCCTGCCCTCACGCGGTCGCGGCCGATACCGAGCGCGCGGCGACGGCGGCGCTGCGCGGCGAGCGCGAGAAGGCGATCGTTATCATGCGCGACGTGTGTCGCGATGCGCCCGAAGAGCCGCGCAACTCGCTCGAGCTCGGCGACTACCTCATCGGAGGCACGGCGAAGCAGCACGCCGAGGCGCTCGCGCGGTGGAAGGCGATCGCCGAGGACGGCGACCTCACGCCGTCGCTGCGTGCCGAGGCGATGACGCGGCTCGCGCACGCGCAGAACGACACCACGCTGATCGAGAAGGCCGCCGGTCTGCCCGTCGATCCGAACATGCGCCGCCAGCTCGACGCCGAGGTCTTCGCGCTCCATCACGAGGGCCCCGCCGGCAAGGCGCTGCGCGGCTACTTCTTCATCGCCGGGCAGGTCCTCGACGGCCGCGGCTGGGCGCAGCTCGCCGTGCTCGCGGAGCCGACCCTGGGATTCGCGCACTACCTGCTCGGACTGCAGCTGCAGCTCGGCGAGAAAGCGGCCTGGGCTCGCTCGGCCGAGGAGCTCGATCAGGCGGTGACGCTCGGGCTACCGGGTGTCGACTTCGTCCGCAACGGAGCGCGCAAGCTCGCGATCGCCGCGTATCGCTCGGGCGACGTCGCGAAGGTCCGCCACGCGATCGCCGTGCTGCGCGGGGATGACATGTCGATCGTCGATCACCTGCTCGGTGACGACTGGGAAGCGCGCCTGCGCTTCGACGAGCAGGGCCACCTATAGAAGCGTTTACATACCCGAGAGGAACAGCCAGCGATGGCCGTCCCACTCGAGCACGAGCTGGTTCTGGTCGCGCTTGTCGGGGCGCTTCGGCTTGCCGAGTGCGTCGGTGATCGTGAAGCTCGCGTCGATCAGCACGTCGACGGCCGCGCGGCAGCCAGGCTTGAGGTCGCCCGGGCAGCTCTGCTTCACGTCGACGTAGCGCATCGAGTAGCGAATGTCGCTCGCCTTGGGCAAGCGAGTCAGCAGCACGTTGCGAAGGCCGTCGTAGCCGTAGTCGTCGCTGCCCGACGGCGTACCGGAGTCTTCCCAGTACTGCTTGTGGGCCATCAGCATCAGCGCGTCGACATCCGCGCGCTCGACAGCGAGGCGGTAGTCCTCGCAGGCCTTGAGCACGGAGTCGTTGGCGTTGGAGTACGGGACCCGCGTGCCGGGGACGTACCTGACCTGTGCGGCGCACGCGGCGAGGACGATCAAGAAGACAGACAACCTCGTCATGAGCTCGGGTAGGCGCTCTGCAGGTAGCGCGCCAGGGCGTGGAACCTACAACGCCGACGCAAGTTGGCCAAGCGCCGGGCCTCGCCATGCTTCGCAGCGCGCCAGAAAGGCACGGAAGTCCTTGTCGGGGTTCGCGACCCTTGCCAAATAGACATCCGTGATGCGCGTGATCGTGAACCGCGCGGCGGCGGCGCGGATCTCGACGGGGAGCGCGGCGCGATCTACCTCGGGCAATGGGCGGATGCGCTGATAGCCAGCAACGAGGGCGACGGCGACGTCGAGGCGCGGGCCATCGCTCCAGCACCAGTCGTTGATGCAGACGGCGAGGTCGTACGCGAGGCTGCCACCGCTCGCCTGCTCGAAGTCGAGGATCGCGCTGATCGCGTTGCCGGCCCACAGCACGTTGTCGCGGAACAGATCGCCGTGGATCATCCCTTGCGTCGCGCGGCGTCGCACGGCGGCCTGGCGCGTCGCCTCGGCCAGCTCCTCGCGCAGGATCGCGATCGCGGGGCCGAGTGCTGGATCGTCCTCGCGCGCGAATCGCTCGAAGCGTCCGACGAGGTGCGCGTGATCGTAGATGCTGCCGCGCCGCCACGCTTCGGGGAGCGTGAGCCCGGTGACGTGCAGCTGCGCGAGCGCGGCACCGAACGTCTCCGCGAGCGCCGGCGTGACATCCTTCGCCGCGATGTGGCGACCCTCGCGCCACGGAAAGACGCTGATCCACTTCGTCGTGGCGCCGGGCAGCGGCGCGTATCGCCGACCATCGAGCGCGACGACCGGCGGCGGCGTCACCACGCCACCTTCGGCGAGCGCCGCGACGAGCCGCGCTTCCCACGCCACATCGTGCTCGCTCTTGCCTTCATTCACGCGCACGAAGAACGGCCCGCGCGCGGTCTCGATCTCGTAGTTCGAGTTGATCGTGCCCGCTGCGATCGCGCGATGCGCGTGAACGTCACCGAGACCGAACGCGCTCGCGAGCTGCGAGAGCTGCGCGCCGTCGAGCCGGGTGAACGTGGCCACGGAGCAACGCTAGCACGTGATACGTTCGCCTCGTCATGGACGCCGAGCGTGCGCAGCTGATCGAGCGCCACCTCGACGTCGCGCGCCGCGGTGCCGCGATGATGGCCAAGCGTGTCGCCGGTCACGTCGAGTTCGACGATCTGCTATCGGTCGCGAACACCGGTCTCGTCGAGGCCGCGCGCACGTACGACGCCTCGCGTGGAACGCCGTTCGCCGCGTGGGCCTGGTATCGCATTCAGGGCGCGCTCGTCGACGCGATCCGCAAGAACACGACCCTGCCCCGCCGCGTGTGGCGCCAGCTCGTCGCGCTGCGCGCCGCCGCCGACTACCTCGAGAACATCGGTGACCGCGACGCCGGCGCACGCGAACGCGGCAGCGCGCCCAAGCAAGGCAAGGAAGCACTCGGGCAGGTCAAGGACGCGCTGTCCGCGATCCGGACGATGTACGTCACCTCGCTCGACGCGCTCGGCGAAGAAGGCTTCGACACACCCGAGCCGACCGACGCTCACCTCGTCGAGCAGATCGACAGCCAGCGCCTCGCGCGCAAGCTCCGCAAGGCCTTCGCGCGCCTGAACGACAAGGAGCGAGCGCTCGTCACCAAGCATTACTACGAGGGCAAGAACCTCCTCGATGCCGGCGCCGAGCTCGGGATCTCGAAGTCCTGGGCGTCGCGCCTGCACACGCAAGCGGTCGAGAAGCTGCGCGCGATCGTCGACGCGGAAACCTAGCGTGTAGTGCCGCGACCTACATCGCGGCGTTCCGCGCGCTGGCATACAATCGCGGCAGGTGGCAGAGCCGAAACCGCCGAGGGGAGATGGCGTTCCCGCGCGCCAGACGGGAGCGACGCCGCGTCCATCGGTGCTGCCGCCAGACGACGACGATCTGGATGTCGCGCTCGGCAACCTGATGGGTATGGGCGGCTCGACGACCGAGACACCGCCGACGATGCTCCAGGAGACGCGCGTCGACGACGAGCCGCACGGCGACGTCGCGCCCGGCGATGACGACGCGTTCGAGGAGCCGCCGACGAGCATCGTCGCGGACTCGCACCGCCCGCCGGCGGCCCCGCCGCCCGCTGCCCCGCCGCCCGCTGCCGGTGCGAAGGGAGCCGCGCCGCAGGCGATCGCGAATCCGCGAACGAAGCCGCCGAGTGCGCCCCCGCGCGCGTCGACGATCCCTCCGCCGGTCGCGGGTGCGAAGCCGGCCGTGCCGAGGCCGGTGGTGCCGCGACCGTCGCAGCCGATGCCCGCGCAGCGGCCGTCGCAGCAGATGCCTGCGCAGCGGCCGTCGCAGCAGATTCCGGTGCAGCGGCCGTCGCAGCCGATGCCTGCGCAGCGGCCGTCGCAGCAGATTCCGGTGCAGCGGCCGTCGCAGCAGATGCCGGCGCCGCGACCGCCGCGCCCTCCGACGACGCCACCTCCCCCACCGCTTCGGCCCGCGCCGCCGGCGCCTCCCGCTCGCGCTGCGTCGGCACGCGTCGCCACGCCGCCCGCCGTCCAGCAGCTGCGCGAGCTCGCCGCGACGCCACCTGCACGCGTCGACACGCCGCCCGCCGTCCAGCAGCTGCGCGAGCTCGCCGCCGAGATCGCAGCGCCACCGCCCGCCGAAGCGCCCGCACCGCTCGCCAGCGGCTCGACCGACGCGCTGCCCGCGAGCAAGGCGCGGCCGGCGAGCGAGCCTCCCGCCGTGCGGCGCATCAGCGAACCGATGGCGGCCGTCGTCGAGCCGGGCTCGATGCGCAGTCGCCCGTCGAGCCAGGCGACCTCGCTGCTGCCGCCCGATGCGCAGTTCCCGAAGCCGGAGGCCGTGCCGCGCGGCTCGACGGGCGGCCGCAAGAAGGAGCCGCGTCCGCCGATCGAGATCAGCGAGAACATGCAGATCGATCGGTTCGGGCTGATCCGCGAGATCGCGCGCGGCGGCATGGGCCAGGTGTTCCTGGCGCGCGACACGAAGCTCGGGCGCAAGGTCGCGATCAAGTTCTTGCTGCAGAGCGATCCGGTGCTCGCGCAGCGGTTCCTGATCGAAGCGCGGGCGACCGCGCGCGTCAGTCACGAGAACATCGTCTCGATCTTCGAGGTCGGCGAGTACGACGACATGCCGTACATGGTGCTCGAGTACCTCGAGGGCAAGACGCTCTCGCAGGTGCTCGAAGGCCACCCGGGGGAGAAGCAGTTCAGCGAGATCATGCTGAGCGTGCTGCGGGCACTCGAGCGCGCGCACGAGCACGGCATCGTGCACCGCGATCTCAAGCCGTCGAACATCTTCGTGACGGATCGCGGCGTCGTCAAAGTCCTCGACTTCGGTGTCGCGCGCATCTTCGATCCAGGCGGCGATGCCGTCGAGAGGCTCGCGCAGAACGCGAAGACGCCGGCGCTCGAGACGACGCGCGAGGGCAACACGTACGTGACGTTCTCGGGCGGCGGCACGATGGTCGGCACGCTGCCGTACATGTCGCCAGAGTCGTGGGGCGCCGACGAGGTCGATCACCAGAGCGATCTGTGGGCGTGCGGCATCATGTTCTGGCGCGCGCTGACCGGCGTGCACCCGGCGGGCACGATGAACGCCGACAAGCTCAAGGCGCGCCTGCTCGATCTCGATACGCCGCTGCCGAGCATCGGCGCGCGCGATCCGTCGCTGCCGCACGAGCTGGTCGCGATCGTCGACAAGTGCCTGCGCAAGCGAAAGAGCGAGCGCTACGCCGATGCCGGCGCGGTCATCGCCGACCTGCAGGCGTACCTCGCGCCGCGCAGCGCGCGGTTCACCGAGGACCAGTGTCCGTATCGCGGGCTCGCCGCGTTCGGCGAAGGCGACGCGAAGTACTTCTTCGGACGCAGCAACGAGATCCGCACCGCGCTCAGCCAGCTCGACGCCTGGCCGCTGCTCGCGGTGATCGGTCCGTCGGGCGTCGGCAAGAGCTCGTTCGTGCACGCGGGCCTCGTGCCGGCCGTGCGCGCGAGCGGAGACGCGTGGCAGGTGCGCGTGCTGCGGCCCGGACGCCAGCCGCTGCACAGCCTCGCCGCGACGCTCGACGACGCGATCGAGACCGGCCAGGTCCAGGCCGCGGTGATCGACAAGCTGCACGACGCGCCCGGCTTCTACGGCGAGCTGCTGCGCAAGAGCGCGCAGCGCAAGAAGCATCGCGTGCTGATCGTCGTCGACCAGCTCGAGGAGCTGTTCACGCTCTCCGACGACGACGAGGCGCGCCGCCTGTTCCTCGCCGCGCTGCTCGCGGCCGCCGACGATCCGACGAGCCCGGTGCGCGTCGTGCTGTCGATGCGCGCCGACTTCCTCGATCGGCTCGCGGGCCACAAGCAGTTCCTCGCCGAGCTGTCGCGCGGGCTGTTCTTCCTCAGCGCGCCCGACCACGACAACCTCGAGGAGACGCTCGTGCGGCCGGCCGAGCTCGCCGGCTACACGTTCGAGGATCCGTGGATCATCGACGATATGATGGCCGCCGCGACGACGAAGGGCGCGCTCGCGCTGCTCCAGTTCGCGGCGACGCGGCTGTGGGACGCCCGCGACAAGCACAAGAAGCTGCTGACGGTCGCGGCGTACAACAGCATGGGCGGCGTCGGTGGTGCGTTCGCGCGCCACGCCGACGAGGTCGCCGCGGCCGTGCCGCCGCAGCGGCAGGCGCTGCTGCGCGCGGTGATGACACGGCTGGTGACCGCGGAGGGCACGCGCGCGGTCGTCGATCATCAGGAGCTGCTCGGGCTGGCGAGCGATCACACCGAGGTCGAGAACATCCTCGATCAGCTCGCGCGTGCGCGCCTGATCATCGTGCACACCGATCCGAACCACGGCTCGACCGTCGAGATCGTGCACGAGGTGTTGATCACCGAGTGGCCGACGCTCACGCGCTGGCTCGAGGAGGGCCAGGCGCTGCGCGGCTTCATGCAGGAGCTGCGGCAGGCGACGAAGCAGTGGGTCGCGCGCGGCAAGGCGAACGACCTCGTGTGGCGCGGCGCGACGGCGCAGGAGGCGATCGCGACGCAGAAGCGCCACGTGCTCGACCTGTCGACCACCGAGCGCGAGTTCCTCGACGCGGCCGCGAAGCTGCTCGCGAAGGAACGCCGCGGCAAGATCCGCGCGCTCGCGGCAGTCGTGTTCGGGCTCGTCGTCGTGCTCGCGGGCGTGTCGTACTTCACGCTGCAGCTCAAGCAGGCGAACACGGTCGCCGAAGAGAAGACGAAGCGCGCCGAGGACGCCGAGGCGAAGATCAAGGCGCAGCTCGCGGCCGTCGAGGCGGCGCAGGCGGCGCAGGCGAAGGCCGATGCCGACAAGGCGAAGGCGGAGGCCGATCGCAAGGCTGCCGAGACCGCGGCCACGCAGGCAAACACGAAGGTCGCCGAGACCCAGCAGGACCTCGCGCAGGCGAACGCGGAGCTGCGGAAGGCACTGGCCGACGCGCAGGCGGAGAAGGCGACGCAGGTCGAGCTCGCGAAGAAGGCCGCCGCGAGCGCAGACGCCGCGAAGAAAGCGACCGAGGACGCGAAGGCGGCGAACGCGAAGCTGCAGACGCTGCTCGCCGCCGAGCAGGCGCGCGTGAAGCAGCTCGAGCAGGAGAAGAGCAAGATCGCGACCGGAGGCCTCAAGTGAAGCGCATCGCGCTCGTGCTGCTCGCCGCCGCGCAGACCGCGCAGGCCGCACCGTCGAAGAAGAGGCCCGCGCCAGCTCCGCCGAAGAAGCAGGAGCCCGCGCCGCCCGACGAGACGCCTGCCCCGCCGCCCGCGCCGGAGCCCGACACGCCGTGGAGCAAGGGCGTGCCGCCCGAGACGCAGGCCAAGGCGAACGCGCTCTACGACGAGGGCAACCAGCTGTTCGCACAGCAGGCGCACACGGCCGCGCTCGAGAAGTACAAGGCCGCCGTCGCGCTGTGGAACCACCCGCTGATCCGGTTCAACCTCGCGGTCACCGAGATCCGGCTCGATCGCGTGCTCGAAGCCGCCGACGATCTCGAGCAGGCGCTGCAGTACGGCGACAAGCCGTTCAAGCCCGAGCTCTACCAGCAGGCGCTCGACTACCAGGCGCTGATCAAGGGCCGCGTCGGCTACATCGAGGCGACCTGCGACACGACGGCCTCGCACCTCCTGCTCGACGGCAAGCCGTGGTTCGACTGCCCCGGCACGCAGAAGCAGCGGATCGCGGCCGGCGAGCACGCGATCGTCGGCGAGCGCCAGGGCTACCTGACCGCGTCGCAGAAGGTCGTCGTCGCGGGCGGCGCCACCGCCGAGGCGAAGGTCGCGCTGATCCCGCTCGACGCCGCCGTCAAGCTCGAGTACCCGCACGCGCGCTGGATGCCGTGGACGGTCGGCGGCATCGGCCTCGCCGTCGGGCTCGCGGGCGTCGGCACGTACTTCCTCGGCAAGAGCCAGCTCGATCAGTTCCAGACCGACTACGCCGTGCAGTGCGCGGCCGGCTGCGAGCCCGGCCTGACCGCGCCGCAGCACCGCCCGCTCCTCGACGAGCAGAACGCCGCCGAGCTCAAGGGCAAGATCGGCATCGCGATGATGGCGACCGGCGGCGGCGTGCTGGTGACCGGCGTCGTGCTCGCGATCATGAACCGCCCGCACCGCGTGCTGCCGAAGGTCGAGGTCGCCCCGACGGCCGGCGGCGCGCAGGCCGCGGTCGGCTGGCACTTCTAGCTGCCGCGCCTCCGCCGGCGCGCGCGAGCTCAGCCGACCTTCGCGACGTCCTGCTTCGCGAGCGTGCCGTTCGCCTGGTACTGGTCGAACAGCTGGCCCCAGTGCGTCTCGGCCTTCCACGACTCGAACACGCGGCGGTCGCGCAGCGGCCACCGGTAGTAGTCGTGATAGGCCTCCGAGCCCATCACGAATAGGTTCACGAGCGGCGTGTGGAAGAACAGCTTCTGGAACCGCTTCATCGGCCCGAACCACATGATGTCGCCGACCATCGACGCGCCGTTGTCGCCGACGGAGAAGCCCCACTTCTGATCGGCGAGCTGCGTGTCGCCGACGACCTCGATGTTCTCCCGGCGGCCGTTGCCGAGGCCGGCCTCGTCGGCGAGGCGGATGTAGTCGAGGCTCATCGGATCGAAGCCCATCATCGACGCGGCGACCGCATCGATCGCGACCTGATCCTCGGACGCGAGCATCACGTCCTTGATCACCGGGCGCATCGTGCGCGGGCCCGGGCCGTCACCGGCCGTCGTGCCGTCCATGATCGCGAACAGGCCGGAGTGGATCTCCTTCTGGATCGCGAGCAGATCGACGAGCGTCTGGTGAATCCACGAGTGCGTGTAGTGGCGCTTCGTGTTGAGCAGGCCGCCGAACGCGTTCTTCATCGCGCCGGTCGTCGTCGTGTAGATGTGGCACTT
>CAYUNM010000081.1:0-25594 GCA_964446175.1 uncultured Kofleriaceae bacterium
CACGTCGGAGCGGAGCACGTCGCGTGGCTGTTCGTGCGCGAGGCGATCGGCGGCGCCGTGTTCGGGCTCGTGCTCGGGTTCGTCGGCGATCGGCTGATCTCGTCGATCGATGACTACGTCGTCGAGGTGATGATCACGCTCGCGCTCGTGCTCGGTGGCTACGCGCTGGCCGAGTCGCTCGCGATCTCGGCGCCGATCGCGGCGGTCGTCGCCGGCATCGTGATCGGCAACCGCGCCGAGACCGGCATGAGCCAGAAGACGCGCGAGCACGTCATGGTGTTCTGGCAGCTCATCGACGAGATCCTCAACGCGGTGCTGTTCCTGATGCTCGGGCTCGAGGCCACGCGCCTGCAGGTCGATACGCAGCTCGCGGTCGCGGCGGCGCTCGCGGTGCCGATCGTGCTCGTTGCGAGGCTCGTCTCCGTCGGGGCGTCGGTGGCGGTGCTGCGGCCGTTCATGAAGAAGCCGCCGCACGCGGTCAAGATCCTGACGTGGGGCGGCCTGCGCGGCGGGCTCGCGGTCGCGCTCGCGCTCGTGCTGCCGGCGAGCGACCAGCGCGATGCGATCCTCGTCATGACATTCGCGATCGTCGCGTTCGCGATCCTCGTGCAGGGGCTGACGCTGCAGATGCTGCTGCGCCGCCTCGGGCTCGCGGACTAGACGCGCCGCGATCTCCCGGCCTGGTGCGGCTACGCGTCCACGCCGCCGCCCGCGACGACCTGCGCGTGGTTGAGCGCCGCGACCAGCGCGGTGCCGCCGACGATGTTGCCGAGCAGCGCGGGCACGAACGTCCCGATCGCGAGGTCGCGCCACGTGCTCTCGCCGGCGAACACGAGGAACCCGGCGTCGACCGTCGAGACGATGACGTGCGTCAGCCCGGCGACGCCGACGATGTAGGTCAAGAGGATGATCACCCAGAGGCGCGCGGTCTCCGCGAACGGCAGCAGCCACACGACCATCGCGATCAGCCAGCCGGCGAACACGCCGCGCAGCAGTGCCACACCGAACGACGGTGGCGTGCTCTCGGTCGCGGCCGTCTTCAGAGCGTCGAACGTGCCGGGATCGACGACCTGCGTCCGCGCGAGCACCCACGCGAACACCAGCGCGCCGACGACGTTCGCCGCGAGCACCGTCAGCCACAACCGCCCGACGTTCGCGAGCGTGTGCGCATCACGCTTCTTCATCAGCGGCAGGATCACGGTCAGCGTGTTCTCCGTGAACAGCTGCTGCCGTCCGAGGATGACGATCACGAAGCCGAGCGAATATCCGAACGACGAGACGAGCGGCACCCACGTCGCGTGCGGCAGGAACGCGCGCAGCAGCCCGACGCCGAGGAACGAGAATCCCATCGACAGCCCCGCCGCGAGGCCGCTCCACAGCAGCGCGCTGGTCGGGCGCTCGAGCTCGTCCTCGCCTTCCTTGAGGATCGCGTCGTAGACGATCTTGCCGCTCGGGGAGCTTCGTTCTTCGGCTTCTTCGGCGGGGTCCGACATGACCACCGCTGGTGCAAGGCACGCACCCTGCTAGGAAGCCGGAGGCGACAGCATTCCACCGATCGACTGCCCCGAAACACTGCGAATGACCCCGACGCCACCGCCGCCACCGCCGCCGCCCTTCGACCCGTTCGTTCCGTTCGCGCCCGGCTGTGTCGAGATCGCGCCGTCGCCGCCGTCGCCGGTGTTGCCGCCGCCGCCACCGCCTTGCGCGACCGACGTCGGGCCGCCGGACTCGCCGCCGTTCTGACCGACCTGCTGCTCCGAGCCGCCCGCGCCGCCGCCACCGTTCGCGTACAGCTCGCCGGTGACGTTCAGCGTACCGGCCCACAGCGCGATCATCCCGCCGCTGCCGCCGGCGCCGCCGCCGTTCTTGTTCGTGCCGGGTGCGTGACCAGCACCGCCAGACGCGTTGATGTTTCCCGCGATGTCGAGCGAGCCGCGCGCGAGCACGTACACCGCGCCGCCGCCGTCGCCGCCGCCGCCGCCCATGCCCATGCCGCCGCCGCCGTTGCCGCCGGGACAGCCGCCGCGCAGGAACGCCGGCGCGATCACGCCCGCCGCGACGCCGCCGCTCGACGCGCCATTGCCGCCGTTGCCGCCTTGCGTACCGAAGCTGCCGCCCGCACCGCCGCTGCCGCCCATCATGTTGTTCGTGCCGTTCTTCCGCACGCAGCCGGGCCCGTTCGCGGCGGCGCCGGGGCCGTTGAAGATCGAGCTCGAGACATCGAGCGTCGCGCCGCTCGGCAGCGACAGGTTGCCCGTCGCGAGCAGCGCGAGCGGCAGCGAGCCTTCACCGCGCACGAGCCCGCCGAGCATGACGTTGGTGCCGGCGAGCACGCACAGCATCGGCGCGCCGTTGCCGGGCGAGACCTTCTGGCCGTCGATGCAGTCGTCGGTGTTGATCAGCATGTCGACGATCGTCAGCGGCTGCGTCGGCTGCGACGTCAGGCACACCGTGTACGCGCCCGCGCCGTCGCATCCGGGAGGCGCATCCGCGGGGCGCGCGTCGATCATCCGCGCGTCGCCGGTGATGGGACCATCCCCGGTGACGGGACCATCGCCGATCACCGGGCCTGCTTCGCCGCGCGACGCATCACCGCCGACCAGGCCGCTCTTTGCCTGGAACGAACAACCGCCGAGGACGACGAGGAACCAAGCCCTCACGGCGGCATCATATGCCAAGACCGGCCCGGACCCGGATTCACGAGGCCTGGCAGGCGCTTGCATTCACATGCACTTCACGCGAGCCGCGTAGGCTGCCCTCATGCTGCGTACCTCACTCGCGTCCCTCGGCCTCGTCCTCGCGCTCGTCCTCGTCACGCCCCCCGCTGTCGCCGCACCGGGCTGTCCAACCGCTGTCACCGACGCGATCGCGAAGGCGTTTCCGAAGGCAAAGATCGTCCGCTGCAAGGCCGAGAAGGAGCGCGGCCACGATCAGTTCGAGGTGCGCGTGACGAAGGCAGACACCGGCAAGGCCGAGGTCGACGTCGCCCCTGACGGCACGATCCTCCAGGTCGAGGAGACGATCGCGCCGGACGCGCTCCCCGCCGCCGTCAAGAAGGCGTTCGCCGCGAAGTATCCCAAGGCCAAGGCCGCGCGCGCGGAGAAGCAGACCGCGGGCACGTCCGTCTCGTACGAGATCGCGTTCGGTGCGAAGGAGGCGACGTTCAAGGCGGACGGCACGTTCGTCGAGGAGGAGGGCGGCGACCGCGACTGATGTCAGAGGGGCGCGCGACGCTTCACGCGATGCTCGTCCACCCGACCGCCCGGTTCACGCGCGTCCTCACGCCCGCCGCCGCCGAGACGATCCGCGCCCGCGATGGCGGGACCCTCGGTTGCAAGGGGCCGTCGGTGCTCTCCGCGGGCACGCGCGCGCTCTTCATCGAGCTGCGTCAGGACGGCTTCTGGGGCGATCTCGCCGAGATCGAGCCGCTCGACGGTCCGCATGAAGGCGAGCGCCTGCTGTTGCTCGCCGAGCACCTCGACCTGTAGCGCGCGAGCCGGCGCTACCAGTTCACGGGCAGCTGGGGGCACGTGTGGGTCGCGGGCGGCGTACATGCCGCGGGGGCCGCGCCGATGCCGCCCTTGTTCGCGATCCACTGCAGCACGTAGTCCATGTCGGAGGTGCGCACGAGGTCGCGGTGCGCGGCCTGCGGGTTGTTGCAGTACGTGACGGTCGCGGTCGCGTTGCTGCCGGCGGCGAGCTCCGCGTTCCACTTGTCGACGGCGCACTGCTGGCGGCCGGCCGTGACGAACGTGTCCATGCCGCCGAACATGATCAGCATCGGCGCGCCGTTCGGATCGATCGCGGGGCGGTCCGCCTGCCACCGCGACTTCCACGTCATCGAGAGCTGATCCGTGCACGACCCGCCGAGCGAGCATGCGTTACCGACAGAGCTCACGTAGCTCGAATCGAAGAAGTCGCCGGGCGTCGCGCCGAGCGTCTGCAGCTGCGCCATGTCGTAGCACTCGCCGCCCAGGATCGTGTCCTTCGCGGCCTGCTGCTTCGCCGCCTGGAACACGTCGACGCCGTGGCCCGCGCCGTCATCGAGCTCGCCGGCGGAGTACGCGTACTCCATCGCGTACAGGATCGCGCTCAGATCGCCGGCGCTGCCGGTCATCAGGTTCGCCGTCGGCGTCGTCGCGGCCGCGAACAGATCCATCGACGTCCACAGCGGCGCGATCGCGGCCACACCGACGATCGTCCCCGCGTGGCCATAGCTCTCGGCGAAGGCCTGCGCGGAGACGACGGCGTGCCCGCCTTGCGAGTGACCGACGAACACGATCTTGTCGGGCGGCGTCGGCAGCACGTTCGCGGCGGCGCGCGTCGCATCGAGGATGCCGTGCGCCTCGTCCTCAGCGTTGAAGTAGCCGGGGGGCTGTCCGTACGAGAAGCCCGAGTAGTCGGGCATGATCACGGTGTAGCCCGCACCCGCGATGCGGAACAGCGGCGGCGGGTAATCCTGATCGTCAGGCGCGCCCGCGAGAGAGTGATGCGACGGCGCGCATTTCGGCGCCACGCCGCACGACGGGTGCCCGTACACGACGAGCGGCGCACCGGCGAGCGGCTTGTCCGGCACGAGCAGAACGGCTGCCATGTCGCCTTCCGCGCGGTTCGCATTCACCGTGTTGCGCTCCGACCGGTAGGCGATGCGATACGTCCAGAATCCCGACATCTCCGTCGGCGACGCCGCGAGCGGATAGTTCGCGTTGTCAGCGGCGATCTGCGTCGTGACCTTGTACGCGCTCAGCGACTCGGTCACCGCGCAGTGAAACACGTCGCCGCGGTGGGCATCGCTCATCGTCGGCAATCCCGACGGCAACGTGTAGATATCGGCGGCCGCGTCGGTGCACGTGATCGCGAGTGCAGGCGCGGGGCCGAGCGTCTCGGCGGGCGCATCGGCCGCGCCGTCATGAACAGCAGCATCCGGCTTGCTGCCCCCGCCCCCACACGCCGAAACTGCGAACAACACGGCACACGAAGTGAGTTTCCCCATGAACACCGATCGTAGGCCATCTCGGCCTCGCGCGGGGAGTGATCGATGCGACGCGGCGAACCGCCTCGTGTGGTGCGGTGTATGCGAGAGATGCTCGGACGAGGCGCGCGCGGTGCGCGGATGATATGTAGATCCCCATGTGGAAGGTCGCCGTCGCCCTGGTGGTCGCATCCCGTCTCGCCCACGCCGATAGCGCGCGGGTCGCGGTGTCGGCGGGCGGCAAGTGCAGCGTCGCGCTGCCCGTCGACTGGAGTGCGACCGGCGCGGTGGCACAGTCGAAGGACAAGAAGGTCTCCGTCGCGGTCTCGCAGCCCAAAGCAGCCGCGTCGTTCGGCGACCTCAAGGCCACGCTCAAGAAGTCGCTCAAGGACGCGAAGGTCATCAAGGACTCCGACGCCGAGCTCGAGCTCGAGGGCAAGGCCGTCGACGGCAAGCCGAACGTCTACCGCGCGATCGTCGTCACGGCCGGCGTGTTCTGCGCCGCCGAGGCGCGCTACGACGGCTCGGTCGATGTCGCGCGCACGGTCGTGCACTCGCTCGCCGCCGCGCGCTGATCACGCGAGCGCGTGGTCGAGCGCGTAACGCACGAGGTCAGCGTTCGTCGCGAGCCCGAGCTTCTCGAGCAGCCGCGTCCGATACGTGCTCACGGTCTTCACGCTGAGCCCCATCGCGGCCGCGATGTGCCCGACCGTGTTTCCCATCGCGATGCCGCGCAGTACCTCGAGCTCGCGCCCCGACAGGCGCGGCAGCGTCTCGCTCTTCGCGCGCGCGGCGGCCTGCGGCTTCGTCCCGACCAGCGAGACGACGCACGCGACGATCTCGCCCACCGATGCCGACCGCGACAGGAACCCGGCCGCACCCTGGCGTCGCGCGCCATCGGCGAGCTGCTCGCTCTCGTGCTCGCCGAGCAGCACCGCCGGCAGATCCGGCACGCGCCTCCGGATCCGCGCGAGCAGATCGAGGCCGCTGCGCCCGGGCTCCCCCGCCGCGACGAGCGCGGCATCGACGGGCAGCTCGAGCGCGTCGACCGCCTCCGGCCCGAGCGACGTCTCGACCACCGCGACCGACGTCAGCTGCTCCTCGAGGATCACGCGCAGACCGCGCCGGATCACCGCGAGGTCATCCGCGATCAGGATCCGCCACACGCAAGCCAGTATACGTCGCGTCAGGCCGGGTTCGTCGCGATGTACAGCGCGCGGTTGCCCTCGTCGTGCAGCCGCCGCACGTCGACGAATCCCGCGCGCTCGAGCACGCGCGGCTGGTCGTCGCGCTCGAGGGCCAGCGCGGCCAGCTTCGCCGCCGGATCGACGAGATACCCGTCGCAGTACAGCAGCAGCCCGCCCGGAACGAGCAGCGTCCGCGCGCGCTCGAACAGCGGCAGCGCGTGCCGCCGATGTCGCGTCTCGTGGACCGCCTGCATCGTCACGATCGCGTCGAACGCGCCGAGGTCCGCGGGCCACGTCGCCTCGCGGAAGTCGCGCACGACGAACGTCACGCGCGCCGCGAGCTCGCCGAGGTGCTCCGCCGCGATCTCGTGCATCGCCTGCGACCAGTCGAGCGCCGCATACGCGCGCACGTCGCAGCGCTGCAGGATCTCGCGCGCGAGATGGCCGGGTCCCGACCCGAGCTCCAAGATCCGCAGCTGACGGCGCCCCGCGAGCGCCGCGCAGAACGCCGCGAAGAAGGTCGGCCGGAACGGCTTCCTGGCGACCGTCTCCTCGACCCACGTCCGCGCTGTCGCCGGATCGCGGTGGTCGATGTGGATCGGCACGTCCTCGTCGTCATTCGTCATCGCTCCGATTGTAGAGGCACGCGCTCGCCGAAGGCGCAGCCGCGGCGCGCGGCTTTCGGTCAAAGCTACTCGTGCTTCTCGGACTCGGACGCGTTGTGTTCCAGCTCCCGCAACCGCACGGGACGCCCCGGGCCGCCGCCACCCTTACCGCGCGTCACGCGCTGCGAGGGATAGATGCTGCGATGGCCGGTGATGAGATACGCGATGACGCAGACGATCATCACGTGCGGGAGGATGTTCGCGCCGAGCAGCTCCACGGCCATGATCGAGAGCGCGAGCGGCGTGTTCGACGCCGATGCGAAGACCGCCGCGAGCCCGACGCCCGCACCCAGCTCGCGCGGGATCCCGAGCGCTGGCGCCAGCACACCGCCGAGCGCGGCGCCGATGAAGAAGAGAGGTGTGACCTCACCGCCGAGGAAACCGGCGCCCAGCGTGATCGCCGTGAACAGGAGCTTCAGCGCGAACGCGTACACCGGCAGGTGAGGATCGTTGAACGAGCGCACGATCGTCGGCACGCCGAGGCCCAGATAGTCGCTCGTGCCGACGACCTGCCACAGCACGACAACGATCGCACCACCGATCGCCATGCGCGCGCCAAGCATCTTCACGTGACGCTCGCCGCGTCGCTTGAGGAAGTGCGTCAGCTCGATGAAGGCGACGCTCGTCAGCGCGATCGCGACCGCGAACGTGAGCCACTTCGCGCAGAGCAGCGGATCGAGCGCGACGTGCGGAGCAGCTGGATAGATCGTGTGATGGATCCCGAGGCCGCGCGTCGTGAGATCGCCGACGACGGACGCGATGAGGGCCGGGACGAGCGCGCGATACTCGATGCGGCCGAGCACCACGAATTCGAGACCGAACACCGTGCCGGCGATCGGTGTGCCGAACACGGAGCCGAATCCGCCCGCAACGCCCGCGGCGAGCAGCTGGTTGCGAAGCTCCGGGTTGAGCCTGAGCCGATGGGAGATGTAGTCGGACAGGCTCGCGCCCATCTGGACAGCGGTTCCTTCGCGACCGGCGCTTCCGCCGAACAGGTGTGTGAGGACCGTGCCGACGAGCACCATCGGCGTCATGCGGAACGGGATCTCGGGACCCTCGTCGTGAATCGTGTCGATCACGAGGTTGTTGCCGGCCTTGATCGACTCGCCGAAGCGCGCGTACAGGATGCCGATGACGAGGCCCGCGACCGGCAGGAAGTACACGATCACCTCGTGCCCGCCGCGGTAGTCAGTCACCACGCCGAGCAAGTACAGGAAGAGGGCAGAGGCTGCGCCGCAGAACACGCCGACGAGCGCGCCGAGGACGATCCACTGCGCGAGCGCGCTGATTCGAGTGCGCCAGGTCATGCGAGCTCCATGGCGGACAGCGAGACCGCCGCGTCGTCAAACCGAACGAGCTCCGCGTCGATCAGCACGTGACCGAACGCGTCGCCGAACGCGTCGAGGACCTCGCGGCGCGCGACGTGCTCGATAACCGACACCCAGCCGAGGTCGATCACCTCGCGGGAAAGGGGAGTTCGTTGGGTAGTGCTCATCTCGGCGACTGCTGGGAGCACCGAGGTCGCAAACGTCCTACGGTGCCCGGTGGGCTCTCGTAGGAGTCATTGGCGCCTCCAGCGGGCGCGGGTATCGGCGGACTCCACCGCCATCAATGTGCGTTGGAAAACGATCGTCGACCGGGCGCGCTCGAAAGTCAAGGCAGCGCCGAGCTGCGCGCGTAGATCAGCGAGGCGCCTGACGGCCTCCGCGACACGCGCGATCGTGGGAGCGATCCGCGATCGCGACCTGACGACTCGCGAAGATTGGTGACCCCAAAGGGACTTGAACCGCGCCGATACTTTAACGATTACCGCATCTTCGCACGATCATTCGGCGCTTCATCCCCTCTGGTCCCCGCTCATCCCCGCCTTCCTCGACCTTTCAGGCAACCGTTGCCTGGGCCGGCGTCGGGCCGAGCTCGCTACTCGGTCTCCGGCTCGGTGGGGGCGGGGGCGGCGTGCGCGGCGAAGTGCAGGGAGACCTGCGGCGCGAGGAAGTGGTCGGGGCGGTACACGTCGATCCCCACCTCCTTGCCGAGCTCGTGGATGTCGCTGTCGAGCGCCACGATGCACTGGGCGCCGTGCCGCATCGCGCACGCGACGATCATCGCGTCGTACTTGAGATAGGTCTGCGTCGTGGTCTTGCCGATCGCCGCCGCGAGCTTCTTCAGCACGGACATCGGGAACGCCGCGCCGAGAAGCGTCGCGGCCTGCTCGTCGAAGCCGACGACCTCGACGTTGCGCACGCGCGGCACGGTGCGCTTGCCGTCCAGCCGCATGATCTCGGCGATCGTCGGGGCGGCGATCAGGACGTCGCGGCCCTCGGCCAGCATCTGCTCGTAGAACTCGCGGCAGAGCGCGGTCTGCGCGTCAGCCGGCAACCCGCCGATGGCCCGCGTCAGCAGACCGGTGTCGACGAGCGCGCGGCCCGGGAGCTTCTTGCTATCCATCGCCACGGCCACGCCCCTTGCGATTTTCCTCGAGCTGCTCGGCCGAGGTCACCCCGGCCTCCTTGAACCACTCGTTCCACGCGCGCACCGGGTCGGCGTCGACGACCGGATAGAACTCGCGCAACGTGCCGCCTTCGATGTTGCCTTCCTCGTCGCGCAGCACGAGCGCCGAGATGTCGACGATCTTGTAGAGGTACTTCGCGAGCGCCGTACCCTGGTCCGTGTCCTTGAGGTCGAGGTGGAACACCTTGAGCTCGGACTTCGATCGGAACGTCGCGCGGGGGCGTGCACCTCCGACGCGCTGAACGTAGGCGCGCATCGAGGTCGTGGCATATGGCGAGTCGGCGAGGTTCGACGTCGGCTGCGCCGCGACGCGCCGCTCGAGGCCGCGGACCTTGACCGTCACGCTGTAGTGGCTTGGAAGCGCCTCGCGCTTGTCGCGGACGACCTGCACCGCGCCCCTGAGCCCGAAGCTCGGGCGCTCGCGCGATACGAGAAGCTTGTGCGCGTCGAGCGTGGCCTGTCGCGCGATCTCGGCGTCCGTCGGCATCGTCCCGAGCGATCCGCACTTCTCGAACGCCCGCAGCCCCCGGAACTCGAGCGGCTCGTCGCGCTCTTCGGCGCAGAGGCGCAGCAGGTTCAGGTACGCGACCGTGAACTCGAGGACGGCGGACGCGTCGATCGTGTCGATGTGCACACCTTCGCCGTCGACCTCGATGACGAACTCGTCCGGGTTCTCGGCGTTCTTGTCTGCACCGTCCGACACTTGGCGATCCTACCCTGAGAACACGTGATGCCCCAAAAAGCCTTCGGGGCGCTAGTCCCGCGACGTCGCAGGAGATCTCGGACGACGCAACCTTTGGGCGGTCGTGCCGATAACCGGGCCATGATCGACCTCAACGCGCCGCATCCGTTCTCCCTCGAGTCGTGGACGTCGAACCTGATGCCCGTCGACGACCCCGACGCCCGTGCATGGTGGTTCGCGTCGCTTGTCGCGTACCGTGCGGGCCGGCCGAGGCTCGACGAGCTAGCGATCGAGCTCGCGGCAGTCGCGCCGCGCGGTTGCGCCTAGACGTCAGACCCGCGCGCGATCGTGATCGCGTGACGTGCTGCGCGCGCGATCGACTATGCGACCGGTGCGTCGACGACTCGTTCGCGCATCTCCGGGGCGTGGCCGCATGTCGGGGCGAGCGATGGGCGACCACCGTCGCCGCGCGCTGCCCGACGCTTCGCGCGCGGCCGTGGCCGGGGCACGAAGGCCGTGCGGCCGAGCTCGCGCGCCGCAAGGTCGACGACCTCACGCGGGACGATCGGCTTCGCGAGCTGCTCGCGGTCGAGCTCGCCCGCTGGGCGGCTCGTCGCTGGGCTTCGTAGCCGCGAGGCGGTCGCCTAGTTCCTGCGGAAGCCCTTCGGGCGATCGGCCGCTTCGGTCTGATCCCACATCTTTTCGTCGAGCGCCAAGAGCACGAGCGCGAGCAGCAGCGACAGCCCGGCGTCCTCGTTGGCGATGCCGAGCTTGTTGTGTTCTTTGCCGCGATAGAACTCGGCGGCCTCCCCGAGCGTCTCCATCAGCAGCTCGGGTTGGAAGCCGTCCGACTTCGTGAGCAGGCCCCAGTGATCGAACCCGGGGATGCGTTCCTCGAGCTTCTTGAACAGGTCGCCCTTCTCGAGGCCCGCGTACACGTCCGCGAACGTGAAGTCCGGCTGCTCGTCCTTCGAGAGCTGGATGTTGACCATGTGAGCGACGTGCGTCAGCGACGAGAACCACGGCCGTTTCTGATCCGCCATCGCGGCACGCTATCACGGCGGGCCACGGTCGATCCCGATACCCCATCGACGCCCCATCGGAGTCGATTCTTCGCTTCGTACTCCGTCGAGTCGGAGGGACAGCTGGTAGGGCCAGGACTTCCGAACCCGGAGATCAAGCCGCCGAACAGCTACACTCGCATCGCTCCCCGCCGGTGATTTCCGAGGTCGGAGTCCTGGCAGACAAAGGCAGCGGCGAACACGCCGGCGGCGGAGCCTTGCCCGTTTTCACGAAAGGTCAGTGCCAGATGACCAACGATCTCGATTCCGTTCTCCGGGACTACCTCGACACGGTCGTCGTCGACGTTCCCCTCGAACCGCCGGTGCGCTCGAGGACGCGCACCCGCCACACGATCCCCATCCCGCGCGAGACCATGTCCGAGCTCGTGTTCCCCGTCGGAACGCCGGCGGGCGGGGTTCACGTCGACCGGGCTAGGACGGCCGACATGGACCGCACCGAGCTCGCGCGGCTCGTCGAGGCGACGCGCCCGAACCAGCCGAGCGACCACGCGATCGCCGCCCGCATGGCGATGACGGCCGACGTGGGGGCGCCCCTCGAGCTCGGCGACGCGATCGTTCGCGAGCTCGGTCTGGCGCGGCGTCGCGTGATCGGCGCGCTCGTCGACGCCGGGATGGCGCGCCTTGCGTTCGCCCGGGCCCGTCGCGATCTCGAGCTCTACGGGGCGCAGGCAGGCTCGCCGGTCGCGCTCGTCGCGGTCTCCGCGGGCGATCGGGTCCGGTTCCTACACGTCCGCGCAGGCGGCCGGTTCGTGGCCTACACGGTCCGTTCGGTGGAAGACGCCCGGAAGCTCGCCTTGTACGTCATGGCGGAGAGCCGCCGTGGGTAGCCGCACGATCGACCGCGCTGAGCTCGAAAGCCGCGTGCGCCATCGGCTGCTCAAGGACGGGACGGAGGCCGGCCTGGTGGAACGAGTGCTTCGGCCCGGCTTTTTTCCGTCGGGGGACAAGGCGCTGGTCGAGCTCGCGCGCAAGCTCGGCCTCCTCGCCGACGACGAAGAGCTCGAGGGAGCCCACCGTGAGTAGCCGCCGGATCCGCGCCGTCCGCGAGGCGCTGCTGGCCGAGCTCTACGCGGCGCTTCGACGCGACGACCGCGTCGCGGTCGCGTTGCTACGTGATCAGCTCGTCGCGGTCGAGCTCGGCCGCGAGTCGAGCTCGCCGAACTAGCCTGCGGTCGGATTCGGACGCGGGGCGAGCGCGCGCTGGAGGCGGTCCTCGGCGATCGCCTCGGCCTGCGGGATCAGCGCCGCGACCTCCGGAGCGCTATCCCTGGCGGTTTCAATCGCCCAGATCAGCGCCGCGACCTCGCGTCCGAGGTGGCCGCGCGGGTCGCCGACCTCAGCGATCCGATGCTCGAGGAAGCCGACCTTTTGCATCATGCACGCGAGATGGTCGACGCGCGGATCGCGGCGCTGGCCCTTCACGACATCCCCAGCAAGCGCGCGCGGCGCTCGGCCATGGGCAGCTCTTCGACGATCAGGATCGCGTCCTTGATCGCCGCGTCGAGCTCGCGATCGACCGTCCGCACGGCCTCGAGCGCCTCGGCGCGCCACAGCTCGATGTCCTCGATGACGGCGCCGCGGTAGCGCCACGGCTCGGGGGCCGTGCGCTGCCCGTCGATGTAGCCCATGGTGACGGCCTTCGGCGGCTGTACCAGGCGCCGCGCGCCGGCGTCGATGAGGCGCTGCGCGTCCTCGCCCGTGATCTCGCACGCGCCGGTGCGGACGAAGAACTTACGGCCCGCGCGCACATGCGCGGCGTCGGTCGTCTCGATGTAGTCGCGATGGCGGAGGCGCACCCAGACCGGGACGTCTTCATCGGGCGTGAGCTGAGTCATCAACCACTTGGGGTTTGCATGCTGCTCGATGATCCAGCGGCGCACGCTCGCCTTCGCGTTGCGCGCGAACTCGACGAGCTCGTCAGCCTCGAGCTCGCGCATGTACGCCGGCGCGTCGTACGCGGTCGCAGCGAGCAGCATCTCTCCGGCCTCGACCGGGTCGGACTTCGCGAGGGCGGCGAACTCGGCGCATCGCGCCTTCAGCTCGGTCTCGCGCTTGTGCGTCTCGAGACGAGCGCGAACGGAAGGGGGGAGGGTAGTCGGGTCGATGTCCATTGTCGTTCGTCTCCTATCGGGTCAGGCCGCGCTTGACGGCGTAGTGCAAAGCGACGCGGCGGTCGTCGGTCGCGTGATCGGGCGGGCGGCCGACAACCTCGGCCATCCTTCGCCGCGTCTCAGGGCTTAGCTGCGCACGTCCGGCGAGGACGTCGCGCGCGAGTCGGTCGAGCTCGTCGAATCGCGGCTGGTTGCGCTTCATCGTTACTTCGAGCGGCGGCGCGTCGCAGGCATCAGGGCGCGGCGCTCGTCGGCCCGTCCGGGCGCCTCGAGCAGTGCGCGCGCCTGCGCAGCGGACTTTCGACGACCTTCGGCCTGGGCATCGGCGTCAGTGTGCGCCGCGCCGTCGCGCTCGGACTCGTCGTCGCTCGGCTGGTCGAGGTCGCCGTACGTCCATGCCTTGGAGAACATGTCGGCGACCTGGTCTGCACCGAGCTCACGCAGACGATCGAGGATGGCGGTCGCGAGCTCGCGACGGACGTCGGTCGAGTAGCTGCCGATGCTGAGAGCGACGGCCTTTGCGGCGCGAAGGTCCATGCCCGAGACGTCCGGCAGCGCGCCGGGGTCGGCGACGGCCGAGTTCGCGCCACGCCGGCCTCGATGGTTCGTGTCGTTCGCGTCGGGGTCGCCGTCGCCAGCCGCGTCGAGCCGCGCGTAGGCAGGCCCCCGCGACGTCGTCGACTTGCACGCCTGCGCGTAGTACGCGCGAATGAACTTGGGGTCGCGGTCCGCGTAGTCGACACCGTCGACACGCTGGATGATGTCCAACATCTGATCGATCGTCTTCATGATCCTGGTCCTACTTCCGGCGCGCGAGGATGCTCGGCTGACCGAACTGCGCAGCTGCGGCCTCGCGCATGCGTGCGCGGGCGGCATTCTCATCGGTCGAGCTCGAAGCGTCCGATCGCGGATCGGCGGGCTTGCCGCCGTCCTTGTAGCGGGACGGCTGGCCGAGCAGCTCTCGTGCGCGACGGGCAGCAGCGTGCTGTCGGATGTTCCCGTCGATGGAATAATCGTCATCGTCCGTGCGCGCGGGCCGCTTGTCGGCGGCGTCCATGCGTGCGACGCCCGAAACCGGGGCATGGGCGATGCCATCGGCGCGGTTCTTCGCGTAGGCGCGGGCGTTCGCGAGGCAGACCATCAGCTCCGCGTCGCTCAGTGTGTCGAGCCGGTTCCAGGGTTCGCCGAGGTACGACTCGATCTCGTTGATCACGTTCGTGCGGTTCATTCGTTTCTCCGCCGGTCGCGCCGGCTAGTTGAAGATCGGTGCGCGCTCGCGGCGCGAGCGGGAAACGCGACGAAGGCCGTCGGCACGGCCGAAGGCGTACGAAGCGGCAGCGGCCAGGCCCTGACGCTTCAGCTCGAGGCCCAGGTCGTCGAGCAGGCCGGCGAGCGCGCGGCGCGTCCCGTCGGAGGCGTGCTCGTGCTCGTCGGCGAGGAGCCGGAGAAGGGCCGGGACCTGCGCGGGGGCGATCATCGCGCGGTCCTCGCGGCGCGCTCGGCCGCGTACGCGTCGACGTCCTCGATACGCACCCAGCAGCGCGCGCCCTGCCGGATGACGTCGAGGCGGCCGGTCTTGATCAGCGTGCGGATCCAAGCCCGCGACACGCCGATGCGCTTGGCGGCTTCGACCGCGAGAACGCAGTTGATCGGGCGGATCTTGTCGTTCGGGGCTTCGACGATCATCGGGCCTCCGTTGCGTCGACGGTTTGAGCCGGCTGGGACTCCGTCGCGGCGTCGACTCGATCGGCATCGGGGACCGGCTGCGGGGTGATGTCGGGCGTCATGGTCTGGGTGTGCTTCACGCGTCGCGGACGGTTCACGTGGGCGGGCAGGAAGCTTTGGCGGTCGACGCCGCCGCTGGTTCCGGGCGCGATCCGACGCACCGCCGGCATGAGGCAGAGCGAGCAGGGCCCGGGCTTGTCCGTGAGCTTGGTCGAGTGCGGGCATCGCGTCGCCGGCGCGACGATCGGGGCGGTCGCGTTGTCGCCCGCGAGAGGGGTCTCGAGCTCGGACGCGATCTCGCGGTCCTCGCGGACGCGATGGGCTGCCGCGCGGATAGCGGCCATGCGCTCGGCGCGGTCGATCACGACGTCGGCCTCCGGGCGCGATGCTTGGCGTTCGCGAACTCGGCGAGTGTGATCGCCTCGGCGAACAGCTCGCGGTCGCGCTGGCGCTCGTGCGGGTCGTCCGCGAGTTCGCCGTTGCGGCGGCGATGCTGACGCGCGTCGTATCGGCGGCCCGGTGCGTTCAAGGCTGCCTCCGAACCGCACGATCGAGCGCGTCGCTCGCGCGAGCGCCGGCGAGGGCCTCGACGTCGGCGGCGTCGAACACGTGCACGGGCGTGCGTTCGCCAACGAGCTCGGCGGCGAGCCGGCCTTCCGCCACGAGTTGACCGACCCGACTCGTCGAGCAACCCAGGCGGGCTGCGACGTCACCGATCAGGAGCTTGCGGGTCATGGAGCCATCAGGCCGATGACACGCCAAAGAAGCAACCACTATGTATCTGCAACCGCGTTGCGTGTTAGGTGGAACACGATCAGCAGACGCGGTGACCGAGCCAGTCGAGCCCCGCAGGCTGCGGTCCGACGCGGTGACCGAGCATGTCCACGGCGCGCGGATCGCCGCCCGATCCGGAGAGCAGCTCGGCCCGCGCGCGGGCTGCCGCGTGCTGGTGGTAGCCGTCCTCGGCGGGCTGCGTCTGGGCGTTGCGCTCGCGTCGCCACGCTGCAACCTCGCGCTTGAGCCGGGTCTGCGAGCCGGCCCCGATCGCCTTCGGGTCGTCCTCGACGAAGTCGGTCTTGGCGTCGGCGTGATCCCACTCGACGTCGCAGGGCGCGTTGAACGGGATGCGTTCGGCGAGCATCAGCCGCCGGCGCTTGCGCGCGATGTACCGCAGCCGGCGCTCGATCCGCTCGACGCGCTCCTGCTCGGTCTCAGTCTTCGTGGTGGGGGCAGCCGGCATGGATGAACCTCCTGATCTCGTCATCGGTGTACGCACGGCAGCGCACGCATCGGCGGGCGCGCTCGTTCTCCTCGCGGCGCTCGCGTTCGCGTCGCTGGTCGTTCGCGGCGCAGCGGGCCATCCAGTGCTCGCGCGTCTCCTCGTAGACCCGGAACGGCGGGTCCGAGAACGTCGCGCGGTCGAGGGGGGCGAGGTACGCGAGCACGTCCTCGATGTCGGGGACGTCGCGGCAGCGATCGCACCGAGCCTCGGGCGCGTTGCGCGCCTCCCAGCCGGCCTGTTCCTCGGCGCGCTCGGCGCGGCGCTGCTCGACCTCGTGCCGGCGCGCCTCGAGCAGCTTCTTGCGGCGGGCTCGGATGTCCGGCCAGCACGTCGGCGTGAGGGGCGGCAGGTCCTCGCCGGCCATGTACGCCTCGTCGTCGAGCTCGGGCGTGACGTCGGACTGCCGCTGCGCGCGCCAGCGTGCGATCCGTAGCTCGGCCCACTCGGTGTCCGACTTCTCGAGCGCGTCGGTCGCGAGCACGGAGAGCGCGAGGCTGATCGCGTCGACGTCGTCGTCGTGCGCCGCGTTGGGGAACGTGGTCAGGCTCGCGACGAGCGCGTCGACGCCCGGCGCGCCGTCGGGCAGGTGGAAGTTGCCCGCCTCGAAGAACGCCAGGACCGACTCGAGCCGGCTCTCCTTGTCGCCCTTGGCCGTCTGCCCGACGAGCCCGGCGATCTCGGACTCGAGGCTCGCCACGAGCGATGCGCCCGAGGCGGCCGACTCGATCACCTTCTTGGCGCTCGGATACCGGCGCGCGAGCTCGCGCACCTTCGCCTGCACCTCGGGGAAGCCGGCGCGCTTGACCCAGAACTCGAGCAGGTAGAAGTCCGCGCCCGATCGACCGACGGCCACCAGCGCGTTGAAGTCGCCCTTCGTCGTGAGCTTGCCGCCGGCGAGGTCGCCCGCGATCACGACCGCGTCCATCGCCGGCAGCGTGCGCGCCGGGCCGGCGTAGCAACCCTTCGGGCGCGCGGCGACGTGCGGCGCGGACTGCTTGCGCCAGAACCGGAGGTCCGCGAGCTTGACCATCGCGCCCGACGCCGGCGCGGGTCGGCCCTGGTAGAGGGTCGCCCAGCGCCGCTCGCGCACGCGGGTTCGTTCCTTGTCGATGACCTCGGGCGTGAAGCGCGCGGGCTGGATGCTCTCGCCCTCGACGGTTCGCCAGTCGGGCTTGCCGAGCGGGGTCACGCACTCGCGGTCCGGCTCGTAGAGCATCGGAAGGTCGAGGTGCGCCCAGCCCTCGGCGATGCGCGCCGCGGACCAGTCCTGCTCGTGCGTGCGCTGCGCGATGCCCGTGCGGATCGAGCTCGCGAGGTCGCAGACGCGGTTCGCCCACGAGCCATCCCACTTCTCGAGGACGCCGACGCGGGTCGCGTCCGACTCGACCTGCTCGGGGTCGTGCGGGTCGTCGGCCTGGATCCAGTCGACGTGCTCGCCGACCGCGCGCGCGTCCCAGCCGAGCGCGAGACGCACGCCGCCGGCCGTGTTACCGAGCGCGCCCTTCGCGTCCTGGTCGTCGCGGATCTGCCACGTCGGCCGGAACGTCTCGACGTACCAGCTCGAGGTCACGACCTGCCGGAAGAACATCGAGTCGCGTAGCGCCAGGCGCGGGTTGCCCGACGTCGCGAGCATCTTCAAGCTCGGCCACCGAACCCACGCCCACGCGCTCGCCATGACAAGCGCGCGGCTCTTGAGCGTGCCGGGCGGCAGCGTCGCGAGCAGGTTCTGGATCGGCGGCTCGAACGTCGGGTCGGCCTGCTTCGCGGCCCAACCCTCGAGCTGCGCCTGTAGGTGGTCGCAGAGCACGTCGAGGTGCTTCGCGGCCTGGAAGGGCGTCGTCGGCTCGAGGACGTGCCATCCCGCCCGGAAGAAGTCCTTGAGCGATCGGCGCAGCCTCGACCGCTCGCGCGCCGCACGCGACGGCACGGGCGTAGCGGGGCGCTTCTCGACCGGCTCGAGGCTCGGCAGTCCGAGAACCTCGGCGACCTTGATTCCGCTCACTTAGCCGGGATCGGGGCAACACCCGCAGGCAACAGCAGCACTTCCTCGTCGGAGCCCAACGGGTCCGGCACCCGTTGACGGGCAACATCGAGGATCTTCGCGCGCTGCTCGTCGAGGCGATCGAGCGCGTCGAGCTCGTCGAGCGTGAGCTGGTCGGCGAGGGTGTCCTCGTCGACGTCGGTCAGCGTGCCGGGCGGGCCAATTTCCAGTTTGTCGGAGACCTTGCCGTGGCAGCGATCAAAAATCTGCATGAGCGTGCGGAACCGGACCTCGTCGCTCTCGCTGGCGATCATGTCCTCGGCGATCCGCACGAGGCGCTCGACCGGGAACGCCTCGCGTAGCGCGCCGGCAAGCGTGGGCGCGCGCCGGGGCCGGCCTGCGCCCGGGCGGACGCCGCCGCGACGGTTGGGGCCGGGAGCGTTTGATTCCTGCATACGCAATCAAACCTAGCTCCAGCCGAGCCGGTTCGAGCCGCCTATCTCATCGTTCCGTTGTACGGAAGCAACGGATCCGGGCCCGAGCTCGGCACGACGATGCCTAGCGACGATCGCGACGGTTCTGCGACGATGATCGCGACGATTGAAGCTCAATGATTTCGCGGTCGCGACGATCGCGACGATTACCCCTACTACCTAGATGGGAGAGGGGGTAGTAGGACCGAGAAGCTGCGCCGTGCCGCGAGACCGGACGTGCGAGCAGTCGCGCGCGGTTTCAGATCTGGTGCCCTGCCTGGCCCCCCTCCAAACGACCCCCCTCGATCATCGTCGCGATCGTCACGCCGGCAGAATCATTGAGCTTCAATCGTCGCGATCATCGTCACAAGCGACGATGAGCATCGTCGCGCCTGCACAGACGCGCTTCGGCGGAACGACGGCGGCCGAAGCCTCGTAGTCAGGAGCAATGACAGACACACCCTTCGAGAAGATTGCTCGCTCGCACATGACCCCGACCGAGCGCGCCGCCCACGAGATGGTCGACGCCGCTCTCGCACGAGGTCTCGACCTATTCCACGAGGGCGATCGCGCCTACGCGACCGTGAACGACCCGCGCGTCTTCACGGTCGAGCTCAAGACCCGTTGCGGCCTCGGGGACTGGCTCGTGTGGTGCTGGCTCAAAGCCAACCCCGGCAAGATCGCGCCCGGCGTGCAGGCGGTCGGCCGCGCCATCGGGATGTTGCGTACGCGCGCCCTCTACGACTCGCCCGAGCGCGAGGCGGGTCACGCTCTCAAGACCCGGAGCGATTCGTGAGTGCGACCCCGATCCTGCCGTCGCAGGACGACGTCCGCGCGTTCGTCGCCACGAAGCCGGGCCCCGATGCGCTGCGTTCGCTGTACCGCTCCCTGGTCGAGGTGATGCTCGCGATGCCGACCCCGATGGACGGACACCTCGGCGGGGTCGCGCGTGCCGTGGCCGAGCTGGTACCCGACGAGGACGATCGCGCGATCGCCCTACGAGGCGTCCACGGGCTCGTGGCCGTGCTTACCGCCGAAGGCATCGCGTCGGCGTGCCGTCCAATGCCGCGGACGCTAGACTGCACGACCGAGGTCGACGAAGGATGAAGGCAAGCAAGGCGCGCGAGCGGCAGCAGATCGCCGAACATCGCGACACGATCAAGGCGCTCGTACTCTCGATGCCGCCCGCGCTGGCAATCCACTTCGGCGCGCTGAGCCACTGCATGGAGGCCTCCGTCGTCGGCACGAGGATCCTGCGCGCGCAGGGGATCGAGGCGCGCCCGCTGCCGTGCGCGGTGAGGGCGACCGACGAAGCCACGTGCTGCCTGACGAGCGGGTACACGCAGGCCGAGCTTCGAGCGATGGCGGAGGCACTCGGCGGCGAGCTCGGCGCCGGGCATGTCAGCGACTTTGTCGGCGAGGACTCGTCGCCGTTTCACATCGTGATCGAGGCGCAGCCGCGCGGCGGTCGTACGCTGATCGACCTGACGATCGGGCAGCTGATCCCGACGGTGGCGGCCGAGATGCCGATCGCGGAGGGCTGGCCTGCCGCGCGGCTCGGGGCGTGGCGCGTCGAGTACGACGAGTCGCCGCGAGCGTCGTACGTCGAGGCTGAGATCGTGAAGGCGCAGGAGGTTGCGTACGCGGGGCTACAAGGCGACGTCGAGGAGATGATGAAGCTCGCCAAGCACGTGCGGTGCGACCGCGAGAAGTTCTACACGACGCTGCTACACCAGCAGCGCGACCTTACGATGCGATTCCTGCAAATCGCGGAGAGCGGCCTCTGGTCTCGGTCGGCTGTACGGCCTGCGACGTAGTGCTCGACATCTCGCCGCGCATCCGCCACTGTGGACGTGTCCCGCGCAGAAGCGGCGACGCCCCGAGCGACCAACTCGGGGCGACCTAAGCAACCGCATCGACGATACCGACGAGGTTCCCTAAGTGCAGACAATAGACGAACGAGCGCCGAAGGCAACTGCCTTCGAGCAGGCCCACGATCCCGCGCATGCCGCGCGGCGCATCGGGGTCGGCGATGTCGCGCGCACCGATCGCGTTTGATCCCGAAGTCCCGGTCTTCGACCCGTACGCGAAGTCGTTCCCGAAATTCGCCGAGGGCGAGCCCGCGACGTATGGACCGTTCAGCGAGGCCGCGAGCACGGTCTGGGAGTGGGACGCGCACACGTGCGCCGCCAGTTGTCCGGCGATCCCCCGGCGACTCGGCACCGCTGGTGCGTACGCATACAAGCCGAAGATGGTCCTGTTCGTTCTCGATGTCGACGGACCGGATCACAGGCGCACGCCAGCGTGGGATGCGGAGATCCAGAAAAAGGTCGGCGCGTTCTTCAAGAAGTACGGCCGGGGTTACTGCTACGCGACCCGAGGGGGCGTGCGGATCGTCATGGGGCTTCGCGACGAACTCATGATCGACTCGCCGCAAGCAGCGACGAGGTGGCGGCTCTCGTACCTCGAGTGGATCGCGAAGATCGAGACCGAGTTCGGGATCGTCAGCGACGACAAGTGCGCAGACGTGTTTCATCTGTTCCGGCTCCCGCGCGTGCGTCGAAACGGCGTGGACGTCGTCCCCGACTTCGAGCTCGGCGAATCCGATCGCATGCTCGAGTGGCGCGAGCCGTACGTGGCCGCCGACGACCCGCGCGTGCTCGCCGGGGGTGCGTCGGGCGAGCAGGTAGACCTGCCGCCGTTCGATGGCCTGCCGTCCTACGACAAGCTCGCCGAAGCGGTCGAGGCGTTGGGGGATGCGTGGCCTGCGCGGTCGCGCCACTACGCGAGCCTGGCGCTGTGCGGTGCGCTCGCGCGGGCGGGCTGGCCCGAGGAATACATCGGCGGGTTCGTCGAGGACGTCGTGACGCGTGCCGGTGGCAACCCCGAGCCCGATAAGCGTCTCGCACAAGCGCACGACGCGGTCGAGCGGCTGCACCGGAACGAAAACGTCACGGGATGGCCGGCGCTCGAGGACCACATGATCACCGGCCTCGACGGGCAACCGGACGAGTCGCGGCGCAAGCTGGTGCAGAGCGCGATCGCTACGGCCCGGCGGGCGCTGGGCATGGCCGCGCCGATCGAGCTCTTCGACGTCGTGCTGCGCCGGCGGGCCGCCGACACGACGTGGACCCCGCCGATCGAGCTCGCGAAGGTTCCGAGTCGGACGGTGACGATCGATGAGCTCGAGGCGTACTACCGGATGCTGCGCGAGGACCTCTCGCGAGCCGACGACGTCCTCGCGCGCGTCGACGCGAAGTACCTCGACCGCCTCAAGCGCAAGGCGTCCAAGCCGATGCACGACGAGGGCGAGAACCCCGACGACGTCGTCGCGGCGGTCGCCGTGGCGCTCGTCCGCCGGGCCCCGGGCGGCGTCGACGACGATCGCCTCGCGGCGATTCTCGAGCCGAGGCTCGGCCCGCGGTCGTCCGACGTGATCACGATGGCCCGCGCGTCGCTGTCCACGGCGCCGCACGATGTGAAGATCGAACCCGCCGTGCCGGCGGCGAACGACGCCGAGCAAAAGAGCCAGGCGACGAAGCTGCTCGAGATCGTCGAGAAGCTCGGCGCCGAGCTCTTCCATGATGCCGCCGGCGGGCGGTTCGCGACGGTGCCGACCCCGATGCGCGGATCGGACAAGCTCGGCCACGCGACGTACTCGATCGACTCGCGGGCATTCCGCGACTGGCTCGACTATGCGTACTACCAGGGCGCGGGATCGACCGCACTCTCCGAGCAGGCTCGTCAGGGCGTCGTGAACATGCTGCGGGCGAGGGCACTCTACGAGGGCGCGGAATACCGGGTGTTCGTGCGCGTCGGCGACCACGACGGCCGGATCTACGTCGACCTCTGCGATGGCACCGGGCGCGCGGTCGAGGTCGATGCCGCCGGGTGGCGGGTCGTCGATGAACCGCCGGTCCGATTCCTGCGGCATCGGAGCATGCTCGCGCTCCCAGAGCCGACGCGCGACCCGCAGATCGATCTCGGCAAGCTCTGGGATTTCGTCCTCGTACGCGAGGAGGACCGTCTTCGCGTTCTCATCTGGCTCGTCGGCGCGATCAATCCGCGCGGCCCGTACCACGTCCTCGTGCTCACCGGCCGCCACGGTTCGATCAAGACCGGCACGCAGCGGGCGCTACGTCAGCTCATCGATCCGAACGAGGCACCTCTGCGACTCAAGCTCGGCGATGGCCGGGACATCATGATCTCGGCGATCTCGTCGTGGGTGCAGAGCTACGACAACCTCGCCCCGATCGGGGTCGAGGCCAGCAACGCGCTCTGCTGTCTCGCGACCGGTGGCGCGTACGCGACCCGAACCCTCACGACCGACACGGACGAAACCATCCTGCGAGCCCAGCGGCCGGTTGCTCTCAACGGCATCGAGGACATCGTCACCGCGGGCGACCTCCTCGATCGAGCGATCCGGATCGATTGCCCGAAGTTCACTGGCGCGCGGCGGACCGAGAAGGACGTCGACGCCGACTTCGAGCGCTCGCATCCGGCTCTGCTCGGGGCGCTACTCGATGCCGTCGCGTGCGCGCTCAAGCACCTGCCCGAAGTCGCAAAGCGGACCGACGTCGCCTGGCCGCGCATGGCCGATGCTGCGATGTTCGCTGCGGCTGCGGCCCCGGCGCTCGGAACGGATCTGCGTAGTGTCGTCGCGGCGCTCTCCGAGGGCGTGAGCGCGAGCGATCTCATCGTTCTCGAGCAGAGCGCGATCGCCGCGCACCTGCGCGAGATCGCGGTCGAGGGGTTCACGGGGTCGGCTACGCAGCTACTCGAGGCGATCAAGCGCCGGACCCCGTTCGACAAGGTGAAGGACCTCCCGAAGGCGCCGAACATGCTCTCCGGCGAGCTCCGCAAGATCGCCTCGGCACTCGAGCGTGCGTACAAGCTCGAGATCGTGTTCGAGGCCGAGCGGAACAAGCGCTGGATCACGCTGCGGATCGCCCCGGAGCCGGCGGCCGAGGTCGGGTCGTGACGGGGCCGAATCGCGGGTCCTCGCGTTGCTTCCGTACAACGGAACCCTCACCATCTGGCCATGGCCAGGAAGGGCATCGGCCGACCGACGCGAGCTGCGGACGTCGCGGGAAAGGTCCTCGGGATCCGGTTCACCTCGGCCGAGCTCGCCGAGCTCAAGCGACGTGCGGGCGATGTGCCGGTGTCGATGTGGGCGCGGTCGGCGCTGCTCGGGAACCAGCCCTCGTCGCACGACGAGCGCCTGCGTGCGATCGAGCGGCAGCTACGGGAGCTGCGCTACCTCGCCGGGCCGGGGACGACGCACGGGCAGATGCATGCCTTCTTCCGGTCGCTCATCGCGAGTGGCCACAAGGTCGCCGACATCCACAAGTGGATCGACGAAGCGGCGAAGGACGTCGAGCGCGAGCGACGCCCGAGGTCCGGCGGGGGGCTGCTTGACCGAGCGGAACCCGGCCGGCCCCGATCTCGTAGATCGTAGCGTGGCAGAGCCCGAGACCCCCGCGACCAAGCTCGACGTGCTTACGGTCGATGAGGCGGCCGAGCTGCTTCGCATCGGCCGCAACCAGCTCTACGAGTTGATCGGTCGTTGCGAGATTCCTCACCGCCGCATCGGCCGGACGATCCGCCTCTCGCGTGCCGCGGTTACGCGCTGGCTCGAGTGCCGGGACGACTGATCCCGACGAAGAAACCGGCTCGTTCCGTCGAGGAAACGAGCTTCCTCTCTCCGACGCACGGAGCGATGCTCGTCGTGATCGTGCGTAGGTGCATCAGCAAGAAGGACGAAACCTGATGCCTGCGTACAAAGACCCGCGCGACGGACGTTGGCGCTATCGGAAGTGGATCCTCTCGCCAGCCGGCAAGAAGATCCGCGTCACCGGGACGCCTGCCGTCGATACGAAAGTAGCCGCCGAGGCTGCCGAGCGCGCGCACATCGACCGGGTGCTGCACCCGGAACGATTCGCTGCGCTCGTCGCCAAGGAGGCGTCCGAACACAAGGAGGCCGACACGATCCACAAGCACGCGAAGTCGTTCCTCGCGCACTACAAGCCCGAGCAGAAGCCGAGCGCCAAGCGCGAGAAGGAGAGCGCGCTCAATGTTCTCCTCCCCGTGTTCGGCGGCTACACGCCCGGCGAACTCAAGCAGCAGCACATCGACGCGTTCGCGGCGGACGAGCTCAAGCGGAAGATGGCCAAGAAGACGGTGAACAACCGGCTCGCGGTCCTCTCGAGCCTGATCAAGTACGCCACTGGCGAGAAGTCGAAGCTCCGCTTCAAGCTCGCGGGCAAGATGGGCGAGATCCACGCGGTCGAGCCTGCCGACGTCGAGCGCCTCCTCAAGGCGTGCAAGGAGGATCGCCACCGGGCGATCATCTTGCTCGCGACCGAGGCGGGGCTTCGCGCCGGCGAGATCCGCGGCCTGCAATGGAACGACATTCGCGGCGGCAAGCTGACCGTGCGCCGCGCGCTCGATGCCGTCACGAACGAGGCGCTGCCGCCGAAGCACGACAAGGTGCGATCGGTGCCGCTGTCGCCTCGCATCGTCGAGATCCTCGAGAAGCTGCCGCGTATCGGGTTCTCGGTCGTCAGCAGGCTCGATGGCGCGCCGCTCGGCTACTGGGCGATGAACGAAGCGATCGGCGACATCTACGATCGCGCCGAGGTCGCGCGGCCGGCGATGCTGATCCACTGCCTGCGGCACACCTTCGGGACCGTCATGGCCCGCCGCGTGCCGCTGCCGGTGCTGCGGGATCTCATGGGCCACGAGAGCATCGAGACGACGATGCGCTACGTGGACGTGAGCGAGGACGACAAGCGCGACGCGATCGCGACCGTCTTCGGGGGCGCCGCATCGCCGAAAGGCAACGCGCAGGCAACGGATCCGAGCGCAGCGAGCAAGTGACCGAGACTGCTACAGAAAACTGGTGACCCCAAAGGGACTTGAAC
>CAYUNM010000082.1:0-25150 GCA_964446175.1 uncultured Kofleriaceae bacterium
CCGCCTTCGTGGTCGCGCTCGTCGAGGCGCTCTTGTTGGCCGCGCTCGTGGTCGCCGCCTTCGTGGTCGCGCTCGTCGAGGCGCTCTTGTTGGCCGCGCTCGTGGTCGCGCTCGCGGGCGCCGTCCTCGCGGGCACGTTTGTCGACGCGCTCGCGGGCGCCGTCCTCGTGGGCGCGGTCTTCGGCGCCTCGCTCGTCGCCTTCGAAGTGGCGGGGACGGGCGTCGCATCGCGCCGCGCCGGTGGTGGCGCGTTCGGCGGTGCCGTGCGCGGGACCGGCGTCGCGTCACGGCGAACCGTCGCGGCGGTGGTGTTCGGCGCGGCGGGGACGGGCGTGGCGTCGCGTCGAGCGGGCGCGGCGTGGACGGGCGTGGCGTCGCGTCGAGCGGGCGCGGCGGGGACGGGCGTGGCGTCGCGGCGGATCGGGGTCACGGCGGGCAGTGCCGCCTTCTGCGCCGCGACCGCCGCCGCTTGCTTCGAGCCCGTGCTCGTCTCCGTGCGTGGCACCGTCGCGGCGCCGGCGGTCGTGCCGACGCGCGGCAGCGTGCGCGTGTTCCGCGTCGGCGGTTCGGCGGCGGGTGGCGCCGCGACGGCCGTCTGCTTGACCAGCTCGGCGAGCGCCTGGTCGGGCGCGACCGGCGTGTGCTGGTCCTGCTCCCACTCGGCGACGTCCATCGCGTCGAGCTCGACGACCGCGGACTTCTCCTCGTCGGGCGGGCGCTTGGGGCTCATCGGGCGACCTCGCCGACCAGCGCGTCGATGCCGCTCTGGGCGTCCTTCTCGGAGGTGAACACCTTCTCGGCGGTCTTCGGCTCGCCCGCGACCTGCACGTCGAACAGCGAGACGGTGACCTTGAGCTGCTTCCTCTTCGGGCCGGGCGCGATCTGGGCGAACAGGAGGCGGTCCGCCGCGAGCGTCTTGCCGACCTGCTGGTAGCAGGCGGGAGTGGCCTCGACGCACTCGATCGACAGCTGCACGACCTCGAGCGACACCTTCGAGACCTGGGTGCGATCGACGCCGGCGACGTGCGCGCGAGAGAGCGAGTCGGTCGTCGCCTTCGCCGCGACCGGGAACGCGTCGGACTCGGCGGGCAGGATCGCGAGCGTGACGACCTTGGGCGGCGTCGGCGCCGCCGGAGGCGGCGAGTGGCCTCCGCATGCGCAGAGGACAAGCCAAGGCATCGCGCGCTCCCCGAACACGGCCCCTCAATCGTAGCATTAGTAGATGAGGGGGCGGCAGCCCTACATGAACCGGGTGGGTGGTCGATAGAGGGGGCATGCGCTTGCCCTCGCAGCGGGACCGCCTGGAGCACCTGTATGCGCTCGCGATCCTGGCTCGGGGAATCACGCAGCGGCAGCGGCAGTTCGTCCTCGTGACGACGCTGGCGTGAGCGCGATCAGCGCGCGAGCGCGCCGAGCGTCGCGGCGGCTTGCACGCGTACCAGACCGTTCGGATCGGCGAGCGCGGCGACCAGGCCGGGAGTCACGTGGTGCGCCGTGCGATGCGCCGAGGCTGCTTCGGCGCGCGCGTCGGGCGTGCGCGCGAGATCGCGGACGTCGGCGGAGAGTGCGGCGAGGCCGGCCGCATCGCCCTGCGCGGCGAGGTCCGCGGCGGCCTGGATGCCCTCGGGGCTGTCGAGCGCGGCGACGAACAGTGTTCGCGCGGCGGCCGGATCGCCCGTGTGCGCGAGCACGCGCGCGGCCGCGAGGCGAACGCGCGGCTCCGGGTCGGCGGTGAGGCGGCGCGCGTAGGCGAGGGCGGCGTCGCGGCCGACCGCGGCGACGGCGAGGTTCGCGGCGCCCGCGCGCACGGTCCACTCGGGCGATGCCGCCGCGCGATCGAGTGCGGGGCCGCCGAGGCCGGGATGCGTCTTGCCGACCGCGATCGCGGCCGTGAGCGCGACCATCGGATCGGGATCGGCGGCGATGGCGGCGAGCTCGTCGTCGCGCTTGGCCGCGACGAGCAGGTCGATGCCGGCGAGGCGCACGCCGAGTGCCTTGTCGGCGAGCGCGCGCTTGCCGAGCTCTTCGAGGTTGCCGAGGCCGATCTTGGCGAGTGCGCTCGCGGAGGCGGCGCGGACCATCTCGTCGGGATCCTGGAGGTGGCGCGTGGCGAGCTCGACGGCGTCGGGCTCCTTGATCGCGCCGAGCCAGTAGATCGCGGCGCGGCGCACGCGCGCGTCGGGGTCGTTCGCGGCCTTCGCGAGGTCGGTGGCAGCGAGCTTGCCGATCTTCTTGCCGACGCCCTCGACCGCGATGCGGCGCGCCTCCGCGTTCTCGCTGCGGAGCATGTCGTCGGCGACCTGCGGCGCCTGCGCGTAGCCGTGGATCACGGCGACCGCCGCCGATGCGACGACGCGATCGTCTTCGTCGCCCATGCGCTCGGCCACCTGATCGGCGAGGTCCTGCAGCTCGAGCTCCTCGATCGCGTCGATCGCGGCGATCTTGAGCTTCGCGGATGGCGAGGCGAGGCCCTGGCCTAGCGTCGCGGTCGCGAGGTCGCGCAGCAGCTCCTTGTCGTCGGCGCCGGTGTGCTCGACGAGCGACGCGTACGCCTTGGCCACCGCATCCGCATCGCCGAGCGCGAGCGCGGCGCGGACCTTCATGGCCCACAGCCCGCCGTCGTCGGGATGCTTCGCGAGGCCCTCGTCGGCGGCGCGCGAGGCGCCGGCGTAGTCACCGGCTTCGTAGAGCGTGATGGAGTGCTTCGCGTGGCCGCAGGCCGCGCCGAGCACGAGCATCAGGACGAGTGGGGTGCGGTACATCGTGGCGAACATGACATGGCGATAGTGCACGACGTTGCACGCTTGGTTACCTGTTACATCCACTGTCAGGAACCTGGTTGCGCTTGTAGGTGCACAAGCTCTCGGGCTATAGCGGCACGGCTAACCGAGGAGGGTTCAATGCGTTTCTTGTTGTGCGCGGTCGTCGCCCTCGCGGTGGCCTGTGGTGGCGACAGCGGCTCGAAGATCGACGCTGCCTCGCAGATCGATTCGTTCTCGTCGACGTGCGGTCACCCCGGCGATACGGGCAACGAGCTCGGCGTCGGGATGTTCTGCGCGAGCCTGAATGACTGCACGATGTCGACGGCACCGCTGTGCTCGTCGCTCGGCGATCCGACGACGCACTTCTGCACGCGCACGTGTCAGGGCTCTGGCTCGAACGCGCAGTGCGGAACGAACACGACGTGCACCTGCAACAACAGCAACCAGTGCGGCTGTACCCCGAACGCCTGCCTCTAGAGGATGCCCATGAAAAAGCTCGCTCTGCTCCTCGTGCTCGTTGGCTGCGGCACCGACGTCCAGGTGCTGCCGGATTTGCTGCCGTCGCTGAACCCCGAGCCGCCGCCGCAAGGTGGCTTCCAGCTCATCACTCCGGTGGTCGATAACCTCGCGCCCGGCTCGGATACCGAGATGTGCACGTGGACCGAGATGATCACCACGAAGACGCTCGACGTGCGGTGGACGCAGGGCTACCAGAGCACGCCCGCGGGTCACCACATCGTCCTCTACTACACGATGATCCATCAGCCGCCGGGGACGCAGCGGGTGTGCACCGACGCCGACATGGCGACGTTCCGCATCATCTCCGGCAACGGCGAGGCCGGCGAGCGGATGATCGCGCCCGGCAACCTCGTCTATCGAATCCCGGCCGGCGCGCAGATCGTGATGAACCATCACTGGCTCAACACGACCGACCAGACGGTCCAGGGGCAGGCCGTGATCAACATCAAGCCCGCCGACGCGGGCAAGTCGTACACGCCGTCGGGCAACACCGCGATCCTCGACACGTCGCTCGACATCCAGCCCGGCCATCAGACGCTCGATATCCACTGCAACTTCGAGCGCCAGATGAAGATGTGGTTCCTCGTTCCGCACGAGCACCAGTGGGGCTCGCACATGAGCATCAAGCTCACGCGCGCGGGCGTGCAGGAGACGCCGTTCGATCTCGACTGGGCGCCGAGCTACACGTTCCATCCGCCGGAGCTTCGCCACGACCCGGCTGATCCGATGACGATCAATCCGGGCGACGGGATCGACGTCCACTGCGAGTGGAACAACGACACGGGTCACGAGCTGCTGTTCGGACCCGAGATGTGCGTCGCGTTCGGGCAGTTCGTCGACGACCAGGGTCTCGGCAACCTGCAGTGTGATCGCGGCCAGTGGGGTGACTTCTGATGCGCGGCGCAGCGCTCGCGATGTGTCTGGTGTTCGCGGCGGCGTGCACGAGCGACGGCGGCGCCGCGCTCCAGCCGGGCCCGCCCTCCGGCGGCCAGCAGCTCGCGACGACGAGCTATCACCTCGCCCCCGGCGAGGAGAAGTACATGTGTTACCAGTTCTACTCGCCGAAGGACGCGGTCGCGATCACGCACGTCGACACGATCTCGATGCCCGGCATCCATCACCTGGCGCTGTTCCAGTCGGCGCCCGGCAACAACGAGCCGGATGCGGCGCACGAGTGCGAGGTGATCTTCAAGCTGTCGTGGTTTCCGGTGTTCGTCAGCGGGACCGGCAGCAAGGAGCTGACGATGCCGGACGGTGTCGGCATGAAGATCGCGCCGAACACGCAGTACGTGCTGCAGCTCCACCTGCAGAACGCGAGCGACAAGCCGATCGACGTGCGAGCGGGCGTCAACCTGACGTACGACCGCAACCCGGATGCGCTGCAGGCGGCCGGCATCTTCGCGCTCGGCAAGATGCAGATCACGATCCCGGCGGGCGCGGCGGACTACTCGTTGACCGAGAACTGCAAGGCCGGCAAGACGCGCAACGTGTTCGCCGTGTTCCCGCACATGCACAAGCTCGGCACGTCGCTGGACGTGATGTACACGCCGAGCGGCGGCGCCGCCTCGAGCTTCTACAACGTCGATCCGTTCACGTTCGGCAACCAGCCGGTCGAGCCGCTGGTGCAGACCCTGGGGCCCGACGACACGCTGACCGCGACGTGCCACTGGAACAACCCGGGCGCCACCGACGTGACGTACGGCGAGAGCTCGGATAACGAGATGTGCTTCTTCGTGATGTTCTACTACCCGTTCGACCACCTCGACGGGTGCATCGACTGACCGGTCCGGCTATGTTCCGCGAGTGATCCGCGGTTTTCTGTTCGACCTGGACGGCACGCTCGTCGACTCGGAGCGTGAGACCGCCGAGGCGATGGCGCGCGCGCTGCTGCGCGGGCAGGGCATCGCGATCGAGCAGTACGACCGCGACTTCATCATCGGCCGCTCGTGGATGGCGATCTACGACAGCCTGAAGAGCCGGTACCCGCGGCTGGCGTGGTCGCGCGCCGAGACGATCGCGCAGACGGCGCTGCTGCGCGACGAGGTGTTCGCCGAGATCGGCATCACCGTGCTGCCGGGCGCGCGCGAGGTCATGCGGTGGACCGCGGAGCATCCGCGGGCGCTCGTGACGGGCAGCTCGCGCGTCGAGGTCACGCAGGTGCTGCCGCTGATCTGCGAGCACGCGCGGTTCGAGACGATCGTCGCGGCGGAGGACGTGCCGCGCAGCAAGCCGAACCCCGATGGCTACCAGAAGGCGATCGAGGCTCTCGGGCTTCTGCCGAGCGAGTGCCTCGTGATCGAGGACTCGACGGCCGGGATCGCGGCGGGCAGGACGGCGGGGTGCGTGGTGCTGGCCGTCCGGGCAGGGAATTTCGGCGGGTGGGACCAGAGCGGGGCGCACCGGGTGATCGACACGCTCGAGCAGCTGACGCCGTCGCTGGTCGACGAGCTGTCTCGGGATTATGGTTCGAGGACGCCGTGAAGCTGCCACCCGAGGTCACGATCTACGAGGTCGGTCCGCGCGACGGATTGCAGAACGAGGCGCGCAACGTCCCGACCGCCGACAAGATCCGGTTCATCGATGCGCTCGTCGCGAGCGGCATCCGTGCGATCGAGATCACGAGCTTCGTGTCGCCGAAGTGGATCCCGCAGCTCGCGGATGCGGCCGAGGTCGCGCGCGGCGTGGCGCGGCCGGCCGGCGTGCGGATGAGCGCGCTCGTGCCGAACCGGCGCGGGCTCGATACGGCGCTCGCCTCCGGCATGAAGGAGATCGCGGTCTTCTTGAGCGCGTCGGAGACGCACAACAAGAAGAACATCAACAAGACGATCGCGGAGACGTTCGACGCGTTCAAGGAAGTCATCCCGCCCGCGATCGCCGCGAACGTGCCCGTGCGCGCGTACGTCTCGACGGTGTACGGCTGCCCGTACGAGGGCGATATCGATCCCGACAAGGCGGTCGAGCTGACGACGCGCCTGCGCGACCTCGGCGTCTACGAGATCTCGCTCGGCGACACGATCGGCGTCGCGAACCCGGCGCAGGTCGAGGACGTGCTCGGGCGCGTGCTCGCGAAGCATCCGGCGAAGAGCGTCGCGGTGCACTTCCACGACACGCAGGGCACCGCGCTGGCGAACTGCCTCGTCGCGCTGCAGATGGGCGTCACGACGATCGACGCGGCCGCCGGCGGCCTCGGCGGGTGTCCGTACGCGCCGGGCGCGTCGGGCAACCTCGCGACGGAGGATGTCGTCGCGATGCTGCACGCGATGGGCGTCAAGACCGGCATCGATCTCGACAAGCTGACGGAGGCCTCGCGCACGGCGTCGACGTTCGTCGGGCACGAGCTGCCGTCGAAGTATCTCAAGGCACACCTCGGCAAGAAATCGCGCGCGCGCCGCCGCACGGAGCAGATGGGCTCATGACCGATGTCATCGTCGAAGAACGTGATCGCGTCGCGTGGGTGACGCTGAACCGCGCGGATGTTCGCAACGCGCTCTCGCGCGCGGTGAACCTGAAGCTGCAGGACATCGCCGCGGGCTTCGAGCATCGCGAGGACCTCGTCGCGATCGTGCTGACCGGCGCGGGTGACAAGGCGTTCTGCGCGGGCGCGGATCTCAAGGAGCGCAAGGGCGTGCCGGCGAGCGAGACCGCGCCGTACCTCAACGCGATCGCGGGCGCGATCGAAGCGTGGGGCGCGATCCGCAAGCCGACGATCGCGATGATGAACGGCTCGGCGTACGGCGGCGGGCTCGAGCTCGCGATGGCGAACGACTTCCGCGTGATCGCCGACGACGCCGAGGTCGGGCTGACCGAGGTCCGGCTCGGCATCATGCCTGGCGCGGGCGGCACGCAGCGGCTCACGCGCCTGATCGGCGAGGCGCGCGCGAAGGAGCTGATCCTGCTCGGGCGTCGCATCAAGGCGGCGCGCGCGAAGGAGATCGGGCTCGTCAACGACGCCGTGCCGCGCGACCAGCTGCGCGCCGCGGTCGATGCGCTGCTGAAGGATCTCGCGCTGTGCGCGCCGCTCTCCGTCGCCTCCGCGAAGAGCGCGATCGAGCGCGGTCACGGCGTGCCGCTCGAGCAGGGCCTCGCGATCGAGCGCGAGTGCTACGAGGTGACGCTGTACTCCGACGATCGTGACGAGGGTCTCGCCGCGTTCGCCGAGGGTCGGCCGCCGCGCTACCAGGGCCGCTGACGCACCGCGCTCCGAGCGCTAACCGACCAATTTCGTACGGCGATCCTGGCCAGATTCGTACGCTGGGGGCGAAGGCTCCGGCCGGGGCGGGGATGGCTGACCCCGGCGCCCCCGCTGCCGATGCGCGGCGCTCGATCGATCAATTGCTTGGGCAGCGTGCCCCCTGGAATGCGCGATGCACTCGCACGCGCGTATGGGTGCCATCCAGAACCTGCTCGGCAAGCTCGGGTACGTGAACCTGGACCGCTACGGCCTCCTGCTCACGCCGGACGGACGCGTGCTATCTCAGCGTCCTGCCGTGCTCGATGACGGTCTAGGTGGCCGGATCGTCGGGTGGGAAGACGGTGATCTCGCGGCGATGGAGCTCGAGCAGTGGGAGCCGGCGCGGCCGGCTAAGAAGCGAGCCACGGCTCGTCGTGTAGCCGTGGCAATGGCGCCCACAATTCCCGCGCCGGCGCGTCCCCAGGCACCACTCGCCGCGCGGATCGTCGCGCCGGCCGCGCCAGTGGTCGTGGCTCCTGCACCCGCCGTCGCGCCGGCCGCCGCGGCGGCCCCGTTCGCGGCCGCACCTGCACCTGCACCTGCGGTCGTGGCCCCGCCCACGCAACCCCCGGCGGTTGAAGCCGCGGACGAACCGGAAGACGATGACTGGGAATGGGTGATCGCGATCGCGCGGGCTCGCGCAGCGGCGGACGAGGTGGAGACGGCCGCGGCTGCTCCGAAATTCATCGCGGCACAGACGCAGCCGATGGCAAAGGTCGCAACGCCGGCGCCGGCCGCGAAGCACGTGGTCGCGGCGAAGCCGGTGCCGCCGCCGCTGCCGCCGCCGGGCGAGGACACGAAGCTCGGCGTGAAGAGCTACGAGCCGCCGAAGCGCGCGCCGTCGCCCAAGACGATCATCCCGGTGCCGCAGCTGCCGCGCGTGACGGATCCTTCGCTCGTGCGGCCGGCAGTCGTGGCGCGTGGCACGGGTCCGCAGGCTTCGCAGGCGCCGCTGCGCCGCGTGCCGCGCTCGACGAATCGCATCGAGGACACGGTGCGCACGGCGCCGGCGCCCGCGAACGACGACAGGACCTCCCCGGGCATCGCGCTGCCGCCGGCGAGCGGCGGCCGCAAGGTCGCGGCGAAGCAGAAGTAGTCATGCGCGCGGTCGCGCTCGGGCTGGTGGCGGTGATCGGGTGTGGCGGTGCGAGCACGCCGGCCGCGAAGGCGCCGAAGGAAGACGCCGTCGACGAGCGCAAGGCCGAGAAGGGCGCCAAGGATCTCGTCGGCGAGATCTACGAGTCGATCGGCATGGGCGACACCGACGGGCTGATGTCGCTGCTCGCCGATCCGCTGATCGTGTTCGGCCCGCGCCGCACCGATGCGATGGGCACGCGCGCCGATGCGCTCGTCGCGCTCAAGGCGCAGATCGATCCGAAGGCGAAGAAGAAGCCCGCCGTGCACTCGGGGTCGCTCGAGGTCGTGGCGTCGCCGGGCGGTCACTCCGCGTGGGCGATCGACGTGCTCGACGTCGCCGGCCAGCCGATGGCGCTCACCGCCGTGCTGACGAACGCCGACGACATCTGGCAGGTCCACGCCGCCGCGCTCGCTGCGACGCCGCCGATGAAGTCGATCCGCGCCGAGCTGAAGAAGGACGCGATCGTGCCGCCCGGGCTCTCCGGCGTCGCGAAGCTCGATCCGGGCGCGCAGGCCGCCGTCGACAAGTTCAAGAAGGGCCTCGCCGATCAGGACGTGTGGGGCACCGACCTCGCGAGCCGCACCGACGCCGTGCTGATCGGCCCGGCCACCGGCGACGTCACGCGCGGCAAGTCCGACATCAAGAAGCTGTGGAAGAAGCGCATGAAGGCGAACACGCGCGCGACCGCCGCCGGCGACATCACGGCCGAGGTCACGCCCGACGGCGAGCTCGCGTGGGTCAGCGCGCCGGTCGTCCAGTTCGCCGACGACGATGACCCGCTACCGCTGCGCGACTTCGCCGTGTTCGAGAAATCGGGCGGCGACTGGACGATGATCGCGCTGCAGGAATCGCTCGCATTCGACGCGCCGGGCGCAGGCGTCAACTACCGCAAGGCGCAACCGCCGGCGCTCGCGAAGGTGGCGGACGAGCCCAAGAAGGAAGCGCCGCCGCCCGACAAGGCCAAGAAGGCCAAGAAGAAAAAGAAGAAGAAGCACACCGACGACGACGACAACTAGGCGCGCATGCCGGGAGCTTCGCGGCCGGTCGACTGCACGTACTCGTCGTAGCTGCCGCCGTAGATGTGGGGCGGGGCGCCCGGCGCGAGCTCGAGCACGCGCGTCGCGAGTGCCGACAGGAACTGGCGGTCGTGCGAGACGAAGATCAGCGTGCCTTCGTACTCGCGCAGCGCCTTGACGAGCGCGCGCTTCGTCGCGATGTCGAGGTGGTTCGTCGGCTCGTCGAGGACGAGCAGGTTCGGCGCGTCGTAGAGCAGCTTCGCGAGGGCGACGCGGGCGCGCTCGCCGCCCGAGAGCACCGCGATCGGCTTGAACACGTCGTCGTCCTGGAAGCCGAACGCGCCGGCGAGGTTGCGCAGCGTGCCCTGGTTCGCGTTCGGCGCGTGCTCCTGCAGCTCCTCGAGCACGGTGCGGTCGCCGGTCAGCTGCTCCATCACGTGCTGCGCGTAGTAGCCCATCTGCACGCTGGCGCCGATCGAGGCGGCGCCGTCGTCGGGCGCGAGTGCGCCGGCGATCATCTTGAGCAGCGTCGACTTGCCGGCGCCGTTCTCGCCCATCACGGCCCAGCGCTCGCGGCGGCGCACGGTCAGCGTGAGCCCGGCGTGCACGACGCGCGTGCCGTACGCCTTCTTGAGGGCCTCGAGCTTGACGACGTCGTCGCCGGACCGCGTCGGCGCGCGGAACTCGAAGCTGCGCTCGACGAAGCGGCGCGGTTCGGCGATCTTCTCGATCTTGTCGAGCTTCTTGAGGCGCGACTGGACCTGCGCGGCCTTCGCGACGTGCGTCTTGAAGCGCTCGATGAAGCGCGACTCCTTCGCGAGCATCGCCTGCTGGCGCGCGTACTCGGCCTCGCGGCGCTGCGCCTCGATCTCGCGGGCGCGCTCGTAGAAGTCGTAGTTGCCGGTGTACGAGCGCAGCGCGCCGCCGTCGATCTCGACGATCTTGCCGACGACGCGGTTCATGATCTCGCGGTCGTGGCACGTCATGACGACGGTGCCCTGGTAGTCGCGCAGGAACTGCTCGAGCCACAGGATCGACTCGAGGTCGAGGTAGTTCGTCGGCTCGTCGAGCAGCAGCAGCTCCGGCTTGGCGAGCAGGATCTGCGCGAGCGCGACGCGCATCTTCCAGCCGCCCGACAGCGTGCCGACATCGCTGTGCACCTGCTCGGGATGGAAGCCGAGGCCGTGCAGGATCTCCTGCGCGCGCGCCTCGAGCTCGTAGCCGCCGAGGTCCTGGTAGCGCGCCTGGACCTCGCCGAAGCGCATGACGACCTCGTCGGTCGGATCGGTCTCGAGCTTGCCCGTCAGCGCGGCCAGCTCGTCGGCGAGCTCGGCGACCTCGCCAGCGCCGGCGCAGGTCTCGGCGAGGATCGAGCGGCCCTGGAGGTCGCCGACGTCCTGCCGGAAGTAGCCGTAGCTGAGCTTGCGCGGCTTCTCGACCGAGCCGTCGTCAGGCGCTTCCTCGCCGACGATGAGCCGGAACACCGTGCTCTTGCCGGCGCCGTTGGGGCCGACCAGCCCGACCTTCTCGCCCGGGTTGATCTGGAACGACGCGTCGACAAACAGGATTTGCCCGCCGTACTGCTTCGTGACGGAAGAGAACGCGATCACCGAGCGGGCCGTATAGCACGGCTAGTCGTCATCGGGTTTCCCGGGGCGGGGCGCGTACTTCTTGGCCTTGGCCCGGCGCGTCTCGGCGATTCGCCGGGCCGCGTGCTGCTTGAGCGCGCCGGCGCCGCGCTCGTCGAGGAGCTTGTGGAACGAGGCGAGGCGCTCGGGAGAAACCGCATCGCGGACCGCGCAGCCGGGCTCGGCGCGGTGCTGGCAGTCGCGGAACTTGCAGTGCTCGGCGGCGGCCTCGATATCCTCGAACACGAGGTCCTGGTCGTCGATGAACTGCGCGAGCTCGCGCATGCCGGGCGTGTCGATCCACAGGCCGTGCGGCGTGATGAACAGCTGGCGGTGCGTGGTCGTGTGCTTGCCGCGCTCGTCGGCGCGGATCGGCTGCGTGCGCATCGTCTCCGCGCCGATCACCGCGTTGAGCAGCGACGACTTGCCGACGCCCGAGCTGCCGAGCAGCACGCACGTGCGGCCGGGCTGCATGCGCAGCTCGTCGATACCGGCGCCCGTGACCGTCGAGACGCCGAGCGCGGGGGCCCCGAGCGCGCGCAGCTGAGCGAGCATCGGCTCGGCGTCCGCGACGAGATCGATCTTCGACAGCACGAGCATCGGCGCGATGCCGCCGTCGCGGAGCAGCGCGAGGTAGCGGTCGAGGCGCGGCGGCGACAGATCCTTGTTCGCCGAGGTCAGCACGAGCCCGACATCGACGTTCGCCGCGAGCGGCTGCGGCGCCACCGCCTCGCCGGCCGCCTTGCGCACGAGCAGCCCGCGCCGCGGCAGGACGTGCCGGATCACGGCCGCGCCGCCCGCGCCGGTGCCGCGCGCGAAGTGGTCGACGGCGCGGTCCCAGTGCTCGACGACGACCCAGTCGCCGACGGTCGGCAGCGCGCGCTTGTCGGCGGCCTTGTGATACGTGCGGCCGGTGAGCTCGACCCAGGCGACGTGCTCGCCGTCGGTCGCGTGATAGGCGCCGCGGTGCTCGGCGACGATGCGCACGACCGGAAGCGCGCTCAGCTCGGGCGCGAGCTCGCGACGCGCGGCTTCCCACGCATCGTCCCAGCCGAGCTCGGCACGCATGGCGACTGCATACACCGAGAACGGGGTATCGTCCGCCGGTGAGCAGTAAGAACCTGCGCGGCTTCACCGAGGGCATTCCGCATAACCGAGCACTCGGGATGCAGCTCGTCGAGCTCGACCGCGGCCAGGCGATCTTCAAGCTGCCGTACGACCCCAAGCTCGTCGGCAACCCGGATACCGGCGTGCTCCACGGCGGCGCGATCACGGCGCTGCTCGATGCGGCGAGCGGTGCGGCCGTGTTCGCCGCGCTCACCGAGTGGGTGCCGATCGCGACGCTCGACCTGCGCATCGACTACCTGCGCGCCGCGGAGGCCGGCCGCGAGGTCACCGCGCACGCGACCTGCTACAAGAGGACGCGCAACGTCGCGTTCACGCGCGCGGTCGCGTACCACGACGACCCGAACGATCCGATCGCGTCGAGCGTGGGCACGTTCATGCTGTCGACGAAGACCGGGGCGACCAAGTGATGACGCTCGTCGAGCGGCTCGCGGCCGCGAAGCAATCGGGCGACTACCAGGCGCTGCTCGAGGCCGTGCCGTACTCGACGTTCCTCGGGCTCTCCGCGCGCTTCGAAGGCGACGCGCTGATCACGACGATGCGCTACGCCGATCACCTGATCGGCAATCCCACGTTGCCGGCGCTGCACGGCGGCACCGTCGGCGCGCTGCTCGAGTCGGCCGCGATCTTCGAGCTGCTCGTGCGCGCCGAGACGGTGGTGCTGCCGAAGACGATCACGCTGACGATCGACTACCTGCGCTCGGGGCGGCCGCTCGATACGCACGCGCGCGCGTTCGTCACGCGGCAGGGCAGGCGAGTCACGAACGTGCGCGTCGAGGCGTGGCAGGAGGATCGCAGCAAGCTGATCGCGGCGGGCGCCGCGATCTTCCTCGTCAAGCCGGCGGAGTCGTAGGCGCGAGCGGCAGGCGCATCGTGATCACCGCGCCACCGGCCTGCCGCGGCGCCAGCGTGACGTTGCCGCCGAGCGCGACGGCGACCGACCGCGCGATGCCCAGGCCGACGCCGACGCCCGCGCCGCGCACGCTCGACCGGAAGAACGGATCGAACGCGTGCAGCGCCTCGTCGGCGCTGAGCTCGCGTCCGTTGTCGCTGACCTCGACGACCGCGTGGCGATCGCGCTCCTCGACGCAGACGACGATGCGGTTGCTCGTCGAGGCGATGTTGTCGTCGAAGCCCGAGCTCGAGAACAGCAGCATCGCGAGCACGGCCTGGCCGATGCGTGCCTCGTCGCCGACGACCGTCGCGACGGGGAAGATCTGGCGGATCACGTGCGCGCGCGGCTCGAGCGTCGGCGCGGCGAGGCGCAGCGCGGCCGAGACGACCGCGACGATATCGGCCTGCTGCGTCGTCGAGCGCGTCGCGAGCGTCTGCAGCGCGCGGACGTTGCTCGCGATGCGCTCCGCGCCGGTCGTGATGTCGTCGAGGCAGCGCAGCGCGACGGCCTGCGCCTGGTCCGCGAGGTGCGCGACGACCTGCTTGCGCAGCGAGCGCAGATTCAGCAGCACGCTCGTCAGCGGGTTGTTCGTCTCGTGCGCGAAGCCCGCCGCGAGCGCGCCGACCAGCGCGATCCGATCCGCCTCGAGCAGCGACATCTGCGGCTTCGGCGTCACGCCCATGTCGCACACGACGGACACGATCAGCGACTGGCCGGCGGTCTCGATGCGCCCGACCGTGACCTCGGTGCGCACGATCGAGCCGTCCTTGCGAACCATCGGCAGCTCGACCACCGCCGGCAGCGCCTCGCCGCGCGCGACACGCTCGAAGATGTGAACGCCGCGCTCGCGGACGTCCGGCGCGATCGTGCCGCCCATCGGACCAGAGACCCACTCCTCGGGCGTGTAGCCGAGCGGCCCCACGGCGGCCGCGTTCGCGTAGATCTTCTCGAGCCCACCTTTCCAGCGGAAGACCACGACGCCGACGTTCGCCGCGGTCAACGCGTCGAGCAACGCCGGCAGGACGGGCCCGAGATCCGTCATGGCTTCACGAAGGTACCTCGCTCGCGGTCCTTGCGGACGCCCGGAAATGCAAGCACCTGGTTATGCATCGCGACGTAGACGCCTGCCGGCACGAGCTGCACGGCCAGCAACGCCTCGGTGAGGTTCTGCAGCGCGTCGGTCGAGCGCAGCTCGTACGGCCGCATCGCGCCCGTGAGCACGATCGGCGACGCGGGCACGCCCGCGACCTCGACGATGCGCTCGCCCGAGACGGCGAGCCGATCCGTGCCGTGCACGACGACGACGCCCGCGTGCTGCGTCGCCATCCGCGTCGCGGTCTCCGCGATCAGCGTGTGGTCCTCGGGGGTCATCTCGAGGCTGTCCTTGTTCATCAGCGCGACGCGCTGGACCTCGACGCCGCGCAGCTCGAGCGAGGCGAGCATGACGTCGAGGACGGAGACGTGGTTGGCGAGCACGCCCGACAGCTCGTCGTACGTCTTCTCGATGGTGCCACCGGTGGAGATCAGCGCGATGCGACGCTTCATCATGTGAGATACGGCAACGTGAAGTAGACCACGGCGGCCGCGCCCGCCGCAGCGACGAGCAGCAAAATGGCGAGCAGCCAGCCACGGCCCTTCGCACGGGGAGCCTGGACGGCGACGACCGGCGGCTGGGCGGCGACGACCGGCGGCGGCGCGAACGCACTCGCCGGGCGCTGGGTCACGACCTCCTCGGCGGGCCAGGTCGACGCCGTCGGGCGCTCGTTCGTCGTGTCGACATCGTCGTCGAAGGGAGGCAGCTCGGCGGACGGCCGCTCGGGCGCGCGGTGCGGCGCCTCCTCGTCGTCGGCGAGCTGGATCTGCGGCGTCTTCAGGGTGTCGGGCGGGTCGCCCGAGCTGCGCCGGCTGCGCGGCGTATCGTTGACGGTCGTCGCGCGCGCGGGAGGCACCGCGGGGTGCTGCGCGCTCGGCCGGCGCGCGGTGCGCTGCTCGTCGATGAACTCGCCGGTCGGGACCGCACGCGTCGGCTCGTCGTCGATCGCGGCGCGCGCGCGCTGCACGGCGAGCAGCTCGTGCTCGGGCACGGCGCGGGTCGGCTCCTCGTTCGCCCGGTTCTGCGGCGGCGTGCTTCTGCGCTGCACGACGCGCGGGTGGGGCGCGCTCGGCTTCACCGCGACCGGCGTGGGCGTCGCGGCGCTGCTGATCGAGATCTCCGGCGTGTCGGGGCGCAGGGCTCCGGCCTTCTGCTGGAACGCCCACGTCATCCACTCGTCGACCTGCGCGCCGTGTGCGACGAGGCCGAGCCGCTGCGCCTCGGTCGTCAGCGCGGTGCGCATCGCGTGCGCGCCTTGCCAGCGCACGTCCGGATCGCGCGCGAGCGCCGTCATCACGATCGAGTCGAGCTCCGGCGGGATCTGCGGCCGCCACTGACTCGGCGGCTCGATCGTCATCGTGCGCACGCGATACAGCGTGTCCATCTCGTCGGTGCCCTGGAACAGCGGCCGGTTCGCGAGCAGCTCGTGCGCGATCACGCCGAGCGCGAACAGATCCGCGCGCGCGTCGAGGCGGCCCTCGATGTACTCGGGTGCCATGTAGCCGAACTTGCCCTTGATCGTGCGGCTCATCGTCTGCATCGACGCCGCCGAGGCCTTCGCGATGCCGAAATCGATCAGCTTCGCGATGCCGCCCTCGGAGACGATGACGTTCGACGGCGAGACGTCGCGATGGATGATGCCGAGCGGCGTGCCGGTCTCGTCGCAGAGGTTGTGCGCGTAGTCGAGCGCGTCGGCGATCTGGCTGATGATGTTGATCGCGATCGGCAGCGGCATCGGGCCGCACACGCGCAGGCAGTGCGACAGCACCTCGCGCAGGTTCTTGCCCGGCACGAGCTCCATCGCGATGAAGTACGTGTCGCCGACCTTCCCGAGGTCGAGCGTCTGCGCGACGTTCGCGTGGCGCAGGTGCGACGCGAGCCGCGCCTCGCGCACGAACGACCGCACGAGATCCTCGTTGGCCGCGACGTGCGGCAGCATCCGCTTGAGCGCGACCGGCCGCGAGAAGCCGGCGATCCCGCGCGCCTCCGCGCGGTGCACCGACGCCATCCCGCCGAGCCCGAGCTGCTCGTACACGAGGTAGGGCCCGAACTGTTCGGGGCGCTCCCCGCCGCCGAGCTCGGGTCGCTCCCCGCCGCTGCGCTCCGCCACCCTACGATGCTACTACGGGCACGCGGTGACCGGGCCGCCGTGTGCGACGCTGACCAGCGAGGCGTAGTTGTGCTGCACGCCCTTGAGCACGTCGGAGACGCCGGCGCTCGTCGCGTCGAGATACTCGACGAACGACAAGATCGAGACGTTCGGATCGTCGGTCGCGTCGAGCTCGATCGTGCCCTCCGACAGCGAGATGAACGAGCTGCCCTGCGTCTTCTGGTGCTTGATCATCGCGAGCGTCGGGGCGTCGGGCGTGCCCTCGACCGTGCCGAACCGCCACTGGTCGTCCCACTCGACGGTGACGAAGTTGTTCACCGTGTAGTGCACGAGGAAGCTGTACTCGTACGACGGGTCGTTGTTCTCGGTCGGCATCTGCGCGTCGGTCGAGCAGATCGCCATGTTCGGCGCCGGCGACTTCGCGGCGGCCCACAGCTGCGCGGGCGGCACGAGCACGTAGCCCTTCGCGTAGATCTTCACGTACGGCGAGTCGCTCGTCTTGGTGACGAGCGTCTCCGTCATCGCGCCCAGCTGCACCGGATTGTTGTCCAGCGGCTCGAGGCCGGGCGGGAACGGCGTCTTGACGTTGCTCTGGCAACCCGCAGCGAGGAGCAACAGCGCGCGCTTCATGCAGCTCAGGTCTCGGTTGTCTTCGGCTTGAACCGCGCGGTTGCCGTCGGCGCGATCTTGCGGTTGACGAGCACGATCGTCGCGACCGGGATGATCAGCGACAGCACGAGCGGGAAGAACGCGATCGTGTTCGCGCCGAACATGCCGTGCATGTGCTTGAGCTGGTGGAGCAGCGGGTAGTTCGTGTAGAGCGCGACCGCACCCGCGACGACGCCGAACACCGTCGCGATGATCTTGTGCTGCGGGCTCATGCGGATCAGCTCGAAGCCGGCCCATGCCTGCAGCGTCAGCGTGCCGATCTGGAACCAGTACGAGCGGAAGCCGCCGCCGCCGAACGCCGCGAGCATGCGGAATTCGCGGAGGTCGCCGCCGCCGCCCATGACGAGCGTCGGGATCGCGAACGTGAAGCCGAACACGGCGTAGGCGAGCAGCAGCCAGCCGAGCGCGGTCAGGCCGGCGTCGGGCGCGCGGCGATGGATCGGTGCCTGGTCGCCGGCGAGCAGGTCGGCGAACTGGCGATCGCTGAAGAAGCGGCGCACCGTCAGCGGCCACGCCATCAGCATCCAGACGAACGCGGTGATGATCGCCATCCCCGCGATCGAGACGCTCTCCGCCATCACGACGAGCAGCAGCGCGCCGCCGCCGCAGAACGCGCTGATCACGCCGAAGTTCGCGTAGCGGTTCGCGCGCTCGACGGCGGTATCGACGTTCGTGTGCTTGAGGCCGGAGAAGCCGGCCTGGACGTGGAAGAACGAGCGCACCACGAGCATGCCGACCGTCAGCACGAGCAGCACGCCCGGGCCCTTCGTGATCGCGCTGCCTGCATCGAGCATCAGGACGAGCACGAACGCGCCGCCGACGAGGCCGCACAGGCCGAGCACGGTCATCAGGATCGCCGCGCCCTCGAAGCCCTTGTCCTCGGTCAGCGGGATGTCCTGGCTGTAGCGCGAGAACCGCGGCAGCCGGATCAGCACGGCGAGCGTGGCCGGCCACGCGGCGAGGCCGCCGAGCAGGCCGAGCGCGATCGTGCTCGAGACGTGGAGCTTCGACGCGAAGATCGCGGCGACGATCACGCTCTGCGCGAGCCCGACCCACACGTAGCGCTTGACGCCGGAGAGGCGGTTGCCGCCTTCCATGCCGGCGGTGCCGTAGAGCAGGTGCGCGCCGGCCGCGCGCTGGATCAGCGAGCGCGTGATCGACAGACCCATGATCAAGAGGAGCCAGAGCAGCTCGCCGCCGCCGCCACCGACCGCGAACAGCGCCATGAACACCAGGTACGCCGCCGATGCGGCGAACACGTTGCCACCGAGCTGCATGAGCATGCCGAGACTCGACAGCCCCTGGTCGGCCGGTACCCCTGCATCCACGAGATCGACCACCCGGTGTTCGTTCTGCTCGCTCATCGTGCGAGCTTGATAACACGCCAACGACCCGGGTTCACGAGGGATTTGCGAGGCGGTGCCGCGCTAGCCGATCGGCAAGGAGCGGCAGGCGATCCTGGCCCCACGCGACGAAGTCGCCGCAGCGGAACGAGGGCACGCCCCAGAGCCCGATCACCGCGAGATCCGCGGCGTTGGCCGTCGCCCACTTCACGGCGGCCTCGTTGCCGAGTGCCGCCTTCGCCTCGGCCCACGGCAGGCCGGCGCGCTCCACGACATGACGCAGATCGACGTACTCCGACATGTCGCGGGCTTCCGCCCAGATCCCGCGCATCGCGGACTTCGCGAACGCGAGCAGGTCGGCCGCGCCGCGCTGGCTCGCCCAGTGCGCGATCGCGATGCAGTGCTCTACGCCCGCGCCGAGCGGATCGCAGATGTTGCCGAACGGGATGCCGAGGCGGTCGGCCTCGCGCTTGGCGTCGCGCACGATGTACATGCGCTTGACCTGCGGGAGCTGGTGGCCGCGCGCGACCATCGGCAGCACGGGGCGCAGCGTCAGCGGGACCTCGCCGAGGACCTGCTCGATCTGCTCGAGCGCGAGGTACGAGTAGGGCGAGCGGAACGAGAACCACATCTCGCACGCGAGCGGCTTGTCGGAGAGCTTCTCGGGCGCGCGCTCGCTGTCCGGACGCGGCGCGACGACGCCCGCGACCTGCTTGCCCGTGTCCTGCGCGAGCGCCTCCTCGAGGAAGCGCAGCCGATCGACGCCCCAGTACCACTCGCCGCCGTACGCGAGCATGCCGCCCTGATAGTGGCCGGCCTTGCGCAGCGCCTCGTAGTTCGCGTTGAGGATCGGCGGCACGCGCATCGACGACTCGGTGCCCCACTTGCCGAGCAGCAGCGCGAGCTGCTTCTTGTCATTCGCCCACATCGCGCCCGCGAGCTCGAGCGCCGCTTGCAGCTGCTCGGCCGCCGGCCGCTCGCGCACGAGCGCGGTGCCGACATCGCGCAGCGCGCCCGGATCCGCTTCCTTCTTGCCGGGGAAGTCGACGTCCCAGTAGTCGGCGAGCAGCTGCGCGTCGCGCACCGCGTGCTTGCTGCGCAGCGCGGGCGCCGAGTTGACGTCGGAGGCCGGCGGCGTGACGACGTGCACGCCTAGCTCGACGCCGTACGCATCGACGAGCCGCTTCGCGGCCTGCGCGGCGAGGTAGCTCCACGGATCGGCGATGTCGAAGTAGAGGTCGAGGCGGCGCGGGGCCTTGCTGACCTTCTCGCGCAGTCCGGCGACGGCGCGGCGCGCGGCTTCACCCGTCGGCCCGAGCCACGTCGCGATCGCTTTGCCCTTGAGACGCTTGGCGAGGATCATTCCGCGCGGTACCTAACCACGATGTCCGACGATCTGGAAGACCGGGTACGCGCTGCTGTCGAGCTGCTCGAGCAGCTGGGCGCGGAGCTGCCGCGTCTCGCCCAGCTCGACGAGCAGTTGCGCGTGCGGCTCGTGACGGCGGCCGGCCAGCTCGCGCGGCCCGACCGGTACAGCAAGAAGGCGCTCGCCAAGGCGCTGCTGCGCGCGCGCGTCAAGGCCAAGAAGGAAGCGGACCGCGCCGTGCTCGATCAGACGGGGATCCGCGCGCTGCGCCGCGAGCCGGTGTTCCGCACGCCGCTGCCCAAGCCGGCCGACATGGCGCTCGATGCGCCGATCCGCGACGACGAGGGTCCCGAGGACGAGTGGGCCGAGGCGGAGGCGCGCCGCGCCGACGCGGGGGACGGCGAGCTGCGTGCGCGCGTCGAGGACTCGCGGCTCTGCTACGTCTGCAAGACGCACTTCCACGAGATCCACCACTTCTACGATCAGATGTGCCCGCCGTGCGCGGAGCTCAACTGGCAGAAGCGCTCGCAGACCGCGGATCTGCGCGGCCGCGTCGTGCTCGTCACCGGCGCGCGCGTGAAGATCGGCTACCAGGCCGCCGTCATGCTGCTGCGCGCGGGCGCCGAGGTGATCGTCGCGACGCGCTTCCCGCACGATGCGGCGCGCTGCTTCGGCCGCGAGCCCGACGCGCTCGAGTGGACGCAGCGCCTCCACATCTACGGCATCGATCTGCGGCACACGCCGAGCGTCGAGCTGCTCGCGCGGCACCTGCTCGCGACGCAGTCGCGCCTCGACGGCCTGATCAACAACGCGTGCCAGACCGTGCGCCGCCCGAGCGGCTGGTACGACCACGTGATCCGCGGCGAGGACGCGGCCCCGGCCACGGCGTTCGAGCGCGCGGTGCTCGATCGCAACCTCTCGCTGCGCGGCGGCGGCGTCGAGCTGGCGCGGCTCGGCGGCGAGGAGATTCAAGCGACGGGCCTGTGGAAGAGCGCGGTGCTCTCGCAGGTGCCGCTGCTCGCCGAGGATCTCGAGCGCGATCACGCGCTGTATCCGGCGGGCCGCCTCGATCAGGATCTGCAGCAGGTCGACATGCGCGACTTCAACAGCTGGCGCATGACGCTCGCCGACGTGCCGACGGCGGAGCTGCTCGAGGTCCAGCTCGTCAACGCGGTCGCGCCGTTCGTGCTCAACGCGCGGCTGCGCCCGCTGATGGCGGCGGTCGCGACGCACGACACGCACATCGTCAACGTCAGCGCGATGGAAGGCCAGTTCTACCGGCGCTGGAAGACGGACAAGCACCCGCACACGAACATGGCGAAGGCCGCGCTCAACATGATGACGCGCACCTCGGCCGCGGATTACGTGCGCGACGGCATCCACATGAACTCGGTCGACACCGGCTGGGTCACCGACGAGGATCCGAAGCACCACGCCGAGCGCAAGCAGGCGATCCACAACTTCCACCCGCCGCTCGATATCGTCGACGGTGCGGCGCGCATCGTCGATCCGCTGTTCGACGGCATCAACACGGGCCGCCACCTGTGGGGCCTGTTTCTCAAGGACTACAAGCCCGCGCCGTGGTGAGCCGAGCCTCGGGCACGTCGTCGCGGTGGGCAAAGCTCAGCAGCGCGGCCGCGCACAGCACCGCGTCGAGCGCCATCGTCGCGAACAGCGCGAGCGGCACGGCCGTCTTCGTCCAGTGCGGAGGCGGCGGCATCCAGCCGCAGCACTTGCAGCCCATGAACGCGAGCGGGAAGCAGAACGGCAGCCACAGCAGCAGCGCGACGCACATCGCGAGCGGCGCACCGCGCGGGCTGCTCGCGACGAGCGCGCGGTACTGCAGCAGCGCGACGACCGCGAAGTACGGCGCGAACAGCGCGGCAAGGCCGTCGTGCCCGGGCACGGTCGCGAGCAGCGCACCGCCGGCCGGCACCGCGAACGCGAGCGCCGACACCGCGCGATAGAGCCGCGGCCGCTCGAGGCGCTCCTCGCCGCGCGCCTGCACGCTCGAGCCCGAGGCACCGAGCACCAGCAGCGCGCCGAACCACGCCGCGACAACCGCGAGCGGCACGTCCCACGCGTGACCGATGGCGGCAGCGGCAGCGAGCGAGAGCCACAGAGCAGCGACGACGCGGCGTGCGGTCATGCCTGTTGGAACACGCGCGACCGCGTCGCGATTCGTCAAACATTGTCGCCGCGCAACCATGCGTAACGAAACGGTGAATGAAGGAGTCGGTGCCCGAGATCCAGTACGGACGCGGGCGGCCGCGCGCGGGCACCGAGGTCGGGCCGACGCCCGGACGGACGCTCCGGCTTCCCGAGGCCGCATGGCGTGCCCTCGAAGCGGAGGCAAAGGAGAAGCGCACCACCGTTCACGCACTGCTCCGCGAGCTGGTGATCACGCATCTCGAGCGCGATGCAGCGCGGCGTCAGCGCTAGCGGCAAGCATTGTCGCCCGGTGAGCCTGCCGATCAGGAGGCGATCGCGCGAGCAGCCAGGGCGAGAGGACCGCGACCAGGACGACCCAGATCGAGTAGCGGAAGTCGGGAGTCGGGGCGAGGAAGAAGAGGCTGCACTCGGAGATCACGGCCGACGCGCCGAGCGCGACCACGAGGCGATCGCGGCGGCGGATCGCGATCACGAGGAACACGCACGACGCGAACAGGTAGAGGAATGGCCAGAACAGCCAGGTGTCGCCGATCCACAGGGCCGCGTGCTGCAACACTCGCTGCACGCTTCCCGTGGCATGCGAGTAGCCCGTCGACAGGTCGTAGCCGATCCACACGCGCCCGAACCGACGCGGTGGCAGCTGGAGCACCTCGCGGAACGCGCGGAGCCGGTGGCGCAGGTACGCGAGCGGATGGCGTTCGACGGCGGTGCGGAAGGCGCGGGCCATCGCGGCGCGCTCGCTCGCATCGGCGGGCTGGTAGATAAAGTGGACCTGGAAGTCGCGAAAGATCCCGTCGAACGGGTCGTACGCACGGTCCACGCGCTTCTGCAGCGGTGGCGCGTCCTCGAAGTGCGTCCCGCGCAGCGTGTCGCGGATCTCGTCGTCGGTGAGCGGCCGCGCATAGTGGAGCGTGCCGAGCACGTCGAACACGGCCAGGCTGCCGTGCCACGGATGCATCGGCTTGTCCGTCAGCAGCGTGTTGATACCGAACGCCGCGACCGTGATCACGGCCCAGATCGCCGTCGCGATCACGTAGCGGCGCACGCGTGTCGCCGCTGGCACCTCGAAGAGGAGCACGATGATGGCGAGCGTGATCGTAAACGCGTTGTGGCGCATCGCGCTCGCAAGCGCGAGCATCCCAAGACCGGCGAGCCTTGCTCCCGCGTTTGCCGGCGGAGCGAGCAGCGCAGTGCCCAGGACGAGGTAGCCGAGCATTTGCGAGTCCTTCCAGATCACGGCGAGCGTCGTCGCGATCGGCGGAAATACGAGGAGCGCGCCGGCGGCGATCAGAGCGGCCCAGGTCGGTCGCCGCTTGCGAACGAGCAGGATGATGCCCGTGGCATACGAGCCCGCCTGCGAGAGCAGCATCAACGCGGGGCCGCGAACGAGCCAGTCGCAGACGCGCCACAGCTCGGCCATCGCGGGTGGATGCCAGTCGGAGAATTCCCCGGCGCGTGCTTCGCGCAGCTGCCACCCCGAGTCGAAGCTCATGTAGCCGGGGTACGCGTACGCGACGAAGAGGATCACCGCGACCGCGAATAGCGCGCCCCCCCCCCCCAAAAGACACACGACCCGGATGCGGCGGTTCATCGCCGCCGGAGTCTACGCGTGAACGCGGCCGCCTCGGGCACCTTCGCGACGGTCATGATGCCGAGGTAGAGCGCGCCGAACACGCCGATCGCGACGATGCTCCCAGCGACGCCGTGCGCGACGACGTGCGACGCGCCGAAACCGGCGGCACCGGCCACCGCGGCAGCGCCGAGCGCGCCAAGACCGAGCTTGCCGGGGACCGGCACCTTGCCGATGCGCTTGCCGAGCATCCTGTCGAGCAGCAAGAACTCGATCCACGCACCGACGCCGGCACTGGCCGTGAGGCCGAACGCCCCCCACGTCGCCGAGTAGCCGAAGGCGTGACGGAGCGGGAGCGTCAGCGCCCAGCCTGTCAGGCCGGTGAACGCGATGCGGAGGAGCGCGGCATAGAGCGGCGGGCGCGGTTGCTTGATCGCGTAGAACGCCGAGTTGAGCACGCGGCCCTGCGTCCCTGCCGACAGGCCGATCGCGCTGCCGGAGAGGATGATCCAGACGACCGTCGTGTCGTGCGCGCTGAACCGGCCGGTCTGGAACAGCAGCGAGACGATCGAGCCGCCGATCAGGACGAACGCGACCGCGCTCGGCACGACGAGAAACACGACCCGGCGCAGCGCGATGCGCAGCCGGCCCCGGATCTCCTCGTGCGTCGACTCCGACATCTCGGGTAGCTCGCTCGCCGAGATCGACATGCCGAACAGGCTGACGGGCAACAGGTAGAGCACCTGCGCGTTCGCCATGCCGCCGACGATAATCTCACCGAATGAGCTCGAGAGCATCTGGTCGATCAGGCTGCTGATCTGCACGCTGCCGCGCGAGAGCACGATCGGGACGAACAGATGCAGCGTCTCCTTGACGTGCTGACTGCGGACGGCGAGCGAGGGAGCGATGGTTCGCAAGAGCGCGATCGTCGTCGGCAGCTGGACGAGGAACTGCGCCGACGAACCGATCACGAAGCCCCACGCAACCCAGATCACCTGCGACTCGAGATCCTTGCCGAACCGATGACCGGCGGCGTACGTCGTCGCGATCAGAGCGACGTTCCATAGGACGGGAGACACGTACGGCAGGAAGAACTTGCGGTGACTGTTGAGCACGCCGAGGCACCACGCGCTCATCACGAGAAGCGCGATCCCGGGAAACAGGATCCGGACGAGCAGGATCGTCAGCTCGCGTGACTCGGGCGCGAAGCCCCACGCGAGCACGTCGACGAGCGGGCGCGCCGCGATCACGCCGAGCGCGGCGATGACCATCGCGAGCAGGACGAGCAACGTGCCGACCGCCCGCGCGACCTCGGACGCCTCCGCCTCGCGGCCTTCCTTGCGGAGCCGCGCATAAACCGGGATCAGCGAGGACGAGAGCACGCCCTCGCCGAGCATGTTCTGCAGGAAGTTCGGGATTCGCAACGCCGCGCGCAGGGCGCCGTACGGCTTCGAGAGCCCGAGGTAGTGCGCGAGCACGCGCTCGCGGACGAGGCCGGCGATGCGCGACAGGA
>CAYUNM010000083.1:0-3863 GCA_964446175.1 uncultured Kofleriaceae bacterium
CGGCAGGATGGCCTTCGCCCGAGGGCATCAGGCCTACGACCTACAGGCTCCTAGCTGAGCCGGCGGTCGTGTACGTGTAGCGTCTCTTCGTCGGGGAGCTGCGCGGCCGGGCCGTGGCTGCCGAGGAAGGTGCGCGTCGCCGCGTCGAGCTTGGCGCTCGGGCAGCGGGCGGCCGCGAGCTGCACGAACGCACGCGCGCGCTCGGTGCCGTCGCCCTCGATGCGGTCGCCCGCGAGGTGCGTCCACGGCAGGATGCGCAGCGTGGCGCCCGCCGTCGACACGACATCGACGAACGTCGCGCCCTCGTACGGCTCCTCGGGAGGCAGCCGGCGCGCGACGACGCCGACGACGTCGGGCCACATCACGGTGCGCGTGAAGCCGTCCTCGCGGCGCGCCTCGATGCCGACGTGCGAGAGCGTCGCGGTCAGCGTCGCGTAGCGCAGCTTGCCGGCGAGCGCGGCCGGCGGCACGACCTCGGGCTCGGGCTGCGGACTGATCTGCGGCACCGCGCCCGGCGTCTTGCTGCGCGCGACGACCACGCCAGTGGCCGGGGTACCGCGGCGCGGACCCTCGAGCAGCGGCGGCGCCGTCGGTGGCTTCGCGCGGATCACGACGCCCTGGCCGGGCGTGCCCTTGCGCGGCGTGTCCGCGACCGGCGGATTCGTCGGCGGCCGCATGCGCACGACGACGCCACCCTCGGTCAGCGGCGGCGAGCTCGACGGCCGCTTCGCGCGCATCGACAGGCCCGACTCGGCGGCCGCCTGCACGGGCGGCGGGATCGTCGGCACGGTCGGCCGCTCCATGATCGGTGGCACCGATGGCGCCTTCGCGCGGGCGATCGGCGGGATCGTCGCGGACTTCGTGCGCGCCTCGAGCGGCGGGCTCGACGCCGCCTTGGTGCGCGGCTCCTCCGCCAGTGCGATCGACGGCGTGCTCGGATCGAACACGACCTCCGGCGCCTGATACTTCGACTTCGAGTCCTCGATCCTGGCGACCGCGCCGGGCGCGCCGAGCTCGAGATCGCCGAGCGGATCCTCGAGCGGGATCGACGACGGCATCCGCGGTGCCGATGCGCGCGGCGAGGGCGTGCCGCCGCGTGGCGTCGCCTCGGGCACCTTCGACAGCGGCTGCGTGCCGCCGGGCGTCAGGATCTGCTTGGGGCGTGGATCGCGCTTCGGTGCGTCGACGATCGGCGGCGTGTCGGGCTCGTCATCGTCGTCGGTCGCGGCCGTCGGCGCGGAGGCGACAACGGTGGGCGGCTTGCGTCGCATCACGACGAGCGCACCGACGATCGCCGCAGCTAGGAGCACCAGCGCCCAGACCACGAGCCAAAGGTATCACGGCGCCGCGTCGACCTTGATCGCGCCGACGTCGGTCGTCTGGCCGGCGACCAGCGAGAGCCCGCGCTTGATCGTCGGGCGAGGCTGGGTCAGTACCGCCAGCGCGCTTGGTCCGGCCTTCGCTTCGAGGCGGAACGTCCCGTCGGCATTCGTCATTGGCGGCGGGCCCTCGAGCGAGATGCGGACGTGACCATCGGGCGAGTCCGGGACGACCGCGACGCCGGCGCCCGCGACTGGCTTGCCCTGCGCGTCGACGACCGCGCCGGTGACGATCGCGTTCGACGCGAGCGTGATCTCCACCGTCGCCGCTTGACCGGGCGTGACCTGGACCCTCGCGTCGCCGTTGCCGGCACTCGACGTCACGTGCACGTCGTAGCTGCCCGGATCGACGCGCGCGAACGAGAAGCTCCCGTCCGCGCTCGCGAAGCTGCGCTGCTGGTGCGTCGGGCCGTCGAGCTCGACGCTGAACACTCCCGTCACTCCGTGCACCACGCCGCTCAGCGACGTGACGCCCAGCGCCTTCACGGTGACCGTCGCGTCGGGCGTGACCTTCGTCTGGCGGCCCCGCAGCGCGCCGTGCTGCGCCTCCGCGACGACCGTCCACGGCGTCTTCGGCAGCCCGCGGATCTCGAAGTGCCCGCTCGCGTCGGTGAGCACCGGCGCGAAGTCACGGTCGGGACCGCTGCCGTCGTCGGTCTCCTGGACGGTGATCATGCGCGACTCGCTGCCCGAGCCCATACCGCCGAGCAGGTCCTCGAAGTCCTGGTGCACGCTGACCCACGCGTCGGCGATCGGCGCGCCATCGGCGCCGACCACCGTGCCGCTGATCGTGCCGTCGGGCCGCTCGACCGACAGCTCGACGCCGGTCTTGTGATCGGTCGCGCCGAGCGCGAGCGTGACGTCGTTCTTCATCGGCAGCGGCTTGCCGCGATCGAGGACGCTGACGTGATACGTCGCCGCCGAGAGGCCCTTGAGCTCGAACTTGCCGTCGGCGCCGGTGATCACCTGCGCGCCGCTCGTCACGAGCCCGTTGACGATCACCGTGCGCTCGGTTCCGCTGCGCGGCGCGGCCATCACGGTGACGGCCGCGACCGGCTTGCCGCTGCCGTCGACGACGCGGCCCGCGATGCTCGCACCCGGCGCGACGTGCACGGTGACATCGGCCATGTTCGGCGCGAGCGTGACCTTCTCGCTGCCCTGGTCGCCGCTCGGGCAGCGCGCCGCGATCACGTACGGCAGCGGGCTCGCGGGCGGCAGCTCGAAGTCGCCGTTGCCGTCGGTCGTCGTCGGCGACACGAGCATCGGCATCTCGCGCGGGCCGAGCGTCTTGTCGTCGAAGTCGAGGCGCACCTCGCACACCTGGCGCGGCTCGACGTGCCCGCGCACCTTGACGCCGCGCCGCACCGTGACCTTGACGCCGTCGACATCCTTGTTCGCGAGCTCGAACGGCGCGCCGCCCGCCGGCACGAACCCGTTGCCGCTGCCCATCACCATGTAACGGCCGGGCGCGAGGCCCTCGATCACGAACGCGCCCTTCGCATCGGTCGGCGCCTGGGCCTCGTCGCCGCGGAACGTCGAGACCTTCACGCCCTCGGCCGGTGCGCCGTTCTCGTCGATGGCGATGCCGCGCACGACCGGCCCCGCACCGACGAGGATCTCGACATCCGCGACCTGCTCCGCGACGCCGAGCCCGACGATCGTCGGCTTCTTCGAGTGCCGCCCGCTCGTGAACGCGTCGAGCTCGTACGCGCCGGGCTTCAGGCCCGTGATGCGAAAGCGCCCGTCGGCGCCGGCCGTCACGTGATGCCGCGTCGTCACGACGTTCGCGCCGCCGACCGGCTCGCGCGTCTTCTCGTCGCGCACGATGCCTTCGATCACGCCGCCGGGCACGAGCGAGAAGTCGGCCGTCGCGCCGCTCGCGCCGACGACGACGTACCGCGCCTGCGGCGCGTAGTCTGGACTGGACGCCGCGACGAGCAGCGTGCCCTCCTTCACGAGCATCGTGTACTTGCCGTCGGCGCCGGTCATCGCGCGCGCCTCCCCCGCCTCGATGTGCGCACCGGCGACCGCGCCGCCGGTCGCATCGGTGACGGTGCCCGAGAGCGGGCGTCCGTCCTTGACGTTCGCGGGGACGAACGGCACATCGGCCGACCCCTGCTCGACGGGCTTCGCGGCCGGCGCGGGCGCCGCTTTCTCGACTGCGACGGGCTTCGGTACGGCCGATGGAACGCTCTGCGCCCGATGCTTCCACCACAGCGCCACGGCGATCGCCGCCGCGATCCCCACGATGATCAGTGCCCGCGTCCTCTTCACGCGCGCGAAACCGGCGCGCCGTGCGTGAAATTCCTAGAACCCCGCGGCAAGCCCGAAGGGCGTTGGCTGCGCGGGTCTGGGCAAGGCCGCGCGGCGCGAAGCGCCGCGGCCGCAGGCTGCCGCGCGAAGCGCGGCGCGGCCGCCGCCTAGAACGCGCGACTTTGTGCGCCGTCGATGACGACGCACGTCCCCGACACCCAGCTCGCCCTC
>CAYUNM010000083.1:3963-24152 GCA_964446175.1 uncultured Kofleriaceae bacterium
GCGACTTTGTGCGCCGTCGATGACGACGCACGTCCCCGACACCCAGCTCGCCCTCGGCGACGCGAGAAACGCGACGACGTCGGCGACCTCCTCGGGCGTGCCGAACCGCCCGAACGGCAGGTCGCGCTTCACCATGTCGGCGATGCCGGCCGGGTCGGCCTTCTGCCGGCGGTCCCAGCCGCCGCCGGGGAACAGGATCGAGCCGGGCGCGATCGAGTTCACGCGGATCCCGTAGACCGCGTAGTCGCGTGCGAGCGCCTTCGCCAGCGCGATCACGCCCGCCTTCGCGACGTTGTAGCCGGGCGCGCCGCCCGCCTCGCGGCCCCAGATCGACGACGTCATCGTCACCGAGCCGCCACCGCGCGCGATCATGTGCGGCACCGCGCGCTGCACGACGCGCAGCGTGGACCACAGGTTCATGTCGAGCGACTTCGCGAAGTCGGCGTCGTCCATCGCCGAGGCCTCGCGCGCGAACGACTTGCCGACGTTCGCGATCACGACATCGATGCCGCCGAGCTTCGCGACGCAGCCATCGACGGCCGCGCTCGCGCCTTCCGGCGTCGTGACGTCGGCGGCGATGCCGATGTGTCCCGTGCCGAGCTGCGCGACCGTCGCGTCGAGCTCCTCTTGCCCGCGCGCGATCGCACACACGAGACCGCCTTCCCGCGCGAGCGCCTGCGCGATCGCCTTGCCGATCCCGCGGCTCGCGCCGGCGACGAGGCAGACCTTTCCGTCGAGATCCAGCTTCAAGGGATCTCCCAGGTGTGTCCCCACAGCGACTGCGCGCCGTCGATGCGCAGCGTCGCGCCCGTGATGTACTGCGCGGCCGGCGACGCGAGGAACACGATCGAAGCCGCAACTTCCTCGACGGTGCCGGCACGCTTCAAGGGCGTCTCCTTGACGCCGCGCTCGAGCAGCTGCGGCGGATACTGCGCCGTGCCCGACGAGATGATGATGCCGGGCGCGACCGCGTTGACGAGGATGCCGAACTGCGCCCACTCCACCGCGAGCGTCATCGTCATGTTCTCGACGCCGGCGCGCGCCGCGCCCGTGTGCACCATGCCGGGGAAGCCGCGATAGATGTTCGCGATCACGTTGATGATGCGACCGCCGTGCTTCTGCGGGATCATCCACTGGTTCGCGACCTCGCGACACATGTGGAACGTGCCGACGAGGTTGTTCTTCACGACGGCGAGGAACCCGTTCGGCGAGATCATCTGCGCGGGCGATGGGAACTGACCGCCGGCATTGTTGACGAGGATGTCGATGCGCCCGAACTGCTCCATCACCTTCTTCACGAACGCCTCGACCTGCGCCGGCTCGCGGATATCGCACGGCTCGGCGAGCACGCCGGGCAGCTGCGCCGCCGCCGCCGCGAGCTTCTCGGGAGTACGGCCGCAGATCGCGACCTTCGCGCCGAGCCGCGTCATTTCCTGGGCGGTCACGAGCCCGATGCCCGATCCGCCGCCGGTGACGATCGCGACCTGGCCGTTGAGGATCCCGGGGGCAAATACGCGCTGACTCTCGGCGCTTGGCGTCATGCTGGGGCCGACTATACGGGACCGGGCGCCCCAGCAAGGGGCCCCACCCCCCGGGATCCACGGCTACCCCGGTAGCCAGCGGACCGAAACTTGGGGATGTACGATCTGTTAGCGCGGGCACGCTCTCTGCACTGAGACCCCTTCGTGGCCGGGACCACGCCCAACAGCACAGGAGAGGTGCGCCTTGTCGGAGGCGAGCCGGGGACGCCGAAGCGGCAGGGCCGCTACGTGCTCGGCGACCTGCTCGGCCGCGGCGGGATGGCGGAGGTCTTCTCCGGCCACGCGATGGGCTCGCACGGGTTCCAGAAGCCGGTCGCGATCAAGCGCCTCTTGCCCGAGCTCGCGAACGATCACGTCTTCGTCGAGCGCCTGATCGGCGAGGCGAAGCTGCTCGTCGGCATGGCGCACGGCAACATCGTGAGCGTCCTGGATCTCGCGCGCGACGGCGAGGACGTGTTCCTCGTCATGGAGTTCATCGACGGCCCGTCGCTGCGCCAGCTCTTGAAGGCGCGCGGCAAGGTCGGCCTGCCGCTCGCGATCACCGCGTACATCGTGCAGTCCGCGGCCGCCGGCCTCGAGTACGCGCACGGCCGCCACATCATCCACGCCGACATCTCGCCGTCGAACTTGCTGCTGACGACGAGCGGCGAGGTGCGCGTCGCCGACTTCGGCATCGCGCGGCGCGAAGGCAACGGCGCGGGCGTCGTCGAGGGCAAGTGGGCGTACATGGCGCCCGAGCAGGCACGCGGCGAGGCACTGACGCCGCGCTCGGATGTGTTCGCGCTCGGCGTCGTGCTGTACGAGCTCGTCACGGGCCAGCATCCGCTCGGCCGCCAGATCTCCGCGGACGAGCGCGAGAGCGGCCCGATGCGCGTCGTGCCGCCACGCGTCGTCAAGCCGGGCCTGCCGGCCGGCATCGATCAGATCTGCATGAAGGCGCTCGCCCACGATCCGCGCGAGCGCTACGCGAGCATGAAGCAGCTCGCCGACGCGCTGATGGACGAGCGCTTCGCGAACGGCTGGCGCGAGGGCGCGAGCGAGCTCGCTCAGCTGATCCGCGAGTGCAATGGCACGGCCGAGCCGGTGCCGGAGCGCCGCACGCAGCACACCGATCGCCCGGTGACGATCGTGACGCGGTCGCTGATCTCGTCGAGCAAGCCGACGCCGGTGCCGCCGAACGAGGCCGCGTGGGCCGAGCCGATCCCGACGCGGCCGTCGAAGCCGAGCGTGATGCGCGAGCCCGATTCTCTCGAGCAGACGAGCGAGCGCTCGGCACACGTGGACTCGCTCGAGCGCACGAGCGAGCGCCGGTTCGCGCGGCCCAGCATGCCGCCTGACGCGAGCATCCCGCAGGCCGTCCTCGCGTGGGTCGAGGCGCCCGCGCTCGTCACGCCGGAAGAGATGGCGAGCGTGCACGGCGGCTCGACGGTCACCGGCAGCTCGCAGATCTCGCTCGCCGAGAAGGGCTCGCGCTGGCAGCTCGGCGTGCTCGGCGTGGCCGCGCTCGTCGGGATCGGTGCCGCGATCGCGATCCAGCTCGCGCCGGACCACGCGAACAAGGCGGAGGCCGCGCCCGCCGCGCCCGTGCCGGTTGCCTCGGCGCAGGTGGTCGCCGCGCCCGCACCGCAGCCGCCCGCGCCGCCGCCGACGACGGTCGTGCAAATCCCCGTGCCCGTGCCGGTGGAGACGCCCGCACCCGCAACTGCGCCCGCTCCCCCAACTGCGCCGGCAGCCGAGCCCGCGGCCGCCGGCGACGAGCCGAAGCCCGCGCTCGCCTACAAGGCGCGCATCAGCAAGCCTGCCGACAAGCCCGCGCCCAAGAAGCCCGAGCCGAAGAAGCTCGACGCGACTCTGCGCACCACGGCCGACCGCACCGCGGCGGTCACGATCGGTCACGACCAGCAATACATCCCCGGCGCGAAGTTCCACCTCGCCGGCGGCGCGTACACCGTGCGCGTGAGCAGCGACGATGGCGACTTCCGCGCGTTCAGCTGCTCGATCAGCGTGCCGGCCTCGCGCGTCTCGACGCTCGAGATCTACACGGAGGATCACTCGTGCTTCGTCAAGTAGCGCTCGTCGCGCTGCTTGCCGGCACGGCGTACGCCGACGACTCGAGCGACGACAACCAGGTCGTCGTCGTCAACACGGCACCGCGCCTCGGCGACACGGGTCAGATCGAGCGCCTGACGAAGGTTCTCGAGAACCGCGGGCTGCTCGTCAAGCTGCCCGACCAGCTCGCCGCGACGCTCGATGGCCGCGCGCTCGCGATCGGCGACGTCGACGCGATCCGCGATGCCTTCCTCAGCGGCGACTACGAGCTCGCGATCAAGATCGTCGATGCCGATCAGGACCGCATCCTCGGCGAAGCCGTCTCCGGCGATCCGATTCCCGCCGTCGCCGAGCTCGCGCAGTGGCGCGGCATCATCTCGGCGCAGCTCAAGAAGGAAGACGAGGCGATGAACTGGTTCCGCCTCGCCGGCCGCCTCGACCCGGCGTTCGAGGTCGACACGAAGGCCGCGACCGCGCGCGTCCGCGCGATGGTGAAGAAGGCGAAGCGCGATCCGGAGGAGACCGGCACGCTGCGTGTCTCGTCGGAGCCTGCCGACGCGAAGGTCGTGATCGACGGCGGCGAGTCGCACGCGGCCGGCGAGAAGATCGAGCTGCCCGTCGGCATGCACCTCGTCGTCGTCAGCGCCGACGGCCGCAAGCCCTACGCCGAGCTCGCCGAGCTGACGACCGACGAGCCCTACAAGATCCAGATCGCGCTCGACAAGGAATCCACGCTCGACCGCGCCGCGCGCCTGGTCGACGAGTCCGCCGCCGCCCCCGCCGGCAAGGCTCGCCTCAAGCGCGCGCGCGCGATCTCCAAGCTCACCGGCGGCCACACGAAGATCCTGTTCATCGAGGACGGCACCGCCGACCACGTGACCGTGCGCCTCTACGACGTCGACGCGAAGAAGGTCTCCAAGCCGCTCCAGCTCGACGGCACGACCTCGTCCGCCGCGATCGCCCGCAAGGTGCAGGCCGCGCTCGATCCGGAGAACCTCCTCGACGCGAACACGATCCTCGTCACGCAGCAAGGCCCCGCCGAATCGCACTGGTACTCGCACTGGTACGTGTGGGCGGGCGCGGCGATCCTCGTCGGAGGCGCCGTCGGCACGTACGAGTACATGTCCGCTTCCCCCACCCAGATCCGGGGATTCTGATGCGCCGCTACGCATTGTTCCTCCTCCTCACCGCGTGTGCCGATCCGGCGATCGAGATGCACCTCCTGCTGCCGCAGCCAGAGCCGCAGATGGACCTCTCGTGCATCACCGCCGTCAAGCTCGACGCGTTCGGCAACGACCAGGGCGACGCGAACCACGCCGCCGAGATCAAGAGCGACTGCGTCGACCTGCCGGCCGCGCCGACCTCGTTCGCCGATCTCGCGTCGATGATGCACGGCCGCTTCACCGCACCGCTGCCGTCGTCCGGTCTGCTAGGCGTCGAGGTCCACGCGTTCGCGGGCCACTGCAGCGACACGCTCGATCCGTACGAGGCGATGATCTACGGCGGCGCACCGGGCGGCGCGAAGGACATCGCGGTCCCGCTCTACCCGAACATCTCGTGCGGCACGACCGCGACGTACACGGTCCATCCGATCGATCTCACCGCCGCGGGCGCGTGCACGCCGATGACGACCGGCTACGCGTACGCCGCCGACGTCCGCCCGTCGCTGATGGGCGGCACGTTCCCGCGCATGTACGTCGACTACGGCATCTCCGCCGCGAACATGGGCGCCGACGGCACCGCGCAGGTCGCGTCCTACAACGCGATCATGGGCGCGGGCTGCATCGCCGCCGGCTACGCCGATACCACCGCCGCGCGCTACGGCCTCTCGTGCGTCGACGTCGCCACGCCCACGCTGTGCGGCGGCGCGCCCGGCACCGTCGAGGTCGGCGTCGTCCCCGATCTCTATTACGGCTACTTCGATCACGAGCTCGCGCAGCAGTACGGCGCGCCGACGTTCTCCGCCGCCTACGACATCGCGACGAAGACCGCGATCACCGGCGCCACCGTCACGATCGATCAAGGCGAGGGCCAGGTCGTCTACGTCGAGCCGGGCGCCGGCACGCTCACCCCGCACGCGTCCCCGACCGGCGCCTCCGGCATGTTCCTCGTCTACGCCAAGGGCGCGGTCGCGATCACGGTCGCCGCTCCCGGCCAGGTCTCGCAGCACTACATCGTCGCCGGTACACCTCAAGAGCCATCCACCCTGATCGCGGCCCTGCCAAAGATGTAACCTCGACGCATGGCTGGCCTGATCGTCCAGGTCACGGGGCGCCGCTTCGCGATCCCGTTCGAGTGTCCCTGCTGCGGGGCACCGCCCGACACCGAGCTCCACGTCCCCCGCGCGCGAGGCGCGCACGCGGCTCCCGACTCCGCCGCCGCCATCGACTTCCCGTACTGCTCGCGCTGCATGCGCCACGCCGCCGCGTGGGATCACGCCGGTGTCGGCTCGGCGCTCGTGCTCGTGCTCGGCGTCGTCGCGTTCATCGCCGTCTCGCTCGTCGCCGCCCGCCCGCTCCTCGGCCTCTTCGCGCTGCTCGCCGCGATCCCGATCGCGCTGATCGTCGCGGGCGCGCGCCGCCGCCGCGCGAGGGCCGGCTGCACCGAAGCGTGCGCCTCCCCCGGCATCGCGCTCGCGTACCATGGCTACAACGGCACGCTCACGTCGATCGCGTTCGAGTCGCTGACCTACGCCGCCCGCTTCGCCGAGCACAACACCGGCATCGTCCTCGAGACCCCGCAGCTCCGCCGCCTCCTCGAAGGGCACCGCATCGCGCGCCTCCAGGTCCCGACGCCGGCCGCCGCCGTCTCGATGTCAGCCGCGCCGACACCCGCCGAGTGGCGCGCCAAGATCACGTCCGCGAAAGGCCCGCTCGCCCGCCGCACCGCCCTGACGCGCGCGCTCGACGCGCTCCCCGACGACGCATCGCGCCGCGACCTCGTCGCCGCCGCGACCGAAGCCGAGCTCGCCGACACGCTCGCGAAGGCGCGCGCCCTGTCGGGCCCCGCGAAGCGCCAGCACCTCGAGGCCGCGATTGCGGCGGTGCGCGCCGACAACATCCCCGAGCCGCTGCAGGCCGCCGAGCTCGAGCAGCTCGAGGCCGCCCTCGCGAGCGCGTAAACGCTCGTGCGCGAAGCGCGCGTGACGCCACTCAGGCGACGCGGGTGCCAGGCGATCCGACAGGTGTCAGCATGTACCGCAGCAGCTCGCGCGCCTGGCCGAGCAGATCCTGGACGTGCTGGACCGAGCGCGGCGAGCCCGATGTCTGCTTGATCGTTATGATCAGCTGCTCGAGCTCGACGACCGAATCGAGCGCCGCATGGAGACGCGCCAGCGTCACGAGGTCCCCTTTGGCCATGAGGGTTGGATGCAGCAAGTGCCGCGCCAGTTGCCTGGCTATGCCTCGCGCACCCGCGTACCGTGCAGCGTGCACAGCGGTTGCCACGTGCGGCCGTCCTGCGACTGCTCCCATGTCGCGGTGAAGCTGGCGCCATCGAAGTCGTAGATGGCGCGCTCGTAGCGTCCGTGAAACGTCCAGCGCGCGCCGTCGATCGTCACGATGTACTCGCGCGCATAGCCGAGGTTGTCGAAGTGGCGCGATACGAGCGCGTCGCGATCGCGATCGTAGCCGAGCACGATCACGCCGTCGTGCTGCTTGCCGTCGATCATCCGATCGAAGCGGCCGTGCACGAAGAAGCCGCCGTGCATCCGCTCGTACGTCTCTTCGCCGCTGAGGTCATCGCCGGTGATCTGCCAGGTGCCGAGGATCGGTTCGAGCAGCGCGTCCCGGGCTCCCGGTGTGCGCCGTGCGTGCGGGTCACGGCCCAGATGGTGCTGATTCGCCGCCAGATGCCTGGACGTCGCCATGACAGCGATGCGTGCATCCGCGGTGCCGCGCGCCGCACGAGCTTTCCCGAGCCGCGCTAGATTGGCGCCATGAGCTACAACCTCGCGGTGTGGCAGGGCGAGCGACCGAGGACCGACGCCGAGGCGCTGCGCGTGTTCGAGCAGCTGATCGAGGAGCGGGATGACGCTGAGCCGACACCTGCGATCCGTCGGTACGTCGAGGCGCTGCTCGCGCGCTATCCAGATCTCGACGACGACAACGAGGACACGTGCCCGTGGTCGGACGCGCCACTGATGGGGAACGCGAGCGGCCCGCTGTTCCATTTCGGCATGGTGTTCAGCCAGGCCGAGACTGCGAGCGCGTTCGCCGCGGAGCTGGCGAAGCAGCACGGGCTCGTGTGCTTCGATCCGCAGATCGGCGCGCTGCGCGATGACTGATAGGAGCGTTGCGGTGCGCGATGCGCTGCGTAGCAGCGGAGGTCCAGTCTAGCGGTCGTGGCCCGTCGCGTCTTCGTCGCCGTCGTCGTCGGCCGTCGGCGGGCGGTTCGTGTTTTCCTCGTCCTTGTCGAGGCCGAGGCGACGGATCATCTTGTAGATGCTCATGCGCTCGATGCCGGCGGCGCGCGCGGCGGCGGAGATGTTGCCGTCGTGCGCTTCGAGCAGGGCCTCGAGGTAGCGGCGGTCGAACTCGTCGACGAGCTTCTGCTTCGCCTGCTTGAACGGGACGTCGATGTCGATCGTCGCGAAGCCCTGCTCCTTCTTCGGCGGGGCTTCGAACGCGGCCTGCGGGTGGTTGGGCAGGAGGACCGCGCGCTCGACGGCATTGCGGAGCTCGCGCACGTTGCCCGGCCACTGGTGGCGCTGGGCGCGCGCGAGGAAGTCGTCGGGGAGGCGCGGATCGCGGTTGCCCGACGAGACGGAGAGCTGGCGCAGGAAGTGCTCGACGAGCAGCGGGATGTCCTCGCGGCGCTCGCGCAGCGCGGGGATGGAGAGCTTCGCGACGGCGAGGCGGTAGTACAGGTCGCTGCGGAACGTGCCGCGGTTGACCTCGGCGGCGAGGTCGCGGTTCGTGGCGGCGACGATGCGGACGTCGGCCGCGAACACCTTCGTGCCGCCGAGGCGGCGCACGCGGCGCGTCTCGACGGCGCGCAGCAGCTTCGCCTGCACGTCGAGGGGCAGCTCGCCGATCTCGTCGAGGAAGAGCGTGCCGCCGTGCGCCATCTCGAACACGCCGGGCGTGGACTTGATGGCGCCCGTGAACGCGCCCGTCTCGTAGCCGAACAGCTGGGCCTCGAACAGCTGCTCCGGGATCGCCGAGCAGTCGAGCACGATGAACGGCTGGTCGCGGCGCGGCGAGCACTGGTGGATCGCGTCGGCGACGAGCTCCTTGCCGCAGCCGGTCTCGGCCTGGATCAGCACGGTGGCATCGCTTTGCGCGAAGCGGTTGACGAGGTCGAACAGGTGGCGCATGCCCGCGGAGCCGCCGACGAGCTGCTGCAGCCGCGCCTCGTTCCACAGCGGCATCGCGATCGCTTCGTCGAGCGGCTCGAAGATGATCGCGGACTTGCCGATCTGGATCGTCGAGCCGGGCTGGATGAACGCGTCGACGATGCGCACGCCCTTGACGTAGGTGCCGTTTGTCGAGCCGAGGTCGCGGAGGCGATAGCCCTCCGGCATCAGCTTGAGCTCGCAGTGCAGGCCGGAGACCTTCGTGTCGGTCAGGTTGAGATCGGCGCCGGCGCGGCCGATCTGGATCTGCGGGAGGCCGAGCTCGACGGTCTTGCCGGTATCGGCGCCGGCCACGACGGTCAGACGACACCGGCGCACGTTCACCGTGCGCGGCAGGCCTTGATACGAGGTGACCCAGGTCGGGGTCTCGAGGTCAGAGCCTTCCACTTCCATAGATCGTACCACGCTCATCGCGCTGCTCCTTGGACTGCAACGGCTGCGATCCGGACATGTCCGTACTCACCGACGCGGATCCCGTCGATGCGGATGGTTGGGTCGATGGCTGCTTCGAACGTCGTCAGGTCGATCGTCGGGTCGTGATCGTCGTCCTGACGCTGGACGGTGGCGGGGATCGTCGTGCCGTCCTCGGTCGTGAGGACGATGGGCGCGCCGAGCTTCACGCCCGGCAGGTTGACGTGCGGCACGCCGAAGCGGATGACGAGCGCCTCGGGGTCGAACACGCGCGCGATCGCGGTGCCCTTGTGCGCGAGCTCGCCTTCCTTCGTCTTGACCACCGCGACGACGCCGTCGATCGGCGCCTTCACGTCGGCGCTCGCGAGCAGGCGCTCGATCTCGGCGATGTCGGCGCTCGCGGCCTTGATGTCGCCCGCGGCGACGCCGCCCTCCGCGCCCGCGGCGGATTGGTCGGAGATCGCGCTGCGTAGCTCTTCCGGCGAGGAGGCGCCGCTGCGGGCGAGCCAGCGCGCGACCTTCGCCTTGCGTGCGGCGTTCGCGTAGATCGCGCCGGCCTTCGCGGCCTGGGCTTGCGCGGAGGCCTTCTTCGCGCGCGCGGCGGTGAGGCGCGACTGCAGCTCGCTGTCGTCGAGGTGCGCGACGACCTGGCCGGCCTTGACGTGCTTGCCGTTGAACAGGTCGAGGCGATCGACGCGGCCTTCGAAGTCGGCGGTGATGACCTTCGAGTTGCGCGAGGTCACGATCCCGACGAACTCGACGGGCGCGGCGGCGATGGGCTTGGCGGCGGGCACGATAGCCTCGGTGGGATCAGCCTCGCTCGGGGCTGTTTCGTGCGTTCCGCATGCTGCTGCGAGGAGCAGAAGAGGGAACAGCGAATGCGGCTTCATACGGGAGCTCCTGGCGGGTGGGGGTTGCCTGCGAGGCGGCGAGCAGCTGGGCGTAGAGCCCGCCGCGCGCGACGAGCTGGTCGTGCGAGCCCTGCTCGACGATGCGGCCCTTGTCCATGACGACGATCAGGTCGGCGTTGCGCACGGTCGAGAGGCGGTGCGCGACGGTGATGCGCGTGCAGCGCAGCTTCTCGAGGCCGGCGATGACGCGCGCCTCGGTGGAGTTGTCGAGCGCGCTGGTCGCCTCGTCGAGCAGCATCAGCGTCGGGTTGCGCAGGATGGCGCGCGCGATGGCGACGCGCTGGCGCTGGCCGCCCGAGAGAGAGCCGCCGCCGTCGGAGATCACGGTGTCGTACGACATCGGCATCGCGGCGACGTCGTCGTGCAGGCACGCGACGCGCGCGGCGGCCTGGATGCGATCGAGCTGCGCGCCTGGCGCCGACAGCGCGATGTTCTCGCGCACGGTGCCGCCGAAGATGAACGGGTGCTGCGGCACGACGCCGATCTGCTGGCGCACCGCGCGCAGGTCCATGTCGCCGAGCGGCTTGCCGTCGTACGCGATGTCGCCGCCGACCGGCTTGTAGAGGCCGGCGAGCAGGTTCAGCAAGGTCGACTTGCCCGAGCCCGACGGACCGACGAGCGCGACGGCCGCGCCCGGCGGGATATCGAGGGACACGTCCTGCACGACGAGCGGCGCCTGCTCGCCGTACTTGAACGAGAGGTTCTTCACCGTGACGTGCCCCTTGAGGCGCGGCGGCTGCTTCGCACTGTCGCGGTCCTGCTCGACCTTGGTCTGCAGCACGTCGTCGATGCGGTCCATGTGGCCCTTCACGAGCTGCAGCTCCAAGGCCGACGACACGAGCGCGCTCAGCGGGCCGAACAGGCTCGTCGCGAGCGAGTTCATCGCGAGCATCATGCCCATCGTCATGTCGTGCTTCATGACGCTCGTCGCGCCGATCGTGAGGATCAGCATCGGGCCGAGCGAGGCGACCGCGCCGCGGATGCCGTCGACGTACGCGTTCGCGCGCGCCTGGCGCATCTTGACGTTGAGCTCGTCGGTGTAGAGGTTGCTCCACTTCTCGAGGCCGAGCCGCTCCGCGCCGGCGCACTTCAACGTCTCCATGCCGCCGAGCAGCTGCACCATGTAGCTGTGCGCCTTCGCCTGCTTGTCGAGCGACGCGGCGAGCAGGCGCACGAACGTCGGGCGCGCGCACAGAAACACGAGCGCCTCCGCCGACGAGCACAGGATCGTGACGATCCCCAGGGTCGGGTTGACGTAGAAGATGACGCCCGCGTAGAGCAGCACGAACAGGCCGTCGATGACCGCGCTGAGCGACTTGCTCGTCACGATCTCGCGCACGGTGCCGTTCGAGTCGACGCGCATCATCAGGTCGCCCGTCGAGCGCCGCTGGAAGAACTGGAACGGCAGCGAGACCATGTGATCGAGGAAGCCGAGCGTCATGCGCGTGTCGAGCGCGATGCGCAGGTGCAGCAGCAGGTGCGCGCGGACGACCTCGCTGATGAGGTTGAAGCCGACCATGCCCGCGATCGTCGCGAGGCAGACGTAGAGCAGGTGGTAGTCGGTGCGCGGGACGACCTGGTCGATGATCATGCCGGTCATCAGCGGCAGCGCGAGCGCGACGAGCCGCAAGAACAGCGACACGATGATCACGCGCGAGAACAGGCCCTTCTCGCTGAGCAGCTCGTCGAGGTAGCGCTTGAGGCGGCCCTTCTCGTACTTCGTCGCGGTCATGCGCGGCGTCGGCGTGAGCTCGATCGCGACGCCCGTGAACGCCTTCGCGAAGTCGGCGAGCGGCACGTCGCGCGGCCCGGTGGCGGGATCGACGATGCGCACGCCATCCTTGACGACGCGCTCGAACACGACGAAGTGGTTGAACTCCCAGTGCAGGATCGTCGCCGCCTTGAGCAGCGCGATCTGCGAGATGTCGACCTTGATGCCGCGGCCGGCGAGGCCGTAGCGCTCGGCCGTGTCGAGGATCGCCTTCGCGCTGACGCCGTCGCGGCCGATGCCCATCGCGTCGCGCACCTCGGCGAGCTTCACTTCCTTGCCGTGATAGGCCATCACCATGCAGAGCGACGCGGCGCCGCAGTCGGTCCACTCGAGCTGCTGCACGAACGGCACCGCGCGCCGCGCGGCGACGAAGCCGAGCTTCTTGAGAGCAGGAAAGCTGTCGATGATCGTGGCCATGAGTGATGGCTCCTAGAGGTAGCGATCGAGGGAGGGGAGCAGCGTGACGAGGAAGCGCTTGCTCTCGACGCGGACCTCGGTCTTCGCGCCGAGGCCGTGGAAGTAGCGATAGACCTTGTGGTCGACGCGGAACGTGCGCGTCGGCAGCTTCGCCTTGACGATCACGAACGAGCCGTCCTGCGGGATCTTCAGCGCGTCGGCGATCTGCGGGCCGAGCGTCGAGCGGATGCTCGCGGCGCCCGTGATCTCGCGGCCGACCTCGTAGATCTGGGCCTTCTCGCGGCCCTTCTGGTAGCCGTTGAGCTCGACCTGCAGCGTCTGGCCGGCGTGCAGCCGCGGGCGATCGCTGCCCGGCATGAACGCCCAGATCTCGGGCGCGGTGCCCTCGGGGACGATCGAGCAGATCGGATCGCCGAACTGCACCGCCTGGCCGCGCGTCAGGTGCAGCCCGGACACCGTGCCCTCGGTCTTCGCGCGGATCGTCTTCTCCGCGACGGCCGCCTGCGCGCGATCGCGGTTGTTCTGCGCCTCGACGATCTGCTTGCGCGCCGTCTCGTCGGCGGGATCCATGATGTACGCGACCTGCGCCTTCTCGTACGCGGTCTGCGCGGCCGCGAGGTCGGCGTCTTCCTTCGCCGACGACAGCTTGACGATCAGATCGCCGGCGCGGACCTTCTGGCCTTCCTCGGCGTAGATCGTGTCGACCTGGCCCGGCGACGGCGCGGTCACGGGCGTGCCCTGATAGATGACGACGCCCGTGCCCGTCGAGTACGTCGGCACCTTCACGGTGACCGAGAACACGACCGCGACCGCCATGATCACGCCCAGCACGTGATACGTGCGGCGCACCCAGCCCGGCGACAGCTCGGCGACGACGCCTTCCTGACCGCGGCGACGATGCGACTCGAGCGCCTCCGGGCGATACAGCGACTTCTTGTCCTGCTCGGCCTCCGTGCGGCGCTGCAGGTGCTGCACGACGAGGTGATGCATGATGCCGGCGCTCTCGCGCGCGACGGCCGCCATCAGCACCTGCTCGAGCAGGCCGTACGCGGCCTGGCGCGGGTTGCGCGTCAGCTGGATGACCGCGATCGTCTCGCTCTGCGTCGCGATCGGCACGAGCGCGGAGTGCGCCGTCACGAGCGCGCGGCGCGAGCGCGCCACCGCCTGGATCGGCTGCTGCGCATCGCCCTGCGGGATCTCGTCGTCGGTGCCCAGCGAGTGGAGCCCTTCCGGCCCCGCGTAGATGAGGACGACCGAGAGCGAGGAGGTCAGGTCCGCGAGTGCGTCACGCAGCAGCCGATCGGCGCCGGTCAGGTCGGCCTGCAGCGCGAGGCGGCGCAGCCAACCATAGACATTGGGAGCGAGCTCCGGCGGCAGCGGCACGCCGTGGGGATCGAACGCCGCGCCGCCACCGGGCAGCTGCACGACCGGCGCGGGCGGCAGTGGTGCCGGTTCCGGCGCGAGACGCGGAGCAGACGTGATGACCGAGTCCGACTTCGGGGCCCGACGCTTGCGCGGCGTCGTCGCCGCCTCGTCGACCGGAAGGTACGTCGGCGCTTCGTCCATGGCCACCTATTCAGCAAAGGCGAGACCACTCGTAACCCCGCGACGCGCGGCCAGATTTCGGACCGGTCCCGGGGGTGGGGGCAGCAATGTGTAACCCGCGGGATGCGAGTCCTCGGGGTCACGAAGCGCTGTCTACGCGAGTAGTCGATGAGTTGGCGATCGGCACGGTGGCTGCTCAAGGAGCCACTCCATGAAGACGAGAGCGCTCCTCGCGATCACGCTGGTTGCCGGCACGGCCAGCGCGCAGCCGCGCCACCACCACAAGCGCGAGACGGTCGCGCAGGCGCCGGGCGCGGAGCGCAGCGGCGGGGAGCGTGCGGATGATGAAGACACGAGCGACGCCGAGCCGAGCGACGGCCCGGAGGCGAAGGCGATGCTTCCGGTCAGCCTCGACTCCTTGATCGAGGTCGCGGTGCGGCTCGCGCCGGATCTCGCTCGCGCGAAGGTCGATCGGAGTGTCGCGATCGAGACGGCCGCGGGCACGCGTCGCGATCAGGCGTGGGTGATGACGTCGCACGCGGAGTACAGCCGCAGCGCGGTCGCCGATCACGTCGAGGTGCCGCCGTTCAGCGTGGTCGCGACGGATCAGGTGAGCGGCGGCGTCGGGCTCGCGAAGAACCTGCCGACGGGCGGCTCGCTCTCGATCGAGGCGGATCTCGCGCACACGAACACCGAGTACAACGTCTACGACCGGCTGTTCACGGGGCAGGGCAGCGCCGCGCAGGGCTCGCCGACGGGCACGAACAGCAACAACAATCCGTACGAGCTCCTGTCGCAGAACCAGACGAAGCTGGCCGCGACGTTCAAGCAGCCGCTCGCGCGCGGCTTCGGCCCCGACGTCGCGCTCGCGACGCAGAAGAAGGCGGACCTCGCGGCGACCGAGGCGACGGTCAAGGCGCAGCTCACCGCCGAGGAGATGATCCGCGACATCGTCAACGCGTACTGGGAGCTCGCCTACAGCTCGTACGAGGTCGATATCCGCACGCAGGCGATCGAGCTCGCACAGAAGCAAGATCAGCTGACGCACGAGCAGATCCGCGCGGGTGCGGCGCCCTCGGCGGCGCTCGGCCAGACTACCTACGAGATCGCGACGCGCCAGGAGGCGCTGCTGCGCGCGCAGCTCGAGCTCGAGCAGAGGTCGCTGGAGCTGCGGCGCAAGGTCGGCCTCGAGATCGGCAAGCGCGACATCGTCGTCAAGCCGGGCGAGCCGTTCGAGGTCGGCAATGAGGACTTCGACGTCGACGAGATCCTCGCGCGCAGCCACCAGGCCAACCGCCAGCTCGCGACGGTGCAGCTCGAGAAGAAGATCGCCGACATCGATCTGGATGTCGCCAAGGATCAGGTCAAGCCGACGCTCGACCTCCAGGTCCAGGGCGCGCTGATGGGCAACGGCGACTCCACGGGCGAGTCGCTCGGCGCCGTCGGTGACAGCTTCCAGGTGACGGCGGGCGTGTCGATGTCGTTCGAGCTGTCAGGCGCCGCGAGACACGCGCGCGACGCGGCGGCCGCGAAGAAGCACCGCCTCGACATCGATCGCGCCGACCTCGAGCGCCAGATCGACGTGCAGGTCGTCACGGCCGTGAAGCAGGTCACGGCGGCGCGCACGCGCGTCGCGCTCGCCGACAAGGCGATCAACGTCGCCGAGGACAACGTCCGCATCGAGAAGACGAACTTCGTCGCCGGCAAGACGAGCAACTTCCAGGTCATGCAGCAGCAGACGCAGCTGATCGAGGCGCGTCTCGCGCGCGGCCGCGCGATCGCCGACTACCACGAGGCCGTCGCGCAGCTGCAGTTCCTCAGCGGCATCCTCCTCGAGCAGTACCGCGTCAACGTCCGCCCGCACGCGGAAGGAGCGCGGGGATGACTCCCCCGGTTTACAGCGAGGGAACTGCTCCCCAGATCGCGCGGAGTGCAACCCGCGGGATCCACATCGTCAACCGCACGGCACGGTCCGTGCTGAAGGGATCGAACATGCGCACCACCACTCAGCTGCTGCTTTGCTCGCTCCTCGGCCTCGGCGCCTGCGCGCAGGTCGGCGACGGCGGGCACTACTACAGCGGCCCCGACGCAGGTACGGGCTCGGCGGCCGCGTGCGATGACCTCGTCACCGTCCCCGGCGACATGACGATCACCGGCTCGTCGGGCTTCACCGGCCTGCCGACCGGCTGCTGGGAGCTCGGCGGCAAGCTCACGCTGCGCGGCCCCGCGATCTCGAGCCTCGACAAGCTCGGCGACCTGCGCACGGTCGGCGCGCTCGAGATCGACTCGACGGAGCTCTCCAGCATCGGCACGCCGAGCATGATCCACGTCACCGGCGACCTCGCGATCCATCACAACGCGCGCCTGGTCGACATCTCGAACGTGATGCCGCACGGCGACCTGTCCTCGCTGATGGTCGAGTACAACGACGTGCTGCCGAGCCTCGGCGGTCTCGCGCAGACGACGCGCGTCACCGGCGCGACGACGATCGAGAGCAACCCCAAGCTGACCTCGATCGACCTCTCCCACGCGACGCGCCTCGAGGGCGGCGTCACGATCCAGGACAACGACGCGCTGGCGAGCCTCGACCTCGGGCAGCTGTCGAGCGTCGGCAACTTCAGCCTGACCCACAACATCGCGCTGACGACGGTGATGCCGATGTCGTCGCTGCAGTACGTCCACGGCACGCTGAGCATCGCGAACAACACGAAGCTCGCCGGGCTCGACGGCATGGCGATGACCTCCGTCGACGGCTCGATCGCGATCAGCGGCAACTCCGCGCTGACCTCGCTCGGCCAGCTGACGCACGTCGGCCTCGTCGGCGGTTCCGTGCTGATCACCTCGAACCCGAACCTCGACTACTGCGAGCCGCAGCCGTTCACGTGCTGCATGCAGATCACCGGCACGCTGCAGATCACCGGCACGCGCACGACTTCGTGCCAGCAGCACTCGTGGTGCTGGTCCAACAACACCGGTTGCCCCTACCAGAACTAGGAAGGACGACGGCCATGCGTATCTCTCAAGTCGCCATCATCGCGTCGCTGCTCGCGGCCTCGGCCACGGCGGATGCCAAGCCCCGGCGCGTCGTCGTGCTCGACTTCGACGGGCCGCGCGCGCTCGCGGATGTCGGTCGCTCGTCGGTGATGTCGCTGCTCGGCGATCAGTACGACGTCGTCGCGACGCGTCGCTGGGAGACCGCACGCGCCCAGGCCGCCGGTCACGGCCCGCAGCAGTGGCGCCAGGCGGCAAAGCAGGCCGGCGTCGATGCCGTCATCGAAGGCTGGGTCCAGGACGAAGGCCGCCACCACGTGATGACCGTCGCCGTGCGCGACGCCGCCACCGGCAACGAGATCGACACGATCACGATCAAGCTCGGCAACAGCGGCGTCTCCACCGACCAGGGCCATCAGCTCGCCGCTCAGCTCGACGACATCTTCGGCTTCATCGACGACGACCCGACCGCGTCGCAGACGACGGCCTCGCTCCCCGACGTCCGCACGATGCGCCCGATGCTCGGCGCGCACCACGAGCCGCCGCCGGCCGATGATGACGATGACGAAGACGACGAGCACGAGGCGCCGAAGCCGAAGCACCACAAGAAGCATCGCGTCGTGAAGCACGATGACGACGACGACGACGACGCACCGAAGAAGCCCGAGGTGAAGGTCGCGGCGGCCACCGACGACGCCAGCAAGGACGAGGCGGACCTCGTCACGCTGTTCGGCCCGGACTCCAAGGAAGCCGCGATCGTCTCCGACGGCAAGACCGCGCACGTCCCCCGCCCGACGCCGCGCTTCGCGATCTCCGCCGGCGGCTACTACAGCTCGCGCGGCATCACGTTCGATCACGACCCGAACGCGAAGAACACGGTCGACTTCCCGGCGAGCGGCATCCACGGCTTCCAGGTCGCGGCCGAGGTCTTCCCGTCCCCGCTCCACAAGCAGGACGGCGGCCTCTCCGGTCTCGGCTTCTCCGCGTCGATCGCGCACTCGCTCGGCTCGACCTTCACCGGCATGGACTCGTCGGGCTACGGCGACTACACGTACAACCACTCGCAGTACGAGCTCGGCGCGCACTACCGCTACCCGATCGACATGGTCACGATCGACGGCGGCGTCACCTACGGCAACGTCACCCACACGATCGTCGACCTCCCGCAGTCGATCGCGATCCCCGACACGTCCTACTCCTACCTCTCGGCCGGCGCGCACCTCGCGCTCGCCGTCTCCGACCGCGCGAACATCGGCTTCGGCGCAAAGTACCTCTACCTCCTCGAGACCGGCGACATCTCCTCCGAGGACTGGTTCGGCGCGGGCACCGCCTGGGGCATGACGCTCTCCGGCGACTTCACGATCCCGCTCCCCTCCAACCTCTACGTCCGCGGCGACCTCGAGTACCGCCGGATCACGCTCGACTTCGAGGGCTCCGGCGCGCTCGTCCCCACCTACGGCATGTGGGGCGCCTCCGACACCGCGATCACCGGCAGCGCCAACCTCGGCATCAACTTCTGACCCGCAACGCGCATCCACCACCCACCAAGGAACCAGCCATGTCGACCAAAGACCCGTTCGTGTCCATCGATCCGACCGCTCTCACCAACGTCGCCGGCGGTGCCGCGCGCGTTGCCTCCTCCTCGTCCAGCGACTCCAGCGACCAGCTGATGATGATGCTCACCCAGATCAGCGAGTCCATCAAATCGCTCGCGTCCAACAACAACGGCGGCGACCAGATGATGCAGATGATGATGATGATGATGATGATGGGCGGGGGAGGCGGAGGCGCCGCGCAGGTCGCGGGCGGCCCGCCCCCGACCTACGTCCAGGTCACGGGCGGCGGTGGCGGCTGCGGCAAGAAGGGCTGGTAGGCACCTCGTCTACCGCCGTCGACGCCCCGCGCCCGCAACCCACGCGAAATCCCTCGCACCACCTCGTGGCACGCACCGTGAACTAGCCCGGCCCACCAACCAAGGACATCCACCATGACGACCCCGTTCACCTCGCTCACCGCCTCCGACCTCGCCAGCACCACCGGCGGTGCCGCGCGCGTCGCCGCGACCTCCTCCGACACCGACACCCAGGTCCAGATGATGATGATGCAGCTCTCCGACTCCATCAAACAGGTCGCGAGCAACCAGAACAACTCCTCCTCCCAGATGATGCTGCCGATGATGATGATGATGATGGGCGGCGGCGGCGGCGGCGCGCAGCCCGCGCCCGCACCCGCCCCCGCCCCGAACGTCGTCAAGGTCAACCTCCGGGGCTAACGATGCAGCCCCTCGACGACGCCGCGCTCGCCACGATCACGGGCGGCCGCACGACCCCGAACCCACAAACCGATCCCGCGCTGCTGCAAGGCATCCAGGGTCTCTCGCAAGCCATCCAGGCGGTCGGCCAAGGCCTGATCCAGGAGAAGCAGCAAGAGAGCCAGCAGTCGATGCAGTTCCTCGGGCAGCTCATGCAAGGACGCCCCCGATGACGCCCATCCCCTCCGCCGCGCTCGCCCACGTCCACGGCGGCACGACGATCAACATCGACCTCGGCAGCCTCGTCCAGCAGATCGCCGCCCTGCTCCAGCAGCAGCAGCAGCCCGCCGGCAGCGCCACCTCCGCCCAGCCGGGCCCGGACCCGTCGGCCCAACGCACGGCGCAGCAAGGAGCGCCGCCGGCCGGCGGCGCGGGCGGCTTCGACATCGGCAGCCTCCTCCAGATGTTCGGCGGCCTGACGGCCGGCGGCACCGGCGGCACCGGCGGCGGTGCAGGCGGGCAGGGCGGTGCGGGCGCGGCGCTGGGTGGGTAAGGCGCCCGCGCTCGACGGCGGCGCGCTCCATATACGGATCGCGCTGCAGACGCGCTCGCGCTCCACGCACGCTCGCGCTCCACGCATGCTCGCGCTCCACACGCTCGCGCTCCACACGCTCGCGCTCCACACGCTCGCGCTCCACACGCTCGCGCGCTCGACGCACCTCAGCCAGAAGCTCGACTCCCAGCGCGCCCGGTCGCTCGCGATCCGCTCGAGCGCACGCGCCCGGTCCCACCGCACGCGCTGGCGCATCTACCCATGAGCTCGACACCCAGCACGCCCGGCCGCTCGTGATCCGCTCGAGCGCACGCGCCCGCACGCACCGCATGCGCCGGCGCATCTCCCCATGAGCTCGACACCCAGCACGCCCGGCCGCTCGCGATCCGCTCG
>CAYUNM010000084.1:0-24014 GCA_964446175.1 uncultured Kofleriaceae bacterium
ACGGCGCGCGCGCACTCGCGGCCTTCCGCGATCGCCCACACGACGAGCGAGGCACCGCGGCGCGCATCGCCGGCGACGAACACGCCGGGGACGTTCGTCGCGTAGCGGCCGTCGACGTTGCCGCGCTCGTCGAGGCGGATGCCGAGCTGATCGACGAGCGGCTTGGCGTCGGGGCCGGTGAAGCCGAGCGCGAGGATCAGCGCCTCGCAGGGCAGGCGCATCTCGGTGCCCGCGATGTCGACGAGCTGGCCGGCCTTGCGCTCGACCTTGATGCCGTGGAGCGCGACGAGGCGGCCGTCCGCGGCCTCGAGGTGCGTCGTGCGGAAGCCGAACTCGCGCGCGCCGCCTTCTTCCTGCGACGAGGAGGTGCGGAAGACGAGCGGCCACTGCGGCCACGGGTTGTCGGAGGCGCGCACGAGCGGCGGCGGCGGCATCAGCTCGATCTGCGTGACGCTCGCCGCGTTGTGGCGGAGCGCGGTGCCCAGGCAGTCGCTGCCGGTATCGCCGCCTCCGAGGATGATGACGTGCTTGCCGGTGACGGCGTTGGGGTGGGAGGGCCGCTCGCCGCCGACGACCTCGTTCTGCGCGGTGAGGAAGTCCATCGCCTGGACGACGCCCTCGAGCTCGCGGCCCGGGATCGCGAGGTCGCGCGCGCGCTGGGCGCCGATCGCGAGGACGACCGCATCGTGCTCGGCGCGGAGCTGCGTCCAGGTCGGGTCGCGGCCGACGGCGACGCCGGTGCGGATCTCGATGCCGGAGGCGCGCAGGACATCGAGGCGGCGGTCGATCACCGACTTCGCGAGCTTGAAGTCGGGGATGCCGTAGCGGAGCAGGCCGCCGGGGCGCGCGGCTGCTTCATAGATGATGACCGTGTGGCCGGCCTGGTTGAGCTGCGAGGCGGCGGCGAGGCCGGCGGGGCCCGATCCGACGACGGCGACGCGCTTGCCGGTGCGGTGCGCGGGCGTCTGCGGCGTGACCCAGCCCTCGGCGAACGCGCGCTCGGCGATCGCGCGCTCGAGCGACTCGATCGTGACTGGCGCGTTGTCGATGTTGAGCACGCACGAGCCTTCGCACGGGGCGGGGCAGATGCGGCCGGTGAATTCGGGAAAGTCGTTCGTCGACGAGAGCTCGCGATACGCGTCGTGCCAGCGGTCGCGGTACACGGCGTCGGCGAAGTCGGGGATCGGGTTGCCGAGCGGGCAGCCCTGCGTGCAGAACGGCACGCCGCAGTCCATGCAGCGGCCGCCTTGCTCGCGCGCCTCGGCGACGGTGACGTCGGTCTCGACTTCCTGCCAGTCGCGCAGGCGCTCGGCGACGGGACGACGGTGCGCGTGTGCGCGGTCGTGCTCGAGGAATCCGGTGGGCTTGCCCATCAGCGTGCTCCTTCCGCGGCCGACTGGACGACCGCGAGCCGCGGACGCGCGCGGCGCTGCTGCATGACGCGCTTGTACTCGGTCGGCATGACCTTGACGAAGCGCGCGACGAGGTTGTCCCAGTTATCGAGGATCTTCTTGCCACGCGCGCTCTTCGTGAAGCGAACGTGGTCCTCGATCAGGCCGTAGACGAGGTAGAGGTCGGAGTCGTCGACGAGCGGCTCGAGCTCGACCATCTCGAGGTTCGTCTTCGCGCGCAGCTGCTGCGTCGGGTCGTAGACGAACGCCATGCCGCCGCTCATGCCGGCCGCGAAGTTGCGGCCGACCGCGCCGAGCACGACGACGACGCCGCCCGTCATGTACTCGCAGCCGTGATCGCCGACGCCCTCGACGACCGCGCGCGCGCCCGAGTTGCGGACCGCGAAGCGCTCGCCGCCCAGGCCGTTCGCGTACAGCTCGCCGGCGGTGGCGCCGTAGAGCGCGACGTTGCCGATGATGACGTTCTCCTCGGCCGCGAAGCGGGCGCCGATCGGCGGCTTGACGATGATGCGGCCGCCGCTCATGCCCTTGCCGATGTAGTCGTTCGCGTCGCCGGTGAGCTCGAGCGTGACGCCCGGCGCGAGGAACGCGCCGAAGCTCTGGCCGGCCGAGCCGGTGAAGCGGACGGTGATCGCGCCATCGGGAAGGCCCTTCGCGCCGTGCTGGCGCGCGAGGTTGCCGGAGAGCAGCGTGCCGGCGGCGCGCTTGGTGTTGTCGATCGGCAGCGCGATCTCCGCGCCCGTGATCTGATGATCGATGTGGTCCTCGAGCGGCCACGGCTGCGCCTTGACGAAGCGGCGCGGCACGTCGGCGGGCGCGACCGGCGGGGCGATCAGCGGCGTGAGGTCGAGCGTGCTCGCCTTGGCGTGATCGACATCGCGGATGCGCAGCAGGTCGACGCGGCCGACCAGCTCGTCGAGCGAGCGCACGCCGAGCTTCGCGAGCCAGCGGCGCACGCCCTCGGCGACGAACGTGAAGTACGCGACGACATCCTCCGGCTTGCCGGCGTAGCGCTCGCGCAGGCGCGGGTCCTGCGTCGCGATGCCGACCGAGCACGTGTTGAGGTGGCACTTGCGCAGCATCACGCAGCCGGTCGCGATCAGCGACGCGGTCGCCATGCCGAACTCCTCGGCGCCGAGCAGCGCGCCGATGATCACGTCGCGCGACGTGCGCAGGCCGCCGTCGACCTGTACGCGCACGCGGTCGCGGAGCCGGTTCTCGACGAGCACCTGCTGCGTCTCGGCGAGGCCGAGCTCCCACGGCAGGCCGGCGTGCTTGATGCTCGACAGCGGCGCCGCACCGGTGCCGCCCTCGTAGCCGGCGATCACGACCGCCGCCGCGCGCGCCTTCGCGACGCCTGCCGCGATCGTGCCGACGCCGACCTCGCTGACGAGCTTGACGCTGACGCGCGCCGTCGGGTTGACGGCCTGCAGGTCGTAGATCAGCTGCGCGAGATCCTCGATCGAGTAGATGTCGTGGTGAGGCGGCGGCGAGATCAGCGTCACGCCGGGCGTCGAGCTGCGCGCCTTCGCGATGCGGTCGTCGATCTTGTTGCCGGGCAGCTGGCCGCCTTCGCCGGGCTTCGCGCCCTGCGCGACCTTGATCTGGAGGTCATCGGCGTTGACGAGGTAGTGCGTGGTGACGCCGAAGCGGCCCGACGCGATCTGCTTGATCGCGCTGCGCCGCCAGTCGCCGTTCTCGTCGCGCTCGAAGCGGTGCGGCTCCTCGCCGCCCTCGCCGGAGTTGGACTTGCCGCCGAGGCGGTTCATCGCGATCGCGAGCGTCTCGTGGGCCTCCGCGCTGATCGAGCCGAAGCTCATCGCACCGGTGACGAAGCGCGCGAGGATCGAGCTCGCCGGCTCGACCTGCTCGAGCGGGATCGACTCGCCGCCCTCGATGCGCAGCATGCCGCGCAGCGTGACGAGCGCCTTGTCCTCGTCGTCGCAGAGCTTCTCGAACTCGTCGAAGCGCGCCTGGTCATTGCGGCGAACGGCATCTTGCAGCGCCGCGATCGTCGCCGGGTTCCACTTGTGGAGCTCGCCGGTGCGGCGCCAGCGGTACTGGCCGCCGATGGGCAATAGCTCGTTCGTCGACTCCCACGCGCGCGCGTGGCGCATCAGCGCCTCGACGGCGAGCTCCTTCAGCGTGACGCCGCCGATGCGCGACGGCGTGCCCGTGAAGTGCTCCTCGACGAGATCGCGATCGAGGCCGACCGCCTCGAAGATCTGCGCGCCGCGATAGCTCTGCACGGTGGAGATGCCCATCTTGGACATCACCTTCAGGAGGCCCTCTTCGAGCGCGTGGATGTACTTGTCCTCGGAGCCGCCGCGCGCGCGCACGGTATCGAGCGCGAGGTACGGATTCACGGCCGCCGCGCCGTAGCCGATCAGCAGCGCGACATCGTGCACCTCGCGCGCCTCGGCCGTCTCGATCACGATGCCGACCTGCATGCGGATGCCCTCGCGCACGAGGAACTGCTGCACGGCGCTCAAGGCGAGCAGCGACGGGATCGCGACGCGCTTCTGATCGACGCCGCGGTCGCTCAGGATCAGCACGTTGTGGCCGTCGTCGATCGCCTTGACGGCCTCGCGACACAGCCGCTCGATGCCCTTCTCGAGCCAGCGGTCATCCCAGGATGGGGCGGCGCCAGCGGAGGCTGGCGACGCGCGGTCGAGCGGGCACACCATCGACAGGGTCGCCGCCTCGAACACGCCCTCGCCGGTCGCGCGGATCCGCGCGAGGTCCTTCGCGGTGATGATCGGGCCGCGCAGGTGCAGCTGGTGGCACTGCTCGGGCGTCTCGTCGAACGTGTTGCCGTCGGGGCCCATCGTCGTCTCGAGCGACATCACGAGCGCCTCGCGGATCGGATCGATCGGCGGGTTCGTGACCTGGGCGAACAGCTGATGGAAGTACGAGAACAGATTCGGCGCGCGCTCGCTCAAGACGGCGAGCGGCGTGTCGGTGCCCATCGATCCGACGGGCTCCTTGCCGCTGCCGGCCATCGCGTCGACGATCAGCTCGACATCTTCATCCGTGTAGCCGAACGCGCGCTGCAGCTGCATCAGCTGGTCGCCGGCGATCGGGGCGGGCGGCTCGGCGTCGTCGAGCTCGTCCATCTCGAACACGTTCTTCGCGAGCCACTTGCGATACGGGAAGCGGCCGGCGACGTCGTGCTTGAGCTCCGCGTCGTCGACGATGCGGCCCTCGACGGTATCGACGACGAACATCATGCCCGGCGTCAGCCGGCCCTTCTGGCGCACCATCTCCGGCGGGATGTCGACGACGCCGGTCTCCGACGCGAGGATCACGCGGTCATCCGTCGTGATCGTCCAGCGCGCGGGGCGCAGGCCGTTGCGGTCGAGCGTGGCGCCGACGAGCTGGCCATCGCTGAACACGATCGCGGCCGGGCCATCCCACGGCTCGACGAGCGACGCCGCGTAGCGATAGAACGCCTTGCGCTCCTCGTCCATCGCGACGTTCCCCTCCCACGCCTCGGGGATCATCATCATCATCGAGTGCGTCAGCGTGCGGCCGCCCAGGGTCAGCAGCTCGACCATGTTGTCGAACTGCGCCGAATCGGACTTGCCCGGCACGATGATCGGGAACAGGCGCTCGAGGCCGCCCGAGAACTTCGCGGAGCGCAGCTGCTTGCGGCGCGCCTGCATCCAGTTCGCGTTGCCGCGCAGCGTGTTGATCTCGCCGTTGTGCGCGATGTAACGGAAGGGCTGCGCGAGGTCCCACGTCGGGAACGTGTTCGTCGAGAAGCGCGAGTGCACGACGGCGATCGCGCTCTCGAAGTCGGGGCGCTGCAGATCCAGGAAGAACTGCGGCAGCTGGCCCGGAAGCAAGAGGCCCTTGTAGACGATCGTCTCCGTCGACAGGCTCGCGACGTGGAAGTAGCCAGCCGGATCGGCGGTGCGCTCGCGCACGCGATTCTCGGCGAGCTTGCGGATCACGTAGAGCGTGCGCTCCCACGCGCTCGGCGGCACGCGCTTCATGCGCACGAACACCTGGCGGAACACCGGCATCACGTCGCGCGCGACGCGGCCGACGAAGCGCGCGTCGATCGGCACGTCACGCCAGCCGAGCACGCGCTGGCCTTCCTCTTCGATCGCATCCTCGAGGATGCGCTCGCACGCGACGCGCATCGCCGGATCGGGCGGCAGGAACACGTTGCCGACCGCGAACCGCTGCTTCTTCGGCAGATCGAAGCCGAGCCGCTCGCCTTCGGCGCGCAGGAAGCGCTCGGGCCACTGCAGCAAGATGCCGGCGCCGTCGCCGGTATCGGGGTCTGCACCGCAGGCCGCGCGGTGCGAGAGCCGGCGCAGGACCTCGAGGCCCTGATCGACGATCGACCGCGTTCGCTCGCCCTTGATGTGCGCGACGAAGCCAACGCCACAGGCGTCTCGTTCCCCAGTCTTGAGCATGACGCAGTGAGTCTAACGAAACCCTGTGACAAGGGAACTGGAAATCGTAACTAGGGAATACTCTTCAGCTCCGAGAGCAAGTCACCGACCCCGACGACCGCCACTCCGGACGCCGTCCGGGGATCGAGCACATAGCCCGTGGATCCGGCGGGTAGGGGCAGATCGGCCCGCACCAGGGCGACCCAGGTCGGCGCATCGGCCGGTGGGATCGCGCGCGCCTTGCCGTCGTGATCGGCGCCCGACATCAGCCGCGCGAGCCGCGCGCGTGCACTCTCGCCGTCGCGCCGGCGATACATCGTGAAGCCGCCGTCGCGCTCGCGGATGTAGACGGTGTTCGCGCGCGCCGCGGCGTGAACGCACGCGACATCCCACAGCGTGGGCCGCGCGGCCGCCTCCGTCAGATCGTCGAAGTCCCTCGCGACGTGCGCGAGCGCCGCGCGATAGCCGCCGACCTCGTGCATGTCGCGGCGCGATCGGATGTGGACGTCGAGCCAGCGCAGGCGTCGCTCGCCGAGATCGATCGTCAGCGGCACCGTGATGATGCTCCGGCCCGCGAGATCGAAGCGCTGCACGACCGCGCGCGGATCGACGTGCGTGCCGGCGGCCGGCGCGACCGTCACGCCCGCGAACCCGAACGGCAGCCGCTCGAACGCCACGCTGTTGTAGTTGAAGACCGTCATCACGGCGTGGCGAGCTCCGCTCGCGTACAGCGGCTCGAGCTCGAGATCGACGTACTCGGTCGCGCCGAGCGGCGGCGGCGCGCTCGTCAGATCGCCGGAGTGCACGGCGCCGGGGACGCGCAGGTTGGTGAAGTCGCACGTCGCGACGTGCCTCCACTCGGCATCGAAGAACGCGACCGACAGATCGAGATCGACGCGCGTGCCCGCCGGCTCTTCCCAGTGCAGGAACAGCCGCAGCGCCTGGCCCTGGGGCAGCGGCAGCTCGCTGCCGCGCGGCCACACGAGCCGCGACCGCGAGGCACCGCGCTCCTCGCTGGGCACGAGCAGATCGCCGAGCGCACGATCGATCACCGCGCGCGGGAAGTGCCGGCGCTGCTCCGCGCGCTCGACGAGCTCCGCGCGCACCTGCCCGACGATCGCGCCGATCGCATCGAGCCGCAGCGGCGGCCGCAGGTCGTTCATGCTCCACGCCTTTAGGACCTCGCCCTTCGGGAAGAACACGCGGCGCTCCCACGTGCGTCCGCGCCGTGCGAGGTGGCTCGCGACCGTGAGCAGCAGCGCCGGCTGCGCGCGCGGCACCGCGAGCTGGATCGCCTTGACGATCGTCTGCAGCGCATCGAGCTGGCGCGCCTGCGCGACGCGCACGAGGTGATCGGCGCGCCGCAGCAGCTCGCCGGGCCGGTGCGTCAGGCGCTCGAGCGCGCGCCGCGGGTTGCCGGCTCGCAGCGCCTCCTCGATCGGACCGGCCCACGCGATCGAGCGCACGACGTCGTCGACGATCCGCACGTATGGGAGCCGCTGCGCACGCGCCCGCAGCGCCGCACCGAAGCTCGCGCGATCGAGCCGCGTCTCGCGCGCCACCGCGAACGCGAGCGCCGCGTTCGGCATCGGACCGGCGTGCTCGAACGGATGCAGCCGCTCCCCGACGCGCACCCACATCCGCTGGTGCCGCATCACGTCCTCGATCGCCTCCTCGGGATCGAGCCGGTCCAGCGCCGCGAGCACCGCGCGGCGCAGCGCGCGCGGGATCGGGCCGAGCCGCATCGGCTGCACGAGGTCCGCGTTGCCACCCATCAGCACGCACGCGACGCGCAGCACGTCGGTCGCGGTGCGCAGGTGCGAGGCGGTCGCCTTCATCATCGCGTCGCGCTTCGGCGCGATCAGCCACAGCCGCGCGATCACGAGCGCCGCGGTCTCCTTGACCGCGATCCGCTCGGGCAGCCAGCCCACGGCGCGCGGCCCGATCGCGTCGATCACGCCGTGCACCTCGGCACGATCATCGGGCGACAGCGGCGTCGTGCGCGCGAGCAGCCGCTCGAACCGCGCGCGCGCGATGCCGACCAGATCGAACCCGAGGTGCAAGAGCGCCAGCGACCCCGAGTGGCGGTGCACGCGCTGCTCGAGCGTGCCGGTCGCCGGCACGACGAACGGATCGCCGAACGCGACGCGCCGGTGACACACCGGGCAGCCGGCGAAGCTGCCGCCGTCCCAGCACGTGCGGCACACGAGGTGCCCGCACGGATCGAGCGCGCCGACGCCCTTCACCTCGCCGCACCACGGACACGGCTGGTTCGGCACCGTGCACAGCCACGACAGGATCCGCCGCATGTACGGCGTGCGCGTGCTCGTCGGGAACAGCGGCACGTGCGGGCGGTGCGCGCCGAGCTCCGTCGCGAGCGTGTCGATGATCCAGCCGCGCAGCTCCTGCATCGCGGCGAACGGCAGCCGGCGCACCGTCATCGCGAGGTCGAGCGACATCACGTAGCCGAGCTGCGCGAGCTCGTCCTCGAACTTGTCGACGTCGCTATCGCGATTGGGGCGCGTCGCCGCATCCGCGACGACATCGGGATCCATCACGACCGTGTTCGTTCGCGCGAGCAGCAGCGTGCGGAGCCGATCCATCGCCAAAAAGGTGGGCGGAGAGTGGATGCGCTACCGTGGACCAAGAAGGTAGAAGGAAGCACACCCCGAGCCGCCCACTCCGAAAGGTACCATCCGCGCGTGAAGGTAGGAACACTGGTGTTCTCGATCGTTGCGATGACGTCGCTCGCCGGCGCGATGCCGGGGCCCGCGTCCGAGGTCAAGGCGACGGCGACCGTCAAGTTGCCGGCCGTCCCCGACTTTGCACTACCACCGACAACCGACGGCGTTCACGACCCACAGGAGCTGCGGGTCCGCGGAGCCTCCTACTTCGAGAAGGACCTCCAGGTCACCGGCTACGTGATCTGGATCTACGACTGCATCGCGGATGTGCGGAAGCCCGGCGAGACACGTGCGGCGACGCAGAAGCGGCTCGACGAGGATCCGACGCTGTGCGAGCGGTCCAAGCTCTACCTCGGCACCGACAAGACGACGCCCCTCGAGAAGGGCTTGTGGGTCGTCGACGTGCCGCGCCCTCCGAACAAGCTCGAGCTCGAGCGCCTGCCGCAGGAGAAGCTCGACGCCTGGCCGCAGGTGCCGAAGATCCGCGTCGGTGACTACGTCACGATCACCGGGCACTTCGCGACGTCGTCTCCGCACAAGGAGCGCAACTCCGACGGCCTGCTCGTGTTCCAGTCGATCGCGCCCGCGAAGCGGCTCGCCCGCGGCAAGCGAGTCGCGATGCCGCTACAGGCGGGTACTCCACCGGCAGTGCCGGCCGCGCCTCCGGCGGTCGCGCTCGGCGATCCACGTGCGCGCAATGGTTCGATCGTCGAGCTGAACCAGGCGAACAAGCTCCTCGGGACCAAGCAGATCAAGGAGGCGATCGAGCACTACGCGGCCGCGGAGAAGCTCGACGCGCAGAACCACCTCGCGTGGTACGGCGACGGGATCGCTCACATCGAGCTGCACGACTTCGCGCCCGCCGTCGCTGCGCTCGAGCACAGCGCCGCGCTGGCACCGGACCAGCCGATGTATCAGATGTGGGACGGCATCGCGATGTACGAGTCCGACGTCGAGGACGCGCGCGTCGCGCAGGCGAAGGCGAGCGGTCGTGACCCCGCGGACGTGACGCCCGATCTCGACGGCGTCGATCTCTCGAACGCGCGACGGCACCTCGAGATCGCGCTCGCGATCGAGCCGAAGCTGTGGCGCGCGCACTACTACCTCGGCAGGATCTGGCGTGCACAGGGCGCCGCACGCGACGCCGCGACGGAATTCACGAAGGCGATCGAGGACAGCGCGCACGAGTGGGGGCCGTACGTCGCGCTCGCCGAGCTGTATCGGAAGTGGGACTACACCGACGCCGCGATCGTCGTCGCCGATGCCGGCACGCGCAACGCGAGCGAGGGGACGTCGGATCTGTTCTACGTGCTCGGGATGGCGTACGACGAGAAGCATCGGTCGAAGCAGGCGATCGACGCCTTCACGCTCGCGCTGGCGGCGCAGGCCTCGAACCACAAGGCGCGCTTCCAGCGCGGTCAGACGTACTTCAAGGCGGGCAAGAAGGCGGAGGCGAAGGCGGATCTGGAGGCGTTCGTCGCCGCGGCGCCGCCGGCGCTGAGCTTCGCGCGCTCGCAGGCGTCGCAGATGCTCGAGCAGCTTCGCTGATCACTCCGCGAGCAGCGCGGCGTCGCTGGCGACGATGTACTCGTGGTTCGCGTTGGTGTCGCGAATGTCGGCGTAGATCCAGCCGTCGCTGCGGAAGTGCGGGAACAGCGCGTACTGGCCGGCCGGCATGTTCGTGATCCGCACCGGGGTGCCGGTCGCGAGATCCATCAGGTAGAGGTTCGCGGCGCCCTTGGTGCGGTAGTCCGCGAAGCCAGGGTCGCCGGGGCCCGTGAAGCCGAGCTCCTTCGCGTCGGCGTCGGTGACGTAGTGGTGATAGACGATCCAGCGCTCGTCGAAGCTGAACGCCGGCTTGCCGCCCGCCATGCAGTAGCGCGCGATCTCGGGCGCCTGGATCGTGTAGGTGCTGCCCGACGGCGTCGCGATCACCTTGCGCAGCACGTAGCCGATCTGGTTGTCGTTGACGTCGCTGACGCGCGTCAGCTCGAGCGTCGCCGACGGCGAGAGCACGCTGTCGCCCTCGTAGGGCTGGCTGATCGTCACCTGCGTGTGCGCGTCGTAGCTCGTGCCGTTGAACACCATCGGCGTGAAGTCGGCGTACGCGCGCGGGCCGAACGACGCGGCCGGCTGCGTGTTCGTCAGCGAGTGGCCGCCGTCGTCGGAGACGAACTCGCTGTCGATCGCGAAGTAGTCGCCGCCGCCGAGCGCGCGGCCGACGTGCTGGTAGAGGCCGATCTGCGCGATGCTCGAGCAGCCGGCCTCGTTCATCGTGATCGACGCCGGGTTCGACGTCAGCACGCTCATCGCGCACACGTTGCGGTTGCCGCCCTGGAACACGAATCCGGTGTTGTCGGGGAAGAATCCCGGGTCGTACTGCGTCGCGATCGGGATCGTCGCGTCGCGCTGCAGATCGAGCACGTACGAGCCCGAGACGTTCGCGACGCCGTGCGCGACGAACCGGCCGTCCGGCGAGCTGCGCGTCCAGTACGACGACTGATACGTGACGTCCTTGAGCAGGCGCAGCGTGCCGTGTACGCCCCACGTCGTGTCGTTCTTGTCGGCGAGGCACTGCTTGGGATCGGTCGCCGCGCCGCAGTCGAACATCGCCATCATGTTGTCGCGGTTGATCGTGCGCCAGCCGGTCGTCGCGAGCTGCGCCGTGTGTGCGGCGACGTCGCTCGAGATTCCGGGCGTGCACTCCGTCGGCTGCTGATCCTGCGGCATCAGCGTGTCGAGCAGCGGCACGCCGCGCGCGAAGTACTCCGCGACGATATCGAACTGGTCCTGCGTCAGCGACGGCACCGTGTTCTGCGGCATGCCGGCCTGGCCGATGAAGTCGGCGAGCTGCGCGTCGCCTTGATCGCCGTACGCCTTGTGGAACGTGAACTGGAACCACGGCAGCCGCGCGGCCGCCGCGGCGACGCCGAGCTTCTGCGGTGCGAAGTCGCTCCCCGCGACCGCCGGCATCGTGCGCAGACAATCGATCATCTGCTGCGCGGACTGCTGCGAGCTCACGGCGAGGTCAGTCAGGCACGTCGACATCGACGTGTCGGTCAGCGCGCGCCAGTACCGGATGTGCTGGCGCGTCAGGCCATGACACGCGTTGCACTCCTGCGCGCTGCCGGTCGCGCCGAGGATCGCGAGCGCCTGCGAGGCGAGCTGGTCATCCGGAAGCGTGACCGGATTGCGGAACACCGGGACGACCTCGGCATCGATCGCGACATCCGGCGGCGCCGCATCCGGCTGCTTCGCACCATGACTTCCGCCACATCCAACAAGCACCAGAACCAGCACGCGCCGCATTGCCACGCATCATACATTTCCCTGTAAGTCTGCAAGGCTAGGCGCGTTGACACCGAGTAACGGACTGCTGATACTGGCCTTCCGTTGAAGGAATCCGGGGACATGGCCGTCCCATCGGCACAAGGGAGACTCACATGAAGCGTGTACTGCAACTGGTTTCGGTGATCGCGCTCGCTGCCGCGCCCGCCTGCGTGGTCCGTGGCACGGGCACGGTCGGTGTCGAAGGCACGACCACCGTCTATTCGGAGCCGCCGCCTCCGCAGGTCGAGACCGTCGGCACGCGCCCCGGCTTTGTCTGGGTGCGCGGCCACTACGTGTGGATGAACGGCCAGTGGACGTGGACCGCCGGCCACTGGGAGCGCGACCGCGCCGGCTACGCATGGACCGAGGGCCGCTGGGAGCACCGCGGCAACGCGTGGGTCTGGGTCGACGGCACGTGGACGGTGTCGAGCACGCCCGTCGTCGACAACACCGGCGCCCAGGGTGGCGTCACGGTGACGACCGGCACGACGACGTCGACGACGACGTACAACCCGCCGCCGTACAACCCGCCGCCGCCGAACAACGCGGGCGCGCAGGGTGGCGTGACGGTCACCGTCGGCGCGTACCCGACGGCCGCGCCGCCGCCTCCGCAGGTCGAGAACTACCAGCCGCGCGCCGGCTTCGTGTGGGTCGCGGGCCGCTGGGACTGGCGCGGCGGTCGCTGGGACTGGGTCTCCGGTCACTGGGAGCGCCAGCGCGCGGGCCAGATGTGGGTCGCGGGCCGCTGGGAGCTCCGCGGCGATCGCTACGTGTGGGTCGAGGGTAGCTGGCAGGCGCAGGCCGCCACGCCGCCGTCGGGCCCGGTCATTCGCGACCACCGCCACTAGGCGCTGGTACGTCGCGCGCTCCGGTCACTGCACCGTGAGCGCGATCGTCTGCGTCGCGATGCCGCCGCGGCTGTCGCGCAGGACGACCCAGAGCCAGACCGGCCCTGGGGCCGCCGGCGTGTGCCACGTCGTCGAGGCGCTCGTCGCCGGATCGTCCTCGGCGACGGCGGTTGCATCGACGGGCAGCGTGCCCGCGGTCGCGAACCACGATACGCGCATGCCCTCGCGCCGCACGACGAGCGACTGCGACGACGGCTCGTAATAGAGGTAGCTCTCCGGCTCGTCCCAGGTCGCGGTGAGCGTGACGTCGCTGTTCGCGGCGGCCTGCGCGAGGGCGATGGGATGCAGCACGGGGTTCGCGTTCGCCTGGTACATCGTCTGGTAGTCGTGCGCGACGTCGCCGGGCGCGCTCGCGAGGCCACACGTGATGCGCGGGAAGCCGAACGCGATGCCGGCGTCGGGCGTCTCGGCGCGCACCGGCTGATAGAAGCCGCCGGTCGGATCCGGATCGCGCGGGCGATAGCCGCCGGGCGGCACGTCGGGGCCGAACAGCGTGCAGGCGTCGGCGGGGATCGTGGCCGTGACGGTCGCGCTCGTGCCGAGCGGCGTGACCTGATCGGCGAGACAGCCCGGCGCGACGGCATCGTCCTCGGTCGGCGGCTTGGGCGCGATGCAGATCGCCCACGCGGGTGGCTCGGCGAGCGGGCCGCCGGGCGACGCGACGAGCGCGGACAGCGTGACCATCGCGCCGGGCTTCGCCTCCGCCGGCTCGGAGACGACGGCGAGCACGCGCGGCTGGGTGACGAGCGCGAGGCGCTGATCGAGCGCGTCCTCGCAACCAGCGAGCAGCATCAGCAGTGCCAGCTTCCTCATCGTTCGATCCTCACGCCCGCGATCGCGAGCAGCGGCAGCGACGTCAGGTAGCCGCGGTGCGAGAAGTCGGCGCTGTAGATGATCTCCTCGGCGTTGGCGCGGTTCGTCAGGTTCTGGACCTCGAGATACACGGTGATGCCGTCGGGCAGGCGGCGCTCGCCGCGCAGGTCGGCGGCGAAGAACGTCGGCAGGCGCACGCCGTTGTGCTCGCCGCGGATCGGCTCGTAGCGGCCGCTGCGCGAGTCGAAGAACGCGCCGATCACGTCGGTGCGCGGCTCGCCGGTCGCGAGGCGCACGCGGCCGCCGAGCGTCCACGGGCCGTGCTCCCAGCCCGCGACCGCGATGAGGCCGTGCGTCTGATCGTGATCGAAGAAGCGCCAGTCCTGATCGGGCGCGTCCTTGCGGCGGCTGCGCGACAGGTTGTACGAGAGCCAGCCGCTCAGGCCGTGATACGCGAGCACGCGCGCGGTGATCTGCAGGCCGACGACCTGGCCCTTGCCGAGCTGCGTGAGCACCTTCGCGAGCGGCGGCGTGACCGCGAGATCGCGGGAGACGAGATCGTTCAGCTCGCGCGCGTAGCCGGCGGCCTCGAACGCGAACGGCGCGTGACGCCACTGCACGCCCGCGATCGCGTGCCACGCCTCCTCGACGCCGAGGTCGGGCGTGCCGAACACGGCGGAGGTGTCGCTGCCGGCACGCGCCTGGTGATAACGGCCGCCGTCGACGCGCGCGTCGAGATCGTCGGTGAGCGCGATCTTCACCGACGCGCGCGGATCGAGCGTGAACAGGATCTGCTGGCTGCCGATGCCGGGTGTGGACCCGACGCGCGGCGTGAGCCGGCTCGCCGTGAGCAGCCAGCTATCGAGGCGGACGCCGGCGGTGGCGGTCACCGGGCCGGCGCCCGCATCGGCGGTGACGTAGCCGGCGGCATCGATCGTCGTCGCACGCCAGGTGTCGGCCGCGACGTCGTCGCCGGGCGGCTGGCCAAAGATGTGGAGGTCGCCCTCGCGCGCGGGGATCGTCAGCGAGCCGAGCTTCCGGTAGCTCGCGAGCTCGCCGTCGAGATCGGTGCCGAGCGAGAGCGTCGCGTGCTCGCCGCGCGTGACCTGGACGGCGCGCAGGCCGCCGACCCACGCCTGCGTGTCCTGGCGCGCCGCGATCGTGCCGAACTGGAAGTCGTCCTTCGCGGAGTCGCGGCCGCCCCACAGCGTGACGGTGTCGTGGCCGTCGGGCCGATCGCGGCGCAGCGTGATCTGCGCGCGCGCGCTGCGGTTGTCGACGTGCTCGTTCGTCGACGTCGCGGGGTCGTCGGAGATCAGCTGGCGATCGAGCGAGTCGAGCGAGCCGATGGCCCACGCGGTGAGCACGAGATCCGGCGCGAGCGGTGCGCGTGCGACGAGCTGCGCGTCGGTCCAGCGCGGCAGCGGCGCGTTCGGCGCGAGCGTGTGCGGATCCTCGACGAGCGCGACCGCGCGATCGAGCCAGCTCTGGCGCACCGCCCCCGCGATCGTCAGCGCGCCGAGCTTCGCCTTGCCCTCGGCGCTGCCGTCCAGCACGTCGGCCTGCACGCGCCAGTGCGGCGCCTTCGCGGGGTCGGCCATGCCGATGTCGATCACGCCGCCGATCGCGCGCCCGCGATCGACGCCGAACGCGGCCGGCGCGAGGTGGATGTCGCCGATCAGATCGTTGCCGACCGCGCTGCGATAGCCACCGAGGTGATACAGCGCGGGCACCGGCACGCCGTCGACGAACACGCGCGTATCGCGCGGCGCGGCGCCCCACACGACGATCTCCGTGGAGCCCGCCGAGGGCCGCGCCACGGCCGGCAGCGACTGCACGACCTTCGCCGCGTCGCCGCCGCCCGGCACGGTGCGCGCGAGCTTCGCATCGACCTTGATGTCGCCGACAGCGGAGGGCGCGATGTCGACGACCTCGATCGTCTCGCCGGTCGGCGCCGCCTTCTGCGCGACCTCGATGCGCACGTCGCGGTCGCGATCGAGCACGACCGGCACGCGCACGGTCTCGAGCCAGTCCGCCGAGACCTCGATCGTGTAGCGGCCGCGCCGCAGCGTGACCTCGAACGTGCCGTCGTCGCTCGTCGCCGCTAGCTCGCTGCCGACGGTGATCGTCGCGCCACCGACCGGTTTGCCATCGGCCTTGTCGACGACGGTGCCGCGCAGCGTCTCGGCGTGCGCCACCGCGCACAGCGAAACGAGCACGACGAGAGTCCTCACAGCTGGAAGTGCAGCGCGGTGATGCCGGCGCCCGCGCCATGCGGCTGGTACGTGACGTCATAGCTGGTCGCGATCCCGCGCGCGGCCGCGATCACCTCGCCCGCCGACGTGACCGTCACCGCCCACGCGGCGCTCGCATCTCCGCACAGGCTGCGTGCATCGACGCGGACGATGTACTCGCCCGGCGGCACGATCGGCTCGACGGGGCCCGTCGCGCCCATGTGCTCCGACCACACGACGTCCTCGGTCGGGACGCCGTCGCGCGTGCAGCTCATGTTGCCGTCGTGATCGAGGATTCCGCCGGTCATCCAGGCCTCCGGATCCGAGGGGCCGATCGGCTTCTTCCACGTGTTCGGGTCACCGGACCACGCTTCGTGACCATCGGGATCGACGACGTGGAGATCGAGATCCGCCGCGCCCTGCCATTGCAGCGAGACGACGAGCTGTCCAGTCGGCATCGGGGCGTCGAGCGCGACGAGGTCCGCCCGCGCGGGTTCGCCGATCCGGCCGCGCGCGTCGGCAGCCGCGACCAGCATCGTGATCGGTCCGGGCGTGAGCTCGACGCCGTAGGTCGCGTGCAACGACGCGAGCTGAGGCGAGTCGAAGTCGGGAGGCCCGGCGGGCAGGATCCACGTGCCGCGGTAGCCATCGAGGCCGAGGATCGCCGCGGTGGCACTCGGATCGAGCGTCGCCGCGACGGTCTCGCGGTTCTCTCCGACGATCACCGTCGCGTGGAGCGTCTGCACCGATGCGACGGAGGGGCCACCGTCCGCGGCGGGAAACAGGCCGGGCCGGAACTGCGCGCCCTCGACGCGCAGCGATGCGCCCAGTCCCGGGTCGCTCGATGCGAGATCGGCGCACCCGGCGAGCACGAGGAGGGCAAGCGCGCGCATCTAGAAGCCCACCTGCGCGCGGAGGGTCAGGCGATCGTCCGCGCGCGTCGCCGGCGCGCCGCTGTCGTCGCGGCCGAGCGGGTTGCGCGCGTGGTCGTACTCGATCGAGAGGCGCGTGTTGTCCCACGTCGTGGCGGCGAGGAACGCCCACGTCGAGAACACGCGGTGAACGCCGACGAGCGTGTAGCGCTGTTCGGTCGCATCGCGGTCGGCGTCGTACCGATCGTAGCGAATGCCTGCGAGCGCGTGCGGACCGAGCTGCTGCACGGCGCCGATCTGGAAGCCGAGCTCGCGCAGCGTGCGGCTGTTCGCCACCGGATCGGCGACGTAGAGCCCGCGATCGAGGTTCGTGGCGATCTCTCCCTCGAACGTCGCCTTGCCCGCGCCGGCCCACTGCAGACACCAGCTGAACGCGGCATCGATGCCGAGCGCGCTGTGCGCGAAGCTCTGCGACGGCTCGCCCGGCGTCCCCGGGATCACCTGCAGCTCGGTCTGCTGGATCATCCCGTCGTGGTTGTCGTCGACCCACTGGATGTGATCCTTCGTGGGAGGCGTGCCGGGGTGCAGCGCGTGTCCCGTCAGCGCCGACACGCCGAGCTCGACGCGCGGGTGCCCCCAGAACGCCTTCGTCGACCAGTCCGCGCCGAGCCGGCCGACGAAGTCATAGCTAGCGGACGGATCCTGGCCTTTCCACTGCGCGTCGCCCGCCGGTGCACCGTTCATCATCGCGACGCTGTAGCGCGCGACGCCGTAGCTGCCGTGGATCATCACGCCGCCGTCGATGTCGCCGGGGAACAGCGCGCGATTGACGGTCGGTAGCTCGAGGAAGATCCGGTCGCGCGGCGAGACCGGCGTGCTCGACCCGAACGGCGTCCGGAACAAGCCGCCGACGACCTCGACGAGACGCTCGTGATGCCATGCGACCTGCGCCGTCTCGATCCGCACGCCCGAGGTCTGCGTCGGCTCGGGGAGCGTCGCGCGCGACGTGAATGCCTCGAGCTCGAGCTCGCCGGCGAGGGCGCCCTTGTGGCCGTCGGCGCGCAGGCTGGCGCGCGGGATCGCGATGTGCTCCTGCGCGAGCGGCGCGCCGGTGGCCGGATCGATCTCGTCCTGCGAGGCCTGCGCGTACGCGACCACGTCCGCCTGGACGTAGCCGGTCAGATCGACCGTCCAGCCGTGCGTCGCGAGGGCCGGTCGCGTCTCCGGATCCGCCGATGCCGTGGCCGCCGCGAGCGTTACGGCGTAGGCGGCAAGCCGCCGTCCGGATACTGCAGGGCGGGACGGCCGGGCTTGTACACCTTCTGAGCGGTCGTACACGCGTTGATGATCTCGTTGTGGGTGTGCGGGTCCGTAAAGCACGATGCATCCGGTCCACCACCCGCATCCACCGGAGCATCGTGAGCGCCCGCGTCGTGCTTGACGGGATTATCCTCGCCGCAGCCAAACGCGAACGCGAGCGCGAGCGCGATAAAAATCACTTGCAGTCGCATGCCTAGAACTCCTCGCAATAGCCGCCGCGGCACACGCCGCTCGCGCACGGCGTGGATGCGTCACACTGCGCGCAGCTCGTCGCGTCGACGATGCTCTCGTACTTGCACGTGCAGCTCTCCGCGGGCTTGTACAGAGACATCGGCCCGCCGTCGAAGCTGCGCGTGACGCGCATCGCGCAATCCGGTACGAGGCCTACCTTCGCGACGATGACGTTCGCATCGAAGTTGGGCGCAGGCGTCACCTGCTTGCCGGCGATCATGTCGATGACGTACTGAGCGTCTGCATTCGTCGGCGCGTGCGTCTGCGGATCGATCTTGTTCATCCAAACGGTCGGCGACCACACCGTGTAGTGGCCATCGCGCACGTTCTTCTTGTCGCGCGACGTGATGTTCGAGTCGGCCCAGTACGCGGCGTACTGCCCCTGCGCACGGAACGCGAGCTCGGTCAGCGTATCGCGGTTCGCGTCGTAGACTTCGGCCCCGAGGATGCCCATCGCGGCGGTCGGGTTCGCCGAGCTCTGCAGTCCCGACACGACCATCGGCGATCCGTCGAGCATGTGGCCGTGCCACTTGGTCGCCTGGGTGCCATAGACGTTCGCGACCCACGTGAGCAGCGTGCTCTTCGTCGTCGTGCGGATGTACAGCTCGTTCTCGTCGGTCCACGGAGCGATCGATCCGGCCATCTGCGCGAGCAGCGTCGGCCCGAATCCGAACACGAAGTAGGCCTCCTCGAACGTGATCGCCACCGCCGCTGACGCCTTCGGGACCGCGAGCACGTATGCCTGCACGGGACCGTTGGTGAACTGCACGAAGTCTGGAACCGTCGGCTCGTTCGTGCACGACGCGATGAACAGCGCCGAGTTGCCGATGTCGGGCACGACGCCGCCGGTCGGCGGTGTGCAGGTCAGGGTGGCCGAGCTCGGCGTCCAGTTCGGATCCTCCTGGGCCGACGGGATGTACTGCATCGTCGTCGTGATCGGAGTCTGGGTATAGAACCCGTTGATGTTCGTGCACGAGCCGCTGGTCGTGTAGACGAGCGTGAGGGGCTTCGCCGAGTTGTCGCGCAGCAGGCGCCCGAGCTGCTTCATCAGGTTCACCTGCGTATCTCCGACCTGCAGGTAGATCGGGTGCGGCAGCGTGCTGCAGTCAGGCGCCGCCGCGTGCGCCGAGCTGGCGAGGAGCAAGACCACGAGGAGGCTACGCATCGCCTGCCTCCATCAGCAAAGGAAATGCCGCCAGTGTCATCGACGCACGATGTAACAGCGACCTGGCGCGGTGGTTACACACACGTTACCCACCGCCGATCACGCGTTACAGGATGAAGACATGTTGCAGCGTGATGACAGTGGCGACGGAGACTCCGGTCACCGGATCGGTGCCTGACATCGCCAGGCGTGCAGCCGTTACGCGCGTGTAACGAGGACCGGCCACAGCTCGGGCAGTGTGGAGGGAATGAGACTCTTCACGCTCGTGCTGTTCGGTGTCGTCGCGTGCGGAGGCGACAGCGGCAAGATGATCGACGCCGCGGGCAGCGGCAGCAACCTGCCAGCCTGCACCGGCCAGCTCTACGACTCGTGCGATCCGAACGCGTCGAACTGCATGGGCTCGGACGTCTGCAAGGCGTACGGCGCATCGGGCTTCAGCGTCTGCGTGCCCGCGCAGGGCGCGTGCACCAGCGGCGGCTGCCCGAACCAGGGCTCCGCCACGGTGGCGTGCAACACGATGGGCTTCTGCAAGCCGCCCGCGCCCAACGCGACCTGCCAGTGAGCCGCGCCGCTCTCCTGCTCGTGATCGTATCGCGAGCGGCGAGCGCGCAGAACGTCGAGCCGAGCCCGCCGCCCGGGCTCTCCGATGCCGACCTGGCGAAGCTCTCGGAGGGCGAGGCGATCGAGATCTTCGACCAGCGCCCCGACAAGCCGTTCGACCGCGATACCGAGGTGCGGCTGACGGGCGAGCAGCTCGCCGCGCGCGGTGCGGTCGATCTCGGCACGGCGCTCGCGCTGCTGTCCGACGTGATCGTGCGCGACGGCGGGCGCGGCGGCTTCAACGTCGACATCCGCGGCGCGCGCAAGGGCGCGGTCAGCGTGCTCGTCGACGGCGTGCTCGTCACCGATCCGTACTACGGCGCGTTCGACGTCTCGACGATCCCGATCACCGACATCGTGCAGATCCGGCTGTCGACGACGCCGCAGTCACCGATCGATGGGCCGGGCGGCTCGGGCGGCGTGATCGAGGTCGTCACGCGCGATGCAGTCGGCCCGCAGCTCGTGATCGCCCGCGCGACGGCGGACTCCTTGCCGACGCTCGGCGTCTCCGGCACCGCGCGCGTCGCGCTCGCGCCGAAGCTCGGCCTGCGCGTGGCGGCGAGCGGCCTCGGCGGTGCGCGCGACTTCCCGGTGCCGTCGGCGGCCGGTGTGCCCGAGGCGCGGCACGCGGCGACCGGCACCGCGCGACTCGAGTACCGCGATGGCCGCGAGCGCATCGTGCTCGACGGGTTCGTCGACGATCGACACTACATCGCGCCGCCGTCCGACGTGATGCCGTCGAACATCCTCGTGATCGATCGCGAGGCGACCGAGCGCGTGCAGGCGAAGGCGGACGAGCAGAGCGGCTCCCTGCAGCTGCAGCAGCAGGCCTACTTCCATCATCTGTATCGGCGCTCGCGCGCGTTCAGCGACGCCGCGCTGACGCACCAGACGCTGGCCGAGGAGCTCTCGGCGACGCGCGTCGGCGCGATGGCGCTCGCGACGGCGCCGCTCGGCAAGGAAGCGCGGTGGGCGGCGTCGGTCAACGTCGATCACGACCGCGCGAGCGACAACCTCGCCGGCCTCGCCGGTAAAGGCACGGTCACGACGGTCGAGGCGGCCGGCGACGCACAGGTCGAGCACCGCACGGTGCGCCTCGATGCGGCGGCGGGCGTCGCGATCCCGATCGGTCTGGGCGCGGATCCGTGGCCGGAGGCGAAGCTCGTCGGCACGTGGCGCCCGCACTACCGGCACCTCGAGCTCGCCGCGACGCTCGGGCGCAAGGGCAGAGTGCCGTCGCTGCGCGAGCGGTTCGATCCGCAGAACGGCAACCCGGCGCTCGGTCCGGAGATCGCCGACCACGCGGAGGTGCGCGCGATCGACCAGGTCGCCGACCGCGTGCGCATCGAGGCGGCGCCGTTCTACCGGCACACGACCGGCACGGTGCGCGGCTCGATCGATCCCGCCGACATGGGCCGGCTCGTCAACCTCGGCGCGGTCGACTTCTGGGGCGCCGATGTGATCGCGCGCGTGCGCGTCGAGGAGCGCGTCGAGGTCGGCGGCGCATGGGACTACGTCCAGGCACGGCAGGCCGCGCAGCACGGCAAGCCCGCGGTCGACGATCCGATCGACCGGCTGCCGCACACGCGCGCCGAGGGCTGGGTGCAGGTCACGCCCGAGCCGCGCGTCTCGGCGCTCGCGCGCGTGCAGTTCTTCGGCACGAGCATCGACAACGGCAAGCCCGTCGCGAGCTACACGATCGTCCAGGCGACCGTCAGCGGCGCGATCACACCGGAGTACCTCGCGGTGCTGCGCGTCGACGACCTGCTCGACGCACGCCCCGAGACGCGCGCCGGCTATCACGCGGCTGGCCGCGTGGTCTCGCTCGTGCTGCAAGGCACGTGGCGCTAGCGAACGATCTCGAGGCCGCTCACGTCCTTCACGTCGGCCTCGCCCCACGCGCCGTCCTTGTTCGCCCAGCGAAACTTCAGCCAGCCGCGCCGTGTGCGATGCACGAACGGCGTCTTCGAGGCGTCGGTCCACGCCGCCGGATCGATCACCTCGCGCTTGTCGCCGACCACCGCGACCACGCGCGCGTTCGGGCCGACGAGCGTGCGCGCGAGCTCGCGCAGTGACCACGCATCGCGCGACTCGCCGTTCTTGTTCGCGCTGACGAAGTGCGGCGTGCGATCGAACGCGTCCTGCTGCCACGTGCTTGCCACGCCGTCGATCGTCACCGCGAGCTCGAGCGGCGGCGCGGCCTGCGCCGGATCGTTGCGATCTTCGTGCTTCGGCGTCGCGTGCTGCGACGCATCCGACTTCGAGCACGCGGCGAGCGCGACGACGATCACCAGCCACTTCATGCGTCGATGATGCACGCTGCGCGCGCGGCCGGCAGCTGGGGATCCGCGCCGCGATCGGGGGCCGCGCTCCCACGGCTGTTACATCAGTGCGACAGCGCGGCGAGCCGCTTCCTGATCAGCGGCGCGTCCTTCGCACCCGGCACGGCGCTCAAGTACTGGTGGAACGCCGAGATCGCCTTGAGCTTCTCGCCGGTCTGCGCGTACGCGAGCCCGAGCCCGCGATAGCCGGCGACGTAGCCCGGATAGTCGGCGAGCGCCTGCTGATACGCCTTCACCGCGCCCTCCGGATCACCGGCGAACAGGCGCTTGTTCCCCATCGCGTACGCCGCGCGCGCGCGTCCGACGGCCGCGCTGTCCTCTTCGCCGCCGGCGGGCTTCGCCGTCTCGTGCGTCGGCGTGTCGTACTCGAGCACGACCTTCTTGCCACCGAGCGTCGGGTGCCTCTTCGGCGGCGCGGGCGTCTCGGCCGGCGCGGTCTCGGTCGGCTGCACGGGTGGCGCGACGGTCGCCGCGCTGCCGCTGCCGCTGCTCGGCGTCGCGATCGCGGCGGTGCCGTGATGCGGCGGCGGATTCACCGGCGACGCCGGCTGCTCGCCGGTCTCGCTCGCCGCGCTGCCCGCCGCCGGCTCGCCCGCGAGCGCGACCTGCTCCGCGCTGCCGCTCGGCTTCGCCGCGCGCGCATCCGGCTTGCGGCTGCCGCCACCGCGCGTCGCCGCGAACACGATGATCACGAGCAGCAGCACGCCGCCCCCGATGATCGCGATCAGCTTCTTGTTCGGACCGCCGACCCGCAGCGGCGCCGCGACGAGCACGTCATCGTCGACCGCGGATGGATCGCGGCGCATCGCCGGCGTCTGAGCGGCCGGCGCGCGCGCGTCAGGCATGCGATCCGCGATCCAGTCCGACGGCGCGAGCGGATGCATCGCATCGCTTCCCATCGCGCGGTCCGTCGTCGGGCGCAGTCCGCCCGAGCCACTCGCGCTCGCGGCCCCGCCGATCGCGGGCGGCGCGGGCAGCGGCGGCGCGGGCAGCGGCGGCGGCACGACGGGCGCGGCCGGCAGCGGTGCCGGCGTCTCGGCGCGGAAGCCGGTCTCGGCCCGCGAGGCGCTGGTCGCGCGGGCAGCCGTGCCGCCGCCGAGGGCGCCCGAGCCCAGCGCGGTCGGCGACGCGGCGCGGGGGGCGGCCGCAACGCCGTGCGCGGTCGTGCTCGCGGGCGCACCGGGGCGCGCCGCGGGCTCGATCGGTACCGACCATTCTTCGATCGGCACGTCGTCTGGATTCGGCGCAGGATCGTTCGCGCCGAACGGCGCGGGCGCGACGCCGGGCGCCGTCATCGACGGCTTGCTCGCGATCTGGTCGGGCCCGCGGATCTCGGTCGCCATCTCGCTCAGCGCGCGGCTGCGCGTGCCGACGGAGGTCGGGTCGTCGAACTGCTCGGTGCGCGCGGCGGCCGGTGGCGGCGCGAGCGGGGCTGGCTCGACGCGCGCGACCGCCGGTGGTGGCGCGAGCGGGGCGGGCTCGACGCGCGCGACGGCCGGTGGTGGCGCGAGCGGGGCGGGCTCGACGCGCGCGACGGCTGGTGGTGGCGCGAGCGGGGCGGGCTCGACGCGCGCCGGTGGTGGTGCAAGGGGTGCGGGCTCCGCGCCGACGATCTTCGCCGGCTCGCTCGCCGGTCGCGCGCTCGTGGTCGCGCTCGTCGAGGCGCTCTTGTTGGCCGCGCTCGTGGTCGCCGCCTT
>CAYUNM010000085.1:0-23536 GCA_964446175.1 uncultured Kofleriaceae bacterium
GGCCCCGGCTCGATCTGCACCACGCGCATCGTCGCTGGCGTCGGCGTCCCGCAGCTCACCGCGATCAACGATGCGGTCACGGCCGCGAAGGGCACGGGTGTCGCGATCATCGCGGACGGTGGCATCAAGTACTCGGGCGATGTCGCGAAGGCGCTCGCCGCCGGTGCGGACACCGTCATGATCGGCTCGCTGTTCGCCGGCACCGACGAAGCGCCGGGCGAGATCATCCTCTACCAGGGTCGCTCCTATAAGTCCTATCGCGGCATGGGCTCGATCGGCGCGATGAAGGAAGGCTCGAAGGACCGCTACTTCCAGGGCGATGTCGAGGCGCCGCAGAAGCTCGTGCCCGAAGGCATCGAGGGCCGTGTCCCGTACAAGGGCCCGCTGCGCGAGTCGCTCTACCAGCTGATCGGCGGCCTGCGCGCGTCGATGGGCTACCTCGGCTGCGCGACGATCGCCGAGCTCCACGAGAAAGCCCGCTTCGTGAAGATCTCGTCCGCCGGCCTCCGCGAGTCCCACGTCCACGACGTCATCATCACGAAGGAAGCTCCGAACTACCGCGTGGAATGATCGTCGTCGCCCACAACCCGGGGCGCTGCGCGCCGCCGGGGCGCCTGGCCCTCGCACCCTCGGGCTGACCCATCGCTCATGGCACACCAACTCGTCCTGGTCCTCGACTTCGGTTCCCAGTACACGCAGCTGATCGCGCGCCGGATCCGCGAGCAGTCCGTCTACTGCGAGATCCATCCGTACACGCTCGGCGCCGACCTGGCCAAGCTGCGCGCGCTCGACCCGATCGGCATCATCCTCTCGGGCGGGCCCAACTCGGTCTACGACGACGGCGCGCCGCACATCCCGGCCGGCCTCTACGAGCTCGGCATCCCGGTCCTCGGCATCTGCTACGGCGCCCAGCTCACCGCCCACCTCCTGGGCGGCAAGGTCGATCGCGCCGACGCGCGCGAGTACGGCCGCGCCCAGGTTCGTGTCCGCACGAACGAAGGCGTCTTCAAGTCCGTCACCTCGGGCGACGAGCTCGCCGTCTGGGCCTCGCACGGCGACCACGTCGAAGCGATCCCACCGGGCTTCACGCACACCGCCGAGTCCGACAACTGCAAGTTCTCCGGCTTCGCGAACGCCGCGCGCCGCATCCACTGCGTGCAGTTCCACCCCGAGGTCGTCCACACGGCTCGCGGCGCCGAGCTCCTCGGCAACTTCCTGTTCGGCATCTGCGGCGCCAAGGGCGACTGGTCGATGGCCTCGTTCGTCGACGAAGCGGTCGCGCGCATCCGCGCCCAGGTCGGCGAGACCGGCCGCGTGATCTGCGGCCTCTCCGGTGGCGTCGACTCGTCCGTCGCCGCCGCCCTGATCCACCGCGCGATCGGCGACCGCCTCACCTGCATCTTCGTCGACAACGGCCTCCTCCGCAAAGGCGAGCGCGACCAGGTCGCCGCGATCTTCCGCGACCACTTCCACGTCGACCTTCGCGTGATCGACGCCGAGTCCCGCTTCCTCACCGCGCTCGCCGATGTCACGGACCCCGAGCGCAAGCGCAAGATCATCGGCTACGAGTTCATCGCCGTCTTCGAAGAGCAGTCCAAGACGATCGAGAACGCGCGCTTCCTCGCCCAGGGCACCCTCTACCCGGACGTGATCGAGTCGGTCTCGTTCAAGGGCCCGTCCCACACGATCAAGTCCCACCACAACGTCGGCGGCCTCCCCGAGCGCATGAAGCTCGCCCTGGTCGAGCCCCTCCGCGAGCTCTTCAAGGACGAGGTCCGCCAGCTCGGCCTCGAGCTCGGCCTCCCGCGCCACATGGTCTGGCGCCAACCATTCCCGGGCCCCGGCCTCGCGGTCCGCTGCCTCGGCCCGCTCACGCGCACCCGCCTCGACGTCCTCCGCAACGCGGACGCGATCATCGAGCAAGAGATCGTCGCCGCCGGCCTCTACGAATCGATCTGGCAGTCGTTCGGCGTCCTGCTCCCGGTCCGCTCGGTCGGCGTGATGGGCGATGCCCGCACGTACGAGGAAGCCCTCGCGGTCCGCGCCGTCCACTCGCGCGACGGCATGACCGCCGACTGGGTCCAGCTCCCGTACGACGTGCTCGCCCGCATCTCGTCGCGCATCATCAACGAGGTGCGCGGCATCAACCGCGTCGTCTACGACATCACGAGCAAGCCGCCCGGCACGATCGAGTGGGAGTAGGGCGCCGCGCCGCGCGGGCCGCCCGTCGTCGGCGGTCGCGCGAGCGATACCGCCGCGCGTGCGAGCCACTCCCACCGAGCTCGAGCGAGCGGTCTGCCGACCATGTAGCGGCGCTGGTCGATTTTGACCGGCCGCGCCAGTGCTCGCCGCGCTGCGCAGCTCACGCGGCGAGCGCGCCCGCTCACAAGCTCGACAGCGCCCGACCTTCGAGCGAGTGCCCCCTCGAAGAGAAAAACTTCGTCTTTCGAGAGGAGAGAAGAGCCGCTGCGCGTCCGCGCTAGTTGCTCGCACGGCGCATTCGAGAGCGACCACGAAGGGCGCTGGTGCCGCGGATCTCTGCCTGTCGTGGGTCTCCGGATCCAATGCGCCGCGCGTGCTCACCGCCTCGTACATGCGCACGCCGCGAGCTATCCGCGGCGCATGCTGGGCACGTCGTACACGCTGACACTGCCGCCGCCGCGCCGCCAGCCCTCGCGCAACAGCCACGTTTGCGGATACGCGGTCAGCATCGGCGCGTAGGTCTCGCGCGTCTTCCATGCGAATGGCGAGTCGCCACGCTCGGCCCAGCCGCCGAACGCCCACGCCGACGAGAACGGATCGATCAGCCAACCAGCCGCGAGCTCGCGCTGCGCTTCGCGGTGCTTACGCCAGTTGTTGAGCACGTAGCAGAGCGCGTTCCGCGCCTGCCGGGGCGTCGCGATGATCTCCTCGTGGTAGCGGTCGGGAAACACCGCGCCCTTGCGACGGCCCGCGACCCAGCACCGCGTCTTCGCGTTCCACCAGCGCGCATCCGAAGCGCGCGGGTTGCTCGCTTCGCCCCGCGCGCCGGATGCGTGCGCGCTCTTTGCCTCGCCCCTCGCACCGGGCGCGTGCGAGCTCTTTGCCTCGCACCTCGCACCGGGCGCGTGCTGCGCTTCCCACCAGCCGGCATCCTTCGAGCGGCCCCTCGAGACCGCGACATTGATCCGGCGCGCGGCGCTGATCTGGAACGCCTGCATCCCGCGCGCGAGCGCCATCTTGTTGTCGGCCTCGACGAGCAGGTGCAGGTGATTGTGCTGGATGCTCAGGTGAACGATGCGGCAGCTCGCGCGCTCGGCGATCGCGATCGTCGCCCAGCGGACCGCGTCGTAGACGTCGCGCGTGCGCATGCGCTCGAGCTCGTCCGATGCGCGCAGCGTGACGTGCACGGCGTGATTCGCGCGCAGCTCGGGCCGGACCTCGTGTCGCTCGCTCGAGCGCGGTCCCTTCGGCGGGCGGCCGAGCTTCACGCCGGGCCGGCGCCTGCGTCGGCGCCGGTTCGGATCGCCGCGGCGCTGGCCGTTCTTGTCGCCGAAGTACAGCGACTGCTGCACGTGGCGCTTGCGCGAGCGAGCCATGAAGAGGGTCGTACCATGTCCGCGATCGATTTCGCCGATATCAATTGTACTTCGTTGTCATCGAGATGTTCTTCGACGCGGTACTCTCTTCTCCGGTTGTGCGCTTGTGGGCGGACGCGCTCACAAGCGGGCGTTCGTCGCGACGATCGAGCGTTGCGAGTCCGTCCACAAAGCCAGCAGCGCCGTCTCGCGCTCTGCAGAACACTCGCTCGAGTGCCCGGGGCAGTGGTTCGCGACCGCTCGTTGTCCGCATTCCACCCCGGCTCGGCGGACGTGGCCTTCAGGCTGCGCGTCACGATGTCGGTTCGGTGCAGGGAGTCGCCGCTCGGGTGCACGGTAGTGGCAGATGCGGGCGGCGCACCTTATGCTCGGCGCATGCGCGTCGCGCTCTTCGTTCTGCTTGCGGGTGCGCTTGCCGGGCGCGCGGCGCACGCGGAGGTCGATTGGGGGAAGGGGCTCGTGACGGCGCCGGGCGTTGGGGTCGCGGACCGGCATGCGCCTAACCCGGCCGTCGCGCGCGGGACCTCGCGGCGCGTGGCGGAGGATGCGGCGCGCGCGAAGCTGGCGGGCGAGATCGCCGCGCTGCCGGTCGCGGGCGGCGGGAAGGTCGGCGACAAGGCGAAGGATGCCGCGGTGAAGGTGCGGCTCGCGGCGGCGGTCGAGCATGCGATGGAGCTCGCGGCGGAGCCGGAGACGGACGGCGCGTGGCGGGTCGTGATGGCGGTGCCGATCGAAGCGGTGCGGCAGGCCGTGGGGGAGGGGCCGCGCGTGCTCGGGGAGAAGGGCGATGCGCCGCCGCCGGTCGTGATCGTCGATGGGGTGGGTGGGAAGCCGGTGGTCGGGGCGCTGGGCGCGGCGAGCGTGTGGGTCGCGGAGGTGCCGGGCTGGGCGAAGGACGCGCCTCACGTGAGCGGGAAGCGGGGCAAGGGCGGCGCGATCGAGGGAATCGATGTGCAGCCGCAGGCGTTGTACGTGATCGTTGCGAAGCCGTAATGCGTTTTCGAGCAGTGCTAGGCTACCGGGCGTGACTCGCGGTGTCGTTGCTCTCGTGGTGCTCGCGCTGACTGGAACGGCGATGGCAGAGGATGTCGTCGCGTATGAAGCGGAGGGGCAGGCGGTGGCGAGCGGGGCGGATCCGCGGGTGGCGGCGCTCGACGATGCGTTCGCGCATGCGGTGAACGCGGCGCTCGCGGATGTGGTCGCGAGCGATGTGCGGGCCGCGCGCAAGGCGGACCTCGATCGCGAGATCGTGGCTCATGCGCGGCTGTGGGTGACGAAGTTCACCGTGACGCGCGATGACACGGATAACGGCATGCGCGAGCTGGTCGTGAGCGTGAAGATCGACCGCGACAAGTTGCGGGCCAAGCTTGGCGAGCTCGGCGTCGCGACGAGCGACAGCGGGCCGGCGGCGAGCGGGCCGGTGAAGACGGCGGCGGTGGTCGTGCGCGTCGCGGGGGCGGATGGCGTGCGCAGCGATCTGGGCGGGACGGCGCTCGCGACGGCGCTGCGCGGCGCGGGGATCGTCGTGCGCAAGGCGCCGGCGGCGCCGGAGGGCGAGCTCGATGATGCGGCGGCGACGCAGCTCGCGGAGCAGGCGAAGGCGGAGCTCGCGGTGGTGGCGAACGTCAGCGTCGGGCCGCAGGTGCCCGTGCGCGGGCAGGCGATGTCGGCGGCGCTCGTGACGGCGAGGGTGCGGATGGTCGATCATGGCAAGGCGGTCTCGGCGGGAACCGGGATCGCGGCGGCGCGCGGCGAGGATGGGCTCGGGTACGCGGTGGATCGCGCGCTCGGCGCGGCGATGTCGGATGTGTTGCCGCCGCAGCCGCAGAAGCTGGCGCAGGCGGGCGCGTTCAGCGGCGATGACACGCCGATCGCGGACGCGGGCATCGTGCTGGTGCGGCTCGATGCAAAGACGCCGTTCTCGATGGTGCTCGAGGAGCAGCGGTACCTGGCGGGGGCGAAGGGCGTGCGGTCGGCGTCGCTGCGGCGGCTGTCGCCGAGCGGGTGGGTGATCGGCGTCGCCACGGATCAGCCGATCGAGAAGGTCGCCGCGATCGCGCGGAAGCCGCCGGTGACGGATACGAACGCGGCCGTGAAGATCATCGGTGACGTCGTCGACGTGACGCTGTCGGGAGCGCCATGAGGACACTGGTGCTCGTGGCGCTCGTCGCGTGCGGGCCGAAGGCCGGGCCGAGCGGGCCGAGCGCGAGCGATCCGGTCGTGTATGTGCGCTCGAACGTGGGTGACGCGCAGGTGTATGTCGACGGGCGGTTCGTCGGACCGGTCGGCGTCGTGAAGGGCGGCATCGCGCTCGATCCCGGAAAGCATCGGATCGAGCTGCGGCACGAGGACTACTTCTCGCGCTACGTCGAGCTGGATCTCTCGCGCGCGGAGAAGAAGAAGCTGCAGCTCGAGCTCGCGCCGGTCTTGCCGTGAGGTGGGCGTGGCTGGTGCTGGCGGCGTGTGGCCAGCCGGCCGCGCCGCCGATGCACGATGCCGCGCCTGCGCCCGACGCACCCGCACCCGCGCACTGGGTCGCGTACGTCGGCGGCTACGGCGGCGCCATCCGCTGGTACGGCGTCGATCCGGCGACGGCCGCGTTCACGCCGCTCGGGTCGGTGCCGCAGGCCGGCGCGAGCTTCCTCGCCTGGGACGATCCGCCGGCGCACCTCTACGCCGTCGACGAGACGAACAGCCGCGTCGTCGCGTACGCGATCGACTCGAGCGGCGCGCTGACGAAGCTCGATGACGAGAGCTCCGGTGGCAGCGGCCCGGCGCACCTGACCGTCGCGCAGGGGCACGTGCTCGTCGCGAACTACGGCGATGGCGCGGTCGCGGTGCTGCCGATCGCCGCCGATGGCAGCGTGCAGCCAGCGACGCAGACCCTCTCGGCCGGCGCACACGCGCATCAGGTCGTCGTGCGCGGCGGGTTCGCGTACGTGCCGTGCCTGGGTGCGGACGACGTCGCGCAGTACACGTGGGACGGCAGCACGCTGGCGGCGAACGGCCAGCTGATGACGGCATCGGGCGCCGGGCCGCGCCACCTCGCGTTCTCGACGAGCGCGGCGTACCTCGTCGACGAGACCGCGAGCACGGTGATGGCGCTCCACGAGGACGCGGGGCAGCTCTCGGCGCTGCAGACGATCAGCACGCTGCCCGCGGGGTTCAGCGGGCAGAACACGGGCGCCGAGGTCGTCATTGCGGGCCACTTCGTGTGGACCTCGAATCGCGGTGCCGATGATCTCGCCGCGTTCGCGATCGGCGCCGACGACCGGCTCACCGCGATCGGGCACACGCCGACCGGCATGACGCCGCGCCACTTCTCGATCACGCCCGACGGTGCGCACCTGCTCGTCGCGAACCAGGGCAGCAACACGGTCACGGTGTACGCGATCGATCGGAGCACCGGGCTGCCCTCGGCGATCGGTTCGCCGGTGTCGGTCCAGGCGCCTTCATTCGTCGGAATCGCCGCGCTGCCGTGATATAGCGATCGTGGGTGTCGACGAGCACGCAGAACACGCAGGTCATGGAGATGCTGCGATGGCTGTTGATCGCGATCTTCGTCGTGCTGGGTTGGATCGTGTTGCGGTTCCTCGCGACCGTGCTCGCGCCGATCCTCGCGGCGCTCGGCATCGCGTACATGCTCGATCCGGTGCTCGAGCGGCTGGTGCGGCGCGGCCTTCCGCGCGCGCTCGGAGCGGCCGTGCTGCTCGCGCTGTGCGTGACGCTGATCGTCGGTGCGATCATGTTCGCGGCGCCGCGCGTGTACGATCAGCTCGTCGAGTTCGTCGGCGACATGCCGCGGATGGCCGATAACCTGAGCATCTGGCTGCACGATCACGCCGGCGTCGATGTGCCTTCGGACTGGAAGGTCTACGTCACGAAGGAGCACCTGCAGGGCGCGTTCAGCGGCGGACCGCTGCGCGAGCTCGCGACGGCCGCGGTCGGCGGCGTGTTTCATCTGCTCGGCGTGATGGCCGAGATGCTGCTGATCCCGGTGTTCTCGTTCTACTTCCTCGTCGACTGGCCGAACCTGCTGCGCCGGATCGATCACATGATCCCGCCGCGTCGCCGCCACGAGGTGCGCGAGGTCGCGCGCGAGATCGACGGCGTCGTCGCCGGGTGGGTGCGCGGCCAGGCGATCGTCACGACGATCCTCGCGATCCTGTACGCGACCGGCTTCACGCTCGTCGGCATGCCGCTGTCGCTGCCGATCGGTCTGCTCGTCGGTGCGCTGACCGTGATCCCGTTCGTCGGGACGTTCGTCGGTGCCGCGATCGCCGCGCTCGTCACCGTCGCGGACGGCGGCAGCATGCAGACGCTCGCGATGGTCGCCGGCGTGATCCTGTGCCTGCACCTGCTCGAGGCGGGCGTGCTGACGCCCAAGATCGTCGGGCATCGCGTCGGCCTCTCCGAGTCGGGCGCGCTGTTCGCGGTCGTCGCGGGCGGCAAGTTGCTGGGTTTTGTCGGCGTCGTGCTCGCGGTGCCGATCGCGGCGACGTGCGCGGTGCTCGTGCGCTACGCGATCCGCTACTACGAGCACACCGCGTTCTTCGGGCGCGAGTCGGATGCCGATGTCGTGATCACGCCTGCGATGGCGCTCGTCATGCCCGGCGTGCGGCTCGGCGGCGAGATCCTCGAGGACCTGCAGGCCGCGAAGGAAGAAGCGGCCGCGGCCACCGACGACTGGGCGATCGCGGACGAGCCTACGGAGAAGCCGAGTCCGGATCGGTGACGGGGCGCTCGGCGTCGTAGAGGCGTGCGAGGCAGTCGAGCATCTGGCGCGCCACCTCCTGTGACTTACGCGACGTCTTGATGTCGTCCTTCGGGATGTCCTTCATCGCCAGCTCGGCGCAGCCCGACGTCTTGCACGCACAGACTGCGGCCTTCACCTTCTCGAGGCGCACGGCCTCGCGATCGCGACAACCGAGCAGCGAGATCGAGATCACAAGCAGCCAGCGCACTGCTCGCGCACTGTAGCGCGACCCGAGGAAACGGGCGACAATCGCAGGGATGGCACGCATCGCTTCGCTCGTGATCGTCGCTGCGCTCGCGACCTCTGCCTCCGCCGATACGCTCAAGCTGTTCGGGGAGGTCCACGGCGGCGGGATGTACGGCCAGGGCACGGCCGGCGATCAGAAAGACACCGCCTTCTTCCAGAAGGCGCGCGGCGGCATGTACGGCGCGCTGGTCGGGGCGGAGTTCCTGTTCTTCGATGCGTGGATCCAGCACCACCAGTACTTCAGCGACGGGCTGAAGACGTGGACGCAGTTCGGCGTCGGCATCCACTTCACGAACGACCTCGGCACCGCCGAGGAGCGCAAGGCCGGCAAGGGCAACTACCTCGAGTTCGGCGGCGGCCTGTGGTTCGGCCTCGGCACCGGCGCGCAGGTCATGCCGCCGCTCGACAACGCGCAGATCACCGACAAGGCCCTGATCGGCGAAGGCCGCATCGGCTTCGGCAAGCACCTCGACAAGATCTTCGACCTCGGCCTCGTCGTGCCGGTCTCGTACGGCTACTTCTTGAAGAGCGGCAATGGCGCCGCCGCGAACGACCTGTCGACGCACTATCGCGGCGTCGAGGCGGAAGTCCTGCTCGCGCTGCGCGCGAACATCCGCCTGTTCTAGTCCAGCTCGACCAAGGTCGACACGACGGCGCCGGTCGCGCGCACGACCTCGACCTCGACGTGCGTGCCGAGCCACTCGCCGATGTACACGTCCTCGTCGGGCTTGCCCGGATACGGCTCGGCGGCGATCGTCTCGCGGAACGCGCGGATGCTCGCGACGTGCATCGCACGGAACTGATGCGCGAGCCCCTCGAGCGTCTGGCCGAATTCCGAGTCGACGAAGTCCATCGCCGCGACCTTCGCGAGCACCGCATCGGCCGCGACCTGGCGCATCGCCGCCGCATCGCCGGGCACCACGGGCGCCAGCGGCACGACCTCGAGCGGTCGCGCGTACGCGGAATCGAGGCCGGCCTCGAGCGTCGCCGCGAGCACGCGCGTGCGTGCCGCCGGCGTGACGAGCCATCGCCCGAACGCCATCTCGAGGTCCTGCTGCACGTCGTCGTGCGCACCGGCGAGCCACGCGTCCGCGCGCGCGCTGCCGACGAGCCCGACCGCGTCGTCGCGCAGCGTCTCGATGCGCGCGTCGGCATCGTGCAGCGTGCTCTGCAGCGCGGCGGCATCGATCGTCACGCCGACCGTGCCCTGGCACGCGAGCACGTGGACTGCATCGCCGCACGCGCCGGTATCACCGCCGTCGCCGGGTAGCCCGGCGAGACACGCGGCCGCCGTGCAGGTCGGACGCGGCCACACCGCGTAGGCGTCGCCCGTCGTCATGCCGAGCTTCTTCACGGCGAGCCCGAGCTTCATGTGCTTCTGCACGCCCCCGCTGGGGAAGGACGCGAGCACGTCGAGGTCCTGGCCGGCCGTCAATTCGATCGCGCGGCTCGCGGGCAGGTCGATGACGAACGCGCGGCCATCGAGCCGCGTGACGACGCCGCGCTCCTCGCGATCATCGACGCGCAGCGAGATCGCGCTGTTCGCCTCGGTCGTGTGCCCGGCGAGCCGGTAATAGACGAGCCCGTCGACGACGACCGGCGTCAGCTCCGCCGTCACGTACACCTTCGACGACCCGGTCAGCGACCCGACGCGCGGCCGCACCACGACGTGCGCGGTGAGATGTCGCGACCCGAAATCCAGCGCGACGAACTGATCGACGCCGTCGGCGAGCGACCGGATCTCGCTCGCCTGCCACGCGACCTCGAACACGCGCGGCGACACCTGCGCGAACGCGCCGTACGGGTCGTCGTTCACGAACGCGTTGCCGCCCGTCAGCGTCCGCGTGGTCTTGCCGCGCAGCACGAACGTATCTCCGCGCCGCGCCACGGCTCTTGCCACGCTGAGCGTCGTGTCGCCAGCGCGCACGCTCGGGTCCGGCGCGTCGGCGGCCGCGTCCCCGGCGACCTCCACATCGTCGGTTGCGGGGGCCGCGCACGCGGCGACGAGCAGGCAGGCGAGGGCGACGCGCATCGGGGCGTTTTGTCCACCAGCCTCGTCGGGCGGTCAAGCGAATGTTGTTGCAGGTTGCCCCACGCGTATGAGATTCACCGCGCCAATTATGCAGACGAAGCTTCTAGTGACGGGTCTCGCCGCGGCTCTTGCCGCCTGCGGTGGTGACAACACGACGTGCGGCACGGGTACGACGAAGATGGGGAACGAGTGCGTCTCCACCGGCGGCGGCGGCAGCGGCAACGACATCAGCTGCGGCACCGGCACGCACCAGATGGGCACCATCTGCGTCCCCGACGACAACACGGTCGCAGCGGCGCCGACGATCACGATGATGGATCCCGCGGCGGCGGGCATCGCGGGTGGCGGGCTGTTCACGATCACGGGCACCGGCTTCAACGGATCGAACGTGTCCGACCTCCACGTGTTCTTCGGCGATCCGACGAACGCGAACTGCGAGGCCACGCTCGGCGCCGCGAGCGCGACCCAGGTCTCCGGTGAGGTCCCGGTCGGCTGCTCGCTGAGCCCGTCGGTGACGGTCACGGTGCAGACGAACCTCGGCTCGGCGACGACGCCGTTCAGCTACATCATGATCTTCGCGGGTGACGGCGTCGGTGGCGGCATCCTGTTCGACTCGACGAACCAGAGCTACCAGCTCGGCGGCAGCCTCTACGTGATCGATCCGTTCGCGGCCCGCTCGTTCTCGCTCGGCACGCTCACCGACGCGAACGGCGACGCGTACAGCTACGGCGGCATGGACTTCGACGCGAACGGCACGCTGTTCGCGGCCACGACCGGCTACGCGACCAGCGACGCCGACGCGACGTCGCAGCTGCTCACGATCGACCTCACGACGGGCGACGTCACGGTCGTCGGTGACATCACCGACGAGGCGGGCACCGCCTACTTCGTGAACGACATCAAGTTCGTCAACGGCGCGCTCTACGGCTGGGCGGGCTACGACACCGACGGCAATGGCACCTTCGGCACCAGCCTGATCTCGATCGATGCGACGACCGGCGCGGCGACCGTCATCGGCGGCGCGATGACCACCACGGCGTGGTTCGGCGGCCTCGCGACCGACGGCACGACCCTGTTCGCTGCGCCGAGCGGCGGTGCGGCCGACACGAACTTCGGCGTCACCGGCGAGTACGACGCCGTCAACCTGACCGACGGCACGTTGACGAACGCGCTGACGAACAACGAGACGGCGCTCGACTGGTACAACCCGGCGCCGATCCAGGCGATGACGACGCTGCAGGGCACGACCCCGACGATCCTTGCGGTCGTCGACAATGGCACCTACGGGCCGATCTCCTCGGACGGCACGCAGTGGGCGAACGAGACGCTCGTGCTGATCGACCCGGCCGCGGACACCACGCAGGCGTACATGACGAACGAGCTGTTCGAGCTTCCGGGCACGACCGGTTTCGCGCCGCACATCGACGCGCTCGCGATCCCGCCGGCCACGCTCGTCCTGCAGCGCCAGCTGCCGCGCGCGGGCTGGACGGACCTCAAGAAGTCCGCGAACGCCCGCCCGCTCGCGCACCGCTAGTCAGCGGCGCAGACCTCGGTCCCGCCCGTGACGGCGCCGTTCGCCTTCACGCCCATGATGGCGGGAGCGAGGATCGTCATCATCTCGTCCGGCGCGACGACCTTGTCGATCTTGCCGACGCCCTTGCCGTCGGCGGTGAGGTAGCGGACGGCGGGCAGGTTGCCGGCCTCGTACTTCGCCTTGCGCTGATCGTTCGTCGCGTTGTCGTCGGAGACGTCGAACTTGAGCGGCACGAAGTTCTCGGTGATCGCGGTGTAGACCTGCGGATCCGCGAACGTGTGCTCGAGCTCGCGGCACGGATTACACCACGTCGCGCCGAAGTCGATCATGACGCCCTTGTGCTCGGCCTTCGCCTTCGCGAACGCGGCGGCCTCGTCGTGCTGCCACGGCAGCTCCTGCTTCGGCGCCATGTACCAGCTCCACGCGCCGAACAGGCCGACGACGACGAGCGCGACGCCCCAGCCCTTGCGGATGCGCTCCATCCAGTCGCCGTGGAACGACAGGTGGATCGCGCCGAGCGCGAGCCCGACGACGGCGATGCCGAGCGCTCCGAACAAGAAGCCGATCTCCGGGCGCTGCAGCGCGCGCATCTGCGGGACGAGCGGCGCGAGGTAGTAGATCGCGGCGAGCAGCATGAAGATGCCGGCCGCCGACTTCACCCACTCCATCCAGCGGCCCGACTTCGGCAGCGAGACGGCGAACATCGCGAGCACGAAGAACAAGACGCCCATGCCGAGCGCGTAGACGAACAGCATCGAGCCGCCGCGCACGACGTCGTGCGACTTCGCGACGTACGCGAGCAGGCCGAGCAGGAACGGGCCGGTGCACGGCGCCGCGATCAGGCCGCCGACGATGCCCATCGCGAACGCGCCGCGGAAGCCCTGGCCGCCGACGGAGTTGAGCTTGGCCTGGATCGAGGCGGGGAGGTTGAGCTCGAACGCGCCGAACATCGAGGCGGCGAGCGCCGCGAAGAAGATCACGAGCGGCACGACGAAGTACGGCGAGCTGAGCTGCGTGCCGAACTGGCGGCCGATCAGCGAGAACACGACGCCGAGCGTGGCGTACATGAGGCCCATGCCGCCGACGTACGCGGCGGCGAGCGCGATCGCGCGGCTGCGCTTGACGTTGCCGCGGGCGCCGAAGATGCCGAGCGTGATCGGAATCATCGGGTAGACGCATGGGGTCAGCGACGTCTGAAAGCCGACGCCGAACGCGACCATGTAGGCCCACAGCCAGCCTTGCTGGCGCACGCACTCGAACTTGGACGGCGCGGCGGACGCGACCTCGGGCACGAGCAGGACGGCGAGGGGCAAGGCCCAGAGTACGGCGCGGCGCATCGCAGCACACTATAGACCGAAGGCAGCGGATCGGGCATTCCCCGGCCGGGCAGGGCGGTGTAGGGTGCCGGGCGCAGTGGCATTTATCGACGACTTCGCCCCGCCGTACGTCCGCAACCTCGACGTCTATCAGCCCGGCAAGCCGATCGAAGAGCTCGAGCGCGAGCTCGGGATCACCGGTGCGATCAAGGTCGCGTCGAACGAGAACCCGCTCGGGCCGTCGCCCCGCGCACTTGCTGCGCTTCCGGCGGCGCTGCCGCAGCTGCACCTGTACCCGGATGCCGGCGGCTTCCAGCTGCGACGCGCGCTCTCGGCGAAGCTCGGACTCGGGATCGAGCAGATCGCGCTCGGCAACGGCAGCAACGACCTCTTGTACCAGCTCGTGCTCGCGACCTGCGAGCTGACCGACGAGGTGCTCACGCACGCGCACGCGTTCCTCAGCTACCGGCTGAGCGCACAGGTCGCGGGGCGGCCGTTTGTCGCGGCGCCGACGACCGCGGAGCTCGCGTGCGATCCGGACGCGCTGATCGCGCACATCACGCCGCGCACGAAGCTCGTCGTGATCGGCTCGCCGAACAACCCGACGGGCTCGGTCGTCACGCGCGCGGGGGCGGAGAAGATCCTCGCCGCGCTGCCGGCCCGCGCGCTGCTCGTGATCGACGAGGCGTACGCGGAGTACGCGGCGGAGTGGCCGGAGGTCGAAAAGGTCGACGGCATGACGCTGCTGAAGAAGGACCCGCGCGTCGTCGTGCTGCGGACGTTCTCGAAGATCTACGGGCTCGCGGGCCTGCGCGTCGGCTACGCGCTCGCCGACAAGGGCATCGTCGACGTGCTCGGGCGCGTCACGCGCAGCTTCCACGTCGGCAGCCTCGCGCTCGTCGGCGCGACGGCCGCGCTCGCCGATCAGGATCACGTCGCGATCAGCGCGCGCCATGCGCGGCAGGCGATCGAGCAGCTGCGCGCGGAGGTCAAGGCGAAGGTCTACCCGTCGTGCGCGAACTTCGTGCTGATCGACTGCGGCCGGCCGTCGACGCCGATCTACGAGAAGCTGCTGCGGATGGGCGTGATCGTGCGGCCGATGGCGATGTTCGCGAACCTGGCGAACTGCATCCGCGTGTCGGTCGCGTCGCATCAGGACATGCCGCGCGTGATCTCGGCGTTGAACCAAGCGCTCGCATGAAGCGGCTGCTCGTGGTGGCGCTGTGCGCGTGCGGCGGTGGCCGCGGCCCGCGCCCGCCGAGCCCGACGACACCCGCGCACGTCGTCACCGGCACCGAGCACGTGCTCGCGCTCTTGCCCGACGGCGCGCAGCTGATCGTCGAGATCGATCTCGCGCGGCTGCGCAAGAACCCGGTCGTCGGCGACGTCGCGACGAAGGCGCTCGCGCAGCTCGGCGCGGACGCCAAGCTCCCCGGCATGCCGATCGCCGTGCAGGGCTCGCCGCTCGCGGCCGCCGATGCGGTCGTGATGGCCGCGTACGGCGTCGGCACCGCCGATGCGGCGACGCTGACGATCCTGCAGACGAAGCAGAACCTCGCCGACTCGACGCGCATCGCGCCCGACCTCGTCGCGATCGGTCCCGACGAATGGACGAGCCAGCTCGCCTCGCGCGCCGCGATCGACGCGCAGCACCCGCTCGCGCCGAAGGACGAGCTGCTGCGCCTGCGCGATCACGCGATGCCGCCCGGCGCGACCGGCGCCATCCTGCGCGTCACGGCGCGGCTGCCGTTCGATGCGCGAATCGCGTTCGCGCGCCAGACCGGGCTCGATGCCGCGCCGGCGCAGCTCTCGATCTGGGCGGATGTCGCGGACGACCTCGCGATCGTCGTCGACGCGGATGCGGCCGACCCCGGCGACAAGGCCGCCCGTGACGCGGCGAAGCGGCTCGCCGGCACGATCAAGGGCACGCTCGAGGCGGCCGCCGACGATCCGACCGTGAAGTCACTCGGCGTCCCGGGCAGCCTGACGGGAGCTCATCTGGTGACGCAGGGTTCGTGGGTGCGCGCGATCGTTGCGGTCGGTCCGCACCACCTGCAGCGTGCGGTCGAGCGCGCGCGTGCGATGCTCGGGCCTGCGTCATGAGATTCCACGTCGAGCCCTGTGCGCGGCCGCTGCGCGGCGAAGTCGCGATCCCTGGTGACAAGTCGATCGGCCACCGCGCGCTGCTGTTCTCGCTGCTGTCGCAGACGCCGGTGCGCGTGCTCGGCCTCGGCGACGGCGCCGACAACGGCCGCTCCGCGAAGGCGGTCACCGCGCTCGGCGGACGGATCGAGAAGGATGGCCCGGCGCTCGTCATCCACGGCACCGGGCTCGACGGCATGCGCGCGCCGGCCTCTCGCATCGACTGCGGCAACTCGGGGACGACGATCCGCCTCCTGTGCGGGCTGCTCGCCGGCCAGCGCTTCCAGACGACGCTGTTCGGCGACGAGTCGCTGAGCAAGCGCCCGATGCGCCGCGTGATCGAGCCGCTCGCGCAGATGGGCGCGACGATCACGGGCGAGGGGCAGGGCGCCGATGTGACGCCGCCGCTCGTGATCGGCCCGGCGAAGGGCCCGCTGCGCGCGCTCGACTACACGCTGCCGATGGCGTCGGCGCAGGTGAAGACCGCGATCCTGCTCGCCGGCCTCTACGCCGACGGCGCGACGACCGTGCGCGAGCCCGGCCCGAGCCGTGATCACTCCGAACGCATGCTCGCGTACCTCGGCGCGCCGCTGACGGTCGAAGGCCGCGCGACGACGATCGAGACGCGCGGCTGGAACCGCCACCTCGCCGGCGAGGGCTTCGAGGTGCCGAGCGATCCGTCGAGCAGCGCGTTCCTGATCGTCGCGGCGTTGCTCGTGGGGGCAGAGGAAGTGCGCCTCCCGAACATCTGCACGAACCCGACCCGCACCGGCTTCCTCGATGCGATCCAGCAGATGGGCGCGACCGTCGCGTTCGAGGACGAGCGCCACGCGGGACCCGAGCCGGTCGCGACGCTCGTCGTGCGCGGCCCGGCGCAGCCGCTGCGCGCGATCGAGATCGCGGAGGACCTCGCCGTGCGCTCGATCGACGAGCTGCCGATCCTCGCCGTGCTCGCCGCGCGCGCGAAGGGCACGACCGTCGTGCGCAATGCCGAGGAGCTGCGCGTCAAGGAGAGCGACCGGATCGCGACGACGTGCGCGATGCTGCGCTCGTTCGGCATCGCGTGCGAGGCGCGTCCCGACGGATTCACGGTCGAGGGCCGGCCCGATCGCCCGCTCGATCCGGGCCACGTCCACGCCGACGGCGACCACCGGATCGCGATGGCGGGAGCGGTCGCGGGGCTCGTCGCCTCGGGGCCGACGACCATCGACGACGCCGACAACGTGGCCACGAGTTATCCAGGGTTTGCGGCGGCGCTCACCCAACTCGGCGCCTCGATTCGCGTCGTCTAGTGCTATACGTCCGGCGATGCGTCTCGCCGTTGTCGCCGTGCTCTGCTGGTCGGTCGCCGCTCACGCCGAAGGGACCGAGTTCGCGGCGCAGGTGCGCGAGATGTTCCGCGTCGCGGCGTGCGGGCAAGACGACGCCGACGCGATCCCCGAGCGCTTCAACGCGAAGACGATCGACGCGCACTGCAAGGAGATGGCGGAGGTCTACAAGTCGTACAAGCGCGCGTGGGCCGATCAGGCGCAGACGTTCATCGCGAAGCTGCGCCCGGCCGACCTGCCGACGACGGTCGTCTATCCGTTCGGCGGCGGCGACCTGTCGAGCGCGCTCGCCGTCTATCCCGACGCGACGGAGCTGACGACGATCTCGCTCGAGGCGCCCGGCGACATCCGCGCGATCGATACGATCACGAAGGACAAGCTCGCCCTCGATCTCGACACCGTCACGACCGATATCCGGCGCCTCTATCACGCCGCGCACTCGACGACGAAGTCGCTGCAGCAGGCGTCGCACTCGGTGCTGCCGGGCACGATCATGATGGCGCTCGCCGGCCTCGCCGTGCACGGCATGGAGCCGGTGCAGCTGCGCTACTTCGACATCGAGCCCGACGGCTCGATCAAGTACCTCACCGCCGACGAGCTCGACCAGCGCGCCGCCGAGATCGCCGCGAAGGGTGAGCACAAGCCGAAGAAGATCACGCACTACTGGTACGAGCAGACGAGCGCGTTCGCGAACGTCGAGATCCTGTACCGGCCGCGCGGCGACGAGAAGGCGCCGCTGCGCACCTACCGCCACATCCTCGCGAACCTCGACGATCCGCACATGAAGGCGGACGATCGCGTGATCAAGCACCTCGAGAAGAAGGGCCCGGTCGCGGTGATGACGAAGGCCGCCTCGTTCCTGCTCTGGTTCGACGATTTCCAGACGATCCGCAACTACCTGCTCGAGCACACGGTGTGGATGATCAGCGATGCGTCGGGCATCCCGCCGCGCTACGCGGGCCCGGCCGGATTCGAGCAGGTCACGTACGGCGACTTCGTCGGCCCGTACTTCATCCAGGACGAGCACGACGACCGCGACGCGTTCATCAAGATGTGGGCGAAGCAGCCGCACCGCAACCTGCCGTTCCGCTTCGGCTACCCCGACAAGGACAAGCACAACCACCTGATGATCACGCGCCGTGCGGCGCATTGAGTCTCCGCACGGATCGATCGTCCTCGTCGTCGAGCCGCCCGGCACGCCGACCTTCGCGGCAGGCCGCCGCGCGCTGTGCGAGGCCCTCGGCGAGCAGCTCGAGATCGGCCGCGACGACCGCGGTGCGCCGATCGTGCCGCGCGGCCACGGCTCGATCACGCACAAGAGCGGCGCCGAGCGCACGGTCGCGGCGGCGATCTGGTCGCCCGCGCTCGTCGGCATCGATCTCGAGCGCGCGGTGCCACCGCGCCAGCCGATCGAGCGCCGCATCCTGACGCCGCGCGAGCTCGCCGCGTTCGGCGCGGACCGCCGCCATGTGTCGCTCGCGTTCGCGATCAAGGAAGCGATCTACAAGGCCGTCGATCCGGTGGTCCGGCGGTACGTCGGCTTCACGGAGGTCGAGCTCGATCTGGAGACGGGGAGGGCGACGTCGCAGCTTCCGCTCGAGGTCGCGTTCTGGTGGACCGAGGTGACCGATCCGGAGCCTCTCTGGCTCGCGACCGCTCGCGCGGTCATCTCTTCCAGGTAGAGCGCGGCACGTCGCGATCGAGCACGGTCTTGCGCTCGTCACGCGCGGCGGCGCGGATCGAGTCATCGCACAGCGCGCGCACGTGGTCGCTCAGCATCTCGGCGACCGCGTCGCTACAGTTCATGCCCGAGCGATCCTTGATGTACTTCTTCATCTTCGAGACGACGATCAGGATCTCGCGCTCCGCATCCTGCAGCGCGAGCCCGTCACTCGATGGCGACGGCGCCGGCGCCGGCGCGCCGATGACCTTGCGGGGAGCAGCAGCAGCGGGCGCGGGCGCGGCTTCGGGCGGATTCTCGGCGAGCTCGCGCTCCCACGCTTCCTTGCTCGGCGCCTTCGCCTCGACGGCCCACGCATCGCGGTGCCGCAGCATCGCGACGTGGCTATCCCAGCAGCTCACCGTGCAGAACACGAGGCGCGTGCGCGACCGGTTGCACGTCGAGACGCTGCAGACCCAGTGCGTCGCGTTGTACGGGATCGGGTTCTTGCAGGCGCTACACTTGAGCCAGGTTTCGGCCACGCCTGGAGCGTATCACCACGGCCAGCACGCCGAGTGCGAGCGGGATCGAGCCGGAGCCACCGCCGCCTGCCTCGCAGCAGCCGCCGCCGTCCTCGGAGAAGGCCGTCGGATCGCAGCTCGCGGGCGCCGTGCCCGCCATCACGGTCACCGGGATCGTCAGCGGCACGGCACGCTGCGCATCGGCTGCGTCGGTGACGGTGACCGTCACGCTGTCGCTGCCGGTCGCCGTCTTGTCGGTGCACACGCGGACGCGGCCCTTGTCGTTGACGGCGGCCATGCCGTGCGCCGGCTGCGTCGTGATCGCGTACGTGTGCTTGTCGCTCTTCGGATCGTTGGCGTCGATCGTCGACTCGCCGGCACCGCCGTTGATCGCGGCGATCGCCTCCGCGGTCGGCTCGGGGCCGTGTGTCACCGTCACGCCGGTCATCTGCTCGATCCACGGCACGATCTTGTCCGGGCGGCCGTAGATGCCGCCGGCGCCGCACGCGAACTGCGCGTTGTCGTACGAGCGCGACGTGATGCCGGCGACGAAGTTGCCGTAGCTCGCGAGCAGGTACATCGGGCCGCCGGAGTCGCCGGGGCACGTATCGATGCCCATGCCGCCCGCGCCGAGCTCGCCGTCGGGACGCGCGGCCGTGTTGCAGCCCGGCGACGTCATGCAGTCGTAGTCGGTGATCGTCGACTGCGCCTGCTGCAGGTCGTTGATGTACGTGTTGCCGTTCTGGTCGACCGAGCCGTACCCGACAAACTCGACGGCCGCACCGTTCTGGATGTCGAGCTTCGCCCAGCCGGTCGCGATCGCGCGGGGCGCCGTCGTGGCGGGCTGCTGCAGCACGAGCACCGTGACGTCGATGCTCGACTGCGAATTCGGATACTGGATCACCGTCTTGACGGGCACCGTCTCGCCGTCCTGCGGGCGCGCGAGCGAGGTCGTGCCGAGCAGCACGTTGTCGAGCACGCCGATCTGCGGATCGAGGCTCGGATCGCAGTGGCCCGCGGTCAGCACGATGGTCGGCGCGATCAAGACGCCGGTGCACATCTGCTGGTCGGTGCCGTCGGTCTGCTTGTAGAGCACCGCGGCCGTATCGGGCCACTTGCCCGCGGTCGCGTTCATGCCGCCGATCACCGGCGCGGGATCCATGAGCAAGCCGAGCCACAGCATCGCCGGCCATCCTCGCACGACATATAGTGCGCCGCGATGCGCCTCGTCACGGCCCTCGTCCTCGTCGCTGGCTGCGGCCAAACGCCACACCACGTCGCGCCAGCTCCCGCCCCGCCGCCGGCCTCGCCCCACCGCGTCGCGGTGACCGCCGAGGTGCAGCCGATGATCGACAACGAGCTCGCGTCCGCGATCGTCATCGGCCTCTACGACGCCGGCAAGACCGAAACCTACGGCTTCGGCCCGAGCCACCCCGACGACCGCACGCTGTTCGAGCTCGGTGCGGTCACCAAGGTCTACACGTCGCTGCTGTTCGCGGACTCCGTGCAGCGTCGCGAGGTCGGGCTCGACCAGCCGGTCGCCGAGCTGCTGCCGACGGGCGTCTCGGTGCCGACGAAGGACGGCGTCGCGATCACGCTCGCGCACCTCGCGCTCCACTCGAGCGGGCTGCCGCGCGTCCCGCCCTCGGTCCTGCCGAACGCGCCCGACCCGTACGCGCACTACAACGAAGACGCGCTCTACGCCGATCTCGCGCACGCGCAGCTCGAGTCGACACCGGGCACGCAGATCACCTACTCGAACTGGGGCGCCGGCCTGCTCGGCTTCGCGCTCGGTCGCAAGCTCGTCGTCGGCTACGAGCGCATCCTCGCCGACCGCATCCTCCGCCCGCTCGGCCTGAACGACACGTTCTTCGCCGTTCCGCCCGCCGCCGCCGCGCGCCGCATCCCCGGCACGAACGACGATCTAGCCCGCGTCCCGTACTGGACCTGGGACGTGCTCGCCCCCGCCGGCGGCCTCATCTCCGACGCCCACGACCAGCTCGCGCTCGTCGCCGCCGAGCTCGAGGCCGCCGCCGGCTCCAAGCTCCCGCTCCGCCAGGCGATGCACTTCACACAAGAGCCGCAGATCGCGAACAGCCCGATCAACGAGGGCTACGGCTGGCAGATCGACGCGAAGGGCCGCTACTGGCACAACGGCGGCACCGGCGGCTTCCACGCGTTCATCGGCTTCGATCCGAAAACCCGCCGCGGCATCGTCATCCTCGCCGCGACCTCGCTGCAGACGCTCGACCGCCTCGTCGAGCCGCTCTACGACATCCTCGACGGCAAGCCCGTCACCCCGCCGACCTATCCGACGCCGGCCGACCTCGTCCAGCTCGCCGGTCACTACGACTTCCAGGGCACGAAGATCGAGCTCCGCCCCGACGGCAAGCGTCTCTACGTCGAGGGCCCGGGCGAGCCGCGCATCCGCCTGATCCCGCTCTCACCGCGCGACTTCTGGATCGAGCAGCTGCAGTCGGTCGCGAGCTTCGAGCCGCGCGACGGCAAGGCGACCCGCATCGTGTTCCAGATCGGCGACCACCAGCTCACCGCCACCCGCAGCGACTAGGGGCAGGGCCCGGGCGTCGGCACGCTGCTCGTCTGCTCGAGCCACATCTGCGCGCACGACGTCGCGTCGTATCCGGTCACCGCTTTGATCGTATCGAGCATCTCCTGCATCGTGCCGGTCTGCCCCGCGTGTGCCTGGAAGTACGTCGCGAGCGCGACGTCCAGAAGCTGCGGGTCGCCGAGCTTGTCGGCCACGCCCTTGTAGAAGAACGCGCCGCGCATGTACGGGGCCTGCGAGAACAGGTTGTCCTTGATCACGTCGACGACCCCGCACGACTGCGGCCACACCGGATCCGTGGCCGCGATCCCGCCGAGCTGGCTCTGATAGCTCGACCACACGCTCGCCCCCACGCTCGGCGCGACGACATCGAGCGCGCGCGCCGCCAGGTAGCTCACGGTCCCCTCGCTGAGGACAAAATCCTCCCAGCACTGGATGCGAATCCCGTCGCCGAACCAGCCGTGCGCCGCCTCGTGGACGTTCGTCTCCTCGTCGCCGATCGCCGCGCTCGCGATGTGCACGAACGGATGGTGCTCCATGCCGCCGAACGCGCCGCGCGGCCAGTTCACGCTCACGCTGCCGTACTGGTTGCCGAACCGGTAGGGCCCGAGCGTCTTCTCGAACCAGTCGAACGCCGCCACCAGATCCTTCGTGCCCGTCGTGGCGGCCGCCTGCTCGCCACTCCGGTACCACACGCTGATCTGCGTGCCCGCCGTCGTCGTCCCGACGTCCATCTTCGTGTACGCGTCGATCGACCACGCGACCTGGTAGCTCGGCGCCTCGCTCGCGATCGCCGCCGGGAACACCGCCATCTTCCCATCCGGCACGCCCGCCACGTCGAGCGTGAACGTCGTGCCATCCGCGGGCTGCGAGTGACACGGGAACATGTTGCCGCAGTAGTACGGCCAGATCAGCGTGTACCCGTTCGCCGAAATCCCGGTGAACCCCTCGTGCGTGTTCCACCGGTACGTGAACGTCACATCCAGCATGTCCCCCGACGCCGGCAGCCCCAGATCCATCTTGCCCGGCGCCGACGACCCGGTCGGCACCTCGACCCCCGCCCACTGAACATGGTCGATCCCGAGGTCGCCGACCTCGACGGTCGCGCCGGGCGCATCACTCGGGGCGAACGTGACGATCGCGGTGCCGGTCTTCGCCGTCACGTCGAACGTCAGCTGCGTGTTCACGATCTCTCGCGCCGGGTTCGCGGTCGGCTGCACCGGCATGGGCGCATCGGGACCGGTGGAAACGCCGCCGCCGCCGCAGGCGGCGAGGAACGCGAACAGGAGAGGGGCACGCATCGGTCGAACGAACATGCCCCGCGCCGGGGGCGCGCAGCAAGGGAAACCGGCCCCGGGGCAACAGGACCGACGGCGGACCACGCGGGAACAGGAACAGGAGCGGGAACGGGAACGGGAACGGGAACGGGAACGGGGAACGGGAACGGGAACGGGAACGGGGAACGGGAACGGGAACGGGAACGGGCAGCTCAGAGCCGTCGTGCGCGCGGCGCGCGGCCCACGGCCCCTCCGCTCGGAGCTCTCGCCCGGCTCGGCGCTTGCGCATCGCACCGCGCCAGCTCGCGCGGTGGTCTCCACATGATCAGCGCGCGCTCGACGTGCGCTCGCTGTCACGGCGCGTGCGCGCGCCATCGCTTCGGGCGAGAGAGCTCCTCGCTCCGGGAGGCCCGAAGGACTCCAGGGGAGAGAACCAGGGCGTGTGCTGCCAGCGCCCGTGCTGACCGGTGCCGAGCTCTCGCGACCCCCCAACCAGAACCAATGAGAGGAGAAACCGTCATGCTAGTCGCCTACACCGTCGCGCTCGATCTCATCCGCCAGCTGCGTCCGATCGTCGAGC
>CAYUNM010000086.1:0-23116 GCA_964446175.1 uncultured Kofleriaceae bacterium
CCGCGCCGCCGCCACAGCCGCCGACCGCGGGGCCGCCCGCGGAGTCGCCGCTCGCCGCCGTGCCCTTGAGGTTCAGCGTGCCGAGCGCGATCGACGACACCGAGCGGATCACGGCCTGATGATCCGAGTCGCCCGTGAACGTCACCGTGCCCGTGCCGGTGACCTGCGAGTACAGCGGCGCGAGCATCGTGACGTCGATCGACTGGTTGTTCGTCAGCGTCAGCTGCGGGAGGTTCTTCAGCGACAGCATGCCGGAGAGCATCACGGGAGCCGGTGCGCCGGGCTCGGTGACCTGCACCGTGAGCGCGACCATGCCCGCATCGGTGCCCGCCGTCGTGTCGACGGCGGCGTGGAGCATGATTGCCATCCAGTCGCCGTCGGCGCTGACCTGCTGGCCGACGACGGAGACGTTCGCGGCGCCCATGATCTGTGCGGTCGCGGCCTGCGTCATGTGATGGCCGTGCACGACGACGAGCGCGTTGCGGCTGTGCCCGTCTCCGGCGCCTTCGTAGATCGTGCTCGGCGCGACCGAGTCGATCGTCAGCATCGTCGGATCGGCGTCCTTCGGAATCGGCACGTCGATGAGGGCGTCGACCAGCGTGTCTGGCGCGCGCGCGTCCGTCTTCGTGATGTTGCTCGGGTTGTAGATCAGCGAGCATCCACCGACGAGGAATGCAGGCGTCAGCGCGGCTAGGAACTGCCTCATCAAGGCTTGATTATAACCGTGCGTATACGCTCACCCGAGGCTCACGACACCCTCACACACGCGAGAGTGGCACTCCGTCGCGTAGTACCGTGAGGGGGGGCTTGCTTCGCTCCCGCTCGTCGGCGACATTCATTGGGCATGGTTGCCTGCTTGCTCTGCTCGTCACCTCGATCGATCGGCGCGCTGTGCACCTCGCACGGCGTCGCGATCGCCTCGCCCGGTATCACCAGCGAGCAGGTGTTCTCTCGCGTCCAGAATGCCACGGCCGCGCTCGTCGATGCGTGGGGTGTCGCTCACGGCATCGTCGACGGCAGCAAGGTCGGCCGCGATCCGCGCGTCGATGTCGCCGTGCTGCACGCCAGCGTCTCGAGCGAGCACGCGACGATGAAGCACGTCGCTGGCAAGTGGCACATCGTCGACAACTCGAGCCGCAACGGCACCGAGGTCGACGGCACCCGCGTCACCGATCAGGAGCTCGCGAGCGGCGCGACGATCCGGCTCGGCGATGTGAAGTTCTATTTCTGGCCCGACTCGCTGCCGAAGATGGAGCCGCCGCGCGGCCAGGGCCGCACCGCGCCCACGCGTCGCGACGAGCTCGTGTTCTCCGCGAAGGTCGTCACGCCCCGCGGTCATCAGCTCGATCTCCGCCAGCGCGTCGATGGCGGCGTGCTGCGCATCGGCGAGAGCTCGATCGAGCTCGCCGCGATGGAGTTCGGCCTGTTGCAGCTGCTCGTCGAGCGGCGCCGCAGCGTCACCGACCCGGAGCTCGCGTACGTCGCGTGGCACGAGATCGCGGACGCACTGTCGTTCCGCTCCGTACAGGCAGACAGCGAGAACGTGCGCGAGCTCGTGCACCGCGTGCGCCGCAAGCTGGGCAGCGTTCAGGCCGACGACCTGATCGAGAGCAAGCGCGGAGTCGGCTACCGGCTCGCTGGCGAGCCCGGGTAGACTCCTAGACATGGCCAGCGCGAAGCGTGGGCGTACCGTGTGGTGGGCGCGCCGCGTGCGCCGGCTGGGACTCGCCTGGCAGAACGCGCTCGAGATCGCGCGCGCGGGCCGGCTGACGGCTCCGTACGGCGCGCCGTTCGAGGTGATGCACGAGGAGCGCGTGTACCGGCTGCGCCGCTATGCGGGGCATCCGACGATCGCCGCGCCGCTCCTGATGGTGCCGCCGCTGATGGTCGCGAGCGAGGTCTACGACATCTCGCCCGACGTCTCGGCGATCGCGTACCTCGTCAGCCAGGGCGTCGACGTGTGGCTCGTCGATTTCGGCGCGCCGGAGCGCGAGGAAGGCGGCATGAGCCGCACGCTCGACGATCACGTGCGCGCCGTCTCGCAGGCGATCGAGCGCGTGCGCGCCGCGACCGGCCACGACGTACACCTGTGCGGCTATTCGCAGGGCGGCATGTTCGCGTATCAGGCGGCCGCGTTCCGCAAGAGCGCGGGGCTCGCGTCGGTGATCACGATGGGCAGCCCGGTCGATCTGCACCGGCACCTCAAGGTCGACGAGGAGATCACGGAGCGGCTGCTCGCCGGCCTGCGCGCCGCGCTGCAGTGGCCGCTCGGGCGGATGGAAGGCCTGCCCGGCATGTTCACCTCGACGGGATTCAAGCTGCTGAGCGCGCGCAAGGAGGCGCTGCAGCTCGTCGACTTCGTGCGCAACCTGCACGACCGCGCCGCGCTCGAGAAGCGCGAGGCGAAGCGCTTGTTCCTCGGCGGCGGCGGCTTCGTCGCGTGGCCGGGGCCCGCGTTTCGCAAGTTCGTCGACGAGGTGATCGTCGGCAACCGCATGGCGAGCGGCGGCTTCGTCGTCGACGGGCGCACGGTCACGCTCGCGGATCTCACCTGCCCGATCCTCTATTACGTCGGCAGCCGCGACGAGATGGGCCGGCCCGGCAGCGTGCGCGGCATCCGGCGCGCCGCGCCGCGCGTGACGAAGATGTACGAGGTGCTCGTCAAGGCGGGCCACTTCGGGCTCGTCGTCGGCTCGACCGCACTGACGCTGACGTGGCCCGGCGTCGTCGCGTGGATGAAGGGCGAGCTGCCGGCCGGCGCGATCGACGTGCGCGCCGAGGAGGTCGCCGAGCCGGTCGAGCACGAGGAGGCCGACGACGACCACGACGAGGACGCGCTCGACCTCGCGCGCGAGCTCGTCGGCAAGACCGCGCACGCCGCGCTCGAGCGCCTCGAGGACCTCGGCGAGGACCTCGGCGCCTACCTCGACAACGCGCGCTGGCAGCTGCCGCGCGTGCAGAAGCTCAAGAACCTCCAGGACGACTCGCTGATCTCGCTCGGCCGCACGCTCGCGGATCAGGCCGAGAAGATCGGCGATCGCACGTTCTTCTTGTGGCGCGGCCGCGCGTTCACGTACGCCGACTCGAACCGGCGCGTCGATGCCGTCGTGCGCGGGCTGATCGCGTGTGGCGTACGTGCGGGCACGCGTGTCGGCGTGATGATGAAGTCGCGGCCGTCGCACCTGTCGGTCGTCGCCGCGTGCAGCCGGCTCGGCGCGGTCAGCGTGCTGCTGTCGCCGGAGATGGCCGACGACGTGCTGCCCCGTGCGCTCGATCTCGGCGAGGCCGAGGTGCTGATCGTCGATCCGGAGACGGCCGCGCGCGCCCGTGCCGCGACGAGCGTGAAGGTGCTCGTGCTGGGCGGCGTCGGCGATCAGGGCGACCTGCCGCCCGGGATGACGAAGCAGCCGCGCGTGATCCCGCCCGGCGTGATCGACATGGAGACGATCGATCCGGCGGCCGTCACCCTGCCCGCCTGGTACAAGCCCGACCCGGGCCGCGCGCGCGACCTCGCGATGATCTTCGTGACGAGCGGCAAGCACGAGCCGCCGCGCGCGACGCGCATCACGAACCGCCGCTGGGCATTCTCCGCGCTCGGCGCGGCCGCCGCCGCGACGCTCACCACGCGCGACACCGTCTACTGCTGCCTGCCGCTGCACCACCCGTCGGGCACGCTCGTCGCGACCGGCAGCGCGCTCTCGGGCGGCGCACGGCTCGCGCTCGCGTCGCGCTTCGACCCCGAGACGTTCTGGGACGAGGTCCGGCGCTACGGCGTGTCGGTCGTCTACTACGCCGGCGAGATGTGCCGGCGGCTCGTCGATGCGCAGCCCGTCGTCGGCGAGAAGAACAACCCGGTGCGGCTGTTCGCCGGCTCCGGCATGCGGCCCGATGTGTGGAAGCGCCTCGTCGATCGTTTCGGCCCGGTCGGCGTGCTCGAGCTGTACGCCTCGACGGAAGCGAACGCCGTGCTCGCGAACGCGGCCGGCAAGAAGATCGGCTCGGTCGGCCGCCCGCTGCCGGGCTCGGCGGAGGTCGCGGTCGCCGCGTGGTCCTTCGCCGACGACGACTTCGTGCGCGACGGCCACGGGCGCCTGCTGCACGCGCGCCTCGACGAGCCCGGCATGCTGATCGCGCGCCTCTCGCACGCGGGCTCCGACGTGGCGCACATCGATCCGAAGCGGCTGCTCAGCGGCGCGTTCGAGTCCGGCGACACGTGGTTCGTCACGAACGACATCTTCGAGGTCGACACGGTCGGCGACTACTGGTTCGTCGATCGCAAGCCGCAGATGGTGATGACGCGCATGGGCGCCGTCGCGTCGACGCGCATCGAGGACGCGCTGTACGAGTGCGCGAGTGTCGCGCTCGTGATCGCGGCTGGCCTGCCCGATGGCGATCACGAGATCCCGATCGCGGCGGTGCAGCTGCACCCGGCCGCGTCGCTCGATCTCGAGGCGCTCTCGGCCGCCGCCGCCGCACTGCCCGAGTACGCGCGCCCGCGCCGCGTGCGCATCGTCGAGAAGCTGCCGCTGACCGATGGCTTCCGCCCGATCAAGAGCGGGCTGCGCGACCTCGCGCAGGCGGCGGGCCCGAACCTCTACGTGTGGAACGCGCACGAGCAGCGGTACGAACCCGCCGAGTCGTCGGAGCGGCGCGTCGGATGAAGCAGGCGGCGCTCCTGCTGCTCGGCGGCTGTTCGACGATCTTCGGGCTCGCGTCGCCGCAGCACGCGATCGACGCCGGCCCCGGCAGCGATGCAGCGATCGCCGATACCACCGACGCGAAGCTCGATATCCCCGACGCGGCGCCCGGGCACTGCCTCACGCAAGCCGACTGCCCGACGAGCGTGTGCCTGCCGACGACGGTGTGCGCCGCCGAGACCGACGTCGCGTGGCTCTCGTCGAGCGGCTCGCTCAACGCGGCCTGCACGATGGCGCAGCCGTGCCTGCGCCTGCTCGACGCGCTCGGCACGATGAAACCGTACATCCGCGTGGCGGGCACGATCGCGAACCTGTCGTCGATCAGCCGCGACGTCGAGATCTTCGGCGAGCCGGGCGCCGGCTTCAGCGGCAACCTGTCGCTCAACAACGGCGTCGTGGGGCTCTACAACCTGAGCTTCACCGCCGGCAACACGTGCATCCAGAATCAGGGCGCGACGGCGACGATCGAGCACAGCGTCATCCACGACTGCGGCAACCTCGGCATCAACTCGAACGGCCCGCTGACGCTCGACGCCTCGACGGTCACGAACTGCCGGAACGGCGGCGTCGTGGTCGGCAACCAGACGTTCTCGATCACGAACAACTTCATCACGCAGAACGGCGGCGGGATGACCGGCGACGGCGGCCTGACGATCCAGCCGACGCTGGCCTCGATGGGCAGCCGCGTCGACTTCAACACGATCGCGGCGAACGGCATCAAGTCGAACACGAACGCATCCGGCGGCGTGTTCTGCGACATCGCCGGCTTCACGCTCGTCGGCGATGTCGTCGTGCACAACACGGTCAACGGCAGCACCGGCGCGAGCAACGCGAACAAGGCCGGGCAGTGCACCTATGCGAGCTCGTTCGTGCAGCCGATCGACAACATCGGTTTCGTCAGTACGGCCGCGAACAACTATCACATCACGGCGCAGAGCCCGCTGCGCGACATCCCCGGGGTGGCCACCGCACTAGCCACCGACGTCGACGGCGAGTCGCGCCCTTACGGCAGCGGCTACGATCTCGGCGCCGACGAGTACCACCCCTAACAGTCCCCACCTCGGCGTTGTCAGCGGAATGCCGGATCGCTCCGCGCGCGACTCGGGCACGATGCGCGCGTGACTCGCCTACTCGTCCTCGCGTTGCTCGTCTCCGCGTGCTCCAGCGACGAGTCGCCCGACGACGAGCTCGCGGACCTCGACGCGATGAACGGCAAGGCGGACGGCGCTTCGAGCTGGACGCTCGTCGGCACCGGCGTCGCCTACGAGCAGGTCAACACCGGCCCGGCGATCGTGATCGCGTACGGCGGCTACACGGCGCGCCTGACGGACTCCGCCTCGTGGGCGAGCGAGCTCGTCGACGCGAAGCTCGGCGCCGAGGACGTCGGCCACATCTTCGCCGTGCGCGGCCCCGCGGACGCCTCGTACTCCGGCCGCGAGATCGCGAACTCGAAGCTGCGCCGCTTCCTCGCCACGCTCGACGGCACCGCACCGATCCACGTCGTCGCGCACTCGAGCGGATCGTACGTCGCGCACGAGCTGTTCGAGCAGCTCGCGAACGCCGGCGATACCGCCACGCTCGCGCGCATCGACTATCACGACCTCGACGGCGGCGGCACGGGCCTCACGTCGTCGATCGTCGCGTCGCTCGGCAGCGTGCAGTTCGTCTACGCGCACGATCCCGCCGCCGGCTACTCGCACAACGCGAGCTTCGAGCAGGTGCTCGCCGCCGACTACGCGCCGAAGGCGACGGCCTTCGAGGTGACCGTCGCCAGCACGGGCTGCAACGAGGGCGCGACCTGGTGCCTGCACGACGTGCTCGTCACGCATCGCCCGCACGATCCGGCGAGCTACGACCTCGCGCTCGACTACACCGACTTCGCGGAACGCCCCGTCACCGACGACTACTTCTGATGGTACCGTCGCCCCGTGACGACGGGGTTTGTCGGCGTCCTCGCGTGACCGTCGCGATCGCGATCCTCGCGGCCGGCGCGTCGACGCGCATGGCGCCGCGCAAGAAGCAGCTCGTCGAGCTCGGCGGCGAGCCCCTCGTGCGCCGCGCGGCCCGCATCGCGCTCGCCTCGCGGGCGGCGCACGTCGCAGTCGTGCTCGGCGCGTACGCCGACGAGATCGCACCCGCGCTCGCGGGTCTCGCCATCACGCGCCTCGACAACGCCGCATGGGCCGAGGGCATGGCCAGCTCGGTGCGCGTGGCCGCCGAGTGGGCCGCGAGCCTCGGCGCGAGCGATGCGAGCTTCGGCGCGAGCGATGCGAGCCTCGGCGCGAGCGCGCTGCTCCTCTGCGTGTGCGACCAGCCCGCCGTGACGACCGCGCACCTCGACGCGCTGATCGCCGCGCACGTGGCGGACCCGGCGCGCACGATCGGCTCGGCCTACGCGGGCGCGGTCGGCGTGCCGGCGGTGATGCCGCGCGCGCGGTGGCGGGAGCTTCTCGCCCTGCGCGGGGACCGCGGCGCCCGCGCGCTGCTCGGGCAGGATGCCCTGGCCCTGCCGCTGGCCGGCGGCGAGCACGACGTCGATGTGTAGGACGTCACGCCCGGAATTTGGGGCGTCTCGTCGACGCCGCGGCGTGGCACTATCGACGCTGACCGTGCGCCGACGGATGCCCAGGACGCTGCTGCTCGCCTGCGCAACCGCGCTCGCGTCCATCGGGTGCGCCGCGACCGTGCACGGCACCGTGTTCGCGGATCGCAACGCCAATGGCGTGCGCGACTCGAACGAGCCGGGCGTGGCCGGCGTGGTGGTCGCGGTCGATCGCACGGGGTTCGTGACGACGGACCACGACGGGCATTTCTCCGTCGACACGTCGACGCCTGGCTCGATCGTATGGGCGCGCGCGCCGGCCGCGTATCGGCCGGGGCCGGTGTGGACGCGCGCGGACAATCCGGCCGCGGAGCTGCCGCTCGTGCCGCTGAGCGATGCGGAGGCGGCGGCGCCGCTGCGGTTCGTCGTGGCGGCCGACTCGCACACGACCGCGAATCCGGCGGACCCGTGGGACGGTGGCGACCTGGTCGATGCGATCGATCAGGCGACGAGCCTCCCCGATCCGCCGCGGTTCTTCACGATCGTGGGTGATGTCACGCAGGGTGGCACGAACGACGAGATCAGCCGCGTGTCGGATGCGCTCGCGACGACGAGCGTGCCGTGGGTACCGGTGCCCGGCAACCATGACTGGGTCGACGGCGGCAAGGCGTATCGCGCGAAGTGGGGGCCGGATAACTACAGCTTCGATGTCGGCGACCTGCACGTGATCGTGTGGGACACGAACCTGTCGGAGGACGAGCAGGTCGCGTTCGTCGCAGCGGATCTCGCGCACGTGTCGAAGGACATGACGGTCGTGGGGCTCGCGCACGCGTCGCCGACCGATGACGTGGCGGATCGGATCGCGGATCTCGGCGTCGAGTATCTATTCACCGGGCACTGGCACGCGAACCGGCGTGTGCCGCGCAAGGGGCTCGTCGAGTGGGGGACGCAGACGTTCGTGATGGGTGGCATCGATCAGTCGCCCGCCGGGTATCGCATCGTCACGTTCGAGGACGGCGTGCCGACGATCGAGCACCGCGAGCGCCTCGTGATGGGACAGCTCGCGGCGGTGTTTCCGCACGCCGGCAGCTGCGCGCCCGCGACCGGATTCACGTTGCTCGCGGCGGCCGCGCTCGACGCGGCCACACCGACCGTCACCGCGCGCATCGACTGCGGTCCCGAGATCCCGCTGACCGCGGCGGGCGGCTGGGACTACCGCGCGGATGTGCCCGCGCTCGCCGCCGGGACGCACTCGCTCGAGCTGCACGCGACGACGCCCGCCGGGCGCACGCTGACGAGCCGGATCTCGTTCGAGGTGTGCGCGCCACCCGCGGGGCCGACGGCCGGCGACTGGCCGCAGGTCGGCGCGGGGCCGGATCACGAAGGCGTGAGCGGCACGGCCGTCGCGTCGCCGCTGCAGACCGCGTGGACGACGGCCGTCGGCGGCTCGATCGTGCTCGGCACGCCCGTGATCGCGGGCACGACGGTCGTCGTCGCGCGCTCGGATCGCGCGGCGGGCGATCACGGCGGGCTCGTCGCGCTCGATCTCGCGACCGGCGCCATCAAGTGGCAGGTCACCACGCCGTATCCCGTGACCGCCGCGCCCGCGATCGACGGCGATACCGTCGTCGCGACGCTCGCGAGCGGCGAGGTGCGCGGGTTCGGGCTCGCCGATGGCGCGCAGCGCTGGCAGCAGGCGATCGCCGTCGGCGTGCCATCGCTCGCGGCATCGCTGTGGGCGCCGCCGACGATCTCGAACGGCGTCGTGTTCGCGGGTGTCGAGGGGCGGTTCAGCGCGCTCGATGTCGCGACGGGAGAGGTGCTGTGGTCGGTCGATCTGCAGCCGCAGTATCCGTGGCTCGGGTCACTCGCCGCGCCCGCGATCGCGAACGATCTCGTGCTCGCGTCGTTCGGGCGCGAGGACGGGATCACCGCGTTCAGCACGGCCGCCGGCGACAAGCGCTGGCAGCTCAAGACCGCGCTCGCCGTGAATGCGGCGCCGGTCGTCGTCGGAGATGTCGTGTACGTCGCGACCGCGACCGGCGAGGTGCTCTCGCTCGACGCGCCGACGGGCACGGTGCGGTGGTCGCGCGCGCTCGTTCCCGGCGGCTTCGACTGGGCGTACGCGATCACGGCCGCGCCCGCCTACGCCGATGGGCGCCTGTTCGTGCCGACGCAGTGGGGCGCGCTGATCGCGCTCGACGCCGCGACGGGCAACGAGCTGTGGCGCACGTCGACGCCGGGCGGCCCGCTCGAGACCGCGCACTATCGCAGCGCGCAGCCCGGCTTCGCGGCGAGCCCCGTCGTCACCGGCACGACCGTGTGGGTCGGACGTCCCGATGGCGTGCTCGAGGCGCTGTCCGCCGCCGACGGCCACGAGCTGTGGACGACGCAGCTCGGCTCTCCGATGATCAGCGCGCCGGCGCCGGCCGGCTCGGCGCTCGTCGTCGCGACGTACGACGGCACGGTGCACGCGCTCGTGCCCGGGACGCAGGGCGTGCTCGCGGCGCCCGCCGCGTGTCCGATGCTCGCGGTCGCGCGCACCGGCGAGGGCGTGACGCCCGCGGGGTGCTGCCACGTCGGCGGCGATCCGCAGCACGGCGCGATCCTGCTCGCGCTCCTCGTCTTGCTGCGCCGGCGCAGGCGCTACAGCGCGGCGCCGACGGACACGCTGCCGCCCGGATAACCGTCGACGGCGTTGCCGCTCTGGTACGTCGACTGGAAGACCTGGTAGTCGAACGCCGCGCGCGCGAACACGTGCGACGTCGCCTTGAGGTCGAGGGCCGCGCCAACATCGACGCCCCAGCGCCCCGGCTCCGGCAGCGATGCCGGGCGTACGCCGAGCAGCACCGGCTCGAACGCGGCGAGCCCGTGCAGCGTCCAGCGCGAGCCGAGCTGCTTGCCGGCGGTCGCGCCGAGCACGACGTAGACGTACTGGAGATCCGGCGTGCGATCCGGCGTCGGGTCCGCATCGACCGCGAAGTAGCGCTCGCCGATGCCGACGACCGGCGCGACATTCACGCCGCCGTGCACGACGTCGTAGGCGAGCGTCGCCTCGGCGCGGCCGATGTTGCTGCTCATGCTCATGCCGCCGACATCGGTGTGCATGACGATCGTGTGCTCGAAGCTGCCGCCGACGCGCAGCCGCGACCCGATGCCGATCGTGCCCTGCACGCCGGCCGTGCCGACGGGCGACGAGCTGTACGGTCGGAACGTGTTCGCATCGGTGTTCAGCGAGCGGCCGACCATGCCGACGAGGGGCCCGACCTCGACGTGCACGCCGTGCATGCCGCTCTTCGCGGGCGCGTGCGCGACGACCGCCGGAGCGTCCGCGGTGGCAGTCGTGCTGTCGTCGTCGGCCGCCGCGACCACGGGCGCGGGCGAGCTCGCCGGCTTCGAGCCGGGCATGCCGGGAGGCGCGTCGTCGTCGGTGAGGTGCGGCTCGTCGCGCACCGGCGCGGCCTTCTGCTTCGCGACTCGCGTCGGCTTGGCCGCCGGAGCGGGCGTGCCGCTCGCCGCGATGTCGGCGATGTTCGACTCGAAGACGTCGATGTTGTGCTTGCTCAGCTGCTTGCCGCCGATCGGCGACTCGAGGTCGGAGGTCAGGTTGCCTTCGCCGTCGTAGATGATGACGCGGAAGCTGCGGTCGCCACCCTTGCCGGTGATCTGCCCGGCGATCACGCCGCCGACATGCAGGCTCTTCACGACCTGCTTCGCGTTCTTCGCGTGCTTGACGAGCGTCGCGCGCGAGCTGTCGGGGATCGCCATCTCGGTGACCCCGACCTTCTCCAGCGACGGCTCGAGCTGCTTCTCGACCGCTTCGTGTTGGTTGCCGACGATCCCGACAAACACAATGGGCGCCATGACCAGCATCGCTGCCTACTCAACCGCACTCGCGGCCGGCGCGCCCCCCTCGCGCGCTGACACTCCATCCCACGACTGAGACTCGCGCTCGATCAGATCGCGCAGCACCGGTAACCCGCCGGTATCACACGGTTCGTGGCGCGTTCGGTCGAGTGTTTGTCGCGAACGGTTTGCCGGCGCGTGATACCTCGACCGCCGTGATCGCGCGGCGAACGTTTCTGCGCCTGCTCGCCGGGACGCCCGTGCTGCCGCTTGTGGGGAGCGGCTGCGCCGACCTCCCGCTGTTCGGCATCGAGCTCGCGGAGCGCGTGCCCACCGGTGCGTTCGGCCTGACCGAGTTCCTCATGCGCAGCGCGCCGACCGCCGAGGCCGCGCTCCGCGCACTCTGCGAGTTCTCGCCGCTGATCAACCCGCTGCTCGACTTCCGCTTCGCGAAGCGCCACCTCCACTTCGCCGTGCCCGGCCAGCGCGACGCGCTCGGCACGCACCTCAACGAGTACACGCTGATGCTCGCGGTCCGTCAGTTCGGCGGCGTGCTCGGAGCACCGCTCGCCCTCGAGCGCGTGTGGTTCGCGCACACCCGCCGCACGCACGCCGCCGAGCTCGCCGCGCGCTTCGGCTGCCCCGTCGACCTCGGCGCCGCCAACTGCGGCTCCGCGCTCTCCGACGCGTCGCTCGCGCGCCGCCCGCCAACGGCGGACCCCGCGCTCTTCGACTTCCTCACGAGCCAGGCGCGTGCGCAGCTCGCGAACGTCGGCTCGCGTGACATCATCTCGCAGGTCGCGCGCGTGATCGAAGCGCGTCTCGCGAGCGGCGCGGTCAGTGGCACCGACACCGCACGCGCGATGGCGACGACGTTCCGCAGCCTGCAGCGCCACCTCGCAGCCGCCGGCACCACGTACCGCGACGTCCTCCAGCACGTTCGCCTGCGTCGCCGCGCCGAGCTCGCGCGCAGCGGCTTCGCGCCCGCCGAGATCGCCCAGCGCCTCGGCTTCTCCGGCGTCTCCGCGATGCGCCGCTCGCTCGATGACTGAGCGGCTACAGCCGCACGCGACGCTTCGCCAGCCCGTCGGGCCAGCTGACGATCGGATGCGTATCGTCGCCTTCGCGATACTCGATGCACGCGCGCAGCGCCTCGCTGCCCAGCGGCCGCGTGATCGCGCGCTCGAGCGTCAGGTACCGCTGATGGATCGCGCGGGGCGTGCCGATGCCGACGATCGTCCCGTTCCACCAGCGCTCCTCGAGCGCGAGCTTGAGCCCGACGACGTACGGCCCCGGCAGCAGATCGAGGTCGAGGACGAGCAGCTCCTCGCGGCTCGCGCCGCCGCGCGACAGCACCTTGATCAGAGCGCCGAGATCCGCCGCATACACGCGCTCGCTCACGAGGTCGCCGACCTCCGCTTCGATCCAGCTGCGCAGCTGCGCGCTGCTACATAACGCGACCAAGCGCCGTTCCGTCCGCATCGAGCCTCCGTGACGTCAATCTGCCAACCACGAGGCGATCGCGCTGTCGGCGCACCCAGGCTTTTCCTGTAGGCGGCGCGCGGTTTCGCGTGTCAGTGTCCGTCCTACGTGACCGTTCCTGCCCCGGTGATCCGGATCCTTCTCATCGTCTCGATCGTCGTCGGTGTCGCGGTCGATGGGTTCTTCGCGATCGTGAACTTCTACCCGGTCGCGCCGAAGCCGCACGTGGGCCCCAAGCGCTACGTCGTCATGCAGCTCGACGAGGTGCAGGGTGCATGGTTCCAGACCAACATCCTCGACGAGTTCAACGCCGAGACGAGCTCGAACCTCCAGCTGCTACGCGTCACCGAAGAGGAGCAGCTCCAGGCCGTGACCCGCGACGCGGCCAAGCAAGGCAAGGACGTCGTGCTCGCCGCGCTACCCGTGACGCAGCTCGGGCATGCGATCGACACCAAGCTCGTGCAGCCGTTCACGGGGGTCGTGTCGGCGAGCGACATCACGCGCGACCTCGGCAAGCTCGGCGAGTCGGTGCTCGCCGCCGGCAGGGTCAACGGCACGCAGTACTTCCTGCCGCGCATGGCGGTGATCGACGTCGCGGTCTATCGCGTGTCGAAGGTGCGCGATGCGGTGCTCCACTGGTCGGTGTTGCGGCCGCAGATCGATGCCGCGCTGCGCGCCGTCAACGGCCGCGGCCTTCCCGCCGGCTTCGAGCTGGGCCTCACGCCCAGCACGTGGACGAGCTACGACGTGTTCGTGATGGGCTACTACTGGGCGCATCGCAGCTACGGCGGGCAGCCAGCCCGCCCGCGGGTCGCGCATCGCACCGGTGACGAGATCGACGGCCAGCAAGACATCGTCGCCGGGATCTACCGGATGGGCGCGACGGATGCGACGGCCGGTCAGTTCGCCTCGCGTGCCGCGCTCGACTACTTCCAGTGGGAAGCTCTCTCGCACGCCGAGAACGTCTACGACCCGGGCATGTTCGAGGCCGATCCGTTCGACGACGAGGCGGTGATCGCCGGCCTCGAGCACGGCGATCTGTACTTCGCACCGATCGATGCGATGGAGGCGTTCAACCTGCACGGCGGCGCGCACGCGGGTGCGGTCGCGCATGTCGACGATCCATCGGATCTCGAGTTCACGTCGATGCCGCGCGGCGCGTCGCTCGAGCTCGACGCCAAAGGACATCCGGCACGCACGCGGCCGAGCTTCTCGTTCCGCGAGGACTGGGTGTGGGCGCTCCCCGCGACGACGCACGAGTCGAGCACCGCGTACAAGCTCGTCCAGTTCATGTGGCGTCCCGAGATTCACGCACGCGAGTGCGAGGCGCTCGGCATGCTGCCGCTGCAGCCGGATGTCGTGAACGAGCGCGTGTCGCGGTTCCGCCTCGACTGGATGAGCCACGTATTCGACGCCGGGCTCGAGCAGGCACGCCAGGGCGAGCCCACGCCGCCGGCGCTCATCGACAAGGGCATCGGCTCGGTCTACGCGCAGCTGTGGACGACGATCGTCGACGGCAACGTGGCGGCCACGCCCGACACCGCGATCACCGCGATCCTGCGCGCGCCGCCCGCGCCCAAGCCGCTCGAGGTCGTCGCCGCGCCCGAGCCCGATCACGGGCCGCCGGCGGCCGAGCCCGTCGAAGAGGCCACCCCGCCGCCACCGGAGCAAGAGGACTGGGAAACAGATGTCGTGCTCGAGGGCGTCGGTAGCAGCGCACGCGGCAGCGGAGGTCGGCCATGACCGACGAGCCGCGCCCCGAGCTCGAGAGCGACCGCCTCTCGGCCTCCGTCGAGGAGATCGAGCGCGCGATCGATACCGCGCTCGCCAAGCTCGAAGCCGAGCGCAAAGCGGAGGCCGCGCTCGCGCATGAAGCGAGCGTGCACAAGAACGCGAACAGCCGCCGCGTCTCGCTCGCGGCGCTGCTGCTGACGATGATGGTCTCGTTCCTCGGGTTCGTACGCGCGCAATCCGACTCGAACGAGTCCGACGACAAGCTGATCGTGCAGCAGAGCAAGAGCGACGCCGCGACGGAGTGGGCGCTCTACCAGACAAAGACCGCGCAGCGCAGCGGGTTCGTCGAGGCGGAGGATACGCTCGCGCGCGAGGTCCTCGCGCTGGCGCCAGACGATCCGCGCCGGCGGCTCGCGCGCTTCCACCACCACGAGTACGAGGCAAAGGTCCGCGAGCTCGACGACGAGAATCGCTCGGTCTTCCACCGCATCCAGAACCTCGACCTGCGCGAGTACCACGCGCAGCGCGACGCCGCCCATCACCACCGGCGCACCGACCGCTACGACATGGGCATCCGCACGATCACGCTCGCGCTCGTCCTGATCTCCGTGACCCTGCTCGTCGACAGCTCGTACCTGTTCTGGGTCGGCCTGCTCGTCGCCGCGATCGGCGCCGCGCTCGGCATGACCGGCTACTTCTTGCGCTGACGGCTACTGCGCCGACACCGTGCCGGTGGTCGGCGTCGGCGAGATCACCGCGCCGAACGCGATCATCACGTTCGCGAGCGTGCGCGCGTGCAGGACGATGAACCCGCTCGACCCGCCGCCGCCGCCGCCGTCGTACGACGCCGCGCCCGAATCCGAGGGCTGGCCGTTCGCGCTCGGCGACGCCGTGCCGTTCGCCTCGTAGCCGCCGTCGCCGGTGCTGACGTTCGGGATGTCGCCGCCGGCGGCGCGCGTCGTCGACAGCTGCCCGGGCTGGCCGTTGTAGTGCAGGTGCAGGAGCGTGCCGCCCATCGCCTTCGTGTAATCGTCGCCGGCTGCGCCTCCGCCGCCGTTCGCGGCCGCGATCGCGCCCGCCGAGATGCTGACGACCGGCGCCTCGACGACGAGCGTGCCGCCCGAGCCGCCGCCGCCCGCGGTCCAGCTACCCGGGCCGAGGCCGACGCCCGTCCCCGCGCCGCCGTCGAGGTTCACCACGGCGGTGGCCGCGATCGAGACCTTCGTCAGCGAGACGAGGTGCAGCGCGCCGCCGCCCGCGCCGCCGGCACCGTAGGAGCTGCTGCCATCGCTCACGCCGCCACCGACGCTGCCTCCGGTGAGGATCGTCGCGAGCGTCGTGATCGCCGGGCCGCCCGCGCCGCCGCTGTAGTCGCCTTGCGTTCCGCAGAAGCAGTCGCCGCCCGCGCCGCCGGCACGCGCCGCGCCGCCGCCGCCGCCGCCCGATGCCATCAGCTTCGAGCTCGCGTTCGTGCCGATCGTGCCGACGTCTTGCCCGGGCGACGGGCCCGGCGCCGCGTTGACGAACACGATCTTGCCGCCGAGGTTCAGGTCACCCGTTCCCTCGAGCGACAGCCCGTGACCCGCGGAGCTGCTGTTCACGACCGTCAGCGTGTACGGATCGGGGATCGAGATCGCGCCGTAGCGCACGACGCAGATCGGCGGCCCGCCCGCCTGCGAGATCGAAGACACCTGCGATGCGGGCACGGCCGTCGTCGAGGTTCCGATCGTCAGCAGCACGTTGAGGTTCGCGCAGCCGCTGATGTCGAGCGTCGAGTCCGCGGTGATCGAGAGCGCGGGCAGATTCCCCGACGGCGCCGGCACGCCGAACGACGGCACGAGCGCCTTGCAGTGCGTGGTCCCGCTCGTGCTGCAGCCGAGCGCACACGCCGTCGTGCTCGCGACGGTGCCCGCACCGTTGCACACGACGAGCGTGTCGCCCTGGCACGACGTCGTGTTCGGCGCACAGCTGTTGCACACCCCGCCGTTGCAGCCCGCGGCACCGCAGTCGTGCATCGCGCCGGGCTGCCCGTCCGCGCCGCACGTCACGGCCGTCGATCCCGAGCAGTAGCTCGTGCTCGGCTTGCACGCGTTGCACGCGTCGTTCTGACAGCCGAACGGACACGCCATCGGGTTCGTGATCGAGCCGCTTGCGCTGCACGTGACAAGGTCGTCGCCGCTGCAGAACGTCGTGTTCGAGTCGCACTGGTTGCAGTGGTCGGTGCTGCAGCCGTACTGGCAGTCCTCGACCTTCGCCTCTTGCGAGCCATCCGGCTCGCACTGGTACAGCGCGTTGTCCGATCCGCAGGACGTCGCGCCCGCCGTACAGACCGCCGCCGGCGCATCTTCGCCCGCATCGGGGACGTGCTTCGCCGTGATCGTTCCGCAACCAACGAGCGCGCACAGCGCCACCACGAACTGCAAACGCATGACGGTCCTCCGATGAGGGAGCGACCGATTGCACGCGATGAGCCACCGCTAACCCGCTGTTTCTGCGAGCGCGATCGCGCCGCGTGGCGCGTCACGTGTCGACACGTGTCAGCGCGAATGCGGCTTGCGGCCCGACACCAGATAAACGACGCCGCCCCCTGCGGCTGCGAACGTGCCCTGCCCGATGGCCGCCGCCGTGCGCTTCTGCTGCGCGAGCGCAAGCGACCAGAGCGGCTCGAAGGCCGTCTCCTCGCCGCCACCCGCGACGAAGTACCGGTGCGTGTCGGCGCGGCTCCAGATCCAGAGCCCGCGCTCGTCGAAGTGTCGGAGCTCGTCGACGTTCGCGCGAGCCTCCGGATCGTCATAGGGCGGGATCAACGGCGATGCCTTGTCGTTCTGACAAACGTGGATGTGCTGCAGCCCGAGCGCCTGGAACAGCTGCGGGAGCAGCTCGCCGATCGAGTTGTTCCCCTCGCCGAGCGCCTCTTTGCCTCGCTCGCACGTGAGCTGGAACCGGACGAGAGCCAGGACGTCGTCGATCGGATCCTCGAGAACATCGGGCGACAGCAGCGCCCGCGCGAGGTTGTTGGGCTCGGCGACGGCGATCAGCCCGCCCGGCCGGGTCACGCGGATCATCTCCTGCAGCGCGGCGCGCGGATCGCGGACGTGGATCAGCACCGTCTGGCACGTGACCAGATCGAACGAGTCCGCCGCGAACGGCAACGACTCGACCGTTCCCTGCCGGTACTCGAAGCGCTCGCGCAGGCCGACCGCGGCCGCGCGATCCCGAGCCGCCTCCACCCACGCTTGCTCGCGATCGACCCCGACGAGCCGTGCATCTGGGCGCAGCTTGTCGGCGAACAGGCGTCCCCAGTGGCCAACGCCACACCCGACATCGAGCGCAGTCTGCACCTCGTGCAGACGCCAGCGCCGAGACAGCAGCGCGAGGAAGTCAGCCGAGTACCAGAAGTCGCGCGTGTCGCCGAAGTACTCCGCCGAATGACCGGCAGAGCCTGCGAAGTCGTTCGCCACCCATTCGTTCTATCAGGGACAGTTCGCCGCGCGGAAGTCGTTCCACAGCTTGAGGATCGCGGCCTGCTTCGACGCGGTCTGGTAGCTCGCGTCGCCGCCGCCGAACACCGCGATCGCGGCGCCGTCGGAGGTCAGCGCGGCACACGAGCCGGAGAGCATGTCGAAGAACAGGTCGATCACCACGCGCGGCGTGAAGAACGGATACGTGCCCGCGTTCGCGAGGTCGTTCCCGGTCGTGTCGGTGGGGATCGCGAACTGCGAGTGAGCCGTCACGATGTAGTAGTCGACGAGCGTCGCGGTGGCCGACGGACAAAACGACTTCACCTGCGGATCGATCGCCGCGATCTGGGCCGGCGTCGCCGAGAAGCCCGCGGCCGTGATCGCGGTGGCGAGCCGCGCGCGCATCTTCGACGTGTACGTCACGTCCGCGCACGGGTGGAAGTTCGAGGTGTGCACCGGCGCGAGCCCGTACTGGTAGCTGTAGCGGGCCTTCGGGTTGTTCCAGCAGGTCGCCGAGGTGTCGTAGGAGTTCTCGGCGCAGCGATCGTTGAAGAACGCGACCTTCGCGCCGCCGCCCTCGTAGATCATGAGCGAGAGCATCCCGCCGAGCGTGATCTGCGCACCGCACGACTGCAGCGTCTGGACGCTCTCGACGATGTGCGTGAACGAGGCATCGCGGAGCGCCTCGAACGCCGATCCGTTGTCGCGATCGAAGTAGTGCGCGAAGAACGCGTGCTCGCACTCCGTGCCGGGCGGATACGGGAGGCTATCGACGCTCGCGTCGATCGCGGCGCCGGTCGCGTCGGGCGTCGTCACCTTCGCATGCGAGCCGCAGCCCGACGCGATGGAGATGAACGCGGCCACGCACGGCAACAGCAGACGCGCGGCAGGTTCGGGCACGGCCGAGGTGTATCGGATCGCTCGCGCGCCGCGCACGCGAAAACGTGGCGGCAGGCGGTACGGAATTGCGAACACTGCTGTCGCTCCGTGATTTCCGGGGCTGCGACACTTTCTTGAGATATCAGCGCCTTAGAAGAAGCAGATGCGTATCATCCTAACCACTTGACAACGCCCAACAAAAACACTAGATATCATATGTGATATCACATGACTCTCAAGAAGCTCGCCAAGATAGAACAGGAGCTGAGGGGGCATGAAACGGCGTCTCGGAAGCATCCGTCCAGACGAGCTTGCTGCGATTGCGCGGGCGCTGGGTCGCGAGAAAAGCAACCGTGGAAAAGAGCCGACATATGTCCGGGCTGGCGCCGCCGGCTGGTTCCCGCTTTCCATTCCGAATCACCCCGGAACTCTGAAGACAGGGACGGCCAACAGTATCGTGAACCAGCTCTTAGATGACGTGGAGGCTTGGCGAGCGGAAGTCGAGCTCGCAATCGACGACGAAACGAGTGAAGAGGACCTTGAGAACAAGGAGCACACCAATGATGAAAATGACGGCTAAAGAGATTCTACGGCGTCCCTACTCTCGCGTTCTCACGCCGGAGGAAGACGGTGGCTTCTCTGGCTCGGTTCTCGAGTTTCCCGGTTGCTTCGCTCAAGGAGATACGGCTGCTGACGCATACGCGAACCTTGAAAGCGCGGCCGAGAGTTGGGTCGAAGCTGCGTTTGAGCAGCAGATCGAAATCCCCGAGCCAGTAGCGGCTCAACGGGCCGGTGGAAAATTGCTGCTTCGGTTGCCGCGAAGCTTGCACCAACGACTCACGCTGTTAGCAGAACGTGACGGCGTGAGCCTCAACCAATACGTCGTTGCAGCACTGGCGGAACGAGTTGGAGCAGCTACGGCTGGGACGCGACTGGTCACAGAGGCGCAACGTATGGTTCGGGGCGTGTCGATGGTGTTGCGCGAAGCAGCTGGTACTCTGCGCGCCGCCACTTCAAAGAATTCTATGACCGTTCAAAGCTTCCACATTGAGGCCTCTGCGACGTCCGCAATGACGGTCCATTGAAGGAAAGCATCATGTCGGGACCGAATCAGATCATGTTTAAGGTGAAGCAGCTCGCGGAGATCCTGATCAAAGCCCAGGACCTTCACGAAGGTCACTGGGGCATCTCGGTGACCTTCGGGTTGAGCGCCGGGAATGTTGGCAACGCAACCGGTGACATGTTCCCGAGCGCACTCATCCCGATCACTGAACTCGGCATTCAACGATTCGATGAGCCCAACGCAATGACCGTTGACGCCGCAATTGTGAACCCAGTCGAGAAGTAGCCGACGCCAGTACGGCGCCAGAAGTTGAGGTGCGAGCACGTCGGTCGGGGCTTCCACAATTCACGAACGTAGCGTTGCCGTCGTCACAGCGTGGGCCACGACGAGAAGAGCTAGCTGTGTGACCGAGCGCGAGCGAGCGGTGCGTGTACCGCACGAGACGGCGAACGACCTGAGCCCAACGATTGCAGCCACCTGAAGCAGTGCGTCGACTCGGCGGTCGTTGCGCCACGATTGGTGCCGAGCAACGCCGTTCCGCCTGGCGAAGCTCGCACAGTTGCGACGACCGCCGAAAAAGCGAAAGCCGCGGTTTCCGGCGAGGAGACCACGGCTTTTCCTGTTTACGGGGTGAGGGCAGAAGGACTCGAACCTTATCGGGACGATCACCAATGACCAAGAGTCGCGTGGCCTTGCAGTCGTTCCGATGAGTTAGCGAGCCCGGAAGTGCGGGGTGGTCTGGAGAAGTCCGGACCGCTCGGCCTCGTCGTGGCAACGCTTTGCCACGGCCGGTACACTGCATCGATGCAGGCCCTCAAGGCAGTCGTCAAGAACGGCAGGCTCGTCCTCGACGAACCCACGAAGCTGCCGGAGGGAACGGAAGTCGAGCTCCTGTCGGTCGATGACGCTATCGATCCCGACGAGCGAGCGAGACTGCTACAGTCGATTGAAGACGGGTTCGCCGATGTCGAGCGTGGCGACCACGTCGACGCGTTCGAATTTGTCGCGCAGCTCAGAGCGAAGCGTGAAGCTACGCATCAGTAAGCGCGCGCAGCGACAAGCCGAGCGGATCGACGAGTGGTGGGCCGGCCACCGCCCCGAGGCACCAACACTGTTCGTCGACGAGCTCCAGTGTGTGTTCGAGGCGATCTGCGAGCGGTCCGATGCGGGCATTGCCTGGCCCACCGCGCGCCGACCGAAGCTGCGCCGAATCTTGATGCCGCGAACCGAGAACCACGTGTACTTCCAGGTCGATGAGGACGGAGAAACCGTCTACGCTTTCGATTTGGGGCGGTCCACGAGGCACGACACCAAAGCTGTAACGCGGCAGTCGCCGCAGCGTGGGCCAGCGAGATCGAACATCGTGCGGACGACAACCAAGCTGGTGTTCCAGCCGCGGCTGTCTTCTCTGACGCGCGAACGCGACTGATCACGCGGGGCGGAGGTTGCGCTCGGCGTGCGCCATGACCGCCACGAGGTGCTCGAGCAGCTCGCCGGCGCCAGGTCGCCCGTACGTGCGCTGGACGATCTCCTTGCCGAGCAACGCGACGAGGTAGCGAATCCGAGCACGGCCATCGTCGAGCGCGCGGTAATCCTCGTGCCCGGCGTTCACTTGCCAGACATCGCCGTCCAGCCGACTTCGCCATGATGCGCCGGGCGCATCGATCAAGATGGGCTTCGGGATGCCTTCGTGTGCGCGTCCGCGTTTCTTCGCATCGGTACAGCGAACAACGGCGAGAGCGCTCGCCGTCGTGTCGCCTTGGCTGACCACCAGCGAGATCGTCGCTTCGGCGCCGGGCAACAGATCGCCCGCAGCGCGGAGTGCGGGACGCGGTCCATCCCCCGAGAGCGTGAAGCCCTCACCAGCGATCGCCCAGCCGAAGCTCAGGCCGGTCCGCACCGCGCGACCGTCGGCATCGACTGCGCGCGCGCTGATCCGACGCTCGCCACCGGCTACGATCTCGATCGCCTCGGGCACGATCGCAACAGCGGCGAGTGGTCCCGATTGAAACAGGTCGGGCTGCGGCCGCCCTTCGTTCTCATCGTCCGGAGGCGCGTCTGCGCGCCCGGTTGCGGCGGACTCGCTCGTGCCGGGTTCCTCGACCCGAGGCAGATCGTAATGCGGCATCCGCTCGTGCAGCCCGCGCAGTGCCTTGCGAAGGTCATCCACCACATGCCGATCGGACTCGGAGCGGCGCCGCTGCTCGTGAATCGCGAGCACACCCTCGATCACCGGCTCTATCGTCCGCAGCGCTCGACTGAACGCGGTCGCCGCGGCGTTCGGAATGACGCCGCGCCGTGTTCCCGGCGGCACCGCAAATCCCGGGAAGTCGATCAGCCCGACGAGGTCGCGTCCTCGCCACGGCGGATGATCCAACCCGAGCACGTCGAGCTCGGCGATGTCGTCGGCGACCAGCGTGCCCGCACACGCGAGCTGGATCGCCGGCCGTTCGGCGCCGCGCGCGAGATAGAGCTCGACGCGGATCGGCGGATGCCCCGCGACCGAAATCTCCGGCGGAACGTCGATCGCAATTCCCTCGAAGCGACGCGGCGTGACCTCGAAGCGCCTCTGGCCAAGGCCGCGGACAAGATGATCGTGGATCTCGAGCGCCGCACCCGACGCCAGGATCGGACCGCGGAGCTCCGCAGCGAGATAATCGGCAAGGCGCCGACCTGAGAGCTGCCGCACGGCCGCATCATGCAGCTCGTACACGACGAGCTCGGTGAAGGTATCGGGCGCATCGAGCTCGTGCGGCGCGGTTCCGAGCTCGGCGGTCTGCCGGTCCTCGACGAGCGTCAGCACATGTACGTCGGACCCTGCGACGCGCGAACGTAGCTCCAGCTTCGATCCGATCGCCCAGAACCCGAGCAGGCCAACGCCGTACTGCCCAGCGATCACGCGGCTGTGCCGCTCCGCAGGCGACAGCCCGAGCTTGTGCGAGTGACCGACGTGCGTGCCGAGATAGCGCAACGCCTCCTCGCGCCCGAGCGCCGGCAAGACACCCTCGCCGTCATCCCAGATGACCAGCGCAGGCCCGTTGCGCAACCGCCTTCGCTCGATCCGGATCATCTTCGCGCGCGCGTCGATCGAGTTCTGCACCAGCTCGGCAACCGCCTTGCGAGCATCGCTCTGCGAGCGTGCGAGCCAGCGGATCAGATCGAACGGATCCGCCGGCTGAAGCTTGAAGCGGCTCGCACCACGCGCCATGGCGGCGAGTATCGCGCGTGGCTCTGATCCCTGGCGCGCGCCGTGGCAAAACCGTGGCAAAGACGCTCGCGTTCCCGACGAGAGGAATCAGGTCCGCGGGTAAAATGCCCGGCGATTCCCGGCGAAAAGCCGCTTGTCTCAGCGACTTGAGTTAGTGAGGGCAGAAGGACTCGAACCTTCAACCAGCGGATTAAGAGTCCGATG
>CAYUNM010000087.1:0-23088 GCA_964446175.1 uncultured Kofleriaceae bacterium
CGGGCGACCTCGTGCCCGTCGCGGACGAGGACGAGCGTTGGCCAGAGCTTGACGGCGAAGGTGCGGCCGAGACGCTTGCCCTTGCCGTCCTCGATCCAGACGTGGTGGGCGTCGGGGCGCGCGGCCAGCGCCGCGTCGACCAGCGGGCGGGCGAGCTGACAGTGCGGGCACCAGCTCGCACCGAATTCGAGCAGGAGGGTTCCGCGGCTCGCGTCGACGTCTTCGCGCGTCGGGTCCATGGGCACAGCGTAGCGCCGCGGGCGCCGGGCGGCTCGTCCCGGGCGGCGGCGGATCAGTAGGCGCCTGGCGGCTCGCCGGCGCACGACGTGCTCAGCTGGTGGCGGAGGGCGTGCACGACCTCCGCCTGATCTTGGGCCGCGGTTTCGGGGTCGAGCGCGGCGCGATAGACCTCGATCCAGGCGTCGAGCGCCCACTGCGGCTCGCCGTCGATCGTGATCTCGCGGAAGACGAGCAGGCCGTCTGGCGCGTACTCCATGCCGCCGTAGCTGCAGATGTTGCGATCGCAGGTCAACGTCTCGTTCGCGAGGCGGCGGCGCAGCGACTCGCGGAGCCAGGTGCTTGCCTCGCCGCACACGCGCTGGTCTTGAGGCCGTGCGGAGCGCGGGTACGGGCCATCGTCGCCGCGATCCTCGGTGCTGCGCGCGAACACGACGCCCTTGCGGTACTCGATGCGCGGCTCGTCGGAGTTGCTGCCGGCCCAGGCTTCGACGAGCTGCGCGAGCGCAGCGGTCTTGTCGTGACCGACGTCGCGCACGTAGCCCTTCGGGAGCCAGGCGAGATCGAGGGTGTCGAGGGTCGTCGTCGGTGCGCCGGGCGCGGGAGGGTCTCCCTCGGCTTGTTCCTGGTCGGGGTCCGATGCGGAGAGCAGCGGCTCGTCGGGCGCGGCGGGTGGCTCGGGGTCCGCGGCGGCGGGCGCGGCGGCGGGCGTGGCGGCTGGCGTGGGCGCCGGCGTGGGCGCGGCGCGCGCGGCCAGCTGTCGCTGGGCGTGCCAGGCGAGCGCGGTCGAGAGGACGGCGGTGGTGGCGAACAGGCTGCCGAGCGTGACGCGCGTGCGGAGCTGCATGGGGACACAACGCCGCAGCGCGGCGGATCATTTCCGGCGCGCGCGAGCGCGGCGGGTCATTTCCGGCGCGCGCGAGCGAGGCGGATCATTTCCGGCGCGCGCGAGCGAGGCGCGATACGCTCGCCGCATGCGGTTGGTGGTGCTGTGCGCGATCGCGCTGACCGCGTGCGGTCATGCGGGCGCGCCGGTGACCGCGAAGCCGGGCGATGCGCTCGGTCCGGCCAGGCACGCGGAGCCCGTGCATGCGGCGGGCGGGACGATCCAGGGCGTCGTCGTGCTCGATAGCGGGCACGCCGGGTCGACCGCGCTGGTCGGGGCGACGATCGTCGTCGCGTCGGCGCAGCTGGAGGTGCGGCGACGCGCGACCACCGACGAGCGCGGGTTCTATCAGGTGCGCGATCTGCGGCCGGCGGATGACTACGTCGTGACGTTCTCGTTCGGCGGGCTGAGCGAGTCGCGCGGCGGCGTGACGGTGACGGATGGTGCTCGCGTGAGCGTGTCGCAGAAGTTCATGCGGCGCGAGTCGCGCCACGTGCCGAACTGCAGCGAGATGGGCCAGAGCGACGGCGTCTGCTTTCCATGAAGCGCGTGGCTTACTGCGCTTCCGAGAGCACGAAGTGGATCTTGAAGCCGCGGATCTTCACCGGCACCGCCTGACCGTCCTTCTCGCCGGGCGTGAAGCGGCACTCCTGTAGCGCCTTGATCGCGGCTTCGGTGAGGCCGTGCGGCAGGCCCTGAGTGACGTGGATGTCGCGCGCGTGGCCGGTCTCGTCGACGACGAGGTCGAGCACGACGGTGCCTTCGTCGCCGGCGGCGCGTGCTTCGTCGGTGTACTTGCCGAAACAGCGACCTTGCGGCAGCGGCATCTTCGTCGCCTCGAACGCCGCGACCGCGCCGGCGAGCGGCTTCGGCGGCGCGGCGGAGCCGGTGTTGGCGGGCGCGCGCGTCGTGTTGCCGACGGGCATCGCCGGGCCGGTGCCGGCCGCCGACGTCGACGACATCGACACGCCGAACACGGGCTCGTCCTGCGTGTCCGTCGTGACGGCGGGATGCTCGGGCGCCGGGGCGTTCTTGGCGACTGCCGCGACGGGCGCCTTGGCCGGGTGCGGCGTCGGCGCTTCGTGCACGATCTTCGGCGGCAGCTTCTCGGGCTCCGGCGGCTTCTCCGGCTCGGGCGGCGGCGCCGGAGGTGGCGCGGGTGGCTCGACGACCTGGATCGTGACCTTCTGATCGCGCGGCGGATCGTGGCGCGGCGGAAGATGATCGAGCCCGCGCTTCAGCGCGATGTGGAACACCACCGAGCCGACGACGCAGATCGCGAGCTTGATCTCGTCGGTCATAGAGAAGGCGCGATCACGTTACTCGGATCGATCTGGATCGCGAACGACGTCACGCCAAGCGATTTTACGAGGTCGAGCACCCACACGACGCGTCCGTGCGAGACCGACTTGTCGCCGGAGATGACGACCTGCGTTTTCGCGTCCTTGGCGACGGCGGCCGCGACCTCGTCGCGCAGCGCGGCGGGCGTGACGGCCTTGTCGTTGAGATAGAGCGAGCCGTCGCTCGTCAGCGTGACGGCGATCGTCGTGGGCTTGAGCGTCGTCGCGTTGGAGGCGCGCGGCAGCTCGACCTCGATGGCTTGCTTGGCGATCAGGTGCGCCGTCAGCATGAAGATGATCAGCAGCACGAGCATGATGTCGACGAGCGGCGTGACGTTGATCTCGGCGATGATGCCGCGCCGTCGCCCTGCTCCGCCGGCCACCTAGCCCTCCTTCTTGAGGTACGCGAGCACCTCGTGCGCGAGCGCCTCCGCGGAGGCGACCGCCGTCTCGACGTGGCGCATGAACGCGTTGTAGGTCGCGACGGCCGGCAGCGCGACGAGCAGGCCGACACCCGTCGCGACGAGCGCCTCCGCGATGCCGGTCATCACGGCCTGCGTGCCTTGCAGCGACGAGCCGGCGAGATCGTGGAACGCGCGGATGATGCCGAGCACCGTGCCGAACAGGCCGACGAACGGCGCGTTGTTGCCGAGCGTGCCGAGGAACGCGAGCCGCTTCTCGTAGCGCTGGCGCTCGACCTCCAGCACCGCCTGCTTGTGCTCGTCGACGGCGGCCGCGCCCTCCCCCGCGTGATCGAGACACGCGCGGAGCACCGCGACCTCGATCGAGCGCGAGCCCGCGAGCAGCTTCGACGCGTCGGCCGGGCCCTTGTCGTGCAGCGCCTTCAGCGCGCCCGCGATGCGCGCCGCCGGCTTCTTCTCCTGGATGAAGAACCAGATCCGCTCGGCCATGACCGCGACCGCGCCGAGCGACAGGCCGATGAGCAGCCAGAGCACCCAGCGCGAACCGGCGCGCAGCATCAGGTCGAGGATCTGTGAATCGATCGTATCGGTGTGATTCATGACGACTCCTAGAAACGGCCGCGGAAGCCGACCGTGGGCAGGACGTAGCGGATCGTGTTGCCGGGCGTGACCTCCTCGGGAAGGAGCGCCACGTTCGTGATGTCGACGTAGAAGTCGAGCAGCCAGTTGCGATAGACGGCGCGCTTGTCGACGCGCACGTCGAAGCGCAGGTAGCCGTCGCCGCGCGCGGTGTTGTAGCCGGCGGTCGTCGTCGCGGGGAGGCCGGACTGGTAGGACATGCGCACGCCGATGTCCCAGTTGCGACGCAGCGGCAACCCCATCACGACGTTGACCAGGTGCGTGCGATCGAAGTCGTACGGCGCCCACGTGCCCTCGCGTTTGCGCTCCGCGTACGACAGCGTGTACGAGACCCAGCCGAACACGCCGTTCTTCGCCTGGCGGCGCAGCATGAACTCCATGCCGTACGCGCGCCCGGTCTGGGGCGTGGTGAGGCGGTTGATGATCTCGTCGCCGCGATCCGTGCCTTGCAGGACCTGCGTCGGCAGCAGCGTGCTGTTCGCGGCGGTGCCCGCGGTCGCCGCGTTGATCGAAAGGTCGAACAGCGTCGGGCTCATGTAGTTGAAGTAGCCCTCGGTCGAGAGCTGGAACCGATTCGCCAGCGGGATCTCGGCGCCGAGGCTCGTCTGATACGACTGTAGGAGGCCGTACTTCAGCGGCATCTGATCGAGACCCGGCAGCGGCACGACGAAGCGCGGCGGCTGGTGATAGATGCCGGCCGAGCCCTTGAGCCACACGGCGCTGTCGTCGGAGTCGGGCGCGACGTCGGGCAGGTCGCGGTGGCCGAGCTTGTAGCGGACGGTCAGGCGCGGATCGATGTCGGGCTTCGTTGCGGTGCGGTCGTGATAGACGTCGGCGCGCACGCCGGGACGGATGAGCCAGTCGCTCGTCGGACGCCACAGCGCCTCGACGTATCCCGACGCCACCTGCGACGTCGACAGATCCTTCGTGATCGCGGCGAGCGGACCACCGCCGCCGTTCGCGCCGCTGCCCTGCTTGAGGTCGCGCGCATCGCCCCACAGCCCGCCCGCGAGCACGAGCGACTTGTCGACGGTGTAGCGCGTGCGCAGCTCCGGCTCGACGAGGAAGATCCGGAAGTCCGTGCCCTGCGAGTACGTCTTGTCGTAGCCGCCGACGACGCGATACGTCGTCTCGAGCTTGCCGAGCGTCTGGTGGTAGCGCAGGTCGAGCCGGTGGAAGCGCAGGATCAACGACGGCGACAGCGGCGGGTTCGGCTTGTTCGGATCGGCGTTCGGCGCGACCGTATCGAGCTCGTCGTTCGCACCGAACGCGAACACGGTCCAGCCGTTCGTCTTCGTGCCACCGTCGAGGCGGAACTGGTAGTCCCAGTACGACAGCGACGCCTGGTCCGTCGCCAGCGACAGCAGGAACCCGGGGAAGCCGTAGCGCGCGGCGGCCGTGACCGTCGCGTCGATCGGCTTGACCGGCTCCTTCACGAGGCCGCCGACCTGCAATAGATTTGCATCGAGGTCGATCAGGTGCGAGCCCTGCTCCGCGCGCGTCGTGCGGCCGTCGACGATGCCGCCCGTGTACCCGCCGTACGGCGCGGGCGCGCCGCCCGGATAGAACTGGATCTCGTCGATGAACTCGGGGTGGATGACGCTCGGCCCGCTCAGCAGGTGGAACAAGAGCGGCACGCGCGTGCCGTCGATCAGAAAGCCCGTCGACGACGGGCTCGACCCGCGCACGACCGGAAACGGCAGCAGCGACACGACCGAGGCGACACCGGGCAGCGCCTGGATCACGCGAAACGGATCGCCGAACGTGCCCGGCACCTGCTTGAGCTCCGGCCCGCGCAGCGTGATGCGCGAGACCTCCTCGCGCCGCTGCTCGCCCACGACCACGATCTCGTACGGGTCATATCGGTCGCGCTCGACGAAGTACGTGACGACGAGCTCCTGCTTGTCGGCGAGCGTCTCCTTCTGCACGAAGGGGTTGTGCGCGGGCGCGTACACGCTGACATCGGCGGACCCCGGCGGTAGCTCGAGGCGGAAGTGGCCCTTGTTGTCGGCATCGACCGAGTACGTCCGCCCGCCGACGACCGCCGTCACCGTCGCGCTCGCGACCGGCGCACGCGTCCCGAGCTCGACGAGCTTGCCGCGCAGCGCGCTCGTGCGCGCGGGCCCCTGCTCGCCCGGCGCCTGCGTTGGCTCGGGCGGCGGAGGCGGCGTGAACGTGTGCGTGAAGGTGATCTCGACCTTCACCGGCTTACCGCCGTAGGTCGCCGGCTCGAACGTGAAGTGCTTCGCGGCCTCGAGCACCGCGTCGTCGAACGGCGGCTGCGGCGCACTCACGAGGTCGGCCTTCTTGACGGTGCCGTCCTTGTCGACGAGCAGCTTCACCGTGACGGCGACCGGCGCCGTGATCGGCGGCGCATCGGGCGGCGCCACGACATCCGTCGAGCCGATCGCCTTCGGCGGCTCGAACTGCGGCTGCGCGCTCGCGCTACCCGAACCGCTGCCCGCGTCCGCCGCGCTTCCCGCGTCCAAGCCACCAGCCGAGCCGCTCGCCGCGGCCGAGCCGCTGCCAGAGCCGCTCGCCGCGGCCGAGCCGCTGCCAGAGCCAGCGCCGGCCCCCTGGGCGCGCACGACGGCCGAGATCAGCAGCAGCAGGAGCGCGAGCCTCACCGCCACGCGAACCCCGCGGCGAGCGACACACCGACGTGCGGCCAGTACTGCTCGCGGATGATCGGCTGCGCGGTATCCGGCTCGACACGCCCGGTGCGATCGATGCACGCCGTGTACTGCCCGAATACCTCGAGCTCGGCATTGAACGACGCCCGCGGGCCCATCACGTACGAGTACGTGCCGCGCGCCAGCCCCGCCGCACCGACGCCGCTGCAGCTCGGCAGCGGGTGCGATGCGTCGGGGAACGTGTAGCTCGTGTCGAGCGTCGAACCGAGCGGATCTGGATCCGGCCGCGACGTGCGCCCCTCGACGAGCCCCGCGAACCCGAAACCGACCGCGAGCGCCAGGCTCGGCGTCGCGTGCCACGTCGGATCGATCGTGCCGGCGAACCGCAGCGCCGAGAGCCCCTTGCTCTGCGCGGCGCTCGCGTACATGAACGACGCGTAGATCGACCAGTCCTTGTCGAGGCGCAGCCCCGCGTGCAGCACCGGGCCGAGCAGGCGGCCGCTCGGCGCGCCGCGCAGGCCTTCCATCCGCCCGTACGCGAAGCCGAGCGCGAGCCGGAACCCAGGCTGCGTCCACGCGACGCGGTCGGCCTCGGTCGGCAGCGACAGCCGCACCACACCGTCGTCGTCCGGGCTCTTCGCGGCCGGCTTCACGGGCTCGATGACGACGCGCTCGCCGGGGTTGGTGGTCGGGTTCGTGGTCGTCGCGGCGTTGGTGATCGCCGCGGGGTTGGTGGGGTTCGTGGCCGGCGCGGGGTTCGTGGTCGGCGCGGGGTTCGTGGTCGGCGCGGGGTTCGTCGGCGCGGGCGACTGCGCGCGCGCCGCTCGCGCGCCGAGCACGAGCACGACAACGAGCGCCAGCGGAGACGCGAGCACGAGCGGGACCGCCGGCGCGGGCGCGCGCAACACCGCCACCTTCCGCCCGGCGGCGCGGGTCAGCATGGCCACCAGCTCGGCGGCGCGAGGCTATGATCCCAGTCGGGCGTGCCGCAGTTGGGGCCTTCGCGACAGCCCTTGAGGATGTAGTGCGTGAGCCCGACGCACGAGTCGTCGGAGCGGCCAGCGACGACGAATTCGATCACGTCGGAGGGCATGCCGAAGCTCGGGTAGTGCACGCACGCCGTCGTGCGGTCGGTGAGGTCCGGCGGGTCGGCGGGCGGCTCGCGGTAGCGCACCGTCGAGTCCGTCGCGCGCTCGCGGCACGCGAGCTCCTCCAGTGCGCGGCTCGGCGTCTGGAGCGTGACGTCGATCGGGCCGCTCGCGGGCGCGCGCTGCACGCATTGCGTGACGTCGGATTCCTGCGGGACCATGCCCATCAGCGTCGCCGTGATCGCGGCCTGCTCCGTGAAGCCGCTGGCGGACTCGATCGAGAAGCCGGGCGGCGGGTCGCCGCAGCCGGCGCGCGGGTAGAAGCCGCTCGTGATGAACGCGCCCTCGCGGTAGGTGACGCGGGTGTCGGGGGCGAGCATCGTGACGAAGCTCGCGCCGAGCACGACGTCCTGCGTGACCGTCGAGTCGGAGCCCCCGCCCATGCCGCCGCCGGGGCCGAAGTCCGGTGGGCGGTTGGGGACCGCGAGCTTCATCGTGCCGTCGTGGTCGCGGTCGTCGTAGACGACGAGGCTGGCGTACGCGACGCGCGCCGTGAGATCGCCGACCATGACGTCGGCGCCGGGCAGCGTGATCAGATCGATCGTCGCGGGCGCGTCGAGCGTGAGCGGCGCATCGGCGGCGTCGCGCGCGGGCACGAAGCCGAACGGATCGCGGCAGCCGGCCGCGATCACGGCCGCGACCGCGGCCTGGTCGTCGCGCGGATCGGGCGGGACGATGCACAGCGGCTCGACGAGCCACTGGCGCCCCCAGACGAGCGCGACGTGAAGGTCGGCGTTCGCGGGCGGCGCGCCGGTGGCCGTCACCTCGAACGTGGCGAGCGGCGGGACGTCGCCCGAGAAGCCTTGCAGCTTGCCGCACGCGGCGAGCACGGCGAGCAGGAGCGCGCGCTTCATGGCTGCCATCCGATGCTGAGCTGCGCGATCCAGCCGCCGCGCAGGTTGCCGTCGAGGACCTCGACGGTGGGACCGACGGAGATCATCGCGATCCACGGCCCCGCGACGTGCAGGCCGACGAGGCCTTCGACGTCGACCGCCGGCAGCGTCGCGGTCGTGCTCGACTCGATCGTCATGCCGCTGCGCATGCTCTGGGTGCGCACGCGATGCTCGTGCACGAACGTCGGGCCCGCGCCCGCGCGCAGCGCCAGGATCCCGCGGCCGGCCGTGTAGCGGAGCTGCGCGAAGCCGCGCAGGCGCATGTCCCAGTGCGTGACGTCCCAGATCTGGGACGACTCGCTCTCCGTCGACCACGAGGCGCGCGCGCCGTAGGAGATGCCGCAGCCGCACTGGCGCGTCACGCCGGCGCCGATGCCCGTCGAGATGCCGGCGGGGAGAGCGGCGGGTTGCGCGGCGAACAGGCCGACGTCGAGGATGTACGGGCCGCCGTCGCGCACCGCGAACGTGTCGTCGCCGAGCAAGCGGCCCGGTTCGGCATGCGCCGCGTGCACCCAGAGGACCACGCTGGCGAGCGTGGCGTACAGCCTCACCACCGCCGCAGTATGGCCAAGCCACGCCGCAGCGGCACGCGCTCAACAATTAGAAATGTGCGTCGCGCATCAATTGCCGAGAGCCGTCGGATCTGCGCCGAACGAGGCACTCTGCGAGGCACCGGTGAGCGCGTCGGGGGAGACGCCGACGTCGAGCTCCTTGCCGGTGACCGAGCCGTGACAGCCGCCGCACACCTGGTCGAACAGCTTCTCGGTGATGCCCATCGAGATGTGCTCGCCGGGGCCGAACTCGTGCTCCTCGCTCATCTTGACGACGGTGTTTCCGCTGTCATCCTGGAGCTCGAGGATCACGCCGGTCTGCGCGGGGACGCGGACCTTGACCGAGCCGTCGCTCGCGAGCGGCGCCTTGCCGAGGACCGTGCGGTTCTCGTAGATGCCCATCGTGTTCGCGCTGCACGCACCCGGTGGGCACGGTGCCTCGGTCGTCACGACGAGGTATTTCGCCTTGCGGAAGTCATCGACCGGCCGACCGCGCCTCAGGTTGCCTGTCAGCACCGTGAACACCATCGGCGCGTCGGGCATGTGGACGACCGCGTGCGTCGGATCGTTCGTGTCCTGCGCGCCGCCGAACACGAGCTGGCGGCGGTTGAGGTACATCGCGCGCGCCGGGTACTTGTACGCGAGCACGGCGTCGACGACGGCGCGGCCGCCCGCCGGCGCGAGCACGTCGGTCTGCTGGCCGGTGCGCGGGTTGACCGAGACGAGCTTCCACGCGAGCGTCGATTGCGGCGCGTACGACACGAGGAGCGTGCCGTCGGGCATGTAGAACGGCGCGCGATAGCCGGCGGTCGCGCCGGCGTGGCCGGTGGCGGCCCCGTCGCCGACGATCTTCAGCGAGCCGAGATAGCCCGGGTCGGTGCGGCCGCTCTCGAACGGCCCGATGCTGCGGTTGAAGATGCCGAGCGCGCCCGCGCCGCCCTTCAAGACCGGCGTGCCGTCGGCGCCGACGTCGCTGAGGATCACGATGAAGTTGCCGTCGTTGCCCTCGCGGATGTCGGTCGCGGCGTCGAAGCCGATCGAGTCCTTCGTCTGCGTCAGGTCGGTCAGGTCCGCGTAGGGCGAGACCTTGCGCTGCGCGAGCAGCGGGTGATAGTCGGTCAGGTCCCAGTTCAGGCGGCGGCCGGAGAGCTGGTAGAAGCCCTGGCTGACCTTCTCCGTCGTCATGATCATGCGGCCTTCGCGCATGAACTGCGGCGACATCTCGGTGTTCGAGAGGAACGTCATCTGCTCGAGGGAGCTGTCGGAGAGCGTCATGCGCCAGATGTCGGCCTGCGGCAGGAAGCGCTTGCGCGACAGCGACGGCCCGTTCTTGCCGCGCGTCGACGCGAACACGAGCGATTGCCCGTCGGGCGTCCACGCGGGATCGAAGTTGTCGACGGTGCCCTGCGACGGCACGAGCTGCGTGCACACGCCCGTCGACAGCGACACCTTCCAGACGCTCCAGCCCACGCTCTGGCTCGGCCGCGCCGCGAACGCGACGGAGTCGCCGTCGTTCGCGACATCGGGCGCGCTGATGTCGCCGCCGGTCGCGCCCGCGCACGACGCATCGCCGAGCAGCGACGCCGGTGCGCCGTTGACCGCCGGCTGCTGGCCGAAGTTCGCGCCGAACTGCAGCGGCACGTGCTTGAGGTCGGCGCCGCCCTGGAACGTGTCGAACTGCAGGCGATCCGCCGCCTGCCCTGCCGGCCGGTCGACGAACACCATCTCGATCGAGTCGCCCGCGTTCATCGGCGAGACCTGCGTCCCGAGCGCCGCGCGCTCGCGCGTGATCCACTCCTGGATCGTGCAGAACGGCGATGCCCCTGGTGCCCACGCGCCGCACGCCGCCGGATCGCTCGCCTTGCCGGCGCCGGGCGTCTCGAGCACGGAGCCGCCGCGGTGCGCGATACCGCCGACCTGGTTGTTGAGGCGGAAGTCGTCGACGAGGATGCCCTTCGCGACCGCGCGGCCGCGCCGCGCATCGGGCAGCTCGACGGCCATGAACTCGTTGCGGAGCAGCTCGTAGTTCTTCTCGAGCGCGACCGCCGAGAAGAAGCCCTGCGTGCCCGAGCGCAGCTTGAAGTCGTTGGTGGCGGCCGGGCTGTGGCACGCCATGAACGAGCAGCCGCGCTGGATCAGGATCGGCTGCACGTTGTCCTTGAAGAACTGCTTGACCGGATCGCCCTGCGCGAAGTCGAGCACGCCGACCGCCTGTGCCCAGTCGTGGATCGCCTTGTAGTCGGCGTCGTCGGTGCCACTGAACTGGTCGCCGCCGGTGTGGCCGCGGCCGCCCGCAATCACGGCGAGCGGCACGCGCAGCAGCTGCGAGTCATCGACCGGCGTGTTGACGAACGACCACGTCTGGCTGAAGTTGAAGGCGAGCTGCGTGTCGTCGGTGCCGCACGTGATGTAGAAGTCCGACTGCGGTGCGCCGTGACAGTTGCCCGCGCTGCAGCCGTGCTTCTTGAAGATCGGCTGCACGGTGCTGACGAACGCCTGGTAGTTCGCGTTCGACATGTACATCGCCGGGTTGAAGCCCGACGGCACGCTCGTCGAGCACGGCTGGCTGCTCTGCTGCGGCGGCGTCGGCGGCTCGAGGCCGTTCTCGGTCGCGCCGTTCTGCATCCACGTCTGCAGCGCGATGTACGCGTCGGAGCCGGGCGTGAGGATCGCGCCGCCGGCGTGGAGCACCTGCAGCGGCAGGAACTGATCGCCGTACTGGACCTGCAGCGCGTTCGGATCGTTCGCGGGCGCCGGCGTCGACGGCGCGACGGCCTTGATCAGCAGCAGCGGCTGCGTGTACGCGCCAAACGGCGCGAGCAGGTCGCGACGCTTCTGCACGTTGTCGAACGTCGACACGTCGAAGTTGCCGGCGGCGAACGAGTACGGATCGTCCTTGTTCGTCTGATGACAGCCGCTCGTGTTGCCCGCGCATTTCTGCTGCAGGATCGGCTCGATGTTGCGCTGGTAGTACGTGCGACCCGGCGGCGAGTCGCTGCACCCAACGAGCACGAGGACACCGAGGAGGACGCCCCTACGTAGGTCCATGGTCAATCCTATCTTGAAAACGCAGCGAGCCGCGCCCTCGTGGACGCGGCTCCGATCACACACATCGTTGCGAGAATTACCGGAGCTCGGCGAGAGATGCTTTCGCGACGAGGCGTACGAGGCCGCTCTTGTCGTTCATGGCCGTCGTCAGCGCACCGGCTGCGTCGCGCGAGCCGATCTGGCCGAGCGCCCATGCGGCATTGCGCCGCACGAACGGGTCGGTGTCGGTCGTGACGAGCTGCGCGAGCGTCGAGACGGCGTTGCGGTCGCCGTACGCGCCGATGACGGTCGCGGCGGCCGCGCGGACCTTGGCGTCGGCGTCGGTCAATTTCGACTCGACCGGCGTCACGCTGACCTGGCCCAGGACGTCGCGCCACGCGTTGATGGCGGCGACCCGCACGCTCGCATCCTGGTCGTTCATCGCGGTGACGAGGATGTCGTTGCCGCTGACGTGAGCCAGGTAGCCCACCGCGTGGACGATCGCGAGCTTCGCATCGGTGTTCAGGCCACGCCCCATCGCCTGACGCAGCGACGGAAGCGCGGTGTAGTCGACGACCGCACCGAGGAAATCGGCCGCGTTGCGCGCCTGCACCGAGGTGCCGCTGACCAGCTCCTGCTTGAACTGGTCGCCCATCACCTTCGCGAGGCCGGGGCGCTTCGCGAACCACCAGGCGGCAACTTCACGCACCGCGAACCGATTGTCCTCGGTGAGGTTGGTGATCGTCTGGACACACTCGGAGCAGGTCAGCCCCTCGGCGCGCTCGACCTCGGCGATGATCGCGTCGGTCGAGCCGGAGGACACGGCCTGGATGATCTTGGCGTTGCTTCCGCCCTTGCCGGCGAACGCGGTGCTCGCGACGACGGTGAGCGCGAGGACGAGCTTGGAGATGTTCTTCATGGCGCGCTCCTCTTAGTAGGTGCTCGAGTGGGGGTTGTTCTCGCGGGCGTAGTAGTTCAGGCCCATGTCCGCCGCGAGGATCAGCTTGTAGAACTCGGTCGGCGTCAGCTCGGCGTAGCCGCCGACCGTCGAGTGCGGCGCCGTCGTGAACGCGCGGACGTTCGCGTCGGGCGTCGGGAACAGCTTCGTCGGGTTGACGAGGCGAATCGCCGGCGAGTCGTGCGCGTCCGTCGGCAGCATGCACTGCAGCGTCGGCGTGCCGGTCGGCGTGTGGCACGGCAGCGTGCCGGTCACCATCAGGTTGTTCTTCTCGATGGCTTCCATGTCGGGGCCGGCCATGAAGAAGTACGAGGCCGGCCACGTCTCGACCATGCCGTCCATGTCGAGCATCGAGATCTGCTTGTTCGTCAGGTCGAACGTGTAGCTCGTGCTCGCACCCGTCATCGGGTTCACGATCTGGTAGGTCGGGTTCGCCGCGCTGGGCGTGCCGTTGTGGCAGCTCGTGCACTTCGCGTCGAAGATCGGCTGGATCGCCTTGTCCCAGGCCATGCCGACGAGCTTGTCGGCGCCGGTGCCGTCGGCCTGGATGAGGTTCGCGTTCGCGAGGTCGGTCGCGCTCGACAGGCGCTTGTCGCGAGCGACGAGGCCCATCGCGTTCGTCGGGCCGATCGCGGCGGCCTGCGTGATGCCGGGGTTGATGACCGTCGTCTTCGCGCGGTCCTCGTGGCAGCCGCCGCACACGCGCGACTCACCGGCGCGCGCGCTGAACCACACGGGCTCGTTGAACAGCGACATGCCGAAGTTGTCGATCGTCTGGAGGTGGAGCGGCACGTTCGCCGGCACGCTCGCGAGCCAGCTGCCGTCCGAGGCGACGCGCGCGACACCGAGGTTCGCGTGGCCCTCGAACATCGTCGTGCCGAACATGCGCGGGAAGCCCTCCTCCGACGAGAAGCCTTCCATCACGCGGACGCCGTACACCTCGCCCGGGTTGAACGTGTGCAGCGACGAGTCGTAGACGTTCATCGCGCCGATGACCGCCTCGCCGCCGAGGCTCGCGTCGATCGACGAGCTCGTCACGGCCGGCGCGGTGCGCGGCTGCAGCGGGCGCGGGAAGATGTCCCACACGCCCTTGTCGTCGAGGATCGGGTGGCGCTGCAGCGTCGTCGTGTCGTAGAGGTACACGCCGAAATCGGCCGACTTGTTCGCCGCGGCGAGCACGCTCGACTCGACCGGGCCATCGGCCCACGACACCAGCAGGTCCGGGTGCTCCTTCGCGTTCAGCGCGTACGCGTCGTAGTAGCGGCCGATCGTGCTCGCGGACGGCATGTTGTCGGTCGGCACGTCCGGGGTCAGCATGACGTACGTCGCGTTCGCCTCGCTCATCGCGGTGTTCGCGACGACGTCGCCGTTGTCGAGCTTGCTGACGTGGCCGAGGCGGATGTCGATCAGCGCGCCGGCGTTGATCGTGCGGTTACGCGCCGTCGCGATGCCGACGAAGCGGCCCGGGCTGATCTCCTGCGCCTTGAGCGTCGAGTTCGACGCGCCGGTGCCTTCCTTGCCGAACGCCTCGCGCAGCTCCGTCATGTCCGTGTTCATGAACATGAGGTGGCCGGAGTTCTCCGGGCCGAGGTGGTCCCACTGCGTGAAGATGACGCGGCCATCGCTCGCGAGGCTCGGCGCGGTGCGGTGGCTGAGGTTACGCGGCCCGAGCTGCTCGTTCGTGCCGTCGAGGTTGATCGTGCCGATCTGGATCGTCTTGCCGCGCTCGTACTCGTCGACGTGCTGCGGCGGGTTCGGATCGATCGCGGCGCCCGTCGAGTCGGTCGCCATGTTCTTCACGACGGCGTTCGTCGTGAACATGATCTTGTCGCCCGGCAGGAAGATCGGCGACACGTAGTCGCGACCCGGGTCGGTCGGAATCTGCACGACGCTGCCATCAGCGATCGTCAGCAGGAACAGGCCGTAGCTCTCGTTGTCGCTGAGCTTGCCAGCGAACACGATCCGCTTGGCGTCGAACGAGATGTCGTACGCCTGGATGTCGATGTTGGCGAACTCGGCGCCCGCCTTGTCACAGCAGAGCACCGTCCGCTTGCCGTCCGCGGTCGGCGGCGACAGCTGGATCAGCTTCGCCCCCGGGACGTAGGAGGTGTACTGGAAGATGTCGCCCATGTCGTTGCGCGCCTGGCGCTGCAAGATGACGAGGGAGTCGACATTGCCGAGCGGCCCGGGGTTGTCGCTACCGCCGCAAGCCGCCAGCAGGGCGGCTCCGAGCGCGATCGTATTGAGCTTGTGCTTCACAGCGTCCTCCTCCTCGAAGTGAGGACCTCTAGTACAAGCACCGGGCCAACCCGAAACCTTTGCATCTCGCGCAACTAGCGCGCGGCCCCCTCGGGGCAGCCGCCCCCTACCCGGCCCCCTTGGGGGTCACGGGCCGCAACTACATCCGCGGTGGACGGCGCATCGGCAACCACCTGTGCCCCTCGGCCGGAACATCGAAGCCCGCGGCGAGCCGCTGAAAGCCGCGACGCTCGAGCGCCTCGACGCGCGCCCAGCCCGCCGGCTCCGCCACGCGCACGAGCGACTCGACGCGCCCCTCGCGATCGATCGCGAACAGCCGCACCGCATCGAGGCATCGCGCGATGCCCTGCCCGCGCCGCGCGACGTCCGTCGCGAGGTGATCGAGCAGCGCGACCGCGCCGTGAAACCGCAGCCGCGCGAAGCCGACGACGGCGTCCTGGTCGAGCGCGACGAAGTGCCGGGCGTGCTCGTCATCGCGCGCCGCCCACGACGCTCCGAGCACGTCGCGCCACACACGCGCGCGCAGCGCGAACGCACGCTCGCGCAGGCGCTCCTCGTCGTACCGCACCTCGCGCACGATGAACGGCGGCCGCCCGCAACGCCTCACGACATGAGGTTGCTCGATCTCGCCGCCGACGGCGACTTCGGTTTTCCGAAGCGATCTGCGTGTTACAAGCGCCGCATGGAGTACGTCGAGGTTGGAGCGGGCGAGCCGATCCTGATGATGCACGGCATCGGGCTCGACCACGGCTATCTGCGCCCCTGGCACGACGCGCTCGCCGACCGCGCGCGCCTCATCTACTACGACATGCGCACGACCGGGCCGCTCGATCACGCGGTCTGGCTCGCCGATGCCGCCGCCCTGCTCGATCAGCTCGGCCTCGCGAAGGCGACGCTCTACGGCCACTCGTACGGCTCGTGGCTCGCGCTGGAATTCGCGGCGCGCTACCCCGAGCGCGTGTCGCGCGTGATCGCGTGCGCGACCTCGCCGGCGTTCGACTACCCGGACCTCGTGATGGAGAACGCGCGGCGCAAGGATCCGGCGCTCGCCGAGATCCTCGCCGGCGCCTTCGCGAAGCTGCCTACGGACGACGCCGAGTTCGCGCGCATCTGGCGCACGATCCTCCCGCTCTACTTCCACGGCGAGGCGCCACCGATCCTCGATCACACGCAGTTCTCGGCGCACGCGTTCGGGTGCGGCATGGCCGCTCTGCAGGGCTGGTCGGTCGTCGGGCGCATGCCCCCGGTCCCGCTGCTCGCGATCACGGGCGACGACGACTACATCACGCCGTTCGCGCAGGCGCGGCGCCTCGCCGATGGCGTGCCGGGCGCGCGTGCCGTCGAGATCGCGAATGCGGGGCACTTCCCGTTCGTCGAGCAGCCGGAGGCGTACCTCGCGGCGTTGCGCGACTTCCTCAGCCGAGCAGCACGTACGTGACGAGCGCGGCGCGGCTGTCGACGGCCGCGCGATCGAACAAGGCCGTGATGTGCTGCTCGACGGCGCGCTCGCTGATCTCGAGAGCGGCCGCGATCGTCGCATTGCTCTCGCCGACGACGACCCGCGCGAGGACCTCGCGCTGCCGGCGCGTCAGCTTGAGCCGAGCGGCGGTGCGCGCGATCGCGGATGTCGCGCGGTGATCCGGCGTGCGCGTGCGGATGACGGCGAGCCAGTGACCGTGCACGCCGTGGCTCGAGAGCGGGATCATCTCGACCGGCATCGGCGGCGTGTCGCCCGCGAGCGCGGCGAGGATCGTCATCGAGAGCTCCTGGCGGCGCGTCTCGAGCATCGCGCGGCCGGCCGCGTTGACGTCGTGGATGCGGCCGTCCGAGCTGACGATGAACGCGGGACCGGCGATCTGCTCGAGCACGGCCACGAGCGCGGCGTTGACGATCGGCGCGGACTCGATCTGGCGCTCGATCACGAGGCGGCGCTGCAGCGCGGGAAGTGCAGCCGCGAGGAGCGCCAGCTGGGCGGGCTCGAACGGCGTCGGGTGAAATGCGCCGAGCCACGCGAGCAGCGTGTCACCGTCGCAGAGCAGCGAGCGCACGATGTGATGCCGGTGCAGGTGCAGCGGCTGGAGGACCTGCGTGTAGAGCGCGGATGCTTCGAGCTCGCTCGCCGGGACCTCCTCGCCGATGTCGACGAGCACGTTGCGCTGCTCCGGTTGCGGCGTGACCGGGTTGAACCACCCGATGCTCTGCTGCGCGCGAGTCAGGTACGACGCCAGCAGCGTGCGAAATCGCGATGCATTCGGCAGATTATCAGCGTGAAATCCATCTAACGCCCAGCCGGACGTGCTCTGGACGGGGGTCAGGCAGACGAGCGACTCGACATCTGCGAGCTGCCGCAAGCGCGGAATCGCAGCGCCGAGCGGCGGCGAACCATCCGGGCGAACGACGGAAAGCTCGTCGAGCAACGCACGAAAGCGCGGGTCGGTCGGCGCGACTGCCTTACCCATGACTGCCCCACCGCACACGCGTACGCTAGCGAACCGCCTCGACGGAACCAACGCACCCGACCTTCGGTTTTCCGAAGCTAGGTAGTCCGATACCCAGTCACGCCCGCGCGCCAAACCAACTAGTGTGGCCTCGATGTACGTCCGCGAGCTCGGCAGTGGAGCACCGATCCTGATGCTCCACGGCACGCTATCGCCGGCGAGCGACTGGTCGCCGCTCGCGGACGTGCTCGGGCGCCGGTATCGCGTGCTCGTGCCCGACCTTCCCGGGTACGGCCGCAGCGCGGCGCCGCGCGATGCGTCGATGGAGGCGGTCGGCGACGAGCTCGCCGCGATGCTCCGCGAGCGCGATGCAACGCAGCTGCGCGCGATCGTCGGCTTCTCGACCGGCGCGTATCGCGCGCTCGATCTCGTGCTGCGCGCGGGGATCGCGGCGGACCTCATCGTGTCGCTCGCGGGCGTCGCATGCTTCGATGTCGCGGCTCGCGAGGCACGCGTCCACCTCGCACGTCAGCTCGCGGCGGATCCGAGCTTCCTCGCGAGCGACACCGTGCGCGCGATGCTCCGCGACCTCCTGCTGTCTCCGGGGTGGATCGCCGCGCATCCCGCCGACGCACAACGGGTCGAGCGCTGGGTCGAGACGACGACGGCGCCGGCGCTCGCGCGCGAGCTCGCGGCACTCGCCCGATCGCGCGATCTGCGACCCGAGATCGCGGCGCTGCGCTCGCGCGTGTACGCCCGGGTCGGCGCGCTGGATCGAGGTTGCCCTCCGGCGTGGAGCGACGAGATCGCGCGACTCGCGCGCCGCTCCACGCTCGAGATCGTCCTCGGTGCAGGCCACGCGCTGCTGATCGAAGACGGCCCCGCCACCGTGGCCGCGATCGCGCGCGAGATCGATCGCCTCGGATGACGCTCGCGGAGCTGACCACCGAGCTCGCGACGATCCGGATCGATCGCCCGTGGCCGGTCGACCAGCTGCTGGCCGATGCGCGCGACCTGCTCGGGACGGACTCGATCGGCATGTACGCCGTCGCGGAGACGCCACGCGGCTGGGACTTCGACCGCTATCACGTGCACGCCGATCCGAAGCGAACGATCCGCGACGGCATGCTGCGCCTGTTCGCGCGTCGCACCGTCCCCGTGCTGTTCTACGACCTCGCACGCCCGGCGGCCGATCAGCGCAACAGGTTGATCGAAGCGACCGCGATGATCGACGCGAGCGTCCCCGGCGGCTGGAAGGAGTCGATGCTCTATCGCGAGGTGCTCGGCCCGTTCGGCATCGGCGACTACCGGCAGCACCGGATCCTGCTGTGCGACGGCGGCTCGCTGCTCGCCTGGTTCGGTGCGTTTCACGACGGGCCGCTCTCGGTCTCGCAGCAGCGCATGCTGCACGCACTGGCGCGTCCGCTCGGGCGCAGGTTCCGGACCGAGCGGCGCCTCGCCGGTTGCCCGCGCAGCCTCACCGCGCTGGATGCAGCTCTCGAGCACATCGGCGCGCCGGCGTTCGTCGTGCGCGCGAGCGGCGCGATCCTCACGCAGAACGCCGAAGGCAGGCGCCTGCTCGCGAGCTCGGCCGACGCGAGGCCGTCGCTGCACGACGCGCTGCGCGGCCGTGCCGCACGCATCGAATTCGAGCTGACCGAGATCCGCGACCGCGGCGTACCGACCTGCTGGCTCGCCGTCGCCCGGCGCTCCCCCGAGGCGACACTCGCCGCGGCCGTGGCGAGCGCCACCAGCCGCTGGCAGCTCACACCCCGGCAGCGGCAGGTGCTCGGCCTCGTCGTGCGAGGTCTCACGAACGAGACGATCGCGGCCGAGCTCGCGCTCTCTGCTCGCGCGATCGAGATGCACGTCTCCGCGCTGTTCGTCCGCGCCTCCGTGGCCAGCCGCTCCGCGCTGGTCTCTGCGACGCTGCTCTCGTGATCACGCGAGCAGCGCGGCCGCGACGAGCTCCGCGCGGCTGCCGACCCCGGCGCGCTCGAACAGCGCCGTGACATGGAGCTCGACGGCGCGCCTCGTGATCGACAGCTCGGCCGCGATCGTCGCGTTCGCATCGCCGCGCATGACGCGAGTCAACACCTCTCGCGATCGCGCGCCGAGGTCCCATCGCATCGCCGCGCGCTCGACCGCCGCCGCGATGCGCGCGTCGCGCGTCTCCGACCGCACGATCAACAGTCGCAGATCGGGACAGCCCGCGAGGCGGATCGGCACCGTCTCCGCGTCGACGCTGCCGTCGAGCAGCTCGCGCCGCCGCTCCGCGAGCAGCGCCCGGCCCGACGCATTCGCCTCGACGACGCGCTGCCCGGCGAGCACCATCGCGGGTGCGCCGAGCTGATCGAGTGCCGCCGTCAGCGCCGCGGACTGGACGAGCGGCTCGAGCCTCCGTTCGAGCGCGAGGCGCCGCCGCATCGGTCGCGCGAGCCGTCGCAGCACGCGCAGCTGTCGCCGCGTGACCGCGCCGGACTGAAACGCACCGAACCACGCGAGCAGCGATGCGCCGTCGCACAGCAGCACGCGCGGCTGCCGATGCTCCTGCAACCCACACGGCTGCAGCACGCGCTCGTAGATGTACGAACGCTCGAGCTCGCCGGGCCCCATCAGCGAGTGCGCCTCGATCACGCGGTTGCGCTGCGCCGGCTCGGGACAGATCGGGTCGTACCAGGCGTAGCGCCGCGGCTGATGCCAGAACACGTCGGCGAACCCGGCGCGCACCCGCTCCGGGTCCGCGAACCCGAGCGACTGAAACCGCGCGACCTCCAGCCCACCCACCGCCTCGACGGGCGCCAGCACGAGCACGGCCTCCGTATCGAGCAGCCGCCGGATCTCGGGCAGCACCTCGCCGATCGCATCGCGCCCGCCGAACGTGTTCAGCTCCTGCTCGACCGCCGCCGCTGCGCCCCTGTCCGTCACGCCCCCAGTGTCGGCGCAAACGCTGCGCCGCGAACCTACGGTTTCCCGAAGGGCCGCGTCAGACGAGCGACTTCAGCTCGGACAGCACGTTGAGCGCCTCGAGCGGGGTCAGCCGGTTGATGTCGAGTGCCTGCAGCTTCGCGAGCGCGGGGCTCGGCGCCGCCACCGAGATCAGCGACAGCTGCGTGCTCGTCCCGAGCGCCCCACCGCCCTCGAGCCGCGACATGATCTCGCGCGCCCGCCCGACGACCTTGCTCGGCAGACCAGCGAGCCGCGCGACGTCGATGCCGTAGCTCTTGTTCGCGCCGCCCGGCACGACGCGCCGCAAGAACACGATCTCGTTCTTGTGCTCGCGCACCGCGACCGAGACGTTGCGCACGCGCGGGCGGCTGTCGGCGAGCGCGACCAGCTCGTGATAGTGCGTCGCGAACAGCGTGCGCGCGCCGACCTGGTCGTGCAGGTGCTCGGCGACCGCCCACGCGATCGACACGCCGTCGAACGTCGACGTGCCGCGCCCGACCTCGTCGAGCACGACGAGCGATCGCCGCGTCGCGTGCGCGAGGATCGCGGCGGTCTCGCGCATCTCGACCATGAACGTCGAGTCGCCGCGGCTCAGGTTGTCCGCCGCGCCGACGCGCGTGAACACGCGGTCGCACACGCCGATGGTCGCCGACTTCGCCGGCACGAACGATCCGATCTGCGCGAGCAGCACGATCTGCGCGACCTGCCGCATGTACGTCGATTTGCCGGCCATGTTCGGCCCGGTGATCAGCACGATCTGCTCGGCCGCCGGATCCATGCGCGTGTCGTTCGGCACGAACGTGCCTTCCGCCAGCATCGCCTCGATGACGGGATGCCGCCCGTCGACGATGTCGAGCGCGAGCCCGTCATCCACGACCGGCCGGCAGTAGCCGCGCCGCGCCGCGACCTCCGCGAGGCTCGCGCACGCATCGACGATTGCGAGCGCCGCGCCCGCCGCCGACACCTTGGCCGCGACCTCGGCGACCGCGCTCACCTCCGCCTTGAACAGCTCCGCCTCGCGAGCCGCGAGCGTCTCCTCCGCGGTCACGACCTTGCGCTCGAGCTCCGCCAGCTCCGGCGTGACATAGCGCTCGCCGTTCGCGATCGTCTGCTTGCGGACGTAGTGCGCCGGCACCTTCGCCAGGTTCGACTTCGTGATCTCGAGGTAGTACCCGAACACCCGGTTGTACCGGACCTTCAGGTTCGCGATGCCGCTCTCGCGCTGCTCGCGTGCCTCGATCGCGAGGATCTCGTCCTTGCCACCGTCCGCGAGGCGCCGGCATTCGTCGACGTCCTTGTCCCAGCCCGCGCGGATCACGCCGCCGTCCTTCACGAGATACGGCGGCTCGTCGACGAGCGCCTTCCCCAGCCGCGCCGCCAGCGTGCCGAGCGCCTTCTCGGCACACGCCGCGAGGTCGAGCAGCTCCGGCACGCTCTCGAGCGCCGTCGCGCCGCTCTTCACGAGCGCGATCACCTCCGGCAGCATCTTCAGCGCATCGCGCAGCCGCCCGAGATCGCGCGGCGTGGCCACGCCGAGCGTCGCCTTGCCCGCGAGCCGCTCCAGATCCGCGACCTTGCCGAGCGTCTTGCGCACCTGCTCGAGCAGCGCGGGCCGCTCGACCAGCCAGCCGACCGCATCCTGCCGCCGGCGAATCGCCGCCACATCGATCAGCGGATACAAGAGCCACCGCCGCAACAGCCGCCCGCCAGGCGCGGTCACCGTCTGATCGATGACATCGAGCAGCGCGCCCTCTTTCTTGCGCCCGATCAACGTCTCGGTCAGCTCGAGGTTCGCGATCGCCGTCTCGTCGAGCACGACCGCATCGCCCGGCTCGTACCCGACGAGGCGCGTGACCGGCAGCGTGCCGCCCGGCTGCGTTGCGCGCGCATATGCCAGCACCGCCCCCGCCGCGCGCACCGCCAGCGGCCGCTCGTCCCACTCGCCCACCCGCAACGCACCGAGCTCGCGCTCCGCCGCATCCACCGCGGGCACGCTCACCGGATTCCACGGAACCCTGTAGCGCGCGCGCACCGGCGCCAGCATCCCTTCCAGCTGCGCCGCCTCCGCGAGCACCTCGCGCGGCCCCACCCGCACGAGCTCGTCGAGCACGCTCGACACCTGCAGCTCGGTCGCACACAGCTCGCCCGTCGTCGCATCCAGGTACGCGAGCCCGACCGCCGGGTTCCCCTTCTTCCCCGCCGGCACGAGCGCCGCCAGATACCGCGGCAGCTTCGGATCCAGGATCTCGTCGTCGAGCACGACGCCCGGCGTGATCACGCGAACGATCTCGCGCTTGACCAACCCCTTCGCGAGCTTCGGATCCTCCATCTGCTCGCAGATCGCGACCTTGAATCCGAGCTCGGTCAGCTTCGCCAGATACCCGCGCACCGCGTGATACGGCACGCCCGCCATCGGCACCGCATCCGGGTGCCCCTTGTCCCGCGACGTCAGTGTCAGATCCAGCGCGCGCGCCGCGACCACCGCATCCTCGAAGAACAGCTCGTAGAAGTCCCCGCACCGAAAGAACAGCAACGCATCCGCGTGCCGCTCCTTCAGATCCAGGTACTGCCGCATCAGCGGCGTCTCGGACGGACTTCGACCCACGGACCCGACGTAACACGCCCCTCCGACATCGCTTTCCAAGCGCGGCGCCGGCGCCGGGGCCGGCCCTGATCGTGGACGCCATCCCACGCGATCTCGCGCACCT
>CAYUNM010000088.1:0-14883 GCA_964446175.1 uncultured Kofleriaceae bacterium
GGCAGGATGGCCTTCGCCCGAGGGCATCAGGCCTACGACCTACAGGCTCCTAGAGGCGCGCGAGCGTCTCTTCGCGAACCGCGGCTGCGACGGCGGCGCGCCCCGAGGTGCCTCCGAGATCCGCGGTCAGCGGCTCGCCGCGCGCGATGATCGCGGACACCGCGGCCTCGATCGCGGCGTGGCCCTTCGCGAGGCGCTCGTCGCTATGGCGGCGGCCGAGCCATGCGAAGGCCTCGCCCGTCGCGAGCAGCATCGCCATCGGGTTCGCGCGGTCCTTGCCGGCGAGCGGCGGCGCCGAGCCGTGGATCGGCTCGAACATCGCGTGGTCGTCGCCGACGTTGCAGCCGACTGCCATGCCCATGCCGCCCTGCAGCACGGACGCGAGGTCAGTGACGATGTCGCCGAACATGTTCGTGGTGACGCACACGTCGAAGCGCTCCGGCTGCGTCAGCACGAACATCGAGAAGGCGTCGACGATCGCGACGTCCTGCTCGATATCGGGGAAGTCCTTCGCGACGTCGCGGAACGTCTCGAGGAACAGCCGGCAGCCCTGCAGCACGTTGTGCTTCACGATGCAGGTGACGCGCTTCTTCTTGTCCGCCGGCGCGCCCTTGCCCCGCACGCGCGACAGCTCGAACGCGGTGCGAATCACGCGCTCCGAGGCGCGCCGCGTGATCACGCGCGTGTCAGTCGCGCGCGCGGCATCGCGCTCGCCGATGCCGGAGTAGAGGCCCTCCGTGTTCTCGCGGATGATCACCATGTCGACCTTGTCGGGTCGCCACACGCTGGTGAACTGGCCGCTGATGCCGTGCTTCGTGCCGGGCAGGCAGCGCACCGGGCGGATGTTCGCGTACAGGTCGAGCCGCATGCGATTGCCGATGACCGGGTTCCAGCCGGCCATCTTGCCGTCGGGCATCGCGACGGGCTGGCCGTCGGGGCCGTTCCAGCCGACGGCGCCGAGCAGGATCGCATCGGCGGCCTTGCAGCGCTCCTCGCTGCCCTCGGGCCAGTCGCGCCCGTGGTCGAGGAAGTATTTCCCGCCGCACGGGATCTCCGTCAGCGTGAACGTGACGCCGAGCTTGGGCGCGATCGCCTCGATCAGCGCGCGCGCATCGGAGATGACCTCCACGCCGATACCATCACCAGGGAGCAGGACGAGATCGTAGCTGGCCTTCGGCGGGCGGGTCGACATCGCGCGCAGACTAGCATTTGCTGCGCGCGCGGATCGGCAGGCGACGCTGGCAGCTACTGCTGCGCGTGAGTCGCGAGCACGTCGGCGACGCACAGCGTGAGGCGGCGCGCCGTCGGGATGTGCAGGAACTCGTTCGGGCCGTGCGCGTTCGAGCCGGGGCCGAGCACGCCGGTGATGCAGAACTGCGCCTTCGGGAACTTCTCGCCGAGCATGTACATGAACGGGATCGTGCCGCCTTCGCCCATGTACATCGCCGGCTTTCCGAAGTGCTTCTGCGACGCGGCCTCGAGCGCCTTGTCGAGCCACGGCGCCATCTCGGGCGCGTCCCAGCCCGCGCTCGCGTCGCGCGCGTCGAACGTGACCTTCGCGCCGTAGGGCGGATCCTTCTCGAGCGTGCGCTTGACGGCCTCGGCGGCCTTCACCGCATCGACGCGCGGCGGGACACGGATCGACAGCTTCACCTTCGTGACGGGGCGCAGCACGTTGCCCGCGTTCTGGATCGGCGGCCAGCCGTCGGCGCCGGTCACCGCCAGGCCCGGGCGCCACGTGCGGTTGAGGATCAGCTCGACGTTGTCCTTCGCCATCGCGCTGACGCCCGGCTGCAGCGGGAACTTGTCCCAGACTTCATTGCCGATCACCTGCGCCGTCTTCTCGGCCTGGAGCACGCGCGCGGGCGGAATCTTCGTCGACAGCTCGGGCAGCTTCATCATGCCGGTGTGGCTGTCGTCGAGGCGGTCGAGCAGGATGCGCAGCACGCGCTCGCTCGCCGCGATGACGCCCGTGCCGTCGCCGGAGTGCACGCCTTCGGTGAGCAGCGAGATCTCGAGCGTGCCGAGCACGAGGCCGCGCAGCGAGGTCGTCGACCACAGCTGGTCGTAGTTCGCGCAGCCCGAGTCGAGGCAGACGACGAGCGACAGCTCGCCGATGCGCGGCATCAGGTGCTCGATGTACGCGGGCAGATCGCCCGAGCCGGACTCCTCGCACGCCTCGATCAGGATCACGCAGCGCGCGTGCGCGAGCTTGTCGCGGCGCACGGCGTTGATCGCGGTGAGCGACGCGAAGATCGAGTAGCCGTCGTCGGCGCCGCCGCGGCCGTAGAGCTTGTCGCCCTCGATCACGGGCGTCCACGGGCCGAGGCCGTCGCGCCAGCCCGTCATCTCGGGCTGCTTGTCGAGGTGGCCGTAGAGCATGACGGTGTCGCCGGGCTTGCCGCCGGTCGCCGGCACGTCGATGAAGATCAGCGGCGTGCGCTCGCCGAGCTGCACGACCTCGAGCTTGGCGCCGTCGGGCAGGTTCGCCTTGGCCCAGCCGCTCAGCAGCTCGACGGCCTTCGCCATGTGACCGTTCTTGCGCCACTCGGGATCGAAGCCCGGCGACTTGTTCGGGATCTTGATGTAGTCGACGAGCGTCGGAACGATCGACTTCGCGAACGTTTCCTCGACCCATTTCGCGGTGGCATCAGAGACGGGCATGCGCGCGACCATACACGATTCCGCGCGCTTACCAATCGTTGTCCGGACGCGCGCGGCTCGCACGACATCCCGGCGAAAGGACAATGACCATGTACACCATCGAGAGCACGATCGAGACTCCCGCTCCCGCTTCCACGATCCTCGCCGCGCTGACGACCGAGGCCGGCTACCGCGCGTGGTGGACCGAGACCGCGACGTTCGACGGCCGCGTCGCGACGTTCTCGTTCGCGAAGCCGGGAGGGATGCGCAAGATGATGACGTTCGCCGTCGAGCGCAGCGATGCGCGCGGCATCGCGATGACGTGCACCGCCTCCGAGAACAACCCGGACTGGCTAGGGACGAAGCTCGCGATCTCCATCGAGGACGGCCGCGTGCGGCTCGTGCACTCCGGCTACCGCGAGAAGAACGAGAACTACGAGCAATGCGTCCGCGGGTGGGACTACTTCATGAAGAGCCTCGCCGACTACCTCGCGACCGGCCGCGGCACGCCGTACGCGCTCGCATGATAAGGAGGACGTGATGCAAGCCATGTTGCTCTTCCGCGATGAAGACGCGGACTGGTCGCAGTTCGCGACGGCCGAGGCGAAGCAGGCGCTCTACCAGCGGATGGTCGAGTGGACCGAGGCACTCGCGCGCGATGGCAAGCTCGTCGCCGTCGACGGGCTGAAGGGCGGCGGCAAGACGGTGCGTCGCAAGGGCGCCGGGTTCGTCGTCGACGGGCCGTACGCCGAAGGCCGCGATGCGGTGCTCGGGTTCTACATCGTCGAGGTCGCCGATCTCGACGAGGCGATCGCGCTCGCCCGGGAATCGCCGCACGCGACGATGCTCGGCGGCGCGACCGAGGTCCGCGAGATCAACCCGTTCCGCTGGCCGGGGCGTCGCTAGATCGCGGCGAGCTTGCCCTCGAGGAACCGCACCTCGGCATCGCCGGTGGCGAGCTCGAGAGCCCGTTCGTAGGCGGCGCGTGCGCCGGCGCGATCGCCGAGCTGCGCCTTGAGCTCGGCGGAGGCAGCGGCGAGCACCGGGTCGTCGTCGAGGCGCTCGTCGCCGGCGACCTGGTCGAGCGCCCGCAGCCCGGCGCGGGGGCCGTGCGCGCGTCCGATCGCGATCGCGCGCTGCAGCGCGACGACCGGCGACGGCGCGAGCGCGAGCAGCCGATCGTACAGCCCGACGATCCGCGGCCAGTCGGTCGCCGCGTAGTCGGCCGCCATCGCGTGACACGCCGCGATCGACGCCTCGAGGTGATACGGCGTGATCACCGTGCCGCTCGACGCGGCTGCGAGCCGCACGAAGCCCTCGCCGATCTGCGCGCGATCCCAGCGCGTGCGGTCCTGTCGATCGAGCGGCACGAGGTCGCCGGCATCGTCGAGGCGCGCCGGCATCCGCGCCGCGGACAGCAGCAGCAGTGCGAGCAGCGCGTGCACGGCGGGGCTCTCCGGCACGAGGCGCGCGAGCCTGATCGCCGTCTCGCACAGCTCGCGGCTGTTCGTCACGTAGCCCTCGAAGAACAGCACGTACAGCGTGCGCAGCACCGCCTCGATATCGCCTTCACGCTCGAACGTCACGCCCTGTTCGCGCAGCACCTGGCGCGCCCGGCCGAGCCGCTTCTCGAGCGCGGCCGGCTCGGTCTTGAGCGCCCGCGCCAGCGACGCGATCGAGAACCCGCACAGCGTGCGCAGCGCGAGCGGCACGCTCGCGTCGACCGGCAGCGCGGGATGGCAGCACACGAACATCATCGCGAGCAGGTCCTCGTCGCCGAAAGCGTCGCTCACCTCGGCCGCCGGTTCGTCGGGCGTCCCCGGCGCGAACCAGGCTGCCCGCCGCAGCGCATCGATGACCTTGCGCCGCGCGACGGTCGTCAGCCACGCGGCGGGGGCCTCGGGCGCCGCCTCGCTCCACTGCTCGATCGCGGCGACGAACGCCTCCTGGACAGCCGCCTCGATCAGATCGAGCCGCGCCGGTCCGAACGCCTTCGCGAGCGCGGCCGTGATCGCGGGCGCGTGCACGCGATAGAGCTGGTCGAGATTCACTCGAAGCGGATCGTATACGCGACGTCTTCGCCGAAGACGTAGTGCGTCGGCTGCGTGAGCAGCTCGCAGACGTTGCCGTCGACGGGCACGCGGAGGTAGAAGTCCCCGACCAGATCCGTCGCGACGTCGGTGTAGAGGATCGGTCCCGCGAGGTGGATCGTCGACGCGCCGCCGTTGATGTGACCGGAGACGACGAGCGCGTGCGCCGTCGCGCAGGTCGGCTCGGGCCTCGGCTCGGGGGCGCGCACCCAGCAGCCGCCGTCCTGCGGCGCACCGTTCATCTCGACAGGACGCGGCGGATCGGGCGGCGGCATGATCGCGATCTCGAGCGTGAGCACCGAGGTCAGCGCCAGAGCCACGGTCAGAGCCGAGGACGGTACAGCGACGATGGCGAGCCTCACAAAACGTAGTATACCCTGCCTCAAAGCGCAGGCTGCGGGGACCTTCCTGCCGCGCTAACCAGCGTTATCATTGAGGCCATGGTGATCCGTCTTGCCGACGACAAGAAGCCCCCTGCGCGGCGGGGGGATTCGGAGCGCCAGACCGGGCTGGTGCTCGACGAGCGTACGCGCACCAAGAAGCCCCCGATGTACAAGGTGCTGCTGCACAACGACGACTACACGACGCGGGAGTTTGTCGTGTGGGTGCTGCAGACCGTGTTTCACAAGGACGAGAACGCGGCGATCGCGATCATGAGCCACGTGCACAACCACGGGATCGGCGTCGCGGGGATCTACACGTTCGAGGTCGCGGAGACCAAGGTCACCAAGACCGTGGCGCTCGCGAAGGCGCAGCAGTTTCCGCTGCAGCTGTCGATCGAGCCGACCGACGAATCCGACTAATCGGGCAGTACCCCACGCGATCGGCGTGGCCTATGCTTTGGAGAAGTCATGCTTTCCCCCGAGCTCCAACAGACGCTGCAGCGCGCGGTCGATGATGTCCGCGGGCGGCGGCACGAGTATTTGACGCTCGAGCACCTGCTGCTCGCGATCCTCGATGATCCGAGCGGAGCGGATATCGTCACGAAGTGCGGCGGCGACGTCGAGAAGCTGCGCGGCGAGCTCGAGCGGTTCCTCGACGAGCAGGTCGAGGAGCTGCCCGATGGTGAAGAGTCGGGGCCGGATCAGACCCTGGCGTTCCAGCGCGTGCTCCAGCGCGCCGCGATGCACGTGCAGGCCGCGGGACGCCAGCAGATGACGACGGGGAACGTCATCGCGTCGATGTTCCGCGAGCGCGACTCGCACGCCGTGTACCTGCTCGAGAAGCAGGGCATCACGCGGTTCGACGTCATCAACTACATCTCGCACGGCGTCAGCAAGGTCGAGACCGGCGGCGGGCCGATCGCGCCGCGGACGCGCGGCGTGCAGGAGGACGGCGAGGACGATCAGAAGATCGCGAACCCGCTCGAGAGCTTCTGCGTCGATCTCACGCAGCGTGCGCGCGAGGGCAAGATCGATCCGCTGATCGGCCGCAAGGACGAGCTCGAGCGCATGATCCAGGTGCTCGCGCGGCGCCGGAAGAACAACCCGCTGCTGATCGGCGAGCCCGGCGTCGGCAAGACCGCGCTCGCGGAGGGCCTCGCGCTGCGCATCGTCGCGAAGGAAGTCCCCGAGATCCTGCTCGACAGCAAGGTCTACTCGCTCGACATGACCGCCGTGCTCGCCGGCACGCGCTACCGCGGCGACTTCGAGGAGCGCCTCAAGGCCGTGATGAAGGTCCTGATCGGCGATCCGAAGGCGATCCTGTTCATCGACGAGATCCACAACATCATCGGCGCCGGCGCCACCAGCGGCGGCACGATGGACGCGGCCAACATCCTCAAGCCGCCGCTCTCCAACGGCGAGCTGCGCTGCATCGGCTCGACGACGTTCAAGGACTATCGCCAGGCGTTCGAGCGCGACCGCGCGCTGAGCCGCCGCTTCCAGCGCATCGACATCGGCGAGCCGACGGTCCCCGAGGCGATCGAGATCCTGAAGGGCCTCAAGCCGCGCTACGAGGAGCACCACAACGTCAAGTTCACCGACGCGGCGATCGAGGCCGCCGTCGAGCTGAGCAACCGCCACATCAGCGGCTCTCACCTGCCCGACAAGGCGATCGACGTGATCGACGAGGCCGGCGCGAAGGTCCGCCTGATGGCGCCCGAGGCGCGCCCGCAGGAGATCCGCCCGGATCTCATCGAAGAGGTCGTCGCGAAGATCGCGCGCATCCCGACGCGCTCGGTCTCGACGGCCGACAAGAGCAAGCTGCAGAACCTCGAGGGCGAGCTGAAGCGGCTGATCTTCGGTCAGGACCCGGCGATCGAGCAGCTGTCGACGGTGATCAAGCTGTCGCGCGCGGGCCTCGGCAACCCGAACAAGCCGACCGGGTGCTTCTTGTTCGCGGGCCCGACCGGCGTCGGCAAGACCGAGCTCGCCAAGCAGCTCGCGAGCGTGCTCGGCGTCGAGTTCATCCGCTTCGACATGTCGGAGTACATGGAGAAGCACACGGTGTCGCGGCTGATCGGCGCGCCTCCCGGCTACGTCGGGTTCGACCAGGGCGGCCAGCTCACGGATGCGATCAACAAGCACCCGTACTCGGTCGTCCTGCTCGACGAGATCGAGAAGGCCCACCCGGACATCTACAACATCCTGCTCCAGGTGATGGACCACGCCACGTTGACCGACAACAACGGCCGCAAGAGCGACTTCCGCAACGTCATCCTGATCATGTCGAGCAACGCGGGCTCGCGCGAGATGGCGGCCGGCCGCATCGGCTTCGGCGACTCGATCGCCGACACGAAGGACGGCAAGAAGGCCCTCGAGCGCGTGTTCACGCCCGAGTTCCGCAACCGCCTCGACGCGACCGTGTTCTTCGGCGCGCTGCCGATCGAGGTCATCCGCAAGGTCGCCCGCAAGTTCCTCGACGAGGTCGACGGTCAGCTCGTCGAGAAGAAGGTGCACCTCGAGGTGTCGCCGGCGGCGATCGACTGGTTCGTCGAGCACGGCTACGACAAGGCGATGGGCGCGCGGCCGATGGCTCGCCTCGTCCAGAACACGCTCAAGGCCCCGCTCGCGAACGAGATCCTGTTCGGCAAGCTCGCGAACGGCGGCACCGCGTACGTCGACGTCAAGGACGGCCAGATCGACATTCGCTGCGAGCCCGACGCGAACTGAGACCGCGCGCTGGGTTGGGCGCGAGGGGGTGTAGTTGAGACAGCGCCCGGTGGGGTAGGTTCGCCCCGTGCGCTCCCAGCTCGTCCTGCTCGTGCGGTGTGTTGTCGTCGCGATCGTGATCGCGGCGTGTGGTTCTCCTGCGACCGCGCCAGCGGCCCACGGCCCCGTCGCGCCCGTCTGGAAGGGGCCGGAGATCCTCGCGAGCGTGCCGGCGGATGCGCCGTACGTGTTCGCGTTCCTCGACCCGCTGGCGCCGAGTATCCGCGCGCGCCTCGCCGCGCAGAGCGGTGACGAGGTCAAGGCCGCGCTCAAGAAGGCGGCGACCGGCGAGGGGCGGGGGGCGCTGGTCGCGGCCGCGCTGTACGCGGAGCTCGACAGCGTGGAGCCGGCCCACTGGATGGACGCGCTCGGCTTCTCGAACGAGAGCCGGTTCGTGCTGTACGGCATGTCGCTGTGGCCCGTGCTGCGCGTCGAGACGAAGGATCCGGCGCGCGTGCGAGAGATGCTCGCGCGGATCGTCAAGGCGGGCGCGCCCGACCTGCAGCCGGCGACCACCGCACATGCGACCCTGTATACGCTGAAGCAGGACAGCTTCGCGTTCGTGTTCGGCGTCGTCGATCGCGAGCTCGTCGCGTCCGTGATGCCGACGATCGTCCTCGACCGGATGATGCCGTCGCTGACGGGCGCCGAGAAGCCGGTGAAGTCGCTGCGCGATGCACCGGTGCTGCCTTCGCTGATCGCGAAGCATCGGTACCTGCCGTCGATGGTCGGGTATCTCGACTCGCTCGCCGTGCTCGAGGCGGTGTACCGGACGGTCGGCGACAAGCTGCCGCCGGCGTGCCACGACGACCTGGCGCGCATGGCCGCGGTGATGCCGAGGTTCGTGGTCGGCTATCGCCGCCTTGACGATCGCGGCTTCATCGCGACGATGGGCGTCGAGCTCCCACGCGACGTGATCGACGGCCTCGCGAAGCTCCACACGCCGATGCCGGCGCTGGACCTCGCGCACCAGCCGCTGTTCGCGCTCTCGGCGTCGGTCAACATCGACGCGATGTTCGGCTGGATGCGCGACATCACGGGCAAGCTGCGGTCGCGCCCGTTCCGCTGCGACGCGTTCGACAAGCTCAACCACGCGATCGACGATCTCGGCAGCAAGCTCGACGAGCCGCTGCCGCCGATGATGCACGGCCTCCGCGGGTTCGAGCTGGTGATCGACGATGCGACCGTGATGCCGCCCGGCGGTAGCGGCCACCTGCTCGTCGCCGGCGATCACATCGCCGACCTCGTGCACCAGATGCTCGCGAAGGTGCCGCAGCTCGCTGCACTGCAGATCCCGCCCGACGGAGCGCCGGTCGAGCTGCCGATGGCGCAGCTCGGCGTCCCCGCATCGTTCAAGTCGGCGCACGTCGCGCTGCGGCCGACACGCGCGGCGCTCGCCATCGGTGACGATTCCGCGCGGCGCGCGAGCGAGCGAGCCAGCGCAAAAGATGCGCACGTGCCGCTGGCGGCCGTGTTCTACGACCTGCCGAAGATCAAGGACCGGTTCGGCATGTTCCTCAAGGAGGGCGACTTCGCGGGGCTGTCGAACCTCGGCTCGACGTCGCTCGCGCTCGACGTCGGCGACGATGGTCTGTACCTCGACGTCAGCGGCAGCTGGCCCTCGGCGCACTGAGTACCTCACCGTGCGCTAACGCCGCGGCACGCGCGCACGGCGCGTGTGCCCGCGAGCGCGCCGTGCGTCGCTGACACAGCGATCGCGAGCAAGCCTGCGAAATTGCCGTGTCCGGATGCTGGCACTCCGTTCGCTATGTGCACGCATCCGTGCAGACGAACAACGCACCCGGCAACGTGATCGTTGTTGATGATGAACGCGATACCGCCGAGCTCCTCCAGTTCGGCCTCAAGAAGCGCGGCCTCGATGTCCGCGTCGCCACGTCGGCGTTCGAGGCGCTCGGCCTGGTCGCGGCGGCCCCGCCCGACGTCATCGTCACGGACGTCCAGATGCCCGGCAAGACCGGCATCGACCTGTGCCAGGAGATCCGGGCGACGCACCCCGACTGCATCGTCATCGTGGTCACCGGCATCGGCAACCTCGACATGGCGATCGCGGCGATGCGCGCCGGCGCGTACGACTTCCTGACGAAGCCGGTCTCGCTCGATGTCCTGTCGATCGCGATCGCGCGCGGCCTCGAGCACCGCCGGCTGCGCCAGGACCTGCGCCGTCTGCGCTCGCAGGCGAGCGACGTGTTCGGCGGCGACGGCATCGTCGGCTCGTCGCCGGCGCTGCGCGGCACGGTCGAGCTCGTCCATCGCGTCGCCGACAGTGATGCGACGGCGCTGATCGTCGGCGAGTCGGGCACCGGCAAGGAGCTGATCGCCCGCGCGCTGCACAACCTGTCGCCGCGCCGCAACGAGCCGTTCATCGCGATCAACTGCGCGGCGATGCCGGCCCCGCTGCTCGAGAGCGAGCTGTTCGGCCACGTCCGCGGCGCGTTCACCGACGCGAAGACGAACCGCCAGGGCCTGTTCCTCCAGGCCGGCAAGGGCACGCTGCTCCTCGACGAGATCGGCGAGATGCCGCTCGAGATGCAGGTCAAGCTGCTGCGCGTCCTGCAGGAGCGCACGGTCCGTCCGGTCGGCGGCGACACCGAGTTCCCGGTGCAGGCACGCGTCGTCGCGGCGACGAACCGCGACCTCGAAGAGGAGGTCACGGCGCGGCGATTCCGCGAGGACCTCTTCTACCGCATCAACGTCGTGACGATCCCGGTGCCGCCGCTGCGCGAGCGCCAGAGCGATATCCTCGTGCTCGCGCAGCACTTCGTTCGCAAGAGCGCCGCGCGCAACGAGAAGCACGTCGTCGGCATCTCCGAGCACGCCGCGAAGTACCTGCTCGAGTACGACTGGCCGGGCAACGTGCGCGAGCTCGAGAACTGCATGGAGCGCGCGGTCGCCCTGTGCGAGCACGATCAGGTCACGGTCAACGACCTGCCGCAGAAGCTGCTCGAGGATCGCCGCGCGAAGCTCGTGATCTCGAGCGAGCCGAGCGAGCTGGTGACGCTCGCCGAGATGGAGAACCGCTACGTGCGCCAGGTGCTGCAGGCCGTCTCCGGCAACAAGACGCGCGCCGCGCAGATCCTCGGCATCGATCGCCGCAGCGTGTACCGCCGCCTCGAGGCGCCGCCGCCGGGCGCGCCGACCCCGTCGGGCGAAGCGCCGCAGCCCTAATCGGGGGGAAGCGGATCGTCCTTGTCGCGGAACAGGCGCATGCGGACGCGCTCGTGCTGGCGCGCCTTGTACGCGTCGTGGCTCGAGGCGCCGGACTCGTTGCGGACGGCGGTGGCCTTGTCGCAGACCTGGAACTCGGTCAGCACGAACACGACGTGCGAGAGCTCCGGCGGCAGCTCGGTGCGCGAGATCAGCCGCTCGAGGCGCAGCGGCAGATCGGCGACGAAGTTGACGATGCGGTACTCGGGGCCCGAGAACTCGTTGTACGGGACCTCGAGCGTCATCGCGCCGCTCGCATCGGCCGTGCGCTTGAGGATCTCGCGCAGGTCGACGAGCTGGTTCACGCTCTCGCCCGGCACGACGTAGTTGAACGGGATCAGCTGGCGCGACAGCGTCGCGAGCATCGGCACGAGGTCCGCGTGCTGCGGGACGATCAGGCGGAAGCGCAGCTTGTCGTAGATGTTCGCGGCGAGCGTGGAGCGCTTGGCGAGCAGCTTCGTGATCTGGGAGTCGCGCGGCTTGCGGCTCCACTCGAACTCGGTCAGCGGGGCGCCGGCGGCGCGCAGCTGCTCGACGACCTGCAGGACCTTGAGCTCGATCTCGCGGAAGATCACCTCGTCGGAGACCGAGACCTTGAGCAGCGCCTGGCGGCCGTTGATGTGATGGATGATGTGCATCACCTTGAGCACGACGCACGCCCACTTCTGGTGCGGGCCGCTGCTCGAGGCGACGAGGAAGAGATCGCGGGCGGGCAGGTCGGCGGCGACCTCGTCAGGGATCGCCATCGCGAACGCGCGCGACAGATAGTCGACGGCGTCGGCGCGCAGGTCCTCGAGGCGGCCCATCTCCTCGTCGGACTCGGGGTCGAACTCGTTGAGCCGGAGGAAGCGGTCGACCTCCTCGTGGTCCGAGAACGCGAGGCGGTGCCAGTCGATGACCGAGTCGCCGCGCAGCATCAGCCGCACGGCGTCGGTATCGGCGAGCGTGAGCTCGTCGACCGCGGGAGGACGCGCGACGCGCGGGATGACGGTGGCAACCACCGCCCTCCAGTCTACTACGCTCGCGGCCGGTTCAATCGAAGCGTTGCCGCGAACAGGCTGAAGACTCCGAGCCCCGCGAGGACGTTTCCGATGACCGCGATCATGTGTTCGCGCATCGTCGCGTGGCCGCCACGACGAGTCCAATTATCGGCGCGCGATCTGACCATCCGGAGTGGGCATAGAATCGGCCCGTGATCGCTTGCGAGCAGTGCGGGGCCGAGCTCGCCGCCAGTGGTGTCCGGACGGTGCGCTGCCCGTACTGCGCGAGCCCGAACGTCGTCGAGAGACCGCCCGCGGGCGACCGGACCGATCCCCGGTTCGTCGTCGCGTTCACGGGCGACGCGGCCGGTGCGCGCGCCTCGCTCGACCGCTGGCTCGGCAGCCGCCACTGGTTCGCGGACCCGAAGCTGCGCCGCGCGCGGGTCGAGGATCTGCGGGGGATCTACGTGCCGGCATACCTGTACAGCGCCGTCGCACATGCGGACTACACGGCGTCGATCGGCGAGCACTACCCCGAGGAAGAGACGCGTACGAAGCCGGACGGTACGGCCGAGAAGCGCACCGTCACGAGGACCGAGTACCGCCCGCTCGCCGGGCGCCACGTCTCGTACGTGACCGACGTCGTCGTCAGCGCGTCGCGCGGGCTCACGCACCGCGAGCTGGCCGGGATCGAGCCGTTCGACTTCCGCGCGCTGCGCCGCTACGAGCCGGCGATCATCAGCGGCTGGCTCGCCGAGGAGTTCGCGCGCTCGCTCGACGAGTGCCAGACCCAGAGCCGGCGCGAGGCACTCGACGAGGTCGGCGGCAGGCTGCGCCGGTTCATGCCCGGCGACGGGTTCTCCGACCTCGACTGGCACGCGACGATCTCGTGGGAGTCGATCGATCCCGTGCTCGTGCCCGTGTGGATGTTCGCGGTGCGCTACCGCGACGACCGGCCGCCGCTGCGCGTCGCGATCAACGGCCAGACCGGGCAGATCGCGGGCAAGGTGCCGCTGTCGTGGCCGCGCATCGTCGCGGCGCTCGTCGTGCTCGCGGCGATCGCGCTCGCCGTCTGGTGGAGGTTCCATGAGTGAGTGTGCGCGGTGCGCGTCGCCGCTCGAGGCCGGTGACCTGCGATGCGCGGTGTGCGCGCTGACGGTGCCGGTCGAGGCGGCGGTCGCGCCGGCGGAGCGCGCGCGGATCCTGCGCTGCACGTGGTGCAACGCGGCCGTCGAGTTCGATCCCGCGCACCAGGCACCCGCGTGCGCGTTCTGCCGCTCGGTGATGACGATCGAGCAGCCGCACGATCCCGTCGAGACGGCGCGCACGTGCGTGCCTTTCGGCGTCGATCACGATCTCGCGACCAGCGCCGCGAAGAGCTGGCTGGCACGCCGCGGCTGGTTCGCGCCGGCGACGCTGCGCGACGAGGCCGTGCTCGAGTCGCTGACGCCCGTGTACTGGCCGGCGTGGGTCGTCGAGGCGCGCGTGCACGTGACGTGGACCGCCGACAGCGACGCGGGCGCACGCCGCTCGAAGTGGGCGCCGCACGCCGGCGAGGCCGACATGCGCTTCGACAGCGTCCTCGTACCGGCCTCGCGGGGGCTTTCGGGTCGCGAGGCGAAGGCCCTGGTCCCGTTCTACGACCTCGACGACCTGCGCCCGCTCGGGCAGACCGACGCACAGGTCGAGGGCTTCGACGCGCAGCGCTCGGTCGCCCGCGCGATCGTCGCCGAGGCCGTCGAGGACCGCGCACGCACGGGGATCGAGGAGGACATTCCAGGCTCGCGCTACCGCCATGTCCACGTCGCGTGCCTCGTCGAGGCGATGGCGACGGAGCGCGTCGTGCTGCCGGCCTGGGTCCTCGCGTATCGGTTCCGCGGCAGCCCGTACCGCGCGATCGTGCACGGGCAGCGTCACGACGTCGTGCTCGGCTCGTCGCCGATCGACTGGAGCAAGGTCGCGCGCGTCGCGGCGGTCGTGCTCGCGGCCGCGGCCGTCGCGCTCTACATCTGGCTCGCGTAGATCGCGATGTACTCGACGTGCGCGGCGATGCGCTCGTCCTTGAGGCCGAAGTGCGTCGGCGCGATCGCCCCGAACGTCAGCATGGCGGTCGCGCTCGTGTGCGTGTCGCGGTCCGTGACGGTGCACGACGCGCTCGTCGCCGGCGCGTACGCGAGCGTGATCTGCAGCCGTTCGCCGGCGTGCAGCGGCGGGATCGGCACCTCCGTGTTGTGGCTGCGCGAGATGCGCTCGACGCGCGCGACGTCGTCGAACGTCACGTCATGCCGCACGACGCCGCACGGCACGTCGTCGTCGCCGAACACGGCGAGCGCGCTCGCCTGCTGCTCGATGTCGTCGATCGTCAGCCCGACCTCGGCGGTGTACGGCGGAGGCGGCCGCACGGTCGCATCGCTCGTGCCGTAGTCGGCGAGCGTGACCGCGCCGTACGCGAGCGACTCGCCGTCGAACATCCACGTGCCCGAGACGGGTTGCCACGCGTTCGGGGATGTGGCCTCCGCGAACGACTCGAACCACGCGAGGTACTCGCGCGACGTCGCGCTCGGATCGCACGCATCGCCGACGCCGTCGCCGTCCGCGTCTTGCTGCATCGGATCGGCGATCCCGGGACAGTCGTCGCACGCGTCGGTGATGCCGTCGTGGTCTTCGTCGTGCGACGTGCGCTGCTCGCACGACAGCGCGCGATACGCATCCGGTGGCTCGGGCACCGGCTCGAGGTGGAACACGGCGTCGCACCCGCACGCGACCAGCCACACGACACATGCCCTCCGCACG
>CAYUNM010000088.1:14983-22579 GCA_964446175.1 uncultured Kofleriaceae bacterium
ACGGAACGACGCTGTACACCACGATGTTGTCGTAGTGCGCGGCGGTGGCCGCCGTGTAGACGGCTGCATCGCCGGCGGGGGCGATTGCCCCGGTGAGTGTCGTCGACTGCCGCTCGGACGGCGATGCGCCCTGCACGTCGCACTCGAGCTTCGTCGCCTCGACGCGGGCGCGCAGCGTGTAGACCGCACCGTCGCGAAGCGCGGCGTTCGGGATCAGCGGCTCGGAGGTCTGCGAGGCGAGGTACGCGTCGAGGTGCACGCCCTGCGAGTCGCGGCGGATCGCGCAGGAGAACTCGCCGACGGCGCCTGGCGGACCCGGCGCGGCGGGCTGGACGGCGAACGCGAGCCCGAGCTTGTTCTCGATCGCGCCGAGCGTATCGACGTGGACGATCGTCTCGATCTCGAGCGGCGGGCTCAGCTGCTGGATCCAGTACGCCCACTCCTCGGCGCCGTTCGCCGAGTCGGCGTTGACGAGCGCGTCGTTGTAGATCGACCACGCGCCGTCGATGGACCATTGCCCCGCCGTATCCGGATCGGTGTTCGGCAAGAACAGCAGCTGCATGTTGCCGGCGCGCAGCGGATCGGGATCGCACATGTCGCCGATGTGATCGTCGTCGGCGTCGCGCTGCTCGGGATTGGGAAGGCCGGGGCAGTTGTCGACGGCGTCGGGCACGCAGTCGTGGTCGTCGTCGTGGGCCCCCGCCACCATGCAGCCGCCGCTCGGGGCGTCGGTCTCGGGCTCCGGCACGGCCGCGAAGCCGAACAGCCGGTCGCACCCGGCGAGTAGCAGCAGCAGCAGCGAGGCTCTCATCGGCGTCGCAGCAGGTTGCGCGACGTCCACCAGCTCCACAGCAAACACACGCCCGCGATGCGCGCGGTCCACCACGCCCAGCCGGCGCGCGGGTCGTCGTTGCGGCCCTCGAGCACGACGGCGATGCCGGCGCCCGCGATGCCGACGGCCGCGAAGATGATCTGATGCCCGAGCCGGTACATCAGCTGGCTCGACGTCTCGAGGTTCTTGAACTTCAGCGACAGCTCGCCCGAGTGCGCGGCGCGCATGAACTTGCGGATCTCGGCGGGGAGCGCGGTCACGCTCATGACGAGATCCTTGCTCGTCTCGACGAGCAGCTCGGACCAGTCGCCCTCCTCGCCGAGCACGAAGCGCTCGAGATACGGGCGGATCACCGTCATCGGGTTGAGCGTCGGATCGAGCTCGGTGCACAGGCCCATCAGCAGGAGCAGCGTGCGCTCGAGGACGATGATCTCCTTCGGCACGTGGAAGCTCTGCGAGAGCTCGCGCAGCGAGATGTCCATCTTGCGAAGGTCGGCGACGCTCTCGAGCCCCTTCTGCGGATCGAACTTGATGTCCTTGAGGTTGAGCGAGTCGAGCGACACGGTCTCCTGGAACCGCTGGTGGAAGTACTCGACGACCTGCTCGAACATCTGCTCGTTCGCGCCGCGCGCGACGAAGCCCATCTGCTTCATCGCACCGACGATCTTGCGCGTGTCGCGCGTCAGCGCGCCCTGCAAGAGATCGACGATGCCGGCGCGCACGTTCGCGGGGATCTCGGCGACGGCACCGAAATCGAGGAACACGATCTGCGCCGCCTTCTCGCCTTCCTTGAGCGGACGCACGATCAGGTTTCCGGGGTGCGGGTCCGCGTGATAGACGCCGTCGACGAAGATCTGCTGGCAGTAGATCTCGACGACCTGCCGCGCGAGCAGGCCGCGATCGAGGCCCATCTGCTTCGTGCCGAGCTTGTCGGTGATCTTGCAGCCGGCCTCGAAGTGCGTCGTCAGCACGCGCGCGGTCGACAGCTCCTGCACGATGCGCGGGAACCCGACATCCGCGCGCCCGTCGAAGTTCGCCGCGATGCGCGTCGCGTTCTCGGCCTCGGCGCGGTAGTCGAGCTCCTGGATCACGATCGCGCGGATCTCGCGATACAGCTCCTCGAGGCCCTGGTACGGGATGAACCACTCGACGATCCGGAAGATGCGGCGCAGCGTGAGCAGGTCGCGCTGCACGATCCGATCGATGTCGGGATACTGGACCTTGACCGCGACCTTGCTGCCGTCGGGCAGTCGCGCGAGGTGCACCTGTCCGATCGACGCCGACGCGATCGGCCGCCGCTCGAACACCGCGAACAGCTGGTCCGGCGTCTTGCCGAGCTCCTCGCAGATCCGCTCCTCGATGTCCTTGTAGGGGCGCGGCGGCACGGCATCCTGCAGGCCCTCGAGCTCGCGACGAAACTCCTCGGGCAGGAAGTTCGTCATGATCGAGATCAGCTGCCCGACCTTGATGAACAGCCCCTGCAGATCGCAGATCGTGTGCTCGATGCGGCGCGCATTCCGCAGGTGAACCTGCCGCAGGTTGTGCTCGATCCACGCGTCGCTGTGAAAGCGCGCGCGAAACCGCAGCCACAAGTAGCTCCAGATCACGCGGAACGTCGTCCAGTACGCGCGGATCGATCGCACGCGGAGTGGGGCAGGGCGCGACTCGTTCTCGTCTCGGTAGCGCCGTGACTCGTGGACGAGCGCGCTGACCGAGTCCCCCGCGGTCGGCGCTGCCGGGTCCCCCATCGACGGAAAGTCTACCAGGGTTGATCACCAGGCGGATCGGGGGTACGCACAGGCATGGCAACCGACGACGAAGCGCCCCCCAAGCCGAGCGAGGCGCGCGCGCCGGAAACCGAGCCTGGGCGCGACATCAACGAGAAGCTCACGGAGCGCATCCGCCAGGGCACCGTGCCCCCGCCCGGCGACGACAAGCTGACCGAGACGATCCGCCAGCGCCTCGAGCACCTGGTCCCCGAGCTCGTCAAGAAGACGTTCACCGCGGGCATGGGCGCCGTGTTCTCGACGGAAGAGGGCATCCGGCGCATCGCGCGCGAGGTCAGCCTGCCCGACGTGGCCGGCTACGTCGCCTCGACGGGCGTCGGCGCCAAGGACAAGGTCTTCGAGGTCATCGCGCGCGAGACCCGCGACTTCCTCGCGAACCTCAACCTCACCGAGGAGATCGCGAAGATCCTCACGACGCTGTCGTTCGAGATCAAGACCGAGATCCGGTTCATCCCGAACAGCGAGCGCATGACGGGCGCCGAGCCCGACGTCAAAGCCTCCGTCCGCCTCAAGCGCAACGACAAGCCCGAGAAGGACGAGGGCGCCGAGGAAGCGGGACGTTCGTCACGCTTGCGGTTCTGGCGGCGCGACGGAGCCGCGAACGACGACAGCGACGAGAAGTAGTGTAGAATTTTCTGGATGCACCGGGGGCTGTACCTCGTGCCGCTTGCGCTGGGAGGCTGCGCTCAGCTCTTCGGCATCGACAACACGACCGGCCCGGTCGACTCCGGCAACAGCCTCACGCTCTCCGTGCAGCGCGTCTCTGTCGGCGCCTCCCCGGTCAAGGCGCCGCAGGACCTGACGGGCCAGACCGCCCAGTTCCTCGTCGGTGACGCCACCGGCCTCGTGCCGACCGCCGCGACGATCGCGGGCCCCGGCACCTGGACCGCCGACCTGCCGACCGGCAACCCACCGGCGCTGTTCACGCTGCCCGATCTCCCGATGGGGCATCACTACTGGGCGCTGCCTTCGCGCGCGATGCGCGGCAACTTCGTCGTGCTCGAGCACCCGAACGCGACCGCGCCGAGCGCCACGTCGCAGATCGCGCTCAACGTCACGCTCCCCGCCGCGTACAACAGCGAGACGCTGATCGTGTACGCGGTCGGCGCGTGGATGAACCACGTGCTCGCGGGCGCCGAGGTCCCGGCAGTCTCCGCGACGGCCGCCGCCGCCACGATCCCGTACTCGTCGTTCAACCCGGCCGCCGCGTCGATCACGCCGTCGCGGATCACGGCCGCCGACATCGTGCTCGTGCTCGAGTACGCGGGCGCGGATCTCACGGGCGTCCTGCAGGCCGCGCAGTTCGATCAGACCGACGCCACCGACAACGTCGCCGGCACGATGGTCGCGGTCGCGCACGACAAGATGCTGAACATCCCGCTGACCGCGACGGCCACGCGCTTCACCGCCGTCCGCCCGGCCGTCGGCGCGCCCGGCACGAGCTGGGTCCTGTCGGCCGCGCCCGGCGCCTCGGTCGGCACGGCGTTCGGTCCGCAGCTGCTCAGCGGCACGCCGGCCGCCACCGATACCGCGGTCACCGCGATGTACGGCAACCCGTTCGAGTCGCTCGGCTGGCCCGCGGTCTTCGCGCTGACCTCCGCCGGCACGCGCACGTACATGCTCGGCACGCTGCCGGTGACGCTCAGCGCGCTCGTGGCGTCGTACGTCGATGCGGGCGCGACGTCCGCCACGTTCGACGCCGGCCTGCCCACGACGATCAACCTCGACACCACGCAGCTCACCACCGACGGCCAGACCGTCACGGTCGACACCTCGAAGCCGATCGAGATCACGTTCTCGCCCGACCAGGCGACGAACACGCTCTACACCGTCCACATCGACGAGCTCGCGCCGAACGCGATGGCGACCGCGGTCGAGCGCACGACGATCTTCACCGGCACCTCGACCGAGCACACGTTCGACCTCCCCTCCGACCTGCTGACCTCCGGCCACACCTACGTCATCCGCGCCGGCTGCATCCGCGGCGGCTACGCGCAGGCCGCCTCCGGCGACCTCCAGACGTTCGCGTTCCCCGTCTCCTTCGGCCAGCTCGACAGCGGCGTGTTCACCGTCCAATGAAGCGCATCCTCCTGCCCCTGCTGCTCGTCTCGTCGGTGGCCGTCGCCGACGACAAGAGCAAGGCCGACACCCTGTTCAAGCAGGGCAAGAAGCTGATGGGCGAGAAGAAGTACTCCGAGGCCTGCGAGGCGTTCGAGAAGAGCCAGGCGCTCGACCCCGGCATCGGCACGCAGCTCAACATCGCCAAGTGCTTCGAGGACTGGGGCAAGCTCGCGCGCGCGCTCAAGGCCTATCGCGCCGCCGAGAAGATGGCGACCGACGCGCACGACCCGCGCGCCGACAAGATCCAGGGCCTCATCACCGAGCTCGAGCCACAGGTCCCGCACCTCACGATCCACACGCCGAAAGGCGCGAAGACCGACGCCATCACCATCGACGGCGCGCCCGCTGGCGACCTCTCCGAGCCGATCACGCTCGACCCGGGCCCGCACACGATCGTCTACCCGACCGCCGACGGCCACAAGAAGACGAAGGTCGTGCCCGTCGAGCGCGGCGGCAGCTCCGACATCACGCTCGACCTCCCGACCACCGCCGTCGTCGTCGATCACACGCCGCCGCCGCCGCCCCCGCCGGCACCTCCGCCCGCGACCGACCCGGGCCACGGCTACAAGCTGGCGGCCTACGGCGTCGGGGGCGCCGGCATCGTCGCGATCGGCGTCTCGGGCTACCTCGCGCTCTCCGCGCGCTCGACGTACAACGACGCGCTCACCGCGCACTGCGGCGGCATGACCAACAACTGCGACGCCACCGGCCTCAAAGCCACGCACGACGCGCGCCACCAGGCGAACATCGCGACGGTCGTCTTCTCGGTCGGCCTGGCCGCGGTCGGCGGCGGCGTCGCGCTCTACCTGCTCGCACCCAAGCACCACGCCGAAAAGCCGGACGAGTCCGCGCTGTACCTCGTGCCGTCTTTCGACGCGAACGGCGGCGGGCTCGTGCTCGGCGGCGGCTTCTAGCGGTGGGCTACCACCTCTCGACCGGCTGGGGCGACGAGGTCGACAACCCGTCGCTCGAGCAGATGGCGGAGATCCTCGCATCGCCGTGGATCACGGACCTCGAGCACGGCGAGGCCTCGCTCTCGCACGAGTCCGAGTGGACGCTGACCTTCAACGGCAACGATCGTCTGACCTGGCAGTGCCTCGCCGGCGACTCGGAACCGCGGCACATGAAGGGGGTCACGCGGCAACGCGTGCTGCGGCTATGGTGCAAGCTCGCCGCGGGCAAGCTCGCCGAGATCGAGCGCGAGCCGTGGCAGCCGGGCTACGGCGCGGAGCCGCTGACCGAGGCACAGCGCGCGGAGATCGACGCGGCCCTGCGCGAGCGCGACCGCGCGTTCTACGATTCCCTGGGCGCAGAGCGCGACGACACGCCCTGCCGCGAGCCGGGCTGCACGCGAGGTGCCGTGGTCGCGAGCGTGCTGTGTCGCGTCCACCACTTCGAAGCGATACAGCACAGACCCTGTCCGTTCCGCGACTGACGTCGTTCGCGGCGGCTACGCGAGCATCGCCTTGAGCATCTCGGCGATCCCGAGCCACTCGGCGCGCGCGCCCCTCGCGGCCCGCCGCCCCACGCGCGTCAGCGAGTACACGCGGCGCTTGCGCCCGTTTGGTGCCTTCGTCCACGTCGCGGCGATCGCGCCCTCGAGCTCCAGCTCGTGCAGCGCCGGATACAGCGACCCCTCCCGGATCTTCCACGTCCCCCGCGCCCGCTCCTCGAGCGCTCGCGCCAGCGCATACCCGTGCAGCGCGCCATCGCCGAGTGTCGCGAGCACGAGCGCGCGCAACGCACCGCGCGGCACCACATCGCGCTTCATCCGGCCACCCGCTGCCGGCGCGCGCGCATCCCCTCGACGATCAGCAACCCGTACACCGCCGCGCTCAGCGCGAACGCCGACAGCGGCGCATCGACCTCGGTCTGCCCCGCAAACGCGCGCGCGACGATGATCCCGATCCACAGCACGAACGGTGCCGCGAGCACCGTGTACAGGTACGTCACGGCCGGCCCGATCGGCACGCCGCTCGCCATCCGCCCGCGCACCCTCGCCGCGCGCAGCTCACCGCGCAGCAGCTCGAGCAGCCGCGGCGGCGCGAACACCGCCGCGATGACCAGCGCGAACACCGCGCCCCCGACCCCCGCCGACCACGCGCGCGCCGTCGCCATCGCGACGCCCATCGCATGCAGCGCCGCCGCGCCCTGATCGAGCGCGACCGCAACGACGGCCGCCGCCGCCAACCCGCGCACGAACGCGCTCCGCCGCGACACGCCAAACCCCCGCTCCGCCGCCTCGTACGCCGCCCGCGTCGCCTCCAGATCGCCCAGCGCCTCGCGCACCGCCGCCTCGACACCCGCCTCGTCCCGGCCCGCCCGCCGCGCCGCCTCCGCCGCGCTGGTCGCGTGGTCGATCAGCTCCGCCAGCACGACCGCCTTCCGGTCCTCCGGAATCCTCAACGACGCCACGAACCGCTCGATCTCGTCACGCATCGTCACCCCCATAAGGACCACGATACATCGGCAGCCGAGGTATCGGGTGAGAAATCGCGCGCGATGCATCGATTGCCGAGGTATCCGCGGTAACGGCGTGAGATGCCTCGATTGCCGAGGTACGGCGCCGGTTGCTGGAGCTTCGGCACGTCGGGCTCCGCGACCGCGACGTGCGCAAGCACGCGTGGGAAGTGCTTCCGTCGCGCGACGCCGGGCGCACGTCCCGTTGCGCGCTTCGCGCGCGGGGGATCCAGAGCGCGAGCGCTGCTGCTCGGCCGCGAGCGCGAGCCGAGAGCGCGAGCTTCGCGCGGATGGCGGCTATGGATCTGGGCCTCGATCGGGAAAGACGTGCTCGATGGAGGGACGTGCTCGATGGAGGGACGTGCTCGATGGAGGGACGTGCTCGATGGAGGGACG
>CAYUNM010000089.1:0-2614 GCA_964446175.1 uncultured Kofleriaceae bacterium
AGCAGGTCCCAAGGGTTTGGCTGTTCGCCAATTAAAGCGGTACGCGAGCTGGGTTCAGAACGTCGTGAGACAGTTCGGTCCCTATCCGTCATGGGCGCAGGAAACTTGAGAGGAGCTGACTTTAGTACGAGAGGACCGAGTTGGACAGACCTATGGTGTTCCGGTTATGGCGCCAGCCGTATCGCCGGGTAGCTATGTCTGGAAGGGATAACCGCTGAAAGCATCTAAGCGGGAAGCCCACCTCGAGATAAGGTTTCCCAAATGCCGTCAAGGCACCAGAAGACCCCGCGTAGACTACGCGGTTGATAGGCGCGATGTGGAAGTGCCGCAAGGCATGGAGCTAACGCGTACTAATCGGTCGGGCGGCTTGACCACCTATATTTCCCGTCACGACGCGCGAGAGCGCGACGCGACCGCCACGCGAGCCAAGAAGCAGCGTGGCCGGCTTTCAACCACTACCACGTGGTTGGAGGTCCGCCGGGAGAAGGTCAAAGCCATCACCCCAATCGCATCCTAGACACTTGTTGACGTCCTGGGATTTCACGATGTACACGATCAACGCGTTCACCCGAACGCGGTCTTGACCCGCTGGACACCACGCCAGCCGGGCTTCGCACTTCGAACGTTTTTTCCTGGTGGCTACACCGGAGAGGTCACACCCGTTCCCATCCCGAACACGGAAGTTAAGCTCTCCAGGGCCGATGGTACTGCAGGGGCAACCCTGTGGGAGAGTAGGACGCTGCCGGGGTTTTGAGGGCTCGACGAAAGTCGGGCCCTCTTCTCTTTTTCGGCTCCCCGGTTCCCGCGCCCGCGCCCCGCGCCCCGCGCCCGCGCTCGCGGCCCGCGCCTCGGGCCACGAGCCCTGCGGTCTGCCGCGAGGAGCGCGTGCGTTTTCGCAGCCTGCCGGGCACGCGGCGGTAGACTCGAGCGCATGGTGGCGAAGCGCTGGCTCGAGCTCGTGCCGCTGCTCGAGCGTGCGGTGGCGGCGGCGCCCGGGGGGAGCGGTCTTCATGGTGTCGCGGTGCTGAGCCCGGCTGGCGAGCCCGTGGGAACGGCCGGCGCACTGGCGGAGTACGAGGTGCGCGCGCTCGCCGCCCTGGTCAGCCGTCATGGCCCGCCCGATGTGCTGCGCACGCTGTTCGGCGGCGAGCTCGCGAGCGCGGTGTTCGAGGATCGGCCGGTGTTTCTCGGGATCGCGGGTCGCTGCGTGTTCGTCATCGCGGTCGCGGGAGAGGACGTGGCGCGAGCGCGCGCGGGAGAGGACGTGGCGCGAGCGCGCGCGGGAGAGGACGTCGCGCGAGTGTTCGCGGGAGAGGACGTGGCGCGGGCGCGCGAGGCGGCGAGCGATCTCCGTGACGAGATCGAACGCCTGATTGGCGACTCGCGCGCGCGGCTCGGTGCCGGTTGGGTACCGCCGAGCCCGGGGAGCTCGGGATCGAGCTCACCGGCAGAGGCGTTCGCATGGCCGTCGCGGCCACGCGGTCGTGGCGGTCGTGGCGGTCGTGACGGCCGTGACGGCCGTGACGGCAGCAACTAGCTGGTGAAGCGCGTGCGGCGCGCAGGACGCGGTGCTGGAAATTCGCAGCGGCCCGTGCCTACGATGCTCGCCTTATGAACCGAACGGTCCTCGTGTGTACGGTGGTTGCGGCACTCGCCGGCTGCAAGAAGAAGGAAGAGCCAGCGGCGAGCAATTCGCCCGCGCCGGAGAAAGCGGTCGAGCCGGCGAAGGCCGAGCTGAAGCCAGCCGAGCCACCGCCGGCGGCCGGTCCGGACGCGAAGCTGGTCGAGCGCGGTGCGTACGTCGCGAAGGCGGGTGCGTGCGTGATCTGCCATACGGCGATCGGCCCGACGGGCCCAGATCTCGAGCATGCGTTCGCGGGCGGGCTCGAGATGCCCGACCCGATGGGCACCTGGCGCACGCCGAACATCACGCAGGACAAGAGCACCGGGATCGGCAACTGGACGGACGAGCAGATCATCGCGGCCGTTCGCGAAGGCACGCGCCCGGATGGCAGTGGCCTCTACGCGATCATGCCGTACCTGAACTATGGGCGGATGACCGACGACGACGCCAAGGCGCTCGTCGCGTTCCTTCGCACGATCAAGCCGGTCGAGCGCACCGTTGCGCCGAACAAGGGCCTCAAGATGCCGAAGGGGCCGGGACCGAAACCGGCGAACGCCCCCGACGACACGGCCGATCCCCTCAAGCACGGCGAATACCTCGCCACGCTGATGCTGTGCAGCCACTGCCACTGGACGCCCGACATGAAGACGATGGCGCCGGCCGGCCCCGACAAGATGTTCTCGGGCGGTCTGCCGATCACCGCGCCCATGCTCGGCAAGGGCACGATCTACACGGCGAACATCTCGTCCGATCCCGAGACCGGGATCGGCAAGTACACCGAGGAGCAGATCTTCACGACCATCAAGACGATGGTGAAGCCCGACGGCAAGCCGATCCGCGGCCCGATGATGTTCATGCAGGGCACGTGGAGCCAGCTCGATGACAAGGACCTCCACGCCGTCGCCGCGTACATCAAGAAGCTGCCCCCGGTGAAGCACAAGGTTCCGCCGTCGGACTTCGTGGCGAATGCGTCGCCGCCGGGTGCGCCGG
>CAYUNM010000089.1:2714-21037 GCA_964446175.1 uncultured Kofleriaceae bacterium
CAGGTGCGCCCGGTGCGTCGCCGGCAGGTGCGCCCGGTGCGTCGCCGGCAGGTGCGCCCGGTGCGTCGCCGGCAGGTGCACCTGGTGCGTCGCCGGCAGGTGCGCCCGGTGCGTCGCCCGCGGCTACGCCTGGCGGCGCGAGCGCGGCGCCTTCCGGTCAGGGCTCCGCGGCCCTGAACGCGCCGAAGCGGAGCTCGAAGCCGGGCGCGAAGGCGCCGGGCTCGCAACCGGATGACCCGAAGCTGTCGAGCGATCCGCTCGTGATGCCAAACGGCTACAAGATCGATGGCGGTGCGCATGGTGGCGCGCACGGTCCGGCGATCGATGGCGAGCCGAAGACGGAGATGCCGTCGGCGAAGTCCGTCGCCAAGCATTGAGTGGTGTTGCGAATCGCCGAGCGCGCGCAGGAGATGTAGGCGTGCTGTCGCTGTTCGACAGTTGCACACGACACGATCGCATCGCGCGCGTACGATCGCTTCATGAGGATCTTGCTCGTCGCTCTGCTCGTCGGCTGCGCAGGTCACAGCTCCGGCTCGATCGACGAGGTGATCGGCGCCGGGTGCACCGCCGATCGCGACTGCGCGAATCGCTGCTACACCAACTCGCAGGACTTCCCGGGCGGCTTCTGCAGCCGCTCGTGTACCAGCGATGCCGATTGCCCGGGCGACTCCGTGTGCGTCGGCCAGGCGGGTGGCGTCTGTCTGTTCACGTGCCCGCCGATGGACTGCGCCGCGCTCGGGCCGCGCTGGCACTGCAGCAACAAGGATGTCGTGGGCGGCGGCCAGGCCGCGGTCTGCACGGGCGACTGACCGCGCGACGTACGCGACGCCCCGGATCGCGCGCCCGAGGCCGCCGCGCGAAACGCGGTTAGACCGCGCCCGAGGCCGCCGCGCGAAACGCGGTTAGACCGCGCACGAGGCCGCCGCGCGAAACGCGCTAGAGGGCGCTAGACGGCGCGCACGAGCTTGAGGTTCTTCTTGCCGGCGCGGACGAGCAGCATCGAGCCGTGGACGAGCGCGTCGCTGCTGACCTTGTGCTTGTCGTCGCCGATGCGCGCGTTGTTCACGTAGGCGCCGCCTTGCGTGATCGTGCGGCGGGCGTCGGACTTGGAGTCGGCGACCGTGCGGGCGAGCAGGTCGACGATGCCGATGCCGGCGGCGAGCTCGGTCTTCGGAATGTCGACGGTGGGGATCGTCTCGGCGAGCGCCGCGAGCTCGGCGAGCGTGAGGCCGTCGAGCGTGCCGGTCGCGAACACGCGGTTTGCGGTCTCGACGCGGGCGACGGCGGAGTCGCCGTGGACCCACGAGGTGAGCGCGCGTGCGAGCTCGCGCTGGGCGGAGCGCTTCGCGCGGTCGCGGTCGTGCTCGGCGAGCAGCTCGTCCAGCTCGGCGAGCGGGCGCAGCGAGAACATCTTGAGCAGGCGCGGGGCGTCGTCGTCGGTGACGTTGAACCAGTACTTGTAGAAGTCGAACGGGACCGTGCGTGCGCCGTCGAGCCAGATGCGCTCGCCCGTCGAGGTCTTGCCCATCTTCTGGCCGCTCGAGTCGAGCAGGAGCGGGGCGGTGAGGCCGAACAGCTGCGCGCGGCCCATCTTGCGCGAGAGCTCGCAGCCCGCCGTGATGTTGCCCCACTGATCGGTGCCGCCCATCTGCAGGCGGCAGCCGTACTGCTTGTTCAGCTCGACGAAGTCGAACGCCTGGAGCAGCATGTACGAGAACTCGGTGTACGAGATGCCGCTCTCGTTCTCGAGGCGCGACTTCACCGAGTCCTTCGCCATCATGTAGTTGACGGTGAGGTACTTGCCGGTGTCGCGCAGGAACTCGAGGAACGTCACGCCGCGCGTCCAGTCGGCGTTGTTCGTCATGATCGCGCCGATCTTCGGGTCGTCGAAGTCGAGCAGGCGCGCGAGCTGATCGCGGATGCCGATGACGTTGGCCTGGAGGGTGGCGTCGTCGAGGAGGTTGCGCTCGTCGCTCTTGCCCGACGGGTCGCCGATCATGCCGGTCGCGCCGCCGACGACGATGATCGGGCGGTGGCCAGCGAGCTGCAGGCGCTTGAGCAGCATCGTCGGGACGAGGCTGCCGACGTGCAGGCTGGACGCGGTCGGGTCGTAGCCGACGTAGGCCTTCACGGGGGCTTCCTTCGCGAACAGGTCGGCGAGACCCGCGCGATCGGTGACATCCGCCAGAAGGCCGCGTGCGGCCAGCTCGTCCAGGATCTGCATGGCGACGAGGTTTACCGCGCCTCGAGGTCGGCGACCAGACGCGTGAGGAGGCGTCGCATGTCGGCGTGGACCTCGGGGAGGTCGGGCTCGTCGTCGAGGACCTCGACGAGGAAGATCGAATCGATCAGGCGCGCGGTGAGGAACCAGCCGGTCGGCAGGTCGCCGCCGCTGTCGCGATAGCCGCGCTCGAACGCGCTGCGGAACTCGGCGTCGGCGCGGTTGCCGTACCGGAAGAAGCTGCCGATGTCGAAGAGCGGAGAGCCCGTCGTGGTGGTCTCCCAGTCGATGATGCCGTTGACGCGCCAGCGATCGCCCGCGCGATGGACGAGCACGTTGCGATGGCCGAGGTCGCCGTGCGAGAGGCAGACCGTGCCCCAGGCCATGTCGGGCTCGTGCGCCTCGTACAGCTTGACGAGCGCGTCGGCGAGCGGGACGCCGAGGCGCGTGCGCGCGCGGCCGCTCGTGAGCTGGCGGTACGTGGCGTCGAGGAGCGAGGTCAGCTCGAACGGCTCGGTCGCGTCGCTCTGGCCGAGGATCTGGATCACGCGGCCGAGCGGCTCGGCGAGCGCTTGAAACGCGGTGTGCTGACCTTGCTTGCGCAGCTCGTGGAGCGTCATGCCTTCGATCCAGCGGTAGACGATCGCCAGGCGCGCGTCGTCGACGTGGACGATCTCGGGGACGGGCAGGGTGCCGTGGAGGAGCGTGAGCGTGGTGAGCTCGGTGTCGAACCAGTCGCGGCCGCCGGCGTAGTGCTTGACGCCGAAGACTTCACCCGTCTCGCGCGTCACTTTGTGGATCGTGTTCGTGAGGCCGCCGTCGACCGGCTCGATGCGCGCGACCTTGCCGCCGACGGCTGCGGCGAGCTCGTCCCGGCTCACCTCGAGCAGCGGGAAGACGCGGACGTTGGTGACGGTGGGATCGAGACCCACGCCACCATCTTACCGCGCGTAGTCGGAAGCACGCGTCTCGCGCACCACGACCACCCGCACCTGCCCTGGATACGTCGCCTCGGTCTCGATCGCGCGCGCGATTTCCTTCGACATCACGATGGCCTGCGCGTCGTCGACCTGGTCGTTCATGACCATGACGCGAATTTCGCGCCCCGCCTGCAACGCGTACGCGCGCTCGACTCCCGTGAAGCGCTTGCAAATCGCTTCGAGATCGTCGAGGCGCTTGATGTAGCTCGCGAGCTGCTCGCGACGCGCGCCGGGACGCGCCGCGGACAGTGCGTTGGCCGCCGCCACGATGTGATCGAGCAGCGACTCCGGCTTGGGGCCGCTCTCGTCGCCGTGGTGCGCCGCGATCGCCTGGCAGACCTTCGGGGACTCGCCGTGCTTGCGACACAGCTGCGCGCCGACCTCGGCGTGCGCGCCTTCTTGCTCGTGATCGACGGCCTTGCCGATGTCGTGGAGCAGGCCCGCGCGTCGCGCGAGCTTGACGTTCGCGCCGAGCTCGGCCGCGATCAGGCCCGCGAGGTAGCCGACTTCGACGGAGTGCAGCAGCACGTTCTGCGCGTACGACTGGCGGAACTTGAGGCGCCCGAGGTGCTTCACGAGCTCGGGATGCACGCGGTGCAGGCCGAGGTCGAACACGGCCTGCTCGCCGGCTTCCTTGCAGACCTTGTCGACTTCCTTCTCCGCCTTGCGAACGCACTCTTCGATGCGCGTCGGGTGGATGCGGCCGTCGGCGACGAGCGCCGAGATCGCGAGCCGCGCGACCTCGCGACGCACCGGGTTGAAGCACGAGATCGTGATCGCCTCGGCGGTGTCGTCGATGATCATGTCGATGCCGGTCGCGGCCTCGAGCGCGCGGATGTTGCGGCCCTCGCGGCCGATCAGGCGGCCCTTGAGGTCATCGCTCGGCAGCGGCACGACGGCGACCGTGCGCTCGTGGACGAACTCGCTCGCGAACCGCTGGATCGCCGTGGCGACGATCGTCTTCGCACGCGCGGAGGCTTCCTTCGCCGCGTCATCTTCGATGCGCTTGATCTCGACGGCCGCGCTCTGCAGCGCCTGCGCGCGCACCTCGTCCTCGAGCTTCTTGCGCGCCGCTTCCTCGGAGAGGCCGGCGATCGTCTCGAGCTTCTTGCGCGCCTCGGCCTGCGCCGCTTCGGCCTTTTCGACCGCGGTGTCCGCCTGCTTGATGCGCCCGTCGACGCTGCGTTCCTTCTTCTCGAGCTCGCCGGCGCGGCGCTCGGCATCCTTGCGCGCGCGCTCGATCTCGCGCTCCTTCTGCCCGAGCTGCTCCTCGCGCTTGGCGAGCTCGGCCTTGCGGCCCTTCAGCTCGTCGTCGAGCTCGGCCTTGCGCTTGCGCGCGGCCTCTTTGCCTTCGACCTCGGCGGCTTGCTTGATCGCGTCGACCTCCGCCTTCGCGGCGGTGCGGATCTTCTCCGCTTCTTCTTCGGCGATCTTCTGCGCGGACGCATCGCCGCGTCCCTTGCCGAGCCCACGCCCGACGAACACGCCGGCTGCTAGGCCGATCGCGACGGCAACGAGAATGAAGACAGGATCCATGCTCAGGACCGGTAACTCGCCACTTCGGTGACGACGTGATGAAGGACAGCATCGTGCGGATCGCGCTCCACGCGATCGAGCACCTGGCACTCGAATGCCAAACCAATGCGCAGCGCCGCCGGCGCCGCCGCGAGCGTCGCGTCGTAATGACCGCGACCCCAGCCGATCCGTCCGCCGCTGCGATCGAACGCGACGCCCGGCACGAGGAACGCCGCGATGTCCGCGAGCGGCACGCGCACCGCGCTCGCGCCCGGCTCGCGCAGCCCGTAGGGGCCCGCGACGAGCTCGCCGATCTGCGCCTCGGCAAACGCGAGCTGCCGCGCGCCGCTCTCGACGATCGGATACGCGACGCGCAACCCCGCCGCTCGCGCACGCGCGTCGATCCCGCTCGTCGCGACCTCGCTGCCCTTCGCCGCATACAGCCCGATGACGCTGCCCGCGGGCACGTGCGCCAGAAGCGTCATCACCGCGTCGGCGATGCGCGTCTCCGCCGGCACGCGCTCCGCGACGCTCAGTGCATCGCGACGCGACAGCACCGAGCGCCGGGTGACGGGCTTGCCACGCGGCGGGTTCGCACTCTCGTTGGACACGTTCGGGAGCAAGGCGAAAGGCAGCACGCATCATAGCCGCGCCGCATCGCTCCGCAACCCGCAAGCCCCGGTTTCGCCAGCACTTTCAGCGCGCGCGGCCAGCGACGCTCAGCGCGCCGTCGCGTGCCGCTTCATGATGAAGTTCGCGAGCGGCCGGCGACCCGGATCACCGTCGACGAACCGCAGCGCCATCCCCGCGTCATCGACGCGCACGACCTCCGCCGCCAGCTTCACCGGCTCCTCGCCCGGCAGATCGATCGAGATCTCCGCGGACGATCCCAGCCCGATCTGCTCCGCGGCCCGCAGGAACAGCCCGCTGCGGCTCACATCCTCGACGAGCCCGTCGATGACGAGCCCGTGCGCGCGACACTGGGCGCGCACGCGGACAGGGACTCGAACAGCTGCCCTCTTGTCCATGTGGTGAAAGCTACGCTATCGACCCACGTACAGAAAATCAATCCTCTCGCATACCTCACCCGCACGTGGCGTCCGCTCCCGGTCGGACCAGCTCCGAGCCCGTCTTGCGTTCCGCGCCACACTTTGGCAGATTGCAGCGCCCGTCGGGCCCATAGCTCAGTGGTAGAGCACCGGCCTTTTAAGCCGAGGGTCGAAGGTTCGAAACCTTCTGGGCTCACGCACCTTCGGTTCTCCTGAAAACTAGTTTCGCGACTCAGACCCCGTCGTCCAGAGGCCTAGGACACCCGCCTTTCACGCAGGTAACACGGGTTCGAATCCCGTCGGGGTCGCTCACTTCTCGCTCGCGGCGCCACGCGCCGCTCGGAGCGTCTGCGATCGTCAGCCGCGCTGCGCGCGTGACGTTCGCGCGACAACGCGAGCCAGCTCGATCGCGATGGCGTCGCCCGCATGCGAGCGCACGCGCACGATGCCCACGGCTGTGTGCATTCGCGCGGTCTCGAGATCGCGGTGCGACCTCGCGCGCGCGCATCACTCCTTCATTAGTAGTGGTGGCACGCGCGTTCGCGCGCACGCGGAAGAAATACGACGATGTGCGACTAGGGTAGGGATGTTCGTCGCGAGGTCTTCGATCGCAGCATTCTGCGGCACCCTTCGTATTTCGCGCGAGCCGCATGACACACGCGTCGCCGAGTTCGAGATCGATGCGAGACGGGACAATTTGACCTCCAACAAACTGCTGCATGAGGAATGTCGTGCGCTACGATGATCGTGTGGTGAGCGAACAGGACGGGGATGGCGAGACCCTCCGAGTGTGGAAACGAATCTGGGCACTCTCCTTCGGTCTGAACGCGCGGTCGAAGCAGATGGCAGCGACGATCGGAGTCAGCGGCGAGGAGCGGCTGGTGATCCGCTTCATCGCGCAGCGCCCGCACGGTACGCCGCGCATGCTGGGGGCCGCGCTCAACATGGATGCGCGGACGGTCACGAGGATCGTGCGCCGGCTCGAGAAGCGCGGCTTCCTGACGTATCGAAGCGCCGCGGCTCAGCGAGATCGCGTGTTGCCGATGCTCACCCTGCGTGGGCTGCGGGTCGACCGCGAACGACGCGGGACCGTCGAAGCGGCGGTACTCCGCACGCTCGAGCGGCTTGATTCTCGCGAGATCGAGGGTTCGGCGCAGCTGCTCGAAGTCCTCGCGGGCGAGCTGCGCGCCGAATAGTAGCCGGCGAATCGCGCGGCGCTTCCGGAGCGCAGGGAATGTACGCGCGGCGGTACGCGTAGAAGCGGCGGCGGCGGCGGGCCGGCCCGCTGCGGCGAGGCCAGCGGGGCCGCGATCGCGCCGTGGGTGATGTTGTTTGAGGTAAAACAACGTCAGCCGGCGCGCCGGCGGCGTCCCCTGATTGTATGACCTCATACAACATGGTCGTGCCGATCGCGCTGACGTGACGTTCTGGCAAAGTGTGCCGGCGGTCGCTCGGCAGGTTGTTTGAGTACAAATTAGTCTTGCGCGTGAATTCGGCTGCGTTAGATTGCGCGCTCCATGCATACCGAGCCTGGTGCGGCTCTCGGCGGCGCACCTTCGAAGCACAAGACGGGCGGCAGGCAGTTCGAGACGATGGTGGACTTGCTTCGAGCTCGAAGGATGGCGTCCCTCGACGCGGCCTTCACGTTCATGCAAGACGACAAGGTCGTCTCGTGGTCGTACGCGGAGCTCGATCGCCGAGCGCGTGCGATCGCGGTGCGTCTACAGGAGCAGCACGTCGATGGACGGACCGTGCTGCTGCTGTTCGCGCCTGGCCTCGACTTCATCTCCGCGTTCTTCGGCTGTCTGTACGCGGGAGCGATCCCCGTGCCGGCGTATCCGCCTGACCTCGCGCGCCTGGCGCGTACGCTGCCGCGCCTCGAAGCGATCGCCGCGGATGCCGGCGTGCACGTCGCGTTGTCGACGCGCGACATCGCGCGCGCGGCCTCGGCGATCGCGGAGCGTTCGGCGGCATTCGCGACGATGTCGTGGATCGCGGTCGACGACATCTCGCCCGGCGTCGAGGAGGCGTGGAAGGCGCCGAAGCTCTACCCCGACAGCATCGCGTTCCTTCAGTACACGTCGGGCTCCACGTCGAGCCCGAAGGGCGTGATCGTCACGCACGCGAACCTCCTGCACAACCTGCAGCAGGTCCACCGCAAGGTGGAGCACACCTCGACGGACAGCGTGGTGTCGTGGCTGCCCATGCATCACGACATGGGCCTCATCGGCGGTGTGCTCGAACCGCTCTATGCGGCGACGCCCGTCACGTTGATGTCGCCGATGGCGTTTCTCCAGCGGCCGCTTCGCTGGCTCAAGACGATCTCGGATCGCGGCGCGACGATCAGCCCGGTCCCGAACTTCGCGTACGACTGGTGCCTCCGGAAGATCTCGCCGGAGGACCGCGGCCAGCTCGATCTGCGGCGGTGGCGGGTCGCCCTCACCGGCGCCGAGCCGGTCCGCGCGCACACGCTCGATGCGTTCGCGGAGTTCTTCGCGCCGTGCGGCTTCCGTCGCGAGGCGTTCTATCCCTGCTACGGGCTGGCGGAGGCCACCTTGATGGTCTCCGGTGGCCGACCGGGGACAGCGCCGACCGTGCGGGCCTTCTCGGCGCGCGATCTCGAAGCGGGTCGCGTCACGCGTGCGCGCGATGCCGAACGTGCCGTGCAGCTCGTCGCATGCGGCACGCCGCTCGAGCGCGGCACTGTCGAGATCGTCGATCCGGAGACGATGCGGCCGTGTGGCCCCGACGTCGTCGGCGAGATCTGGACGCACGGACCGAGCGTCGCGCGCGGTTACTGGAAGCTCCGGGACGCGACGCGCGAGGCGTTCCATGCGCGTCCGGACGGGCACTCGACGATGCATCTTCGCACCGGCGACCTCGGCTTCATCCATGACGGTCAGCTGTTCATCGCGGGACGGCGCAAGGACCTGCTGATCGTCCGCGGGCGCAACCTGCACCCGAACGACCTCGAGCTGACGGCCGAACGGGCGCATCCCGCGCTGCGCTCCGGCGGCGTGGTCGCGTTCGGGATCGAGCGAGACGGGCAGGAAGAGGTCGTGATCGCGTGCGAGGTCGAGACCCGTGGCGTCGATCACGACGAGGTCCTCGCCGCGGTCCGCAAGCGCATCTCGGAGGATCACGAGCTCGTCCCGCATGCCGTGATCGTGCTCCGGCGTGGGGCGATCCCGAAGACGACGAGCGGCAAGGTGCAGCGACGCGCGTGCGCCGCGGCGTTCTCCGCGTCGCAGCTCGAGATCGTTCGCGCGAGCATCGCCGAGGTCGGCCTCGACACGCCGGCGACCACGCACGCGTCGCAGAGCGCCGGCGCTGCTCCTCGATCGGCGCCCGAGATCGAGCGCTGGTTCGTGACGCAGATCGCGCGCCAGCTCGGGCTCGCGGAGGCGAAGATCCCCGTCGACGAGCCGTTTGTCAGCATCGGCCTCGATTCGGTGGCGGCCGTCGCGATCGCGGAGCAGCTCAGCCAGTGGCTCGGGCGTCGCGTCGCTCCGACGCTCGCCTGGGATCACCCGACGATCGAACGCGCGGCGCGCGCACTCGGAAGGTCGGAGGGCCCGAGCCAGGTGGCCGGCGGTGACACGAAAGCGACGTCCGCCGCTCGACGCGAGGTCGCCGTGGACGACGGCGCGGTCGCGATCGTCGGCATCGGATGCCGGTTCCCGGGCGCGAGCGGCTCGGAGGAGTACTGGCGCTTGCTGAAGGACGGGCGCGACGCGATCTCCGAGGTGCCGGCGACGCGCTGGGATGCGCCGGAGAGCGCCGTGCGCTGGGGCGGCTTCCTCGATCAGGTCGATCAGTTCGACGCCCAGTTCTTCGGCATCTCCTCGCGCGAGGCGATCCGCATCGATCCGCAGCAGCGCCTGCTGCTCGAGGTCTCGTGGGAGGCGCTCGAGCATGCCGGGTACCCGCGCGAACGGCTCTCGGGCTCGCCCACCGGCGTCTTCGTCGGGATCAGCAGCAGCGACTACTACGCGCTCCAGGCGCAGCGCCCTGACACGCTCGACGCCTACGCGGGGACCGGCAACGCGCACAGCATCGCGGCGAACCGGATCTCGTACTTCCTCGATCTCAAGGGTCCGAGCATCGCGATCGACACGGCGTGCAGCGCCTCGCTCGTCGCGGTCCACCTCGCGTGCGAGAGCCTGCGGCGCGGCGAGTGCTCGGTGGCGCTCGCCGGTGGCGTCAACTTGATGATGACGAGCCACCTCTCCGTCACGTTCTCCCAGGCGCAGATGCTGTCGCCGGACGGGCGCTGCAAGACGTTCGACGAGGACGCGAATGGTTACGTCCGCAGCGAAGGGTGCGGCGTCGTCGTGCTCAAGCGGCTTCGCGACGTCGTGGAGAAGGACCGCGTCATCGCGGTCATCCGCGGCGGGGCAGTGGGGCACGACGGGCGCAGCAACGGCCTGACCGCACCGAACACGGCGGCGCAGCGCGAGGTGATCGGCAAGGCGCTCGAGGCGGCGGGCGTCGCCCCGTCGAGCGTCGAGTACGTCGAGGCGCACGGCACGGGCACGCGCCTCGGCGATCCGATCGAGCTGGCATCGCTCGCCGAGATCTACGGCAGCGGCCGGCCCGCGCAGGAGCGCTGCCGCGTCGGGTCCGTGAAGACGAACATCGGCCATCTCGAGGCCGCGGCTGGCATCGCGGGCCTGATCAAGGCGGCCCTGATGGTCGAGCGCGGCGAGCTCGTGCCGCACCTGCACTTCAAGCGACCGACCTCGCGGCTCGACTGGGCGTCGTCGGGGCTCGAGGTCCCGACGCGCGTCACGCCATGGCGCTCGCCGACGCGCCGCGCGGCGGTCAGCTCGTTCGGCTTCGGTGGAAGCAACGCGCACATCATCGTCGAGCAGCCGCCGGAGCGCGTGCCGCAGCGCGACGAGCTCGAGCGTCCTCGCCACGTCGTCTGCCTCTCGGCACGGACGCCGGCCGCACTGACGAAGGTGAAGCAGCAGCTCCGCACGTACCTGGCCACGCAGCCCGACGCGAAGCTCGCGGACCTCGCCTACACGGTGAATGCAGGCCGCACGCACTTCGGCGAGCGCGTCGCGATCGTCGTCGATTCGACGGCGGCGCTCGATGCCAAGCTGCGCGACACCGGCGCGACGACCGCGAGCGCGAAGGCGCCGAAGATCGCGTTCTTGTTCAGCGGGCAGGGCTCGCAGTACGTCGGGATGGGCCGGCACCTCTACGCGACGCAGCCGACGTTCCGCGCCGCGATCGACGAATGTGACGAGCTCGCGCGGCCTCGGCTCGGCCGCTCGCTGCGCGACTTCATCGCCGGCAACGCCGAGGAGTCCGTGCTCGAGGACACGCGCTACGCGCAGCCGGCGCTGTTCGCGCTCGAAGTGGCGCTGACGCGCCTGTGGGCGTCGTGGGGCATCCAACCGGACGTCGTGCTCGGGCACAGCATCGGCGAATACGCGGCCGCCGCGGCAGCCGGTGTGTTCGCGTTGAACGACGCGCTGCCGCTCGTCATCGAGCGCGGCCGGCTGATGAGCGCGCAGCCATCGGGCGGAGGCATGCTCGCCTGCTTCGGCAAGAAGGCACTCGTCGTCGAGCTGGCGGCCCGGCACGGGCTGTCCGTCGCCGCCGACAACGCACCGGAGGGCGTCGTGATCTCGGGCGCGCTGCGCGCGATCGAGAGCTTCCGCGACGCGGCCGAGCGCGAGGGCGTCTCGACCCAGGCACTCCGCGTCTCGCACGCGTTCCACTCGGCGATGATGGACGGCGCGCTCGACGAGCTCGAGGCCGCCGCGGCGCGCGTCACCTGCGCCGCTCCCACGCTGCCTCTGATCTCGAACCTCACGGGCCGTGCGTTCGCTCCGGGCGACGCACCGACGCCGGCGTACTGGCGCCGCCAGCTGCGCGAGGCCGTGCAGTTCGCGACCGGCGCGCAGACCGCCCATGCGCTGGGGTGCACGGTGTTCGTCGAGGTCGGGCCCGCGTCGAGCCTGCTCGCGCTGGGACGGCTCGCCGTTCCCACCCCGGGTGAGGCCCTGTGGCTGCCGTCGCTCCGGCGCGGCGCGGACGACTGGACGACGCTGCTCGACTCCATCGCCAAGCTCTACGAGCGCGGTGGTGCGATCGACTGGGAAGGCTTCGATCGCGATTACACGCGGCGGAGGCTGACCCTCCCGCACTATCCGTTCGAGCGCTCCCGGTTCTGGCTCGAGGAGCCCCCGCCGGCGCGCGCCGGCAGCAACGGCGTCCACGGCCCGCACGCACCGATCACGAACGGCGTGAGCCACGCGCCGCATACGAACGGCGTGAGCCACTCCCCGCACACGAACGGTGTGAGCCACGCCCCGCACACGAACGGCGTGAGCCACGACGCATCGGCGATGGTCGAGCTGCTGCGCGAGCAATCGATCGCGCTCAAGCGGATCTCCGAGTCGCTCGGGCACGGCAGCAGCCACGGCAGCGCGAACGGCGCGAAGCCGATGAACGGCCACTCGAAGTCCCACGAGCACGATCACGCGACGTTCGTGCTCCACGCGATCTCGCGGATCTGCGGGTTCCCCGTCGACCGGATCACGATGGAGTCGCGCCTCGGTGCGGATCTCGGCTTCGACTCGCTCCTCGCGATGGAGCTGCACACCAAGCTCGCGAGCGTGTATCCGGCGCTCGCCGGCACCGAGCGACACCTGCTCGCGCAGGACGTCACGGTGGCCGATGTGCTGCGTCTGCTCCGCGAGCACGTCGCGGGGATGCCGGCCGTCGCCGCGCCGGCGGCCTCGGTCGCGGAGCCCGCCGCGGCGCCGGTCAAGCACTCGCCGGACGATGCTCACATCGAGCGCTGGCCGGAGCTGTACGCGCTCGAAGAGAAGGCGATCGGCATCGCGCTGCGCAACGAGCAGAACCCGTATCAGCGGACGCGCAGCGGCTTCAACACGGCGCGCTCGGAGTCGTCGGGCAAGCCGGTCCTCAACTTCGCGGCCTTCAACTACCTCGGCCTCTCGCACCATCATCAGGTTCGCGAGGAGGCGAAGCGCGCGATCGATGCGTACGGCACCGGCTGCTCCGCCACGCCGCTGCTGTTCGGCGAGACACCCGTGCACCACGACCTCGAGGCCGCGATCGCCTCGTTCCTTGGCACGGGCGACGCGATCGTGTTCCCGGGCGGCCACGCGACCAACGTCGCGACCGTCGGACACCTGTACGGGCCGCAGGACCTGATCATCCACGATCAGCTGATCCACGACAGCACGATCCGCGGCGCGATCCTCTCGGGCGCGGCGCGCCGGATGTTCCGCCACAACGACTGGCAGGACCTCGATCGGATCCTCACGGCGACGCGTGCGAACTACCGCCGCGTGCTGGTCGTCCTCGAGGGCACCTACAGCCAGGACGGCGACATCCCACCGCTGCCGCAGTTCATCGAGATCAAGAAGAAGCACGCGGCCCAGCTGATGATCGACGAGGCGCACTCGCTCGGCGTCATCGGTCCGACGGGACGCGGCATCGGCGAGCACTTCGGCGTCGATCGTGAAGACGTCGATCTGTGGATGGGTACGCTGAGCAAGGCGCTCGGCAGCTGCGGTGGCTACATCGCGGCGAAGGAGCAGGTGATCCGCTACCTGCGCTTCACGACGCCGCTGTTCATCTTCGCGACCGGCATGACGCCGGGTGACGCGGCGGCGGCGCGCGCAGCCCTACGCGTGCTCGACGCGGAGCCGCAGCGCGTGCAGCGGCTGCAGCACCTCGCGCGCATGTTCGTCGCCGGCGCGAAGGAGCGCGGCCTCGAGACGGGCGTCGCGGGGCCTTCCGCGATCGTGCCGATCATCCTCGGCGACTGGCACCGCACGATCTCGATGTCGAACGCGCTCCACGAGCGCGGCATCAACGCGATGCCGATCGGCCACCCGGCCGTACCGCAGGACAAGTGCCGCCTGCGGTTCTTCATCAACTACGAGCACACGGAGGAGCAGCTCCGCACGGCACTCGACATGGTCGTCGAGCTCGCGGGCGCTGGCCAGCCGAGCACCGGCTCGACCGTGCAGACAGGGACGGAGAAGATGACGCCACGCACGCAGAAGAGCCCCGGCTTCGATGTCCTAGTGACCGGTGCGACCGGCTTCATCGGCGGTCGGCTGACCGAGCGACTGGTCGAGCAGGGTGCGCGCGTGCGCGTGCTCGTTCGCCCCGGCAGCGACCGGCGGCGGCTCGAGAAGCTCGACGTCGAGCTCGTCGAGGGAGCACTCGAGGACGCGGCGAGCCTGCGGCGCGCGGTGCACGGGATCAAGACGATCTACAACTGCACCGGGCTGTCGACGGACTGGGCGCGGTGGTCCGCGTTCGAGCAGACGAACGTCACGGGCGTGAAGAACCTGCTCGATGCCGCAGCGAGCGCGGGCTCGGCCGAGCGCTTCCTGCACCTCAGCACGACGGACGTCTACGGCTATCCGAGCGAGGCGTGCGACGAGAGCGTCGCGCCGCGCGATGTCGGGCTGCCGTACAACCGCAGCAAGCTGCTCGGCGAGCAGGCGGTGCTCGCGTGCCACAAGGCGACGGGCCTGCCGGTGACCGTGGTCCGCCCGGTGACGGTCTACGGGCCGCGCAGCAAGGACTGGGTCATCGAGATCGGCAAGCTGCTGCGCACCGGCAAGATGATGTTCGTCGACAACGGCAACAGCCGCGCCGGCCTCCTCTACATCGACAACGCCGTCGACGGCATCATCGCCGCCGCGAGCTCGGCGAGGACGAACGGCCAGGTCTACAACCTGCGCGACGGCTCGAACGAGACCTGGCGCGAGTACGTCAACGCGCTCGCCGCGGGCATGAAGGTCGCGCCCGTCAGGAAGAGCATCCCGTCGCGCGTCGCGCTCGGTCTCGCGCGTGCGTCCGAAGCTGTCTACGGCGGCTTGCGGATCAAGTCGCGGCCGCTGCTCACGCGGCATGCGGTGTACTTGATGAGCCGCGATCAGGCGTATGGCATCGATCGCGCGCGCCAGGACCTCGCGTTCACGCCGGCGGTCGGCTTCGAGGCGGGCATCGCGGCGTCGTTGCGCTGGCTCGAGAGCGACGAGGGCCGCGCGAGCGTTCCGTCGTGAAGGAGGGGATGATGGGCGTCGTCCGAGGCTGGCTTCCAACGCTGCGCGAGTCTTCGAGCGCGCAGCTGCGGCTGTTCTGCTTTCATCACGCGGGCGGGAGCCCGTCGGTGTATCGCGACTGGTCGGCGCAGCTGCCGTCCGAGGTCGAGGTCGTTCCCGTGCTACTGCCGGGCCGGGGGCTCCGGCTGCGCGAGGAGCCGTACACGAGCATGGCCCCGCTCGTCGAAGGCGTGCTCGCCGCGATCGTGCCGGCACTCGATCGGCCGTTCGCGTTCTTCGGCCACAGTATGGGTGCGCTCGTCGCGTTCGAGACCGCGCACGCGCTGAGGGCCGCGCGGCGCCCCGAGCCATCGCAGGTGTTCGTCTCGGCGTGCGCGCCGCCGCATCGCCATGCGGCAGCGGATCGCCGGCGCCACGATCTCGACGAGCCGCGCTTGATCCAGCTCGTCAAGCACCTGAACGCGGGTGGTGACGCGATCCTGGAAGACACGGCGATCATCCGGCGCAGGCTCCCGCTGCTGCGCGCGGATCTCGCCGTGTGCGAGACGTATCAGGTCGGCGAGCGGCGTCCGCTCGGCTGCCCGCTGACGGTCTACGGCGCGCTGAACGACCCGATCGTGACGATCGCGGAGCTCGACGAGTGGCGCGACTACACCGCCGCGTCGTTCCTCAAGCGCGTGTTTCCGGGCGGGCACTTCTTCCTGATGGAGTCGGCGCGCGATCAGATGATGCGCTTGCTCGGGCGCGAGCTCGACGTCCTGCTCGACCGCCACGCGCGGCTCGAACGGAGTGCGTCGTGAGCGAGCGCAGGCTGCGAGCCATCCAGCGTGCGAGCGCGATCTACGACCTCATCGCGGTGACGCCGTTCGCGCTGCCGGGCGTCGCGGCCTGGGAGATCGCGCAACTGCACGAGACGGCCGTGAAGCTCTCGATCCCGGGCGACTTCCCGGCGTTCTCGCCCACCCACCTGTTCTTCGCGAACGTGTTCGGCATCTTCACGATCACGTGGTCGATCATGCGGCTTCGCAACACGGAGCCGCAGTACGGGCTCTACGACGCGATCCTGCGCTTCGCGTTCGCGAGCACGATGTTGCTCTACGTCACGGCCTATCACGTGACGCAGGTGCTGCTGCTGTTCGTCGCGTTCGAGCTGCTGTGGGGTGGGCTGCAACTGTTTGCGTACGTCAACCGAAGAGCGCCGCTCGTCGGCGCTGGAGCCTACGATGCGAAATAGTGCTGCTGTGATCCTCGCGGTGACGTGCGCCGTCGCCGCTGCCCGTCCCGCGCGCGCGGACGATCTCAAGGACCTCGTCCACCGCGCCGACTACGTGCTCCGCGGCAAGACGACCGCCGCCGTCGTGCACATGGACATCCACAAGAGCAGCTACGACCGCAGCTACAGCATGGTCTACTGGGATGACTCGCACGGGAAGAGCGATCGCGTCCTCGTGAAGATCCTCGGGCCGGCGCAGTGGCGCGGGCAGGGCACGCTCAAGGTCGACGGCAAGCTGACCGTCTACAACCCGAGCTCGGATCGCATGACCGTGCTCAGCGGCTCGATGCTCGGCGAGAGCTGGATGGGCAGTCACTTCACCAACGACGATCTCGTCAAGCAGACCGACATGGCGCGTGACTACGTCGCGAAGGAGATCCGCGCCTGGGACGGTCAGACCCCGAGCGGGGCACCGGCGAAGTTCCACCTGATCGAGCTGACCGCCGCGCCGCGCGCACCAGTCGTGTGGCCGAAGCTGCAGCTCGAGGTCTACGTCGACGGCAGCAACGTCATCCCGACGAAGCAGACCTACTTCTTCCGCGAGAAGGACGACAAGCCCGTGCGCACGATGACGTTCAGCGACGTGAAGTCGCTCGGCGGCCGCGTCGTCCCCGCCGTCCTCACGCTGAGCGTCGCGAGCAGCCCCGGCGAGTACACGAAGCTGACCTACGACACGCTGAAGTTCGACGCGTCGATCCCCGACAGCAAGTTCACCGAGCAGGCGCTGAGGCAATAAGTGAACGCGCTCGGACTCGTCTTGCGGATCGCCTGGAGAAATCTCGGGCGCAACCGCCGCCGCACGCTGATCACGGGTGCTGGCATCGCGCTCGGCGCTGCGATGTGCATCGGCGCGATCGGCATCCTCGACGGCCTCGACCAGCAGATCGTCGCATCGGTGACGGAAGCCGAGCTCGGCCACGTCCAGGTTCACGCCGCGGACTACCTGCGCTCGCGGTCGCTGCACGACACGTTCGATCCGACGTCGCTGGTGCCGACGATCGAGCACACGCCCCACGTCATCGGCGTGACCCCGCGCATCTACGGCTGGGGCTTCGCGACGAAGGACACGCAGTCGGCCGGCGTCCAGCTGATGGGCGTGGACCCGACTCGCGAGCCGAGTGTCACGAAGCTGCTCGCCCAGGCGACGCTCCCTGCCGCGCCGACGCCGTGGAAGAAGGCCGTGCCGCTCACCGACGAGCAGCAGGCGAAGGACGCCGCGCTGACGAAGGCGGCAAGCGATGCGGCGATCGCCGAGATCGATAACCTGGCGTCCCCCGCGGCGGCGCCGGCGCCCGATGCCGTGCGGAACGAGACGCGGTCACTCCTGAAGCAGCTCGCGCCGCGACCGGATGCACCGCTGCCCGCGTTGCTGGGCTCGGGCCTCGCGCGAAAGCTGCGCGTCTCGACCGGCGACACGATCGACGTGATCTCCGAGGACGCGAACGGCGTGCAGGTCGACGTCGAGCTGCGCGTCGTCGGGACGCTGCATACGTCGAGCGACGTGCTCGACCGCACACGCGTCGTCATGAACTGGCGCGATCTGCAGCGCATGCTCGCGCTCGACGCCGGCGTCCACGAGCTCGCGATCCGCACCGATGATCCCGAGCGTGCCGCCGCGGTCTCCGATGCGCTGCACCGCGCGCCGCCGCTGGCGAAGCTCGACGTCGAAGGCTGGAAGCAGCTGCGGCCGGATGCGCTCGCGATCGTCGGTGCGAACGACGCGCTGTCGGCAACGCTGGTGTTCCTGATCTTCCTCGTCGCGGGGCTCGGCGTCACGAACACGATGCTGATGAGCATCCTGGAGCGCAAGCGCGAGTTCGGCGTGCTGAAGGCGCTCGGGATGCGGCCCGCCACGTTGATGGGGATGGTCGTCGCCGAGACGGTCTTCCTCGCGACGGTTGCCGCGACCGTCGGCCTGCTCGTCGGAGTCGCGATCGACGAGTACCTGATTCACGTCGGCCTGCACACCTCGCACGCGGCGTTCTCGCTCGCGGGCGCGAATGTCAGTACGGTGTTGCACGCCGCGATCACGGCGAAGGGCCTGCTGTTGCCCGTCGTAGCGCTGATCGCGATGGCGCTGCTCACCGCGCTCTATCCGGCGATCTCCGCGGCGCGCGTGCAGCCCGCCGTCGGCATGAGGGACCTCTGATGCTGCTGCGTATCGCTCTTCGCAACCTGCTGCGTCAGCGCCGGCGCACGCTGATCTTGATG
>CAYUNM010000090.1:0-19283 GCA_964446175.1 uncultured Kofleriaceae bacterium
GGCTGCCGCGCCCGGTCGGCCTGCTCGTGCACGACGAGCTGGTCGCGCATCGTGGTGGCGTGGATGTGCCCGCGTGGGCCGCGCTGCTCGCGTGATGTGCCCGCGTGGCCGGCGCTGCTCGCCTGATGGGCCCGCGTGGCCGGCGCTGCTCGCCTGAAAGGCCGCGTCAACGCTCGCGTTCCGCGCCGGCACCCGGCCTGGTGATACGATCGGTCCATGAAGCCGGGGCGCGTCATCGGCGGTGACGAGCACGACGCGCGCACGCTCGCGCAGCAGCTCGTCGCGGAGGCGCGCAGCGAGGCGGAGCGCGTGACGGTGGATGCGCACGCGAACGCCGCGCGCGTCACCGCGGATGCGCATGCGGAGGCACAGCGGATCGTCGCGGCCGCGCAGAGCGAGGCGATGAAGCTGCGCGACGATGCCCGCGTGCTCGCGAACGAGCTCGTGCGCGGCGCGCGCGATACGGGCAAGCACGCGGCGCTCACCGAGGGCGCGCCGGTCGTTGGCGAGAGCGTGCGGCGCGTCGAGGGCGTCGACAGCCCGGGCGCGGGCAAGGTCGACGAGGTCGTCGGGCTCGTCGTGCGCGCGACCGTCGCGGGCGTCGCGCTCGGCGAGGTCGTGCGCATCGATCGACGCGGCGGCGCGCCGCTGGCGGCGGAGGTCGTCGGGTTTCGCGGCGAGCAGGCGGTGCTGCTACCGCTCGGCGAGCTGACGGGCGTCGGGCCGGCGTCCAGCGTCTGGCGCACGGGCGAGGGCCTCGCGATGCGCGCGGGTGACGACCTGCTCGGGCGCGTGCTCGACGGGCTCGGCCAGCCGATCGACGGCGGACCGCCGCTCGCGGGAGAGCGCTGGGCCGTCGAGCGTCCCGCGCCGCCGGCGCTCGAGCGCCCGCCGATCGAGGCCGTGCTGCCGACGGGCGTGCGCGTGCTCGACGCGATGCTGACGCTCGGCCGCGGCCAGCGCGTCGGCCTGTTCAGCGCGGCCGGCGTCGGCAAGTCGACGCTGCTCGGGCAGATCGCGCGCAACGCACAGGCCGACGTGATCGTCGTGTGCCTCGTCGGCGAGCGCGGCCGCGAGGTCGGCGAGCTGCTCGGCGACGAGCTCGCACCGGCACGCGGCCGCACGGTGGTCGTGTGCGCGACGAGCGATGCGCCGCCGCTCGCGCGGCTCATGGCCGTGCACACGGCGACCGCCGCCGCCGAGTGGTTTCGCGACAAGCGCGGCGCGAACGTGCTCCTGCTCGTCGACTCGCTGACGCGCGTCGCCCGGGCGCAGCGCGAGGTAGGGCTGTCGGCGGGGGAGCCGGTCGCGCGCCACGGCTATCCGCCGAGCGTGTTCGCGCTGCTGCCGCGGCTCGTCGAGCGGGCAGGGGCGACACGCACGGGCTCGATCACCGCGCTCTACACCGTGCTCGTCGCCGGCAACGATCTCGACGAGCCGATCGCGGACGAGGTCCGCGGCCTGCTCGACGGCCATGTCGTGCTCGATCGCCGGCTGGCGCAGCGCGGGCACTTCCCGCCGGTCGATGTCGTCGCGAGCGTGTCGCGCGTGATGCCGCGCCTCGTCGATGCGCGTCACGCGGAGGCGGCGGCGAAGGTCCGCGCGCTGCTCGCGATCTATGAAGAGCACCGCGATCTGATCACGCTGGGCGCGTATCAGGCCGGGCGCGATCGCCAGGTCGATGCGGCGGTCGCCGCGTACCCCGCGATCGAGAAGCTGCTCCGCCAGCGGCGCGACGAAGCGGCCGACTGGGACGCCGCGCTCGGCCAGCTCTCCCTCATCGCCCGCTGACTCTGGCTGGCACGTGCTGACCCCACATCCGGGAGCCTGCACCCCTGCTGCGACGCCAAGACCGCGATGCCGCCGCATCACGCCATGTAGCTCGCGGAAGCCAGCCTACAGAATTCACGGACGCACGCAGGCTTGCCGCGGACTTCCGCTCAGGGCGATCTCCATGCGATCGTGGCGCACACCTTGCTGACACGTCTGTCGCCATCCCTATGCGGCGACGAAACGCGAAGATCACGAACCCCATGACCCCCATCGGTCCGGTGCCGTTCGTCGGCAGGCAGCAGGAGCTGGCCGAGCTCAAGCAGCACCTCGCGGTGGTGTCGCTCGTGTCGCTGCACGGTCCGCTCGGCTCCGGCAAGACGCGGCTCGTCAGCGAGCTCGCTCCGACGCTCGGCGTGCCCTGCACGATCATCGAGTGCTACCCGGGCGATCGCGCGAGCGCGCTGAGGTCCCGCGCCGAGCGTGCGCTGCGCTGCGTACCGGGCACGCTCGCCCAGACGCTCGCGCAGCAGGCGCGCGTGCTCGTCATCGACGACATCCAGCACCTTCGCATCGACGAGGCGACGAGCTTGCTCTCGCCGCTGCTGCTCGGACCGACGGCGATGGGCCGCATCATGGTCGTCGGGCGCGATCCGCTCGCCGCCGCCGTCGGCGCGAACATCGCGGAGGTCGAGCTCTCCGGTCTCGATATCGACAGCGCGAGCGCGCTGTGGAACCACCTCGAGGAGTCGTTCGGCGAGGCCGAAGGCTGGGACGCGGCGTTCTCGCGGACGCGCGGCGTGCCGCTCGGCCTGCGCCGCGAATACGCGCGCGCTCGCTTCGGCGCCGGCGCGTGGGAGATCAGCCAGCTCGAGCCGCCCGCGCGCGCCGCGATCCAGGCGCTCGCGATCCTCCGCCAGCCCGTGGCGCCGGCCGCCGTGTCGGCGCTCGCGCCGGGCGTCGATGTCGAAGCCGCGCTGACGAGCCTCGTCGCACGCCAGCTCGTCGATGCGGTCGGCGATGGCCGCGTCGTGCTGCACGAGGTCGTGCGCGTCGACGTGCTCGCGCAGCTCGACTACGACGTCAAGCAACGGCTCTCCGCCGCGGCGGCCGAGCTCGTCGCGAGCACCGGCGCGACCGCGAGCGGCCCGCGTCTCGCGTGGCAGGCCGGCGACGACGGCGCGCTCGGCTCGATGGATCAGATCACGCGCGTGCGCGAGGTCTGCTGGCACTGGCTCGCGTCGGGCGATCGCGATCGCGCGGCCGACGTGCTGCTCGCGGATCGCGAATTGAGCGCGCGCAGCGGCGGTGCCGGCGAGTTCGAGGCCCTGCTCGACGCGCTCGGCGATCGCCCGCGTCCCAAGCGCGTCACCGGCGCGAGCGTCGCCGAGACCGGGCAGGCGCAGATCGTCGCCGTGCCGCTCGACGCCGAACGTTCGCGCGCGCTCGCCGCGCTGCGCATCGAGATCGCCGTGCGCGGCGGTCGCTACACCGAAGCGTTCGAGCGCGCGGCTGCCTCGCCGGGCGCCGTGTCGCCGCTGCTCCACGCCGAGCTGACACTCGCCTCCGGCGACGTCGCCGGTGCGCGCCGCGGGCTGCAAGGGCTCGTCGGCTCGCAAGATCAGAGCGACCGCGCGCGCGCCGTCGCGATGCTCGCCGAGCTCGAGCTGCTCGCCGGCAAGCCGGAGACCGCGATCGCGCACCTCGGCTCGCTCGGCGACATCTCGCAGGCCGAGCCGCTCGCCCGCGCTCGCGTCCACCTCGCCGCCGCCCGCTGCGACGAGTACGCCGGCCGCGTCGCCGCGATGCGCTCGGCGCTCGCGCGTGCTCACGGCGCGTGCAAGTCGGTGCCGGTGTGCCTCGAGGCCAGCGAGCTGAGCGCGATCGTCGATGCGCGCCGCGCCGTCGGGCTCGCCCGCGAAGGCCGTCTCGTCGAGGCCGCGTCCGCCCTCGACGCTGCCGATGCGGTCGCTCGCGATCTCGATGCGGTCGCCGTGGCTGATGAAGTGCTCGCCGCTCGCGCGCTCGTGTCGCGCCGCCGCGGTGACTCCGCCGGCGCCGCCGCGCTGCTCGGCGATCTCGTGCGCGCGCGTCGCGAGCGTGGGGACGAGCTGGGTGCCTTGCGCGCCGAGCTCGATCTCGCCGAGCTCGAGATCCTGCGCGGTCAGCCCGCGCTCGCCGCGGAGCTCGCGTCCGCCGCGCTCGCCTCGAGTGTTCGCCGCGAGCTCGGCCACCTCGCCGCGCGCGGCTCCGCCGTCGTCGCCGCGATCGATCTGATGGAGCTGCGCCTCGACGCCGCGCTGCCGCGCCTCGAGGAGCTGCACGGCTCCCACGCGCTCGACGCCAGCGCCGGCGCCCAGGTCTCCGTCCTGCTCGCGACCGCCCGCGCGCTCTCCGGCCAGCGCGCCGGTGCGATCGAGCTCGCGCAGAACGCGGGCGCCGAGTCGCGCGACGAGCTCGACCGCCGCCTCGCCGCGGCCGAGGTCGCGCTCGCGGCCGGTGACGTCGGCCTCGCGCTCGAGATCGCGCGCGACACCGCCGTGCTCGCCGAGCGGTCGCACCGCACGATCGAGCTCGCCTCCGCGCTCGTCATCGTCGCTCGCCTCGAGCTCGCCCGCGGTGACCGCGGCAACGCCCGCGCCGCCGCCACGCGCGCCGCCCGCGAAGCGGCCGCCGCCGGCCTCGTCCGCGTGCGCGTCCACGCGCTGCTCGCCCTCTCCGCGCTCGCGCGCGACGACGACGACGCCTCGTCGGCCGTCTCCTATGCCCGCGACGCCTCCGAGCTCGCGCTCGGCGCCGGCCTGCCGGTCGAGCGCCTCGTCGCGCACGCCGCGCTCGATGCGATCAGCGGCAGCGAGGCGGTCGCGGATCCGTCGGCGCCGTCCGCCGCGACGATGGCCCCGTCGGCGATCGAAGGTGCCGCGCGCCTGCTCACGGACCTCGGTCTCACCGCCCAGCGCCCGTTCCGCGTGATCGACGCCGAGGGCGTGCCCTCCGACGTCGCCGATGCGAACCCCGAGATCCTCCGCCTGCCGGCGCGCGCGCTCGCGGTCGACGGCGTGCGCGAGGTGATCTGGCGCCACGGCCAGGAGCTCGCCGACCTGCGCCGCCGCTCGCTGCTCAAGCGCCTGCTGTTCCTGTTCGCCTCCGCGCCCGGCAAGGTCTTCTCGAAGGAAGCGATCGTCCAGGCGGTGTGGAACGTCGAGTACCACCCGCTGCGCCACGACGCCGCGCTGTTCACGAACATCATGCGTATCCGCCGCCTGCTCGGCGAGGACGGCTCGGAGATCATCCGCGTCACCGAGGACGGCTATCGCTTCGTGCCGCCGCGCGACTTCCTGTTCGTGATCCCGCGCTAGTCGTTCGGGCAGTAGCTCACGCCGATGCAGCCGAGCAGCTTGATGAAGCTCTCGGGATCGAGCGACGCGCCTAAGCTCAGGCCGTAGCTGCGCATCGGTGGCCGGTCGTCGAACGTCGTCGAGAACATGCTGAGGCTCAGGTCGAAGCCGACGAGCATCGGATCGTCTCGATTCACGCCGCCGCCCGCGAAGCCGAGCGAGAGCTCGTCGGTCGCGCGCGAGTCGCCGATGCCGGTCCCGTGAAACGCACGCGCCGCGATCCCGATGCCCGCGACGCCGTGCTCGGTCTCCCACGAGTCGAGGAACACGGTCGCTCGCGCGGCGCCTCCGGTTGCGGCGACGTCGCCGACCCACTCGAGATCGCCGGTGGCCTGCAGCATGCCCCACGCGTTCGCCCAGCCGAGACCGACGCCGAGGCGATAGTAGAAACCATCGCCGCTCGGTGGTGCCGGTGCGTGCGACGTCACGGCGCCACCCATCGCCGCATCGCCGAAACATCCCGAGAGCAAAACCAGCACCACGCATCGCCGCACGCCGCTCACCATGCGCGTGCGGTCCGACCATCGCAACGCGCCTGCCGGTGCTTGCCGCTAGATCGCGCGCGCTGCCGGCAGATCGCCGGAGCCGTGGAACGTCAGCGTCGGATACACGTCGGTCAGCGACGCGTGATAGGCGAGCAGCCGCGCCTGCACGCGCAGCATCCCGCACTGGAAGTCGAACCACGAGCGCGGATAGTGGCCGGCGAACAGGACCGCGATCATCGAGAACAGCGCGAGCAGCCCGGCGATGAAGCCGAGCAGGCACAGCACGAACGCGATCGGCAGCGACGTGAAGATCCGCAGCACGGCGCTCTTCACCGTCGGAGAGCCGTCGGGAGGCGACTCGTAGCGGACGCGCGCCGTCTCGAGCGGGAACTCGTCGGTGAGCAGCATCATGTACGCATAGAATGCGAGCAGCCAGCCGAGCACGCGCAGGATGCGCGGTCCGTCGGCGCTGAGGAAGCGAAGCGCACCGTGCTGCGCGATCAGCACCGCGGCGAGCGCCGGCAAGCCGAAATACAGAACGCCGCCCGGCCAGCCGATCGCGTGAGCGATTCCGCCGGTCGCGCAGCCGATCAGCAGGCGGACGAGCAGGTGAGCGCGCGACAGTCGCGCCGGATGCGCGAGATCGATCTGGATTTCGGCGGACATGTTATTGAAGCGCAGCAAGCGATGTGCCCACATGTAGCCGCGGTTTCGCGCAAGGTGTTCGTGCTGCTCGCGCTCGTGGGCTGCTCGAGCTCGCAGCCGCCTCGCAAGCCAGACCCGTGCGGCGGCAACGTCACGGACTTTCCGCTGCAGCCGGGCCTGCACGTCGCCGAGGGCACGCAGATCACGTGGACGAGCAACCCGCCGACGAGCGGAACGCACTACCCGATCTGGGCCGCCTACGATCGCCACTACGACTCGCTCGAGCGCGGCTACTGGGTGCACGACCTCGAGCACGGCGCGATCGTCTACGCGTATCGCTGCGACGCCGGCTGTCCCGACATCGCCGCGACGCTCGACGCGACGATCAAGGCCCTCCCGACCGACGGCACGTGCACGGCGCCGGTCAGGCAGCGCGCGCTCGTCGTCGAGGATCCGATGCTGCCGACCGACGGCATGGTCGTCGCGGTGTCGTGGGGCAGCTTCTACGCCGCGAACGCGTGCGCCGACCAGGCGACGCTCGTCGAGTTCTATTACGACCACGTCGCGCGCGGCCCCGAGGACACGTGCACCGACGGCGCGCCGTTCAGCAGCGCGCCACTCTAGCTACAGCTCGACCCAGCGCGCGAGCGGACCGCCGTACGCGCCGATGTCGATCGGCGAGCCGTCGGGCTCGGAGGCGGTCTCGCGATCGCAGCCCGCGTCGACGCCGGGCGACGCCGCAGCGAGGTGGTAGTCGCCGGCGGCCACGAAGTGCGGATCGATCTCGATGTTCCCGTCGGTGCCGATCGTGAAGCGCGGAGGCGCGATGTAGTCGTCCTTCTGGTTCGCGCCGTTGCCGTAGAACAGGTTGCAGCGGATCTTGCCGGTCTGGACGTACTCGAAGCGGATGCCGACCTGCGAGTCGGCGATCACGTTGTCGATGATGTCGAGGTAAGCGGCCGAGTTGCCGATCGCGAGCTCGGCGTTGTCGACGAAGACGTTGTTCGCGACGAACGCCTTGTCCTGGAAGTGATTCGCGACGAGCGCGCTCCGGTTCGCGGCGAAGATGTTGTTGCGCACGATCGCGACGCCGTGCCAGTACAGCATCAGCGCGATCTCGTTGTCCTCGAAGACGTTGTCGACGACGAGCGGCGGCGCGTAGCGCACCGGATCGTCCCAGGTCAGGCCGCCGAGGTAGACGGCGGCGCGGTACCAGTCGCCCGAGCACGCGAACACGTCCGAGCTCGCGCATCCCGCGATCGAGCTCACGCCGCGCAGCGTGAAGCCCGCGACGACGGAGCCCGGCGCTTCGCTGAGGTCGACGAGCGTGCGCGTGTCGCCCTGCGCATCGAGCGTCGTCGTGCGCGCACCGCTGCCGACGAGGCACACGCCCGGGCGCAGCTTCACCGACTCGGTGTACAGGCCGGGCGCGACCTTCACCGTGTCACCGGGCGATGCGGCGTCGATCGCCTGCTGGATCGTCGCGTACTGTGCGGGCACGTCGAGGCGGTGCGACGACGCCATCGTGCACGGCGCGCCCATCACGTGCGTCGAGACGAGCGCGCCGGTCGCGTCGGTGACCGTCGCGGCCACGACATCGTCCGCGGTGCCGGTCAGCGTGATCGGCGAGCCGTCGGAGACGATCGTCGTCTCGGCCGGGCCGTCCGCGGTCAGGTGCCCGGTCGTGACGCGCCAGCCAGCCTGCAGCGAATCCAGCGTCAGCTGGACGGAGGCCGGCTGCGGGTCGCCCGGCGGCTGCGGCGGCAGATCGCTGCCCGGATCCGTCGACGTCGGGTTGGCGGCGCATGCCGCGAGCGCCAGCGGGAGCGCGAGCCACAGGTGCTTGGTCACGTCGCGATCATAGCGCCCGGGCCGTGTCGCGCCGCGTGCATTCCGCACGCAGCCACTCCTTGCCGCCCGCGAGGCGGAAATGCCCGGCCGCTACTGCTTCGCGAAGAACGCGGCGACGGCCGGCGTCTGCGCCTTGCGCTGCGCCGAGCACAGCGACAGCTGCTCCATCGCCTGCGCGAGTGCGTGCTCGCCGCCCTCGAGCTTCTGCATGCGCGGCTCGAGGAACGCCTTGATGTCGGCCGCCTTCGAGTCGTCGCACAGGCCGACCGCGAAGTACGCCATGTACGGGCGGAACATCACGGGGAGCTTCGCCTGGATGTCATCGAAGTGGTCCTCGACGAACTTGAACGTCAGCTCGCGCGTCCGCGGATCCTGCATGCCGCCCTGCATGAGCCCGGCGGACTCGCGCAGCTCGAACTCGTCGGTCAGCGTGATCGCGAGCGCTTCCTTGACGAGCGCCGGATCGCTGAAGCCGCCGAGCGCGCGAAGCAGGCGCTGGCGCTCCGAGCGGTCCTTCGCCGCCTTCGCGTCGTGATGGATGCGGTCGAACAGCTTCTTGTCGCCGTAGCGCGCGGCGACGTGGAGCACGGTGCCGACGAGCTCGGGCTGCACGGCCTTGTGATCGTCGAGCCACTTCCACGCGAGCGCCGTCGCCTCCTTGATCAGCGCCGCGTCCTTGCCTTCACCGGCGACGAGCCCGAGCAGCTCGGGCCGCAGCTCCTTCGTGTCGGCACCCTCGCCGGGCTTCGCCTGCCAGCCGAGCTCGCGGGCGCGCGCCTGGTAGAGCTTGCGGATGAAGCGCTCGTAGTTCGGGCGCAGCTTCTCGGGGACGAGGTCATCGACGCCCGCGACGATGCCGATCGACTCGCCGACGATGTGGCGGCTCTTGTCCTTCGCGAGCTCGCCGACGAGCGACAGCGCCGTGCCGCTCGGGATGTCACCGCTCGCGACGAGCGCGTTGACGTCGCCGACGAGGCCGACGCGCTCCGCCAGCGTCAGGTCGCGCGTGTGCGCGAGCAGGTGATCGCGCAGGTCGCCCTTCGGCAGCGGGCGGTAGTAGCCGACCTCGCCTTCGTTCGGCAGCACCCACGCGGGGCAGGTCTTCGCCGAGAGCGCGAGCGTGCCGGTCTTCGCCGTCAGCGTCGTGCAGTCGCGGCCCGTCGTCTTGCCGGAGCCCCAGCGCACGCACACCGGGATCGCCCACGTGCGATCCGGATCGATCTGCGAGCCGGTCGGCTTGTAGCGCTGCTGCGCGAGCGCGAGCGTCGGCGGCGCGTCCTTCGCGCACGACAGCTCGAACGACACGAGCGGCACGCCCGACTGCTTGACGAAGCTGTCGAACATCGGGTGGAGGTCCGAGCCGGCGGCCTCGCTCATCGTCGCGACGAAGTCGTCGTACGTCGCGTTGCCGAACGCGTGCTTCGCGAGGTACGCGCGGACGCCCTTCTGGAACGTATCGGGGCCGACGGTGCGCTCGATCCAGCGCAGCACGACCTCGCCCTTGCCGTAGGTGATGCCGTCGAACGACGACTCGATGTCGCCGGCGTTCTTGATCGGCTGATGGATCGAGCGTGCGGTGTCGAGGCTGTCCTGGTGCATGACGCCCGACTTCGTGGCGACAGCGCCGATGTCGAGGTCCCACTCCGGCTTCCACTCGCCGACGATCTTGCTCTCCATCCAGCTCGCGAACGACTCGTTGAGCCAGGTGTCGTCCCACCACGCGAGCGTGACGTAGTCGCCGAACCACTGGTGCGCCATCTCGTGCGTCGCGGTCACCGCGTACGCCTCCTGGCGGCCCTGCGTGACGTCCTCGGGCTTCGTCAGCAGCAGCTCCTGGCGGAACGTGATGAGGCCCGGGTTCTCCATCGCGCCCGCGTTGAACACGCTGACCGCGAGCATGTCGAGCTTGGGATACGGATACGGCGTGCCGAAGTAGTGCTCGAGCCGCCCGAGCAGCTCGGCCGTGACCTTCGCCGGATACGCGGCATCGGCGGCGCGGCCGTGCGGGAACACGATGCGGATCGGCACGCCGGCGGCGGTCTTGCCCGCATCGATGCTCTCGAACGGGCCGACCGCGAACGCGACGAGGTAGCTCGGCAGCGGCTTCGTCTCCGCGAACGTGACGGCCTTCATGCCGTTCGCCTCGTTCTTCTCCGACGTCACGGGCGTGTTCGAGAGCGCGACGAGCGGCTGCTTCGTGTGCAGGGTCAGCTGCCACGGCACCTTGAACGACGGCTCGTCGAACGTCGGGAACGCCTGGCGCGCGTCGGTCGCCTCGAACTGCGTGAACGCGTACCAGTCGCCGGCTTCCTGCGCGCGGTAGATGCCGTCGCCGTCATCGACGTGCGCCTTGCCGCTGTAGGAGATCTGCATCGTCGCGTTGCCGGCGGGGAGCGGCTGCGCGAACTGCAGCGCGATCAGGTCCTTCGCCGGATACGTGACGGTCGCGACCTGGTCGCCGACCGCGGCCTTCTCGATCTTGATCTCGTTGCCGTCGAGCCAGATCACGTCGGTCGGCTGCGCGATCGCGAGCTCGGTCGTGATCGAGCCGGTGAAGTCTTCCTTCGCCGGATCGAGCGTCAGGTCGACCGTGTTGTGCGTCGGGCGGACGGTCGTCGGCAGGCGCAGCTCGGGCGGTGTCGGCGCGGGCTTTGCGGCGGGCGGCGGAGCGGCGGGCGTCGAGACGACCGCGGTCGGCGGCTTCGGAGCGGGCGTCGTGGAGCTGCCGCAAGCGGCAACGAAGATCAGCGCGGAGAGGCGTCTCATCGCCGGGGACCATAACGAAGCCTCGCGCGCGATGAGCGACCGTCGGTGCTCACATGCGCTGGCGACGCTGTCGCCTCGGCGACGCGAGACCCGGTGCGACACGCGCGACTGTCGCAGCGCATGACACGACACGTTGACACGTGACACCGGTGGACGGCTGACACGAGCCACCAGTGAGGCTCCGTCGAGACGCGGTTCTCGCGATTTGGCGATGGCGCGTGCCTTGCTGTGCACGTGCGCGTGAAACGCAGCCTCCTTTTCGCCGCACTGACTGCATGCACAGCCACGTCTCCGGGCAGTCCCGGCAGCGATCCCTCCGACACCGAGCGCGTCACGGTGTTCGCCCCGTACGGCGACGCGAGCCACGCGATCGACGCCACCGCGACGGTCCTGTTCTACGACGCGAACGGCGCTCTGCTCGATCGCGAGACGACCGGGACCGACGGCCGGGCGCGAAGCATCCCGGGGCCGATCGCGACCGTGGTCGTCGTGCCCACAGGCCCGATCCCGGGCGACACCTATATCTGGGAGGGCGTCTGGCCCGGCGACCACCTCTACACGCAGCGGCCCGCACCGCCGCCGGTGGTGCCTCCCGACGCGGCCGAGGCTCGCAATGTCTCGGTGACGATTCCGCGCTTCGCTCACGACCCGACGCGCTACCGGATCACGGCCGTCGGCATGAGCTTCGTCTCGCAGGCGATCGCGCCGGGAAACGATCCTGTCACGCTCGACGCCACCCTCGACCCCGACGCGCCCGCGACCGGCGATGTCGTCGCGGAGGTAGACGATGGCGCCGCGCGGCGCTTCCTCGTCGCGCACGACGTATCGCTCGCCGGTCACACCATCGATCTTCGCGGCTCGCACTGGGAAGAGGGCGACTCGTTCTCGGCGACCGTCGTGTTGCCGACGGCCGCGACCTGGCTCTCGGCCGAGTACGAGCGGCTGTCGCGCGGGCGCGCGGTGTGGGAGGAGGCGACCGACACCGACGCGCTGGCCGGCGACGTCTCGGTCGGCTTCACGCGGCCGCACGTCGGCGACGCGAGCGCGCTCTCGCTGGGCTACCAGCTCTCGGGCGGCACCACGTGGGGGCTGTCCTACAACGAGCCGCCGGATGCGCTCTCGACCGCGCAGCTCGCTCCCACGGCGACGAACGTCACGCGCAACGCCGACGGCTCCGTCTCGTGGACGAGCAGCGCCTCGGGGCGCGAGGAGATCGGCGTCTCGCTCGTGCTCGGAGGCGCGACGACGAGCGTGCGCGTCCTGATGCCGCCCGGCCAGCGCTCGTTCGTGCCGCCGGCGCTTCCGGCGGACCTCACGCTGCCGCCGACGACCTACGCCCGCGTGAGCTTCGTCGGTGGCAACGAGCCCGGTGCGTACGGCGCGCTGCGCAGCGATCCCGACGTGTTCGATCTGTACCGCTGGGCCCGCGTCATGCCGGCGCTCCGCGGTACGTACCGCTTCGCAGGAAACTAGCCATGAAGCTCATCGCTGCTCTCGCCGCGCTCGCTGCTGCCTGTGGAAGCTCCGCGCCCGCCACCCCGGATGCGCCCGTCGCGGACGCCGCGCCCGACGGTCTGCCCGCGGATGCAGGTCCGATCACCGTCAACGCGCCGTACCTCGACGCGAGCAACCGCATCACGCCGGGCGCGGTCGTGCTGTTCTACGACCACGGCGGCACGATCGTCGATCGCGTCCAGACCGGCGCCGACGGGCGCGCGACCGGCATCGGACGGCGCGACGGCATGGTGCTCGTGCTCCCGCCCGACGGCCAGCGCACCGAGTACTACTCCTGGTACGGCGTCCTCCCCGGCGACGAGCTGACGACTCAGCGCGCGCCGGTGCCCGCCGCCGCGGCGCCCGAAGGGCGACACGCGTCGATCCTCGTCGCCCGCGATACCCAGAGCGCCGGCACGTATGCGGTCGGCACGGTCGGGATGACAGCGTCGAAGAGCGTCGGCGCGGGGAGCGACGACATCGCGCTCGACGCGGTGATCGATGCGGATGCGCCGCTCGTCAACGACGTCGTCATCAAGTACACGGCAGGCCCGAGCTACCAGTTTCAGGTCGCGCACGCGGTGGCGCTCGACGCCGGCGTCATCGACCTTCGCGGTGCGGCATCCCAGGGAGTTGGCCTGACGTACGAAGCGCGCGCGACGCTGCCGATGCCGGCGACGTGGATCTCCGGCTACTACAAGGCGCTGTCGAGCGGCCGTGTGCTGTGGCAGGAGCCCGCGTTCGTCGACACGACGGTGACGCCGATGGCGCTCCGCTTCGCTTCCCCGGGCGCGGGAGACGGACATGCGCTCGCCGTCTCGTACCAGCTGAACGACGGCCGGGACTATCCGACCTACGCGCTCTCGTACAACGCGCCGCCGCAGTACCTCGACTGGTCGCAGCTGGCGCCGTTCGCCGCGAATGTCGTGCTCTCGGCCGACAACTCCGTGCGATGGGACAAGGGCACCTTCGTCGGCGGCGAGCTCGGCATCGAGGTCACGCTCTCGACGGACAGGGCGCGCTGGCACATCCTCTTGCCGCCGGGCGAGATGGCGTTCACGCCACCGCCGATCCCGTCTGACGTCGTGCTGCCGCCGATGATGACGGCCGTGCGCGTGTCGTACGTCGGCGGCAACGATCCGGCGGGCTATCGTGCGCTGCGCATCGATCGCGATGTCTTCGACCTGTACCACTGGGCCCCGGTCACGCCCGCGACGCCGGGTGTGTTCCGGTTCGCAGGCACCTAGTTCAAGAGCGGCGGCTCGTCGTCGGGCTGCCGCTGCATCGCGGCGCGCTCCGCCTCGAGCCGCGCGATCATCTCGTCGTACGCGCGCTCCTCGCGGTCCCACTGCGCCATGCGCACGCGGTTCTGACGGCGGCGGCGGCGCCACGCGAGCGCGAGCAGGATCGCGCACAGCACCCAGACCGCGAGGCCGAGCAGGCCGATCGGCGCGAGCAGGTAGCGGTTGGAGAGCGTGTCGCGCCACTCGTCGAACAGCGCCTGCAGCGGGCGGCCGTACGCCTTCGTGGCAGCGGCGTCGAGGTTGCCGGTCTGCGCGATCTGCTGCAGGAACACGCGGAACGGCTCGCGGTCGCCGTCGTCGGCGGTGTCCTCGTAGCGGCCGCGCCGCGAGAGATAGCCGACGAAGTCGTACGCCTCGGCGTACGCGCGATTCGCGGGGGCTTCCTCGGCGGGGAACGAGCGATCGAGCTCCTCGATCGGCACGATGCTGTGGAACCACGCCATGCCGGCGAGCGTCTCCATGCGATCGAACGAGAAGTCCGACGAGTGCTGGTACGCGAACCCCTCGTGCAGCCAGTGCGGGGCGCGATCGCCGAGCGCGGCGCCGAGCGCGATGTGCGCGAGCTCGTGGCGCAAGGTCGAGGTCGGATCGGCGAGCTGGCCGCCCTTGCGCGTCGCGATCGTGATCACGCCGAGGTCGGGATACGCGACGCCGATAGCATACGTGGGCGCGCCGCGGCCTTCGGGGGCCACGCTCGCGATCGACGACGCATCGCGGACGACCTGCAGGTGGATCGTGCGTGGCTCGGGCAGGCCTTCGAGGTCGTGATGGATCTCGCGGAGCGCGTCCTCGGCGCGATCCTGCAGCTCGAGCGCGGTCGACTCGAGCCCGGGCTCCGCGGACGTCTCGACGTGCCCGCGCGACCCGACGTGCACGAGCGGCACGGCGCCGGCGAGCGTCGACCACAGCAGCAGGAACAGGACGAGCAGCCGCTTCACGGGTAGTGCAGCTCCACGCGCTGGGTGTCAGAGGCCGAATCATGGGCGTAGATCACGATCGCACCTGCGAGCAGAGCGCCGCCGATCGTCGCGTAGACCCACCATTTCGTCGGCTCCTGTCCCTCCGCGACTTTCTTCGCGGCGCGTGTGCGCACGTCCTCGACGAGCAACGGCTCGTCGGGATCCGGTGCGTGATCGTTCCAGGCTTGAACGCGGTCGGCGGCGAGCAGCGCGAGGCGATCGACATCCGCGAGCGGCCGCGTGCCGTCATCGCCGCCGAGCCGGCGGACCGGCTGCGCGAGGCCATCGTGACCCCACGCCTCGACGGTGTCGCCATGCCGCACCAGCGCGACGCGCGCGTGCACGGCCTTCAGCACGTCGGCGAGCTCGGCAGGCGAGGGGACCTGTCCCTTCCAGCTCGCGACGCGCGCGGCGAGTGCGCCCGTGGCGCCGGCCTGATCCGGCATCGGGATCGCGACCTGCTTCTGCGACGGAACGGCGGGCCCGGCGACGTAGCCGCGCCGCGTGCCCTTCGCGGCCGCGATCACGTGCTCGCCAGCGGCGATCACGACGGGCGTGCCCGCGGCCGGCGCGAAGTCGATGAAGACGGTCGCGCCCGCGACCTCGGGCTGGATGTCGAGCTCGAACATCTCGCGGCCGATCGCCGCGTCCATCTCGGGATAGCGGGCGAGCAGCGTGGCGTCGATATCGGTCGAGCCGCCGAGCGCGCGCAGCCGGGTCGCCGCGAGGCGCGCCTGGTTCGCATCGCCCGCCTTGTCGGCGCAGAGCAGCACGTACGCGAGCGCGTGCGTGAGCTCGGGCACCGGAAGCCCCGCGGCCTGGCGCTCGGCGGCGAGCCCGATCGCGAGCTTCGCGGCCTTCACCGCGTCGTTGCACTTGAGCGCGCCGAACGCGTGCTCCGCATCCTGCATCGCGGCCGCGAGCATGAGGCCGTCGCGATCGGCGGCGACGCCGGAGAGCGCCTCGTCGACGCCCGCATCGAGGATCGGCTCGAGCCCCGCTGCGACGGCGGCCTCGAGGACCTGCTTGTGCGCCTGCTCGTCGGGCGGGCCGAGATCGATCACGGCCACGCGCTCGTGGAGCTTGGGCGCCGTGCCTTTCCAGCCGCTACCACCGGCGAGCGCCGGCGACGCGATCAGGAGAGCGCAGGCAGCTGTTCGAAGTACTTGTTGAGCGCCCATACGTCACGCGCCCGCAAGCCGTCGAACTGGATGCCCGTCGCCTTGTCGTCCGACCAGCGCACGGTGCCACCGATCTCGATCGCCTCGTCCATCGTCGGCACGTTGAACGCGATGTTCACGCGCTGCCCCATCGGCAGCTTGCTGCCGGCCGAGATCAGAGCACCACCGAGCGAGAGGTTCATCACCGTGCACGGTCGCTGCGCTCCTTCGACGGCGAGCTTGCCCGCGATCGAGACGGCATGACGGGTCGAGGTACGACGGTTATCGGCCACGGACCCATTGTATCCAAAGAATGGATCCGAAACGGCCGGACGCACCTGCCCAATCGGCTTACTGAAGCTTGATATCGATGTAAGCCTTCTTGCGAAGCTCTTCGGTCCAGGTCTGGGTCTGCTTGTCGAGCTCGCGCCGGCGCAGCTCGCGCTGCAGCTGATCCTTCATCTGGTCGAAGGGCTTGAGCTCGGACTGCTTGATGTCCGTGACGTAGAAGACGTGCAGGCCTTGCGGGCCGGTGACGGGGCCGCGCATGTCGCCCTTGTTCATCGAGAACACGATCTGCTCCCAGTCGGGATTGATGCTGCCGCGCTGGAACCAGCCGAGCTCGCCGCCGTTGGCCGACGTGCTGGGGTCTTCCGACACATCCTTGGCAACGGCCGCGAACGCCTCGCCGTTCTTCACGCGGTCCATCGCCTTGGCCGCCTTCTCCTTGGCCTCGGTCAGCTGCTGCTCGGTGGGATGTTCGGGCAGCTTGATGAGGATGTGGGAGAGCTGCACCGCCGACACCGCCTCCGACCGCCGCTGCAGCTGGTCGTAGCGGGCATGGATATCCTCGTCCGTGACCTGGACCTTGGGCGCGACGAGCTGGTTGACCGCGCGGAGCCGGAGCAGCTGGCGCCGGAGATCCGCCTTGTAGCCCTGGAGCGTGTAGCCCTGCTGCGCGAGTGCCTGCTGCAGGCCCGCGTCGTCGAGGTTGTTCTGCTGCTTGATCTCGTCGAGCGCGGCCTGGACCTCCGAGCTATCGACCTCGATCTTCGCCGCCTCGGCCGCCTGGACGATCAGCTCCTCGTTGACCATCTCGTCGAGCACCTGGCTTGCGAGCTTCGCCATGCGGCGCCGCCGCTCCGCGGGATCGGCGATCTGCTGCGCCTCCTGCACCACGGGCACGAGCCGCGCATCGAGCTCGCTCTGCAGGATGATCGAGTCGTTGACGACCGCGACCACGCGCTCGAGGTGCTCCTTCTTGCCGGCATTGGGCGACTTCTCCGCCCACGCAACGGTCGACAACGCCAGCAGAAGAACGAGAACGCGCATGACCATGAGACTTTCCGGTTACGGGATCGGTTGCTCGCCCGACTGCCCGGACCCTAGCACCGGAGGGGGCGGGGGCGATACAGCGCCGCCCATCGGAGGCGGCGTGAGCGCGGTCCCGGTCCCGTCGTCGCCGCGGGTCGACGTGTCGATCCGCACCTTCGCCAGGTTCGCCTCGTTGATCTCGATCTTGGCCTGCGCCTTCAGATTATCGATGAAGTCCTTCTGCGCCTGCAGCCGCTTCTCGCGAAACAGCTTGTTTCGGATCTGCGGCTTCGCGTCGTCGAACGTCTTCGTCATCGCCTTGCGGCGCCCGGTCTGCTTCAAGATGAAGAACTGGCCGTTGCCACCATCTACGACGCCGCTCACGTCGCCGGTATTCACCAGCGTGAACGCCGCCTTCACGACGGGCGCCGGCAGATCCTTGTTCGTCTCGTCGACATAACGCAGATCGCCGCCGCGCAGCTTGGTCTCCTCGTCGGTCGAGTACTTCGTGACCAGGTCGCGAAAGCCCTTGTTCGTCTTGCCCGCATCCCCCTTCGCCTCGAGCAGCACGCGATCCGCCTGCGCCTTGTTCTTCAGAATGATCGCGCTGACACGGACCTCCTCCGGCTTCACGTAATCGGCGAGGTTCGCGTCGTAGTACGTCTTCATCTCCGCGTCGCTGACGCTGTCCGCCGTCACCTTCGCGTCGAACTCGTCGCGCATCAGCTTCTGGATCATCACCTGCTTCATCGTGCGGATGACCTCGGGATCCTTGTCGTACCCGCGCCGATACGCTTCCTTCGCCAAGATCTCGAAGCGCACGAGCGAGTCCAGGAACTCCTTCTTCTGCTCGAGCGACGTGTACCGCGCCCGGATATAGGGCGACTGCCGGTTGATCCGCTCCTGGAACTCGCCGAGCGTGATCGTCACATCGTCGATCTTCGCGAGCGGCGCGTTCAGCTCCGCGGCACTCTGCGGCGGCGAGCTCGGGCTGCCCGCCGGCGCGCCCTTTCCCCCGGGCGCCGCGCTCGACTCGTCCTTCTTCTGGCAGCCCACGGCGAGCCCGTAGCCGATCACGATCCCCACCAGTGCCGTGAGCGCGGTTCTCATATGATTACGCACACGTAGCACAGCGCGCGCGACGGCGCCAGGACCACCACGCTGCCGCCCCACACCCCCCATGAGAAGCCAGCGGCATACGCCGCTTCCGCGACGTCCGCGGTGAGGAGGGCCGGGCCGTGCTCCGCGAGAGTCCACACGCCAACCGCGCTCGGTCGGTCGCGGGCCCACTCGACGCAACGGGGGACGCTCGCACACCGCCCGGCGCACGAGGCGGGCCGCCCGGGCCAACGACCGTGATCACGCATGTGACGACCAGTGGAGCTCGTGCCGCCATCCGCCTGGGACCTCAGGAGCCGTCGGCAGGGCTGTGCAAGCACGGACGGGACGCCACCATCGAGACGCCGCGCGCCATTGTGAAATCTGGGAAGACGGGTAACAGGTCCCGAAGTGTGAAATCTGGGAAGACGGCTACCAGATCCTGAAGGCGTGCTTCCGGAAAAATATACGCCCATACTATTGACTGCGTCTCGGTGAGCCCTACGCTCTCGACATGGCACGCTCGCGGAAGACGCACGTCCAGCAGCAGCTTCGCTGGGCGAATGCCGCGGGCGATCTGCGCGGTCGCAAGCGCCAGCTCGCATCCGGCGCACATCGGCGCGGCAAGAAGCGGCTCGGCCGGCCGAAGAAGCCGGGCGCGAAGCTGCGCCATGCGAGGCGCCCGGCGTTCTTCTCGCCGCGCGCGCTGCACGTCACGCTGCGCATCGAGCGGTCGATCGGCAGCCTTCGCACGCGCACGTGTTACGGCGCGATCCAGTCGGCCGCGCTGACGGTGCTGCCGCACGAGGACTGCCGGATCGTCGCGCTGAGCATCCAGCGCACGCACGTGCACCTGATCGTCGAGGCGGAGAGCAGCGCGGCGCTGTCGCGCGGCATGCAGGCGTTCCAGATCAGCGCGGCGAAGCACGTGAACGCCGCGGTCTCGCGCGCGGGCAGCTGGTGGGAACGGCGGAAGACGCGCCGGAACGCGCGCCGGAACGCGCGCCGGAACGCGCGCCGGAACGCGCGCCGGAACGCG
>CAYUNM010000091.1:0-17956 GCA_964446175.1 uncultured Kofleriaceae bacterium
GCGGCAGGATGGCCTTCGCCCGAGGGCATCAGGCCTACGACCTACAGGCTCCTAGTCACCGCGCGCGCGGACCCACTCCGTCGCGACGGCGAGCGTGTTCGCGAGCGCGCGCAGATCGAGCTGCTCGGGCCGATCGCTCGGCTGGTGATAGAGCTCGACGAGCTGCTTGGGGACGTCGAAGGGCATCAGCGTCGTCGCGGCGATCCCGGCCTGCGAGAACGGCGCCGCGTCGGTGCCGACGCCGAGATACGCCGAGCGCACCTGGTACGGGACGCGCGCGCGCCGTGCCGCTGCCACCGCCGCCGCGACGCTCGATGGCGCGTGGATCACCGTGCCGTTGAGATCGGAGCGCAGGATGCCGACCGTCGGGTGCGCGACCGTCTCGAGATCGAGTACGTGTGCGTCGAGCCGGCGCAGCTCGTCGCGGTGACGGGCGACGTACGCGCGCGAGCCGCGCAGCCCGGCCTCCTCGCTGCCGAACGACACGAACCGGATCTCGGTGTCCGCGGGCACGACCTCGGGGTGCGCGACGAGGAACCGGCACAGCGCGAGCGTGACGCCGCATCCGCTGAGGTCATCCACCGCGCCCGGCACGGTGCCGCCGCCCGCGCGCCCGCGGTTGAACGCGAGCCCATAGACGACGCCCGGCACGAACACGACCGCGACGAGCCATGGCGCGAGCGTGCCGGCCGCGATCGCGCGCGGGCTTCCCGCGATGAAGCCACCGACCTGGACGCCGGAGAACGTCAGCGCGAACGCGAACGCGAGCAGCGCGAGGATCGCGAGCGCGAACGCGGCATACCCGAGCGTCGCGAACCACGTGTTCTCCGGCGCGCTGTCGTGATGCGCGCTGACGATCAACACGCGCCGAGGGCGGCCCGCGGCCGGCAGCGTGCCGATGACGTTCTCCGACGGTTTTCGCGCGAACAGCCGGTCGACGACCTCGTGACCGAGCACGAACTCGGCGACGAACAGCGCCGGCGCGGCGACCGCGAACACGAGCCCGATGCTCGCGACGACGACGGAGCCGAGATGCCCGGCGAGCAGGTTGCACGCGGCCGCGAGCGCGATCAGCACCGCGCAGATCGGATACGCGGCGAGCGACGCCCACGGCGCGACGGCGAACGGCTCGACCGCGACGTGATCGGCGCCGAGGTGACGCGCGAGCTCGCGATGGATCACGTCGGCGCGCTGCCGCTCCTGCATCGTGCCGGGCATGCCCGGTCCGACGCGCGCGCAGATCTCGTCGACGACCGCGTACGCATACCTGGCATCCTCGGGGCTCGGGCTCGCGCTCATGCAACGCCCAGAAGCATCCGGCGCGCCAGCGTGGCACGCGCGATGCTCGGCTCGCCGGCATGAAAATGTTCAAATGGCTTGGAGGCGTAGGGGCCGCAGCCTATGCGGCCTATGTGTCGACGACGTGGCTGACGTACGGAAAGCCACGCAAGCGATCGGACGAGGGGCTCGACGCGTTCATGCCGGAGTACGACGTCTGCGAGCGTCACTCGATCGGCGTCGCCGCGCCGCCGGAGGTCACGCTCGATGTCGCGAAAGACTTGCAGCTCGACAGCTCGCGCATCGTTCGCGCGATCTTTCGAGGCCGCGAGCTGATCTTGCGCAGCAAGCCCGACGAGGCGGCCCGGCCGAAGGGCCTGCTCGCGCTGACGACGTCGCTCGGCTGGGGAATCCTCTCCGCGACGCCCGGCGAGATCGTGATCGGCGCGGTGACGAAGCCGTGGCAGGCGAACCCGGTGTTCCGCACGATCGCGCCCGCCGACTTCGCCGCGTTCGCCGAGCCCGACTACGTCAAGATCGCGTGGACGCTGCGCGCCGACCCGCGCGCCGACGGCGGCTCGACGTTCAGGACCGAGACGCGTGCGATCGCGACCGATGCCGGTGCGCGTCGCAAGTTCCGGGCGTACTGGGCATTCTTCTCACCGGGCATCGTGCTGATGCGCGCGATGATGCTGCCCGCCGTCAAGGCGGCCGCGGAGCGCGCGTGGCACGTCGGCGGTGACGAGCTCTTGCCCGATGCGCGCGCGCAGTTCACGCACAGCGTGATGATCGATGCCGCGCCCTCCGACGTGTGGCCGTGGCTCGTGCAGATGGGCTGTCAGCGCGCCGGCTGGTACAGCTGGGACCGGCTCGACAACGCCGGCGTGCGCAGTGCCGACGTGATCATCCCCGCGCTGCAGGACCTCCACGAGGGCGACGTGCTGCCGTTCCGGCCGGTCGGCGACGAAGGCTTCAAGGTCCTGCGCATCGATCCCGGACGCGAGCTCGTGCTCGCCAGCGAGGCGCCCGACTTCCACGGCACGTGGGCGTTCGTGCTCGAGCCGGTCGGCACGCAGACGCGCCTCGTGACGCGCTATCGCGCCGCGTTCGAGCCGAGCACGGGGATGCGCGTGCGGCTGCCGATGATGGCGGCGCTCCACGCGTTCATGCAGAAGAAGCAGCTGCGCACGATCAAGCACCACGCCGAGCACATGCACGACGACGCCTGACCGGAATGGGGCAAAAGCGCGCGTTCTGATCAGCGCGCGCTGTGCGGAGCGGTGGGATAGGTAGCTCGCGCGCGCTCGCGTATGATCGATGCGTGGTTCGCCCATCCTGGCTCGTATTGGGGGTGGCGGTGACGGGGTGCTCGTTTCAAGCGCGTTCGGCCGAGCAAGCGCGTGTCGATGGCGCGGTCGGCGGTGAGCCGCCGGTCGTCGTCGGTGATGCACGCGGTGACGCGCGCGCGATCGATGCGCCGCCGGATGCGGAGCAGTTCCTCGACGCAGGGGCCGGCCACGGCAGCCTCACCGTCGCGAGCTCGAACCTGCCGAGCGGCGACACGAACCTGACGACCGAGGGGACGCTCGACTGGGCGCACTGGGGGCACATGGGCGCGGCGGACTTCGATCACAAGCTCGTCGGTGGCTCGATCAGCGATGCGGTGCTGACGAACGGCGGGTCGCGCTACGCGTTCACGAACATCACGACGACGGCGTCGTGGACCGACGGCACGCCGCACACGACGGTCACGGCGACGAACAACGCGATCGGCGTCGCGCAGGGCAACGGCCTGCGCTTCACGGTGCCGGCGGGCACCACGCCGCACACGCTCCGCGTCTACGTCGGCAACAAGAACTCGACGGAGCGGCTCGACGTCGCGCTCTCCGACAGCTCGGCCAGCGCGTTCACGATGACGTCGACCGCCGGCGCCGGTGCGGTGCACACGCTCTACACGATCACGTACAGCGCGGCGAGCGACAACCAGACGCTGACCGTCACGTGGACCGACATGAACGACGGCATCGGCGGCGGCTTCGAGATGCTGATGTCGGCGACGCTGCAGTAGTCACGCGGCGGCCGCCGGCAGGTCGCGCTCGAGCAGGTCGGCCCACGCCTCGAGATACGCGACCGCATCCTCGCGCACGTTGCGGCGCAGCCAGCGATGGCCGCCGGGCAGGGCGGCGAGGATCGCCGGATCGTCGAGGCGCTCGAGGTGGCAGATGTCGTCCGTGGTCAGCCCAGCATCGACCAGCGCGGTCAACAAATCGTCGATCGCATGTCCGGACGTCGGACAGTAGGCGTTCGCGAGGGTCTCCCAGTCGCCGTCGCCCTCCAGCGCGATCTCGTGGATTCGCGCCGACGGCAGCCCACACAGCGTCTGGACGAGGTGGCCGCAGTTGCACTGGCCATGGTGTCCCCAAGCGTACGCTGCGGACGTCGCCAGCCGGGCTGCGGTGGTGCGAAGGGCGGTCACGAGCACGACAGAAGGACGCGCCATGGTCGAAGCGTAGCGCCGAAAATCGACGGAGAGACGGGAATCTGGCACGATCACCCAAGACGCTGTGGACCCAAGGCTGCGCGCGATCAGCACGCCCTCGATCCGCAACGAGGCGGTCGAGATCGTTCGACTCGCGCTCGCTGCGCTCGACGAGCTCAAGAAGATCGATGAGAGCTTGTACGGCTTGTTCGTCGCGTCGAAGCACGAGCCGTCCGATCCGGAGATGGCGGCCGCGAAGCTGCGCCTGATCTGGGACGGCGCGTTCCGTCCGCTGACGACGCTGCTCGAGTACTGCCGCGAGGTCGCGGCGGGTGTCGTCCACGACTCGCCGCCTGCCGACGCCGACTTCGACTTCGGCGACTTCGAGGCGCAGGAGGAGAAGAGCTTCGAGCTCGACATCGGCGACATCGGCGAGCTGGTCGCGGGCCTCGACGGTGGAGGCGAGCAGCGCCCGGAGGCCGACCGCTGGGCCGAGGTCAAGGAGAAGGCCTCCGCGATCGAGTACGGCCTGAGCTCGCAGCTCACCGACGCGACCGAGCGCCGGCAGGTCGCGCTCGCCGCATTCCAGATCGGCCAGGTCCTGGCCCTGCTCGACGACACGACGAGCAGCGCGAGCGAGGGCATCCACGCGCTCGTCAGCGCGGTGTACGCGGCGTTCGCGCCCGACGCCGATACGTCGACGCTCGTGCCCGAGTACATGACGACGCTCAAGCGCGCGCTGATGGTGCGCAAGGGCATCGCCGATCTCTCGGCGAAGCTGACGCCGCTCAACGATGCGCTGCAGGGCAGCGACCTCGGGCGTCACCCGGAGTCGCTCGAGGGCATCAAGGCGGTGCTGAGCTCGTACGTGCGCGGCGACGTCTGCCGCGCGATGCGTGCCGCCGACCGCTGGGAGCTCGTGCAGTTCGACCAGCGTCTCCAGGAAGAGCCGCCCGGCGTGGCGCGCATGACCGCCGAGGGCCTCGTGAAGTATCTCGAGTCGCTCGGCGCGATCAACCAGCGCGAGGTGCTCGTCCAGCACGACCAGCGCGTGCTCGGCGAGGTGCGCGAGGCGATCACGAACGCGCGCGAGCTCATGGAGATCAGCCCGCGCACGGCGCACGAGATGCTCGTCAAGGCGTGCCGGGCCGCGCTCGCGCTGCGCGGCCGTCACCCCGCGACCGACGCGATGCTCGCCAAGCTCGGGACGATCGATCTCGCGGCGAGCTCGCCGTCGCAAAGCCCCGCACTGCTCGAGCGCCTCGAGCAGCTGCTCGCCGGCGCGGGCGCATGATCGTCTGGACCGTCGGCCACTCGACGCACACGGTCGCGGAGCTCGCCGCGCTCGTGCAGGCGCACGGCGTCGAGCAGATCATCGACATCCGGACGATCCGTCGCTCGCGCGCGAACCCGCAGTTCAACCAGGACCGCATCGCGGCGGCCCTGCGCAAGCGCGGCGTTGGCTATCGCATCGACGAGGCGCTCGGCGGCCGGCGCGGCAAGGCGAAGAAGCCGCCGGCGCTCGCGAACGATGCCTGGGAGAACGCGAGCTTCAAGAACTACGCGGACTACGCGCTGACGACGGAGTTCCGCGAGGGCCTCCGCGAGCTGATCGCCGTCGCGCGCAAGACGCCGAGCGCGATCATGTGCGCCGAGGCGGTGTGGTGGCGCTGCCACCGCCGGATCGTCGCCGACCACCTGATCGCGAAGCACGTCGAGGTGCGCCACATCATGACGAAGACCTCGGCGCCCGAAGCCGAGCTCACGCCGTTCGCGAAGATCACGCGCGGGCGCGTCCACTACCCGGCGTAGGGCTCAGTCGCGATCGTGACCGTGGCCGTGGCCGTGGCCATGGTCGTCGTCGTGGTCACCGTGGCCGTGCCCGTTGTGGACGCACGAGTTGCCCTCCCAGTGGTAGGCCGGGCCACAGCTGCGCCGCTCGACCACCGTCTGGCGCGGCGGGCCGGTCCGGACGAGGCAGCCGGCGAGGGGGAACGTGAGGACCAGGAGCATGAAGGTGCGCTTCATGCGGACCAGCCTACTGGGGCATGTTGGTACGAGGGAACCTCCGATGGAGGGCGGTGTGCCGAGGGGTCGGGATGCCAGACTCGCGGCGGCCAGGGGCGCGGGATCACTGCGGATGATCGTGCAGCCAGTGCGCGCGGAACGACGTGCACTCCTCGGGCCTGCGGAACAGCCCGGCCGCCCACTCCACCTTCGGGCGGACCTGCTCGAAACCGGGCGTCACGGTCCAGTTCACGACCCGCTCGGAGATGAGTCGCAGCGCAAGCCGGTCGCACTCGCATCCGACGATCGCGGCATCGAGCGCGGCCGAGAACAGCGCGGCGGCCTGCGGGCGCGCGAGGTCGCCATGGAGGTCGCGCGCGACGTCGAGCCAGTCGCGCCAGGGCCGCGGCGCCGTCCAGTGCTCGTCGAGGCGCGCGAGCTCGAGCAGCTTCGCGTCCATCGGGTGGGCGCGCTGGTAGTCGTAGCAGCCGATCTCCGGATCGACGACGCACGACACCTCCGACGCGAGCTCGACGCACACCGGATCCGGCTGCTTGCGGTTCGCCGCGCTGGTCAGCTCGCTGACGAGCAGGGCGCGCGAGGCCTGCGGGCCGAGCAGCGCGGACCGCGCGAGCCGATGACAGGTCGCCGCCGCCTCGTGCCGCGAATCGAGCTGGAGCGCGGAGGCGGTCGCCTGCAGGGCGTCGTCGTTGCGGCCGATCTCGAAGTACGCGGCGGCGAGCATGTCGTAGAGGTGCGCGCCGCGGATCTGCGCCTGCACGAGGATCGCATCGGCGTGCTCGGCATCCTGCGAGTCGACGAGGATGTTCGCGATGTCGAACGGCACGGCGTGCGCGATGCCGGGCACCGCGGAGCCACGGACCTGTGCGAGCAGCGTGACGGCCGCGGTCGGATCGTGCCGCGCGGCGGCACACCAGCCCGACAGGTACAGCAGCTCGTCGCGATGGGCGGCATCGCGGCGGCGGTCGACGTTGCGCGCGCACAGCTCGGTCCACGTGATGCCGGGCTCGGCGAGCGCGTCGGCGATGTCGTAGGACGGCTGCAGAGACGGGTGCTGCATGCCCGTGAGCGGCCAGCGCGGCTCCTCGGCGAGATCGGGCACGAGATCGGGGAACGTCACGTCGGCGCGCGCCGCACGGACGAGTGGCGGCACGTGGATCGGCGCGACGGCGTGCACGCGCGGCGCGGGAGGCACGGGACGCAATGGCTCGGCCGGCTTCGCCGCGCACGCGGCCACGACGGCGAGCATCGCCGCCCGCCGCCAACCGCCCGCCGCCCGCCGCCAACCGCCCGCCGCCAGCTGCCAACCGCCCGCCGCCAGCCGCCAACCGCCCGCCCGTCGCGCCCTCGTCATGCGGTCACGCCGAAGCGGCGTTCTTCTTGCCGGCCGCGGCCTTCGCCTCCGCCGTGTCGGGGACGTGCTCGTTGCGCTTCATCAGGATCGGGATCAGGAACTTGCCGACCTCGGGCCAGATGTTGTTGTCGGGCTCGAGCATCTTGCCGATGCCCTGCGCGGTGATCAGCGCGACGAACACGAGCATCATGTCGGTGATCGGGCGGACGTGGTGCTTGCGCCCGATCGCGAACATCTCGCTGATCAGCTCGCCGTACTCGAGGCGCGCGGTGTCCTGCTTGCGGAACTTCTCGGCGAACACGGTGACGTCGACGCGCAGCTGCTCCCAGTCGATCGCGCCCGCGTACGTATGGAAGCGCTTGAGGTGGGCGACGATGTCGTCGGGGGTGCCCATCGCGATGCACTTCGTCATGTCGATGAACTGGATCAGGATGTCCTCGTGGAGGAGCTTCGCGAGGCCGGCGTCGAACAGGACGAGTCGCTCGTTGTCCTGGACGACCATGTTGCCGGGATGCAGGTCGGCGTGGACGAAGCCGTCCTCGAAGCACATCTTGAACATCGTCTGGCGGACGGTCTCCGCGAGGCGCGGGTAGGTCTGGCCGGCGGGCAGGGCGTCGATCTTCGTGCCGCGGACGAACTCCATCGTCAGGATGCGGGACGAGCAGTATTCGGGGAACACCTCGGGGAACGAGACACGCGGGTTGTTCGCGAAGTTGCGGCGGAAGTGCGTGTAGTTCTCGGCCTCGATCCGGAGGTCGGTCTGATCGTGGATCGCCTCCACGAAGTGGCGGACGTGGCCGACCGGATCGGAGCGACGCCACAGCGGGCGTAGTGCGACGACGCGCGCGAACGCGATGAGGATCACCTGGTCGCGCTCGACCTGGCGGCGGACTCCCGGGCGCAGGACCTTGATGGCGACCTCGCGGCCGTCGCGCAGGCGCGCGCGGTGGACCTGGGCCACGGACGCCGCCGCGACGGGCTTCTCGTCGATCTCGGCGAACAGCTCGGCGAGCGGCTTCTTCAGATCCTCCTCGATCACGCGCCGGACCTTCGCGAACGAGAATGGCGGGAGTCGGTCCTGGAGGTGCCGCAGCTGGTCGATGATCTCCGGCGGGAACAGGTCCGGCCTGGTCGACATCACCTGCCCGAGCTTGATGAACGTCGCGCCAAGCGTGCTCATCGTGATGCGCAGCATGACGCCGCGCAGCCGGGCCACCGCGCGCTCTCGGTTCGCGCCCCAGATGAACAAGAAGCAGCCGAGTCGCGCGAGCCCGTAGATCAGCCCCGCGATCAGGAGCACGACCACGAAGACGAACGCGTGGAGGAGATTGCCAGGCCAGCGCAACACTGCGCTCGTATGGTACCGGGCGAAGCCGCCCGTGTGTCAGCCACGCGCGGTGTGCACCAGGACTTTTCGCAGGGTTGGGCATGGTGCGGGTCTTGCGAGGACCGGGCGCATGAACACGTTCAAGGCTGACATCGAGGAGATCCGCCGCCGCGCCCGCCAGAAGATGGAAGACGGAGCGGTCACCGCGTCTTACCAGGCGGACAAGGACAAGGTCGTCGAGGTGCTCAACGAGGTCCTGGCGACCGAGATCGTGTGCACGCTGCGCTACCGAAATCATTACTACATGGCGCAGGGAATCCACTCCGAGGCCGTCGCGCAGGAGTTCCTCGAGCACGCCAACGAGGAGCAGCAGCACGCGGACATGGTCGCGGACCGCATCGCGGAGCTCGGCGGCAACCCGAACTTCAGCCCGGAAGGCCTGTCGACCCGCAGCCACGCCGAGTACAAGGAGTGCGACACGCTCGAGGACATGATCCGCGAGGACCTCGTCGCCGAGCGCATCGCGATCTCGACCTACTCCGAGATCGTGCGCTGGCTCGCGAACGACGACCCGACGACGCGCCGGATCATCGAGGAGATCCTGGCGAAGGAAGAGGAGCACGCCGACGATCTCGCGAAGCTGCTCGTCCGTCTCGGCGGCCACGACGGCCACTGACGGTTCGTCGAACATCGCGTCCGTCGGCTGTGTTAAGACGCTCCGACGGCCCCAACGATGTTTGACGTACCGACGGATCACGACATCGTCCATGCGCTCGCCGACGATCTGCCCGTCGGCATCTGGGTGGCGCGCGCCCCCAACGGCGAGTTCGTCTACGCGAATCGCACGTTCGCCGAGATCATGGGCCAGGCCGGGCGCGACGACGCGCAGGCGGGCAGCTACTCCGAGCCCTACGGCATCTTCACGCGCGACGGCCAGCCCTATCCGGAGCACCGGCTCCCGTTCGTGCGCGCCCTGCAAGAGCGGCAGGTCGTCGTCGTCGACGACCTGACGATCCACCGCCCCGACGGCACGCGCGTGCACGTGCGCGCGTTCGGCCGTCCCGTCTCCAGTGCAGCCGGCGTGATCACGCACGTCGTGATCGCATTCTTCGACGTCACGCGCGAGGTCGATGCCGAGGCCGCCCGCGCCGAGAGCGAGCGGCGCCTGCAGCGCGGCCAGCGCCTCGAGGCGATCGGCACGCTCGCCGGCGGCATCGCGCACGACTTCAACAACCTGATCTTCGGCATCAAGCTGCTGGGGGCCGAGCTGGCCGTCCACGAGACCGATCCGGACCGCCGCAAGTCGCTCGCTCTGATCGATGACATCACCGAGCGCTCCGCGATGCTCACGCGCTCGCTGCTCGGCTTCGCCCGCCGCGGCAAGCACCGTGCCGCGCCCGTCGCGCTCGACGACCTGATCGGCGGCATGGTCGAGCTGCTCAGCCGCACGCTCGGCGGCGTCGCCGTCACGTTCGACCTCGGCGCGGATCGCCGCGGTACCGTCATCGGCGACCGCGCCCAGCTCGAGCAGATCGTCATGAACCTGTGCGTGAACGCCGCCGAGGCGATCGCGGAAGCCGGGCGCGGCGGCCGCATCGCGATCCGCACGCACACGGAGCTCGGGCCTTCCGGCGAGGCCGTCCTGCTCGAGGTCGCCGACGACGGCCCGGGCATCCCGCGCGAGCTTCGCGATCGCGTGTTCGAGCCGTACTTCACGACGAAGACGCCCGAGCGCGGCACCGGCCTGGGCCTGGCGACGGTCTTCGGCATCGTCGAGAGCCACGGCGGCACGATCGAGCTCGCGGACGGCCTCGACGGCCGCGGCACGACGATGCGCATCCGCTTGCCGGCCGCGCACCGGGCCGCCGCGCCGCCGCCCCCGACACCCGCGCGCGACGTGGCCGCCGGCAGCGGCACCGTGCTCGTCGTCGACGACGATGCGCTCGTCCGCCGCTCCGTCGCCACCGCGATCCGCAGCCTCGGCTACGACACGGTCGAAGCGGAAGGCGGCGCCGAAGCGGTCGAGGTCTACCGCGAGCGCAAGGCGGACCTGCGCGCCGTCGTGCTCGACATCGTGATGCCAGGCATGAACGGCCGCGCCACGCTCGCCGCGATGCGCGAGGTCGATCCAGAGGTGCCGGTCCTGCTGATGTCCGGTCACACGATGAACGAGGAGATCCAGTCGCTGCTCGATAGCGGCGCCCGCGGCTTCCTGTCGAAGCCGTACTCCGTCGAGGCGCTCGCGCGCTCGCTGGCCGACGCGACTCGCGGGTGACGCGCCGACCCCGCCGATCGTCGCGGCGAGGCGGCGCCCGAGGGGCGGTCGGGCCGCGTGCGCCGAATCACGGCCCCGAGGCCCGGCCCCGGGAGTCCGAACCCAGCGTGGTATCGTGGGTGTATGCGGCGGTCGCGGTGGTTGCTGCTCGGCGCGGGGCTGGCCGCACTGGCGCTGGCGCTTCCCGCGTGTGGGGTGCCGCGATCCGGCGCCCAGCTCCGCGACCGTCACGAGGACGCGGAAGACGACGACGATGTCGACGCGGGCTCCGCGAGATCGGACGCGGGCTCGGCGGCTGTCGACGGGGGCGCCGCCATCGATGCCGCAGCCGACGCGGGCTCCATCGCCTGCTTCGGCGCGCGCGCGACCTACGGCGATGCGAACGCCGACGACGACCACGACGGCATCGCGAACTGCGACGACAACTGCCCATCGGCCCCCAATCCCGATCAGGCGAACGAGGACGGCGATGCGTTCGGCGATGCCTGCGATCGATGCCCGGCCTACGCGGATGACTCGCAGCAGGACAGCGACTGCGACGGCGTCAGCGATCCGTGCGACCCGCGACCGACGACCCCCGGCGATCGGATCGCGTTCTTCGAGGGCTTCGATCACGGCCTGCCTCCCGGCTGGGAGCAGCACGGCGCCGCGCCGCAGGCGATCGCCGGTGCGCTCGTGTTCGACGTGATGAACGGCACCTCCGTGATCGACCGCGACGGCTCGCACGACCACAACGACACGCTCGCCGCCCGGATCTCGGGCCGCGTGGTGAGCACGACCGCCCCGACGATCATCGGCATCGAGAACGGCTTCACACCCGCGTCCCCCGGAACCCCGGAGACCGGCGAGCTCTGCTTCAACGCGAACTTCGTCGCGTACGACCCCTGGCCCGGCTCGGCGACGCTCCCCGCGGATGCGAGCTTTGCCTCCCGCCTGGAGAGCGGCACCTGGAATTCCATGGGCGACTACGACACGCGGCAGGACGTGAAGATCCTGATCGATCGCCGCGGCATCTCGGAGCAGAACACGCTCGGTTTCTGGTGCATGGAAGCCTTCGGGAGCCAGGCCATCAAGTGGGACGACGACATCCGCGGCTCGGGACTGTTCGTCGATCGCGTCCACGAGGCCGAGATGGACGCGATGGGTACGGACGTGGGGTTCCATATCGAGAACGGACGCGCGACGCTCGAGTGGATGATGATGATCGAGAGTGAATGACGCGCGGGGCCTCCGCGCGCGCGGGCACTGCTAACGCGGCGTCGGCACCTCGCGCCGCGTGACGGGGGCGTCGAGCACCAGCACGAACGGCACGAGCCCGCGTTCCGAGGTCGGCGTGGTAGGCGCGGTAGGCGAGGTTGGCGAGGTAGGCGAGGTAGGCGAGGTAGGCGAGGTTGGCGAGGTTGGCGAGGTTGGCGAGGCTGACGACGGTGCGAACGCATTCGGCGACCATGCATAGGCGCGCCCCTCGTAGACGCCGGCGTGCGGCACATCGAGCGTGACCTCGCCGATCGTGCACGGCACTGACGCCGCGAGCGGCTCTTCGCCGCCCATCCTTGGTGCGCCGCGCTCGTCCAGCTCGACGATCACGCGATGAGGAGCGCCGCACGCCCTTGGATCCCACGCGATGATCGCGCGCACGGACGAGCCTGCATCCGGCGCGGATATCCCCGCGAGTGACGCGTCCGATGCATCGGACGCATCGACGCACGCGCCGAACATCGACCAGAACGCGAGCGTGGCGAGCGTGGTCGACGCGAGCCAGCCGGAGAGCGACCACGACGAGACGGCGGGCGGCGGGTGGAGCTGCATGCGAGCGCGCATTGCGAGCGGCGCGCCAGGGCGCGAGGCGCTCGTCGGGCCGTGCAAGCGCGTGGTTTTGCTGCGCGCCGGCGTCGGTGCGCTCGAGCAGGGCGTCCGGTGGCCGGCCGGGAGCCGGACGGGTGTCCGGGTGGCGGACGCGACCTCGCGATTCCGATCACCCGTTCGGCGAGCTTGCACCGACCGCGCGCACCAGGGCCGGCTCGATCTGGAACCTGTCGAGCAGCGCGCGCAGCGTGGCCTGAGCTGTCGGATCGTAGCGGTTCACGCGCTTGCCGAGGATCAGCTCGTTCTTTGCGGAGTGCTCCCAGCCGACGAGCTCGGTGACCGTCACCTTGTAGCCATGCGCCTCGAGCACGAGCGTGCGGATGACGTTCGTCAGGTGCGAGCCGAATTCCCGGCGGTGCAGCGGGTGCGCGAACAGCGACGCGAGCACCGGATCCTCCGGACGCGACTTCTCGAGCTGGCGAGCGACCTCCGCCTGGCAGCACGGGACCACCGCGATGTGGTCGGCGTTCTGGCGGATCGCGAGCGCGAGCGCGTCGTCCGTCGCCGTGTCGCACGCGTGCAGCGCCGTCACCACGTTCGGGCGGCTTGCGAGCGAGATCGCATCGATCGCGCCGGTCGCGACGTGAAACCGCGACTGCCCGAATCGCGCCGCGCGCGCGGCCGCCTGCTGCGACAGCTCGGGGCGCGCCTCGATCGCCGTGAGCGAGCCGCGGCCGGCCGGCCCGAGCACGAGCTCGTACAGCAGGGCGCCGAGGTAGCTCTTGCCGGCGCCGCAGTCGATGATCACGGGCTCGGTCTGGCGGGCGAGTGCGTCGTCGAGCGCCGGCTTGAGCAGATTGACGAGGTGGCGGATCTGCTTGAGCTTGCGGCGTGCGTCGGCGTTGAGCTGACCGTCGCGCGTGAGCAGGTGGAGGTCCTTGAGCATGTCGATCGACATGCCCGCCGGAACGTCCGGATCAGTACGCGGGTCAGCCTTTGGCACGCGCGCAGTCTAGCGCACGCGATCCCAGGTGGCGGCCCAGCGCGCCTCGACTGCTGCGTTGCTGCCGCCGCTGCCGCGCCCGGGAATCGCCATGTAGCGCTGGCCGTCGGAGGTGACGAACGTGACCGCGCCGTCGCGATCGACGAGCAGCCTGGTCACCGCCGTCGTGTCCTTCATGACGTCGGACAGCCACGAGAGCCCCGCATCCTCGGCGACGTCTTCGGCCGGCCCGAGATCGTGCAGCACGAGCTCCGTGACCGCGCCCTTCTGCGTGCGCGCGATCGCCTCGATCTCGTCACCGTCGCGGACGAGCTCGAACGTCACGCGGCCGCGCTTGCCGATCACCGCGTCGATCGAGTCGGCGTCCGCGAGCAGGTCGGCGAGCCGGACCTGGGCGTCGCGTCCGGTGACGACCTCGTCGGACGGCGCCTGGAGGAGCATCATCAGGGCAGGCAGCGAGACCAGCATGCCGCCAGGTAGTGCGACCGGCGGGCCAGCGGCAAAGGTGAGCCGGCGCGAGCACTTGGCCGCGCGCGTGGGCGCCGAGACACAGATCTAGCGGCCGGCCGCCCGCAGCGCCGCCTGGCGGCCGCGGAACGCACGCGTCTTCACGGCCGCGACGCTGATGCCGAGCTGCTTGGCGATCTCGGTCTCCGTGTGGCCCTCGCCGTAGCGCTTCCAGAATACGGCCGGGTACTTCGAGCCGAGCGCGGCGACGGCGTCGGTCATGTGATCGAGCTCGGCGCGCGCGATCACCTCGGCGCGCACGTCGAGCGCGGACGGCTGGCGATCGAGCAGCGGCGCGCCTTCCTCGTCGGTCGAGTGGCTCGACGGGATCTCGCGCGCGGTCCGGCGCTGCTTGCGCAGGTACATCAGCGCGGCGGTCGCGGTGACGCGGTAGAGCCACGTCGAGTAGCGCGACTCTCCGCGGAACGATTCGCGGTGACGATGCGCGAGGAGCAACGCGTCCTGCGTGACGTCCTCCGCGTCCTGATCGTCGTGCACGTACTTCAGAGCCACGCTCTTCACGTAGGCGCGAATGCGGACCGGATCTGCTGGATCGATCTGATGCCCCATCGAGGTCCTCCTCGCTATCCCCATTACGCAACAGGTGATCCAGCCGAGCAGACACGCAATTTCGGCAACTTGGGCATCCAAATGCCTGGAAGAACGTCCAGCTGGATGGACGCTGTCTAGACGGCTAGACTGCACACATGGACGGCGTTGTCAGGCACGTGCTCGTCGCGGATGCCGACGCGGACGGCGTCTCTCGCGCGCGAGCGGCGCTCGAAGGGCTCGATGTCGAGCCGGTCGCCACGCCCGCCGCCGCGCTCGAGCGGCTCGTCAACTCGGCGTTCGATCTCGTGCTGCTCGATCCCGCGCTCGGCCCCGGCGGCGATGACGACGGCGCACTCGCGCTCGTCCACCGGATCCGCACGGTCGTGCCCGACACGGTCGTCGTGATCTGGTCGGCCAAGCCGACCGTCGGGTTCGCGGTGCGCGCGATGCGCTCGGGTGCGCTCGACGTGCTCAGCAAGACGGCCGAGCCGCCGGAGATCCGCAGCGTCGTCGATCGCGCGATCCAGCACGGGGCGCTCGCGCGCGAGGTGCGGCGGCTGCGCGGCGAGGTCGAGAAGGCGCGCGGCCTCGGCGAGGTGATCGGCGAGAGCGCGCTGATGCGGCAGCTGCTCCAGATGATCGACCGCGTGGCGGCGAGCGACGCGACCGTGCTGATCGTCGGCGAGAGCGGCACCGGCAAGGAGCTGCTCGCGCGCACGATCCATCGCATCGGTCCGCGCGCGGAGGGCCCGTTCGTCGCGTTCGACTGCAGCGCGCTCGCGCCGTCGCTGCTCGAGGCGGAGCTGTTCGGGCACGAGAAGGGCGCGTTCACCGGCGCCGGTCGCGCGCGGCGCGGCCTGTTCCGCGAGGCGAACGGCGGCACGATCTTCCTCGACGAGATCGGCGACATCGACGCGCAGGTCCAGAACAAGCTGCTGCGCGTGCTGCAGGAGCGCGAGATCAAGCCGGTCGGCGGCGATCGGCCCGTGCAGATCGATGTGCGCGTCGTCGCGGCCACGAACAAGGACCTCAAGGCGCTCGTCGCGCGCGGCCAGTTCCGCGAGGACCTGTACTGGCGCCTGGCCGTCGTGCCGATCCAGGTGCCGCCGCTGCGCGAGCGCAAGGAAGACATCCCGCTGCTCGCCGCGCACATCCTCGCGCGCCGGCGCGGCGCCGCGAAGTCGTTCTCGGGCAACGAGACGCGCTATCCGACGCAGATCACCGCGAAGGCGCTCGCGCGCCTGCAGTCGTATCGCTGGCCGGGCAACATCCGCGAGCTCGAGAACGTGCTGTCGCGCGCCGCGATCCTCTGCGACGGCGAGACGATCCGCTCGCACGATCTCGACATGCTCGCGTCGGGCCCGAAGGAGCCGCGCGGCGCCGCCGACGAGCCCGATCGCATCGAGATCGCGCCGATCGACCTCGATCGCCTCGGCGACGGCGAGACGCTCAAGGACATCACCGAGAAGGCCGTGCGCGCCGTCGAGCGCGCAGCGATTGCGGCCGCGCTCCAAGGCGAGCGCAATCCCGCCGCCGCCGCGAAGAAGCTCGGCATCAGCCGCGCGAGCATCTACACGAAGATGAAGGCGTACGGCCTCGGCGCGGATGGCAATGCGTCGGAGTAAGCTAGCCGCATGCGGCGCCATCACGCGGTCGACTACTTCGAGATTCCCGTCGTCGAGCTGGCGGGAGCGAAGGCGTTCTTTGCGGCCGCGTTCGGCTGGACGTTCCAGGACTACGGCAACGACTACGCCGACATCCAGGGAGCCGGGCTCTCCGGTGGGCTGCGCCTCGTTGCCGAGCCACCTCCGCGCGGCGGCACGCTCGTGATCCTGTACTCCGACGATCTCGCGCAGAGCGAGCGCGCGGTGACCGCGGCCGGGGCGACGATCGTCGCGCGGCACGACTTCCCGGGCGGGCGGCGCTTCCACTTCGTCGCGCCGGGCGGGTGCGAGCTCGCCGTGTGGACCAACGCGTGAGCTGGTTCCCCGTCGCGAAGGTCGGCGACGTGCGCGCGGGAGACGTGATCGCCGTCGTCGTCGAGGGCGTCGAGATGGTGCTCGGCCTCGACGGCGATCGCTACTTCGCGCTCCAGCGGCGCTGCGTGCATCGCGGAGGTGACCTCGCCGAGGGCATCGTCAGCCGGGGGCACGTCGTGTGCGCGAATCACGGATGGCGGTTCTCGACCGCAACGGGGCGCCACGACACCGCATCTGACGTATGCCTGGTGACGTACGGCGTGCGCGTGGTGGGGGACCAGATCGAGATCGATCCAACTCCAAGGAAGTCATGACGACAGCGACCCTGATCGAAGGCGATGGCATCGGACCGGAGATCGCCGCGGCGACCGTGAAGGCGGTCGAGGCGTGCGGCGGCAAGATCACGTGGGAGCGCGCCGATGCGGGCGCGGGCGCGGTCACCCAGCACGGCGATCCGCTGCCGCAGGCGACGATCGACTCGATCAAGAAGACCCAGCTCGCGCTCAAGGGCCCGCTCGCGACGCCGAGTGGCGGCGGCTATCGCAGCGTCAACGTCGCGCTGCGCCAGCAGTTCGACCTCTACGCGAACGTGCGCCCGGTGACCACGATCCCCGGCGTGCCGAGCCGCTACACGAACGTCGATCTCGTGATCGTGCGCGAGAACACCGAGGATCTGTACGCGGGCATCGAGCACTACATCGATCCGCGGCGTACGGCTGCCGAGTCGATCGCGATCATCACGAAGTTCGGCAGCGAACGCATCATCATGTACGCGTTCGACTACGCGCGAAAGCACGGCCGCAAGAAGGTCACGCTCGTCCACAAGGCCAACATCCTCAAGATGACGAACGGCCTGTTCCTCGACTGCGGCCGCGAGATGGCCAAGCGCTATCCCGACATCCAGTTCGAGGACATGATCGTCGACGCGACCGCGATGAAGCTCGTCGTCGCGCCGGAGAAGTTCGACGTGATCGTCACGATGAACCTGTTCGGCGACATCCTCAGCGACCTCACGGCCGGCCTCGTCGGCGGGCTTGGCGTCGCGCCCGCCGCGAACATCGGCGACAGCGGCATCGCGATGTTCGAGGCCGTCCACGGCACCGCGCCCGACATCGCCGGCAAGGGCATCGCGAACCCGACCGGCCTCATGCTCTCGGCGGCGATGCTGCTCGATCACGTCCACCAGGGCGACGCCGCGGAGCGCCTGCGCCGCGGCGTCCGCGCCGCGCTCGCGAAGCCCGAGACGCGCACCGGCGATCTCGGCGGCAAGGCGAACACCGCGCAGTACACCGACGCGGTGATCGCGGCGGCGCGCTAGGAGCCTGTAGGTCGTAGGCCTGATGCCCTCGGGCGAAGGCCATCCTGCCG
>CAYUNM010000092.1:0-17925 GCA_964446175.1 uncultured Kofleriaceae bacterium
TTGCCGAACAGCGCCGGCGGATGCGCGATCACGGCGGTCAGCATCCCGGGCTGCATCGCGTCGGCGCCGTAGACGGCGGTGCCGTCGAGGACCTGCGGCGCATCGCGCTGCGGGAGGTCCTTGCCGACGTGCGGCAGGTCCGCGAGCTTGCGCAGGATGGGCTTTTTCGGCACCGCCTGCTTCTTCGCGTCTTCGACGAGCGCGCCGAAGCCGGCCCAGCGCTTGCGACCGCTCGTCTCCCACACCTCGCCGTTGCGAGTATCGAGGTGCGCCGCCGGGACGCCCCAGCGCTTCGCAGCCGCCGCGATCAGCATCATGCGCGCCGTCGCCGCCGCTTCGCGCAGCTGGACGAAGGGGATGCGCACGCTCGACGAGCCATCGGTGTCCTGGTTGCCGTACTTCTCGTCGCCGTCCGCCTGGACGATCTGCACGGTGGCCGGATCGACGCCGAGCTCGTCGGCGATCAGCGCCGGCAACGAGCTGCGCACGCCCTGCCCCATCTCGGAGCGATGGCACCAGATGCTCACGCGGCCGCCCGAATCGATCGCGATGAACGGGTTCGCTTGCCACGCAAGGTGGGGCGGCGGCTCTACCGCGGCGTGGGCGCGCAGCGGATACAGCGCGAAGGCCGCGCCCGTGCCGATGAGAAAGCCGCGTCGCGTGACGTTCACAGCGCACCTCCGGCCTTCTTCACCGCCGAGCGGATGCGCAGGTACGTCCCGCAGCGGCACAGGTTGCCGGCGAGCGCGTGATCGATGTCGTCGTCGGTCGGCTTCGGGTTCGCCTGGAGCAGCGCGACGGCGCTCATGATCTGGCCGGCCTGGCAGTAGCCGCACTGCGGGACGCCGAGATCGACCCACGCCTCCTTCACCGGGTGCGAGGCGGCGATGCCCTCGATCGTCGTGACCTGACGCTTCTCGGCGCGCGACACCGGCGTCACGCACGCGCGCACCGGAACGCCGTCGAGGTGCACCGTGCACGCGCCGCACAGCGCTTCGCCGCAGCCGTACTTCGTGCCGGTGAGGCCGAGCAGATCGCGGATGACCCACAGGAGCGGCATGTCGGGCGCGGCGTCGACGTCGTGCTCCTTGCCGTTGACGGTGATCTTCATGGCGTTTCCTCCGGACACGCGGCACCGGTATCGATCCACTGCTGGGTGATCGCGCCGAGCTCGGCCTGCGTGCCCGGCGCCGGCTCGCGGCCCGCGCCCGGGTTCCAGCCCCAGCCGACGAGCGGATCGTGGGCGAGGTGATCCTGGATCTGTGCGAGCGTGCGGCCGCCGTTGCGCGCCGGGTCCTTGAGCTGCGCGCAGATCTGCGCCGGCGTCTTGCCGAGCCACGCCATCTCGACGGGCGCGAGGTGCCAGCCGGGCGCGCCGGGGATCCGCGCGAGCTCCGCGTTGTGGTCCTGGTGGCATGTCACGCACTGCATCCCGACGACGCCGCGATTGGCGGTGCCGCGCAGCACCGGCGGATCGTGAATGAGGTGGTCGTTGCCCTGCCTCGGTGTGTCGTCGGCGGGGTGACAGTTGACGCAGCGCGGATGGGTCAGCACCTTCGCCATCTGATCGAACAGCTCGCGCGAATGCGCGGTCGGATCGACCTTCGACGCGGTCGCTACCGGCTTCGAGCTACCGCACGCGGCGACGACGAGCAGCCACGAGAATCGCACCCGCGCATCGTCTCACCAGTGCCAGCGATGCACCAGATCCGAGCCCGCATAGCCGCGATCGCCGATCTCACCCTCGAGCAGCGTGTTGTTGCCGAGGTGGTACTCGCCGTACATCTCGTTCGCGTTCTCGTCGGGCCGCGCCTCCGGGTGCTGGCGGCCCTCGACGTAGAGGTTGCGGCCGAACCAGTGCGAGAAGCCGATCGCCTCGCTGCTCGACGCGGTCGCCGGGTTGTAGTGGAAGTCGAGCTTGATGTTCCACCGCTTGAGGAGCTTCTCGTTGAGCTTCTGCGACGCGATCGACGACGCGAGACCCGCGGCCGCCGACGCCGCCGCCTGCCCGACCTCGCCGCGATCCGCACCGGGCTGACCGCCGAGGAAGAACGCGAGCAGATCGCCCTGCGAGTAGCCGCCGGGTTCGCTCGTGAAGTTGATGATCGGCTTGCTGACGCGGCCGGTGACCTCGCAGGCGACGCTGATCTCGTCGAGGTCGCGGATCACGCGGATGTTGAGCAGCGGATCGATCGTGCCGTCGAAGACGAGCGAGCCGTGATCGAGCTGGCTGCGCTGGCCGAGCAGCTGGATGTCGCCGCGCTGCGCGTCGATCGCGCCGTCGAGGCCGATCTCGTCGCCGCCGACCGACAGCACGACGTGCCCCGAGATCGCGCCGCGCACCTGGTACTGGATGTCCTGGACGTCGATGGGCGTCGTCGCGATGTTGACGTTCGCGACGAGCCACGGATGCGCCGGCGGCGGCCGCTGCAGCGCGGACGAGACGAGCGGCGCGTCACCGTCGACGAACAGCATGTCAGCGGGCGTGTACGACTCGAGCAGCTTGACGCCGCCGCTGTTCGGCACGACGACCTGCGCGTTCGTCACGTCGATGTCGCCGGTCCACTGCTCGCCGTTGTTCTCGAGCTTCGCGACGAGCTTGGCGTCGATCTGCGGCTGGAACGCGCGGATCAGCGAGATCTGGCGCAGCGTCATGTCGATGTCCGCCTTCTTCGGCGAGGACCCGCTCAGCGCGATCGTCGCCTTGCCGGTGACGTCGCCGCGGCCGAGCTTGCCCTTGAGATCGGCCGTGATCGTGTGGTTCGCGATCGTCACGTCGACGTTCGCGGCGCGCAGCGTGCCGATCAGATCGTGAAGCGGCAGCCGGCCGTCGCGCAGCTGCACCGTGCCCTTGAGATCGCCGGTATCGGGATCGAGCCCGTGCAGGCGGAGCGAGCCGCCGATCGTGCCCTTCGCGGCGCCGAACTGACCGGGCGCGAACGCGACGAACGGCGCGATGTCGAGCTTGCCGGCCTCGAACGAGGCATCGAGCAGCGCGAGCTGATCGGGGCGGCCGCGCGCGGTGACGTGCACGAGGCCGGTGTCGCCTTCGTGGCCGAGGATGTCGAGATCGCCGTCGCTGCCGCGCCAGTGCGCCTTCACGACGAGATCGGTGAGCTTCGCCGGCTTGCGTCCCTCGACGCTCGCCGGGATCGTGATCTCGTACGCGGTGAGCGATGCGTCGGCGGTCGGGATGCCGATCGTGCCGTCGATCTTGATCGTGCCCGCGAGCGTGCCGGCGCTGACGTCGCGCCGCGCGAACAACGCGAGCAGATCGCGCGCCGGAACGACGGGCGGCGGCTCTCCGACGGCAGGCAGCCGTGCGAGCGCGATCGTGCCCGCGAGCGACGCGGTGCGGATGTTGCCGGCGAGCGCGTCCGCCGTGGTCAGCGGCGAGTGCAGCTCGAGCGCGAGCAGCGGCACGCTGCCGGTCTTCGCGCTCGCCTCGACCTTCGAGCCGGTGCTGTCGAGCGTCGCGGCGAGTACGGCGTCGACCGGCTTCTTGAGTGGCCCGCCGACGAGCTGCTTGACGGCGACCTTGACGCCGCCGCCGACGGCCGCCGCCCCGACCTCGACGTCGAGATCGAGCTTGCCCGTGTACGGCGCCTGCTTGCCGAGCTTCGCGATGACCTGCGGGGTGATCGCGACGTCGTGCGTCTGGAACGTCGCGCCGAGCAGCGCGTTTGCCCCGAGCGCCTTCCACGCGAGCGGATCGAACAGGTGCGTCGGTAGCTGCGCGCGCACCATGCCGGTGCCGGCCGCGAGGCCCGTCAGCTGCGCGGTGATCCCCGCGTCGACGACGCCGCGGTCGCCGGTGAACGTCACCTCGCCCTCCGCGGCACCGTACTTCGTCGCGAAGTCGCGCAGCCGCACGGTGCCGTGCGAGTCCTTCGCGGTCAGCGCGACGTCGCCCGTGACGACGCCGGAGAGCCGCTTGTCGGCCTTCGCGAGCTGCACGTCGACGAAGCTGACCGCGATCCCCTTGAGCGAAGACCGGTCGAGCCGCTTCCAGCCGAGCGCGTTCGTCAGATCGGCCGGTCCGTCGACGGCGCCGACGACGCGCACCTCGCCAACATCGGCGGAGGCGACCGTCACCGTCGTCGTGACGCGGCGGCCGTGCACGGTCGCGGTCACCGACGCATCGAGCTTCGGCCGGTCGGGGGCGAGCACGACGCCGTTCGCCGACAGGCTCGCGGTCCCGTCCCAGCGGCCGGACTTCTTCGTGACGCGCACGTTCGCGCCGAGGCTGCCCGCGAGGCCCGGCGCGAGACCGGCGAGCGCGACGTTCTTGGCGGTGAGGTCGGCGGAGAGGTCGCCGGTGTCGCGCGCGATCGTCGCGTTCGCGGTGACCGTACCGGTGCCGTCGCCGGTCGCGAGCTCGCGCATCGCGATCTGCTCGGGCACGACGATCAGCTTGCCGCCCTTGCCGGACCACACGCGGCCGCTCGCGGTGCGGATCTCGTGATCCTCGACGACGGCCGTGACGGTGCCGTCGACACCGATCGTCGCGCGCGCGTCGAGCGTCCCCGAGCCGAGCAGCTTGCCGTTGTTCATCGCCTGCCCGACCGCGACGCGGAACTTACCCGCGACGCCGGTCTTGTCGCCGTACACGCCGGTGAGCCGCAGCGCGCCCGTGCCGGCGCCGAACGCGCCGTACAGGAGGCCGCTCGAGTCGACGGTGCCGTCGAGCCGCACGCGCGCCGACGGCCACACCGGACCCTCGGCCGACAGCTCGGCGCCCACGTAGCCGATGCGCGCGCGGCCGCCATCGCCGACCGCGACGTCGACCCCCGATGCGTGCGCGGTGATCGTCGACTTCTGCAGCTCGAAGACGTTGTCCTTGTCGCGCTTGACCTCGCCGCGGATCGTCGCGCGCGCCTTGGCGCCGGACAGGTCGCTCGTCATGGAACCGAGGACCCACGCGATGTCCTTCGTGCCGCCGAGCGCGACGAGCTCGCGCGCGTGGTGGCCATCGCGCAGCACGTCGGCCGAGACGATGCCTCGCGCGAACTTCAGGCTGCCCGCGACCGCGACCGCGACCGCGCCGAGATCGGGCTTGCTCGCCGTGATCAGGCCCTCGCCTTCGCGCTTCTCGACGTCGAGCTTGCCGCCGCCGCGCACGACGATGTCGTTCGCGTGCACCTCGAAGGCGAGGCCGCCGGCCGCCCGTGCATGCGCGAACGCGACGACCTCGGGCACGTCGTAGTCGGTGAACATGCGCACGAGCGCAGGCTGCACCTGCGCGACGAGCTCGCCGGTGGGCGCGGCGGCCAGCCGCCCGCCGAGAACGTCGACGTGCCCCGTCGCGAGTGCGACGTGGGCGAGTGGGATCTCGAGTCCTGCCGGCTCGTGGATGGTCGCGGGAAAGGCGGGCGCCGGAGCATCGCGCACGTACGCGCCGGCCTCGAACGCGACGCCGCGCCACGCGCCTTTCGCGGCGACGATCGCGGTCAGCGTTCCCTCGGCGGGGACGAACACGGAGCCATCGACCTCGAGGTCGGTCAGCTCGTTGTCGGGCAGCACGACGTGCGCGCGGTGCACGGCGAGCTGCCACAGCTCGATCGACCAGGTCGTCGGCGACGGCGGCTGCGGCGAGGTGGAAGGCTTCGCCGGCGGCTGCGCGGCCGGGTCGACGTAGACATCGTCCAGCTCGAGCCGATCGACGCGCACGTGCTTCGTCACGAACGGCACGATGCCGACGTCGACCTTCGCGTAGCCGACCTTGACGAACGGCTTGCCGCCGACGCCCGCGAGCTCGAGATCGCGCAGCTCGAGCGTCGTGAACACGCTGCCGCTCAGCGCGCCGACCTTGCTGCCCGGGAAGTCACTCTGCAGCGCGGCCTCGATCCGCTTGCGGATCACCTCGCGGCCCCACGACGTGTGCACGAAGATGATCGCGGCGATCACGAGCACGAGCACGCCCGCGAGCAGCCACTTCGCGATGCGCCAGACCTTGCGCACCATCAGAACGCCTCGCCGACCGCGAGCAGGAAGTTGAAGTGCGTGCCCGCCTCGGGCTCGCCGGGGCCGGTGCGGTTCAGCCGGTAGGCGATGTCGAGCCCGACCGGACCGATCGGCGAGAGCCAGCGCACGCCGCCGCCGACCGCCCAGTGCAGGCGCGCGAGATCGAGCTCGCCGACCTTCGACGTGACATCCCCTCCGTCGAGGAACACGACGCCGCCGAGGTCGATGCCATACGGCGAGCCGAGCCCGTGGCGCAGCTCGAAGCTCGTCTCGAGCAGCTCGGCGCCGCCGATCACGAGCCCGGTCACCGGATCCATCGGCGAGAGGCGCCGCGGCGAGAACCCGCGATGACTCGACACGCCGCCCGCGAAGAACCGCTCCGATACGGGCACGTCACCGGTGATCTCGCCGAACCGCACGCGCGCGCCGGCGGTCGTGCCGAGCAGCGTGTAGAACGCGCGGGCCTCGGGCGTCACCTCGTTATAGTCGAACGATCCACCGGCGAACGGCGTGCCTTTCGCACCGCGCAGCTCCGCGTAAATTCCGCGCGTCGGCTCGATCGGCTTGTCGCGCAGATCGAGGACCAGCGTCGCAGTATATGCGCCCACGGCGTTCGGCGTGTCGGTGCCGAAGCCGAGCGTCGCGGCGGTCGCCGGATCGATGTAGACGTGCTGGAAGAACCAGTACGCGTACTGCCAGCCGAGGCGCAGCTGCAGCCGCCGTCCCCACAGCGGCGCGGTGAGGCCGAGCGCCCCGCGCGGTCCGGTCCGCGTGTACGCCTCGAGCCGCATGTACTCGAAACCGACCTCCACGTCGCCTTTGACGTTCGTGAACAGCAGATCTTGCTGCGTCACGCGCGCGAGGCTGCGACCGCGTAGCTCCGCGCAGGAAATGCCGAATCCGCAGATGTCGGTGTCGAACGCGAGCTCGGGCCGGGCGTCGAACGCGAACGTCGTCAGCGGCGTCAGGAACGCCTGCCGCGAGTACTGGAAGCGCGCGCGGATGAAGTACGTCAGCGGATCGACGCCGCCGCCTCCGCCGAGGCGCAGATCGTTGAGCTCGCCGCGCGCGACGGTGACCTTGACCGCGATCGCGCTCGACGGGCTGTCGCGATCGGCATCGACGCGCACGCTCGAGAACAGCCCGACGCCGTAGAGCGCGTTCTGCAGGTCCTCGAGCTTCGACGCGCTGAACTTGTCGCCATGCTTGAACTTCACGCGCCGCCGCACCGCATCGGCGAGCATGCCGGTGGCGCCGTCGATCGTCAGGTCGCCGAACGTGCACGGCGCGCCCGCGTCGATCACGTAGCGCAGCGTCGCCTTCGCGTGCGCCTTGTCGGCGAGCACGCTCGCCTCGACATCGGCGTGCGCGTACCCCGCGTCCTCGACGAGACGGTGCAGCGAGGTCTTCGCATCGTCGTAGACGTCGTAGTCGAACGGCGCGCCGTCCTGCAGCTCGACGAGCGAGCGCGCATCGGCGAGGTCGATCTCCGGCGGCAGCCCGAGGATCTCGACCTTCACGGTCGCGCGCGGGCCCTCGATGACGTGGAAGATCAGCGTCGCCGCATCGCCCTTCTTCTCGATGCGCGCCTTGACGTCGACCTGGAAGAACCCGAGCTTCTGGAACGCGGCCTCGATGCGCGCGGTATCGAGCTGGAGCTGGTAGTCGTCGATCGCGCGCTGGGCGGTCGCGTTGCGCTGCAGCGCGAGCCCCGGGATCAGGTCGCTGCTCGGGATCGCGGTGTTGCCCTCGATCTTGATCGCGACCAGGTACTCGTCACCGGGCTTGTGCACGCGCACGGGGGCAGCCCCACCGCAGGCCACGAGGGCCAGCAGGACCACCAGGCGCTTGTACACACGGGAAGACTACCAGCGGCGGCGCCAGAGGAGGTCGGCACCGTCGTATCCGCGGTCGCCGATCGTGGCCTGCAGCATCAGGCGGCGGCGGATCCAGTACTCGAGCTCGCCCTCGCCGGTGTTCTCGTCGGGGCGCGCGTTGATGTGCTCGCGGTAGCCGAAGAACAGCGTATGCGTGATCCACGTACCGACCTTCACCGCCGCGCTGCTCGTCGCGCTCGCGCTCTCGTACTTGAGGACGTCGATATCGACCGGCAGCGCCTTCTTGATCTGGCCGCCGATCTGGTTCGCGAGGAACGACGCGCCCGCGCCGGTCACCTTGTCGCGCGCCGACGGCGCCTGGTTCGGATCGCCGCCCGGCTCGCCGCCGAGCAGGAAGCCGAGCAGCTCGGCCTGCGAGTATGTCGGAGGCGACGACGACAGCGCGAGCTCCGGCTTCGACATGCGGCCGTGGACCTCGGTGATCGTCGTGATGTCGGGGAAGTCATGGAGGATGCGGACGTCGAGCACGGGATCGAGCGAGCCGTCGAAGTGCAGCGCCGCGCGGTCGACCTGGTAGCGGCGGTCGAACAGGTCGAGGTCGCCGCCGACGAGCCACACGTTGCCCATGACGGCCATCTCGTGGTTCGTCATCGTCACGTGCAGCCTCGAGTTCACGTAGCCGCGGACCTCCTTCGACTCGATGTGGGTGTTCGTCACGTGGAGATCCGCCTCGAAGATCGGCGGCTCGTCCACCGCGCGATGCGGCGCGGCGCCGTCGCCGGCGACCTGCGGCGCGGGCTGCACGTGCTTGCCGCCGTTCTTGTACTCGACGTCGGGCGGCACGCCGACCGGCTTGAGCTTCTCGCCCTTGGTGTCGGGGATCACGACGTTGCCGTGGTCGACGTTCAGCGTCGCCGTCCACTTGTTGTCCTTGCGCGCGAGCTTCGCGTCGACGATGGCGTTGATGATCGGCTCGGTCGTACCGATCAGCTGGACCTTGCGCATCGTCAGCTTCGCCGTGCCGCCGCTCGGCGCGAGGCCATCGAGCGGAGCGTCGGCATCGAGGATGATGTCGCCCTTGCCGAGCTTGCCGCGCAGCGCGACCTTGAGCTCGTGGTCCTTGATCTGGACGTCGAGGTCACCGTGAAACAGGGTACCGACGACGGGCGCGATCGGGATCCGTCCCTCGTCGAGCTTGAGCTCCCCGCCGAGCTGCGCCGTGGCCGGATCGGTGCCGACGATCCGGAAGTTCGCGTTCAGGTGACCGCCGAGGCCGCCGGCCGGCCCGGGCAGCAGCGGGACGATCGGCGCGAGGTCGAGGTTGTTCGCGACGAGCGAGGCCTTCGCGTTCTTCATGTCGGCGAGCGTCGCGTTCGCCTGCAGGTCGAGCTTGCCGCCGCCGGTCTCGTTGCCGGTGACGCTGATCTTCGCGGTCGCGCCGTCATACACCGCGTCGATCGCGAGCTTGTCGATCGCCTGCGCCGGGTGCGCGCCTTCCGAGGGCACCGTGATCTTGCTCGCGACGAAGTGCGCCTTCGCCGTCGGCTTGCCGACCGTGCCCGCGATCTCGAGCTTGCCGTCGATGGTGCCGCCGGTGAGCTGCGTGTTGCCGAGCACGGCCATCAGGTTCTTCGCCGGCACGTTGGGAATCTCGACCGTCGCGTGGAGCGGCGCTTCCTTCAGCGCCTTCGGGTTCGCGCGGAGCTCGGCGACCGTGATCGGGATGTTCGAGACGAGCGAGAGCAGCGTCGCGCCGTTGTTCTTGACGGTCGCCTTCGCCGCGATCTGGCGATGATCGAGCGCGGCGTCGAGGTGCGCGGCGATCGGGCTGACGATCTTGCCGCCCTGGAAGTCGTGGAGATCCAGCGCCACGTTCGCACCGGCGAGCGCCGGCTGGATATCCGCCTTGATGCTCGCGACGCCGCGGAACTGCGACACGATGCCGAACCGCTCCAGCGTGCCCGGCGTGAACGAGACCTCGGAGCTCTTGATGCTCGCGCCGTGGATCGCGGCCGGGCCGAGCGCCTTCCACGCCGCCGGATCGAACAGCTTCGCCGGCATGCCGAGCTTCGCGGTCGCGTCGAGCGTGCCGTACGTGCCGAGCCGCGCCTGCGCCGTGGTGGCGAGCTCGTTCGGGGCCGTCTGGTCGAGCTTGATGTCGGCATCGATCACGCCGACGTCGCGCATCGACGCGCGGATGCCGCGGATCTTGATGTCGCCGGTCGCCGTGTCGGGCGTGATGTGGATGTCGCCGTTGACGCTGCCGAGCGACGCGTTCGGGTTGCCCATCGCGCGGCCGAGGCGGCTGACGTCGAGGTTCGCGAGCTGGATGTGGAGGTCCTTGACCGCCTTGCGCGTCAGCGTCTTCCACGCCGCCGCGTTGCCCATGTCGCGGGGCCCGTCGACGTCGAGGTCGAGCTTCGCGTCGCCGACCCGCGAGTTGTGCGCGTCGATGTTCGCGAGGAGCTTGCCGTCGTGCGCCGAGACCTTCAGCGTGGCATCGATCGGATCGACCGAGCGCGGATCCATCGTGTAACCGTGGACCTCGGCGTTCACGTCGCCGGAGAACTTGCCGTGCGCGCGCTGGATGGCGACGTGACCGACGGCGTCGCCCTTGATCTTCGGGTTGATCGCCGCCAGCTTGAGGTTGCCGTCGACCTTCGCATCGATCGCGCCCGTGCCGCGGCCGAGCGTCGCGTCGATCGCGACCTTGCCGTCGGAGCTGTGCGACGTCAGGTGCTGGACCTCGATCTGCGTCGGCGTGATCGCGATGTGCGCGTTCTTGCCCTCCCACAGGCCGCCACGGCCGGGCCGGATGATGTGCCGCTGCAGGTCGATGCCGATCGTGTCGCCGGGCGTCACGAGCGCGTCGAGGTCGGCGCGATAGCGCGCGTTCGCCTTCGGATCCGTACGCAGCGTGACCTGGAGCTTGCCGTCGGGCCGGTTGCCCGCGGCGAGGATGATCTTGTCGAGCTGGATGTCCTGCTTGTTGAGGCGATCGATCTCGACGCGCGCCGTGCCGATCGGCTTCGCCGGCACTTGCCTGGCATCGATGTTCATCCGCACGTGGTCGATGATCAGGTCGTTGTAGCGGAGGCGGTCGCTGTTGACGTGCCCGGCGATCGCGAGGTCGGGGTGCGGCGAGAGCGCGCCCGAGGCGGAGATGTTCGCATCGAGCGAGCCGTGCACCGGCGCCTTGCCGCGCGTCAGCGCCGACGGATCGCGCGTCGCCGCGATCACGACGCCGCGCTCCAGCGTCATCGCGTCGCCCTTCTTCATCACCGACGCGCCGACCGCCGCGTGCAGGCCGTTGCTGCTCGTCGCGCCGAGCGCGGCGCGAATATGATCCGCCGTCGTCGACAGCGCCACGACCGCGCGCGTGTTCGGCGAGTCCTGGAGGTCGCCCCACGTCGTCACCATCGCGTTCGCGAGCGGCAGGTGCTGCGCGTCCCGCTTGCTCGCGTCGACGTCGAACGCGACGAGCGCGCCGCCGTTCGTGCCCTGCAGCTTGCCGTTCGACAGCGCGCCGACGTTCAGGCCGCTCGTCAGCACGAAGCCGCGGCCGGCCTTCGCCCCGATGTCGCCGTGGACGAACCCGCGCACCGGCGCCTTGCCGAGAATGCCGGCGATCGAGGCGTCGGTGAACGTCCCCGACGGCGTCGCCTGGATCGCGACCGCCACGTCGGCGGGCAGCTTCACGCGCGGGACGAGCCGCTCGACCTCGGCCGCCGGCGCGACCGCGACGATCGTGCCGCCGAACGCTTTCGGCGCATCGCCCTTCGGGATGTGGCCGCCCGCGACCGCGAGCGTGATCTTGCCCGCCGAGACGAGCGCGCTACGGACGTCGACGGCGTCCTTGCCGATGTGCACGACCGCGCCGACCGAGAGCGGCGTCTGCTTCTGGCGATAATTCGCAGCGAGCGACACGCTCGCGTCCATCGGGCCAGCGAACGGCATCTTCGAGTCGACGTACAGCTCGATGTTGTCGAGATCGATCCATTCGTCGCCTGCCTCCAGCTTCAGGTGGCCGCGGTGGACCTGCACGTTCGGCAGCGCGATGTTCCACGTCGACTTCGGCCCCGGCTTCGTCAGGTGCGCGAGCTCGTAGTCGCCGGTCTGCTGCTTCTTCATCAGGATGTCGACGTCCTCGGCGATCACCTCGTCGACCCGCAGCTGGTGCGAGATCAGTGGCATCAGCGGCAGCTTGACCTTCAGCTTCTTGATCGCGATCGCCGGCTTCATGTCGGGGCCGTTGATCACGAGGTCGTCGAGCTCGAGCTCCGAGAGCGGATTACCTCGGATGTCGCCGAGCGTGGCGCCGCCGATGAACGTGTCGTTGAGGCGCGCCGCGACCTGCTCGCGCGCGAGGTTGCGCCCCCACTCCGTCCTCAGGATCAGAGAGGCGACCGCGATGACGACGAGGACGAGCGAGAGGACGATCGCGAAGAGCGCCTGCACCCAGCGGAGGGCGCGGCGCCAACCATGGACGTGCCGCATCAGAATGCCTCCCCGAGGCTCAAGTGGAACGCGTAGTGCGAGCCGGGCTCGGGGTCCGTCGGCCCGGTACGATTCAAGCGGTAGCCGAAGTCGAAGCGCACCGCGCCGATCACGGTGAACGCCCGCAGGCCCGCGCCGAGCGCGTAGTTGAGGTTGCCGAAGTTGAGATCGGCGGGAGTCATCGTGACGTCACCGGCATCGAGGAACACGACGCCGCCGAGCCCGATCTTGCGGATCGTCGTCAGCTCGCTGCGCACCTCGAAGCTCGAGTCGAACATCGCGCCGCCGCCGATCGGCTCGGTCAGGTAGCCCATCGTCGACGTCATGCCCATCACCGTCGGCGACATCCGGCGCTCGGAGAAGCCGCGGTTCGAGCTCGCGCCGCCGCCGAAGAAGCGCTCGCTGACCGGGACGTCGCCGTAGATCGCGCCGTAGCGGGCGCGCGCCGCGAGCACGACCGAGCTGTTCGGGATCGGCAGGTAGCCGCGCAGCTCGGGGACGACCTCGGTGTAGGTCCGGTTGCCGGCGGCGTACGCACCGCCTTCGCGAACCTTCAGCTGGCTATACACCCCGAGGTGCGGCTCGACGGGGTTGTCGCGATAGTCGAGCGTCAGCGACTGCTCGAAAGCGCCGTTGCGCTCCGTCTGATCGAGCAGGAGCATGTGCTGGAGCGTCGGGTCGATGGGCTGGAAGATGTGCGAGAACTGGAACTGGTCGATCGTCCAGCCGACCTCGCCCTTGAGGTGATCGGTGAACACCGGCGAGTTCATCGCGAGCCGGCCGCGCGGGCCGTACTCGGTCCACGACTCGAGGACCATGTAGTCGAAGCCGCCCTCGACGACGCCGTTGACGTAGGGCCGGAACAGATCCATGCGAGTCAGCGTCGCGATCGCGCGCACGCGCGGCTCGTAGCCAGAGCCGTCGCGCAGCACCGCATAGGCGGGGCGACCATCGAAGTCGAACCGGTACAGCGGCAGTGGCCAGCCGATCTGCGAATAGCCGACGCGGCCGCGGACCTCGTACGTCGCCGGGTCGATGCCGACGCCACCGCCGAGCGAGAGCTCGTGCGCGCTCGCGTTCGAGAGCGAGACGTGGATGTCGACCGTGTCGCCGTCGCTCTTGTCGGGGAGGATGCGCACCGTCGAGAAGCGCTTGAGCGCGTACAGGTTGCGCTGGCTCTTCGCGATCGCGGCGGCCGAGTACTCGTCGCCCTCGTCGAACGCGAGGCGCGCGCGCACCGAGTCGCGCAGGTCGGCGTCGTCCACGCCCTGGATCGAGATCTTGCCGAAGTGACACTTCGGGCCGAGGTCGTAGGCGAGCTGGACGAGTGCCTGGTGGTTCACGCGATCGACGACGACCTTCGCGTCGAGCTTCGCGTGCGCGTAGCCCGCGTCCTCCGCGACACCGAGCATCGGCTCCTTCGCCTTGTCGTACGGATCGTACGAGAACGGCTGCCCGTCCTGGAGCGGGATGAACTTGCGGACCTTGTCCTCCGTGATCTGCGGATCGTTCGGCGGCAGGCCCGAGATCTCGATCTTCGTCACCGCACGCGGGCCCTCGTCGATCTTGTAGATGACGGTGACCGCATCGCCGTGACGCTCGACACGCGAGTGCACGTCGGCCTCGAGGTAGCCGGCGCGCACGTACTGGCCCTTGATGCGATCCGCGTCGACGGTGACCAGGTACGGATCCGGCGCACTGCCCAGGCTCTGCACGCGATGCAGCGCGAGGCCATTGCGAAGGTCACTGCTCTTGATCGCCTTGTTGCCCTCGAACTGGATCGCCTCCAGGTACTCCTCCCCGGGATGCCGGGGTGGAGGGCCATGGCCGCAAGCCGAGAACAGGATGACGAAGGCGAGCGCGCGTGCCGCAACGTGCGCGTTGGCCACGGATTACCTCGATGGGTGGAGATGATCGCGATCCCGCTCTGCCTTCTTGCGCAGGCTCGTCACGAGCACGGGGATCGCAAACGCCGCGAGCAGCACCGCCGCCACCATGTCCACCGCCTTGCCGCTCAGAAACAGAAACGCGACCAGCATCGCCAGCATCACCGAGAACAGCGCGGTCAAGCCGATCACGCTGTGCGGCGCGCCGTCGGGCTCGCGATCGAGGTCCTCGCTGGGGGCGAGCGCCTCGTCATCGCGGACGGGAGCCTTCGGCACCTCGAAGACGGCGGGCGACGCGACCGGGGCATCGTGCGATGTGGTGCGCATGGGCTACCTCACACCGCCACGTGACGGCGGCCGATCACCGCGCGATAGATCGCGAGCAGGATGATCGATCCGATGATGCTCGCGATGATGCCCGGGCCGTCACCGACCTTGTACCAGCCGAGCGCGTGGCCGAGGAAGCCGGCGATGAACGAGCCCGCGATACCGAGCAGGATCGTGATGATCACGCCGCCCGGGTCCTTGCCCGGCATGATCAGCTTGGCGAGGGCGCCGACGATGAGACCGACGATGAGCGTAACGAGGATATGCATGACGTTTTCTCCTTGGGTTCCGTGACTGATTACTTGCGACCGAACCGTGCACGCAGGCGCTCGACCATCGGCCGCACGCGCCCGAGTAATGACTGCCCCTTCGCGATCATCGAATCGACCATCATCCCCGCGCCCCTCGGCCCGCGCTTCGCCGCCGCCTCGGCCTTCGCCGCATCGTCAGGCTCGCGCTCGACGTACGCGCGCGCATCTCCCGCGGCCGGCTCCACCTTGCCATCCGCGACGAAGTCGCGAACGTGATCGTCATAGCGACGCGCGCTGACGCGATCGCCTTCGCCTTGGTTGGGGTCCTTCTGGCTCATGCGCGAATGCATGAGCACCACGCGTGCCAGCACACCCCGCGTGCGCACGCGCGCACCGTGTCAGCCGCGCGCTCGGCGATCCTCGGCATGCACGCGTAGGTACGCACAACCGCGTCGTGGCCCGCCGCGCACCCCACGCCACTGCACGCACCCATGGTGCGGTCGCGCCGAGCGCGCGAGCACCGCCGCTCGTCGCCCGACAAGCGGTGGACGCCGCGACCGGACTCCCGACGACGGAAGCGGCGTCGCGCTACGGCGCCGGAAGCTGCGCCGATGCATCACCGGCGCGCCAGATCGTCACGTGACCGAGCGCGGTCTCCGCGTCGTGCGCCACACCGAGCGGCTGCACCTCGACGCCAAGACCGCCCGCCCCGGCAAACGTGTACTGCGACGCGCCCTCCACGAAGCAGGTGTCGGCTCCGTAGCCACCCGAGCGCGTCACCAGCGCCTGCTGCGTGGTCGCGTCGGTGGTCCAGCTGACCAGCGTGTCGCCGCTACCTTGCTGCACGGTCGCAGTCGCCGTCGGAAACGCTGCCCCGTCGAGCGAGATCCGCGTCGTCGGATGCCCGCAACCGGCGATGACGAGCGCGTGCGTGCCGTCAGAGAAGTGATCGTAGTACCGCATCCACGGGTCGTTGCCGCCGTCCGCGATGGGCGTCATCCGCACGCCGTTCTCCTCCACGGCGAAGTCCGTGATGCACGACGGGCAGTACGGGTTGCCGCTGCATGGCCCGGCATCGGTGCTCGTCGAGCACGAGCCGGCCGCGGGAAACACGAAGGGCTTGCAGTTGCACGGCAGGATGTCGGCGGCGTCCAGCCACGCCGCCACGCTGTGATCGGTGACGATGACATGCATGGGCAGCTCGCGACCGCCATCGCTGCACGCCGCCAGCGCCGCGCCCATCAGCCAGAGCCTCATGCGATGCGCGCCCCCGCCGCGCGCATCTCCTCGATCGCGCGCTCGCCATCGCCCGGCGCGAGATCGACCGCGCGGCAGCCCTCGGCGATCAGCGTCACCCCGAACCCGAGGTGCAGCGCATCGAGCACCGTGTACTTGACGCAGTAATCGGTCGCGAGGCCGACCACCGTCAGCTCGCTCGTCCCCGCCTCGCGCAGCCAGCCCTCGAGGCCCGTCGCCTTCTTGCGGCCGTTGTCGAAGAAGCCCGAGTACGAGTCGATATCGACGTTCGTGCCCTTCTGGAAGACCTGCGTGATGCCATCGAGGTCGTCGTGCAGCTCGGCGCCGCGCGTGCCCTGCACGCAGTGCGCGGGCCACATCACCTGCGGCAGCCCGTGAAGCTCGCGGAGCTCGCCGACCTGCGCGCCGGCGTTGTTCGCGGCGAACGACTTGTGGGCGCGCGGGTGCCAGTCCTGCGTCGCGACGACGGTCTCGAACTGCGGGATCAGCCGCTGCGCGATCGGCACGACCTCGTCGCCGCCCGCGACCGCGAGCGCGCCGCCCGGCATGAAGTCGTACTGGAGATCGACGAGCACGAGCGCGCGCATGCTCGTCTACTATACCCCACCGGCACGGGATGCATCGCGCGCCCTCGCGAGCAGGACATCGCGCTCGCGATCGTTGCGGGTGAGGGCTGCGGCGCGCTCGAACTCCGCGCGCGCCTCGTCGGTGCGCCCGAGCTTCGCGAGCAGGTCGCCGCGCACGGCCGGCAGCAGGTGATACGCGGCGAGCGCGCCGTCGGCGACGAGCGCGTCGACGAGCTCGAGGCCCGCGGCCGGCCCGAACGCCATCGCGACGGCGACCGCGCGGTTGAGCTCGACGATCGGCGACGGCACCTGCTGGACGAGCAGCGTGTACAGCGCGGCGATCCTCGGCCAGTCGGTCGCGGCGGCGCTCAGCGCGCGCGCGTGCTGCGCGGCGATCGCGGCTTGCAGGTGGTACGGCCCCGCCGAGGTGTTGCGCGCCGCGACGAGCTCGTCCGCACGAGCCAGCGCCGCGAGGCCGCGACGGATCAGCACGCGATCCCAGAGCGTGCGGTCCTGATCCGCGAGCAGGACGGGCGCGCCATCGCGACCGACGCGCGCGGCGAGCCGCGACGCCGACAGCTCGAGCAGCGCGACGAGGCCGTGGACCTCCGGCTCGTCCGGCGCGAGGCCGGCGAGCACGCGGGCGATGCGCACCGCGTCGTCGCACAGCTCGGGGCGCGTCAGGCTCGCGCCAGCCGTCGCCACGTGGCCCTCGTTGAACACGAGATAGATCACCTCGAGCACCGACTCGAGCCGCTCGGCGCGCTCGCCGGCACGCGGCACCTCGAACGGGACGTGCGCCTCGGCGAGCGTGCGCTTGGCGCGAACGATGCGCTGCGCGATCGTCGGCTCGGGCACGAGGTACGCGCGCGCGATCTCGGCCGTCGTGAGCCCGCCGACGAGCCGCAGCGTGAGCGCGACGCGCGCCTCCGTCGGCAGCACCGGGTGGCACGCGGTGAACACGAGGCGCAGCATGTCGTCGCCGACGTCGTCGTCGAGCGCGTCGGCGAGCTGGCCCGCGATGTCCCGCGCCTCGCGCCCCTCGCTGCCGCGTGCGACCTCCGCGTGCTTCGCATCCGCGATGCGGTCGTGGCGCAGGCCATCGAGGGCGCGCCGCTTGGCGGTCGTCATCAGCCAGGCGCCCGGGTTGTCGGGCACACCGTCGGTCGGCCAGCGCTCGAGCGCGACGACGAGCGCGTCCTGCGCGAGCTCCTCGGCACGCCCGACATCGCGCGTGAGCCGCGCGAGCGCCGCGACGAGGCGGGGAAACTCGATGCGAAACACGGCGGCGATCGCGGCGTGCGGATCGATCACTCGCGCCGAGCTTACCGCGCGCTAG
>CAYUNM010000093.1:0-14542 GCA_964446175.1 uncultured Kofleriaceae bacterium
CGAAGCCCGCGTATGGCACGTATGGCTTCGACACCGCGGGGATGGACACGAAGGTCAAGCCCGGCGACTCGTTCTACCGCTACGCGAACGGGACGTGGCTCGACAAGACGCCGATCCCGGCCGACAAGTCGAACTACGGCATGTTCAGCGTGCTGTCGGATCAGAGCGACGAGCGCACGAAGGAGATCATCCTCGGCGCGAAGGGCGCGGAAGGCAGCGAGGAGCGCAAGATCGCCGACTACTACAAGGCGTTCATGGACGAGGCCGCGATCGAGAAGGCGGGCATGGATCCGCTGAAGCCCGAGCTCGACGCGATCGCGAAGATCAAGACGCCGAAGGACGTCACGCTCGCGTTCGCGCAGCAGACGCGCCTGCTCCGCCAGATGCCGATCTCGACGATCGTCGGCCAGGACGACAAGGATCCCGAGCACTACATCGCGAACATCGGCCAGGGCGGCCTCGGCCTGCCCGATCGCGACATGTACGACGCGAAGAACAAGCAGTTCGAGCCGCTGCGCGTCGGCTACAAGAAGTGGCTGTCGACCGCGATCGGCTGGACCGGCGCGAACGCGAAGGACGCCGACAAGCGCGCCGCCGCCGTGTACGCGCTCGAGGAGAAGCTCGCCAAGTCGCACTGGACGCGCATCCAGAACCGCGACCCGCAGAAGACGTACAACAAGATGACGGTCGCGCAGCTCGAGAAGCTCGCGCCGGGCTTCGACTGGAAGACCTGGCTCGAGGCGACGGGCCTGGGCAAGGAGACCGCGTTCAACGTCAACCAGCCGAGCGCGATCACGGCCGCCGCGAAGCTCGTCAAGAGCACGCCGGTCGCGGTGTGGCGCGACTACCTGACGGTCCACGCGCTGCGCAGCGAGGCGGCCTACCTGTCGAAGACGTACGTCGACGCGTGGTTCGAGATGTTCGGCAAGACGCTGTCGGGCACGCCGCAGATCAAGGATCGCTGGAAGCGCGGCGTCGACGAGGTGACGGGCGCGATGGGCGAGGCCGTCGGCAAGCTCTACGTGGCGAAGTACTTCACGCCGGAGACGAAGCAGCACGCGGACGAGCTCGTCCACAACCTCTTGACCGCGATGGGCCAGCGCCTCGACGGCCTCGCGTGGATGAGCGACGAGACCAAGGCGAAGGCGAAGACGAAGCTCTCGACCTACAACCCGAAGATCGGCTACCCGAAGAAGTGGCGCGACTACTCGGCGCTGCAGGTCTCGGCGACGAACCCGGTCGCCAACGACGAGGGCGCCAACGCGTTCGAGTACAACCGCCGCCTCGCGCACCTCGGCCAGCCGATCGATCGCGACGAGTGGGGCATGACGCCGATGACCGTCAACGCCTACTACAACCCGGGCATGAACGAGATCGTGTTCCCGGCCGCGATCCTGCAGCCGCCGTTCTTCGATCCGAACGCGGATGACGCGGTCAACTACGGTGGCATCGGCGCCGTCATCGGCCACGAGATCAGCCACGGCTTCGACGACCAGGGCAGCCAGTACGACGAGAAGGGCGCGCTCAACAACTGGTGGACGAAGGCCGACCTCGACAAGTTCAAGACGGCGACGAACAAGCTCGTCAAGCAGTACGACGCGTACTGCCCGGTGCCCGCCGAAGGCGGCAAGCCCGCGCAGTGCGTGAAGGGCGAGCTGACGCTCGGCGAGAACATCGCCGACCTCGCCGGCCTCACGGTCGCGTACCAGGCGTACAAGATCTCGCTGCACGGCAAGGAAGCTCCGGTGATCGACGGCACGACTGGCGACCAGCGCTTCTTCCTCGGCTGGGCGCAGGTGTGGCGCCGCCTCTACCGCGACCAGGAGCTCGCGAACCGGCTCGTCACCGACCCGCACAGCCCGAGCGAGTTCCGCACGTCCGTCGTGCGCAACCTCGACGGCTGGTACGACGCGTTCAAGCCGGCGGACAAGGACAAGCTGTTCCTCGCCCCCGACGCCCGCGTCAAGATCTGGTAACGGCCTACGGCCGCGCGCGAATCGGCCCGGGATGTCCGCACAGCGGGCACCCGGTCGCCGTCTGGGCGCGATTGCACGAGTCGCACGCGAGCGCGACGAGGTGCACGCCCGGGTCGCCGTACTCGGCGAGCGGCTGCGCCTTGGGCTGCGGCCACTTCGCGGCGGCCGGCACGAGCGCGATCGCGAGCGCCTCGAGCTCGTTGCACTGCGGGCACCGCTTCCACGGGCGCAGCGCCGACTCCGTCTCGAGCGCCTTGGCGAGCGCGTCGGGCGCGTTGCAGTACGGGCACATCGCGGACTCGAACACGACGTGCGCGCACGTCACGCACGTGATGCGGTACGTGCCGTCGACGAACTTCTCGCCGTCGTAGGCCCAGCGGCCGGCATCGGTCGGGTCCGCGGCCATCATCACGTACGCGCGCTCGACGTAGCTCTCGATCGCGAGCGTCGGCGCCTTGCACGCGGGACAGCCAGCGCGCACGAGCGCGTCGAATGCATTCTGATCGAGAGCACCCATCGGCGCGTTGTTAGCCTGCCGCGGGCTTGAACGCGAGCCCGACGAACACGTACGTCTCGTCGTTCGCGTGCGGCCACCGGATCTTCTGCGCGATCGCGGCGACGCAGCGGCCGACCGTGCCGGTGCCGTAGCCGACCGGCCCCGTCTCCGTGCCGAGCTTGCCGGTGACCTTGCCGTCGGGGCCGATCGGGAACCGCACGCGCACGTTGCCGACGAGGTCGCCGGTGTGCTCGCGGTAGCAGCGCGCGATCTCCGCCTCGTGCGCGAGCAGCCGCGCGAGCACGGGCCTGAGCTCGAGCGGACCGCGCGTCGAGCAGCTGCCGTCGTCGCACCACTCGATCGCGGGCACCGGCGCGAGCTCGCCCTTGACGTGCATGTACGTCGGCAGCGCCCAGCGCTCGACCTTGTACGTCGTGCCGTCGACCTTCAGGTGCCCGCCGGTGCCGCCGAAACCGGAGTCGTCGTTCTCGGGCAGGTAGAGCGGCCCGTCGGTGTGGGCGAGCTTGCCCTGCACGTCGATGTCGGCCATCACCTTCGCGAGGTGCGCCATCTGCGCGGCCGGATCGCCGTACAGCTTGTCGACCTCGTCGGGCTCGTGGGCCGCGACCTTGCCGGGCTGGTCGGCCGCGCGCTCGTGGGGCACGGGTGCGCTCGCGCCCGCGAGGCGCTCGGCGGCCGCCGTGGCTGGCTCGGGCCTGGCTGGCTCGGGCTTGACTGGCTCGGGCTCGGGCGGGGGCGGCGGCTCGCTCGGGTGCACGTGCGCGACGCGGAACGGCCGCGACGTGCGATGCGCGAGCTTCTCGAACGGCGCGACCGTCACGGCGGCGAGCCACAGCGCGAGCTGCACGACGAGCGACGCCGCGAGATACGCGTAGATCCGTTTCTCGATGCGCTTGCGCGCCACGGGCGCCACGCGCGCGGCCCGGCGCACCTCGTACGAGACGAGCCCGATGCGCACGCGCTCGACGACGGGCTTGCCGGCGACGACGAGCATCGAGCCGTCGTGCGCGCGATAGCTCTCGTCGACCGACACGTGCTCGAGCACCGTGTCCGCGATGCGCGCGACGACCTCGATCACCCAGCGAAGACACGCACCTGGCGCGCCGGTTTCGCTGCAACCGTGTCGTGCCGGCCGGTGTCCAGGAGGTGGTGGGCGTCCGGGTGCCTACGCGCTCGCTGCCACTTCGCCGATCAGCGCGAGCAGGTCGCGCGTCGACAGCTTGCCGGCCGCATCCGTGCCGTCGAGCACGCTCGTGACGAGCGCGCGCTTGTCGGCGTGCATCTTGAGGATGCGCTCCTCGACGGTGCCGCGCGCGATCAGGCGATACACGGTGACCGGCTTCGTCTGGCCGATGCGGTGCGCGCGGTCGGTCGCCTGGTCCTCGACGGCCGGGTTCCACCACGGGTCGAGGTGGATGACGTAGTCGGCCGCGGTGAGGTTGATGCCGGTGCCGCCGGCCTTGAGCGAGATCAGGAAGCAGTCCGCGCGGCCGGTCTGGAACTCGCCGACGAGGCGCGCGCGCTCGCGCGTCGGGGTCGCGCCGTCGAGGTAGAGGTACGTGATGCCGGCGCGGTCGAGCTCCTCCTTGACGAGCGCGAGGTGCGACGTGAACTGCGAGAACACGAGCGCGCGGTGGCCTTCGTCGCGCAGCTCCTCGAGCAGCTCGACCAGGCGCGCGAGCTTGGACGAGGCGACGGGCGACGAGGCGTCGTAGAGGCGCGGGTGCGACGCGAGCAGGCGCAGGCGGGTGAGCGCGGCGAGTACCTGGAAGCGGCGCTGCTCGTCGCGGAGCTTCTTCGTCTCCTTCGCGAGGTGGGCGACGGCGGCGAGGCGGGCGTCCTCGTAGAGCGCGGCCTCGTCATCGGAGAGCGCGACCGGCACCTCGATCTCGGTACGCGCGGGCAGCTCCTTCGCGACCTCGGCCTTCGTGCGGCGCAGCAGGAACGGGCGGATCAGGCGCGCGAGCGCGGCGTGGGCGACCGGATCGCGGTCGCGATCGATCGGGATCGCGAAGCGATCGCGGAACTGCTCCCAGCTGCCGAGCAGGCCGGGGAACACGATCGAGAACAGCGACCACAGCTCGCCGACGTGGTTCTCGAGCGGCGTGCCCGACATCGCGAGCCGGAACCCGGCGTCGAGCGCGCGGGCCGCCTTCGCGCGCTGCGTGGTCGCGTTCTTGAGCGCCTGTGCCTCGTCGAGGATCAGCGTCTCGAAGCGGCGCGCGGCGAGCTTGTCGACGTCGCGGACGAGCAGGCCGTACGAGGCGATCAGCACGTCGCCCTTTCCGACCTGTGTCGTGCGCGCCTCCGCGTAGACGATCGGGTTCAGCGACGGCGCGAAGCGGCGCAGCTCGTCGACCCAGTTCAGCGTGACGCTCGTCGGCGCGATCACGAGCGCGGGGCCGCGCCTGGCGCGGTCGAGCAGCAGCGCGATCGCCTGCACGGTCTTGCCGAGGCCCATGTCGTCGGCGAGGCACGCGCCGGCGCCCCACGCCGCGAGCCGCGACAGCCAGGCATGCCCTTCGATCTGATAGGCGCGCAGCGTGCCTTCGAGCGCGGCCGGCGGCTTCGGGCGCAGCCGCTTCGCGCTGGCCGCCTTCTCGGCGAGCTCGACCCACGACGGCGCCGCATCGACCTTCGCGCCCGAGACGGCGAGCGCGTCGGCGGCCGCCGGCGACAGCTCCATGCCGTGCTTGCCGTGGAACGTCGCGTCGGCGATCGGCTGCAGGCGCTGGCGCAGCGTCTGGGAGAGCTCGAGCCACCGCTCGTCGTCGACGCGCACGAAGCGCTGCTGGCGGCGGATCGCGTCGAGCACGACCGCGAGCTCGATGCGCGCGTGGTCGAGCTTGACGTCGCCGTTCATGCCGAACCAGTCGCGCTTGCGATCGATCTGCACGCGCACGTGGTTGACGGCGGGCGAGCTGAGGATGATCGGCTTGACGTCGACCCACTCCGCCTCGATCCCGGGCGGTGGCTTGGCGAGCACCTCGACGAGCGCGAGCGCCGGGTCGCCCTCGAGTGCGAAGCAGCCGGGTGGGCCCTCGGTCGCCTCCGCGAGCGGCAGGCGCGCGAGCATGCTCTGGGTGTGCGCGAGCTCGTCGGCGGGCAGCGCGCGCTTGACGTAGCCGCGCTTGCCGTCGCGCAGGATCAAGACGTCGCGCGGGCCGGCGCCGGGCGCGAACAGCGGCGCGCCTTCGATCGGCCGCACGAATGCCTCGAGCTCCAGCGTCGGGCCGACGAGCCGCACGCGCACGACGACCGTGAGCTCGCCGTGGAGCTGCACGCCCTTGACCTGCTCCGGAATCTCGACGGGCACGCGGCCCTCGAGCGCCGCGATCCGCTCGAGCAGCGGGCCGTGGCTCTCCGGCGGGAACGTGTCGCCGTGGCGCTCGAGCACGTCCCACAGCTTGCGCGCCTCCGCCGAGACATCGATCAGGAGGCAGCGCGCGTGCTCTGGCTCGACGAACACCAGCGGCTCGCCCGGCGTGTACAGCTCGAGCAGCGGCGCGAGCAGGCGCGGCGAGAACCGCGCACCGGCGACGCTCGGCTCGAGCCGCAGGTCGTCGCCCGCGGGATGCGCCGTGAACCCGAGCGGCACGCGCCGCACGCTGATCGGATGCTCGTCGAGCAGCACGCGCGGATGCCCGGCGAGCGCCGCGAACGCGCGCACCGGCACGGCGCCGCGGCCATACGCGAACGCCGCGAGGTGCTCCGCGATCCGCACGTCCTGCTCGGAGAGATCGCCAGCGTACTCGGCGAGCAGCTTATCCGGCGAGATCCGCGCGCCGCTCGTGGTGCCGCCGCGCTTCTTCTCCTTGCGGAGGATCGGCACGAGCGTCGGGGCGCGCGTCCCGTCCTCGAGCTGCCACCAGACCTCGACCTTCTGCTTCGGCCGGTCCGCCACCGCGAGCTCGGCGAGCGCGCGCTGCCAGGGTGGGCGCAGCAGCTCCTCGGCGATCGCCGGCTCCTCGTGCGCGAGCAGCCGATCGATCAGCGCGAGCATGTGCGTGCACGCGGGCAGCCTGTTGCACGTGCAGGCGAGCTTCACCTCGGGCACGAGCTGCAGCGTCGCCTCGACGCGTGGGCCGCTCGCGAGCTTGCGATCTTCGGTCCACACGGCGGTTCCCGTCGAGGCATCGATGTCGAGCGTGCCGCGCACCGTCGCACGCGGCCACGCGATCTCGCGGACCTTCGCGCGCAGCGGCGCCAGTCGCTTCGCGAGCGGCGTGCCCGGCAGGCGCGTGAGCTCGGCCTCGACACCCGCGCGCACGTCGTCCGCCGCCTCGTGCAGCCGGCGATACACGGCCTCCGCCGCCGCGCGCGCGAGCCGCCGCGCCCCGAGGTAGCGCGATGCGCCGTCGAGCGAGCCGATCGCCGCGAGCGAGAGCCGCCCGAGCACCCAGCGCGTGCCGGCGTCGCCGCCGAGCTGGCCGAAGTCAGCGACCAGGACCTCGCCGGTCGCCTGCAGCTCGTGCTCGACGTGATGCTTCGCCGCGAACTTCTCGAGCTCCTGGCGCGTCTCGAACACAGGACCATCGCTCGTCGCACCGCGCGCCGGCTGCTGCTCGGACAGGAACGCGAGCCCGAGCGCGACGACGTGCTTGCACGCCGGGCCACGCTCCGCCGCCGGGCACGTGCAGTCGTAGCCGAGCTGCTTGCCGTTCGTGTAGAGGCGCGCGGTGTACTCGTCGCTGCCCATGACGACGCCGCTGACCTCGTTCGCCGAGGCCTGCCAGCTCGCGACGCGCCCTTGCTCGAAGTAGCGCACGCCGCGCTCGTAGCCCCAGGCCGCGAGATCCGCGAGCCGCGCGGGCGTCAGCGCCTGGGCGAGAGACATCGGCGCACTATAGCGCCAGCATCCGCGCGTGCTGGCCCGTCACGGCGCGATGCGGAGGCCGAGCGTGACGGCCTCCTCGGCCGGCGCGATCGCTCCCTGCGCGTACACGCGGACATGGCGCGTGTGGACCTCGAGCCCGGCGAGCGCGTGCGCGGTGAACGGCGTCGGGCCGTTACTGCCGGACGCGGTGATCTTCGCGGTGCCGATCGGCTGCATGTCCGCGTTGACGGTCAGGTCGCCGTCGAGCACGGCCGAGATGTCACTCGATCCGAGCGTGACGTCGAGGCCGGCGCCGCCGTAGACGCCGAACGCGCCGAACAGCGCGCCGGTCGTCACCTCGAGCGGCACCGTGTAGGCATCGGCGCGCACGTCGAGCGTGCCGGCCGCGAGGTAGTCGATCGTCTTCTTCTGGTTGTTCGCGCCGGTGATCGTGAAGTGCGTGTGGATCGGCATCGCCTCGCCGATCGTCCAGTGCGCGTACTCGAGCCCGCTCGTCACGCTGACGCCGGCCCAGGACCCGCTCGGCTGCACGACGAGGCGCTGCACGTGCAGGCCCATTGTCGTCAGGTGGCCGTCGAGGCCGTGCACGGTCTGCGACTCGTAGAACCCGTTGCCGAAGATCGTCCACGCCGGGTGGTCCCAGCGCCCGAGGTTGACGCCGGCCATCACGCCGAGGTTGACGATCGCGCCGCCGACGAACGTCCCGGTGCCGAGCGCGGCGTCGCTCGACAGCGCGCCCGTCGCGAGCGTGCCGACGAGGATGTCCGCGCGATCGACGAGGTACGCGACGCCCGCCGAGCGATCCGCGAACGCGGCCGTGTTCGCGAACGCGCGCAACAGGGCCTCGATGTGGCCCGTCTGGTAGATCGAGTCGATCCCCGCCTGGACCTTGGCGATCATCTGCTGCTCGCTCTGGCCGTACTGCTGCGCGAGCGCCTGGCCCTGCGCGTTCAACGTGACGGTGACCATCGAGTCGAACAGCAGGGGCACCGCGGGAGCATAATGCCCGCGTGGTCTTCCCGGACAGCCTGTGTCACCGCTGCGTGCACCTGCGCACGATCACGAGCGGCAAGGGCTCGACGTTCCTCATGTGCCGGGAGCCGCACCTGCCGAAGTACCCGCCTCAGCCGGTGAAGTCCTGCCAGGGCTTCTCGCCGGCCGGCAACCCGGCCGCGCGCTAGGTTTCCATGGAGGATGCGGGCGCTGGTGCTGATGGCCGTGGCCGGCTGCACGGGAGTGAAACCGGTGCAGAGCCACGCGAGGGCGGTGCCGCTGCAGGGCGCGGTGACGGTCGTGCCCGGCGAGGCGATGGAGTTCGAGGTCAGCCTGCGCGGCATCAAGGTCGGACGCGTGCAGACCGCGATCGGATGGCCGGGCGTCATCGACGGGCACCGCGCGGTGATCGTGCGCTCGCGCGGCAAGACCGACGGCCTGCTCGCGCTGATCGGCGACATCACGTGGGAGCTGACGTCGACGATCGATCTCGACAGCGGCGCTGCGCTCTCGTCGGTCGAGGAGGCGTGGGTCGAGTTTGCGGGCGAGAAGCACCACGAGCGGCAGCCGTCGCACGAGGGCGAGCGCGACATCCACGCGACGGTCGGCGCGGTGCGCGGCTGGCACAGCAAGCGGGGCGATCGCAGCGAGCTCGACTGCGCGATCGGCGGCGCGCACCTGACCGTCGCGATGTGGGACGCGGGCCGCGGGTTCGCGGCGCACCAGCCGGCGATCCGCTACGACGGGATCGTCCACGACGAGTTCCCGATCGCCGCCTGGGTCTCCGACGACGCGGCGCGCGTCCCGCTGCACCTCACCGCCCAGTCGCCCTGGGGCGAGATCGCGGTGGACCTCGTGGACTATCAACTACCTGCGGATCACTGACAGAGGGATCGCGTAGGGTGCTCGTCATGGGCATGGAAGCGATCGGCAAGCTCCACACGATCTACGAGACCAAGCAGGTGTCGGAGCGGTTCACCAAGCGCGAGTTCGTGGTCGAGCTCGCCGACAACCCGAAATATCCGCAGGTCGTGCTGTTCCAGCTGACCGGCGATCGCGTGAGCCAGCTCGACGACATGAAGGTCGGCGACCAGGTCCGCATCGAGTTCTCGCTGCGCGGCCGCGAGTGGCGCAGCCCCAAGGGCGAGGTGAAGTACTTCAACTCGCTCGACGTGTGGAAGATCGAGCCCGCGCACGCCGGCCGGTCGGAAGGCCGTGGCCGCGGTGGTCGCAGCTCGGGCGACCCGCGCGACCTGGACGCGCCGCCGCCGCGCATCGACGAGTCGCAGTTCGGCAACCCGAGCGTTGGCGACGTCGAGGACATCCCTTTCTGATCGGCGCTGACAGCCCGGTCTGAACCGGGATCTCTCCGCCACGTAGCGGAAAAGTTGCCCGCGTAGCGGGGGTGCTCTACGGCTTTTCATAGGGCACTTATGGAATCTGTCATCGACGAGGCGTCCGCCGCGGCTGAGGGGCCGACGGCGCTGCTCCGCGGGACATCCCGCGGGCTCGAAATGCTGGTCGACGGCCGCGCCGCGGTCGATACGATCATCGACACGCTGACGGCGCGCCTCGACGAGGCGCCTGGATTCTGGAAGGGCAGCAACGTCCGCATCGCGGTCGAGCACGGCCCGCTGCCGGCCGGCTGCCTCGCGAAGCTCGACGAGCTCGCGGTGCGCTTCGCGCTGTCGATCGTCGAGGTCGGCGCCGCGAAGGCGAAGGACCCGGTGCCCAAGCTAAACCTCGCCGCGGGCTCCGGCCCGACCGCCGACGCCGCGGGCTCGCTGGGCGCGGCGAGCGATGCGTTCGGCGACGAGGAGCCGACCGGCACGATCAAGCCGGCCGCGCTGCTCGCGCAGGTCGCGACGGCGGGCCTCGCCGCCTCGGCCGCTCCGGCGCCCGCGGATCCGGTCGAGCTCGCGCCGACCGAGCTGACGGCGGCCCTCGAGGTCGCCGACGCGGTGGCCGAGTTCGCCGTCGAGGAGCCGACGCAGAGCAAGGCGCCGATCGCGCTCGCCGCGATGCCGGAGATCCCGGCGCCCACCGAGGGCACGCGGCTCGTGATCGGCCCCGTGCGCTCGGGCGTGATCCTTGAGCACGAAGGCCACCTCTTCATCTTCGGCGACGTCAATCCGGGCGCGGAGGTCCGCGCGACCGGCAACATCATCGTCCTCGGCCGGCTGCGCGGCACCGCGCACGCGGCGATCGGTCAGGACGTCGGCTTCATCCTCGCGCTCCGGCTCGAGCCGCAGCAGCTGCGCATCGGCCGCCGCGTCACGCGCGCGGGCGACGACGCCGCGCCGCCGGCCGACGCGGAGATCGCCTACCTCGCCGGCGACGCCATCGTCGTCGAGCGCTACACCGGCAAGCTTCCCAAGAACCTCGCGACGAGCATCTGAAGGAGTCACCCATGGGTCGAGCCATCGTCATCACGTCAGGCAAGGGAGGGGTCGGCAAGACGACCACCACCGCCAATCTCGGAACCGCGCTGGCCCAGCTCGGCCATTCGGTCGTGCTGATCGACGCCGACATCGGACTGCGCAACCTCGACGTCGTGATGGGCCTCGAGAACCGCATCGTCTATCACGTGGTCGACGCGATCAAAGGCAAGTGCACGGTGCAGAAGGCGCTGATCAAGGATCGCCGCCTCGAGAACCTGTGGCTCCTGCCCGCGTCGCAGACGGACGACAAGGATGCGGTCACGCCCGAGGACATGCGCTCGCTCGTGTTCGAGCTCAAGGCGCAGTACGACTTCGTGATCATCGACTGCCCGGCCGGCATCGAGCAGGGCTTCAAGAACGCGATCGCGGGCGCCGACGAGGCGATCGTCGTCGCGACCCCCGAGGTCTCGTCGATCCGCGATGCCGACCGCGTCGTCGGGCTGCTCGCCCAGGCCGACATCCCGGCGCGCCTGATCGTCAATCGCATCTCGCCGAACCTCGTCAAGAAGGGCGACATGCTCTCGCAGGCCGACGTCATCGAGATCCTCGCGCTCGACCTGCTCGGCGCGGTGCCGCTCGACGACCAGGTCATCGCGACGACGAACAAGGGCGTCCCGGCGGTCCTCGAAGGCAAGGCGCTCGCCGCCAAGGAATTCATCCGCATCGCGAAGGTCCTGGCCGGCGTCGAGGTCGAGCAGGAAAAGAGCGTCGGCTTCTTCACCCGTATCGGCCGCGCGCTCGGGCTGTCGGCGTCGCCGGCGTGAGGAGGCTGTACGCCATGTGGCAGGGCATCAAATCGTTCTTTGCGGGCAAGTCCAGCGGCGAGGTCGCCAAGGGCCGCCTGCACCTCGTGCTCGCGCACGACCGCACCGGCCTCGACGGCGGCAAGCTCCAGGAGATGCGCGAGGAGATCGCGGCCGTGATCGCCAAGTACGTCCCGATCGACGCCGAGGCGGTCGAGATCCAGATCGAGACGCGCAACCGCGAGACGCAGCTGACCGTCAGCTCGTCGATTCCCGCGCGCGTCTAGGGCCGTCTAGGGCGTGACCGTCACGGCCGGCTCGCCATAGAGCTCGGTCCACAGCGCCTTCGCGGCAGCACGCAGCTTGTCGCTCGGCGTCCGCGCGATCAGGGCCGCGAGCGGCGCGAGGCGTTCGCGTCCGCGGCCCACCGGCGGCGGTCCGCCGAGCTGGCGCGCGAGGCCCTCGGTGACGACGTACGCCGCGAACATCTCGCCGCTGCCCCACTGCTCCTCGGTGAACGCGTTGCGCGCGAGGTGCCAGTACGCGAGGTGCGGCGTGACCGGGTCGTTCGCGATCTGCGAGAGGTAGGCGGAGAGCTCGGCGCGCGCGGCGCGGACGATCGGCACCGGGTTGCCCTCGTCGTCGTGCGGCGGGCCGAGCATGTCGGCGAGCGGCTGCGGGTAGCGGGCCTCGGTGTCGCGGTCGGCGTCGAAGCCGTGCGTGGCCTCGTGGCGGCGGACGCTCGTCGCGACCAGCTGGTGGATCCGTGATGCGATACGCGGTGCATCGAGGTTTGCCAGGGCATCCTCGATCGCTTCCACGCGCTCGCGCTGGTAGTGCGGCACCTGCCCATCGAGCGCATCGAGCATGCCGGCCGGGACCCACAGCTCGTTGGTCGCGACCATGCGCAGCTGATGGCGTGCGAGCGTGTCGCGCCACTGGTCGAGCAGGTCGCGACGCTCGACGAGCAGCGCCGCGATCTGCTGGGCATTGGGCGCATCGGCGCCGAGCGCGGCGATCAGCTCTCCTCGCACAGTGGCGCCGACCTGGGCGGCGAGCGCCTTGCCGTCGCTGATCGTCCAGGCGTGATCGCCGAGCGGGTAGGGCGCGTCCTTCGCGAGCACGGGGATGACGTCGGTCGCGACGAAGTCGTCGATGCGATCCTCCATGATGATCGGATCGGCGAGGCCCTCGGAGTGCAGGCCGAGCACGGCGTACGCGGTGTTGAGGTGATCGAGGCGCGAGACGCTGAGCGTGCGGCGCGGCTGGCCGTTCGTCTGCTCGAGCACGACCTCGTCGACGCGATAGGCCTGCAGGTACGCGTAGCCGCTCTTGATCCGGCCTTCGATCACGTAGCCCTCGCCCTGCTTCGCGAGCTCCGCCGAGACGTCGCGCGCGGCCTCGCGCAGCAGCATGTCGTCGTGGTCGATGCGGCCGCCTCGCTCGCATGCGTGCACGGCATCGCCGAACGTGGAGACGAGCGTGTCCCAGCTCTTGGCGAGCGGTGCGCCGTGCGCGGTGATCGCGGCGGGCGCCTTCACGGGCGCGAGCACGCTCGCGAGATCGTCGTGACGCGCCTCGGTCGCCGCGCCCGCATCGATCACGAGCTGCGTGAGCTTCTTGTCGAGCAGCGCGTCGAGCGCCGGATCGTGGAGCGGCACGCCGCCCTTCGCGAACGCGTCGGCGCTCGGCGGCGGCAGCGGGCGCACGTACGTGCGGCTCTTGCCGTGCGGCCACATCGCGATCACGGCGACGGCCGCGCCGGCGACCGCGAGCGCTGCGAGCACGGCCGCGATCGTCAACGTCGGCGTGCGCGGCATGCGCGGGCGCGGGAGCTCGGCGTAGGCGGCCGCGACGCGATCCGCATCGACGGGCACGCTGCGGCCGGCGAGCGACAGCGCGGCGACCTGCATGACGTGGGCGGCGGGCTTGCCGTCGGCGACGAGCGCGGCATCGATCAGCACGCGGCCGAGCTTGCGCTTCGCGAGCCCGCGCGCCAGCGGGTCGATCCGGTCGAGCGCGGCCCGCGCGACATCCTCGTCGTTCGCAGCGATGCCGGCGGCGAGGGCGGCGAGCACGTGACGGGTCAGCACGCGGCGTATGTCCCGCAGCTCGCGAGGTGACTCAAGCAAATAGTTGGGGACATTGCCGGGCCTTGCCAGCCGGGGCAGACTGCGAGCACTTGGCGACTGCCCACGATCCTCGTCCACGTCCGATCGCAGAGCTGCCGTTCGCGGACCGCTTCGTGCGCACGCTCCCGGGCGACGCACGCACCGACCTGCGCACGCGCGAGGTCCTCGGCGCCTGCTACTCGCGCGTGCAGCCGACGGCGGTCGCGAAGCCCGAGCTGCTCGCGGTCGTGCCGGAGGTCGCCGCGCTCGTCGGCCTCGATCCCACGCCGACGCCCGCGCTCGCCGACGTGCTCGCCGGCAACGCGGTCCTGCCCGGCATGGCGCCGTACGCCGCGTGCTACGGCGGCCACCAGTTCGGAACGTGGGCCGGTCAGCTCGGCGACGGCCGCGCGATCACGCTCGGCGAGGTCACGCACGCGGGCCAGACGTGGGAGCTGCAGCTCAAGGGCGCCGGCCCGACGCCGTACTCGCGCCGCGCCGATGGCCGCGCCGTGCTGCGCAGCTCGCTCCGCGAGCTCGTGTGCAGCGAGGCGATGCACCACCTCGGCGTGCCGACGACGCGCGCACTCTCGCTCGCCCTGACCGGCGAGACCGTGCTCCGTGATCTGCTCTACGACGGCCATCCGGCGCACGAGCCGGGCGCGGTCGTGTGTCGCGTCGCGCCGAGCTTCCTGCGCTTCGGCAACTTCGAGATCCACAGCGCGCGCGACGACAAGGCGACGCTGCAGCAGCTCGTCGACTACACGCTCGCGTCGTTCTTCCCGGGGCTGGACGCGGCCGAGATGTTCCGCGAGGTCATGCAGCGCACGGCGTGGCTGATGGCGGAGTGGATGCGCGTCGGGTTCGTGCACGGCGTGATGAACACCGACAACATGTCGATCCTCGGCCTGACGATCGACTACG
>CAYUNM010000094.1:0-10976 GCA_964446175.1 uncultured Kofleriaceae bacterium
GCAGCAGCAGCCGTATCCGCAGCAGCAGCCGTACCCGCAGCAGCCGCAGCCTCAGTACCCGCAGCAGCAGCCGTACCCGCAGCAGCAGCCGTACCCGCAGCAGCGGCAGTACTCGCCGACGCAGCAGCCCGCGTCGCCGCAGCAGCCCGCGCCGTACTACCCGCAGGGTCAGCGCACGTAGTCGGCGCGAGCAAACGCCGCTCACACGACCGCGCGCGAGCACGTGCGGCCGCCGTGCTACGGTGGCGCCATGCGTTTCGGCAAGTATCACGGGCTCGGCAACGACTTCCTCGTCGTCGATCTGCGCGACGCGTCCTCCGACGACGCGACCGCCGCACAGGATCCGCGCACGGTCGCCGCGCTCTGCGATCGCCAGTTCGGCGTCGGCGGTGACGGCGTGCTCGCGATCCTGCCCGCGACCGGCGCCGACGCGCGCATGCGCGTCCTAAACTCCGACGGCAGCGAAGCGGAGATGTGCGGCAACGGCATCCGCTGCGTCGCGAAGTTCCTGTACGACCGCGGCGGCATCCACAAGGACGCGATCGCGATCGACACCGGCGCCGGCCGCCTCGTCTGCGACGTGCACACGCGCGGCTCGCTCGTCGATACGGTCACCGTCGCGATGGGCGCGCCTCGCCTGACGCGGGGCGAGATCCCGATGACCGGCCCGGCCGGCGAGCGCTGCATCGAGCAGCCGCTCGAGGTCGGCGACCACACGCTCGCGATCACCGCGGTGTCGATGGGCAACCCGCACGCGATCACGTTCGTCGGGTCGCGCGACGAAGCGCGCCAGCTCGCGGAGACCATCGGCCGCGCCGTCGAGACGCACCCCGCGTTTCCGCGCAAGACGAACGCCGAGTTCGCGCACCTCTCCGGGCGGCGCGAGATCGAGCTCGTCGTCTGGGAGCGCGGCTGCGGCATCACGCTCGCGTGCGGCACCGGCGCGTGCGCGACCACTGTCGCGGCGGTGCTCACCGGCCGCGCGACCGAGGGCGACGAGGTCGTCGTGCACCTGCCCGGCGGCCCGCTCGCGATCACCGTCGCGAAGGGCCTGACCGGCGTCGCGATGCGCGGACCGGCGCAGTTCGTGTTCGACGGGGAGCTCGACCCGCGCGCGGTCGCCGCTCGCCCGCGCTGAGTGTTGCGTGGTCGCTCCCCGGAGCCAACCGTCTGCCGCCAGCGTGTAGCGGGCAGGGCGCTCAGGTCAGGATCAGCGTGCGCTTCGCGGCCGTATCGAGCGTCTTGCCCGATGCGCGCAGCGCGCGGAACAGCTTCGCCTCGACGGCGAAGAAGTGACACCAGGCGTTGGCGTGGCCGGCGCGCGCGCCGTACTCGTCGCGGCCGTACGCCGTGCCGCCGCTCGGCAGCGTGAACGAGTCGAGCTGCGCGTGCAGCGCGTCGATCTCGGCTTCCCACGGCCAGCGCGTCTCGGGCGCGAGCAGCTTGATCACCTCGTACGCGCGGAGCGTCTGCGCGAGCACGTCGCTGCGCAGGCCCTCGATGCGAAGCTCTGCCTTCTCGGACCACTGCTGCAGCTGCGGCTGACGCGCGAGGCAGGTCGTCACGCTCCAGTCGACGCCGCGCACGGCGGCCTCGAGGAGATCGCGGCGGTCGTGACGGGCGGAGAGATAGATCAGGCCCTCGATCGTGTACGTGTGCGGGTGGAGGTGCGTGGTGTCGCCGGCGGGCATCGTCGGGAAGCGGCCCGACGGGTGCTGGCGCTCGAGCGCGAGCCGCACGAGGCGCTCGACGAACGCGCGCGGCGCGCTGGCTCCGGTGGCGGCGGCGAGCGCGTCGAGGAACAGCGCGCCCTTGAGCTCGAACGGGCCGAAGTGCGACGACCAGCGCGGCGCGGCGGCGACGGCGGTCATCGTGTTGGCGTCGAACGTCGAGTGGCCGTCTTCGGGGGCGCTCGCGAACGCGCTCTCGAGGAAGCCGGCGATCGCGGTCGCGCCATCGAGCCACCGCGCGTTGCCGGTCAGCGCGTGCAGCTCGACGAGGCCGAACCCGACCATCGCGCAGTCGAAGAACGCGATGCGGCCGTTCTCGAAGCTGTACGGATCGGCGGCGGCGCGCTCGGGCTGCTGCTCGTACTTGCGCGACAGCACGGCGCCGCTGGGATGCATCGCGCGCTCGACGATCCACGCGGCGGCGCGCTCGGCGGGCTCGATCCACGAGCGGTCACCCTGGCGCGCGAGCTGGCAGCACAGCGTGATGAAGTAGCCGGTGATCTCCGAGTAGATGAACCCCGGCGGGCCCGGCGTCTCGTCGAGCCAGGCGCGAACGCCGCCGGCGTCAGGGCCGTCGACGATCTGGATGTTGGAACGAGCGAGCCACGCGAGCTCGGCGGCCGACGGACCTGAACGCATCACTGCCTCCGACGTCGTTGGCGATCACTTCGGCGCGTTCGGCGAGCTGCCGGCCGGGGCGGCCGAGCCGACGTTGCCTTCGGGGAGACCGGCCTTCGCGGGCGTGCTGGGCGCGGCCCCTGCGGGCGTCTTCGACGGCGCCGTGACACCCGCCGAGGGACCCGTCTTCGTGTTCGCGGGCGCGGCAGCCGAGCCCACCGCGGGGTTGATCGCGTGATCCTTCAGCGAGCCAGACGGGCCGGCCGAGGCAGGTGCCGCGCTCGTCGAGGTGCCGGTCGACGTGGGCACCGTGGTGCTCGTGCCGGTCGTGCCCTTCGTCGTCGTCGTGCCGGGCGTACCGGGCGCGGGGACCGTGGCGGTGCCCGGGATGGTCGGCGAGTTGTTCGCCGGCTGCGTCGTCGAGCCGGGCGTGCCGGAGGCGCCGGTCGCGGAGCCGCTCGCCGAATTGAGCGGCGACGGCGCGGCGGAGCCGACGGGCGCGGGCGCGGCGGAGCCGACGGGCGCGGGCGTCTCGGCGGGCGACGACATCATCACCGACGCCGAGCCCTGCTCGACCTGGGCGGCGGAGCCCGAGCCCTGCGACTTGAGCGCGTTGTCCTTCGCCGCTTCCTTCTGGCGCGCGAGCTCGGACTGCTGCTCGCCGAACTTCTCGAGAGCGTCGCTCGAGTTGTGCGACGCGAGGAACGCGAGGATCATCGACGTCGCCATGAAGATCGTGCCGGCCGCGGCCGTGATCTTCTGCAGGAACGACGAGGCGCCGGAGCCGCCGAACACGGTCGAGGCGTTGCCGCCGCCGAACGCGCCGCCCATGCCACCGCCCTTACCCTGCTGCAGCAGCACCGTGAGCATCAGGAAGAGGCACACGAGGACGTGCAGGATCGTCAGCAGCGAGGTCATGGGAGAGCTGAGCTTGTAGCCCAACAGGGCAGTGCGCGCAAGGCTTACGACGGCCGAGCGGCCTTGACGATCGCAATGAAATCGCTGGCTTCGAGCGAGGCGCCGCCCACGAGGGCGCCGTCGATGTCGCGCTCGGACATCAGGGCCTCCGCGTTGGACGGCTTCACGGACCCGCCGTACTGGATCCGGACCGCCTGGGCGACCTCGCCGCCGAAGCGCTCCGTCAGCCGTTTCCGGATGTGCGCGTGGACTTCCTGGGCCTGGGCCGGCGTCGCGGTGCGGCCGGTGCCGATCGCCCAGACCGGCTCGTAGGCGATGACGAGGCGCTGTGCGGCGACCGCGCCATCGATGTCGACGAGGCCGCCCGCGAGCTGGCCATCGACGATGTCGAGCGTGCGGCCCGCATCGCGCTCGGCGAGCATCTCGCCGACGCACACGATCGCGCCCAGGCCGGCCGCGAGCGCGGCGCGCGCCTTCTTGCCGACCGATTCATTGGTGTCGCCGAAGAACTGGCGGCGCTCGGAGTGGCCGACGATCGCCCACGTCACGCCCGCATCGGCGAGCAGCGGCGCGGAGACCTCGCCGGTGAACGCGCCGGACGACTCCCAGAAGCAGTCCTGCGAGCACGTCGCGATCGCGCTGCCTTCGAGGCGCTTGGCGACCGAGTGCAGCGCCGTGAACACCGGCGCGACGCCGACGGCGACCCCGCGCACCGTGCCGAGCTGGTTCTTGAGCTCGGTGACGAGCGCGAGGGCCTCGGCGATCGTCTTGTTGAGCTTCCAGTTGCCGACGACGAACGGAGTGCGCATGCCGCGGTCTTAGCGCGCGGCGGCGGCCTTCGTCCAGCGCAGCTGGTACTCGCAGAGCTGCTGGCCGCGGCAGCGGCACGAGTCGTGGGTCGCCATGACCTCCTCGACGCCGGTCAGCTCGACGATGCGCTCGAGCTCCGAGGCGACGAGCTGACACACATCGGTCGTGCCGGCGAAGCCCGAGAGCATGACGATCGCGTGCCCGGAGTTGACCGCGACCTCGGTCTCGCCCCAGTCGTGGTAGCGCGGCCAGAACGTCGGGAGCGCGGCGAGCACGGTCTCGGCGTTGACCGACGACGGATCGGCGCCGAACAGCCGCGCGAACGTCGCGCTCATCGTGCCGCGCCCGATCTTGCGCGGGATCGACGGGTTGTTGAGCACCTTCTTCGCCTGCTCGAATGCCTGCACGAGATCGGCGAGGTCGATCCATGCGAGCGGCGCGAGCGTCGGTGATAGCGCGGCCGCGAGATCGGGATGCTCGGTGACGACCTTCGCCATCCCGGACTCGCCGATGTGGTGCTGCATCACGCGCGAGAGCACGCGCAGGTGCGCGGCACGCACGCGGCCGGTGATCTTCGGGCCGCTCGCGCCGACCGCCATGATCGAGCCGACCTCCGACAGGCTGTCGATGCCCTCGGTCGGGCGCAGCACGGCCTCCGCGCCGGCGGTGGCGGTGTCTTCCTCGACGGGCGGCAGCTTGATGCCGACCGAGCTGCCGCGTTCGAGCGCGCGGCCGAGCGCGGTCGCGAACGTCGATGCGGAGGCCCAGCGCTTCTTCGGATTCGGCGAGAGCGCCTTCGCGAGCACCGTGTCGACGGCCTGCGAGATGTTCGGGCGCAGCTGCGATGGTGGCGTCAGCGGATCGTTGAGCTGGCGCTGCACGACCTGCGGCGCGGGACCCGAGCCGAAAGGCGGGCGGCCGGTCAGCGCGCAGTACATCGTCGAGGCGAGCCCGTAGACGTCGGTCGCGGCGCTGCCCTCCTGCTCGAGGAACGACTCGGGGGCCGCGAAGCCAGGCGTGCCGGCCGCGTCGCGCTGGTCGCCGGCCTTCACGGCGACGCCGACATCGACGAGCACCGCGCGGTCGCGATCGCGATCGAGCAGGATGTTGGCCGGCTTGACGTCGCGGTGGATCAGCCCGAGTGCGTGCATCGCGTCGAGCGCGTCGCCGATCTCGAGCGCGATCTGCGCGATCGCCTCGAGCGGGAACCACTCGCGGCGCTCGAGCGTGGCGCGCAGCACCTCCGAGAGTGGCTGGCCCTCCACGAGCTCCATCACGAAGTAGACGTCGCCCTGGTGCTCGCCGAGCGCGTACACCTGGACGAGGTTCTTGTGGTGCAGCGAGGCGAGGATGCCGGCCTCCGCGCGGAACCGATCGACGAGATCGCGATCGCTCGCGAGGTCGGAGCGCAGCACCTTGATCGCGACGGGGCGGCCGAGGCCTAGGTCCTCGCCGCGATACACGACGCCCATCGCGCCGCGCGACAGCTCGTGCAGCACTCGATACGTGCCGCCGACGGTCGTGCCCGCCGAGAGCTGGCCCGCATCGAGGCCGACGTCGGTATCGCCGTGCGCGCGCTCGTTCGGAGAGACCGCGAGGACGTCGCCGATCGGCGCGATGCGCAGCGAGTTGTAGCAGCGGGCGAGGGCGGCCTCGCCGGAGCGCTCGCCGGGGGCGAGCTCGGTCACCACGGCGCGCATCTGCACGTCGATCGACGCGCTGTCGTCGACGCGCACCGGCTCGTTCTGCACGCGGTACAGGATCTTCCGCGCGACGAGCACCGCCTGATCGTCGTTCGCGCCGACGAGCAGCACGGCGAGCTCGTCGTTGCCGGGCCGGCCCATCGCGTCGTTGCCGCGCACCGTCGAGCGCACGCGCGATGCGACCTGCGCGAGCACCTCGTCGCCCGCCTTGTGGCCGTGCTGGAGGTTGATGCGGCGCATGCCGACGATGTCGAAGATCGCGAGCGTCAGCTTCTCGCCGCGCCGCGCGGCCGCCGCGACCTCGTGCGTGATCGTCTGCTCGAACGCGCCGCGCGTCATCGCGCCCGACAGCGGATCGTGGAGCGACGCCGCGAGCAGCCGCTCGCCCTCCGCGACGATGCGCCGGTGCGAGGTCAGCCACGACAGCTCGCGCGTGAGGCGCGCGGCGAGCGCCTTGAGGTCCGTACGCTCCGCCGCCGAGAAGCGGCGACCGGTATCCGAGATGATCGCGACGAGGCCCGCGACCTCCGTCGGCGACGACCGCAGCGCATCCGCGATCACGCTGCGCGGCATCGGCCCGCCGAGCACGACGGTGCCACCGCTCGCGGCCGCGATGCGGGCGGCGGCTGCGATCTGCGACCGGTACGTCTCCGTCGGGCTCGGCCGCGACGTCGTCGGCGTCATCGCCGCGCCGTCCTTCCACCACACGATGCAGTCGTGCGCGGTGAAGCCCTCGGCGACCGCGCGCAGCGTCTCGTGCGCGGCGCCCGTCAGATCGACGAGCGACGTGGCGATCAGCCCGCGTGCGCGCGCGAGGTCGAAGTCCGGCGAGGTCGGGTCGGTCACCGAGACCGCGGCGAGCGCATCCGCCGTGACCGGCGTCAGCAGCACGCCCGTCGCGCCCGCACTCGCCGCCGCTCCCGCGACGCGCGCCGCGTGCTGCGCCTCGCCGATGATCCAGCGCGCGACGCCGCCCTCGGGCGCCGGCCCGAGGTCGCTCGCGGCGGCCGGGTTGACGAGCACGCCGGCGAGACCGTCGAGCGAGTCGGTCGCCTCGACCGGCAAGAGCTCGGCGTGCGCGCGATCGGCAGCGCTCGCCAGATCATCGATCAGGCGACCCGATGGATCGAAGACCCCCAGGCGCTTCGCTGCCACCTGCGAATTCTACCCCGCGTGATCCGCACGCCGCCAGCCGCCGGGGTAGCGCAAACGAATGCGTTCGCCGGCCGGATCGGGATTCGGCTGACCGCGGGTGCCGCGGCGCGCCTACGGACGCAGCGCCGCGATGCCCGGCAGGTCGAGGCCCTGCACGAACTCGAGCGACGCGCCGCCGCCCGTCGACACGTGCGAGACCTTGTCGGCCAGGCCCGCCTGCGCGATCGCGGCCGCGGAGTCGCCGCCGCCGACGACCGTCAGCGCCAGCTTGTTCTCGGCGAGCGCCTGCGCGACCGCCACCGTGCCCTTCGCCCACTGCTTCTTCTCGAACACGCCCATCGGGCCGTTCCAGAACACCGTGCGCGCCTCGGTCAGCACGCGGCGGAACAGCTCGATCGTGCCGGGGCCGATATCGAGCGCCATCTGCTCGGCGCCGATCTGATCGACGCGCACCGCGATCGGGTTCGTATCGTCGAGCCCGCTGCCGACCATGACGTCGGTCGGCAGGTGGACGGCCTTCTTCTTCTCCTGCGCCTTGCGCAGGAAGTTACGCGCGACGGGGAGCTTGTCCTTCTCGACCTTGCTCTTGCCGACGTTCTTGCCCTGCGCCTCGAGGAACGTGTTCGCCATCGCGCCGCCGATCACGAGCGAGTCGACGCGATCGAGCAGCGCATCGAGCACCTCGATCTTGTCGCTGACCTTCGCGCCGCCGAGCACGGCGACGTACGGCCGATCGACGTTGCCGAGGAGCCGCGACAAGAAGTCGATCTCCTTCGCCATGACGAAGCCGGCGCCCTTCTCGGCGACGAACTTCACCATGCCCGAGGTCGACGCGTGCGCGCGGTGCGCGGTGCCGAACGCATCGTTGACGTAGACATCGCAGTACGACGCGAGCTGGCGCGCGAAGCCTTCGTCGTTCGCTTCCTCGCCGGGATTCCAGCGCAGGTTCTCGAGCATCGCGATCTGGCCATCGCGCAGATCGCTGACGACCTTGCGCGCACCGTCGCCGACGGGCTCGTCCGCGAGCGCGACCTCTTGCCCGATCAGCTCGGCGAGCTTGTGCGCGACGGGCTCGAGCGAGAACTCGGGCTTGACCTGGCCGTCAGGACGCCCCAGGTGCGAGCCGAGCACGATCCGGGCGCCGCGCTCGATCAGGTTCTTGAGCGTCGGGAGTGTGGCGCGAATGCGTGCGTCATCCGTTACGCGCTTCGTGCCCTTCTCGAGCGGGACGTTGTAGTCGACGCGCACGAACACGCGCTTGCCCTCGACGGGCAGCTGCTCGACGCTCTTGATCCCGTTCGGCAGGCTCACAGGATGTCCTCCCTTCGGTCGGCATCCTGTGCAAGCCCACCCAACCACCAACACCCCGCAATGCTTCGCATCGCTCTCCTCACAGCCGCTCCACCACGTAGCGCGCGAGATCGAACAGGCGCTGCGAGTAGCCCATCTCGTTGTCGTACCAGCTGAGGACCTTCGCCTGGTCGCCGACGACCGTGGTCAGCTCGCTGTCGACCGTCGAGCTCATCTTGTTGCCGTTGTAGTCGCACGACACGAGCGGCTCGTCGCTGACGGCGAGGATGCCCTTGAGCGCGCCGCCGGCGGCCTTGCGGAACGCCTCGTTGATCTCTTCCTTGGTCGCCTTCTTCTCGAGCTTGACCGTCAGGTCGACGAGCGAGACGTTCGGCGTCGGGACGCGGATCGCCATGCCGGCGAGCTTGCCGGCCATCGCGGGGAGCACTTCCTTGAGTGCCTTCGCGGCGCCGGTCGACGTCGGGATCATCGAGAGGGCGGCCGCGCGCGCACGGCGCAGGTCCTTGTGCGGCAGATCGAGGATCTGCTGGTCGTTCGTGTACGAGTGGATCGTCGTCATGATGCCCGACACGATCCCGTAGGTCTCGTGCAGGACCTTCGCGACCGGCGCGAGGCAGTTCGTCGTGCACGACGCGTTCGAGATGATGTGGTGCTCGGCGGGCTTGTACGCCTCGAGGTTGATGCCCATGCAGAGCGTCACATCCGGCTCCTTCGCGGGCGCCGAGATGATGACCTTCTTGGCGCCGCCCTGGAGGTGCTTGCTCGCGCCGGCCTTGTCGACGAACTTGCCGGTCGACTCGATCACGACGTCGACGCCCGCATCCTTCCACTTGATGTTCGCCGGATCCTTCTCGGCCGTGATCTGGACGTGGCTGCCGTTGACGTGCAGCTTGCCGTCGCGGACCTCGACGGTGCCCGGGAACTTGCCGTGCACCGAATCGTGGCGGAGCAGGTGGGCGAGCGTGCCCACGTCCGTCAGGTCGTTGATGAGAGCGATCTCGAAGTCGTGCTTCGAGTCGGCCATGCAGCGAGCGAAGCCGCGGCCGATACGTCCAAACCCGTTGATACCGATGCGGACCTTAGCCATGCCGCGCACCCTAGATCATGCGCGCGCGATCCGCCAGGCACAGCCCGCGCGAGTGCTGCGTTAGGCGTGCGTCGACTTCGCAATCGCGGCGAGATCGGTGCTCGAGCCGCGGGCGATCTTGTTCGTCACTTCGGAGATCAGCTCGGTCGCGAGCGAGACGATCTGCTTCTCGTCGAACCCCTGCGCCTCGAGATCGCGGTAGATCGACTTGGCGAGGATCTTTACCGCACGGGCTTTGGCTTCACGGTCGTTCATGGCGCGGCGCAACTAACAGCACGGCACGTGCCATGGCGCACGCTGATCCAAGCCCCTGAAAACACGCGAGGCACCGTGTACTGACGCTCGATTCTAGTGCGTAATCTCCGAGTGAGGTGCGCAGCTCTCTACGCACACGGTCGGACCAATTTCCGTAGCAAGTCCGACCATTTCGGGCGCACCCGCGCGCTCCGACGGCCCCCCTACAGGCGCATGACCGCCCCGGCCGTCAGCGAGTAGTACTCGATGCTCTGCGGCGCGCCATCGATGATCGTATCGGTCGCCGGGTGGTAGTCGAAGCCGACCCCGAGCGCGACTGCCGGCGTCGCCGCGACCTCGACCCCGCTCTCGAGGTTCATGCCGAACCCGGTCGCGGTCCTGCTGACGTTCAGGTCGCCGATGTGCACGAGGTTCGTATCGAGCCCGGCGCTCGCGCCCGCATGGATCGCGACGCGCGAGACATGCAGCGCCGCGCGCGCGTACGCGTGTGTCTCGAGCGTCCACGCCGCGTTCTGCGTGTCGCCCGGAATGCTCCAGTACGTGTAGCGCACCATGCCGCCACCCTCCAGCCCGACGTTGCCGAGCATCAGCTCGTAGCCGCCGTGCACGGTCGGCGCGACGCTCGTGTTCATCATGCCCGCATCGCCGGTCGGAAAGACCATCGCGAGGTCGGGCGCGAGGCGCACGCCGGTCGTCGCGTACGGCGCCGGCAACGCCGGCCCATGCTTCGGCTCGAAGCGCGCACCGATGCCGTTGCCGCGGTCGCCGTTTCCGCTGCCATTGCTGCTGGCGTTGGTGTTGGCGTTGGCGTTGCCATTGACCGCGTCGCCGCGCTCGCCGGTGGCGACGTTGGTCGTCCCGCGCCAGTCGCGGTTCTTCTGCTTCGACAGCTTCGTGACGTCGCCTGCCTTGATGACGTGCAGGCTGCCATCGGCGGTCGCGATCTTGTACTGCACGCCGGGCGCCTGCTCGACGATGACGCCCTTCCACACGCTGCCATCGCTCGTCTCGACGACGTCGACGTACTCGAACGACCGGACATCGACCTCGCCGTCGTCAGCAGATGCGATGCGAGTCAGAGCGACGAGCGAGGCGACCAGGAATTTGCTGAATGACATGACTGTTACGTTGGGGACCCTTTCGAGCTGAGCGGCCAGACAGCTCGGGCCCTCCAAACGCGCGCGATCGCGATCGTTGTCATCAGGTTGGATGACAACTCCTGACATCGCCGGCGCCGTGGCTGGTGGCGCATGGTTCGTGGCGCATGGCTCGTGGCGCGTGGCGAAAACGAAAACGCCGCCGTGCGCGGGCAGGGCGGCGTCGCGACCCGAGCGCGCGCCTCTGGACCGCCGCTCGCGCGCGCCTCTGGACCGCCGCTCGCGCGCGCCT
>CAYUNM010000095.1:0-2790 GCA_964446175.1 uncultured Kofleriaceae bacterium
GCTTGGTGCCGAGGAACAGGACGCGCACGGGACCGGGAGCTCGCGGCGAGTCGGCGGGATGGAACCGATCGGTGTCGACGACGTTCGGCACGACGTACACCGCTCGATCGCTGTGACGCGCGGCGAGCTCGGAGTTCGCGATCACATAGCGCGGCAGCCGGAGGCTCGCTCGGCCTAGCCAGCCCTCTTCTTCCTCGACGCCCTGCGTGGGATCCGTGCGCAGCGCGCCGATCTCCAGCGCGCCCGACGCGCGTGCGCCGGCGACGGCGTACAGGTTCACGAACGTCTGCGCGCACTGCACGATGTCCGCGCGTTCGCGGCGCAGCTCTCGCACGATCGCCAGCGCTCGCAGCGGCTTCGCGGACGCTTGCCCGACCCACGTGATCGGCACACCGAGCTCGCGGATCTCGCGCTCGTACACCTCGCCGCGGGTCAGCGAGAGCACGCGCACCGCGACGTCAGTCCGCTGCAGCGCGCGCAGCATGTACACGAGCTGGCGCTCGGCGCCTCCACGGCCCAGCGTTCCCGCGAGGAAGCAGACGCGGATCATCGGCGCTGGCTGTCGCGGACGATCTGCATCGCACCCTCGAGCTTGCCGAGGAGGAAGCTCAGATCCGCGGTGCGCCGCCGTCGCACGCTCGAGGCAGCGAGCCGCAGCACCTCGAATGCCTGGAAGCGCCAGAACCGCGCCTTCTGGGCGGTCGTCAGCGGGCCCGCGATCGACTCGAACACGTAGTAGTAGTTGACGACGCTCTTCACGCCGACGCGCCGGCGCCCGGTGCGTGCATTCGGCGAGTGGAGATGGACGCAGCGCGCGTCACCGCATTGCAGCAGCGTCCAGTTGCGACGCCTTGCACTGAGCGCGAGGTGCGCATCCTCGAGCACGCCGTAGTCGCGGAAGAACGGATCGAAGCGCAGGCCTTGATCGAACACCTCGCGCCGCCACATCGCGTTCGAGCTGTTCATGATGTCGACCTCGCGCGTCCCGGAGAACGGCGGCTGGAGCAGCAGGTTGATCGGGTACCCGTTGCGGAAGTCGTAGCGGCCGGGCTCGAGCGGCGAGAGCAGGCCGAGCGCGCGATACAGCTTCCACCGCGAGAACCCGTCGACGTGGATGACCTGGTTCGTACGGTAGCCGACGATGGCACCGACGCGTCGCTCGGTATCGCGTGCGAACTCGGCGAGCAGCACCTCGAAGAAGTCCGGCTCGAGCCGGATGTCGTCATCGATGAACGCGACGAACTCGCCCGTCGCGCGATCGATCCCGGCATTGCGCTGGATCGCCGTGCCGCGCGCGTGGTGCATGTACACGAGCGGATAGGGCAGCGACGCGCGGCGGCGCTCGACGATCTCCTCGGTGCGCGTGTCCTCCGGCGGGCCCGCATCCACGAGGATCAGCTCGTGCGGCATCTGCGCCAGGCCGGCGAGGTTCGTCAAGAGCTCGTCGACCTCGGCGGGCCGGCCGAGTGTCGGCGTGACGATCGAGATGCGGTTCATGCGTTCACCATCGCGAGGAGTGCGTCGGCGACGCGCTCGCCGGACCGGCCGTCGAGTGTGTCTCCGAAGAACCGCTCGAGCAATCGCTTGCGCCCCGCTGCGCGCCGGCCCGGGTTGTCGAACGCATCCTGCATCGCCGCGCGCAGCGCGTCCTCGCCCGGGACGACCTCGACAGCGCCCGAGTCGACGACAGGCTTGTAGTGGTCGAAGCTGTAGTACCGGGCGTAGCTGACGGGCCGGACGTCGACGCCCGGCGGATCGTAGCCGATGTTGAGAACCGGCTTGTCGAACATGCAGAGCTCGAGCGAGACGGTCGATGCGACGTTGATGCCGAACGCGCAGTGCGCGAGCGTGCTCGTGAGCATCGTGCAGTCCTCGATCCGAGGCGTCAGCCAGGCCGGCTCCCAGTCGACGCGCGGGAACAGCACGTCGGGCAGGCGCTTCGCGATCAGCTCGTCGAAGCGGCCGCTGCGATCCTTCGGATACACGCGCACGAGCAGCTGCGGCTTCGGCACGCCGCGGACCTGCGCGAGAGCGCGCGCGACACCTTCGACGATGCGCGGCTCGTGCGGCATCTGCTCGGCCATGCCCGTCGAGTACAGGACGATCGGCCGCGAAGGATCGGCGCCGATCCGCGCGCACAGCTCCTCGCGGCTCAGCCGGAACTCGGGGCGGAAGTGGAAGTCGAACTGCGGCGTACCGGTGACGAACACGCGCGCGGGATCGGTTCTCGGATAGAGCCGCAGCAGATCCGCCTTGATCGCGTCGTTCCACACGACGTAGCTGTCGTACTCCGGCTTGATCCGGCCCTGCGAGGTCAGGTTGTCCCACGAGAACAGGAACGTCGCCGTCGGCACGTGCTCGTGCAGGGCCGCGCGCACGAGCGGCGTCGAGACCGCGCTGTGGATGTGCGAGCCGTTGAACACGAGCGCGGGATGCTGCGAACGCATGAAGTCGACCCAGGTGTTGCTCGTGCGCAGCCGGTGAGACAGCACGTGATCCGAGCGCGAGAGCAGCTCGAGCCCCTGCTGGTTCGCGAACGGCAGCGCGGCTGCCTTCTTGAGCGTGCGCTTGCCGAGCTCGCCGAGCGACTCGCGCGCCTCGACATCGCGAAGCTGCCAGCGGACCTTCGCCGCCTCGGACCACAGCCACCGGCCGTGCGCCAGATCGAGGATCTCGCGCTGGAACCGCACGAACCAGCGCTCGCGCTCGTTGTCGAGCTTCGTGATCTCGCCGTAGCGGCTGCGCAGGAGCGACACGATGTCGTCGCTCGGCGCGACGGACACGACGCGG
>CAYUNM010000095.1:2800-9458 GCA_964446175.1 uncultured Kofleriaceae bacterium
CATGCGCTGCTTCACGCGATCGAGCACGCCGGTGTAGACGAAGTTCTTGATCGCTTCGCCGCGCGGCAGCACCGCGACGAGCGGGCCGTTCGCGGTCACGGCTGCATCATCCCGAGCGTGACGAGTTGCCAGACCCAGAAGCTGTTGTCGCCCGCTCCATCGGCGTACGCGCGCCACGCCTCGCGCGTCGCGGAGGCCGAGAGCCAGTCTGCATGGGCCTCGATCGCGTGCTCGATGCAGCCATCGGCCCACGCGCGCAGCGGACCGCGCAGCCACTCGCGCTGCGGCGTCTGCAGCGGACGCTTCGGCGCCGTGCGAACTCCGTCGGGGAGCAGTGCCGCGGCGAGATCGCGAACCATCGCCTTGCCCTGATCGCCGCGGATCTTGCGCTCGCGCGGCTGGCGGAACGCGAGCTCGAACAGCCGGTGATCGAGGAACGGCTCGCGCAGCTCCGTCGAGCTCGCCATCGACACCCGATCGTTGAAGCGCAGCGCGCGGGGGATCTTCGTGTAGACCGCGTCGCGGTACTGCAGATCGCGCAGCGGATCCGAGAACGGCGCGCGGAACGCGTGAGGCTCGGCGAGCGCCGCGAAGGCGGGCACGAGCAGGTCGCGGCGCACCGCCGGATCCTTCGCTCCCTGGACGGTCGGCGCGGGGCCGCCCGCGTTGCGGTAGTAGTCGTAGCCTGCCCACTGCTCGTCGATTCCCTGCCCGTCGAGCAGCACGATCACGCCCTCGCGGCGCGCGCGCTCGAACAGCTTCGCGTACGCGAGCGTCGGCAGCCCGCCGTATGGCTCGTCCTGCGCCACGAGGATGCGTGCGGCGAGCTCGGGCACGTCGTCGGGAATCAGCGGGCACGTGATCAATGGATGCTTCGTGCGCGCGAGCATCTGCTCGACCCACGGCAGCTCGTCGTACGCCGGATCGCCGGTGACGAACGTGAAGACCTTGACCGCGCTGTCGCGCCCTTGCACCCGGTGCACGAGGCCGAGCAGCAGCGACGAGTCGAGACCTCCGCTGAGGTTGATACCGACGGGGACGTCGGAGCGGAAGCGCAGGCGCACCGTCTCGTCGAGCAGCGCCGCGTCCTCCTCGCGCACGACGCTCTCCGGCCGCGTGTCGAGCTCGCTGCCGACGCGCTCGGCGAGGTCGTACCAGCGGCGCGCGGTGACCGGCTCGTCGGGCCGCCACGACAGCAGCGTACCGGCGGGAACCGCCTCGACATCGCGCCAGAACGTCCGCGTGCCGTGATCGTACAGGCCCGTCGCGAGGTACGTCGCCCACGCGGTCACGTCGGGGATCGCGGGCACGCCGGCGGCATGGAGCGCCTTGATCTCGCTCGCCAGCACGATCGCGCCGTCGGCGCGGCGCGCGCGGTACAGCGGCTTGACGCCGAACCGGTCGCGCGCGGCGAGCACGCGCTGTTCGCGTGCGTCCCACAGCACGAATGCGAACATGCCGACGAATCGATCGAGGCACTGCTCTCCCCATCGCTCGTACGCGGCGAGCACGACCTCGGTGTCGCTGTGCGTGCGGAAGGGAAATCCGGCGAGCTCGCCGCGCAGCTCGAGGTAGTTGTAGATCTCGCCGTTGAAGACGATCGTCAGCCGCCCGTCGGCGGTCGACATCGGCTGGCGGCCCGCCTCCGAGAGGTCGATGATCGAGAGCCGGCGATGCCCAAGGCCGACGCCCCCGTCGCGGAACACGCCGCCGGCGTCCGATCCGCGGTGGCGCAGCCGGTCGACCATACGGTCGAGCTCGGGCCCGACCCGAGCGGTGCCGACGACGGCAACGATTCCACACATCGAGGGATTACCTAGGTCTGGGTTAGTTGCCGCCCGTCGGGTGAACGTTCGACAGGACAGCGGCACATACCCGTAGCGTGTGATACTTGATGGCTGGTCCCAGGTCCACCATGACCGACTCCCTACGGCATAGCATCCGGTTTCCGGACCGTGCCCGCGGCTCGGGCTGCATCATCGTCGGCGAGGTCGCCCAGTCCCACGATGGCAGCCTCGGCCAGGCCCACGCGTTCATCGATGCGATCGCGAACGCCGGTGCCGACGCCGTCAAGTTCCAGACCCACATCGCGCACGCCGAGAGCACGCCCGGCGAGCCGTGGCGCGTGAAGTTCAGCAAGCAGGATGCGAGCCGCTACGAGTACTGGAAGCGGATGGAGTTCACCGAGTCGCAGTGGGTGGGCCTGAAGGAGCACGCCGACGAGAAGGGGCTCCTGTTCATGAGCTCGCCGTTCTCGACGGAGGCGGTCGATCTGCTCGAGCGCCTCGGCATGGCCGTGTGGAAGGTCGCGTCTGGCGAGGTGTCGAACCTGCCGCTACTCGCCGAGATGGTGCGCACCGGCAAGCCGCTGCTGCTGTCGTCGGGAATGAGCCGGATCGAGGAACTCGATACGGCCGTCGCGCTCGCGCGCGAGGCGAAGGTCGCGCACGCGGTCCTGCAGTGCACGTCGATGTATCCGTGCCCTCCGGAGAAGGTCGGCCTCGGCATGCTCGATGTCTACCGCGCGCGGTATGGCTGCCCGGTCGGCCTCTCCGACCACTCGGGCACGATCTACCCCGCGCTCGCCGCCGCCACCGTCGGATGCGACATCCTCGAGATCCACGTCGCGTTCTCCAAGGAGATGTTCGGACCGGACGTGCCGGCGTCGATCACGACCGCGCAGCTGCGCGAGCTCGTCGAGGGCGTGCGCTTCATCGAGGCGATGCGCGCCGCGAAGCTCGACAAGGATCAGATGGCGGAGGAGCTGGCGCCGCTGCGCGCGCTGTTCCAGAAGAGCGTCGTCGTGCGCCAGGACCTGCCGGCGGGTACCACGCTGCGCGCCGAGCACCTCGTCGTGAAGAAGCCCGGTACCGGCATCGCGGCGGCGCGGCTGCCGGAGATGGTCGGCCGGCGCCTGCGTCGTGCGGTCGCCGCCGATGCGTTGCTGGCCGAGGCCGATCTCGAGGAGCGCTCGTGAAGAAGCGAAGTGTTTGCGTTGTCGTCACGGCGCGTCCCAGCTACAGCCGCATCAAGACGGCGCTCCAGGCGATCGAGGAGCATCCCGCGCTCGAGCTGCACCTCGTGGTGGCGGCGTCCGCGTTGCTCGACCGGTACGGCAATGCAGTCCAGGTCATCGAGAAGGACGGCTTCAAGATCGCGGCGCGCGTGTACATGGTGCTCGAGGGCGAGAGCCCGGCGTCGATGGCGAAGACGACCGGGATCGGGCTCATCGAGCTCGCGACGGCGTTCGACAACCTGCGTCCGGATATCGTCGTCACGGTCGCCGATCGCTACGAGACGCTCGCGACGGCCGTCGCCGCGTCGTACATGAACGTGCCGGTCGCGCACGTCCAGGGCGGCGAGGTCTCCGGATCGATCGACGAGAAGGTCCGCCACGCCGTGACCAAGCTCTCGGACGTCCACTTCGTCGCGAGCAAGATGGCCGCCGAGCGCGTGAAGAAGATGGGCGAAGATCCGTCCTCGATCTACATCACCGGATGTCCGTCGATCGACATCGCGAGCGAGATCCTGACGAGCCCCGGGCTCGACTTCGATCCGATCACGAAGTACGGCGGCGTCGGAGTCGAGCTCGATCTCTCGGATGGCTACATCGTGGTCATGCAGCATCCGGTGACGACCGAGCACCAGCTGGCGCGTCGCCACGTGAACGAGACGTTGCATGCGGTGAAGGACATCGGCCTTCCGACCCTGTGGTTCTGGCCGAATCCCGACGCGGGCTCCGACGGCACGTCGAGCGGAATTCGCGCGTTCCGCGAGACGCAGGGCGTGAAGAACATCCACTTCTTCAAGAACATGGTGCCGACGGACTTCCTGCGGCTGATCTACAACGCACGCTGCCTGGTCGGTAACTCGAGCGTCGGCATCCGCGAGAGTGGCTTCCTCGGGATCCCGGTCGTCAATATCGGGTCTCGCCAGGGGGGGCGCGAGCGCAGCCACAACGTCATCGACGTCGGGTACGACCGCAACGAGATCGCGCACGCGATCCGCACCCAGATCTCGCATGGTCGCTACGCGCGCGATCTGATCTACGGCGACGGCACCGCCGGCAAGCGCATGGCCGACCTGCTCGCCGAGGTCCCGCTCAAGGTCGAGAAGCGCCTGGCTTACTGATGCGCGTCCTCGGGATCGTCACCGCGCGCGGCGGGTCCAAGGGTGTGCCGCGCAAGAACATCCGGCCGCTCGCCGGGAAGCCGCTGATCGCGTGGACGGCGGAGTCCGCGAAGGCGTCCCGGCTCGCGCGAACGATCCTGTCGACGGACGACGAGGAGATCGCGGCTGCCGGGCGCGCGGCGGGCCTCGAGACGCCGTTCATGCGGCCGCCCGAGCTCGCGACGGACGCCGCGCCGACGTTGCCGGTGCTCCAGCACGCGGTCCGTTTCCTCGAAGCCGTGGGTGATCGCTACGACGCGATCTGCCTGCTGCAGCCGACGAATCCGTTCCGCGCACCGGGGCTGATCGACGCGTGCATCGAGCGCTTCGCCGCCGCGAACGCCGACTCGCTCGTCACGGTGCTTCCGGTGCCTGCCGAGTACAACCCGCACTGGGTGTACTTCGAGCACGCCGACGGCACGATGCACCTCGCGACCGGCGAGGCGGTTCCGATCCCGCGCCGCCAGGCGTTGCCTCCGGCGTATCACCGCGAGGGCTCCGTCTACCTGATGAAGCGTGACGTGCTGATGGAGCAGGGCTCGCTGTACGGAGCGCGGCTGCTCGGTCACCCCGTCGATCCGGCGACCTGCGTGAACATCGATACCGAGGCCGACTGGGCTCGCGCCGAGGCGCTACTGGCACGCGCATGAAGCTGACCGTGATCTCGAGCAAGGAGATCTGGCGCGACCCGCGATCGCCTTCCGGCTACGCCACCATCGGCGGGTTTCCGCTGCAGATGCAGGCGATCAGCGAGGCGTTCGACGAGACCGTGCTCGCGTTGCCGCTGTATCCCGGCGAGCCTCCCGCGGGCTCGTTGCCGCTCGAGGGTCACGCGCTGCGCGTGCTGCCGTTGCCATCGGCGCCGGGGCACGGCGTACGACATCAGCTCGGCGTGCTCGCGAGCGTGCCGTCGCTGCTCCCGACGTTGTGGCGCGCGATCGGCGACTCCGATGCGGTGCACGCGGTCGTGCCGGGTGACCTCGGCACGATCGGCCTCGTCCTGTCGCTCGCGCGCGGTCGCCGCCTGCTCGTCCGGCACTGCGGCACGTGGGGCGCGCGGCGCACGCCGACCGAGCATCTGTTGATGCACCTGCTCGAGCGTCACGCGGGCGGCAGGAACGTCGTGATGGCGACCGGCGGTGCCGCGGAGCCGCCGTGCGCGAGCAACCCGGCCGTCGAGTGGATCTTCTCGACGTCGCTGCGTGCCGACGAGATCCAGCACCTCGCGCAGGCGCGTCCGTGGACGCCGGGGCACCCGCTCGAGCTCGTCACGGTCAGCCGCCTCGAGCGCGGAAAGAACGTCGGGGAGACGATCGATGCGCTCGCGCGATTGCGGCGAGACCTCCCGGACACGCGGCTGACCGTCGTCGGCGATGGCTCGCTGGCGACGACGTGGAAGCGGCAGGCCGAGGAGCTCGGGCTCGGAGGCGCCGTGCGGTTCGTCGGACGCGTCGGCCACGCCGAGGTGCTCGCGATCCTCGCCCGCAGTCACGCGTTCGTCTTCCCGACCGAGTTCGAAGGGTTCCCGAAGGCGGTGCTCGAGGCGATGGCGTGCGGGCTACCGGTGATCGCGAGCGCGGTCTCGGTGATCCCGCAGCTGTTGAGCGGCGGAGGTGGAGTGCTGCTCGATCGGCCGGATTCCGCCGCGGTCGAGAAGGCGCTGCGCGGCCTCGTTGCGGACCCGGCGCGGTTTGCCACGATGGGTGCGGCGGCGCGCAGGACGAGTCTCGAGCTCACGCTCGAGCGCTGGCGCGATACGATCTCGCAGCGGTGCGAACGCGCGTGGGGCATGCCGGCGCGCACGAACCTGTCCGCGCCGCGCGAGGAGCTGGGATGAGCGATCCGTCCGTGACCGTCGTCGTTCCCGTGCGCAACGAGTCGGAGTTCATCGATGCGACCGTGCGTGCGCTGCTCGATCAGCGCGATCTACCGCCGCACTACGAGGTGCTCGTCGTCGACGGCATGTCGGACGACGGCACGCGTGACGTGCTCTCGCGGCTCGCGACCGCCGATCCGCGCGTCCGCGTTCTCGATAACCCCGAGAAGATCGTCCCGACCGCGCTCAACCGCGGCATCGCGGAGGCGACCGGCGACATCATCATCCGTGTCGACGGCCATACGACGGTCGCGTCGGACTTCGTGCGCGCGAACCTCCAGCTGCTCGCCGAGCACCCCGAGGCGTGGTCGGTCGGCGGACCGATCGCCCATCTCGGCAAGACCGTGATCGCGCGCGCGATCGCGGCGGCGATGTCGAGCGCGATCGGCGTGGGAGGCGCATCCCACCGCTTCGAGGCGTACGAGGGCTACGCGGAAGGCACCGCGTTCCCCGCGTTCCGCCGCTGGGTGTTCGACAAGGTCGGCCTGTTCGACGAGCAACTCGTGCGCAACCAGGATGACGAGCTGAACTTCCGCATCACCGCGGCGGGCGGCAAGATCTTCATCTCGCCGCGCGTCAAGCACGACTACTTCGTCCGCGGCTCGTACAAGG
>CAYUNM010000096.1:0-9150 GCA_964446175.1 uncultured Kofleriaceae bacterium
TGCGCAAGCACGGCCTCGAGCACCTGCTGCCGACGAAGGTGCAGGTCGGCGGCGACGAGCCCAACGGCGGCGAGCCGCCCGCGACCTGATCCCGCCGGTGGGGTGTGATAGGTTGCCCGCGATGTCCGCCGACTGGAACGACGTCCAGCGCGCCCACTACGACGGTTTCGTCGACGAGTACGACCGCGAGGGTGCGCGACGCGCCCGTGGTTACGTACGCAAGGCGCGGATCCTGCGGGATGCGCTCGATGGCGTGCGCGGACCCGTGCTCGAGATCGGCGCCGGCACAGGCCTGGTCACCGCGCTGCTCGCGCCGCAGCTCTCCGTCGAGCGCTACACCGCGCTCGAGCTGTCGCCGTCGATGCTCGAGGCCGCGCGCGCCCGCGCCGGCGGCCCGCGCATGGAGTTCGTCCAGGCCGACGCGATGGACACGAAGCTGCCCGCGGAGAGCTTCGAGGCCGTGTTCTGCGTCGACGTCGTCCATCACCTCGGCCGGCCCGTCGACGCGATGCGCGAGTGGCTACGGCTCGTACGGCCGGGCGGGCGGCTCGTGCTGCTCGAGGCGAACGCGTTCAACCTGATGAACCGCGCGTACCTCGGCGTCGAGTTCGAGCTGCGCGTGTTCCTCAACACCGACGAGAACCTGTGCGCGTGGGCGACCGAGGCGGGCTGGGCCGACGCGAAGGTCACGCCGACGCCGACGTACACGCCGTCGGGACCGCCGGCGCTGGCGCGTGTGCTCGATCTCGTCGACCGCACCGCCGTGAAGATCCCGGCGGCGCGCAAGCTTGCGGCGCTGTGGAAGCTGACCGCGACAAAGCGTTGAACGCGCGGGTCAGTGCGCCGTCGGGTTGTACGTGAAGCTGCGTGACAGCTGCACGGTGCCGACGCCGGCGAGCTCGGGACGCGGCAGCGGGTCGGCGTCGAGCCGCGCGTAGTAGCTGCGCGCGACCTCGACATCGACCGCGAGCTTGACCTCCTCGGGCAGCGTCACGTCGACGCCCGCCGAGCCGCCGCCGGTGACCTGCGCGCGCGGCTGATCGGAGGTGTGGGTCAGCGCGGCGAACGCGCCCGCGCGCCAGCGACCGTCCTGATACGCGGCGGAGACGCGGTCCTCGATCGTGATCGAGTCGTCCATCGCGAGGAACGCGGAGCGCGACACGCGCGCGGCCCACGGGCCGTAGCCGACGCCGAGCGAGCCCGCGACCGGGACGGCGAGCGGGCGCGAGGCGAACAGCGCGCCGAGCGCGACGTCGTACGTCAGCTCTCCGTGGCGGCCGGAGACGTCGGCGGCATCGACGCGCGCGAGCTCCGACGATGCAAAGCCGCCGGTCGGGCCGATGCCGTGCGGGTACATCGTCGTCCACGTGACGGGCAGCACCTCGACGTGGCTCGCCGGCCGCGTCGACTCGTAGGCTGCGAGCCGGATCGTCTCGAGCGTGGCGCCGCTGCGGTCCTGGTCGCGGCGCATGTCGCTGACGCGGAACGGCAGCACGGCGCCGGCGCCGCCGTCCTTGTGCGCCCAGACGACGACACCGATGCCCGCGGAGAACTCGCTCTGCGAGTACAGGCGGCGCAGGTACACGCGCGACGAGTCGAGGCGCGGGCGCAGCTGCCACTGCTGCGAGCCGCCGAGCATCGCGGTCTCGAAGAACGGCCAGGGAAACACGACGTGAAACGAGCTGTCGCCGCGGCTCTCGGTCCCCGCGATCACGTTCGTGCTGCCGCACGCCTGGAGACCCGAGCGCCAGCCGGCGCGTCCGCTGGCGACCAGGTTGCCGCCGGTCAGCGCATCGCCGTCGCTGCTCGCCTGCCCGATCGTACCGGCGGTTGCCTCGCCGCCGGCGAAGAAGCCGTGGTGCTCGCGCGGGGAGGGGAGCTCCATGGGACATACGCCGCCCTCGCAGCCGTTGACGAGCGCGTTGTCCATCGCCTTCGCGATCTGTGTCGCGCCGGTGCCGGGCGCCGGATCGAGCAGGTCGCAGTCATCGGCGTGCGCGGGAGCGGAGATGGCGAGGCCGAGCAGGATCCACGTGCGCATCATCGCGCGCGATCGATCCAAGGCGCGGGCCAACCGTAAGTGCGCGCGCGGTCGTGGCCGCGGCGTCAGGTCTTCACCAGCCGGGTGAGCTACCATCGCCGCGTGCGGTGCCTGTTCATCATCGATCCGCTCGACCGGCTCGCGCTCGCGGGCGACACGTCCTACGCGCTGATGCTCGAGGCGGCCGCGCGCGGCTGGGACGTCTGGACCTGCCAGATCGAGCACCTCGGCCTCGAGAGCAACGATGCCGTGTGCGACGCCGTGCCGACGATCGTCATGCCGGGCACCACGCCCGCGGAGGCGTTCCAGGTCGAGGCGCGCGCGCACAAGCGGCTCGGCGACTTCGACGTCGTGCTGATGCGCAAGGATCCGCCCGTCGACGTCAACTACCTGCACGCGACGTGGATCCTCGATCACGCGCGCGGCAAGACGCTGCTCGTCAACGATCCGCGCGGCCTGCGCGAGCTCAACGAGCACCTCGCCGTGCTCGAGTTCCCCGAGCTGACGCCTCCGACGATCGTCACGCGCTCGACGGAGCGGCTGCGCGCGTTCCAGCGCGAGCAGGGCGGGGCGATCGTCGTCAAGCCGGTCGACGGCTACGGCGGCCTCGGCATCTTCGTCGTGCGCGACGGCGATCCGAACGCGAGCTCGATCATCGAGACCTCGACGGGCGCCGGCACGCGGTGGACGCTCGCGCAGCGCTTCCTGCCGGAGGCGAGTGCGGGCGACAAGCGCATCATCCTCGTCGACGGCCAGCCGATCGGCGCCGTGCTGCGCGTGCCGGCCGAGGCCGAGGCGCGCGGCAACCTCCACGTCGGCGGGCGCGCCGTGAAGGCCGGGATCGACGCGCGCGACCAGGAGATCATCGACAAGGTCGCGCCGTTCCTGAAGTCGCACGGCCAGATCCTCGTCGGGCTCGACGTCATCGGCGGCATGCTCACCGAGATCAACATCACCTCGCCGACGGGCGTTCGCCACGTGTCGCGCCTCGAGGAGCGCAACGTCGCGGCGCCGATCATGGACGCATTCGAGCGGCTCGCGCGGCGCTAGCGTAGAATCCGCGGATGTCGCGCACGATCACGGGCGAGGTCCGCACCGTGCGGCCAGATCCGGCGTTCGCCGACGCCGTGCTGCTCGTGCGCGCGGACGCCGGCCCCGGGATCGGCGTCGGTCACGTCATGCGCTGCCTCGCGATCGCGGAGGCGTGGATCGAGCTCGGCGGGCGCGTCGTGTTCGCGGCGGCGGAGCTGCCCGTGCCGATCGCCGGCCGCGTCGCGCAGCTCGCCTCGCGCGTCGTCACGGTGAGCTCGCCGGAGACGACGGCCGCGCTCGCCGTCGAGGTCGGCGCGAAGTTCGCGATCATCGACGGCGACCACCTCGGCCCCGAGTACCAGCAGGACCTCGCTGCCGCCGGCGCGCGCGTGCTCGTCATCGACGAGCGCGGCGAGAGCGCGACCGACGCGGCCGACGTGATCCTCAACCCGAACGCGACCGCGCACGCCGATCTCTACCGCCACCTGCGCGGCATCGCGCTGCTCGGGCCCACCCACGCGCTGATCCGGCGCGAGTTCCGCGGCGTCGCCCGCACGCACACGCTCGCCGAGGTCGCGCGGCACGTGCTCGTCTCGTTCGGCGGCTCCGATCCGGCGAACCTGTCGCCGATCGCGATCGAGGCGCTCGCGGCGGTCGAGGGGCTGCACGTGCGCGTCGTCGTCGGTGCGAGCGCCGATCCCACGCTCGCCGCGCCCGCCGGCGCGAGATCGATCGTCGAGGTCGTGCCCTGGCTGCAGGATCTCGCGGGCCAGATGCGGTGGGCGGATCTCGCGATCGTCGCGGCCGGCAACACGTGCTGGGAGCTCGCGGCGTGCGGCGTGCCGATGATCGCGGTGCCCGTGCGCGAGACGCAGCTGCCGATCGGCGAGCTCGGCATCGGCATCCCGCTCGCCCGCGACGCGTGCTCCGCGGAGTCGCTGCGCATGCTCGTCGAGAGCCTGATGTTCGATCAGATCTGGCGCGGCAAGATGCACCGCAAGGGGCCCGAGCTCGTCGACGGGCGCGGCGCGTTTCGCGTGTGCGCGGCGCTGCGCGGCGTCGAGTGAGCTAGCTGCCGTACGGCATCGAGAACTCGACGCCGCCGAGGCACGGGCAGACCTTGTTGTCGCCGTGCGAGATGTAGCTGCACAGCTCGACGTGCCAGTACATCGCGAGGCAGAACACGAGCCACACGACGTACACGGCGCGCTCCTTGCGGACGAGCGTCGCCGCGCCGAGGAAGGCGAGCGGGCAGGCGAGCAGGTAGCGGTTCATGCCCCACCAGTGCAGCGGCGCGACGATCGCGATCGGCAGCGTGGCGAGCGACGCGACGGTCAGGTAGATCGCCTCGGGCTTCGGGAACGCCGCGATCACGCGCTTGCCCGTGAGCAGCAGGATCGCGACGACGCCGGCGAGCACGACCATGTCGTGGTGCTGCGAGTGGATGCCGCTGATGTAGTTCTGGACATCGACGATGCGGTGCCAGTAGTGGTGGTCGCCGAAAGCGTCGCGGGCGCGGAAGAACGAGCGCCAGTCGCCCGTCTCGACCTGGAGCGCGAGCATCGTCGCGACGATTCCCCAGATGCACAGCGGCCCGCCGAGCAGCGGCATCCACCAGCGCTTGTCGCCGGCCTTGCGCCGTGTCCACGCGAAGTACAGCAGCGCGCAGCCGACACCGAGCGCGAACGTCGCGGCCTGCGCCTTCATCGCGGTCGCCGCGCCCGCGAGCAGCGACGCGAGCAGCCAGCGCTCCTTCGACAGCGCCCACCACGCACCGACCGCGCACAAGAGCGTCAGGCTCTCCGCGTACGGCGCGACGAAGTAGAACGCCGACGGCGCGAGGTTCAGCGCGACCACCGTGGCGTACGCCTCGACGACGCCGAGCCTCCCCGCGACGAGCGGGCCCGTCAGCAGCATGCATAGCGCGAACAGCGAGAGCCACGAGATCCACGCGAGCGAGACGTCCGCGGCGACGCCCGTCACGCCGGAGAACACGCGGCCGGTCATGCCGTACGCCGGCAGCCAGCCGAGCCCGCAGTCGAGGAACGCGCCGTCGGGGACGTCCTTCGTCGTCGGGCAGCCGGTCAGGCCGCGCGTCGCGGTGCCGATGTAGTGCTGCGCATCCCAGCGCGAGAAGATGTACCGCGACCAGTGATGCGGCTGGCGTGGGTAGCCGCGCGTCGCGGGCGCGTGGATGTCGGAGAAGAACGGCGCCTCGTCGGGCGCGCTGTTGAACGGCAGGCCGAGCCGCGAGTGACCGGCGCGCCAGAACATGACGAGGTGGAACGCGACGCACAACGCGGCGAACGCGGCGCGCACCGACTGGCGCTGGGCCAGCTCGAGCAGCTTCGTGCGATTCAGCTCTGCCATGGCGCGCTCCACTCCATGTGACCGAGGCAGGGACAGATGTGCGGGTCGCCGTGCGCGACGTAGCTGCACAGCTCGACGTGCCAGTAGAACGCGAGCGACGCGAGCAGCCAGCCGATGAACAGCGCCTTGTGCTGGCGCCCGACGACGCCGGCGCACACGAACGTCAGCGGCGCGAGCAGGAAGTAGCGGTTGATGCCCCAGTAGTAGTCGGCCTTCGCGTACATCGGCAAGAGCAGCATCGCGGCCGTGCCGATGCCGAGGAACAGCGCCTCGGGGCGCTTGAACTTCGCGAGCGTCTCGCGGGCGCCGAACGCGAGCAGCGCGAGCGTCGCGATGATCACGGCGCCGTCCATGTGCTGCGCGCTCAGGCCCTCGAGATAGAAGCGCGGGTCGAGGACCTTGAGCAGGCTCGCCGGCGTGCGATTGAACGCCGCGAATGCCTTCAGCGCGCGCAGGTTCGCGCGCGGCTCGTGCAGCGTGACGTAGAAGTACAGCATCGTCGCGAGCTGCCCCCAGCCCGCGAGCGCGGCCCCGACGAGCGGCCGCCACCACGGCGCGGCCTTGTCCTTCGCCTTCCAGCGCTTCCAGATCTCGTACAGCGCGGCGATGCCGAAGCCGAGCGCGAACCCGGCGGCGGCGGTGCGCAGACCCGTCGTGGCGCCGACGAGCACGCCGGCGAGGATCCAGCGGCCGTTCGCGATGCAGATCAGCGCGCCGAGCGCGAGCGCGAAGCAGGCACCCTCGGAGTACGGCGTGACGACGTAGAACGCCGACGGGAACAGGTTGAACGCGACGAGCGCGCAGTACGCCTCCACGCGCCCGATGCGCGAGGTGATCGTCGTGCTCGTCCACAAGAAGTTCAGCAGGAACGCCGCGAGCAGCGACATCGCGAGCAGCACGTAGTCGGGCGGCGCCGACGTCACGTTGCTGATCGCGTTCGCGATCAGGCCATACGCCGGCATCCACGCCATGCCGCACTGCATGTACTGCGCGTCGGTCGCGGTCGCCGGATCTTTGGGGCACGCCGTCGAGCCACGGATCGCGTGCCCGACGTAGTGCTGCGCGTCCCACCGCGAGACGATCAGCCGCGACCAGAAGTGCGGCTGGCGCGGATAGCCCTGCAGCTCGCCGATATCGGGGTTCGAGTAGTACGGCACCTCGCCCGGCGCGGCGTTGAACGGCACGCCGAGCCGCGTGTGCCCCGCGCGCGCGAACATGACGAGGTGGAAGATGACGAAGAGGATCCCGACGCCGATGCGGACGTCGGTGCGGCCGCCCCACGCCTCGAGGCGCTTGGCGTCGATCTCCGGCGCGGCCGTCATCCGTGCCGGCTCCGCACGACGTCGGCGATCACGGTGTCGAGATCGCTGCGCTTCGGCGTCCAGCCGAGCAGCTCCCTCGCGCGCGCGTTGCTCGCGAGCAACACCGCGGGATCGCCGTCGCGGCGCGGACCGAACGAATGCGGGACGGGCTTGCCGAGGACCTTCTCGGCCGCGCGCATGACCTCGAGCACCGTGAAGCCGTTCGCGCTGCCGAGGTTCGTCGCGTTGACGGCCACGCCGCGGTCGAGCGCGTCGAGCGCCGCGAGGTGCGCATCGGCGAGGTCGCACACGTGGACGTAGTCGCGCACGCAGGTGCCGTCGCGCGTCGGGTAGTCGGTGCCGAACACGGTCAGCGGACCGCGCCGGCCGAGCGCCGCGTCGATCACGAGCGGAATGAGGTGCGTCTCGGGCTCGTGGCCCTCGCACAGCGAGCCATCGGGGTGTGCGCCGGCCGCGTTGAAGTAGCGCAGCGCCGCCCACTTGAGGCCGTGCGCGCGGCCGTAGGCGACGAGCGCCTCCTCGACGGCGAGCTTCGACGCGCCGTACGGGTTGATCGGCGCGCGCGTGGCGCCCTCGGTGATCGGCACCTCGTCGGGCATGCCGTACACGGCCGCCGTCGACGAGAACAGGAACGCGCAGCCGTGCTCGAGCACGCTGTCGAGCAGCGCGAGCGACTTGACGAGGTTACCGTCGAAGTAGATCCGCGGCTTGATGACGCTCTCGCCGACCTGGATCTTGCCGGCGAAGTGCGCGACGGCCGTGACCTTGTGCTCGCGCAAGAGACGCGCGACCAGCGCGCGATCCGCGATGTCGCCGACGACGAGCTCGCACGGCAGCTTCGGCCTCGTGCCCGCGGAGAGGTCATCGAGCACGACGACCTTGCTGCCGCTATCGACCGCGGCGCGCGTGAAGTGCGAGCCGACGAAGCCGGCGCCGCCGGTGACGAGGATCGACTCGCGCGCCGGCATCCTACTTGTGCTTGATCAGCAGCACGCTCAGGAAGAACGCGCCGAGCATGATCTGAAAGCCGACGATGATCGCGACCGCCGACGGGATCACGAGTCGCAGGATGTCCGGATAGACGAGCAGGCCGTAGCTCGCGCCGCGCCACTTGAGCACCGACCAGATGCCGAGCGCGATGCCGCCGAGGAACACGAGCAGGCCGATGACGAGGCCGCGCTCGAGCGCTCCCTGCTCGGCGAGCTTCTGGAGCGACGGTCGTGGCGGCAAGAACCCGCCGACCATGCCGTAGACGCGCGTCAGCAGGCCGAACTCGAGCGCCTGGAAGCCGACGACGACGGAGGTGCCGGCGTAGAGCAGCGTGTTCGTATCGAGGTGCGAGGCGCCGATCGAGACCGGGCCGTGGATCAACAGGCCGCCGAAGATCAGGCCGAGCGCGACGAGCAGGATGCCCGGATAGACGAACAGCCAGCGCGGCGAGTAGATCAGCAGGAAGCGCAGGTGACGCCAGCCATCGCGCCAGGTGCGCAGGTGCGGCGGGCGCGAGCGACCGTCGGGCGCGAGCGTGGTCGGGACCTCGGCGATCTTGACCTTGAACAGCGTCGACTTGACGACCATCTCCGACGCGAACTCCATGCCCGTCGTCTGCAGGCCGAGTCGCGACACGAGGTCCTGCCGGAAGCCGCGCAGGCCGCAGTGGAAGTCACCGATGTCGCTGCGGAAGAACAGCCGGCCGATGAACGAGAGCACCGGGTTGCCGAGGTACTTGTGCAGGAACGGCATCGCACCCGGCTGGATGCCGCCCTTGAAGCGATTGCCCATGACGAGGTCGTTGCCCTCGCGCAGCTTCGCGACGTACGCGTCGAGGTTCGAGAAGTCGTAGCTGTCGTCGGAGTCGCCCATGATGACGTACTCGCCCTTCGCGGCCTCGACGGCGCCCATGATCGCGGCGCCGTAGCCGCGGCGAGGCACGTCGACGACGCGAGCGCCGGCCTTGCGCGCGATCTCCTGCGAGCCATCGGTCGATCCGTTGTCGCCGATCACCACCTCACCGGCGATTCCGGCACGGTCGAGGTAGTTGCGCGCCTTGACGATGCAGCGCTCGAGGGTCTCCGCCTCGTTGAGGCAGGGCATCACGATGGTCAGCTCAAGTTCGGCCATGGGACACGCGCATTTAACACGGTCAGCTGCCAAAAGGCATGCTGAACTCCGTGCCGCCGAGGCAGGGGCAGATATTGCCGTTTCCATGGGAGACGTAGCTGCAGAGCTCGACGTGCCAGTACATCGCCAGGCAGAACAAGAGCCACAGCACGAACATCCATGGCCGACGGCGGGCGAGTACCCCGGCACCCAGGAACGCCAGCGGACACGCGAGCAGGTAGCGGTTCATGCCCCACCAGTGCAGCGGCGCGACGATCGCGATCG
>CAYUNM010000097.1:0-4640 GCA_964446175.1 uncultured Kofleriaceae bacterium
ACGGCGACGACGCCGACGAGGCCGAGAGCGCCGCCGCCAGTGGCGAGCCGCCGGCCGAGTGGGAAGAGCGCAAGCTGTGCGATGACGGCGCGTGCGTCGGCGTGATCGGCGAGAACGGCCTGTGCACCGTGTGCGGCAAGCGGAGCGCGGCGTGACACGCGCGACGGTCGTCGGAGCCGGCGGCCTCGGTGGGCCGCTCGCCCTCGGACTCGCCGCGGCCGGCATCGAGGTCGCGATCGTCGATCCGGATCGCGTCGAGCTGTCGAACCTGCATCGCCAGATTCACTTCACCAGCCTCGATGTCGGCAAGCCGAAGGCGACGGTGCTCGCGGGCGCGATCGTCGCGCGCGGCGGCACGGCGAAGGGCTATCAGGTCCGCTGGACCGCCGACGACGCCGACGACATCTCCGGCGACAGCGATCTCATCGTCGACGGCAGCGACGACCCGGTGACGAAGTTCGCCGTCGCCGACTGGGCGGTGCGCACGGGCCGGCCCTACGTGATCGCGGCCGCGATCCGCTACGGCGGCAACGCGCTCGTCGGCGCGCCCGGCGCCGCCTGCTACCGCTGCCTGTTCGAGGAGCCGTCGGACGCGGCGAGCTGCCAGACGGCCGGCGTGCTCGGCCCCGTCGTCGGTGCGATCGGCGGCGTCGCGGCCGCGCTCGCGATCGGCCTCGCGAAGGGCGACCGCACGCACGCCGGATCGATCTTCGTGTTCGACGACCTGCGCACGAAGCAGGAGCCACGCATCGTGCAGTTCGCACCGCGCGCCGGCTGCCCGGCGTGCGCCACTCAGCAACGAATGGGAGCCTAGACCTGCAATGCCGACGATTCGCATTCCCGGTGCACTGCGCTCGCTGACCAACGGATCCGCCGAGATCGTCGTCGATGCCTCGACCGTGCGCGAGGCGCTCGTCGAGCTCGACCGCTTTCATCCCGGCCTCGCGATGAAGCTGCTCGATGCGGCCGGCTCGGTGAAGCCGTTCATCCGCATCTACGTCGGGCCCGAGGACATCCAGGCGCTCCACGGCCTCGACACCAAGCTGACCGACCGCGACGAGATCGCGATCATCCCCGCGATCGCGGGCGGCTGACATGCGTGACGAGCAGGTCCAGCGCTACGCGCGCCACGTGATCCTCCCCGACATCGGGCCGCTCGGGCAGACCGCGCTGCTCGTCGCGAGCGCGAAGCTGCCGCTGCGCGAGAGCGAGCCGCACGCCGAGATGATCGCGTGCGCGTACCTCGCGGCAGGCGGCGTCGGGACGCTGATCGTACCGAACGCGACCGACGCGCAGCGCGCCCAGCTCGCCGCGCACGGCCCCGACACGACGGTCACGCTCGACGGCGAGGCGCGCGAGGTCCAGCTCGCCCCGCGCCCGGCATGGTGGCCGTCGGCCGACGGCGACGCGACCGCGCTCGCGTACTGGCGCGGCGGCATCGCGGCCACGGTATGGATGGCGGACGCGGCCACTCGCTGAGGTCGGCGTGACCATCGACGTGCCGATCCCGACGGCGCTGCTCGCCGAGATCTACGCGCACGCGCGGGAGGCGTTCCCGCTCGAGTGCTGCGGCTACATCGCCGGGGAGCGCGTCGTGCGCTGCACGAACGAGGACGCCAGCCCGACCTCGTTCGCGATCGGCGGCCGCGACCTGCTCGACTTCGCGCGCAGCTTCGACGGCCCCGCTCCCGCCCGGGTCCTGTACCACTCGCACACGAACGGCCGCGCGTACATCTCGCCCACGGACCGCGCTCGGGCCGGCGGGTACCCGGTCCAGCACCTGGTGGTCGGCCTGACGGCGGATGGCATTCAGGAAGCGGCCTTGTTCGACGAGGGGTTCGTCGAGCTCGCCCGCTGGGCCTGAGCCTCGCGGGGCGGAGACATCGCGCCGCAGGACGAGCTGGCCGGGTGGTGCTAGGGTACCCAGCCGATGTCGAAGCTCGCTGTCCTCCGCGAAACCCTCGCCGGCTACGAGCGCGTCGTGGTCGCCTTCTCGGGCGGTGTCGACTCGGCGTTCCTGCTGCGCGTCGCGGTCGACGTCCTCGGCGAGCGCGTGCACGCGGTGACCGCCGTGTCGCCCACGATGGCGCAGTCCGAGGTGCGCGAGGCCGAGGCGCTCGGCCAGGCGATGGGCCTGGGCGACCGCCACCACATGATCGAGTCGCACGAGCTCGAGGTCCCCGGGTTCGCGGAGAACCCGGCGAACCGCTGCGCGATGTGCAAGACCGAGCTGATGGACGTCGCGGCGCCGATCGCGCAGCGGCTCGATGCGGTCGTCGTGCTCGGCACGAACATGGATGACCTCGGCGACGTGCGGCCGGGCATCGCGGCCGCGCGCGATCGCGGCGCGAAGATGCCGATGGTCGATGCGGCGCTGACGAAGCACGAGATCCGCGAGCTCAGCCGCGACCTCGGGCTCTCGACCTGGGACAAGCCGCAGCTCGCGTGCCTGTCGTCGCGCTTCCCGTACGGCACGCAGATCACGCCGGACCGGCTGCGCCGCGTCGACCAGTTCGAAGACGGCCTGCGCGCGCTCGGATTCCGCCAGCTGCGCGTGCGCTTCCACGACACGATCGCCCGCCTCGAGATCGACCGCGCCGACATGGCGCGCGCCGTCGAGCTCGGCCCGCAGATCTCCGCGCTCGGCAAGAAGCTCGGCTTCGCGTACGTCGCGCTCGACCTCGCCGGCTTCCGCTCGGGATCGATGAACGAGGTCCTCGTCCCGCTCAAGAGAGCGCGGTGAGGAGAGCGTGCGAAGCACGCCGGGTGTAGGCGTTGGGTGGGCTTGCGGGGCGGGCCGAGCCACGCGAGGACCCGCTCCGAAGTCGGTCCTCGTGCTGCTGGCACTCGCGAGCGCCGCGCACGCGGACACGAAACCCGAATCGAAGAAGGATCGCGAGCTCGCCGCGAAGACGCCGAACCACGCGGCCGTCCTCGCGGCGGGCACGAAGCCCGATCCGCTGATCAACCTCTACAACGAGCACACGCACGAGTGGCTCGCGGTCGATCCGCTGCACGCGGGCACGCCGCACGTGCTCGATATCTTTCTGCGCGATCACTACACGTCGAAGTCGACAGCGATGGAGCCGCGCCTGCTCGGCGTGCTCGTCAGCGCGGCGGAGAAGTTCCGCAGCCCGGTCGTCGATGTCGTCAGCGGGTTCCGGCACCCGAAGTTCAACCTCATGCTGCGCAAGAAGGGCCACCAGGTCGCGCGCGACAGCCAGCACACGCACGGCAACGCGGTCGACTTCTTCATCCCCGGCGTGACGACGCAGCAGCTCCACGCGTGGGCGAAGTCCCAGAAGCTCGGAGGCGTCGGGCTGTATCTCGAGAGCGGGTTCGTCCACATGGATACGGGGCCCATCCGGTTCTGGTCGGGAGACTGAGGGACGGGATAAGCTCGGGGAATGTCGGTTCCGGGGTATGTCGGCATCGCGGTCGGTGCCGCACTCGTGCTGATCGCGATCCACGACGTCGTGCAGAAGAAGCACGCGATCCTGCGCAACTTCCCGATCGTCGGGCACTTCCGGTACTGGCTCGAGGCGATCGGGCCGGAGCTGCGCCAGTACATCGTCACGAGCAACGACGAGGAGCGCCCGTTCTCGCGCGATCAGCGGCGCTGGGTGTACGCGTCGTCGAAGAAGGAGAACAACTACTTCGGCTTCGGCACCGACAACGACCTCGAACGCCCCGGCTACATCCTGATCCGCCACAGCGCGTTTCCGCTCCATCCCCCCGAGGATCCCGATCACAAGCTGCCGTGCATCCGCGTGCTCGGCGGGTTCCGCGGGCGCAAGCACGCGTTCCGGCCGACGAGCGTCATCAACACGAGCGCGATGAGCTACGGCTCGCTGTCGGGCGCGGCCGTCGAGGCGATCAACCGCGGCGTCGCGCTCGCGGGCGCGCTGCAGAACACCGGCGAAGGCGGCATCAGCGACTACCACCGCAAGGGCGGCGACATCATCTGGCAGATCGGCACCGGCTACTTCGGCGCGCGCGACGCGCAAGGCCGGTTCTCGATGGAGCACTTCCTCGCGAGCGTCGCGAGCGCGCGCGTGAAGGCGATCGAGATCAAGCTGTCGCAAGGCGCGAAGCCCGGGCTCGGCGGCGTGCTGCCGGCGCCGAAGGTCACGCCGGAGATCTCGCGCATCCGCGGCATCCCGCTCGGCCGCGACTGCATCTCGCCAGCCGCGCACAGCGCGTTCTCGGATGTCTCGAGCATGCTCGACTTCATCGAGAAGCTCGCCGATGCGACCGGCCTGCCCGTCGGCATCAAGAGCGCGGTCGGCGACCTCGGCTTCTGGCGCGACCTCGCCGCGCAGATCGACAAGACCGGGCGCGCGCCCGACTTCATCACGATCGACGGCGGCGAAGGCGGCACCGGCGCGGCGCCGCTGGTGTTCACCGATCACGTCGCGCTGCCGTTCCGGCTCGGGTTCGCCGAGGTCTATCGTACGTTCGCGGAGGCCGGCGCGCACCACAAGGTCGTGTTCATCGGTTCGGGCAAGCTCGGCTTCCCGGAGAGCGCGCTGCTCGCGATGGCGCTCGGCTGCGACATGGTCAACGTCGCGCGCGAGGCGATGCTGTCGATCGGCTGCATCCAGGCGCAGCGCTGCCACACCGGCCACTGCCCGACCGGC
>CAYUNM010000098.1:0-3890 GCA_964446175.1 uncultured Kofleriaceae bacterium
GCGTGCCGCGGATGATGTGATAGCGAACGCCCGGCAGATCCTTGACGCGGCCGCCACGGATCAGAACGACCGAGTGCTCCTGCAGGTTGTGCCCCTCGCCCGGGATGTACGACGTCACTTCCATGCCGTTCGTCAGACGAACACGAGCGACCTTGCGGAGCGCGGAGTTCGGCTTCTTCGGCGTGGTGGTGTAGACGCGGGTGCAGACGCCGCGCTTCTGCGGGCACTGCTTGAGAGCCGGGGACGCACTCTTGGTGCGGACCTTTTCACGGCCTCGACGGACGAGCTGGTTAATCGTGGGCATTACGGATCCTGGGCGTTCGAAAGCGAGCGCGAAATCTTATGGATCCGCCCCCTTCTGTCAAGCGCCTTTCGGCGCTTGCCACTCATCCTGGTGCTTCGGGCCCTCCGGGGCCCTCGCGGGGCAGATCGTCGGGCGATCAGCGGATGAACTTCGCCAGATTGGCAGCCTGCTTGCGAACCACGGGGTTCTCCGCATGCGTGGCCATGTACCGGAGGTACGCGCCGGCCGGGTGGCCGACGACGCCCCGCAGGAAGTTCGTCGCGCGCTGCCGCGTCTTCCCCGAGCCGAGCATCGTGATGACGTTCTTGTTGAGCGTCGGGTTGTTGCGGTACGCGGAGTTTTTCTTGATGGCTTCCTGATAGTTGTCCATCGCGGCGGACCACCACAGCTTGTCGAAGTAGAGGTTGCCCATCAAGAACGGGATGTACGAGCTCTTCGGGTTCTCGCGGTGAAGCCTGGCGAGCGCGGCAAGCGCGGTCTCGCGCTGCCCTTCCTTGATCAGCTGGACCGCCTCGTGGAGCGTGGTGGCCTTCTTGACGGCCGGAGGCGGCTCGGGCGCCTTCGCCTCGGCGGCGCTCCCGGACTCCGGCTCGTCGGCCGCCTCGGTCGCCGCGACCTCCGCCGAGCCCTTCTCGGGGTCGAGGTCCTCGGCGGTGTTCGGATCCATCTCGATCTCTTCACCCGAGCCCGCACTGCCGACCGCGCTCCCCGAGCCGACGGCGACGACGGCCGAGCCGGAGCCGGCGGCGACCATGTCGGAGCCCGAGCCGACCGCAGGGGCGGCGGCATCGATCACGACGGCGGGCGCTTCCGCGGCATCGATCGACGGCGGCGGCGTGACCGCGACCATCGCCGAGCCCGCCGCGTCGATCGCGACGGCGACCTGCGCCGCATCGGCGGTCTTCGTCTTCGTCGCGTTGCGATGGATCAGGTAGCCGGCCATCGCGGCCGCGCCACCGACGAGGATCATCGCCGTCAGCATCGTGCGCCAGAACCGCGAGCGGCGCGGTGGCTCGTCGTCGTCGAGGATGTCGTTCTCGGTCGAGAGGTGCACCATCGTCGGTGCGAGCGCCTCGCCGGAGCGATTCGGCGCGTTCGGGATCGTGACGTCGATCGCCGAGTCGCGCTTGCCCGCGATCACCTCGTCGATCGCGGACGCGAGCTCGATCGCGCTCTGGTAGCGCGCGTCGGGCGCCTTCGCCATCGCCTTGTCGATCAGCGCCTGCAGGCCGTTCGGCAGCTCGACGCCCTCGGGCACGCGATCCGCGAGGCGCGGAATGGGAGCCGCGCGATGCATGCCGAGCAGCTGCAGGGTCTCCTCGGCGTGGAACGGCCGATCGCCGACGACCATCTCGAACAGCACGACGCCGACGGCATAGATGTCGGTGCGCGCGTCGATGTTGCTGCCGGGCACCGTCTGCTCGGGCGCCATGTAGTTCGGCGTGCCGACGACCATGTTCGTCTGCGTCGCGTCGCGGCCGACGTTGCCGCGCAGCCGCGCGAGGCCGAAATCGAGGATGCGCACGCGCTCGCCGTGCCCGATCTCCTCGGTGATCATGATGTTCGCGGGCTTGATGTCGCGGTGGACGATGTCCTGCGCGTGTGCGTGCGCGAGGCCGGCCGCGATCTGCTTGGTCAGCGCGAGCGCGCGAGCCGGCGGGAGTGGGCCCTTGTCGATCAGCTGGCGCAGCGTCGTGCCCGCGACGAAGTCCATCACGAGGTACGGCTCGTCCTGCCACACGCCGAAATCGACGACGCTGACGCAGTTCGGATGCGACAGCTTCGACATCACGCGCGTCTCGCGCTCGAAGCGCGCCTGGAACTCGCTGTCGCTCGCGAACGACGCGTGGAGGAACTTGATCGCGACGATCTTGCCGACGGGGACGCGCTCCGCCTTGTAGACGGCTCCCATCGATCCGGCGGCCATCACCTCGAGGATCTTGTAGCGATCGTCGACGAGAGAACCGATCCGCTCTTGTGCGTCCGCTAGTGCGTCCACTTCTCTTCGCGCCGGTGTTCGCCGTCGTCGTACTCGTGAGCCATCACGAAGTGATACGCGACCTCGCGCGCCTTCTCGTTCTCGACGATACACTCGAACAGCCACTCGCCGTCGGTATCGCCAGGCTCGACTTGCACGTACGCGACCTCGGCGGGGAACACGAGCAGCTCGCCCACGAGATCCTTGGCACGCGCGAGCTGGACGACGTGGGTGTGGTCGTCCTCGGTGAGCAGCGTCCAGTGGAAGTCGTCGTGGTCGAGGAGAACGACCTCGGGCGTGCCCGCGCGGACGATGCAGTTCGCGTGGCCCGACAGCCACTTCCAGAACTTGTCGAACGTCAGCGTGGTGGCGACTGCCGCCAGTCTCTTACCCGTCGAACCCATGGTCGGTGCTTATAGCTAGAAGCTGCCGAAAAGCATAGCACCGCCTCCGGAAGGTCCAGCCATCGGGGCGATGTGAGTTGTCTCCGGACCGGGGTGATCCGCGTAGTACAGCCACGCCGCGGCCGCGCCGGTCGCGAGTGCGAGCGCGCCGGTCGTCCACGTCGCGGTGACGAAGCGATCGCGCCACGTAAGCTTGCTCTGGTAGTCGAGGCCGACCGAGAGCGGCGCATTGCCCATCGCGATGCGCTGGTGCAGCGACGACGCGCGCGAATCCTCGACGAGCGCCGCGATCGCGCTCGCGCCGCAGATGACGCCGAGCGACCCGGCGCCGATCACGACGTACGGCACGGCGCGGCGGCGCGCCGTCATCGCGAGCGGCTGCTGCAGCCGCAGGTCCTGGCCCTTCTCGAACGTGAGCTCGCGAACGACCGGCTCGCGCCCGCGATGCGTGAACGCGACGAGGTGCCGTCCCGCCGGCACGTCGGCGACGAGCGGCGTGCTGCCGAGCGCGCGCCCGTCGACGGCGATCTGCGCATCCGCCTCGACATCGAACGTCACGTGCGCGGGCCTCGGCTCGAGCGCGACGTCGATCATGTTCGTCGTGCCCTGCACGACGTTCTCCTGCAGGTCGAACGGCTTGTACCCGGGCGCCTCGACGTGGATCGCGTGCACGCCCGGCTCGATCTGGACGAGCGAGTACGGCTCGACGCGCTTGCCGTCGAACGTGACGACGATCGTCGGCGCGGCCGTGCGGGCCTCGTCGACCTCGTGCATCGCGGTCTGGTGCGTGTCGCCGAGCGCGGGGCTGACGCCGAGCAGCGTGTGCTCGGCCGCGACCTCCGGCGAGACCTTGAGCCCGAGCTTGATCAGGCGATCGAGCTCGTGCTGCATCTCGACGAGCGCATCCGCCGCATCCGCGACGCGCCCGCCCGTCTTCACCTTGCCGAGGTACAGCTTGTACAGCTCGACGGCGCGCGCGCAGTACTCCGGCCGCGCATCGACGCGATACTGCCGGCGATACGCCTGGGCCGCGGAGAACGCGATCTCCGGCAGCGGCGCCTGCTTGTACGCCTCCTCGAAGTTCTCCGCGGCCGCCTCGAAGTTCTGCGCCGCGTAGGCCTTCTCGCCGGCGCGGAAGTAGCGCTCCGCCGCCACCCGGTCGTCGGCGTGCGCGACGGCGCACAGCAGCGCGAGGATCGCGAGG
>CAYUNM010000099.1:0-3826 GCA_964446175.1 uncultured Kofleriaceae bacterium
CCACGTCCAGTCCTTCGCGACGCGCCGCCGACACGCCGCCGCCGAGCTCGGGCAGGAATGAGCGCACCACCGCGTATTGGTCGCGAGCGGCGGCCGCGTCCGCCTCGGCGCGCAGAGCCGCGCCGTCGAGGCTCGCCGATGCGGCGACCGCTCCGAGATCAGCGAGCGTGGGCGGCTCGGCCGGAAGATCGGGAAGGCGGCCGCTCGCGGTGAGCTCGTGATGGGTATCGCCGATGCCGAGGAGTGCGGCCAGCCGCGCCCTCTTCTCCGTGATCGCGAGCCCGGCCCGCATGACCTCGACGCGCATGCGCTCGCGCTGCTCGCGTTCGCGCTCCAGGGCAAGGTCCGTGGTGTTGCCGGCCGCGTGCTGGCGCTCGACCAGGGTGGCGGATGCGTCCGCCGCTGCGAACGCCGTCTTCACGAGCTCCTCGTCCTGCTGCGCGGCGAGCAGATCGTCGAACGCTTGCTCGACGTCGCTCGCCAGCCGAACCGTCGCGGCCACCGCCCGCGCTCGCGTCGCCGCCAGCTCGGCGTTCGCCGCCGAGCGCCGCTGGCCGATCTGGAACAGGTCGAGGACATCTTGAACGGCCTCGACCTCGGTCTCGCTGCCGGTGCCGTTCACCGCGAACTTGTGATCGATGTCGACGGACAGCGGAGGCAGGACCGTCGCCTCCGCCACGGCCGCTCCCGCGATCCCGAGCTCGTCGTAGCTCGCCTGCAGGCGGCGATTACGCGCGAGCGCGATCCGGACGGCGGTGTCGGCGTCGAGTGGCCGCCCGAGCAGGGTCTCGATTGCGGGATCGGTTCGCGCGTCCTCCGTCCAGGTCACGCTCGTGCCGACGCGGCGCTGGACGTCGCTCGAGACCGGATCGAACAGCGTCGACCGCGAGGGCACGCACGCCGCGAGGGCCACGGCACCGAGCCACAATAGTCGCATCCCTGCCCGTGTAGCACGGCGTACGCCACTGCCGGGTCCTCATCATTTCAGCGTGTTCCGAGCGCGAAGCGCCCGCCATCCGTGACCGCGCCGGTTACACGTGACCGCGACGGTCACTCGGCTAGACGAGCGAGCGCGCGACGGCCTCGATCGCCTTGAGCCCCGCCCCGAACCTCGCCATCGCATCGCGATGCTTCTCGAGCTCGCTGTACGGCAGGTAGCGGACCTCGAGATCGCGCACGCGCTGAAACGCCGGCCGCGATAGCTGCGCGCGGACGTCGTCCTCGCGATCGTCAGGCGCGACGAGGAACAGGCCGCGTGTTGCCTGACCCGGCGCGCCGAGCGCGAGATCGAGCATGCGAACGACCCCGGAGTAGATCGACGTCGTGTGCTCGACCTCGAAGGCGGCCGCGACCTGCGGCTTGCCGTGCTCGAGCCACAGCACATCGATCAGCCGTACCGCCTCGGCTCCCGGCGCGCTCGCCAGGGGTTCGGGCAACGCCTCGAGACAGCCGTCGCCGAGCTTGCCCGTGCCGGCGTCGCGAGCGCGATCGTTCGCCGCGATCCAGACGTCGAACCCGAGCGCGCGGCCGAGGTCGCGCAGCCAGACCTGGATCTGGGTGTGCGTGCGATCGTCGTCGGCCTTCGGCTTCTTCGCGACCTCGGCGCGAGCCTTCGCGAGATCGGCTTCCCACGCGGCGAGCGCCGCGGCGTCATCCCCGCGCGGTGGTGGCGCGTACCGCCCGCTGCCGATGTCGAACAGCAGTCCGGCGATCGCGCCGAGGTCATTCGATAGGAGCGCGCGGTGCTCGTCGTTGAGCCGCAAGATGCCCTCGCGCATCGCGAGGTATTCCGTCCAGCTGCCGAGCTTGACCTTCGCGCCGAGCAGCGCGTTGTAGCCCTTCACGATCGCCGTGTTGAACGGCGGCATGTGCGTCGGGTGCAGGAAGTAGAGGAGGTTCGCGGCGGCGGGGCCGAGTCCCTTCACCTGGTGCGAGTCGAGCTTCTTGATCGCGGCGACGAGCGCGTCGGCGCCGGTGCAGCACACGCACGTATCGAGGAACCGGCCGAACGCGCGCTGGTTGTCGGGCGACTCGTAGATGTCGGGGATGCGGAGCTTCGGCTTCCACAGGAACGCGTGATCGGCGCCCTTGAAGATCTGGCGCTGCTCCGCGATCGAGCCGACGACCGTCTCGAGCGACGAGCCGCGGTACGCGACGCCGAACGTGCCGGCGTCGATCTCCTCGATCACTTCCTGGATCCCTCGGCGAATCGTGCGGAAGTTCTTGAGCCGCTCCTCCCACAGGAACCACGACCGATAGGTGCCGCCCGGATCCCCCTTCCAGCGCGCGATCAACGTCTCGAGCACGCGACTACGGTACCGCAACGCTCACGGGTTCGTCACGACCAGCAGGTACTCGCCCTCGGTGCTCGCCGAGATCGAATCGACGACGATGTAGACCGGACCCGGCCCGACCGTGGCCGTCGCGGAGGTATCGCCGGCCGCGACGCATGCGCTCGCCGCCATCGAACCGGCGAGGATGTGCACGTCGACGTCGACGGCGCCGCGATCGATGACGTACGCCTCGATCGTCTGCGCGGAGCCGAGGTCGAGCGCGTAGACCTTCTCGCGCCCGCTGTCGGTCGTCGGATCACACGACGGGTAGGAGCTGACGAGATCGTCGCCCGCGCGCGTGTCGCCGAGGTCGACGAGCGGCATCGTCGCCGTGTACGGATCGGCGTGCGTGCCGCTGCCCGTGCGCACCGGCGCCGATGCATCCGGCGGCTGACCTCCCAGCGCATCGCGCACGCGCTTCAAGGCCTCGAGCGTGATCAGGTTCCGGACGTTGTAGCCGTACTGCAGCGCGGGCGCCGTGAGGTCACACGCCCCGCTCGGCGAGACCGTCGGATGGATGCCGTCGCTTCCGATGCCGCGGTTCGGCAGCGGTACGAGCTCGTCGTGGAAGTCGACGAGCGGTACCTGGCGTCCTTGTGCGATCGCACGAACAACGAGGTTGAACAGCGGCACGCGCGCGTCGCTTCCCGGGTCACCGTTGATCGGCGCGATCGTCGACAGCACCGGGATCGAGCCATGCGCGAGGATGTCGTCGACGATCGTCCACAGATCCTGGCCGAACGCAGCGAGCGTGCGCCCGTACCGGTTGTCGTTCGTGCCGAGCAAGACCATCGACACGCCGGGCGCGATCACCGAGAGCTCGTGATCGAGCGGCGTCGGCGTCCCGGTGAGCTCGTCGCGGGTCTCCCAGCCGCCGGTGGCCGCCAGACTCGTGCGACCGTAGGGCGAGGTTCCTGCGGCGTTGCCGCCGGCGAAGTACGCGCGCGTCGCCGCGAGATCGGTGCGCGCGCCGAGATCGTAGCCGCTGTCGAAGCACGCCACGAAGCTCGTCGTGGCTGTCATCGAGTCGCCGATCTTCGCGAAGACGTTCGGCGCCGAGCTCGCGCTCTCGATCGAGGTCAGGTGCGATGCGACGCGCGCGGTGATGGGAGAATGACGCCGTCCGAGCGGATACAGGACCACGCCGGCGGGCGGCGGAGCTCCGGCGTCGACCGCGGCGTCGACTCTCGCGTCGGCCGCTGCGTCGCCATGCGCGGCGGGCGAGTCGACCGCGGCGTCGTGCCCCGGCAACGCGGCATCCGCTCGACCGCGCGCGTCGCCCCCGGATGCGGCTCCGTCGGTCCCGCCCGCGTCGTGGAGCGCCGACCTACCGCTGCACGCCGCGAGCGCTGCGAACAGAAGCGAGGACACGTGCCGCACGACGAGACGCGTTCGTGCACCCCGCGTGCCGCGCACCCAGAAAACCGCGTCCGAAGGGTTCCGGATCGAACCGTTGGTACCGCAGCGCGCGCTGTGCGCTGGAGCGCGCTACG